>JAQAZG010000001.1 GCA_027864655.1 Oleispirillum naphthae
AAGATGGAGTTCATGCGTGCGTGCGGCCTTGCCGTCGCGGCCTCCCCCGCCGCCCTCGGCCAGGCCATGCGCGACGCGATGAAGGGTTTGTAACCGCCTGCCGGACGCCGGGGCATCCCGGCGTCCGTAATCATAAAAAATATTGAGTCGTGAACTGAAAGTAGAATTGGACTTTTATGCGATGTGATCTAAGAGAGTGGAAATAGGGAGAGAATCATGCACAAAATAACGGACTTCACCGTTAAAGTCGTTCAAAAGTATCTACCCGATGCATTCATCTTGGCTACGGGTCTGACTTTCATCGTCTTTGCCATGGGGATTTTTATCGCCGACAAAGGCCCCGTTCAGATGCTGAACTTCTGGGGCAAGGGGTTTGCCTCCCTGTTCAAGTTCGGCATGCAGATGACCCTGGTGCTGCTCACCGGCTATACCCTGGCGCTGTCGCCGGTGGTGCGGCGCATCCTCGAAAGGGTGACCGACATTCCGAAGACGCCGCGCCAGGCGCTGGCGGTGACGGCCCTCGTCTCCTTCATCGGCTGCTACTTCAACTGGGGCTTCGGCCTGGTCATCGGCGCCATCCTGGCGCGCGAAATGGGCCGCAAGGTCAAGGGACTGCACTTCCCGGTGGTGGTCGCCGCGGCCTACGGCGGCGAACTGATCCGCGGTCCGTCGTCCTCCATCCCGCTGGTGGTGGCGACCCCCGGCAACTTCATGGAAAAGACCATCGGCCATCTCATTCCGGTGACCGATACCCTCTATTCCCCGTGGAACCTCGGGCTTTCGGTCGCCATTCTCGCCGCGCTGATGTTCCTCTACATGAATGCCTCGCCGCGTCCGGAAGATGTGGTCGAATTCCATGCCGAGGAAACCACGAAGGGCGACGATAACGGCAGGCCGCTGTCCTCCATGGCCTTCGCCGAGCGCCTGGAGCACAGCCGCTGGGTGCTGCTCGCCCTGGCGATCTTCCCGGTCGGCTACCTGATCGCGAACTTCTCCTCCAACCTGAAGTTCAACCTCAACCTCAACATCGTCATCCTGATCTTCCTGTCCCTCGGCCTGCTGCTGCACAAGAGCCCGGCGGCCTTCCTCGCCGCGGTCAAGGAGGCGATCGTCGCCACCCGCGGCATCGTCGTGCAGTTCCCGCTCTATGCCGGCATCGCCGGGATGATGGGGGCCTCCGGTCTGGTGGCGATCATCTCCCAGTGGTTCACCGCGGTCAGCACGCCGCACACCTTCCCGCTGATGACCTTCCTCTCCGCCGGTCTGGTCAACATCGCGATCCCGTCCGGCGGCGGGCAGTGGGCGATCCAGGGCCCGATCATGATCCAGGCCGCGCATGCGATCGGCGCCGACATCGCGCAGACCGTGATGGCGTTCGCCTGGGGTGACGCGTGGACCAATCAGATCCAGCCGTTCTGGGCGCTGCCGCTCCTCGGCGTGGCGGGCCTCTCGGCGCGCGACATCATGGGTTACTGCATCCTCTGGCTGGCGCTTTCCGGCGTGTTGATCGCCGGCACCTTCGTTGCCTTGTCGATGATGTAACCGCAAAAAAAAAGCGCGCCGGTTTGCGCCGGTGCGCTCTTCAGCAAGGATCGGATGCTCTCCCCAACCCCGCATCCGATCCGCCGCCGGGCCTCCCCCCATTTCCCGGCGGTTTGCCGGACGCCGTAGTCTTTCCCCCTCCGGCGTCCGGCCCCCTTTTCAGCCGGCGAAGCATTCTGCCAGCAGTTCGGCGGTGAGCGTATAGGGGTCCGCCTCGCGGCGGACGACGCGCGCGGCCAGCGCGGCGAGCCTTTCGGGCGGCAGCGCCGCGGCGACGACGCGGCGGCGCAGGCCTTCCTCCAGGCGGGCGAGCAGCTCCGCCTCGGCGCGGGCGAGGCGGCGGCTTTCCAGTCCGCCGCTTTCGCGCAGGTGGGCGAGGTGGCGAACGATGTTCTCGGCAAGCTCGGCGACGCCATCGCCGGTCTTGGCGACGGTGCGCAGCACCGGCGGGCGCCAGGCGGGGCGGCGCTCCGCGAGGTCGAGCACGGCGTTGAGTTCCGCCTCCAGCTGCGGCACGCCGTCGCGGTCGGCCTTGTTGATCGCGAAGATGTCGGCGATTTCCAGGATTCCCGCCTTGATCGCCTGCACGCCGTCGCCCTGTCCGGGCACCAGCACCACGACGGTGGTGTCGGCGGCGCGCGCGATGTCCACCTCCGACTGGCCGACGCCCACGGTCTCCACCAGCACCACGCCCATGCCCGCCGCGTCCATCAGCGCCGCCGCGTCGGCGGCGTGGCGCGCCAGCCCGCCGAGGCTGCCGCGGCTCGCCATGCTGCGGATGAACACCCCGGGGTCGAGGGCGAGGTCGCCCATGCGGATGCGGTCGCCGAGGATCGCGCCGCCGGAGAACGGGCTGCTCGGGTCCACCGCGACGATGCCGACGCGTTCCCCCGCGGCGCGGAACGCCTTGGCGATGTGGTCGGTCAGCGTGCTCTTGCCCGCGCCCGGCGGGCCGGTGACGCCGATGACGTGCGCGCCGCCGGTGTGCGGGTGGACGGCGCGCAGGATCGCCTCGGCCTCCGGGGCGTCGTTTTCCACGGCGGTGATCGCCCGCGCCAGCGCGCGGCGCGACCCGGCCAGCAGGTCGGCGGCGGTATCGGTCATGGCTTGCCTCCGCCGGGCATCATCCTGCCCTGGCGGCGACGAAGTCCACGATTTTTCCGGTCGGGGTGCCGGGGGTGAAGATTTCCGCCACGCCCATCGCCTTGAGGCTGGGGATGTCGCCCTCGGGGATCACCCCGCCGCCGATCAGCAGAAGGTCTTCGAGCCCGCGCGCCTTCAACTCGGAGATCAGGCGCGGGAAGATGGTGTTGTGCGCGCCGGAGAGCAGGCTGAGGCCGATCACGTCCACATCCTCCTGCAACGCGGTTTCGGCGATCATTTCCGGGGTCTGGCGCAGGCCGGTATAGATCACCTCGAAACCGGCGTCGCGGAACGCCCGGGCCACCACCTTGGCGCCGCGGTCGTGGCCGTCGAGTCCGGGCTTGGTCACCAGTACGCGAATGCGTTTCATCTTGGGAGCTCCTTGAAAAATCATCTCAGGCGGTGAGGAAGGCGAACGCCGCGGCGATATCGGGCACGCGTTCCAGCCCGGCGCAGACGGCCAGCAGGCGGGCGGTGCGTTCGCCGCCGAGCACCGGCGTGGCGACGCCGCGAAACTTCTCCTCGGTTTCGGCATAGGAAAGCGGGTTCTGCGGGTCGCCTTTGGGATAGGGGACGAAACGCGAGAAGCGCTTGCCGCCGCGGGTCTCGATCGCCACCTCCGCCGACCACTTCTTCGGGTCGCGGGCGTACTCCGCATCCAGCGCCGCATCCACCACCACCTGCGTCGCGGCCATCAGGCGGCGGGTTTCCGGCTCGGCGACGGCGGCCTCGGAGAACTCGGCGAGGCCGACGCGGCCGTGCGTCACCGCCGCGGCGGTGCAGTATTGCAGGCTGAACTTGTGGCCGTAGGCGGTTTTCGGGGCCGGGTTGTCCACCAGGGCGGCGGCGACGCGGTTGGTCTTCACGGTGATCGCGGCGACATCGGCGGGGGAGATTTCCTCCTCGATGCGGAGAATCTGCGCGGCGTTGATCGCGGCGTGGCAGTGGCGGCAGCAGGTGTAGGCCTTGAAGCCGTTCTCGTCGATTTCGTAGCGTTCGCCCAGGCCCTCGGTGAGCTTGGCGAGGTCCGGTTCCGCCGTCATCGCGCGGCAGAAGCCTTTCTCGCCTTCGAGGATTTGCCGCGCGGCGGTGAAGCCCGCCTTCGCCAGGTCGGCGGCGAGAATGCCGTTCATCGCCGCCTTGCCTGCGTGCAGGCTCTTGCTCATCGCGCCGTCGATGAGGAACTCCCACAGCCCCGCCGCCTGGGTTCCGGCGGAACCGAAGCAGGAGACGGTGGCCGCGGCATCGAGCTTCAAGAGGCGCGCCGCGGCGGCGGCGGCGCCGAAGGTGCCCGCGGTGCCGGTGGTGTGCCAGAAGAAGTACGAGCCGGGGTTGACCGCCTCGCCGACCCGCGCCCCCGCCTCGTAGCCCGCGACGATGGCGGCGATCAGCTCGCGGCCGCTCAGGCGGTCGCGTTCCGCCACCGCGAGCGCGGCGGGCGCGACCACGGTGCCGAGGTGGATGATCGAGGCGTTGTGCAGGTCGTCCATGTCGAGCGCATGCGACGCCGCGCCGTTGAGCAGCGCGGCGTTGAGCGCCGAGGCGCGGAACGGCGCGGCGGAAAACACCGTCGCCGCGGGCGCGCCGCCGCCCTCGCGGGCGATCTCGCGGCGCAGGATTTCCGCTGCGGGCTGCGGCGCGCCGCAGATGCAGCAGGCGAGCCAGTCGAGGAAGCACTGCTTGGCGTTCTGCCGCGTCGTCTGCGGCAGGTCCTCGTAGCGCAGGGAGGCCACCGCACGGGCCAGGGCTTCAGTGGTCATCGCAACCTCCCTCAGATGTCCGCATGGGCGCTGTATTCGCCGAATTCCTCGCGCAGCACGCCGCAGATTTCGCCGAGGCCGGCGTAGGTCTTGGCCGCTGAGATCAGCGTCGGCATCAGGTTCTCGCCGCTTCGCGCCACCGCGCGCACCTCGGCCAGGGCGGCGCTCACCTTGGCGGCGTCGCGTTTGGCGCGCAGCGCGTTCAGGCGCGCCACCTGGCGCTCGCCGACGGTGGGATCGACGGTGAGGTATTCGCCGCTGTGGGTTTCCTCCTGAGTGAAGGTGTTGACCCCCACCTTCACCCGTTCGCCGGTTTCGATCGATTTCTGGAAGGCGTAGGCGCTGTTGGCCATCTCGCCCTGCATGTAGCCCTTTTCGATCGCCGCCGCCGCGCCGCCCAGGGCGTCGATCCTGGCGATGTAGGCGCGCGCCTCCGCCTCGATCCTGTCGGTGAGCGCCTCGATGCACCACGACCCGGCGAGCGGGTCCACGGTGTCGGCGACGCCGCTCTCATAGGCGATGAGCTGCTGGGTGCGCAGGGCGAGGCGGGCGGAATCCTCCGTCGGCAGGGCGATCGCCTCGTCCTTGGCGCAGGTGGCGAGCGACTGGGTGCCGCCGAGCACCGCGGAAAGCGCCTGCCAGGCGATGCGCACGACGTTGTTGTCCGGCTGCTGCGAGGTGAGCACGCTGCCCGCGGTGTGCACGTGGAAGCGCAGCATCTGCGACTTCTTGTCGTGCGCGCCGAAGCGCTCCTTCATGATCCGCGCCCACAGCCGCCTTGCGGCGCGGAACTTGGCGATCTCTTCCAGGAAGTTGAGGTCGGCGGTGAAGATCCACGAGATGCCGGGGGCGAAGTCGTCCACCTTCAGCCCCGCGGCGATCGCCGCCTCGATGTAGGCGATGGCGTTGGCGAAGGCGAAGGCCACCTCCTGCACCGCGTCGGCCCCGGCCTCGCGGATGTGGTAGGCGCCGACGCTGATCGGGTTCCACTTCGGGATGTTCCGCGAGCAGTAGGCGAAGGTGTCGGTGATCAGGCGCATCGACGGCGCGGGCGGGAAGATGTAGGTGCCGCGCGCGATGTATTCCTTGAGGATGTCGTTCTGGATGGTGCCGGTGAGCGCCGCCGGGGCGACGCCCTGCTTTTCCGCCACCGCGATGTACATCGCCAGCAGCACCGCCGCCGGGGCGTTGATCGTCATCGAGGTGCTGACCTTGTCCAGCGGAATGCCGTCGAGCAGCGCCTCCATGTCGGCCAGGGTGTCGATCGCCACGCCGACCTTGCCGACCTCGCCGAGCGCCAGTTCGTGGTCGCTGTCGTAGCCGATCTGCGTCGGCAGGTCGAAGGCGACGGAAAGGCCGGTCTGGCCCTGGCCCAGCAGGTACTTGTAGCGGGCGTTGGATTCCTCGGCGGTGGCGAAGCCGGAATACTGCCGCATCGTCCAGTGTCGGGCGCGGTACATCGTCGGCTGCACGCCGCGGGTGAACGGATACTCGCCGGGGAAGCCGATGTCGGAGAGGACATCCACCTGCGCGGTGTCGAGCGGCGTATAGAGGCGGTCGAGCGCCAGGTTCTTGCGTTCCGGGAACCTGGCGAGACCCTTTTCGGTCCTTTCCCGCCAGGCCGCCTGCGCCTGCGCCAGGGTGGGGGTGATTTTGCTGTCGTCCATGTTCGGCCTCATTTCGTCGCGAAAGCCACGGCAGGCGCCCTTTCCGGGTCCATGCTGCCGGTGCGGTTGAAACGGATGTGGAAGGCGTGCGCCTTGGCGAGATCCTGCGGCGTGTGGCCGCCGCCTTTTTCCGCATCCCGCAGGTAGTCGAGCAGAAGCGGGCGGTAGCGCGGATCGGCGCAGTTGTTGACGATGACGCGGGCGCGCTCGCGCGGGTCGAGACCCCGCACGTCGGCGACGCCGTGCTCGGTGATGAAGATCATGGTGTCGTGTTCGGTGTGGTCGGTGTGGGCGACCATCGGCACGATGCGGGAGATCGCGCCGTTCTTGGCTGTGGACTCGGTGATGAAGATGCCGAGGTAGCCGTTGCGCATGTAGTCGCCGGAGCCGCCGATGCCGTTCATCATCATCGTGCCGCCGGTGTGGGTGGAGTTGGCGTTGCCGTAGACGTCGAATTCCAGCGGCGTGTTGATTGCGATGACGCCGAGGCGGCGGATCACCTCCGGATGGTTGCTGATGTCCAGGGGCCGCAGGATCAGGGACTTGCGGTAGAGTTCCGGCTCGGCGAGGAAGCGCTTCATCACGTTGGGAGAGGGGGTGAAGGCGCAGCCCGAGGCCTGCTTCACCTTGCCGCTGGCGATCAGGGTGAACACCGCGTCCTGAAGGATTTCCGAGTAGAGGGTGAGGTTCTCCAGCTCCGACTTGGCGAGGCATTCCAGCACCGCGTTGGCGATGCTGCCCACCCCGGACTGCAACGGCAAAAGCGGCGAGGGCAGCCGTCCCTTGCGCTGCTCGAACTTTAGGAATTCCAACAGGTTGCCGGCCATCCTCTGGTTTTCCGGCGTCGGCGGCACGAGGTTGCGCACGCGGTCCGGAATGTCGGATTCGACGATCGCGGCGATGCGCTCCAGGCCGCAGGTCAGATAGGGGGAGCCGATGCGGTCGCCCGCTTCGTAGATCGGCAGTTCGCGGCGGTGCGGCGGCCTGGGCAGGATGAAGATGTCGTGCATGCCTTCCAGCGCCAGGGGCTGGGCGGTGTTGACCTCGACGATCACGGTCTTGGCGTGCTTGACGAACATTGGGGTGTTGCCGACGCCGGGGCCGAGCACCAGATCGCCGTTTTCGGTGACCGCCACCGCCTCGACGATGGCGACGTCGATCGGCCCGAGGAAGCCGTAGTCGATGTGCTGGGCGAGGTGGCTCAGGTGCACGTCGGTGTAGGCGATGGCGCCGCGGTTGATCCCTTCGCGCATCGCGGCGTTGGAGGCGGCGTAGTAGGGGGTGCGCCGCGTCACGCCGCCGACCGCGGCGAGCGCGTCCTCGATCTCCGGCCCCACCGAAGCGCCGGACATCAGGTTGATGCGGCAGCGCCGCCCGGCGCGGATCGCCGCAGCCAGCGCAAGGGTGGTCTTCTTCGGATAGCCCGAGGGGGTGAAGCCGCTCACCCCCACGGTCATGCCGTCGGCGATCAGCGCCGCGGCGGTTTCGGCGGGGACGATCTTGTCGAAGAGGGAAGGGTGGCGAAGTCTGTCGGATTGCAGCATCTGGGAGCCTCCTGTCGCGCCTTTTCCAGGGGCAAGCCGCGTGCCGTTCGGAGACCTTCTTAACCCGTTGAAAAACTGCGGGAATTTTTGCAGTCTGACAGTTGATCGTTCAAATATGAACGCTTATCTTGCAGCAGCGAAGCAAGATTGGCTGCCTGATTGGGTTTTTTGCAGTCGTTCGCTTTTGTAACGGCGTTCGTTTTCGAAACGCTTTTGCGTGGACTTTCCGCGCCGCCCGCAGGACACTCGGCAGGCGGACCCTTGCAAGGAGACCGGCGATGAGCGATGGCGCGCGGGAGTGCCTGGCGTCCCTGGCGGAGTTGACCGGCGGCGCGGCGATTCTCTGCGACGCGGCGGGCGAGGTGGTGGCCTGGACCGGCGACCCCCGGCCGCGTGAAGCGGTGGCGGCGCATGCCGCGCGCCTGCTGGCGCGGCGCGAGGGGCGCGCCGCCGCGGCATGGGGCGGCGTGGAGGGAGTCTCCGCGGTGATCGCGCTGCCCACGGGCTATCTGCTGCTCGACAACCGCGCGCGCCGCGCCGATGCGGCGCGCTACCGCCGTATCGTCGAGGAGTCCCTTCCCTACATCGCGCAGGTGGCGGGCGGCGACGCGGTGATGTTCGACGGCGAGGGCGCGCGGGTGCGGGCGCACCATCCGGACGGCAAGGCCAACCCCTCGGCGATCGGCGAGATCACCGAGCTTTGCCGCAAGGCGATGCTGGAGGGGCGCGCCAGCATCGGCACCTCGGTGATGCTGCCCGGCGCGCTCGCGGTGCGCATTCCGATGTCGCCGGAGTTCGGCGTCGCCTTCAACAACAAGCTCGCGGCGGTGCAGCGCAGCCGCCTGATCGAGCGCGCCAGCCAGCAGCGCCACGCCCATTACCACCTGGAGGACATTCTCGGCGACAGCCCGGCGATCGCCAGGGCGCGCAAGCTCGCCGCCGACGTGGCGCGCTCGCCCTCCACGGTGCTGATCAGCGGCGAGACCGGCACCGGCAAGGAACTCTTCGCCCAGGCGATCCACACCTTGAGCGACCGCGCGGGCAAGCCGTTCGTCGCGATCAACTGCGGCGCGCTGCCGCGCAGCCTGATCGAAGGCGTGCTGTTCGGCCATGTCGAGGGGGCGTTCACCGGCGCGCGGCGGCAGGGCGCGCCCGGGGTGTTCGAGCAGGCGGACGGCGGCACCCTGCTGCTCGACGAAATCGGCGAGATGCCCTTCGACCTCCAGGTCAGCCTGCTGCGGGTGATCCAGGAGCGCGAGGTGCGCCGCCTCGGCGCGGACAAGGCGCGCGCCATCGACGTGCGCATCCTCGCCTCGACCAATGCCGCGCTGGAGGACCTGGTGCGGCAGGGGCGCTTCCGCTCCGACCTCTACTACCGGCTCAACGTGCTGGAACTGACGGTGCCGCCCCTGCGCGCGCGCCGCGAGGACATTCCGGCGCTCGCCTATCACTTCATCAACCGCTTCGCCCGCCTCATCGGCAAGGAGGCGAACGACATCGAACCCGCGGTGATGGCGGCGCTCGGCGGCCACGAATGGCCGGGCAACGTGCGCGAACTGCAAAACTGCGTCGAGCACATGGTCAACATGCTGGACGGCAACACCATCCGCCTCGCGCACCTGCCGGGCTACATTCTCGGCCGGGCGGAAGGGGTGGACGGGGGGCTTTCCCCCTATGCGGCGCACATGCTGCGGGCGGAGCGCGACCTCGTCGTCCGCGCGCTGCGCGAGCACGGTCCCAACAAGGCGGAGGTGGCGCGCCGCCTCGGTCTCAACCGCACCACCCTGTGGCGCATCCTGCGCCGCCTGGGGCTCGACGAGACCCCGTGATCACTCGTCGCGGATCGCCGAGAGGATGCCGTCCACCGCCACCTTGAGGTCGGTGGTCTGTTGCAGCAGGCTCTTGCACTCCGCCGAGAGCTTGTCGGAGGCGGCGGAGGACTGCGTCGCCGCGTCCACCACCGAGACGATGGAGTCCGAGACCGTCTTGGTGCCGCGCGCCGCCTCCTGCACGCTGCGGCTGATCTCCTGCGTCGCCGCGGTCTGCTCCTCGATCGCCGCGGCGATCGAGGCGGTGACGTCGTCGATGCCGACGATGCGCTGCGACACCGTGGCGATGGCGGCGACCACCTCCTTGGTTTCGTCCTGGATGCTGTTCACCTGTTCGGTGATGTCCTGCGTCGCCTTGGCGGTCTGGTTGGCCAGGGTCTTGACCTCGCCCGCGACCACCGCGAAGCCCTTGCCCGCGTCGCCCGCGCGCGCCGCCTCGATGGTGGCGTTGAGGGCGAGAAGGTTGGTCTGGCTGGCGATGTCGTTGATCAGGCCGATGATCTCGCCGATGTGGTTGGCCGCCTCGGCCAGAGTGGAGACGCGGGTGTTGGCGGTGCCCGCCTCGGCGGCGGTTTCCCGCGCGTTGCTCGAGGCTTCCTGCACCTGGGAGGCGATCTCGCCGATCGAGGCGGTGAGCTCCTCGGAGGCGGAGGCCACGGTCTCGACGTTGCGCGACGCCATGTCCGAGGCGTCGCGCACGATCTCCGCCTCGCGGGTGGTGCGCTCGGCGTTTTCCGCCATCACGCGGGCCAGCTCGGTGAGGGCGCGCGCCGACGACGAGGTGCCGCGCAGGATGTCGCCGATCGCCGTCTCGAAGTCGTCGGCCATCTTCATCATCAGGGCACGGTGCTCCGCGGCGCGCGCCTTTTCCGCCTCCACCGCCTCTTCCTCCAGGCGGCGGCGGTGCTGCGCGTTGTCCTTGAACACCGTAAGCGCGCGCGCCATCGCGCCGATCTCGTCGGCGCGGTCGCGGTAGCCCACCTCGACCTCCAGATTGCCGTCGGCGAGGCGCTCCATGCTCGCCGTCAGCGCGCCGATCGGCCTGGCGACGGCGCGGCCGACCAGCGCCGAGGGAATGAGGATGAGCAGCAGGAACGCCAGGCTGACGCCGAAGAGCTTCATCGTCGCGGCGGCGGTCTCGGTTTCCACGTCGTCCACGTAGATGCCGGTGCCGACCATCCAGTTCCAGGGCTTGAACAGAAGGGTGTAGCTGACCTTGGGTTCGGGCTTCTTCGAACCGGGCTTCTCCCACAGGTAGCGGGTGACCGCGAAGCCGCTCTTGCCGGTCTTTTCCACGAAGTCGCGGACGATGAGGAAGCCGCTGGGGTCCTTCATGTCGATCAGGCTTTTGCCCTCCAGCTCGGGCTTGGTGGGCAGCAGCACGTTCACGCCGGTGGTGGCGTAGATGTAGACGTAGCCGGTGCCCGCGTCGTAGCGCAGGTCGCGCAGCGACGCCTTGGCGGCGGCCTGCGCGTCGGCCAGGGAGAGCCGCCCCGCCGCGGCTTCCTTCTCGTAGTGGGCGATGACGGACACGGCGCTTTCGCTGATCGTGCGGATCTTGGCGATGCGGTCGTCGAGCATCTGATCGGCGATCATCGTGCGCGCATAGAAGAGAAGCGCGGCAAACCCGGTGGCGGCGATGACGATGGGAAGCCAGATCTTCTTCGAAATGCTGAGAGTCATGGCGTGTCCTCTTCCCGTTGACGCGGGGGGCGTCGCATGTGCAGCTATTCCGATAATGCTTCAGGATGCCGGACAGCCGCGTTTCTTATTGCATTAAGAATCTGTAATATTTAAAGAAAAACTCGTCAACGGATTTCCCGCGGGCAAGAAAAAAGCCGCCTTGCGGGCGGCCTTTCCTTCCCCGTTCAGTCGGTGGCGTAGCCTAGCGCCTCCGGCACCCACAGTGCGATGCCGGGAAATGCGATGACCAGGCCGATGGCGAGCGCCATGGAGAGGACGAACCACATCACCCAGCGCGTCGTCGCCTCGATGCTGACGCCGCCGACCTTGGCGGTGACCATCAGGTTGACCGCGACCGGCGGGGTGAACTGCCCGATCGCGATGTTCATCGCCATCAGGATGCCGAACCAGGTGGGGTTCCAGCCGTAGCGGTCCATCAGCGGCATCAGCAGCGGCAGGGTGATCAGGTAGATCGAAATGCCGTCCAGCACCATGCCCGCCAACAGCAGGCAGATCATCACCAGCACCAGCACCACGGTGGAGTTGTCGGAGAGGCTGAACATCAGCTTCGCGCCGAGGTCGAAGGCCCCGAGCGTGCTGCCCGCCCAGGCGAAGATGCCGGCGAGCGAGATGATGATCAGGATCACCGCCGAGGTCTGGGCGGAATCCACCAGGGCGCGGTAGATGTCGGCCCAGGTCAGGGTGCGGTAGATGAACAGCCCGACGATCAGGCCGTAGGCGACCGCCACCACCGCCGCCTCGGTGGGGGTGAAGGCGCCGCTGCGCAGCCCGCCGAGAATGATCACCGGCGCCATCAGGCCGGGCAGCGCGCCGATCAGGCTCTTCAGCAGGTGGGAGCGCTTTTCCTCTTCCATGTGGCCGAAGTCGTGGCGGCGGCTGAGCCACAGCGTGGGCAGGATCACCGACAGACCGGCGAGGATGCCCGGCACCACGCCCGCGGCGAACAGCGCCCGCAGGTCGAGCCCCGGCACCATGATCGAATAGACGATCAAGGCGATCGACGGCGGAATCAGGATGGCGGTGGAGGCGGCGGCGGCGATCACGCCGGAGGAGAAGGCGCGGGGATAGCCCGCCTTCGCCATGCTGGGGATCATCACCGTGGCCACCGCGGCGGCGTCCGCCGGGCCGGAGCCGGACATGCCGCCCATCAGCATGCACACCAGCACCGCCACCACGGCGAGGCCGCCGCGCCGCGGCCCGACCAGGGCGGAGGCGAAGTCCACCAGCTTCTGCGCCACGCCGGAGCGTTCGAAGATCATGCCGGTGAGCACGAACAGCGGAATCGCGATCAGCGGATACTTGGCGATGCCGTTGTAGGTGTTGGTGCCGATGGTGCCGAGCGCATAGGTGTCGAGGCCGAGCATGATGCCGATGACGCCGGAAAGCCCGAGCGCCACCGCGATCGGCAGGCCGGCCAGCAGGAAGACGGCGAAACTGAGGAGGAGGGCGAGACACGGGTCCATTCAGCTCTCTCCGTGGCTGAACAGACGGCGCAACCGCCCGTAGATGCGGTAGATGATCAGGCCGCACAAGAGCGGCAGCCAGACGGTGTAGATCCAGTTGGGATAGCCGAGGCCGGGCGAGGTTTCCTCGTAGGCCCATTCCTCATAGGCGAACACCGCGCCGTAGTAGAGCACCATGACGAACAGCAGCGCGGAGAGCAGCAGCGAAACCCCGTCGATGATGCGGCGCGGCGACGGCGGCAGGATGTCGCGCAGGAAGGTGATGCGGATGTGCCCGTCGCCGGCGAACGCGATGGCGGAGCCGAGCAGCGTCATGAAGACGAGCAGGAATACCGAATACTCCTCGGTGAAGGCGAAGGAGATGTCGGTGGCGTAGCGGACGATGACGTTGGCCAGGCTGATGACGACGATCAGGCCCATGGCGAGGGCGGACAGAGCCTCATCGACGCGAAACGGCCGGCCCCCCTGCGGGGGCAGGCCGCCGTTCGGCTCTTGGGACGAGAGAGACAAAGGATACTCCGTTCAGGACGGGCGCGGCCCGTCCGGGGTTATTTCTGCGAGACGGCCTTCTCGGCCAGCTTGACCAGGTCGGGGCCGATCTTCTTCGCCCAGTCGGCATAGACGCCGCGGGTCTTGGCGACGAAGGCGGCGCGCTCCGCCGCGGTCGGCACGGTGATGGTGACGCCCGCCTTCTCCAGTTCCTTGGCGGCGATGTCGTCGCCCTCGCGGGAAGCCGCGATCCCCGCCTTGCCCGCTTCCACGGCCGCCTCGCGCAGGATCTTCTGGTCGGCGGGGGTGAAGCTCGCCCACACCCGCTTGTTGACCGCGAAGATCAGCGGGTCGTTCACGTAGTTCCAGCGGGTCATGTAGACCTGGCCGACGGTGTCGATCTTGGCGATCTTGCACACCGTGATCGGGTTCTCCTGGCCGTCCACCGCCTTGGTGGTCAGCGCGGGCTTGGCGTCGGCCCAGCTCATCTGCGTCGGGTTGGCGCCGAGCGCGGTGAAGATGTCGTTGTAGAGCGGCGAGCCGACGACGCGGATCTTCAGGCCCGTAAGGTCGTCCGGGGTCTTGATCGGATGTTTGGAGTTGGTCACCTGGCGGAAGCCGTTTTCCGCCCAGCCCAGCGGCTCCACGCCTTTCTTGCGCAGCACCTCGAAGAGCTGCTTGCCCACCTCGCCGCCGGTCAGGCGGTCCATCGCCGCATGGTCGGGCAGGAGGAACGGCAGCGAGAACAGGTTGAGTTCCTTGATCTGCGGCGACCAGTTGATCGTCGAGCCGACGGCCATGTCGATGATGCCCTGGCGCATCGCCGAGAATTCCTTGGTCTGGTCGCCGGAAACCAGCTGGGAGTTCGAGTAGACCTTGAGATTGATCCGCCCGTTGGTGCGCTGCTTGACCAGTTCGACCCACTTGTCGGCGGCGATCCCCCAGGGGAAGGGCGCGGGCAGCACCGTCGAAACCGTGTATTCCGACTTGTACGGCGCGGCCGCGGCGGCGGTCGTCCCGGCGGGCACGGCGATCGCGGCGGTAAGCGCAACGGCGGCGACTTTGCAAAGATCGTACATCGGGAAGTTCCTCCTGATCGGCGGGCGTTTTGCTGAGGTGCCGCCATGTTTCTGGCCTCCCGGCCCCGGATGCGGGCGAGGCGAGAAGCGGATGTTCTTTTTGCCCCAGGAAAAAGAAAGATTCAACCTTGGACTGGGCGGATTTTATCAAATTATTTCCGCTTTTCCGAAAGAAAAGGGGGAGGCCGCGGCCTCCCCCGTGCGGGTGCGGCGCCCGCGCTATTTCTCGCGGGCGAACGGCCAGGCCATGATGCCGCCTTCCATCACCAGGACGTTGCGGTAGCCCTTGGCTTCGAGCACGCGCTGCGCCTCGTAGCCGCGCATCGAGATCTTGCAGTAGACGACGATCTCGCGGTTGGTTTCCTCCGGCAGTTCGCCCAGTCGCCGGCGCAACTGGCCGAGCGGGATCAGCGTCTCGCCGAGGCCGAGGCGCATCTGCTCGTATTCGTCGGGGGCGCGCACGTCGAGGAGGAAGGGGCTCTCCCCGGCGTCCAGCTTCGCCTTCACCGCGGTGGCGGGAACGCCCTTCATCAGGCCGCGCATCTTGTTCTGCAGGATGTGCGCGGAGGCGATGACGTGGTCGATCGCCAGCGAGAACGGCGGCGCATAGGGCAGGTCGAGCATGCACATGTCGTCCACGGTGAGGCCGCCGGTGATCGCGGCGGCGGCGGTGGCGACCTGGCGGGAGACGCTGCCCGGACCGACGCACTGGAAGCCGAGCACGCGGCCGGTCTTGGCGTCGGCGACGATCTTGGAGACGAGCAGGCAGGCGCCCATGAAGTCGGGCTTGTCGGGGCTGGCGTTGACCGCCACCGCGACGTCGTAGCCCGCGGCGCGGGCGCGCGCCTCGCTCAGCCCGGTGGACCCGGCGGCGAAATCGAAGACCTTGCAGATGCCGCTGTCGATGGTGCCGGGGAACACCGTGGTCGGCCCCAGCACCGCGTTGTCGGCGGCGACGCGGCCCTCCAGGTTGGCGAGGTCGCCGTAGGGGGCGAGGGTCTTTTTGCCGGTGATGCGGTTGACCACCTCGACGCAGTCGCCCGCGGCGAAGATGTCGGGGTCGGAGGTGCGCATGTGGGCGTCCACCGCGATGCCGCCGGTCTCGCCGATGGCCAGGCCCGCCGCCTTGGCGAGCGCGGTGTTGGGGGCGATGCCGGTGGCCATCACCGCCATGCCCGCGGCGATCTCGCGGCCGTCGGAGAGGCGCACGCCGCACACCCGCCCGTCGCGCCCGAGGAACTCGGCGACCGAGCAGTCGGTGATCAGCTTCACCCCCTTGGCCCGCATGTGGGCCTCCGCCAGCTTGGCGATTTCGATGTCGAGGGAGCAGAGAATCTGCGGCATGCGCTCGACCAGGGTCACCGCGATGCCCGCCAGCGCCAGCGCCTCGGCGGTTTCCACGCCGATCAGGCCGCCGCCCAGGACCACCGCCTCCTTCACCGCTTTCTCCTCGGCGGCGGCGCGCAGGGCGTCGGCCTCGGCCAGGGTGTTGAGGCCGGAAATCCCGGCGAGGTCGCGCCCCGGAATCGCCGGGGCCACCGGCACCGAGCCGGTGCAGAGGATCAGCTTGTCGTAGGGGAAGGTGGCCTCCTCGCGGGTGGCGAGGTTGCGCGCCGTCACCGTCTTGGCGATCGGGTTGATCTCCGTCACTTCGGTGGAAACGCGCGCCTCCACCCCCTTCGCCCCGGCGAAGAAGGCGACGTTGCGCACCACGCCGGTGGGGGTGCAGAGCAGTTTCTCGCGCTCCTTGAAGCGGCCTTCGACGTAGTAGGGATAGCCGCAGGTGGCCATCGACAGTTCCGGCGCCTTTTGCAGCAGCACCACCTCCGCGCTCTGGTCCAGGCGCTTGGCGCGTGCCGCCGCCTTCGGTCCGGCGGCGGTTCCGCCGATCACCACTATCCGCTTGTTCGTCATAACCTTGGCCTCCATGGAGCAGTTCCCTCTTGGCGAGATATCGACGTTTTCAGGATACCCCGCGGACGGAGGGGGAGGAACCGGAAACTCGGGTGAATTTCCCTTGTTTCGCCCTCCGCAAGGCTCCATGTGTGAGGCCTGCGAAAGACAAAAAGGAGGATCGCAAGGTGGGCGCACAGGGGGAAGCCATACGCAGCGTCGGGTTCATCGGCCTCGGCATCATGGGGCACAGCATGGCCGGGCATCTGATCGACGCGGGGTTCGACCTGCACGTCTACAACCGTTCGCGCGGCAAGGCGGAGCCGTTGCTCGCCCGCGGCGCGGCGTGGCATGAAAGCCCGGCGGATCTCGCCCGCGTCTGCGATGCGGTGATCACCATCGTCGGTTACCCGGTGGACGTGCGGCAGGTCTATCTGGGCGACGCGGGCCTGATCGCCAACGCCCGGGAAGGGACGCTGCTCATCGACATGACCACCTCCAACCCGTCGCTCGCCCGCCTGATCGCGGAAACCGCGGCGGCGCGCGGCGTGGATACGCTGGATGCGCCGGTTTCCGGCGGCGACGTGGGCGCGCGCGAAGGCACGCTCGCGATCATGGCCGGCGGCGAGGAGGAGGCGTTCGCCCGCGCCCTGCCGCTGTTCCAGGCGATGGGGCGGGTGATCCGCCGCCTCGGCCCGGCGGGCGCGGGTCAGCACACCAAGATGGTCAACCAGATCGTCATCGCGGGCACCATCATGGGCGTCACCGAGGGCATGGCCTATGCGCGGCGCTGCGGCCTCGACCCCGAGGCGGTGCTGGCGGTGATCGGCACCGGCGCCGCGGCGGGCAGCCAGCTGAGCAAGCTCGGGCCGCGCATGGCGGCGGAAGACTTCGCCCCCGGCTTCTACATCCATCACTTCATCAAGGACATGGGCATCGCCTTGGAAGAGGCCGCGGCGATGGGCCTCGACCTGCCCGCGCTCGCCCTTTCCAAGTCGCGCTACGACGAGCTTTCCGGCCTCGGCTACGGCGCCGACGGCACCCAGGCGCTGTTGCGCCTCTACGAGGACGACCCCGGTGCCTGAGGGCGCCGCGCCGCTCCTCGCCCTGTTTTCCGATTTCGGCGCATCCGGCCCCTACGTCGGGCAGGTTCTGGCGGCGTGGGCGGGGTTGGCCCCCGCGGCGCCGCGCGTCGATCTGTTTTCCGCCGCGCCGCCCTTCGACGTGGAGGCGGGGGCGCACCTTCTCTTCGCCTACACCCGGCGCCTGCCGCCGGGCAGCGTGGTGGAGGCGGTGGTGGACCCCGGCGTCGGCGGGCCGCGCGGCGTGCTCGCGGTGCTGGCGGACGGCCTGTGGTTCTGCGGTCCGGACAACGGGCTGCTCGCGGTGGCGGCGGGCCGCGCCCGCGGCTGCCGCGTCTGGCGCGTCGATTGGCGGCCGCAGAGCCTGTCCGCCACCTTCCACGGACGCGACCTCTTCGCCCCGGTCGCCGCGCATCTGGCGCTTCACGGCGCGCCGCCCGCCCCGGCGGAGGAGATCTCTCCCGCGGCGATGGAGCGGGGCGGCGTCGCCGACCCGGCGGAGCGCGTCATCCTCGCCGACCCCTACGGCAATCTCGTCACCGGCATTCCGGCGGCGGGCGCGGCGGAGACGGCGCGGCTCGCCATCGCCGGGCGGCTGCTGCCGCGCGCGCGGCGCTTCGGCGAGGTGAATCCGGGAGAGGCCTTCTGGTACGAAAACGCCGACGGCCTGGCCGAGGCGGCGGTCAACCGCGGCAGCGCGGCGGCGCTTCTCGGGGTTTCCGTGGGTGCGGCGGCGCGGCTTATCCGGGATTGACCGAAACCCGGCAAGATAAACGCGGAGGATGTGTAGGGTCGCTCTTGAATTGCAGGATTTTTCCTTTCCTGTTTTGGGGAAGACGGTAATACTCGTCAGGCTTGCATTGCCAGGTCCGGACGCGGTGGTGCCGAGCGACGAACCAATAATCGGGAGATCCTGAACAGATGGACTTCGTTGTGAGGTTTTGGGGCGTCCGTGGGAGCATTGCCTGCCCGTCGCCGTATCACGTGCGTTATGGCGGGAACACCAGTTGCTTGTCCTTCTCCATGGGCGACCGTCATTTGATTCTCGATGCGGGCACCGGCATCCGCGGCCTCGGGCAGTACCTGCAAAAGCAGGACGTCAAGGAGGCGACGATCCTCCTCACCCATACCCACTGGGACCATATCAACGGCTTTCCGTTCTTCGCTCCCGCCTTCGTGCCCGGGCGCTCCTTCCGCATTCTCGCCGGGCATCTGATCGGCGCGGGCGGCATCCAGGAGGTGCTGAACACCCAGATGCACACGCCGATGTTTCCGGTGCCGCTGGACGCGATGCGCGCCAGGCTGGAGTTCGAGGATTTCGCCTCGGGGGAAAACTTCCGCCTCGCCCCGGACATCACGGTGCGCACCTGCCCGCTCAATCACCCCAACGGCGCCACCGGCTACCGCGTCGAGTACGGCGGAAAGTCCGCCTGCTACATCACCGACACCGAGCACACGCCGGGCAAGCCGGACGCCACCATCCTGGCGCTGATCGAAGGCGCGGACCTAGTGATCTACGACAGCACCTATACCGACGACGAATTCCCCGCCAAGGTGGGCTGGGGGCATTCCACCTGGCAGGAGGGGGTGCGCCTGTGCCGCATGGCCAACGTCAAGCGCATGGCGGTGTTCCACCACGATCCGGACCACGACGACGACTTCATGGACGCGCTGGGCGCGGAGGCGAAGGCGGTGTGGCCGGGTTGCTTCGTGGCGCGGGAGAGCGAACCCGTGGTGGTGTGAGCCGCGGCCGCGGTTTTCCGGAAGAAATGTGGGTTTATGCGGGCGGGCGAGATTTTTCTCCCCGCCCGTTCCGTTATGCGGAAACGTTCTGTAATAAAATATAATTATTATTCGCGCTTACGGAACTATATTTCACTGTTCCGATATATAACATCGGCAACCTCCTGTAATAGAACAAATTTATACTTGTAGATGAAGCCTGCTTCACATAACTTGAATCCAAGTTTTCTTCACGCCGTAGCAAAAGAGGGTGGGGGAGTTCGGGTATTCCATATGCCGCGGGGGTGCCCGTCCCGCGGATTTTCGCAGGCGGCCACCGGGGGGAACGAGGTGGCGGACGCCAGTCCTTTTCTGGAGAAATCATGATGCGGTGGTTCGACGATCTGCGCATGACGCGCAAGCTGTTCCTGATCCTGACGGGTCTTTCCCTGTTCGTCGTCTCCCTGGGCGGCTTGTCGCTGTGGGAACTCGGCCGTCTGGGCACGGCGGCCGACGCGGTGATCGGCAAGTGGGTGCCGAGCATCGACGCGACGCGGCGGCTGCAGTTCCAGATGGCGGCGCAGCGGAGCGCCGAGCTGACCCTGATCATGTCCGATTCCTACGAGGAGCGGGAAAGCGCCATGGAGCACATCCAGGCACGCAAGGTGAGCGTCATCAAGGCGTCGAAGCGGGTCAAGGAACTGATCCGAACGCCGGAGGCGCTCGCCATCTTCGACCGCTTCTCCGACGACCGTTCCGCCTATCTTTCGTCGATCCAGGGGATTCTGGCGGTCGCCCGTTCCGGCAAGCGGCAGGAGGCGATGACCCAGGCCACCGGCGAGCCCTTGCGCCTGTTCGACGTGATGTCGGCGGATGTGGACGAACTGGTCGAACTGGCCAACCGCGAGGTGGAGAACGCGGCGCAGACCGTGGATGCGGTGCGCGCCGGGGCGCTGGCGCTGGTGCTCGCCTGCCTGGGCGTGGTGCTGGCGCTGTCGGTGCTGGCGGGGAGGGTCCTGGTGCGCGGCATCGCGCGGCCGATCATGGCGATGACCGGGGCGATGCGCCGCCTCGCCGAGGGCGAGCGGGACGTCGCCATCCCGGCGCACGGCCGCAGGGACGAGGTGGGCGCCATGGCCGCGGCGGTGCAGGTGTTCAAGGAGAACGCGATCCGCGCCGACGCGCTCGCCGCGGAGCAGGAGGCCGTCCGCGCCGCGCAGATGAAGCGCGCCGCCGCGATCGAGGAGATGACCCGCGCCTTCGACGCCAAGGTCTCGGAGGTGCTCGGCGTGGTCACCGGAGCGTGCACCGAACTGGACGCCACGGCGCAGAACCTGTCCGCGACCGCGGAACAGACCAGCCGCCAGGTGGGCGCGGTGGCCGCGGCGACGGTGCAGGCCTCCGACAGCGTGCGCACGGTGGCCGCCGCGGCGGAGGAACTGGCGGCCTCGATCGGCGAGATCGGCCGCCAGGTGGCGCAGGCGAGCGAGATCAGCCGCAACACCTCCGCCGCCGCCGACCGCACCGACGCGCGGGTCAGGGAACTCGCGGAAACCTCCACCCATATCGGCGCCGTGATCGCCCTGATCACCGATATCGCCAGCCAGACCAATCTTTTGGCGCTCAACGCCACGATCGAGGCGGCGCGCGCGGGCGAGATGGGCAAGGGCTTCGCGGTGGTCGCGGGCGAGGTGAAGAACCTCGCCAACCAGACCGCCAAGGCCACCGAGGAGATCGGCGCGCAGATCACCGCGGTGCAGGATGCGACCCAGGACGTCGTCGCCGCCATCGCCGAGATCGTCGGCCGCATCGCCGAAGTGCGCGAAATCTCCGCGGCGATCGCCGCGGCGGTGGAGGAACAGTCCGCGGCGGCGGCCGAGATCGCGCGCAACGTGCAGCAGGCGGCGGCGGGCACCGAGGAGATATCCCTCAACATCGAGGGGGTGAACCAGGCCTCGGAGGAGACCGGCGCGGCCTCGCAGCAGATGCTGACGGCGTCGCAGTCGCTCTCCGGCGAGGCGGGAGTCCTGCAGCGGGTGGTGGAGGAGTTCCTGCAAGGCGTGCGCGCCGCCTGAGCGGTGCGGGCGCGGGCTTAGCCCCGGCTGGGGTTGACCCGGATGACGATGCGGCGGTTGATTTCGCGGTTGGCGGGCAGGGGGTTGCCGAAGGGGTCGAGGTTCGGCACCTTCGGCGCCACGTCGGCCAGGCCGACGGCGCGCAGCCGCGCCGGGACCATCTGATCGGCGATGAAGAACCGCACCACCCCGGTGGCGCGCTCCGCCGAGAGCTCCCAGTTGGAGGGGAACTGCTGGGTGTGGATCGGCGTGTCGTCGGTGTGGCCCTGCACCTCGACCTGGAAGGATTTGTAGACGTCGGCGTTCAGCGTGTCGGCGACGCGCCGCAGCACCGGCAGCGACTCTTCCCGCAGGGTCGCCGAACCGGGTTCGAAGAACGAGGACGAGGCGAACTCGATGACCACGCCGCTGGTGTCGCTGCCGACGCTCGAAACTTCGTCCACATTCATCTGAACCAGGATTTCCTTCATCTCCTGCTTCAGGTTCTCGATCGGCGTTTCGATGTCGCGCTTGCCCATGCCCTTGGCCATGCCCGCCTGCACCTGCTCGAACAGCGCCATGTCCACCTTGGAGATCGACGCGAGCAGGATGAAGAAGCCGAGCAGCAGGGTGACCATGTCGCCGTAGGTGGTCATCCAGTCGTCTTCCTGGACCGAATCCCGTTTTTTGGGGGCGCCGGAGATCATGACGTCCGGCCCTTGAGGTGGCGGTCGATGTTGAAGTGGATCGCCGGGTCGAGGAAGGAGTTCATCTTGTCCTGGATGTAGCGCGGGCTCTTGCGCTCGGCCAAGAGGGCCATGCCCTCGGCGACCAGGTAATTGCGGAACTGCACGATCTCTTCGCGCTGCTGGATCTTGCTGGCGGCGGGGAGGAACACCAGGCGCGCGGCAAGCACGCCGTAGAGCGTGGTGATCAGCGCCACCGACATGCCGGGGCCGAGCTGCGAGGGGTCGCTCGCCATGCTGTCGAGCATGATGATCAGGCCGACCAGGGTGCCGATCATGCCGAAGGCCGGGGCGGTGTTGCCCATGCTGCGCAGGATGTCGGCGTTGATCACCGAGCGCCCGAAGGTGGTCTGCACGGTGTTGGTGAGGATCTCGCGGATTTCGCCGCCGTTGTAGCCGGAGATCACCAGGTCGATGGCGAAGTTGAGGAAACGGTCCTGCTTGGCGAGGTTCTTGGCGTCGCTTTCGAGCCCCGGCAGGCCGTTCTTCTGCACGATGTAGCCCCAGCGGATGACGCGGCCGACCTCGTTGGTCAGCATGTTGCGGCCCATGCGCTGCACGAACATGATGCTGACCGCGACCTTGAGCGCGTTGACCACATAGCGCGATTCGAAGGCGATGAAGGTGGCGGCGAGGGTGCCGCCGATGACCATGATGAAACTGGCGAAATCGAGGAACAGCATGTAGTTGGCCGTCTTGAGGACGACCGAACTGACGAACAGGCCAAATCCTAGAATGATCCCAAGGACCGTGGTCAGCGACATGCGGATACTCCACGCGGACGGCGCCGAAACTCCATAACGGCGCCACTTTAAATCATTTCGCCTGACGAATCATCATCTTATACAGCGGTTTGGCGGCCCCGTCGAGGCGTTGCCGCGCCCCGGCGGTCAGCGTTCGCGAAAAGCCTCATGTTTGAGCTTGAGAACCGGGCGAATCAGGTAGTCGAGCACCGAGCGGGTGCCGGTGTGGATGTCGGCGGTGGCCTGCATGCCGGGGGAAATCGGAAATTCGCCGGGCGTATTGCCCATCCAGGTCTGTTCCGTCTCGACGATCACCTGGAAGTAGGGCTGGCCGGTCTTGGCGTCGGTGCTGGCATCCGGCGCGACCACGGTGACCACGCCGTCGAGGCCGCCGTAACGCGAATAGTCGTAGGTGGAAATCTTCACCAGAGCCTTCTGCCCGACCCGCACGTAACCGCGGTCCTTGGGCATCAGGCGCACGTCGATCTGCAGCTTCTCGTCGGTGGGGACGATCTCCATGATCGGCGCGCCCGCCTGCACCACGCCGCCGATGGTGACGTAGCGCATGTTCTTGACGATGCCGGCGATGGGGGAGCGGATCTCGGTGCGCACCTGCTGGTCGTCGGCCTTGTTCATGTATTCGGCGTTGCGGGCGAGGTTCATCCGCGCGGTGCCGAGGGTCTCGCTCGCCTCGCGGCGGAAGGAGAGGCGGGCCTCCTCGGCGCGGTTGGCGGATTCCTGCAACGCCGCCTTGGCGCGCGGCAGGGTGTGGCTCAACACCGACATCTGGCCGCGCAGGGATTCCACCTCGGATTGCAGTTGCAGGTGGTCCATCTTCGAGGTCAGGCCCTCGCTCAACAGCGACTTCGACATCGCGAGCTTTTCCTGCGCGAGGCGCAGCCCGGTCTGCACCGAGTGTTCCTTGGCTTCCAACTCGCGCACTTCCTCGGTCTTCTGCTGGTGCTGCTGCTGCAACACGGAAAGGGTGGATTGCAGCTCGGCGAGGCGGGCCCTGTGGGTGTCGCGCTCGGCGCGGGCGAGGTCGGGGTAGCGCTTCTCCAGCTCGGGCGGGAAGACGAGCGGCTTCCCCTCGGCCTCCGCGGCGAGGCGGGCGATGGCGAGGCGCTGGCTGTCGATGCGCACCATCAGTTCGTCGCGGTTGATCGCGGTGGAGGCGAGGTCGAGCTGCAACAGCGGGTCCCCGGCCTTGACCACCGAGCCGGGCTTGACCATCAGCGCGATGACGATGCCGCCTTCGAGGTGCTGGACGACCTTGACCTGGCCCTGCGGGATGACCTCGCCCTCGGCCACCGCCACCTCGTCCAGCGGCGCGAACGCCGCCCAGAAGAGGAACAGCGCGACCAGCCCGCTCACCACCCAGGCGAGGCGGCGGCCGGGCAGGGCGGCATGGCGCGCGAGGAGCGCGTCGAGGGCAGTCTCAGGCATGGCCTTCGCCCCCGATGTTGGGCTTCTTCGGCGGCGTCATCGGCAGCGCGCCCTTGGGCACCAGGGATTGCAGCACCTTGGCCGCGGGGCCGAAGCGCGCGGGACCGGCGAGCGGCAGCAGCAGCACGTCGCGCGCCGCGGAAAGCAGCACCGGGCTGTGGCTGACCACCACCACGGTGCGGGTCGCGGCATATGCGATGAGGCTCTGCCGCAGGATGTCCTCGGCGGCGCGGTCGAGGTTGCTGGTCGGCTCGTCCAGCAGCAGCACCGGCGGCTCGCCGAGGAAGGCGCGGGCCAGGCCGATGCGCTGGCGCACGCCGCCGGACATCAGGCCGCCCGCCTCACCGACGTCGGTGTCGTAGCCCGAGGGCAGGAGGCGGACGAACTCGTCCAGTCCGGAGCGCTTCGCCGCTTCGCGCAGCGCGTCGTCGGAAGCGCCGGGGCAGGTGGCGAGGATGTTGTCGCGGATGGTGCCGGAGAGCAGGAAGGTCTCCTGCGGCGCATAGCCGATCCAGCGGGTGAGGTCGTCGCGGCCGAACTGCGCGAGGTCGCCGCCGTCGAACAGCACCCGTCCCTCGCCGGGCACGTAGAGGCCGAGCAGCAGTTTCAACAGCGTGGTCTTGCCGCTGCCGTTGGGGCCGATCACCGCGGTGATGCCGCCGGGACGGATCGGCAGGGAGAGCTTGCGGATCACCGGGTGGCCGCCGCCGTGGGCGAAGGAAAGCCCGTCGAGGTCGATGCGGCCCGCGGGCGCGGCGAGGGTGAGCGCGGTGTCCTGGCGGTCGATCGGCAGGGAGAAGAGGGAGTCGAGATGCGCCACCGCCTCGCGGAAGGCGGCGAGCGAGCGCCAGGTGCCGACCAGCTGGTTCAACGGCTGCAACAGGCGGGAGGCGAGCATGTTGCCCGCGATCAGCCCGCCCATGGTGAGGTTCTGGGAAAGGATGGCGAGCGCGCCGAAGCCGATCACCGCCACCGAGGCGCCCATGTTGAGCACGTGCGAGATCGCGGCCATGCGGTCGTTGAGGGTGCCGCGGGTGATGCTCTGCTCGATGTGCTCGGCCTGGGCGGCCTCCATGATCGGGCGGATATGCGGCTCCAGCCCCAGCGCCTTGATCGTGGCGCGGCCGAGCACCGCCTCGGAGACCAGGCGCTCCAGGCCCTGGCGGGTGCCGCGTTCCTCGCTGCGGCGCGCCTGCACCATGCGGCCGGAAACCACGGCGAGCGCGGTGAACGCGGCGACGAACAGCAGCACCACCCACAGCACCGCCTTGGCGACGACGGCGATGAGGACGAGGAAGATCACCAGGAACGGCAGGTCGGAGAGCAGCACCGCGGCGCCGCCGGAGACCATGTTGCGGATCACCTCCACATCCTGGAACATGCGCTGCCAATGGCTTGCCGGGCGTTTTTCAAGTTCCGACAAGGGCAGGCGGAGGAAGGTGTCGGCGATGCGGCGGTTGAGCCGCACGTCCACCTCCAGCGCCACGCGTTGCAGGATGCGCGAGCGCACGATGCGGAACAGGTAATCGACGATCAGCACCAGCGCCATGCCGATCGACAGCCCGGCGAGCGTCGCCAACCCGTTGTGGAAGACCACGCGGTCGTAGACCTGGAGCACGAAGATCGGCACCGCGATGGCGATGACGTTGAGCACCAGGGAGAGGATCAGCACGTCGCGCAGCAGGGGCTTGGCGTCCCGCGACAGATCGCGCAGCCAGGCGGGCAGCGTGAAGCCGCCCATGCCCGGTACGGTTTTACCACCCCATCCCGTCATCGTTCGGCCCGTTTCCCCCGGTGGCGCATCAGAGGGGGTTCCCTTGCTGTTCCTGGGTCACGGAGATGTCCGAGGCCATGATCGTGCTGTTGGACGTGGCGAACTGATAGGAATTTTCCGTCGTGGCGGCGTTGCCGTCGGTGGTGTACCAGAGTTCGTAGTCGCTGCCGTCTTGATAGACGAATACCGCCGCGCCGCTGACCCCCAGGTTGCCGCCGAAGGTGGCGTCGTCGGTGGCGATGTCGCTCGCCCCGTTGATGCCGTTGAAGCTGTCGGCGTCCAGCAGGATGGAGTCCACGCCGCTGGTGAAGGCGCTGATGGAGTCCAGGCCCATGGAGGCGAAGATCTCCGCCACGCTCTCGCCGGAGCCCTCGAAGCCGATGGTCTCCGCCCCGTCCCGGCAGACGATGAAATCGTCGCCGCCGAGGCCGAACGCGGTGGCGCTGTCCGTGTCGCTGCCGGTGAAGCTGTCCGCCGCGTCGGTCAGACGGAAGGTCTCGATGCCGGAGACCGTGCCGGTTGCGCTGTTCCCCGCGCCGAGGTTGAGGGTGAAAGTGCCGTCGTCGGCGATGATCGAGACGCCGCTGGAGCCGGAGACGTGCTCGAAACTCAGGGTGTCGTTGTCGGCGCCGCCTGCGATATCGGTGACGTCGCCGTTTCCAAGCTGGCCGGCATGGAAGGTGTCGTCGCCTTCATTGCCGACGATGCTGTCGTTGCCGCCGCCGAAGATCACGGTGTCGCCGCCGCTGCTGCCGTAGAAGGTGTCGGTCACGCTGCTCAGTTGGTAGACGTCGATCCCGGAATAGACAGTGGCCGCGCCGATCGGGTTATCGCCGGAGTCGTAGAACCCGATGGTCTGGGTGTAGGGGTCGGAGAGGTCGGTCACGGTGTAGTCGGCGCCGGTTCCGTCGATCTGCAGGGTGTCGGTGCCGGAGAGGCCGCTATCGCTGATCGCACCAGTGTGGCCCATGCCGCTGGACCCGACGATCAGCAGGTCGCTGCCGTCGCCGCCGTCGAGGCGGTCGTCGCCTGCGCCCGCGACCAGGGTGTCGTCGCCGCCGAGGCCGTAGAAGGTGTCGTCGCCGGACCCGCCGTCCACGTATTCGCCGAGGCCGGTGCCGCTGAAGGTGTTGCCGTACTCGCTGAGGTGGAAGGTCTCGAAGTCGTATACGGTGAAAGAGTACGTCTCTTGCGCATCCTCGTATTCGAAGGTGAGGTAGGCATTATCGCCACCGTCGATGCCGGGGGTGGCGCTGAGGGCGAGGTGGTAGGTGAGGTTCATGGTGTCGCTGCCGCCGCCGCCGTAGAAGACCATGTCGCGGCCGCTGTAGTCGGAGGACAGGGTGACGCGGTCGTCTCCGGTGGAGCCGACGATGGTGGCGACGCCGGAATAGGCGGTGGTGTATGCCGTCTCGTCCTCCGGCGGCCCATAGGGAATATAAGCTTCCGAGAAGTCGATGGAGATCGTGTAGCCTTCGTCGAGGTTGGAGAAGTCGAGCACGTCGGAACCGTTGCCCTCGATGGTGTCGTCCCCCAGGCTGCCGAAGAAGGTGTTGAGGCCGTCTTCGCCGTAGAGTTCGTCGTCGCCCGCCCCGCCCTGGAGGATGTCGTCGCCCGCGCCGCCGTAGACGGTGGCGGCGGTGTCGCCGCCGATGAAGGTGTCGGTGACACTGGAGAGGGTGTAGGTCTCGAAGCCGTCGAAGGTGGCGGCCTGGGCGCCGTCCACGCTGAGGATGCCGGTGGCGGCGTTCACGGTGGCCGAGGCGATGCCGGTGAGACTGCTGAGGTCGAGCGTGTCGTTGTCCTCGATCTCATGGGTTTCCGCCGAGGCGTCTTCGCTGCCGTAGTAGGCGTCGGTGCCGCCGAGTCCGCTCACGATCACATCGTCGTCGCCTTCGCCGCCGATGAAGACGTCGTTCCCGTCGCCGGTGTAGAAGGTGTCCGCGCCGTCGCCGCCGAAAGCGCTCACCCCGGCGAGGCCGGTGGCGACGTATTCCTCGTTTTCGGAGTCCCAGTAGGCGCCGAACACGTCGTCGCCCGTGGAGCCGACCAGGGTTTCGAAATTCTGGGCGTCGATGGTGGCGTTTGCGAACATTTGCACGTCGCCGCTGATTACCCCCGAGGCATTGATGCTGAGTATACCGTCGAAGGAGCCGGCGATGATGCGGCCGTTGTCGAAGCCCTCCAACATCAGGGAGAAGTCCAGGGTGTCGTCGCCGCCGCCGCCGTCGGCCTGATGGTAGACGTTGTACCCGAGACTCGCGATGAAGACCGTGTCGTCGCCGCTGCTGCCGGTGAAGTCGGTGGAGATGCTGCCCAGCACGTAGGACTGGAAGCCGGAGAAGCCGGCGGTGGCGATGGTGGTGGTGGAGCCTTCTCCATTGTCGTACAGCGCGGTCAGGGTGCCGCTGCTGGCGTCGATGGAAAGCTTGTTGGCTTCCGTGTAGAAGGTGCTGTTGCCGACCTCGTAAGACTTCGTGGCATAGAAGCCGGAATCGATCTCCAGGGTGTTGGCGCCTTCGCCGCCGATGAAGGTATCGACGTCCTCGAAATCGGCGGAGTCGATGGTGACGGTGTCGTCGCCTTCGCCGCCGTAGAAGGTGTCGTCGCCATAGCTCGCCTGATAGGTGTCGTCGCCAGCGCCGCCGTAGACGGAGCCGTAACCGGAGAGTCCGCCGAGATCGTCGTCGCCCGAGGAACCGATCAGGGTTTCGAATCCTTCGACTTGCAGATCCTGGACGGCGCCGCTTACGTAGATCGCTCCGTCCGTGCCGGTGGAGATGCCCTCGTTGGTCTGTTCGTCGATGCTGAGCAGGGAGAAATCTATGGTGTCGCCGCCGTCGCCGCCGTCGATCTCTCCGGTGGTGGTGGTCGCGGTGACGTAGACCGTCTCGTCGCCGCTGCCGCCGGTGAAGGTGAACGCCCCGGCCGAGGCCTTGAACACCGAGATGTTGCTGTATTCGACGAAGTTCGACGACCAACTCCCGGGGGTGCGCCAGGCGTAGCCGTCATCGACGGTGATGGCCTCTTCGAGGGCCGAGAAATCGAGGATGTTGCTGCCCATCCCTCCGTCGATGATCACCGGGTTGACGCTCAGGGTGGCCGTTTCCGCGATCTCGAAGGAGTCGTCGCCCCCGCCGCCCGCAATCGAGGAGAACGAGGCGGATCCGACGCTGTAGAGGTGGAAGCTGTCGTTCCCGCCGGTTCCGATCAGGGTTTCGATCATCGCCGCCGAGTCCGTGGAGACGGTCTCGTCGGCGGAGTCCTCGATCGCGATGGCGGAGTACGCGGAGGCGTTGCTGTCGATCACCACGTCCAGGTGCTTGCCGCTCAGGTTGGCGTAGCTGAGGACGTCGTTGCCGTCGCCGGTGTTATAGGTGTCGCTGCCCCCGGCGCCGGTATAGGTGTCGCCGCCGAGGCTGGCGTAGAAGGTGTCGGCGCCCGCTACGCCGGCCACGCTTTCGGCGGCGGCGGAGCCGGTGAACACGTCGTTTTCGGTGGAGAGGGTGTAGTTCTCGAACTCCGTGATCTTCACCGTGGCGCTGGAACTGGTGAAGGTGGCGAGCATCGCGCTCAGCCCGGAGCTGTAGGAGATGGTGACGCCGTCGTTGGTCGGCAGGCTCGAGAAGTCGATGGTGTCGGCGCCGTCGCCGCCGACGAAGGTGTCGTTGCCGCCGAGGGCGGCATAGGAGGACGAAACGAAATCGACGCGGTCGTCGCCGGTCCCGCCGAGGAACACGTCGGTGCCCGAGGTGGCGGCGTAGGTGTCGCCGCCGCCGCCGCCCAGAACGGTCATGCCGCCGGTGCCTTCGAAGGTGTCGTTGCCCGAAGAGCCGATCAGGGTTTCGATGCTGGTCAGGCCGGTGTCGCCGCTGGTGGAGCCGCTGATGGTGACGACGGAACCCTCCACCGTGAGGGTGGAGCCGCTCAACTGCGAGAAGTCGGCGACGTCGTTGCCGCCTCCTCCATGGAAGAAGTCATTGCCCGCGGAGGCGAGGAAGGTGTCCGCCAGGTTCGATCCGGTCAGGGAATCCGCGCCGCTGCCGCCCTGGAACACCTCGACGTTGGAGAAGGTGAGGTGGTAGGCGTCGTTGCCCCAGGAGGCGGTGCCGCTCCCGGCGTTCAGGGTGACGTTCGTCGAGACGCCTCCGAAGCTCAGGATATCGGCGCCGTCGCCGCCGTCGAAGGAATCCCCCGCGACGTCGTAGGCGTTGAAGGTGTCGTTGTCGTCTCCGGCGAGGAAGGTCGTGCCGCCGATGCTGCGCAGGGTGTCGGCGGAGGCGGTGCCCTTGAGGATCTCGATGTCGCTGAAATGATAGGTGCCGTCCCCGGTGTAGGCGAGGTAGCCGTTGGAATAACCGACGTAGATGCCGCCCGAAAGGGCGGAGAAGTCGGCGGTGTCGGTGTCGTCGCCGCCGTCCATGAAGACGGTGCCGCCGCCGCTGCCCGCGACCAGGGTGTCGTTGCCGGTGCCGCCGAGGAGATGGGCGAGGTCCGCGTTGTCGGAGTGGAGCACGTCGTTGCCCGCGTCGCCGTAGACCGTGCTGGTGCCGCTGCCCGCATGCAGGGTGTCGTCGCCGTCGCCGCCGTGCAGCACGTTGCCGTCGGTCATGTTGTCGGCTTCGTAGTCATGCAGGGTTTTCGACCCGCCGTAGATCACGTCGTCGCCGTCGCCGCCGTCGATCGCGTCGTTGCCGCCGCTGCCGTAGAGGGTGTCGGCGAGGGCCGAGCCGGTGATGTTGTCGGCCTGGTCGCTGCCCTCGATCACCTCGACGCCGCTGAACGCCAGGGAGCCGCCCGTCCAGGTGGCGGCGCCCAGGGAGACGTCGATGACGACCGGGCCGGTCACCGCGTCGAAGTCGATGAAGTCGGCGCCTATGCCGCCATGGAAGGTGTCGGGTGTTTGCGCGACGTCCAGAACGTACAGAGCGTCGTTGCCCGATCCGCCCTCGATCAGCACGCCGCCGAGGGAGGAAAACTCGTCATCGCCGGAAGTGCCGATCAGCACCTCGATGTTCTCCGCCGTATCGGACGAGGTCTCGGAGGTGGCGATAATCTTCCCGCTCTGGCTGTCCAGCTCCACGTTGATCGCGGAGGGGAGCGACGAATAGTCGAGGGTGTCGATCCCCTCGCCGCCGTCGATCACGTTGATCCCCGCGCCCGAAACGATGAGGTCGGCGCCCTTGCCGCCGAGCAGGGTGTCGGCGCCGGGGCCGCCATAGAGAATGTCGTTGCCCTCGCCGCCATCCAGGTAGTCGTTGCCGGAGTAGCCGGTCAGCACGTCGTTGCCCGCGAGGCCGTAGAAGGTGACGTCGCCCGCACCGATGAAGGTCATCGCGTCGATGCCCTCGGTGCCGGTGTGGACGCCCGCCGTGGCGTAGAGGCCGCCGGTGCCGTCCGGCGTTTCGACGACGATGTTGTTGTCGTCGTTGTTGTTCTCGTTCTCGTTGTTGGTGGCGGTGGTCTGCGTCACCGTGGCGATCAGGGTGGTGACGATATCGACCAGCGGGTCCGTCGTGGCGACGGTGGGGGGCTGCTGCTGTTGCTGTTGCACCTGCTGCTGAATCTGCTGCTGCATTTGCTGCAGGTTCTGGTTCGACTGCCCTTCCTGGCCCTGCTGGCCTTCCTGGCCCTGCTGCCCTTCCTGCCCTTCCTGGCCTTCCTGCCCCGGTTGCCCGCCCTGGGTCGCGCCCTGCACGAAGCCGGGGTTGCCCGCGGCGGCGGGCAGGTGGCCGGTCACCGTGCCGTACTGCTGGGTGAACTCGGCGGCGGTCATCGTCTGCACCACCACCGGGGTCGCCGGATTGATGCTGACCTGCGCGGCCTGCAACACCGTGGACAGGGTGAACACGCCCGCCGAGGTGACGAGGACGATCTCGCCGATGGTGCCGTCGGGGTCGCGGATCAGCACGATGCTGGTCTGGCCGTCGCTGCCCACTTCGCCGGAGCCCGAGGTGCCGCGGAAGCCGATGGTCGCCGAGGGTGTGGTCACCTTCATCGCGTCGGGCGAGGTCTTGGCGATCTGGCCGCTGATGAAGGCGAAAGTGCCGCCCAGCACCCCGACGTTGGCGGAGCCGCTCTGCGTGCCGGGGTCGTAGACCATCTCGTCGAGCACCATCTTGCCGCCCGCGCCGAGCGAGAAGTTGGAGCCGTCGAGGAAGACGATACCCACCGCGCCGCCCGCGGCGGTTTCCAGCACGTCGCCCTGGTGCACCGCGTCGCCCACCTGCAGGGTGGCGCGCGTGCCGTCGGCGTGTTCCACCGTGACCGTGCCGTTCAGCGTCTTGACCGTGCCGATCGAAGCGGCGGGGGCGGCGTTGCCCGCGGCCTGCGCCAGGCGGCCGTCGCCGCCGGAAAGCCGGTCCGCCCACGAAGCGCGGAAGGCCATGCCGCCGTCGAGCTGCAAATCGCTGTGCGCGTCGGAGAAGAAGTAGCCCTTGACCAGCAGTTCGTCCCCCGCGGCATCGACGATGCGCAGGTCCTGCCCGGAGTGGGAGAACTCGGCGTGCGCCAGGCGCTCCATGTTCCAGTCGGACGGCAGGCGGTTGCCGGTGACGACGGTCGCGGAAGGCGCGGCGACGGAACTGGCAGCGGCAGAGAGCGACATGGCGAGGCCCTTCCAGAGTTGAGACGGAACCCTGTTGCGTTGCAACCAAACTTATAGTGGCCTTGCCGCCGGTTCGCGGCAACACCCTAAAAAAGCACAAGACCTCTTGCCCTCGGTAGGTCACTATGAACGTGTTTTCGGCGATCTTCAAATGTTGTGGCGGCTTTCCTGGAAAAAACCGACCGCGCCGCTGCGGTTTGCAAGGCGAGGGGGCAATGAACAAGGCGAGACGTTCCATCGGGGGTTGGTCCGGCGCGCGGAGCGCCTTGCGCAGAGGTTTGAAGCGCGCCTTCATGCCGACGATTCCCCGCGTCATTGCGCTCGCATTGCTTGCGGGAGTGGTCGCCCTGCGGGTGATCGACCCGGTTTCCCTGCAGATGCTGCGGGTGCGCACCTTCGACGTCTACCAGCAGATCAAGCCGCGGCCGCAGACGCCGGGCATGGTGACCATCGTCGATATCGACGAGGAAAGCCTGAAGCGCCTCGGCCAATGGCCGTGGCCGCGCACCCTGTTGGCGCGCATGCTCGACCGCCTCACCATGATGCGGGCGGCGGTGGTGGGCTTCGACGTGGTGTTCGCCGAACCGGACCGCATGTCGCCGAAAAGCCTGGCGGAAGAACTGCCGACCCTGCCGCCCGGCGTGCGCGGCCAACTGGCGAGCCTGCCCTCCAACGACGCCCTGTTCGCCGAGGCGATCCGCCATTCCCGGGTCGTCCTCGGCCAGACCGGCCTTCCGCTCGACCGGCCGGTGCCCGCGGACGCGCCCAAGCCCTCGGTGGCGGTGCTCGGCGACGGGCTCACCCGCTGGGTGGAAAACCATCGCAGCCTGCTGCGCAACATCCCGGAGATCGACCAGGCCGCCGCCGGGCACGGGGTTTTCACCGTCGCCGCGGAGACCGACGGCGTGGTCCGCCGCGTGCCGATGGTCCTGTACGTGCAGGGCAACTTCTATCCCTCGCTCAGCGTCGAGATGCTGCGCCTCGCCGCGGGGCAGAAATCGGTGCTGATCAAGACCCGCGACGACATCGGCGTCGAGGGGCTGCGCATCCGCGGCCTGCCGCCGATCCGCACCGACGCCAACGGCCGCGTCTGGGTCTACTTCGCCAAGTCCAACCCGGCGCAGTACGTCTCCGCCTACAGGATCCTCGACGGCACCGCGCCGCCCGAGGCGATCGCCAATCACCTCATCCTCGTCGGCACCTCGGCGGCGGGCCTGCTCGACATCAAGGCGACGCCGCTGTCGCCGTTCCTGCCGGGGGTGGAGGTGCACGCCCAGATTCTCGAAAACATCCTCACCAACGCCCAGCTCCAGCAGCCGCGCGACGCCGTGGGGGTGGAGGTCTGCCTCGCCGTCGCCATCGGCCTGGCGATGATCGTGCTGCTGCCGCTGATCGGCGCGCGGCCGACCATGGCGCTGTTCCTCGCCGCGGCGGGCGGCGCGGTGGCCTGGTCGTGGCACGCCTTCGCGGTGCAGAAGGTGCTCTACGACCCGGTGCTGCCCAGCCTCACCGCGCTCGTCATCTTCATCTTCCTCACCTACACCAGCTACGCCAAGGAAGAGGCGGAACGCCGCCAAGTGCGCTCCGCCTTCAGCCACTACATGTCGCCCGCCCTGGTCGAGCGCCTCGCCGCCGACCCCTCGCGGCTCAAGCTCGGCGGCGAGATGCGCGACATGACGCTGCTGTTCTGCGACGTGCGCGGCTTCACCACGATTTCCGAGCAGTTCGACGCCGAGGGCCTGACCCGGCTGATCAACCGCTTCCTCACCCCGATGACCGAAGTGATCCTCACCCGCCAGGGCACCATCGACAAATACATGGGCGACTGCATCATGGCGTTCTGGAATGCGCCGCTCGACGATCCGTCGCACCAGGCGCACGCCTGCGAGTCCGCCCTCGGCATGATCGACGCCTTGAAAGAGTTGAATGAGAATCTGAAGAGCGAGGCGGAAGCCGAGAACAGGAAATACATTCCGATCAACGTCGGCGTCGGCATCAACAGCGGCGTGGTGTGCGTCGGCAACATGGGGTCGGAGCAGCGCTTCGACTATTCGGTGCTCGGCGACGACGTCAACCTCGCCTCGCGCCTGGAGGGCCAGTCGAAGACCTACGGCGTCACCACCGTGGTCGGCGAGAACACCGAGCCGCAGGTGCGCGACTTCGCGCTGCTCGAACTCGACCTCATCCGCGTCAAGGGCAAGACCGTGCCGGTGCGCATCTTCGGCCTGGTCGGCGACCGCGCCATGGCCGCGACGCCGGAATTCGCGGCGCACCGCGCGGCGCACCACCGCCTGCTCGCCGCCTATCGCGCCCAGGACTGGCCCGCGGCGGAAACCGCGCTGGCGGACTGCCGCGCCTCGCCGATCGGCGCGCTGATCCCGAAGTTCTACGAGATGATCGCGGAACGCATCGTGATCTTCCGCGAGGCCTCCCCCGGCGCGGACTGGGACGGCGTGTTCGTCGCCACGTCGAAGTGAGAAAAGCCAAAACTTCGCGGGGGACCTCAGCCCCCCGCACCCCCCCTAACTTTATTTTGCGCGAAGCGCCGTAAAGCCGTCACGCGGCGTGACGGTTGATGGCCGCTGCGCGGCGAAAACAAGTTAGGGGATCAAAGGCCCTTTGCGGGTCCGGGCAGGGCCCGGCCTGGTTTCTCTCAGTTCTGCGCGACGCGCGGGCCTTCGAGTTCGCCCATCGCCAGCAGCAGCTGGTAGGAGGCGAGCTTCATGTCGAAGGTGGCGGAAGTCTGGTTGATCCGCGCGTTATAGACTTCGTTCTCGGCATCGAGCACGTTGAGCGCGGTTTCCTTGCCCGCGTCGCGCAGCTTGGTGCGGGCGGTGAAGACTTCGCTGGCGATGTTCATCGCGTTGCTGAGCAGCTCGACGCGTTTGCGCGCGGTGTCGAGCGCGTGCCAGGCCAGCCGGGTCTGCTCCACCACCTTGCGGTTGGCGTGCTTGAGGTTGTCCATGCCGGCGGCGTGGTCGAAGGCGGCCTTGCTCACCTCGGCGCGGGTCTGCAAGCCGTTGAACAGGTTCCAGCTCGCCTGCAACAGGATGGAATAGTCGCGCCGGGTGCCGATCACCGCATCGCGGCCGTTCTCGTAGCCGTGTTCCATCACCAGGTTGAAGGTCGGCATGTAGCCCGCCTCGGCGACGGAACGGCTCTCCTCCAGGGCGCTCGACTGGGCTCGGCTCACCGCGATCGTCGGGTTGCCGCCCGTGGCGCGCTCCATTGCGACATCCAGGCTGTCGGGGATGAGGGCCTCGGGCACCGGCGGTTCGGTCATCGTGGCGACCTCGGCCGGATGGTCGAAGATCTGCATGTAGCGGCTCATCGCGGCTTCCAGCGCGCCTTCGAAGGCGACGCGCCGTTCCCTCGCCAGTTGCAGGCGGGTCTTGGCTTGCAGCACGTCCACGGCGATGCCGGAGCCGCGGCGCACCCTCTCGTCCTCGAGGTGGAGCTGGCGGCGGATGGTGTTTTCGTTCTGCGCGGCGAGCGCCACCAAGCGAGTTTGCTTCAGCACGTCGAGGTAGGCGGAAATCCCTTCGAACATCACGTTCTGCGTGGTGCCCGAGACGGTGAAGCGCGCGGCGTCGCGCTGGTATTTGCTGGCGGCGTAGAGGCCTTCCCGCGCGCCGCCGTCCCAGAGCTTCTGCGTCAGCGAGAAGGTGTAGGTGTTGCGGTCGCGGTAGAACGGGTCGAGGCGCTGCTCGCGGCGCGCCGGGTTGTCGATGCGCTCCATGCCGGTGTCGGCCTTGACGTCGATCGACGGCAGGTAGGTGCCCCACACCTTGTTGACGCCTTCCTCCGCGCCCGAGGCGGTGTTGCGCGCGGCGCGGATTTGCGGGTGTTCGCGGAGCAGGATCTGCAAGGCGTCGGGAAGGGTTTCTGCGTGCGCAGGCGCAGCGACCAGAGCGGCTGCGGAAGCCGCCAGAAGAATGGCACGATGGGACGCTGCCGCCACGATGGACACCCCGGTATCACCCCGAATTTACGTATTTATCCCCGATCGGCGGCCCCGAGGCAACTCTAATAGTGACGAAAATCACAATCGTGCGCGGAAAACCTGACTGCTTATTTCTCAGGCACGAAGAGATTCCCTGCGAACAGCGCGGCGAGGGTGCGGATCAGCACCCCGACGACGATCGCGGTGGTCAGCGCCAGCGCCAGCCAGCAGATCGGGGCCATCGCCTCCGCGCCGGTGCGTTCGTGATACTCCAGGGCGGCGATGGTCAGCGCGTCGAGGGGGAAGGTGTAGGCCCACCACGACACCGCGAACGGCACGGCGAGGAACTGCCGCGCCATGGTGAGCACCAGCAGCCCGAGGAAGAGGGCGGAGTAGAACAGGATGCGGGCGAAGGGATCGATGCCGCCGGTGAGCGCCTCGTAGGAGATGAAGCCGATGGCGGGCGGCGCGATGAGGATGAACAGGGTCGGCACGAACTTCGCGGGAAGCTGGTCGTGGAAGACGATGCGGTAGAACACGACGGTGAAGAGGATCACCCAGAAGACGATGCCGATGGAGAAGAAGAACCACGACACCTCGACATGGCCGAGCGGCGCGCCGGTGAGCGGCACCAGCAGGTTGCCGACCACCGGGATGAACCAGGCGGGGTTGGAGTGGTGGATGTCGTGGTTGCGCACGATCCAGCGCTTCAGGAGATGCAGGGTGAAGGCGAGGTGGATCGCCGCGCCGACGCTCCACAGAGCGAAGGCGGTCTGCGGCCCGATGCTGAGCGCCGCGCGGGAAAGCAGCAGGATGCTGATGCTGAACGCAGGGAAGAAGTTGGCGCGGATCGGGTTCTGGAACTCGGCGGCCACCGCGTGGGGGTGGCGCACCGCCTTGGCGGCGTAGAGCGCGGTGAGCGCGAGGAACACCGCGGCGGCGGCGGCCAGAGCGGCATTGCTGACGTGGGCGGGCACATGGAGCACGGCGTGCGCCTTGCGCCAGGCGAGGCCGAGGCCGCACACCCCCATGACCACGGCGAACAGCGGCGCGGGAACGTGTTCGAGCCAGCCGCCGGGGCGGCCGTCGGCGGGAGCGGGAGAGGCGGCGGACATGGGGGCGGCTCCTGTAAGATTAGATAATTCTAATGTTACTAGGCGATCGCCGCGCGGTTTGCAACTCAAGAAAAAACCGCGCCGGAAGGCGCGGTGCGATGGAGGCCGGAGCCGGAATTGAACCGACGTACGAGGATTTGCAGTCCTCTGCATAACCACTCTGCCATCCGGCCACAGGAAGGGCAGCCCGTGCGGGCACGCGAGGGCGCAACTATACGGTCCGCGGCGCGGCGATCAAGCAAATTTTTGCGTCGGCGGCCTCATCTTCCGCGGATTGCCGCCTATGGGCGTTCTCCGCCTTTCTGCTATGCTGCGGCGAACCGTTGCGGGGGAGGGGAAAATGGCGTCGCGTGGAGCGTTTTGGCTGCTGGCCGCTGCCGCCGTGCTGACGGATGCGGGCGCCGCCCGCGCCGCCGCATGGCCCGATGCGGCCTGCCGGGTGCCGCTTGCGGCGGTGGAGAACGCGCAAAGCCTGGCGCGCACCCACGCCAGACTGGCGGCGGGGGAGGCTCTGACCATCGTCGCCTTCGGCTCGTCCTCCACCCAGGGCGCCGGCGCCAGCGCGCCGGCTTTCGCCTATCCGGCGCAGTTGGAAACCCTGCTGCGCCGCCGCGCCGGGGTGAAGGCGCGGGTGATCAACCACGGCATCGGCGGGCAGACCATCGCCGACATGCGCGCCCGCCTCGCCCGCGATGTGGTGGCGGCCGAGCCCGACCTGGTGGTCTGGCAGGTCGGCAGCAACGCGGCGCTGCGCGCGATGCCGCCCGCGCGCTTCGACGCGATGCTCGATGCCGAGGTGCGCCGCCTGCGCGAAGCGGGCATGGACGTGATTTTGATGGACCCGCAGAACGCCCCGGCGGTGGATTCCCGGCCCGAGGCCGCGGCGATCATCGCCGGGGTGCGCGCCGCGGCGGAGCGCGGCGGCGTGGCGCTGATGCCGCGCCACCGCATCATGGAGGCGTGGGCGGCGTCGAAAAGCCTGCCCGGCCGCGCCGTCGGGCCGGACGGCCTGCACATGACCGACCTCGGCTACCACTGCCTGGCGGTGCTGCTGGCCGAGGGGATCACCGGCAGGCCGCTGCCCCCGAAGGACTGACCGCTATTGCGCCGCGCCGCGCCTGATGGTGTCGGCGAGCAGGCGGGCGAGGCAGGCGTTGAGGCCGTCCACCGCCGCGGTGGCGGCCTTGGGGTCGCCGCCGGTCTCGATGGCGAATTCCCCGGATTCGAACAACTGGCGCATGATTTCGTCGCGGCGCAGCACGGTGGCCGCCTGCGCGGCGGCGGCGCGCAGCATGATGTCGCGGTAGTCCGCGAAGTTGATCAGGGTCGCGGTGGCGGGGCTGAACTGCGGCGTCACCAACACCACGTCGGCCCCCGCCGCGCGCAGCGCCGCGATGCCGGTTTCCAGCGCGTCGCCGAAGTCGGTGGGGTCGAGCCGCCGGATCGAATCGGTGGTGCCGGTTTCCCACACCACCAGCGCCGGGGCGAGGCGCGCCGCCTCGGGCACGGCGTCGGCGGCCATCATCGCCGCGGTCTGCTTCTCTGCGGCTCTGTCGATCACCTCGGCGCGGCGCGGCGCCCAGGCGCGCGCCAGCTCGGCGGCGAGGAGGCGGACATAGGATTTCTCCCGCGACGAGGCCCCCCGCCCGGTGGACGAGGTGGAGCCGATCGCCACGACGCGCACCGGCCCCCCTGCCGCCAGGGCCTTGGCGGTGCGGGGCAGGGGAAAGATTTCCGCCACCGAGTCCGGCGGCACCGCGCATCGGCCGAAGCGGCTGGTCTCGGCCTGCGCCGCGGTGGACAAAAGCGCGCAGAGCGCGGCAAGAGCCAGGATGCGCCAGGTATGCGTCATGCGTTCCCCCCCCTGCGGGACGCCGACAGGTCCTTCTCCCGGCGTTGATACCAATCGAGACAGCCTGCCGCGGCGATCATCACCGCGATTCCCGCCGCCGCCGCCGCCATCTGCAGGACGATGCTGTCCCTGGCCTCTCCGAGGAGGATCGCCGCGCTCAGCGACAGAAGGGTTCCCAGGCAGAAGATTTCCAGGGAATGGCGGCCGCAGACCACCAGGGGCCGCAAGGCCGCAAGGCGGGTGAGCGGGCTCTCCGGTTTGACGAAGCGCGCGGCGGCGTAGGCGGCGCACAGGAAATGGACGAGGCGCAGCGGGTCGAGCGCGGTCTTGTCGATGGGATACATCCAGGTGAGCAGGTGCTGGGGCAGCAACCGCTCGACGGCGGGGAATTTCCAGCCGAGCACCACGACGAGGGCGAAAGCGAGGAAACCCGCCACGGGAATGTCAAGATAGCGCGCCCGCGCGGCGATGCGGGCGGGAATCTCCGGCCGCAGCGCGGTCAGCGCGCCGAGGACGAACAGAACCTGCCACGCCGAGGGATCGAAGAACCAGACGCCGCCGCTGGGGTAGGTGTGGAGGTTGATGTCGAAGGCGCGGGTGCACTGCCACAGCCCCACCGACAGCGCCAGGGCGGCCCACGGCAGGCGCTTGAGCAGCGGCAGGATCAGCGGAAAGGCGAGCAGCAGCACGATGTAGAGCGGCAGCACGTCCATGTTGAGCGGGCGGAAGCGCAGCAGCAGCACCTGCAAAAGCGTCGCCTCCGGGTCGCGCAGGAAGCTCGCGACGTTCATCTCCTCGGCGAACATCGGGTTGCCGAAGCGCGCGGAGACCGAGGCGACGTGGGTGGCGAAGATGATGAAGAGGAGAATGTGCGCGACGTAGAGCTGCCAGCAGCGCCGCCAGATCCGCGCCGAGGTGAAGAGGAAATCGCCGGAGGCGGCGGTCATGCCGTAGGCGCGCGCCGCCGAATAGCCGGAGATGAACACGAAGATCTCGGTGGCGTCGCTGAATCCGTAGTTGCGGATGGTGAACCAGCCGAGGGGGTTGCCACGGATGTGATCGACGAAAATGAAGATCAGCGCCAGGCCCCGGAACAGGTCGAGGCGGCGGTCGCGTTTCGAGACGGCTTCCGCCCTGCGGTCCAGGATGGGTCCCCACGGACATTGCAACGCCGCCAGCATAGGGCAATTCCGCAGCCGCCGATACGGCGCATCGCAGGCGTTCGATTTGGCATGGGGGAGGGATGCGCTGGCTCCGGAGGAGGGATTCGAACCCCCGACCAGCCGGTTAACAGCCGGCTGCTCTACCGCTGAGCTACTCCGGAAACGCGCGCATACGGGCGGACTTGCCGCCCGGTTCCGCACCGGGACGTCCCCGGTGAGGCCGCGATCTATAAGCGAACCCACCGCAGGGGTCAAGGCTCTTTTTGCGCGCCGCGGCGGGTGCGGCGTTTCCGTTTGTATGGCGCGGGGGTGAGGCTATATAAAGGCGCAGCGGCGGGTTTCCGCCGTCCGGGCAAGGCAACGCAGTCGGTCGAGGACACGGGCATGGATTTCGAGTTGGCACGCCGCAACATGGTGGACAATCAGGTTCGCACCAACCGGGTGACGGATTCTCTGGTGATTTCGGCCCTGCGGTCGGTGCCGCGCGAGGTGTTCGTGCCCGCGCCGGCGAAAAGCCTGGCCTACATCGACGACGATATCGAGGTCGCGCCCGGGCGCTTCCTGATGAAGCCGGTGGCGCTCGCCCGCCTGCTGCAACTCGCCGAGGTGCAGCGCACCGACGCGGTGCTCGACATCGGCTGCGCCAGCGGCTACTCCGCGGCGGTGCTCGGCCACATGGCGAGCAGCGTGGTGGCGCTGGAGGAAGACGCGCAACTCGCCAACTGGGCGGCGGAGACGCTGCTCGGGCTGGGCATCGACAACGCCGCGGTGCTGGAAGGCGGGCTCGCCCAGGGGCTGGCGGATCAGGGCCCCTACGACGTGATCCTGATCGACGGCATGGTGGACCGGATTCCCGAGGGCGTGCGCGCGCAACTGGCGGAGGGCGGCCGCCTCGTCGCGGTGGTGCGCGACAAGGGCATCGGCCGCGCCACCCTGGTGACGCGGCGCGGCGGCGCGTTCGGCCACCGCATCGAGTTCGACGCCACGGTCGCGCCCCTGCCGGGCTTCGCCAAGGCGGCCGCGTTCGTCTTCTGAAGCGCGGCTGCGGCTTGCGTCTGGACATCCGCGGCCGGGCGGCCTATGTCTTGCCCGGTGGGAATTTTTTCGCGGTCGAGGGGCGTCATTCGCAGCCGTTCCGCAAGGGGCGGTCCTTCTTCGGAGATGGAGTGTTTCATGGCGAAGATCAGCCATAGACTGACCGGCGGCGTGGCTATGGCCGCCCTGCTGGCGGCGGCGTCCGTGGGCGTTGCGCAGGCGGAGACCCTGAACGAAGCTCTGGCCATGGCGTATGCCTCGAATCCGCAGTTGCTGGAGCAGCGGGCCTACCTGCGCTCCATCGACCAGGGCGTGGCGCAGGCGCTCTCCGGCTGGCGGCCGAGCGTGACGCTGTCCGCCGACGGCGCTTCGGTGAAGCGCGACGACTACAGGATATCCGGAGTCTCCCAGCGCGACATCTGGCGGCAGGAGCGCAGCCTCGGGGTGACGCTGACCCAGCCGGTGTTCAACGGCTTCGGCACCGTCAACGCGGTGAGCCAGTCGAAGAACCAGGTCTACGCGGGGCGCGAGAGCCTGCGCTCGGTGGAGCAGACGGTGCTGCTCGGCGCGGTGACCGCCTACCTCGACGTCTGGCGCGACCTCGCGGTGGTGGGCCTGACCACCAGCAACGAACAGGTGCTGCAGCGCCAGTTGGAGGCCTCGCGCGACCGTTTCGCGGTGGGCGAGATCACCCGAACCGACGTGGCGCAGTCCGAGGCCCGGCTTTCCAAGGCGCTGGCGGACCGCGTCTCCGCGGAGGGCAACCTGCAGGTGTCGCGCGCGGCCTACCAGCGGGTGATGGGCAAGGCGCCGGAAGGCATCACCCAGGTGCCTTCGGCAGGCGGCCTGCCGCCGGACCTCGTCACCCTGCTCAAGGAGGCGGTGGCCGACAACCCGGACTACAAGGGCGCGGACTTCACCGTGCAGGCCAAGGACGACGCGGTGGGCGTGGTGCGCGCCGAGCTTCTGCCCAAGGTGAGCCTGGTGGCGAGCGCGAGCCAGCTCAACGATCAGAGCTACTCCGACGACGAGATGAAGGTCTATTCGGTGGGTGCGACGATGAGCATGCCGCTCTACGAAGGCGGCAGCACCTATGCCCGCCTGCGCGCCTCCAAGGACCAGCTGGCGCAAAGCCGCAAGGCGCTCGAACGGGTGCAGCGCGCGGTGGTGGAGAACGGCACCAGCGCCTGGGAGTCCCTCACTTCGGCGCGCGCGCAGATCGTCGCCTACCGCGAGGAGGTGCGCGCCTCCGAAATCGCGCTCGACGGCGTGCGCCGCGAGGCGGAGGTCGGCTCGCGCACCGTGCTCGACGTGTTGGATGCGGAACAGGAACTGCTGGACGCGCGGGTCAACCTGGTCAAGGCGCAGCGCAGCGAGGCGCTGGCATCCTATCAGGTGCTCGCCGCGATCGGCCGCCTCACCGCAGCCGACATGGGCCTCGATACGCCGCTCTACGACCCGAAGACGCACTACGACGATGCGGCGGGCGCGTGGTTCGGCGCCTCGGTGTTTTCCGACGACGGGCGCGAAGGCCTGAAACGCGCCGAGTGACGCGTCTGTCCTTCGCTGTGAAAATCCGTTAAGTTTTTGGACAACCTGTGTTATGGGTTGACGGGTGAGTCGCGCGGGCAGGGGGTCCGAGCCTGCGCGGGGGTAGCGTAGAGAGAAGGCCGGGACATCCATGAGCGAGGATAAGGGCCAGCAGGAACCGTCGATGGAGGACATCTTGGCCTCCATCCGTCGGATTTTGTCCGAGGACGACGGCAAGAAGGGCGGCGAGATCGCCCCGGCCGAGGAGCCGGCGCCGGTTGCCCCCGCGCCCAAGCCCAAGCCTGCCAAGGCGCCGCCCGCGCCGAAACCGGCGCCCGAACCCGAGCCGGAGCCGGAACCGATGCCCGAACTGGAGCCTGCGCCGATACCGGAACCCGAACCGGAACCGATTTCCCTGTTGCCGGAGGACATGCTGGAGGAGGAGGAGGACGACGACGTTCTCGATCTCACCGACGACATGAGCCTCGCGCCGCCGCCGCCGCCGCCCGCCCCGGAGCCCGAACCCGAGATCGAGGAGGAAGAGGACTTCTTCCCGCCGGAGCCGGAGCCGCGGCCGATCTTCGACATGGCGCCGGAGCCGCCTTCCATCGCGCCGGACGTGCTTCTCGAACGCGCGACGCAGGACGTTTCCGAACAGGCCTTCGCCAGCCTGGCGAGCCTGCTGGCGAATCGCAACCTCGGGATCGGCCAGCTCGGCGTCACCCTGGAGGAACTGGTGCGCGAACTGCTGCGCCCGATCCTCAAGGCGTGGCTGGACGAGAACCTGCCGGGCATCGTCGAGCGCATCGTCGAACGCGAAGTCGAACGCATCGTCAACCGCATCGGTCCGATGAAGTAACGCCTGCGCGGTTTTTTGAGCATTCTCACGGCGGGCGCTTGCGCCCGCCGTAATCTTTTTCTACACAGAGTGCCTGCCCCGCCGGCGCGCGCCCGCGGGGCGCGCCGCCGTCATGCGAAAAGGTTCGTGGAAATGCTGGACAAGACCTACGCCCCCGCCGAGATCGAAAGCCGCCTCTACCGGCAATGGGAGAGTTCGGGCGTATTCGGGGCCGAACCTTCCGGCGGCAAGACGCCCTTCTGCATCATGATCCCGCCGCCGAACGTCACCGGCAGCCTGCACATGGGCCACGCGCTCACCTTCACCATCCAGGACATGCTGATCCGCTACCGCCGCATGACCGGCCGCGACGCCCTGTGGCAACCGGGCACCGACCACGCGGGCATCGCCACCCAGATGGTGGTGGAACGCCAGCTGGCGGCGGAGGCCCTGACCCGCCACGACCTCGGCCGCGAGGGCTTCATCGAGCGGGTGTGGAAGTGGAAGGCGGAATCCGGCGGCGCCATCACCCTCCAGTTGCGCCGCCTCGGCGCTTCGCTCGACTGGCCGCGCGAGCGCTTCACCATGGATTCCGGCCTCGACCTCGCGGTGCGCAAGGCGTTCGTCGCGCTGCACAAGGACGGCCTGATCTACCGCGACAAGCGTCTGGTCAACTGGGACCCCAAGCTGCACACCGCGATCTCCGACCTCGAGGTGGAGCAGCGCGAGGTCAAGGGCAGGATGTGGTACTTCAAGTACCCGGTGAAGGGCGAGGCGGGGGTCTTCCTCACCGTCGCCACCACCCGCCCGGAGACGATGTTGGGCGATTCCGGCGTCGCGGTGCACCCGGAGGACGAGCGCTACAGGCACCTGATCGGCAAGTCCGTGGTGCTGCCTCTGGTCGGCCGCGAGATTCCCATCGTCGGCGACGACTACGCCGACCCGGAAAAGGGCACCGGCGCGGTGAAGATCACCCCGGCGCACGATTTCAACGACTTCGAGGTGGGCAAGCGCCACGACCTGGCGCAGATCAACGTGCTCGACCGCGACGCCAAGCTCAACGAGGCGGTGCCGGAGGCCTATCGCGGCCTCGACCGCTTCGTCGCGCGCGACAAGGTGGTGGCCGACATGGAGGCCCTCGGCCTTCTCGAGAAGATCGAGGAGAACCCGATGACCCAGCCCTTCGGCGACCGCTCCGGCGTGGTCATCGAGCCGTGGCTGACCGACCAGTGGTTCGTCGATGCCGCCGAACTCGCCAAGGACGCCATCGCCGCGGTGGAGGACGGGCGCACCAAATTCGTGCCCGAGACCTGGTCCAAGACCTACTTCGAGTGGATGCGCAACATCCAGCCGTGGTGCATCTCGCGGCAGATCTGGTGGGGGCACCAGGTGCCCGCGTGGTACGGCCCCGACGGCGCGATCTTCGTCGAAATGACGGAAGAGGCGGCGCTCGCCGCGGCGAAGGCGAAGTACGGCAAGGACGACATCGTGCTGCTGCGCGACCCCGACGTGCTCGACACCTGGTTCTCCTCCGCCCTGTGGCCGTTCTCCACCCTCGGCTGGCCGGAAGAAACGCCGGAACTCGCCCGCTACTACCCGACCGACGTTCTCGTCACCGGCTTCGACATCATCTTCTTCTGGGTCGCCCGGATGATGATGATGGGCCTGCGCTTCATGGGCGACGTGCCGTTCCGCACCGTCTACATCCATGCCCTGGTGCGCGACGAGAAGGGCCAGAAGATGTCGAAGTCCAAGGGCAACGTCATCGACCCCCTGGGGCTCATCGACTCCTACGGCGCGGATGCGCTGCGCTTCACCCTGGCGGCGATGGCGGCGCAGGGCCGCGACGTCAAGATGTCGGAAAGCCGGGTGCAGGGCTACCGCAACTTCGCCACCAAGCTGTGGAACGCCGCGCGCTTCTGCGAGATGAACGAGTGCCGCCTGGAGCCCGCCTACAAGCCGGATCAGGCGCAGCACGCGGTCAACCGCTGGGTCGCGGGCAAGCTCTCGGAAACCGTGGCCGCGGTGGGCGAGGGGCTGGAGACCTACAAGTTCAACGAGGCGGCGGGCGCGGCCTATCAGTTCGTCTGGGGCACCTTCTGCGACTGGTACCTGGAAATCGCCAAGCCGCTTCTGACCGGCGAGGACGAGGCGGTGAAGGCGGAAACCCGCGCCACCGCGGCCTGGGTGCTGAACGAGGTGCTGAAGCTGCTGCACCCGTTCATGCCCTACATCACCGAGGAACTGTGGGCGAAGAGCGCCGCGGTCCCGCGCGGCCAGCTGATCGTCGAGGCGTGGCCGCAGGCCGGCGCGATCGACGCGGCGGCGACGGCGGACGTGGACTGGGTGGTGGCGCTGATCACCGCGATCCGTTCCGCGCGCGCCGAGGTCAACGTGCCGCCGGGGGCCAAGACCGCGCTTCTGGTGCGCGAGGCGGATGCGGACTCGCGCCGCCGCCTGGCCGATTACGGCCCGGTGGTGGAGCGCCTGGCGCGCGTCGAAACCATCGCCGACGCCCCGGCGGGGGATGCGGCGAAGGGCGCGATGCAGATCGTCCTGGGGGCGGCCACGGTCCTCATCCCGCTCGCCGGGGTGATCGACATCGCGCAGGAGAAGGCGCGCCTCGCCAAAGAGCTGAAGCGCCTGGACGGCGAGGTGGAGCGCTTCGACAAGAAGCTCGCCAACGAGAAGTTCATCGCCGCCGCGCCGGAAGAGATCGTCGCGGAGCAGCGCGAGAAGCGCGCCGACGCGCTCCTCCAGCGGCAGAAGGTGCGGGAAGCCCTGGCGCGCATCGAAACTTTTTGATGCGCGTGCATTTTTGATGTTTCCTTGAAGCCGGATTTCCGCGTGGAGGACGACACATGCCCTATGTCCAGTGGTCCAGCCGTTTCGAGTTGGGGGTTCCGTTCATCGATGCGGACCACAAGGTTCTGGTGGACCTCCTCAACCGCATGTACGAGGCCTCCCGCGCCGACGGCGGTCTGGGGGACATCGGCGGCATTCTTTCCGCACTGGTGGACTACACCCACTACCACTTCGTGCGGGAGGAACGCGCCCAGTTCGCCGCGCATTATCCCGACATCCGCGAACACCGCGCCCAGCACGCCGCCCTGACCAGGGAGGCGAAGCGCCTGTTCGAGTCCTTCCGCGCCGCGCCGGACGAGGTGGAGGTGGGCGACCTGGTGGACTTCCTCAGCGACTGGCTGATGGACCACATCCTCCTCCACGACATGGCGATCAAGCCCTACCTGCTGGCCAATCTGGAGGCGGTTTCCGCCGCCGAGGGGGTGAGCTACGCCGCCCTCCTCGCCACCGACCGCAAGGACGCGAATCTCGAGTGGTCGCGACTCACGGTACTGGTGGTGGAGGACAGCAAGCCCTTCGCCAACGTGCTGAAATCGATTCTCGTCAACGTCGGCGTCGGCGGCGTGGCCATCGCCCCGGACATCGCCTCCGCCCTGCAGGCGCTGGAGGAGGGGCCCTTCGACCTGATCCTCGCCGATTGGCGTCTCGGCGACGGCGACGGCCTGGACTTCGTGCACCAGGCGCGTGGCCGCGGCGTCATCGCCCCGGTGGTGATGCTCACCGGCTATGCCGACGAAAGCCTGGAGGCGGCGCGCGAGGGCCTGGGGGTTTCCGAATGGTTGCAGAAGCCGGTGACCTCCGGCGAACTGATGGCCTGCATGGCGCGCCAACTGGCGAAATAGCCGGAGATCACGGCATGGCGAGGCGGCACCACACCGGCGTGTGGTCGGAGGCCTTCTCCCGGCCGCGCGGCGCGGTGTCGATGCCTGCGGCGGTCAGCGCATCCGCCGCGCCGGGCGAGGCGAGCAGGAAGTCGATGCGCAGGCCGTGGTTCTTCGCCCACGCGCCCGCCTGGTAATCCCAGAACGAATAGAGCCCGGGGTCGGGGTTGTAGGCGCGCACCGCATCGGTCCAGCCCTGGTGCGAGAGCGCGGAAAAGCGCGACCGCGTCTCCGGCCGCATCAGCGCATCCCCCGCCCACAGCGCGGCGTCGTAGCAGTCCATCGGCGTGGGGATGACGTTGAAGTCGCCGCCGATCACCGTGGGCGTTCCGCTGCGCAGCAGCGTTGCGGCATGGGCGTTCAGCCGCTCCATCCAGGCGAGCTTGTAGGCGAACTTGGCGCTCAAGCCGCCGCCCTCGGCCACCGGGTTGCCGTTGGGCAGATAGAGCGCCACGACGCGCAGGCCGTCGCCCACCGTCGCCTCCAGATAGCGCGCCTGTACGTCCTCCGCATCGCCGGGCAGGCCGCGCGCCACGTCGGAAAGCCCGATTTTCGAGAGGATGGCGACGCCGTTGTAGGACTTCTGCCCGTGCACCGCGAGGTCGTAGCCGAGCGCGCGGAACTCCAGCTCCGGAAAGTCGGCGTCCCGGCACTTGATCTCCTGCAACAGCGCCACGTCGGGGGCGAAGCTCTTCAGCCAGTCCAGAACCGCGGGCAGGCGGGCCTTGACGGAATTGACGTTCCAGGTGGCGATGGTCGGCACGGGCGGGGTACTCCGTAAGGGGAAGGTCGCCGGTATCATAAAACAAAAACTTTGCGGAGGGACTCGGTCCCTCCGCGCCTCCCCTTAGTTTTTTCGCCGCGCGATGATTCAATGGCGCTGCGCGCAAAAAATCTGTGAGGTCAAAGGCGGCCGAGTCCCCTTGCGGGGTCCGGGGGCAGCGCCCCCGGCCTTGTGTTTCCGCCCCGACAACGCTAGTGTCCGGGGCATGAACGCGACGTTTTGCCAGGCGCCGTTGGCGCCCTATGCCTGTCTGCCCGACCGCAGCCGCGGACGTCTGTTCGACGAGCCCGCGGCGGTCGGGCGTTCGCCGTTCCAGCGCGACCGCGACCGCATCATCCATGCCGCGGCGTTCCGCCGTTTGTCCTTCAAGACCCAGGTGTTCGTCTACCACGAGGGCGACAGCTACCGCACGCGGCTGAGCCATTCGCTGGAGGTGGCGCAGATCGCCCGCTCGGTGGCGCGCGAGCTGTGCCTCAACGAGGACCTGGCGGAGGCCCTGGCGCTCGCCCACGACCTCGGCCATCCGCCGTTCGGCCACGCCGGGGAGGACGTGCTGAAGGTCTGCATGGAGCCGTTCGGCGGCTTCGACCACAATGCGCAGTCGCTCAAGGTGGTGACCCGGCTGGAGCGCCACTATGCGGATTTCGACGGCCTCAACCTGACGTGGGAGACGCTGGAAGGCCTGGTCAAGCACAACGGCCCGATCGCCGGCGCGGTGCCGGGCTACATTGCGGAATTCGACGCGGCGTTCCCGCTGGACCTCGCCGGGCATGCCGGCCTGGAGGCGCAGATCGCCGCAGTGGCCGACGACATCGCCTACAACAACCACGACATCGCCGACGGCCTGCGCGCCGGGCTGTTCGGCCTCGACGACATCCGCGGCCTGCCCCTGGTGGGGGAGAAGCTGACGGAGGTGGAGGCGCGCTACCCCGGCCTCGATGCGCCGCGGGTGATTCACGAGACGATCCGCCGGATGATCAACGCCATGGCCTCCGACGTGGTGGCGACGGCGCGCGCCAACCTGGACTCTCTCGGCATTTCCGATACGGCGGAGGTGCGCGCCGCGGGCCGCGCCATCGTCGCCTTCTCGCCCGCGATGCGCGCCGCCGATCGCGCCTTGAAGGATTTCCTGTTTCCGAATATGTATCGCCACCACAAGGTGATGCGCGCGATCATCAAGGCGCGCCGCGTGGTGGACGACCTGTTCGGCCTGCTGCTGGCCGAGCCGCGGCTGCTGCCTTCCGACTGGAAGCGCCTCTGCGGCGGCCCGGAGGAGGCGGAAACCGCGGCTGCGGTGTGCGACTACGTGGCCGGCATGACCGATCGCTTCGCCCTCGACGAACACGCGCGTTTATTCGATCCGAAAGTCAATCCATGAACCTGTTTGCCGAATTCAAGGCCCGCATCGCCGATGCGGTCGCCGCCCTGCAAGCCGAAGGCGCGCTGCCGCCGGACCTCGACGCCACGCGCGTTTCCGCCGAGCCGCCGCGCGACGCCGCCCACGGCGAGGTCTCGACCAACGCCGCCATGGTGCTGGCCAAGCCCGCGGGGATGAAGCCGCGCGACCTCGCGCTTCTGCTCGCCGGCCGCCTCGCCGAGACCGCGGGGGTGGAAGCCGCGGAGGTGGCGGGGCCGGGGTTCATCAACCTGCGGCTCGCGCCGTCGTTCTGGCACGATCGGTTACGCGACGTGCTGCGCGCCGGCACCGCCTACGGCGATTCCGCCATGGGCGCGGGGCAGGCGGTGAACGTGGAATACGTCTCCGCCAATCCCACCGGGCCGATGCATGTGGGCCACGGGCGCGGCGCGGTGGTGGGCGACGTGCTCGCCTCGCTGCTCGCCAAGGCGGGCTATGCGGTGACGCGGGAATACTACGTCAACGACGCGGGCGCGCAGGTGGACGTGCTGGCGCGCTCCCTGCACCTGCGCTACCGCGAGGCGCTGGGCGAGGAGATCGGCGCAATTCCGGAAGGGCTCTACCCCGGAGACTACCTGGCGCCGGTGGGCGCGGCGCTGGCCGCGGAGTTCGGCGACCGCTACAAGACCGCGCCGGAAGGCCGGTGGCTGATGCCGTTCCGCGAGCGCGCGGTGGCCGCGATGCTGGCGCTGATCAAGGACGACCTCGCGGCGCTCGGCGTGTCGCACGACGTGTTCTCCTCCGAGCGCGCACTGGTGCAGGCGGGGGGCGTGCAGGCGGCCTTCGACTACCTGAAATCCACCGGCCTGATCTACGAGGGCGTGCTGGAGCCGCCCAAGGGCATGCTGCCGGACGACTGGGAGCCGCGGGAGCAGACGCTGTTCCGCGCCACCGCCTTCGGCGACGACGTGGACCGCCCGCTCAAGAAGTCCGACGGCAGCTGGACCTATTTCGCCTCCGACATCGCCTACCACTACGACAAGTACCGCCGCGGCGCGAAGACGATGATCGACGTGCTGGGGGCGGACCATGGCGGCTACGTCAAGCGGATGACCGCGGCGGTGAAGGCGATCACCGGCGGCGAGGCGAGCCTCGACGTCAAGCTCTGCCAGATGGTCAACCTGATGCGCGACGGCGAGCCGGTGAAGATGTCGAAGCGCTCGGGCACCTTCGTCACCCTGCGCGAGGTGATCGACGACGTCGGCCGCGACGTGGTGCGCTTCATCATGCTGACCCGCAAGAACGACGCGCACCTCGATTTCGACCTCAAGAAGGTCACCGAGCAGTCCAAGGACAATCCGGTGTTCTACGTGCAGTACGCCCACGCCCGCGCGCATTCGGTGCTGCGCCATGCCGAAGAGGCGTTGCCGGGGGTGGACCTCTCGCCCGAGCTGCTTGTGACGGCGGACCTTGCGTCCTTGACCGACGAAGCCGAGATTGCTTTGATCAAGCTGCTCGCGGCGTGGCCGCGCATCGTCGAGGGTGCGGCGGAGGCGCACGAGCCGCACCGCATCGCCTACTACCTCGGCGAGGTCGCGGCGGCCTTCCACAGCCTGTGGAACAAGGGCCGCGAGGCGGCGGAATTGCGGTTCCTGCTGCCGGACCGTCCGGACGTTTCGGTGGCGCGGGTGGCCCTGGTTCGGGGCATGGCGGCGGTGGTGGCCTCGGGCCTCATGGTGCTCGGCGTCGCCCCGGTGGAGGAGATGTAATCTCATGGCTTCGCAGGACAAGCGGCCCGGCGACGGGTTCGATCTCAGCCTTCTGGAGGGCCTGCGCGAGCGGGTCGGCCAGGACATGGCGGCGGAGGAGGATTTTCTTCCCGCGCGCTCGGCGAAGAAGAGCCTGCTGTTCGGCGCGCTGATCGGTCTGGCCGCGGCGGCGGGGGCCGCCTGGTACATTCTCGGCACCGGCGGCGCGGGCAATTCCACCGCGCCGCAGGAGGTGCCGGTGGTGAAGTCGGAAAAGGCGCCGGTGAAGGTGCGCCCGGCGGACCCGGGCGGACTGGAGGTGCCGAACCAGGACAAGCTGGTCTACAACCGCGTGGACCAGGGCTCGGTGAAGCCCGAGGTGGAGCACCTGCTGCCGCAGCCCGTGCAGCCCAAGGACCTGCCCAAGGCGCAGCCCGCCGACAAGCTGGGCGACGGCATGGCGCCGCTGCCCGCCGCCCCGGCCCTGCCGGAAGCGGTGAAGCCGGTGGAAACCGCCAAGGTGACGCCGCCGCCCGCGGCCAAGCCCGAGCCCAAGGCGGAGACGGAAAAGCCCGCGGCCAAGGCCGAGGCGGCCAAGCCCGCCGCCGCTCCGGCGAAGGCGGGAAGCGGCGCCTGGCAGGTGCAGCTCGCCGCCCTGCGCGAAGAGGCGCGGGCCGAGACGGAATGGACCCGCGCGGTGAAGAAGGCGCCGGAGCTCGGCAAGCTGCCGCATCAGGTGATCCGCGCGGACCTCGGCTCCAAGGGGGTGTTCTACCGCCTGCGCGCCGGAGACTTCGCCGCCCGCGAGCAGGCCGACGCGCTGTGCGACGGCCTCAAGGCGAAGGGCGTGGGCTGTGTCGTCGCGAAGCGCTGACGCGCAGGCGCAAACCGGCGGAGGCATCGCCTCCGCCGCGATTTTCGGTTGCCGCGGCACCCGCCTCGCCGCCGAGGAGGCGGCGTTCTTTTCCGAGGTAAAACCCTTCGGATTCATACTGTTCTCACGCAATATCGAGACGCCGGATCAAGTTCGCGCGCTGGTCGCCGGGCTGCGCGCCACGGTGGGGCGGGCGGATGCGCCGGTGCTGATCGATCAGGAAGGCGGGCGCGTGCAGCGCCTCAAGCCGCCGCACTGGCGGCAGGCGCCCTGCGCCGCCGCGCTGGCGGCGCTGCCCGGCGCGCGGGCGGCGGCGGCGGCCTGGCTCAATGCGCGGCTGATCGGCCGCGAGCTTGCGGCGCTCGGCATCACCGTGGACTGCGCCCCGGTGCTGGACGTGGCGCGGCCGGAAACCCACGGCGTGATCGGCGACCGCGCCTATTCCGGCGATCCCGCCCGCGTCGCGGCGCTGGGCGCGGCGGTGTGCCGCGGCCTGCGCGACGAGGGGGTGCATCCGGTGGTCAAGCACATCCCCGGCCACGGCCGCGCGGTGGCGGACAGCCACCTCGACCTGCCGGTGGTGGACGCCCCGGCGGACGCGCTGCGGGCGCTCGACTTCGCGCCGTTCCGCGCGCTCGCGGACGAGGACTGGGGGATGACCGCGCACATCGTCTACACCGCGTTCGACGCGGCGGCCCCCGCCACCTGCTCGCGCGCGGTGGTGGAGGGGGTGATCCGCGGCGAGATCGGATTCGCCGGCCTTCTGATGAGCGACGACCTGTCGATGAAGGCGCTCTCCGGCGATTTCGCGGCGCGCACCCGCGCGGCGCTCGGCGCGGGCTGCGACATGGTGCTGCACTGCAACGGCGAGATGGCGGAAATGCGCGCAGTGGCGCAGGCCCTGCCGCCGCTTTCCGCCCGCGCCTGGGCGCGCTTCGCGGCGGCGGAGCGGCGGCGTCTGGACGCCGCGGCCGCGGCGGAGGAGAATGCCACGGACGAACTGGCCGCGCGGCTTGCCGCCGCGATGGCGTGAACGGAGGGGGCGGGGGAGTGGGCGACGCGCCGCGCAGTCCGGAGACCGACGACGGCTGGGAGAACGGGATTCCCCCGGCGATGCCTTCCGACGTGCTGCTGCTCGACATCGACGGCTTCGAGGGGCCGATCGACCTGCTGCTGACCCTGGCGCGCGACCAGAAGGTGGACCTGCGGCGGATTTCCATTCTGCAACTGGCGGAGCAGTACCTCCTCTTCGTCGCCGAGGCGCGCCGCCGCAACCTCGAACTCGCCGCCGACTACCTGGTGATGGCGGCGTGGCTCGCCTACCTGAAATCCCGCCTGCTGATCCCCGAGGCCCCGGGAGAGGAGGAACCTTCCGGCGCGGAAATGGCCGCGGCGCTCGCCTTCCACCTGCAGCGCCTGGACGCCATGCGCAAGGCCGGGGCGGCGCTGTTCGCCCGGCCGCGCCTGGGGGAGTCGGTGTTCGCGCGCGGCGCGCCGGAAGGGCTGCGCGACGTGACCAGGCCGATCTACGACCTGCGCCTCTACGACCTGCTTTCCGCCTACGGCGCGTTCCACGGCCGCAAGACCGAAACCCGCCTGGAAATCGGCGAGGCCAAGCTCTATTCGGTGGACGAGGCGCTGGCGCGGCTGTCCTACCTCATCGGCGCCGCGGCGGACTGGCAGAAGCTGGAGGCGTTCCTGCCGCCCGGCCTCGCCGATCCGCTCTACCGCCGCTCCGCCATCGGCGCGACCCTGGTCGCGGCGCTGGAGCTGGTGCGCCAGGGGCGCATCGTGGTGCGCCAGGACGGCGGGGCGTTCTCGCCGATCCGCTTGCGAAAGGCTCCCTGATGACCGAACCCGCAGAAACCCCCGACGCCTTCGACGCCGAGCGCCTGATCGAGGCGGTGCTGTTCGCCTCCGCCGAGCCGGTGACGGAAGCCGCGCTTGCCGCCCGCCTGCCCGAAGGCTGCGACCTCGCCGCGGCGCTCGAAGCGCTCGCCGCGCGCTATGCCGGGCGCGGCGTCGAGGTGGTGCGCCGCGGCAACGCCTGGGCGCTGCGCACCGCGCCGGACCTCGCGCCGCGCCTGCACCTCGAGGTGCCGCAGCAGAAAAAGTTCTCCCGCGCCGCCATCGAGGTGCTGGCGATCGTCGCCTACCACCAGCCGGTGACCCGCGCCGAAATCGAGGAGATGCGCGGCGTGGCGCTGAGCCGGGGGACTCTCGACGTGCTGCTGGAGGCGGGCTGGGTGCGCCCGGCGGGGCGGCGGCAGACCCCGGGCAGGCCGATGACCTGGGCGACCTCGCCGGGCTTCCTCGACCACTTCGGTTTGCAGGGCCTCGCCGACCTGCCGGGGGTGGAGGAGCTGAAGGCCGCGGGCCTCCTGGATACCCGCCCGGCGATGATCGCCTACGCGGCGCAGAGCGAGGAAGACCTGGAGCTTCCCCTCGGCGGCGACGACAGCCTGCTGCTCGGCGTCCCGGACGAGGACGAGGAGTAGGCGGAAGGGCCGCGCGCCCCCCCGCGAAGTTTTTAAGCGGCGCTTTCCGCCCGCGCTGCGGCGAGGCAGGTGTCCAGGGCGGCGCGTTCCTCGGCGGAGAGGGAGTCGTCGCCTTGCCCGCTTTCCAGGTGCGGCATCGCCTCGGCGGGCAACCCGGCGAGGAACAGCGCGACCCCGAGGTCGAGGCGGTTGCGCGCCGAGGGGTCGCGATCCACGGCGCGGAGGAAGCGTTGCGCCGCGCGCCAGGGGCGGTTGATTTCCAGGAGCGCCATGCCCTCCGCCGACCAGTCTTCCGCGGCGCCGCTCCGCATGCGGCGGCGCACCAGTTCGGCGAAGGCGTCGGGCGGCGGCGCGTCGGGGCCGCAGGCCTCTTCTCGCAGCGTTTGGATGTCGAAGAGGCGGCAGAACGGGTCGGCGAACAGCGGGTCGCGCAGCACCTCCAGCAGGGCGGCGTGCTCCGGATGCGCCGGGGTGGAGAGGTCGCAATCGGCATAGTGCGGCCCGAGGTGGGAGCCGGTGTTCCGGATCAGGTAGAACAGCGCGTGGTCGCACCCCACGGAGCGGGCAAGCCGGGCGAATTCGGCCATTTCCACGTAGTTGTCGGCCTGCACCGTCATGTTGAGTTCGAACAGGCGCACCGCGCCGCGGGCGCGCATCTCGCCGATGAAGGCGAGGTTGCGCAGCAGTTGCTCCCAGCGGCCCGGCGGGCGCAGCCGCGCGTAGGTGAAGGCGGAGGCGGCATCCACCGAGACGCACACGGTGATCTCATGGCGTTCCAGCCCCTCGTAGGCCTGCCAGGTTTTCTCGCTCATCAGCACGGCGTTGGTGTAGAGCGCGAGGTGCAGGGGCGGACAGCCGTCCTCGGCGAGGGCGGAGAGGATGGAACGGTAGTGCGGGCTGGCCCACGGGTCGCCCTGACCCGCCACCGAAAGCTTGCGCAAATCCCCGGAGGCGACGGCGGGCAGCACCACCCGCTCGGCGACGCGGTTGAGGCGCTGCTTCTGCGCGCCGGAGGCGGCGATCAGGCCGCTGCGGCAGGACGGGCAGGCGAGGTTGCAGGTGGCGTCGTGGGCGAGGAAGAGGTGGCGCGGCCCTTTTTCCATCACCGTCGCGCCGTTGTCGATGGCGGCGCGCAGGTGCGGTTCGGAAACCTCGCCGCGATGGGGCAGGGCGCCGTTGACGATCATCGCGCAGCGGTCCTTGCGGCAGTGGCGGAAACTGCCGTCGAGGATGGAGCGGCGCATCTCTTGCGCAAGCGCGCCGTTCCAGATGGCGGAGAGGTCGGCGGCGTGGACGTTGCCGAGGCGCAGGTCCACCCATAGCGAGCAGCAGGGGGAAACCCTGCCGTCGAGGAGTATCTCGAAGTGTTCGAAGGGCTCGGCGCAGAACCGGCCGGCGAGATCGTGCATGGCTTTCCCCCCGTGCGTATCCGTTCCCTGATACGCGGGCGGGCGGGAAAAACTGGCGCAAAACCTCAGGCGGGGCGCGCGTGGTTGCGCAGGAAGGCGGAGACCGCGTAGTCCGCCTTGGCGGCGAGGTCCTTTTCGCTCCAGCGGCTTTGCAGGCCCATCATGTTGCGGATCAGGATGTGGCCGTTGAGCATGCCGAAAAAGCTTTCCGCGGCGAGCATCGGGTCCGGCACGTTCAGGCGGCCGATCTCGTGCTGGCGGGCGAGGTAGGCGGCGAACTGCCGGGTGCCGCGGCGCGGCCCGTTGTCGTAGAACTGCTCGCACATTTCCGAAGCCCCGCCCGCCCCGATCGCCGCCGACATCATCATGCGGTAGACCTTGGCGATGCGCTCGCCGGAGAGCAGGCCGAGCAGCTCGCGGGCGATGGCGGCGAGCACGGCGCGCGGCTCCGCGTCGTCGCGCGCCTCGTCGATCGCGGCGACGACGATCTCCGAATGCCCGGCGACCACCGCGCCGAACAGCTGTTCCTTGGTGGAGAAGAGGTTGTAGATGGTCTGCTTCGCCACCCCGGCCGCGGCTGCGATGGTCTCCATGGAGACGCCGTAGCCCTGTTCGAGGAACAGCGCGCAGGCGGCGCCGACGATCGCCTCGCGCTTGCCGGGGTCGGGCTTGCGGCCGCGGCAGGCGGGCATGGAAGGGCAGGAGGCGGCGGTTTCGGTCATCGGGGGCCTCTCAGTGTCCGGCGGCGGCGGCCTGCTTCGGCTTGCGGGCGAGCAGAACGATCCCCACCGCTGCCAGGGAAATCATCGACATGGTGAAGAATACATCGCCGAAGGTGATTACGGTGGCCTGTTTTTGCACCATCCGCGCGATCGTCTTGGCCGCTGCGGCGGTGGCGTCGATGCCGGGGTCGCGGGCGGCGAAGTGCTGCGTCAGGCCGCTCATCGCCTCCTGCACCGCGACGCGGGAGGGGCTGATGTGCTCGCCGATGCGCGCCCAGTGCAGGGCGCCGCGCTGGTCCAGCATGGTGGTGATCCCGGCCAGGCCGAAGGCGCCGCCGAGGTTGCGCATCAGGTTGTAGAGGCCCGAGGCGTTCTTCAGCCGTTCCGGCGGCAGGGTGCCGAGCGCCAGCACGTTGGCCGGGATGATGGTGAACATGAAGCCCATGCCGCGCAGGATCTGCGGCACGACGAACTGGTCGAAGTCCCAGTCCGCGGTGATGCCGGAGGAGACCAGCCAGTTGGAGGCGGCGAGCAGCGAGAAGCCGCAGCAGAGGAGGACGCGCGGGTCCACCCGGCGCGACAGGTTGCCGACCACCGGCGCGGAGAGGAACTGCGACAACCCGGTGACCAGCATCACCCCGCCGATCTGCATCGCGTTCAGGCCCCGCACCCGGCCGAGGAACTGCGGCTGCAGGTAGACCAGGCCGTAGAGCGCGATGCCGAGGACGAAGCTGAACACGCAGCCGGAGGCGAAATTGCGGTCGGAGAAGGCGCGCAGATCGACGATCGGGTTGTCCGCGGTGAGGGTGCGCCAGAAGAAGCCGACCCCGGCGAGCGCGGAGACCACCGCGCAGACGAGGATCGCGTCGTCGGCGAACCAGTCGTTGCGCGCGCCGTCCTCCAGCACGAAGTCGAGGCAGCCGAGAAATGCGGCCATCAGCACCAGGCCGAGCACGTCGAGGCGGCGGATCAGCTCCAGTTGCGGCTTGTCCACGTCCATGAACGCGGCGACGGTGAGGGTGACGACGATCCCCGGCACCACGTTGGCGAGGAACAGCCAGTGCCACGAGAAGGTCTCGGTGAGCCAGCCGCCGAGGGTGGGGCCGATGGTCGGCGCGATGGTGGCGACGAGGCCGATCATCACGGTGACCGAGGCCTGGCGGCTGCGCGGCATCACGGTATAGGCGGCGGCGAACACCGAGGGGATCATCGCGCCGCCGATGAAGCCCTGGATGACGCGCAGCACGATCATCTGGTTCATGTTCTGCGCCATCGCGCAGCCCATGCTGGCGAGGGTGAACCCGGCGGCGGAGATGACGAAGCTCCAGCGCGTGCCGAGCGCGCGGGAGAGGTATCCCGACAGCGGGATCATGATCACTTCGGCGATCAGATAGGCGTTCTGCACCCAGACGATCTCGTCGGCGGAGGCGGCGAGCCCGGCCTGGATCTCGGCCAGCGACGCGGCGACGATCTGGATGTCGAGAATCGCCATGAACATCCCCAGCACCATGGCGAGGAAGCCGATCAGCAGGCGCGGCGGGATTTTTTCGCGGGGGGCGGCCATGGCCGGTCAGCGCGCCGCGGTCTGCGAGGCGGTCTTCGCCGCGGCGAAGGCGTCCTCGCGGGAGAGCCCGGCGCCGCTGCCGCGGGTATCCACCTTCGCCTCCACCGACATGCCGGGCAGGAGAAGGGTCTGGCGCGCGGCGTCGTCGAGGAGAATCTTCACCGGAATGCGCTGCACGATCTTGGTGAAGTTGCCGGTGGCGTTTTCCGGCGGCAACAGGCTGAACACCGCGCCGCTGCCGGGCGAAACGCTGTCGAGCGCGCCATGCAGGGTGCGCCCGCGGTAGGCGTCCACGGTGATCGTCACCGGCTGGCCCTGGCGCATGCGGGAGAGCTGGGTCTCCTTGAAGTTGGCGACGACGAACACCCCCGCCACCGGCACCACGCTCATCGTCTGCTGGCCGGGCTGCACGTATTGGCCGAGCTGCACGCCCTTGTTGCCGACCACGCCGTCCACCGGGGCGCGCAGTTCGGTATCGGCGAGTCGGATGCGCGCGGCGGCGAGAGCGGCGCGGGCGGTCTCTTCCTCGGCCTCGGCCTGGCGGCGCTGCGCCGACAAGAGGGCGAGGCGGCTCTTCGCGGTGGCGAGCGCGGCGGACCCCTGGCGCACCTCGGCGGCGGCCTTCCCGGCGTCGGCCTGCGCGGTCTGCATCTTCTGCTGCGAGGCGTATTTCGCGGCTTCGAGAGTCTTGTAGCGGGCGAGGTCGGCGCTCGCGCGGGTGCGCTCCGCCTGGGCGGAGGCGAGCGCCGCTTCCGCCTCGGCGATGCTGCTTCCGGCGACCGCGATGTTGCCGTCCACCACCGCCACCGCGGCCGCCGCGGCGTCGAGCTGCCCCTGCGCCTGGTCCACCGCGGCGCGGTAGTCGGCGTCGTCGAGGCGCAGCAGCAGGTCGCCCGCCTTCACCGGCTGGTTGTCGGCCACCGCGAGGGCGGCGATGCGCCCCGGCACCTTGGGCGCGATGGCGACGATGTCGCCCGAGACGTAGGCGTTGTCGGTGCTCTCGATGAAACGGCCATGGCCGTACCACGACCAGCCGGAATAGCCGCCGATGCAGAGGGCGGCCGCCGCCGCGCCGAGAATCAAACGCTTTCGCATGAAAAAGATCCTGAAATGGGTGCGGCGGTGCCGCACGAATTCCTGGACCGATGGGTCCAGGAAAACGGAATATAGAGGGAGGCGACGCGGCGCGCAATACCTTTTTGGACCAACCAGTCCAATAATCTCCGGTGGGCGGATTGCACGGGGGGGCGATATCTGTCATCATCCGCGCCATGCCGGGGGCGCATGCCCGCACCGGCGTTTTGGGTTCCGCCGACTGGAAAGTGAGACGTCCATGAGCCTTGGACCGCTGCAAATTCTCCTCATCATCGTGGTGATTCTTCTGCTTTTCGGAGCGGGCAAGATTCCGCGCCTGATGGGGGACGTCGCCAAGGGGGTCAACGCCTTCAAGAAGGGCTTGAAGGAAGACGACCCGGCCTCCGCGAAACAGATCGAGAAAGACGACAAGGACTCGTCCGGCAAGGCCTGACGCGCTGAGGACGAGGCAGGATGTTCGATATCGGCGGGTGGGAACTGGCGCTGGTGGTGGTCGTTGCGGTGTTCGTCATCGGCCCCAACGAACTGCCCGCGACGCTGCGCACCCTCGGGCGCGTCATCGGGCGGCTGCGTGCCCTTTCCGCCGGCTTCCGCAACCAGCTTGACGAGATGATCCGCGAGGCGGAGCTCGACGACCTGCGCAAGGCGGCGGATGCGGCGCGCAGCGCCGATTTCGGCCGCATCGTCGAGGATGCGGTGGACCCCGACCGGGTGATGCGCGATTCCCTGTCCCCGGACCCGCAGACGCCCGCCGAACCTCCGGCGGAGCCGAAGCCGCCGCGCAAGCGCAAGCCGCGCAAGAAAGCCGCCCCGAAAGGGGAAGGGGAGGCGCAGCGATGAGCGAAGAGGAACGCGAAGGCCCCGAGGGCGATTCCCCGATGCCGCTGATGGAGCACCTGCTCGAACTGCGCCGCAGGCTGATGTTCGCGGCGCTCGGCTTCGTCGTCGCCTTCGCCCTGTGCTACGGCTTCTCGCTGGAGATCTACGACATTCTGATGCGTCCGCTCGCCCGCGTCATGGCCGAGGTCGGCGGCACCCAGCGGATGATCTACACCGCGCTCACCGAGGGCTTCTTCACCCAGGTCAAGGTGGCGGCGTTCGGCGCGCTGTTCATCTCCTTCCCGGTGCTGGCGACGCAGCTCTGGCTGTTCGTCGCGCCCGGCCTCTACAAGCACGAGCGCAACGCCTTCCTGCCGTTCCTCATCGCCAGCCCCGTGCTCTTCGTGCTCGGCGCGATGCTGGTCTATTTCCTGGTCATTCCGCTCGCCTGGACCTTCCTCCTCGGCTTCCAGACCCACGGCGGCCAGACCGTGCTGCCGATCGAGCTGGAGGCGCGGGTCGGCGAATACCTGTCGCTGATCATGACCCTGATCTTCGCCTTCGGCGTCAGCTTCCAGCTTCCGGTTCTGCTCACCCTTCTCGCGCGCGTCGGCCTGGTCAGCAGCGCCGCCCTGGCGGCGAAGCGGCGCTACGCCATCGTCATCGCCTTCGTCGTCGGCGCGGTGCTGACGCCGCCCGACATCGTCAGCCAGATCGGCCTCGCGGTGCCGCTGCTGCTGCTCTACGAAGGCTCGATCATCGCCTGCCGCCGCATCGAGCGCAGCCGCGCCGCGGCGGAGGCCGCCGAGGAAACCGTGCCTCCCGCGCCGTGATGCGCGGTGGACGCCGCGCCGCAGCGGAGATATAAAACCGCGTCCACCGGCTTTGAGACTTGAGACAAGGTATTCTTCGATGCTCGACATCCGCATGATCCGCGACAATCCGGGATTCCTCGACGCTGCGCTGGCGCGGCGCGGCAAGCCCGCCATGGCCGAGGCGGTGCTGACGCTGGACCGCGAGCGCCGCGCCCTGCAGACCGCCTGGCAGGAGATGCAGGCCCGCCGCAACGAGGCCTCGCGCCAGGTCGGCGCGGTGAAGAAGGCGGGCGGCGACGCGGCGGCCCTGATCGACGAGGTGGCGGCGCTGAAACAGCGCATGGCCGAGACCGAGGAAGCGGAAAAGCGGAAGGCGGCGGACCTGGAATCGCTGCTGCTCGGCATTCCCAACGCGCCCGCGGACGACGTGCCGGAAGGCCCGGACGAGGACTCCAACGTCGAGCGGAGCCGCATCGGCACGCCGCGCGGCTTCGGCTTCGCGCCGCTGGAACACGACGCCATCGGCGAGAAGCTCGGCCTGATGTCCTTCGACGATGCGGCCAAGCTCTCCGGCGCACGCTTCGTGGTGCTGCGCGGCGGGCTCGCCCGCCTGGAACGCGCCCTCGGCCAGTTCATGCTCGACCTGCACACCGCAGAGCACGGCTATGAGGAGATCTCTCCGCCGGTCCTGGTGCGCGATGCCGCGGTGCGCGGCACCGGCCAGTTGCCGAAGTTTTCGGAAGACCTGTTCCGCACCGAGAACGGCTTCTGGCTGATTCCCACCGCCGAGGTGCCGCTCACCAACCTCGTCGCCGAGACCATCCTCGAGGAGAAGGACCTGCCGAAGCGCTTCACCGCGCTCACCGCGTGTTTCCGCTCCGAGGCCGGGGCGGCGGGCAAGGACACCCGCGGGATGATCCGCCAGCACCAGTTCTACAAGGTGGAAATGGTCTCGATCACCGCGCCCGAGGCCTCCGACGACGAGCAGCGCCGCATGCTCGGCTGCGCCGAAACGGTGCTGAAGCGCCTGGAACTGCCCTACCGCGTCGTCGCCCTGTGCGCCGGGGACATGGGGGCCACCGCCTGCCGCACCTTCGACATCGAGGTGTGGTTGCCGGGGCAGAACCGCTACCGCGAGATTTCCAGCTGCTCCACCTGCGGCGACTACCAGGCGCGGCGGATGAACGCGCGCTACCGCCCGGCGGCCGAGGCCAAGGGCACCCGCTTCGTCCACACCCTCAACGGCTCCGGCGTCGCGGTGGGGCGCGCCCTGGTGGCGGTGCTGGAGAACTACCAGCAGGCGGACGGCTCCGTGGTCGTTCCCGACGTGCTGCGCCCCTACATGGGCGGGCTCCCGGTGCTGAAGAGGAACGCATGAACGCCGCGCCGATGTTCGCCCTGCCGCCGCTCGCGGGCGCGCGGGTGCTGATCACCAACGACGACGGCATCCACGCGCCGGGCCTCAAGGTGCTGGAAAGCGTCGCCCTGGCGCTCGGCATGGAGGCCTGGGTGGTCGCGCCGGAAACCGAGCAGAGCGGCGCGGGCCATTCGCTCACCCTGCACCGGCCGCTGCGCTGGCGTCAGGCGGGGGAGCGCCGCTTCGGCGTGGAGGGCACCCCCACCGACTGCGTGCTGCTGGCGATCAACAAGTTCATGGCCGAGGCCAAGCCCGACCTCCTGCTCTCCGGCGTCAACCGCGGCGCCAACATGGGCGACGACGTCACCTATTCCGGCACCATCGCCGCGGCGATGGAAGGCACGCTGCTCGGCGTGCCCTCGATCGCGGTGAGCCAGGTGTTCACCCCGCAGGAGCCGGTGAAGTGGCGCACCGCCGAGGTCCACGCGCCGGAGATCATCCGCCGCCTGTGCGCCCGCGGCTGGCCCGCCGAGGTGCTGATGAGCGTCAACTTCCCCGACGTGCCCGCCGCCGCGGTGAAGGGCGTGGCGCTGGCGCCGCAGGGGCACCACAAGGTCGGCGACAACCTGGTGGAGCGCATCGACCCGCGCGGCCGCCCCTACATCTGGATCGGCAGCCTGCATGCGGGCTCGCCGCTCGCCGAGGGCACCGACATGGAGCGCAACGGCGCGGGCTGGGCCACGGTCACGCCGCTTTCGGTGAACCTGACGCACCGCGCCACCCTCGACCACCTCGCCGGCGCGTTCGACGCCGTGCGCGCATCCTGAGGGGACGATGAACGCGGCGCTGCGCATCCGCCTGCTGATGGAGCTGCGGCGCAGCGGCGTCACCGATACCCGCGTCCTCTCGGCGATCGAAAAGGTGCCGCGCGGCGCCTTCGTCTCCGAACCCTTCCTCGATCAGGCGTGGGACAACGCCGCGCTGCCCATCGGCTGCGGCCAGACGATCAGCCAGCCCCTGGTGGTCGCCCTGATGAGCCAGGCGCTGGAACTGACGCCGCGGATGAAGGTGCTGGAAATCGGCACCGGCTCCGGCTATCAGGCGGCGGTGCTGGCGGCGCTCGCCCGCCGCGTCTACACCCTGGAACGCCACCGCGCCCTGCTCGCCGAGGCGGAGGCGCGCTTCCGCGCCCTGCGCATCACCAACATCGTCGCCATGCTCGGCGACGGCATCAAGGGCTGGTCCGCGCAGGCGCCGTTCGACCGCATCCTGCTCACCGCGGCGGCGCCGGAACTGCCGCCCGCGCTGCTCGCCCAGCTCGGCGAGGGCGGCATCCTGGTCGCGCCGGTGGACACCGGCCCCGACCGCCAGGACGTGGTGCGGGTGCGCCGCACCGCCGGCGGCTTCTCCACCGAAACCCTGTTCCCGGTGCGCTTCGTGCCGCTGCTGCCCGGCGTGCCGGACCCGGTGGCGTGAAGCGTTGTCTGCCTTGCGGCGGCCCCGTATAGTGGCGCACATGACCAGATCGGTGCAGGTGTGGGTGGCCGTCTGTGGTCTCGCGGTGCTGTCGGGGTGCTCGGGGCCGCGGCTCTATTCGTTCCTCCCGTCGTGGCCGTCCTCCTCCTCCTCCTCCTCCTCCCACGCGGAAAGCCGCGGCGCGGCGGCGACGGGCGGCTATACGGTGCGCCGCGGCGACACCGTCTACCGCATCGCCACGTCCCACGGCGTGCCGGTGCGCCGCTTCATCGAGGTCAACCGCCTCGCCCCGCCCTATACCCTACAGGTCGGCCAGGCGCTGACGATCCCCGACCGCCCGACCCACACCGTGCGGCGCGGCGAAACCGTCTACCGCATCGCCAAGATCCACAACGTGGACATGAGCGCCCTGGTGCGGGTCAACGCCATCCGCGAGCCCTACGTCATCCATATCGGCCAGGTGCTGCAACTGCCCGGCACCACCGAACCCGCCCTCGACCCGCCGATGCCCCCGGTGCAGGCCGCCGCGCCGCAACAGGCGCAGGAGGAACGACCCGCCGCGCCGCAACAGGCCGCCGCGCCGCCGCCCAGGGCCGCGGCCATCCCCACGCCGCCGCCGCGCCAGGGGCGGGGGCTGGACTGGCCGGTGCGCGGCAAGGTGGCGGTGCCGTTCGGCTCGGTGGCCAAGGGCATGCGCAACGACGGCATCAATATCTCCGCCAGGCTCGGCACCTCGGTGCGCGCCGCCGAGGCCGGGGTGGTCGCCTACGCGGGCAACGAACTCAAGGGCTTCGGCAACATGCTGCTGCTCAAGCACAGCGGCGGCCTGATCACCACCTACGCCCACGCCGACGAGATCAAGGTGCAACGCGGCGCCACGGTGAAGCGCGGCCAGATCATCGCCTCGGTCGGCCAGAGCGGCTCCGTGACCTCTCCGCAGTTGCACTTCGAGGTGAGAGAAGGCTCAAAAGCCGTTGATCCGATGAAGTTTTTGAACTGAAGAAAAATCAAAACTTTGTGGAGGGACTCGGTCCCTCCACACCTCCCATCACTACTCGTTTTTGCGCGTAGCGCGAGAGAACCATCACGCCGCGTGACGGTCGATTGCCGCTGCGCGGCGAAAAACTTATGGGGTTTGGGGCCCATGGCCCCAACGGGGTCCAGGGGCAGCGCCCCTGGCCTTGTTTTATCTCTTCACTCGAACTGCGGCGGCAGGCCGAGCCGGCCGCAGAGGTCGAGGAAGAACTGCCAGGCGACGCGGCCGGAGCGTCCGCCGCGGGTCATCGACCATTCCAGCGCGTTGGGCTGCACCTCTTCGAAGGGGATGGAGAGGCGGGCGGCGTCGCAATAGCCGCGGATGATGTCGAGGTAGGTGTCCTGGTCCATGTTGTGGAAGCCGATCCACATGCCGAAGCGGTCGGACAGCGAGACCTTTTCCTCCACCGCCTCGCCCTGGTGGATGGCGGTCGCCCGTTCGTTTTCGATCATCTGGCGGCTCATCAGGTGGCGGCGGTTCGAGGTGGCGTAGAACAGCACGGAGTCCGGGCGTCCTTCCAGGCCGCCGTCGAGGATGGATTTCAGCGACTTGTAGCTTTCGTCCTGGTTCTCGAAGGAGAGGTCGTCGCAGAACAGCAGGATGCGGCGGTTGCCGGTCTTGAGGTGGCGCATCAGGCGGGCGAGCGAGGGCATATCCTCGCGCTGCACCTCGATCATCGCGATGGCGGCCCCGGTTTCGGCGTTGGTTTCCGCGTGCACCGCCTTGACCAGGGAGGATTTGCCGGTGCCGCGCGCCCCCCACAAGAGCGCGTTGTTGGCGGGCAGGCCGCGGGCGAAGCGCAGGGTGTTGTCGAGGAGCTTGGCCTTCTGGCTTTCGATTCCCTTGAGCAGTCCGATCGGCAGGCGGTTGACCCGTTCCACCGGGATCAGGGCGTCGGGGTCGGCCTGCCAGACGAAGGCGTCCACGCCGTCGGGAATGCGCACCGGCTCGGGCTTCGGCGTGCGGCGTTCCAGCGCCGCGGCGATGCGCTCCAGGGTGTGCAGGACTTGCGCGAGGTCGTCCATCGTCTTAGCTCCAGGCTTACAGGGGGGGGCGGGACCCGTCGGGTGAGACAATCACAAATCGGACATCGGTTAAACATTGAATCTCGGAGCGTGATGGTTATAGTCCGTCGAATCGCCCGCGTCCCGGGCCCCCACTCAGGAGCACTCGATACATGCTGATCTCGCCTGCTTTCGCCCAGTCCGCCGGTGGCCCGGACTTCGGCCTTCAAATCCTGCCGCTGGTCCTGGTGTTCGGTATTTTCTATTTCCTGCTGATCCGTCCGCAGCAGAAGCGCGCCAAGGAACATAAGGCGCTGCTCGCCGGCATCAAGCGGGGAGACCGCGTCATCACCGGCGGCGGCATCGTCGGCACCGTGATCAAGACCGTGGACTCCGAACTGACCGTGGAGATCGCCGAGAACGTGCGCGTCCGCGTCACCCGCGAGTCGGTTCTCGGTCTCTACCGCGAGCCGGTGGCCGCTCCGCCCGCCGAGGCGAAGGCGGAAGGCGAGGCCGCCGCGGCGGAAAAGCCCGGCGCCGGGTCGAAGCTGCGCCGTCTTCTGGGCGGCAAGTAAGAACTCTGGGGGGCCGCCCGCGCCCGGCATCGCCCGGCGCGGCGGCTTGACGTCCGGTTTCTCGAAGGTTCTCCGATGCTGTATTTTCAGAAGTGGAAGCTTGCGCTCGTCGCCCTGGTGGTCGGGGCGGGGCTGGTGTTCGCCGCCCCCAACCTGATGAGCCGCGACAAGCGCGACTCCCTGCCGGACTGGTGGCAACCCCTCAGCCTGGGTCTCGACCTGCAGGGCGGCTCGCACCTGCTTCTGGAACTCAACACCGGCGAACTCCTGAAGGACCGCCTGGAAGGCGTGGTGGATGTGGTGCGCGGCGCGCTGCGCGCCGAGCGCATGCGCTATACCGGCCTCGGGGTGAAGGACGAGGCGGTGGTCGCCACCATCCTCGGCGACGAGGCGGCGCGCGCCACGGCGCGCAAGGCGGTGCGCAACGTCATCCCCAACGCCGACATCGACGTGGACGCCGAGGGCAAGCTGCGCATCTCCTACGGCGAGAAGGCGCGCGCCGAGATGCTGGAGGGCGCGCTCTCCACGACGCTGGAGATCATCCGCAAGCGCATCGACGAACTCGGCACCCGCGAGCCCTCGATCCAGCGCCAGGGGGCGAACCGCATCGTGGTGCAGCTGCCCGGCGTCTCCGACCCGAAGCGCGCGCGCGAGGTGATCGGCAAGACCGCGCGCATGACCTTCCACCTGCTGGACGGCGAAACCTCGGTGCAGGACGCGCTCAAGGGCCGCGTGCCGCCCGGCTCGATGCTGCTGGAAGGCATGGATGCGGGCGCGAAGGGGCAGAAGACCTATTACGTGGTGCGCAAGAAGGTGGAAGTGGCGGGCGAGCATCTGGTCGATGCGCAGCCCACCTTCGACCAGAGCCGCCCCGTCGTCTCCTTCCGCTTCGATGCGCTGGGCGGGCGCATCTTCGGCAAGGTGACGCAGGAGAACGTCGGCCGCAACCTCGCCATCGTGCTCGACAACAAGGTGGTGAGCGCCCCCAACATCCGCGGCCCGATCATGCAGGGCAGCGGCGTGATCACCGGCGGCTTCACCGTGCAGGGGGCCAACGATCTCGCCCTGGTGCTGCGTTCCGGCGCGCTGCCGACCTCGATCACCTTCCTCGAGGAGCGTTCGGTCGGCCCGAGCCTCGGCGCGGACTCGATCAAGGCGGGGATGATCGCCAGCCTCGTCGGCCTCGGTCTGGTGATCGTCTTCATGGCCGCCGCCTACGGCCTGTTCGGCCTGTTCGCCGACGTCGCGCTGATCGTCAACATGGTGCTCCTCATCGGCGGCCTCTCCGGCATCGGCGCGACCCTGACGCTGCCGGGCATCGCGGGCATCGTGCTCACCATGGGCATGGCGGTGGACGCCAACGTGCTGATCTACGAACGCATGCGCGAAGAGGTGCGCAACGGGCGCAGCGTGCTGTCCTCGATCGAGGCCGGTTTCGGGCGCGCCTTCGCCACCATCTTCGACGCCAACATCACCACCCTGGTGGCGGGCGCTCTGCTCTATCAATTCGGCTCCGGGCCGGTGCGCGGCTTCGCCGTGACCCTGTCGCTCGGCATTCTGAGTTCGATGTTCACCGCGGTGATGGTGACCCGGCTTCAGGTCTATCTCTGGGCTCGCCGCAAGCGGCCTTCCGTTCTGCCGCTGCCGGTCTAGGGGAAGCACACGATGTATCACGGCATGAAATTTCTCCCCGAGGGGATGCGCATCGACTTCGTCGGCAAGCGCCTGATCGCGCTGGGGATGTCGATCGTGGTGATCGTCGGCTCGATGGTCCTGCTCGCCGTCCACGGCCTCAACTTCGGCATCGACTTCGCGGGCGGCATCCAGATGGAGGTGCGCTCCACCGAGAAGGTCGATCTGTCGGGCCTGCGCGGCAAGCTCAACGGCCTCGGCGTCGGCGAGATCGGCCTGCAGGGCATCGGCGGCACCGGCCGCGAGGTGATGATCCGCATTCCCGCCTTCGACAACGAGACGGTGCAGAACGCGGCGCTGAAGCAGGTGCGCGAGGCGCTGGGGCCGTCCTTCGAGGACCGCCGCACCGAGGTGGTGGGGCCGAAGGTGGGCGGCGAACTGGTGCGCGACGGCCTGCTCGCGGTGAGCCTCGCCATTCTCGCCATCGGCGCCTACCTGTGGCTGCGCTTCGAGTGGCAATACGGCGTCGGCGGCATGCTGACGCTGCTGCACGACGTGACCGCGACCATGGGGCTGTTCTCGATCACCGGCATGGAGTTCAGCCTCACCTCGGTCGCCGCGGTGCTCACCATCGCCGGCTACTCGATCAACGACACCGTCGTGGTGTACGACCGGGTGCGCGAGAATCTGCGCAAATACAAGAAGATGCCGCTCGCCGAGCTGATGAATCTGAGCATCAACGAGATGCTCTCGCGCACCATCCTGACCAGCGGCACCACGGTGCTCTCGGTGGTGGCGATCGCCATCTTCGGCGGCGAGGTGCTGCGCGGCTTCGCCCTGGCGCTGATCTGGGGCGTCATCGTCGGCACCTATTCGTCGATCTACATCTCGCTGCCGGTGCTGATCTACTTCCACCTGCGCAACACCGACGCGGTCGGCGCGCTGGAGGAGGAAGAGCCCTCCCGGCCCTGAGCCGGACGCTGCGGGCACAAAAAACGGCGGGGACATCCCCGCCGTTTTTGCGTTCGGGAGAGGCCCTTACTTCAGGTTCTGGGCGACGAACGACCAGTTGATCAGGCGGTCGAGCACCGTCTGCACGAAGTCGGGGCGGCGGTTCTGGTAGTCGAGATAGTAGGCGTGCTCCCACACGTCCACGGTGAACAGCGCCTTCTGGCCGTGCGTCAGCGGCAGGTCGGCGTTGCCGGTCTTGGTGATCTTGAGCTCGCCCTTGTCGAGCACCAGCCACGCCCAGCCGCTGCCGAACTGCGCCACCGCGGCGGCCTTGAACTGTTCCTTGAAGCCGTCGAGCGAGCCGAACGCGGCGGTCAGCCGCTCGGCCAGTTCGCCGGTGGGCGCGCCGCCGCCGTTGGGGCTCATGCTGTTCCAGAAGAAGGTGTGGTTCCAGGTCTGTGCGGCGTTGTTGAACACGCCGATCTTCTCCGGGTCGCCCGCCGCCTTCTCGATGATATCGACCAGAGGCTTGGATGCGAGCGGGCCGCCGTCGATCAGTTTGTTGAGGTTGGCGACATAGGCGGCATGGTGCTTGCCGTGGTGGAAGCTCAGGGTGTTGGCGGAGATGTAGGGCTCGAGCGCCGTCGAGTCGTAGGGAAGAGCGGGAAGTTCGAAGGCCATGAGTGTCTCCTTGCCGGTGCTGACGGCGCCGGAGGCGGCGCCGCGTAGAATTCTTCTTCACCGCAAAAGTTAATGCGTGTGCGTGTGAAATTAAGCCCTTGACGCGATTTTTTGCACAAACGTCACTGCGTTCCGGCGGCGAGCGCGGCCTCCGCCGCGGTGCGGCCGGAAACCACCGCGCCCTCGATCGTAGACGGCAGGCCGGTGGCGGTCCAATCCCCGGCGAGGAAGAGGTTCGCCTCCGGCGTCGCGGTTCCCGGCCGCAGGGCGAAGGCTTCCGGCGTCGCCGCCACGGTGGCGCGCTTCTCCACGATGCGCCGCCACGGCGGCGGCGTGAGGGAAGGGGGGCGCGGCAGCACCGCCGCCGCCTCGGCCCAGGCGGCCGCGGCGAGCGCCTCGGCGTCGCCGTCGCCGGTTGCGCCGCCGATGGTGACGGAAACCACCGGGCCGCGCCAGAACACCGCATCCACCAGGCCGCCGACCGGGCAGCGGAAGCCGAGGCCGAGGTCCTCCGGCGTCTCGAAGTGCAGGTTGAGGATCGGCGCATGCGGCAGCGCGGGCACGAGATCGGGGCAGAGGCGGCGCGCCGCGGCGTTGGGCACCGCCAGGATCACCGGGTCGCGCCCGGCATCGACGGCGCGGTTGCGGAAGATCAGCCGCCGCGCCCGGCCTTCGCCGCGCTCCAGCGCCAAGAGCGGGCTGCCGAAGGCGATCTCCGCGCCGGCGCGCCGCAGGCAGGCCACCGCGGGTTCGGCGGCGATCTCCGACCACGGACGCGCCGCCAGCAGCACCCGGCCGCTCGCCGCGCCCTCGGACAACAGGCGCTTCAGCACCGCCGCGGCGTGCGGCGCGGAAACCTCCGCCGCTTCGGCGTTGAACACCGTCTTGAGGAAGGGCCGCCACAGCCGCCGCCAGGCGAGGCCGCCGGGGGAGAGCCGCTCCCCGGCGCGGCTTCCGGCGCGGGCGGACAGCAGGCGCAACCCCTCCCACAGCAGCCGCCCGCGCGGCACGCCGGGAATGGACAGGCCGCGCCCGAGCATCCAGGCGGCGCTCTCCCCCGCGGGGCGGATGCGCCAGGCGCTGCCGTCGCCGAGGTCGCGGAACTCCAGCGCGTCCAGCGGCGCGAGCGCGGTGGAGGGCGCGCCGATGCCGCGCAGGAAGGACAACGCGGCGCGGTTGCCGGTCATCAGCACGTGCGCGCCGTTGTCGATGGCGGTGCCGAAGCGCTGGTCGGGCAGGGAACGGCAGCGCCCGCCCGCCTGCGGCGCGGCTTCGTAGAGGCGCACCCGCATCCCCGCCGAGGCGAGGCGGCAGGCGGCGGCGAGCCCGGCGAGGCCCGCGCCGACGACGTGGCAGACCGGGGCGTCCCCGGAGGCGGCGCGGCGGCGGGCCATGGCGTTCAGACCCGGCGCGGCAGGCGGGTGAGGAGGCAGTAGAGGCGCGCCGCCATGCCCGCGCGCGGCGGCGGCGAGAGGTCGGACCAGCCCTGTTTGGCGATGCGGTCGAGAACGTCGCGGTAGGCCGCCATCATCGCCCGCGCGGGCAGCAGGGCGCGCGCGTTGGCGGCGGTGAGCGCGCCGCGGGCGAGCGCGAAGTGGGTCTCCGCCCGCGCCGCCAGCAGCTCGCGGGCGCGGCCGATCGCCGGGTGGGCGGCGATGGACGCGGCATCGCCGATCGGGATGCCGCAGTCCTCGAGGATGGTGCGCGGCAGATAGCAGCGCCCGATTTCCGCGTCTTCGGCGACGTCGCGGATGATGTTGACGCATTGCAGGGCGTCGCCGAGGGTCAGCGCGAAGCGCCGCGCCGCGGCGTCGCGCGCGCCGAACAGCGGCAGGGAGATCAGCCCGATGCTGCCCGCGACGCGGCGGCAATAGAGCGCGAAGGCGGTCTCGTCCGGCGCGACGATGGGGCCTTCCACGTCCATGCGCATGCCCTCGATGAGGGAACGGCACTCGCCGATATCCAGGCCGAAACGCGCGTCCGCCGCGGCCAGCGCGGCGAACAGCGGCGGCGCATCGGCGGGCACGGCGTTCCTTTCCAGGGCGTCGAGGCGGGCGCTCCACGCGTCCAGATCGGCGAGGCGCGCCTCGCGCGGCATGCCCGGGTCGTCGGCGATGTCGTCGAGGACGCGGCAGAAGGCATAGACCGTCTGCATCGCCTCGCGGCGCAGGCGCGGCAGGCAGGAAAGCCCGAGACGGAAGGAACTGCCGGACTCGCGCACGATGGCGGCGACGGTGCGTCGCGCCTCCGGCGGCAGCAGGCCGGGGGAGGGCGGCGCGACGAGGGCGGAGAGGGCCGCCGCCGCGGCGCGCGCGACGTCGAACGCGGTGGGGCGGATGCGCGCCGCCAGCGGGTCGCCGGCGCACAGGCGGCGGTGCAGCGCATGGGCGAGGGAAAGGGTGGCCGCCGCCTCGCCGCGCAGGCGCGGCGATTGCAGCAGTCCGGGCAGCGGCTCCGCCGCGTCGAGCAGGCGGGCGCAGTTCGCGAGCGTGCGGTCGAGGCAGCCGCGCAGCGCCGGGGAGGCGGCGGGCGCATCGATTTCCGCCGCGTCGGCACGGGCGCCGTCGGGCCAGGAGAGCGGCACGTAGACGCGGTCGCGCAGGCGCTTGTCCTCCGCGATGTCCTGCACGTGGTTGAGCACCTGGAGCGCGGCGCACAGGGCGTCCGCCGCCTCGGTGGCGCGGCGCGGCTCGCGGTGCAGGTCGAGGAGGAAGCGCCCCACCGGCGCGGCGGAGGCGCGGCAGTAGCGCATCAGTTCGTCCCAGTCGGCGGTGCCGTGGCCCTCCGCATCGCGGCGGAAGGCGGCGAGCAGGGCGCGCGCGTGCCCGGTCTCCATGCCGCGCTCGGCCAGCACCGCGCGCAGCCGCACCGCCGGGGCGGTGTCCACCGCCGCTTCGTCGGCGGGTTCGCCGCGCAGCGCCGCGTCCAGGGCGTCCAGCGCCGCGAGCTTCGCCGCGGGGGCGAGGTCCGGCGCGTCGGCGATGTCGTCGGCGAAGCGGGCGAAGCGGTAATAGGCGCGGATCGCCACGCGGCAGCCGGGCGCCAGCAGCAGCGACGCGACCGGAAAGTTTTCCGGCCGCCGGGTTCCGCATACCGTGCATTCGTCGATGCGGGAGGCTATCATGGCGTCGCGGGTCAAGGCGGCTCCGGGGTTCGATGGGTCTTGCCCACTATACGGCAATTCGCCGCCGCCGCGGCAGCCAAAACGCCCGATGCTGCAAGGAGAGTCCTGCCGTGACCGAAGCGACCGTGGAGCCCTGGCTGGCCGACAGCGTGCGCCGCCAGGACCGGGACCGTTTCATCGCCGCGATGCTCTGCCCGCCGCCGCGCCGCGCCGCGGTGCTCGCGGTGCTGGCTTTCAACGGCGAGATCGCGCGCATCCGCGAACGCGTCGCCGAACCGATGATGGGGCATATCCGCCTGCAATGGTGGCGCGACGCCCTGGCGCGCGCCGCGGTGGATGAGGATGCGGAGGCCGCGCCGCTGTTGCGCGTGCTCGCCGGGCTGCGCCTGTGGCCGCAGTTGAGGCCGCTGCTCGCGCAGCTGATCGACGCACGGCAGAAGGACCTGGACGACCCGCCGTTTTCCGGCGCGGCGGCGGCGGAGGCCTATGCCGCGGCCACCACCGCGCCGCTCGCGGGCGCGATGGCGGTGGCGGGCGGCCTGCCGGACCTGGCGGAAGCCCCCGGCGTGCGCGCCGCGGCGCGCGGCCACGGCCTCGTCGGCATCCTGCGCGCCACGCCGGGGCTGATCGCGGCGCGGCGCAATCCGTGGGAGGCCGACCTCTCCGATACGGCGGCGCGCGCCGCGCTCGCCCGCGACGCGGCGGACCGCGCGGAGGCGGCGATCGCGGCCGCGGCTGCGGCGCGCCTGCCGCGCGAGGCGTTCTTCCTCGCCGCGCCCGCGGCCCTGGCGCACCGGCATCTGCGCCTCCTCCGCCGCAACGGTTACGACATCCTGGATGCGCGCTTCTCCGCCCCCAGCCGGGTGAGCCTCGGCTTCCTCTGGCTGTGCGCGCGCAAACGGCTGTAGGCGTGCGCGAGCGGCCGGGCCGTCCTACCTAATAGGTTCCAGGAAGGAGGCCTGCGACTTGCACAGCGTTCCCACGACAGCGGTTCCGCGCCGCACCCCGGTCTTTCTCGCCGCGGCGTGCGTGGCGTTCCTTGCGGTTTTTCTCGCCGCACCCGTCGGGGCGGCGCGCGCCGCCGATGCGCCGCCGCCCGCGGTGAGCGAGCCCGCCGCGCCGCGCGACGCGCTCGGCCGCGACACCCCGGAGGGATTCGTCCGCGGCCTGGTCAAGGCGATGGCGGAGCAGGACTTCGCACGGGCGGCGCAGTACCTCGATCTTTCCGGCATATCGCAGTCCCGGCGTGCCGCGCGGGGAGAGGAAACCGCCCGCAACCTCCTGAAAATGCTGGACGAGGGCGGCTGGCTCGCCACCAAATGGCAGTTGAGCGACAAGCCGCAAGGTTCCCTCGACGACGGGCTCGCCCCCGACCTCGAACGCTTCGCCACGGTGCGCACGCCGAAGGGCAACGTCGATCTCTTCGCACAGCGGGTGAAGGGGCCGGACGGCGCGCCGATCTGGCTGGTCTCCGCCAGGACCGTGACGGCGATTCCGGGCCTGCTCGCGCACGTCGATACCGGGCTGATCGAACGCATCATCCCGGAGTGGCTGAAGGCCGGTCCGCGCATCCTCGGCGCGCCCCTGGTGCAGTGGGCGGCGCTGCTGGCCTTCGCCATCGCCTCCTATGCCGCGGCGTGGATTCTCACCGCCCTGGCTTCCTTCGGGCTGCATGCCGTGTGGCGTCGCCGCGAGCAGTCGCTGCGGGTGCGGCTGGTGGAGGCGGCGATGCCGCCGCTGCGCATCTGCCTGGCGGTGTGGCTGTTCGCACTGGGCGGCCTCTACCTCGGCGTTGCGGTGGTGGCGCGGCAGGTCTTCGGCCTCGCCGCCGAGGTCGTCGGCTGGGTCGGCCTGGGGTGGTTCCTCTGGCGCATCGCCGACGCCCTGGGCGCGGCGGGAATCGAGGCGATTTCCCAGCGCAACCAGTGGGAGGCGCTCTCCGCCATCCGCTTCTTCCGCCGCGCCGCCAAGTTTTTGGTGATCGCGGCGGTGGCGATCGTCGTGCTGCACACCCTGGGCTTCAACGTCAGCGCCGGTCTCGCCGCCCTCGGCATCGGCGGCATCGCGGTGGCGCTGGGCGCGCAGAAGACCGTGGAGAACCTCATCGGCAGCCTCACCCTGATCGCCGATCATCCGGTGCGGGAGGGGGATTTCTGCCGTTTCGGCAACGGCACCCTGGGCCTGGTGGAGGAGATCGGCATGCGCTCCACCCGCATCCGCACCCTCGACCGCACCGTCATCACCGTGCCCAACGGCGAGTTTTCCGCCCTACAGATCGAGAACTTCGCGGTGCGCGACAAGTTCTGGTTCCATCCCACCCTGTCGCTGCGCTACGAGACCACGCCGGACCAGATGCGCTACCTCCTCGTCGAGTTGCGGGCGATGCTCTACGGCCACCCCCGCGTCGATCCGGACCCGGCGCGGGTGCGCTTCACCGGCCTCGGGGCGGACAGCCTGAGCATCGAGATCTTCGCCTACATCGACACCGTGGAGATCAACGAATTCCTGGAAATCCAGGAGGATCTGACGCTGCGCATCATGGACATCGTGGCGGCGAGCGGCGCCTCTTTCGCCTTTCCCTCGCAGACCGTCTACATGGCGAAGGACGAGGAACCCGACACGGAGAAGCGCCGCGCCGTGGAGGAAAAGGTCAAGGCGTGGCGGGAGGCGGGGGAGATGCAACTGCCGAGTTTCACGCCGGAACGCATCGACGCGCTGCGCGGCAGCATCCCGTACCCGCCGGAGGGGTCGGTGCGGGGCGGCAGCGCCGCGGCGGCGGCGGAGGAAGACGCGCCGCCGCCACCGCCGCACCAGAGCGTGCGGGAGAAGGACGCGGTCTACCGTTTCCTGCGGCGTCTGGGGATCAGGCGGTCGTAGCGGTCTCCGCCAGCCAGGCGGCGAGCGCTTCCAGCGCGCGGGCGGCATGCGCCGCCTTGCGCTCGCCGCCTTTGAGGTGGCGCGGCTTGCCGCCGGGTTTCTTCGGCTCGGCGGGGGGCAGCTCGGGGAAGAGGCCGAAGGTGACGTTCATCGGCTGATAGGTTTCCGCATCCGCGCCGCCGGTGATGTGGGCGAGCATCGCGCCCAGCGCGGTGACCGGCGGCGGCGGCGCAGGCGGCAGGCCGAGGCTTTCGCGCAGGGCGAAGCGCCCGGCGATGAGGCCGACGGCGGCGCTTTCCACATAGCCCTCGCAGCCGGTGATCTGCCCGGCGAAGCGCAGGTTCGGCTGAGATTTCAGGCGAAGCGCTTCATCCAATACCTTGGGACCGTTCAGGAAGGTGTTGCGGTGAATGCCGCCGAGGCGGGCGAATTCCGCCCGTTCCAGCCCCGGAATGGTGCGGAAGATGCGCAACTGCTCGCCGTGCTTCAGCTTGGTCTGGAAGCCGACCATGTTGTAGAGGGTGCCGAGGGCGTTGTCCTGGCGCAGCTGCACCACGGCGAACGGCTTCACCCCCGGCGTGTGCGGGTCGGTCAGGCCCACCGGCTTCATCGGGCCGAAGGCGAGGGTCATCTCGCCGCGTTCCGCCATCACCTCCACCGGCAGGCAGCCCTCGAAGTAGGGGGTGTCCTTCTCCCAGTCCTTGAACTCCACGTAGTCGGCGGAGGTCAGCGCGGCGACGAAGGCGCGGTATTCCGCCTCGGTCATCGGGCAGTTGACGTAGTCCTTGCCGGTGCCCTTGTCCCAGCGCGACTGGAACCATGCCTTGGAAAAATCGATGCTGTCCCTGGTCACCACCGGCGCGATGGCGTCGAAGAAGGAAAGCGCGTCCGCGCCGGAGACCTCCTGGATCTGCGCCGAAAGCGCGGGGGAGCAGAGCGGCCCGGCGGCGACGATCCACGGCCCCGCATCCGGCGGCGGCAGGGCGGTGACCTCCTCGCGGATCGCCGTGACGTTGGGGTGGGCCTCCAGCGCCGCCTGCACCGCGGCGGAGAAGCCCTCGCGGTCCACCGCCAGCGCGCCGCCCGCGGGCACGCGGTGGGCGTCGGCGCAGGCCAGGATCAGCGAGCCCGCGCGGCGCATCTCCTCGTGCAGCAGGCCGACGGCGCTCGCCTGCGCGTCGTCGGAGCGCAGCGAGTTGGAACACACCAGTTCGGCGAAGCCGCCGGTGACGTGCGCCGGGGTGGATCTCACCGGCCGCATCTCGTGGAGAACCACCGCCGCGCCGCCCTGCGCGAGTTGCCAGGCGGCCTCGCTGCCGGCGAGTCCGGCGCCGACGACATGGACGGTGGAGCGGTCCGTGGGCATCTTTTTTCCTTTTCTCGCGGGCGGTCTGCTCACTTAAGCTCTCTTGCCCGCACTGTCCAGGCTTGCGTCGGCAGAGGCCGTGCGGTACTCCATCGGGCGGAGATGCAATCGCGGGGGCGACATGGACGCGGCGTTGTTCGACCGAATTCTTTCCACCCAGCAGTTCTGGGTGGCGGCGGGGTGCCTGGGCGTGGCGATCTGGGCGGCGATCTACGCCTGGCGGCGCGACCGCTGGAAGGGCCGCATTCTCGAACCCGTCCAGGTGCAGGAGCTGATCGCCGCGGGCGAGGACCCGCTGGTCTGGGACACCCGCAAGCCCGTGCACAAGAGGCGCGATCCCCACACCATCACCGGCGCGCTGGTGCTGCCGCTGGAGCAGGTTCCGGCGAGGCTGCGCGAGATGGCGGCGCACCGCAGGTTCCAGGAGCTGCGCACCGCCGAGGTGATCGTTTTCGACACCGCGATCGACCGCGCCACCCTGGCCGCGAAGCTGATGCAGAGCAACGGCATGTGCAACGTCGCCCTGATGCGGGGCGGGTTGAAGGCCTGGCGCGCCGCCGGGCTGCCCACCACCCCATTGCCGGAGGAGAACGACCGATGACCGCCAAGACGGGGAAGCGCTGTTTCTATGTGGTGGGGGGCGAATACGCGGATACCGCGTTCGAACGCCCGGCGCCGGGCGCAGCCCTGGACTGCCGCGGCCCGCTGACCGAGGCCGAGGCCCACGCCCTGTGGCGGGAACTCACCGGCAAGACCGTGGACAACGCCATGGTGCGCTACGTGGTGGAGGAGCGGGACGCCGCCGACCCGGCCTATGTGGTGGGCGGCGAGTACGCCGACACCGGCTTCGCCCGTCTTGCGCCGGGCCGCGCGCTGGAGGTCTTCGGGCCGTTCACCCCCGCCGATGCGCTGGCGCAGTGGCGGGCCAAGACCGCCTCCACCGTGGATTCCTGCCTGCACCGCTACGACGTGGTGAGCGTTGCGGAGCTTTCCGCCTTCACCGCGCGGGTTTCCGCCTGAGGGCGGCGCACGGATTCACGCCGCCGTCTTGCACGCCCCCGGCGGGGCCTCCCATATAATGCGTCTCGTTCGCAGGTTGCGGGACGCGCCGCGTCCCATCCGGGAGGTGGCATGCGCCGGACGTTTCCGCCCCGCCGACTTCGAGCCTTCTTCTCCGCCCCCCGGTTCTTCCGGCTGGCGGCGCTTGCCCTGACCGCGCTTCTGCCCGGTGCCGGGCTCGCCGCCGAAAGCGCGCCCGCGGTCAGCCCGCGCGCCACCGTCACCCTGGTGGCGGATGCGGACGCGGTCGCGCCCGGCGGCAGCGTGCGCCTCGGCCTGCGGCAGCGCCTGACGCCGCACTGGCACACCTACTGGAAGAATCCGGGCGACGCCGGGGAGCCCTCGGAAATCCGCCTCGCGCTGCCCGAAGGCGCAAGCGCGGGCGGGATCGCCTGGCCGGGGCCGGAGCGCATCGTCTCCGGCCCGGCGGTGAGCTTCGGCTACCGCGACGAGATCGTGCTGCCGGTCACCGTGCGGGTGCCCGATACGGCGCGCCCCGGCGGCCGCTTCGCGGTCTCGGCGGAGGCGCGCTGGCTGGTCTGCGCCGAGGAATGCATCCCCGAGGAAGGGCGCTTCGGCCTCGACCTGCCGGTCGCCGCCGCGCCGCGCCCGGCGGGGGGCGATGTCGCCGCCGCATTCGCCGCCGCGGACGCGCGCATGCCGCAGCCGCTGCCGTGGCGGGCGGAGCTGCGGGCCGGGGACGGGGGCCTTGCCCTCGCGCTGGCCGGGGCGGGGCTCTCCGCCGAGAGCGTGCGCAGCGCCGACTTCTTCCCCGATTCCTGGGGCGTGCTCGACTATGCCGCGCCGCCGCGCGCCGCCGCATCGGCGGGGCGGCTTTCCCTCGCGCTTTCCCGCGGCCCGGCCTACGCGCCGGGGCAGGCGGTCTCCGGCCTGCTCGTCCTCACCGACGGCGGCGGCGGCGTCCGCTGGTTTTCCGTCGCGCCGCTCACCGCGGTCCCCGGCGCTCCGCCGCCGCCGCTGTGGCGCGCCGTGCTGTTCGCGCTGCTCGGCGGGCTGATCCTCAACCTCATGCCCTGCGTCTTCCCGGTGCTGGCGATGAAGGCCGCGGCGGTGGCCAGGCTCTCCGGCGGCGAACTGCGCGAGGTGCGCCTCTCGGCGGCGTTCTACACCCTCGGCATCCTCTCCGCCTTCGCCGCGCTGGCCGGGGTGCTGCTCGCCCTGCGCGCGGGCGGCGCGGCGGTGGGCTGGGGCTTCCAGTTCCAGTCGCCGCCCTTCATCGCCGCCATGGCCTGGCTGATGCTCGCCGTCGGCCTCAACCTCTCCGGCGTGTTCGAGGTGCGGATGCCGGGCTTCGCCGGGACCGCCGCGGGCGGCGGGCATGCGGGCAGCTTCTTCACCGGGCTGCTCGCCGTGGTGGTGGCGACGCCGTGCACCGCGCCGTTCATGGGCGTCGCCCTCGGCGCGGCGCTCGCCTTGCCGCCGCTCGCCTGCCTTGCGGTGTTCCTCGCCCTCGGCCTCGGCCTCGCCGCGCCCTATGCCGCGCTGGCGCTCCTCCCCGCGCTCTCCCGCCGCCTGCCGCGGCCGGGGCCGTGGATGCTGCGCCTGCGCGAGGCGCTCGCCTTCCCGATGTACGCCTCGGCGGCATGGCTGGTCTGGGTGCTGGCGCGCCAGACCGGCGGCGAGGGGCTGCCCTTCGGGCTGGCGGGGGCGCTTCTCGTCGCCTTGGCCGCCTGGCTGCTCGGGCTCGCCCAGCGGAGCGGCGGCTCCCGCCGCGCCGCCTTGGCCGCCACGCTGGCGCTGGCCGCGGCGCTGGCGCTGCTGCCGCGCGTCGATGCCGGAGCGCCGCAGGGCGCGGCCGCGGCGGCGGAGAGCGAGCCGTTCTCCGCCGCCCGCCTGGCGGACCTGCGCGCCCGGGACGCCCCGGTGTTCGTCAACATGACCGCCGACTGGTGCCTGAGCTGCCTGGTCAACGAACGCGTCGCCCTCTCCACCGGGGCGGTGCGCGCCGCCTTCAAGACGGGCGGCATCGTCTACCTGAAGGGCGACTGGACCCGCCGCGACCCGGCGATCACCGCGTTCCTGCGCGGCTTCGGCCGCGACGGCGTGCCGTTCTATGCCTTCTACCCGCCGGGCGGCGACCCCAGGGTGCTGCCGCCGCTGCTCACCGAAACCGCGATGCTCGACGCGCTTGCGGGCGCGCCGGGTTCCCCGAATTGACCGAACAGGAGGTCGCGCATGCAGTCTTCCGCTTTTCTTTCCTCCCGCTTCCGCCGCCGCGCCGTGCTCGCGGGCGGCGCGCTGCTGTTCGCCTGCGCCGCCGCGCTTCCGGCGCTTGCCGCGCCGCAGATCGACCGGCCCGCGCCCGCCTTCGCGCTGGCCGACGCCAACGGCACGATGCGCCGCCTCGCCGACCTGCGCGGCAAGGTGGTGGTGCTGGAATGGACCAACGCCGATTGCCCCTTCACGATCAAACACTACACCTCCGGCAACATGCAGTCCCTGCAGAAGCAGGCGGCCGGGGAAGACGTGGTGTGGCTGTCGGTGATCTCTTCCGCGCCGGGGCAGCAGGGCCATGTGAACGCCGCCGAGGCCAACCGCCTGAGCGCAAGCCGCGGCGCAACGCCCGCCGGGGTGCTGCTCGACCCCAAGGGCGACCTCGGCCGCCTCTACGGCGCGGTGACGACGCCGCACATGTTCGTCATCGACCGCGAGGGGGTGCTGCGCTACATGGGCGGCATCGACAGCATCGCCTCCACCAGCGTTTCCGACGTGCCGAAGGCCAAGCCGCTGTTCCGCGACGCGATGCAGGCGGTGGTGCAGGGCAGGCCGGTGGCCACGCCGGTGACGCGTCCCTACGGCTGCTCGGTGAAGTACGCGAGCTGAAAAACGCTGAAACTTTCCGGAGGGACTCGGTCCCTCCGGCCCCCCCCCTTGCTTTTTTCGCCGCGCCGCGTGATGGCTCTATGGCGCTGCGCGCAAAACGAACAAGTTATGGGGTGCGCGAGGGGACCGAGTTCCCTCGCGAAGTTTTTTCTTTGCGGCGCTACTCCGCCGCGCGCGGTTTGAGCGCGGTGGCGAGGTAGGGGGCGGTGTAGCCCTTTTTCGATGCGACGATGTCTTCCGGCGTGCCGGTGGCGACGACCTCGCCGCCGCCGTCGCCGCCTTCGGGGCCGAGGTCGATGATCCAGTCGGCGGTCTTGATGACCTCGAGGTTGTGCTCGATCACCACCACGGTGTTGCCGGTCTCGACCAGGGCGTGCAGCACTTCCAGCAGCTTTTTCACGTCTTCGAAGTGCAGGCCGGTGGTCGGCTCGTCGAGGATGTAGAGGGTGCGCCCGGTGGCGCGCCGCGCCAGTTCCTTGGAGAGCTTGACGCGCTGGGCCTCGCCGCCGGACAGCGTGGTGGCCTGCTGGCCGAGGTGGATGTAGCCCAGGCCGACGCGTTGCAGCAGCTCCAGCTTGTCGCGGATCGCGGGCACCGCCTTGAAGAACTCCACGCCCTCGTCCACCGTCATGTCGAGCACGTCGGCGATGGTCTTGCCCTTGAAGCGGATGTCCAGCGTCTCGCGGTTGTAGCGCTTGCCCTTGCAGACGTCGCACTGCACGTAGACGTCGGGCAGGAAGTGCATCTCGATCTTGATCAGGCCGTCGCCCTGGCACGCCTCGCAGCGCCCGCCCTTGACGTTGAACGAGAAGCGCCCGGGCTTGTAGCCGCGCGCCTGCGCCTCGGGCAGGGCGGCGAACCAGTCGCGGATCGGGGTGAACGCGCCGGTATAGGTGGCGGGGTTGGAGCGCGGCGTGCGGCCGATCGGCGACTGGTCGATATCGACGATCTTGTCGATCGCGGCGAGTCCGGTGATCTCGTCGTGGGCAAGCGGCAGGTCGCGCGCGCCGTTCAACTGCCGGGCTACCGCCTTGTAGAGGGTTTCGAGGATCAGGGTGGACTTGCCGCCGCCGGAAACCCCGGTGACGCAGGTGAAGGTGCCGAGCGGGATGTCCACGTCGATGCCCTTCAGGTTGTTGCCGCGCGCGCCGCGGATGCCGAGGAAAAGCCCGCTGCCGCGGCGGCGCTGTGCGGGCAGGGGAACCTGCCGCACCCCGGTGAGGTACTGGCCGGTGAGGCTTTTCGGTTCGGCCATCACCGCCTCCGGGGTGCCCTCGGCGACCACGGTGCCGCCCAGCGCGCCCGCGCCGGGACCCATGTCGATGACGTAGTCGGCGGTGCGGATGGCGTCCTCGTCGTGTTCCACCACGATCACTGTGTTGCCGAGGTCGCGCAGGCGTTTGAGCGTGCCGAGCAGGCGGTCGTTGTCGCGCTGGTGCAGGCCGATGGAGGGCTCGTCGAGCACGTAGAGCACGCCGCTGAGGCCGGAGCCGATCTGGCTGGCGAGGCGGATGCGCTGGCTCTCGCCGCCGGAGAGGGTGCCCGAGGTGCGCGACAGCGACAGATAGCTCAAGCCGACGTTGGCGAGGAAGCGCAGGCGCTCGTCGATCTCCTTGAGGATGCGGCGGCCGATCTCGCGGCTCTTTTCCGGCAGGCGGGTTTCCAGGCCGTGGAACCACACCAGCGCCTCGCCGATGGAGAGCTGCGTCACCTCCGCGATGTTCCTGCCGTCGATCTTCACCGCCAGGGCCTCGGGCTTCAGGCGGTCGCCGTGGCAGGCCTCGCAGGGGGAGCTGGTCTGGTACTTGGCGATGTCCTCGCGGATCCAGGCGGAGTCCGTCTCGTGGAAGCGGCGTTCGAGGTTGGGGATCACCCCCTCGAACGGTTTGTTGCTCTCGTAGCGGCTCTTGCCGTCCTCCAGCACCAGGCGGATCGGCGTCTTGCCGGTGCCGTGGAGGATGGCGTCCTTCGCCTCCTGCGGCAGATTGCGGAAAGGCAGGCGCACGTCGGCGTGGAAGCCGGCGCACACCGCCGCGAGCGCCTGCGTCAGGTATTGCGACGAGGTGCCCATCCACGGCGCGATGGCGCCGTCGGCCAGCGAGCGCGACGGGTCGGGCACCACCAGTTGCGGGTCGATCGACATCCGCACGCCGAGGCCGTCGCACGCCGGACAGGCGCCGAACGGGTTGTTGAAGGAGAACAGGCGCGGCTCGATCTCGTCGATGGTGAAGCCGGAGACCGGGCAGGCGAACTTGGCGGAGAAGGTGTGGCGCTCGCCGGTTTCCGCGTCCTCGGCGAAGGCGAGGCCGTCGGCGAGTTCGAGCACGGTTTCCAGCGAGGCGGCGAGGCGGCTTTCCAGCCCTTCGCGCACCACCACGCGGTCCACCACCACCTCGATGTCGTGCTTGAACTTCTTGTCCAGCGCCGGGGCCTCCTCGATCGCGGTGAGCGTGCCGTCGATCTTCACCCGCTGGAAGCCGCGCGCCTGGAAGTCGCGGAGTTCCTTCTTGTATTCGCCCTTGCGGCCGCGCACCACCGGGGCGAGCAGGTAGAGCCGCGTGCCTTCGGGCAGCGCCATGATGCGGTCCACCATCTGCGAGACGGTCTGGCTTTCGATCGGCAGGCCGGTGGCGGGGGAGTGCGGCACCCCGATGCGCGCCCAGAGGAGGCGCATGTAGTCGTAGATTTCGGTCACTGTGCCGACGATGGAGCGCGGATTGCGCGAGGTGGTCTTCTGCTCGATGGAGATGGCGGGGGAGAGGCCGTCGATGGCGTCCACGTCCGGCTTTTGCATCATTTCGAGGAACTGCCGCGCATAGGCGGAGAGGCTCTCCACATAGCGGCGCTGCCCCTCGGCGTAGATGGTGTCGAAGGCGAGCGACGACTTCCCCGATCCCGACAGGCCGGTGATCACCACCAGCCGATTCTTCGGGATATCGACGGAAACGTTGCGCAGGTTGTGTTCCCGCGCGCCGCGGACCGAAAGAACCGGGGTTTCGCTGCGGGGGGCGTGTTCGTGGGTCATGGAGTTTTTGCAACCATCATCAAAAGGCGGGAAAGCCATTGGCTCATAACATGCAAGGAGGACTCCGTCCGCGTCAAGGCGGGGGCGTCCCGGGGCAGCGTTGCCTAGCTTTCGGCCAACCCGTTGCTCAAAAAATAGGATGTCGCCCCCGCCGCGCCAAGCGTCTGATCAAGGCTTGCGCAAAGCCGCTTGACTTGCTAGGGGTAACGCGCATGTTTGAGGTCGAAATCGCCGGGGGGCGTGAAGGTCGCTGACGGCTCGGGGAGGGCCGGAATCAGCGACGCGACCGGGACATGCGCGGGAAACTCCGGATCATCTTCAGGGGCCGTTTCGATTTGGCTTATTTTTTCCAACAACTCATCAATGGGCTGACGCTCGGCGCGATCTACGGGCTGATCGCGATCGGCTACACCATGGTTTACGGGATCATCGGCATGATCAATTTCGCCCATGGCGAAATCTACATGCTGGGCGCGTTCGTCTCCGTCGTGACCTACCTCGTGCTGTCGGCGCTGGGGCTGAGCTACATTCCGCTGGTTCTGCTGGTGATGCTGCTGTCGTCGATGCTGTTCACCTCGATCTACGGCTGGAGCATCGAGCGCATCGCCTACCGGCCGTTGCGCGGCGCGCCGCGGCTGGCGGCGTTGATCTCGGCGATCGGCATGTCGATCGCCCTGCAGAACTACGTGCAGCTGACCCAGGGCGCGCGCGTCAAGGCGCTGGCGCCGATCATCTCCGGCGGCTTCACGGTGATGGAGCAGAACGGCTTCACGGTGCGGCTCTCGACGCTGCAGATCTTCATCATGATCCTGACCACGGCGCTGATGGTCGGCTTCAGCTATCTGATCGACAAGACCCCGCTCGGCCGCCAGCAGCGCGCCTGCGAGCAGGACAGCACGATGGCGGCGCTGGTCGGGGTGAACGTGGACCGCACCATCTCCACCACCTTCGTCCTCGGCGCGGCGCTCGCCGCGGTGGCGGGGGTGATGGTGACGCTCTACTACGGCGTGGTGGACTTCTACATCGGCTTCCTCGCCGGGATGAAGGCGTTCACCGCGGCGGTGCTGGGGGGCATCGGCTCGCTGCCGGGCGCGATGCTGGGGGGCATCCTGATCGGCCTCATCGAGGCCTTCTGGTCGGCCTATTTCACCATCGAATACAAAGATGTGGCGGCTTTCTCCATCCTTGTCCTGGTGCTTATCTTCCGGCCCACCGGCCTGCTCGGCAAACCGGAAATCGAGAAGGTGTGAGGCGATGAGCGAGATGACCACCTCACACAAGGCCGCTTCTGCGTCCGCCGTCAGCGTGATCGCGCGCGACACGCTGCTCACCGCCGTGGTGGCGCTGGTCCTGGCGGTTCCCTTCATCGGCCTCAAAAGCGACAGCGTCGGCACCGCGCTGACCCTGGTTACCCGCTGGCCCCTGATGCTCGCCATGGTCGGCGCGGTCGCCGCCGGGCGGGTGCTGGTTTCGCTGTGGCGGCTGCGCAGCGCCGCGAAGGCGCAGCGCGCAACCGCGCATACCGCCGCCGGAGACGCCAAGGCGTCGCTGGCCGCCTGGGGCAACAGCCACATGAAGGCGATCGGCTTCGCCGGGTTCGCGCTTGCGGTGGTGCTGCCGTTCCTGCCGTTCTCCAACCGCTACGTGGTGGATATCGGCACCACCTTCCTGATCTACGTGATGCTCGGCTGGGGGCTGAACATCGTGGTCGGCCTCGCCGGCCTGTTGGATCTCGGCTACGTCGCGTTCTATGCGGTGGGGGCCTACACCTACGCCCTGATCTCGACCCAGGCGGGGTGGTCGTTCTGGGTGTGCCTGCCGCTGGCCGGAACCTTCGCCGCGATGTTCGGCCTGATGCTGGGCTTCCCGGTGCTGCGCCTGCGCGGCGACTACCTGGCGATCGTGACCCTCGGCTTCGGCGAGATCATCCGCGTCATCCTGATGAACTGGGTGGACTTCACCAAGGGTCCGGACGGGGTTTCCGGGATTCCGCGGCCGAGCTTCTTCGGCGCGCCGTTCTCCCGCTCCGCGCCGGAAGGCGTGACCACCTTCTCCGACCTTCTGGGCATCGAATACTCCTCGATGCACCGCGTGGTGTTCCTCTACTTCCTCATCCTGGCGCTCGCGGCGATCACCAACCTGTTCACCCTGCGGATGCGCAAGCTGCCGACGGGACGCGCCTGGGAGGCGCTGCGCGAGGACGAGATCGCCTGCCGCTCGCTCGGCATCAACCCGACCAACGTCAAGCTCTCGGCATTTGCGCTCGGCGCGATGTTCGCGGGCTTCGCCGGGGCGTTCTTCGCCACGCGCCAGGGCTTCGTCAGCCCGGAGAGCTTCACCTTCATGGAGTCCGCGATCATCCTCGCCATCGTCGTGCTCGGCGGCATGGGGTCGCAGCTCGGCGTGGTGCTGGCGGCGTTCGCCCTGGTGGTGCTGCCGGAGTGGTTCCGCGAGTTCGAGCAGTACCGCATGTTCCTGTTCGGGGCGGCGATGGTGGCGATCATGGTGGTCAAGCCGACCGGCGTGATGGGCCACCGCGAACCGACCATCCGGCTGCACCCGGTGGGCAAGAGCAAGAAACCGGAGGCCGCCCGATGAGCGCCGCGACGATGATTCAGACGGCGGACGACGCGCTTCTCGACGTCGAACACCTGACCATGCGCTTCGGTGGCCTGCTCGCCATCGACGACCTTTCGTTCACCGCGCGCGTCCACGAGATCACCTCGATCATCGGCCCCAACGGGGCGGGCAAGACCACGGTGTTCAACTGCCTGACCGGGTTCTACAAACCCACGGTGGGGCGGCTGCGGCTGTGCCATCCGGACAAGGGGGAATACTACCTGGAGCGCATGGAGGGCTTCCGCATCGCGCAGGTCGCCGATGTCGGCCGCACCTTCCAGAACATCCGCCTGTTCCCCAAGATGACGGTTCTCGAAAACCTCATCATCGCGCAGCACAACCGGCTGATGAAGGCCTCGGTCTTCGCCCTCGCGGGGCTGTTGGGGCTCGCCCGCTACCGCGTCGCGGAAAAGGCGGCGGTGGAGAAGGCGAAGTTCTGGCTCGACCGGGTGAACCTCACCGCGCGCGCCGACTGGGAGGCGGGCAATCTGCCCTACGGCGACCAGCGCCGCCTGGAGATCGCCCGCGCGATGTGCATCGCCCCCTGCCTGCTCTGCCTCGACGAGCCGGCGGCGGGCCTCAACCCGCGCGAATCCCTGGAGCTCAACGAGCTGCTGCTGTCGATCCGCGACGAGCAGGGGATCGGCATTCTTTTGATCGAACATGACATGAGCGTGGTGATGGGAATCTCCGACCACATCGTGGTGCTGGACCACGGCCGGAAGATTTCCGACGGCGATCCGGCCTTCGTGCGCAACGACCCGACGGTGATCCGCGCCTACCTGGGCGAAGCGGAAGACGGGGAGGGCGCAGATGCTTAAGATTCAGGGCGTCCACACCTTCTACGGCCAGATCGAGGCGCTCAAGGGCGTCGATCTGGAGATCAAGCAGGGCGAGATCGTCACCCTGATCGGCGCCAACGGCGCGGGCAAGTCCACCCTCCTGATGACGGTGTTCGGCAAGCCCAAGGCGCGCCACGGCCGCATCCTCTACGAAGGGCGCGACCTCACCCGCGTGCCGACCCACGAGATCGTGCGCCTGGGCATCGCCCAGTCGCCGGAGGGCCGCCGCATCTTCGCCCGCATGACGGTGTTCGAAAACCTACAGATGGGCGCGCTGTGCACCGACGGCTCCACCTTCGACGAAGACGTGCGCATGGTCTTCGACCTGTTCCCGCGCCTCGAGGAGCGCCGCACCCAGCGCGGCGGCACGCTCTCGGGCGGCGAACAGCAGATGCTGGCGATCGGCCGCGCGCTGATGAGCAAGCCGCGCCTGCTGCTTCTCGACGAGCCCTCCCTCGGTCTTGCGCCGCTGGTGGTGCGCCAGATCTTCGACATCATCAAGAAGATCAACCAGGCGGGGGTGACGGTGTTCCTGGTGGAACAGAACGCCTTCCACGCCTTGAAACTGGCGCACCGCGGCTATGTCATGGTCAACGGCGTGATCACCATGAGCGGCACCGGCAAGGAGCTTCTGGACAATCCGGAAATCCGCGCCGCCTATCTGGAAGGAGGCCACGCATGATTGCGGCACTGGGGTCCAGTCTGACGGTGTTCATCGGCTTCACCTGCATCATGATGGGGTGGATCTCCTTCATGACCGGGCGCGCCATCGCCAACACCTGGCGTCCGCGCCGGCAGGTGGTGCCGTATTGCCTGCTGCTCGGCCTGGCGAATCGCTTTTTCGTGTTTTCGCTGTTCGGCGGGCAGTTGCTTTCGGTTTCCGGCTGGCTGATCGGTTCGGTGTATCTGGTTCTGGTGGGCTTCGCCTCGCACCGCGAGAAGGAGGCCTTCAAGATGGTTGCGCAGTACCCCTGGCTCTACGAGCGCAGCGGCCCCTTCGACTGGCGGGAACGCCGCCACGCAGTGGCCGAGGAAACCCATTAAGGAGCGAAACGGCTCCGGCGTGCGGGCATCCATTCTGAGGCCCGCGACAAGAAGAAGCGTACGGGTGGACAGAGACTCTCACATGGCGATAACCGGTTAAGGAGTTTACCAAGATGTTGAAAACGACTTTGTGCGCGGGCGTTGCGATTCTGGCTTTGGGCGCGGGCATCGCCAAGGCCGATATCGTCGTCGGCGTCGCCGGTCCGATGACCGGTCCCTACGCCTCCTTCGGCGAGCAGGGCTTGAAGGGCGCCGAACAGGCGGTCAAGGACATCAACGCCAAGGGCGGCGTCCTCGGCCAGAAGCTGAAGCTGGAAGTCGGCGACGACGCCTGCGACCCGAAGCAGGCGGTCGCGGTGGCGAACCAGTTCGCCAACAAGGGCGTGAAGTTCGTCAACGGCCACTATTGCTCCGGTTCCTCGATCCCGGCTTCCGCGGTGTACCAGGAAGAGGGCATCATCCAGATCTCCTGGGGTTCGACCAACCCGAAGCTGACCGAGCAGGGCTTCGCCAACGTCTACCGCGTCTGCGGCCGTGACGACCAGCAGGGCCCGACCGCCGCCGAGCTGATCTTCAAGAAGTTCAAGGGCAAGAACGTCGCGATCCTCCACGACAAGACCGCCTACGGCAAGGGCCTCGCCGACGAGATGAAGAAGAAGCTCAACGAGCTCGGCGTCAAGGAGACCATGTACGAGGCCTACACCGCGGGCGAGAAGGACTATTCCGCCCTGGTGACCAAGCTGAAGCAGGCCAACATCGGCGTGATCTTCCTCGGCGGCTACCATGCCGAGGGCGGCCTGATCATCCGTCAGGCGTATGAGCAGGGCCTGAAGGCCACCATGGTCGGCGGCGACGCGCTCGGCACCTCCGAGTTCGCGGCGATCGCGGGCAAGGCGGGCGACGGCGTGCTGTTCTCGTTCAACCCCGATCCGCGCAAGAACCCGGCCAACAAGAAGCTGGTCGAGGCGATCCGCGCCGGCGGTTACGAGCCGGAAGGCTACACCCTCTACACCTACGCCGCGATGCAGGCCTACGCGCAGGCCGTCGAAGCGGCGAAGAGCACCAAGCCCGCCGAGGTCAACAAGAAGCTGCACGGCATGAAGTTCAAGACCGTGCTCGGCGACTTCGGCTTCGACAAGAAGGGCGACCTGATGGCTCCGGGCTTCACCTTCTACGAGTGGAAGAACGGCACCTTCGACTACGTGAAGTAAGCGGCATAGCCGTTTGAACGGAAACCCCTGCGGCGCGCCGGTTCCTCCGATCCTCGGAGGCGCCGGAACGCCCGGGGGTTTTCTCCATGTCGGGGTGTGTTATTTAAAATACCGCCGGAAAACACATCTTTGAAATTTCGTGCCGCGACACTAGGTTTGCAGGCAAGAAAGGAACCCGGGGCCATCCCCCATGGAGGTAATGCGCATGTTGAAGAAGGCTTTATACGTCGGCGTCGCGCTCGCGGCGCTGGGCTCGGGGGCCGCCCGTGCGGACATCCTGATCGGCGTCGCGGGGCCGCGCACCGGCGGCTATGCGAACTTCGGCGAGCAGGTGTTCCAGGGCGCCGCGCAGGCGGTCAAGGACATCAACGCCAAGGGCGGCGTGCTCGGCCAGAAGCTGAAGCTGGAAGTCGGCGACGACGCCTGCGACCCGAAGCAGGCGGTCTCCGTGGCGAACCAGTTCGCCAACCACGGCGTGGCGTTCGTCGCCGGGCACTTCTGCTCCGGCTCGTCGATTCCGGCCTCGGCGGTGTACCAGGACGAAGGCATCGTGATGATGTCGTTCAGCTCGACCAATCCGAAGCTGACCGAGCAGGGCTTCGCCAACATCTACCGCGTCTGCGGCCGCGACGACCAGCAGGGCCCGGTCGCCGCCGCGATGATCGCGAAGAAATTCAAGGGCAAGAAGGTCGCCATCCTCCACGACAAGACCGGCTACGGCAAGGGCCTGGCGGACGCCACCAAGGCCGGCCTGAACAAGATGGGGATCAAGGAAACCCTCTACGAAGCCTACACCGCGGGCGAGAAGGACTACTCCGCCCTGGTGACCAAGATGAAGAACCTGGGAGTCGAGGTGGTCTACCTCGGCGGCTACCACACCGAGGGCGGCCTGATCATGCGCCAGGCGGCGGAGCAGGGCTATCACCCCCGCATGGTCAGCGGCGACGGCCTCGCCACCTCGGAATTCGGCCAGATCGCGGGCAAGGCGGCGGACGGCACGCTGTTCACCTTCACCCCCGATCCGCGCAAGGACGCGAAGAACAAGAAGATCGTCGAGGCCTTCCGCGCCTCCGGCTTCGAGCCCGAGGGCTACACCCTCAACAGCTACGCCACGGTTCAGGCGTTCGCCCAGGCCGCGGCCATGGCCAAGAGCGTCAAGGCGAAGGACCTCAACAAGGCGCTGCACGCGGGCAAGTTCGACACCCTGCTCGGCATGATCGAGTTCGACAAGAACGGCGACCCCAAGGCGCCGGGCTACGTGTTCTACGAGTGGAACGGCGGCACCTTCGACTACGCGAAGTAGGCGGTGCGCGCACCATGCGGGAAAGCCCCCGGGGACCCTCTCGGGGGCTTTCCTGTCGGCGGTTAATGCACTAGGCTACGGCCTCGAACGACCACGCGCATAGGAAAGGGGAAACCACATGGCCGGATCGGTCAACAAAGTCATTCTCATCGGCAACCTGGGCCGCGACCCGGAAGTGCGCAGCATGTCGAACGGCGGCAAGGTGGTGAACCTCAACATCGCCACCTCGGAAAGCTGGAACGACCGCCAGTCCGGCCAGCGGCAGGAACGCACGGAATGGCACCGCGTGGTGATCTTCAACGAGAACCTCGCCCAGGTGGCGGAGAAGTACCTGAAGAAGGGCTCCAAGGTCTACGTCGAGGGCAGCCTCCAGACCCGCAAGTGGACCGATCAGTCGGGCACCGAGAAATACACCACGGAAATCGTCCTCGGCCGCTTCCGCGGCGAACTCACCATGCTCGACGGCGCGCGCGACCGCGGCGGCGACTCCGCGGGCAGCGGCGACGGCTTCTCCTCCCCCGCACCGCGCCAGAGCGGCGGCGGCGGCGGCTGGGACGCGCCGCCCTCCTCGGCCCTCGACGACGACATCCCGTTCTAAGGCAAGGCGTGGTCCGGTCTCGTTCAGGGTGAATGCCGGACCGGAACGGTGACCGACGTGGCTCTCGTTGCGGATTTTCTCTCGAAGGTGCAGGCCGTCCACAAGACCGGCGTGGCGACGGAGCATTCCTATCGCCCCGCCCTGGAGGCGCTGTTCAACGCCCTGGAAGACGGCGTCGTCGCGCTGAACGAACCCAAGCGGGTGAAGTGCGGCGCGCCCGATTTCATCGTCCAGAGGGGCGGGATCGTCGTCGGCCATGCCGAGGCGAAGGACATCGGCATCGACCTGCGGGCGATGAAGGATGCGAACGAGGATCAGCAGCAGCGCTATCTCAAGGCCCTGCCGAACCTGATCTACACCAACTGCCTGGATTGGGATTTCTATCGCGCGGGCGAGCGCGTCGCTTCGGTCGCCATCGCCGACCGCCTGATGGGAATTCGCCCGCGTCCCGACGAATTCCCGGTTCTGGAGAATCTTCTGCGCGAGTTCGTTGCGCAAAAGCCTCAGACGATCACTTCGTCGCGCACCCTGGCGGAAATGATGGCGGGCAAGGCGGCGCTGATCAAGGATGTGCTGTTCAAGGTCCTGCGCGAGGACGGTGGGCTGCTCTCCGACCTCGGGGGACAGTACGAGGCGTTCCGCGAGCACCTGATTCACGACATCACGCCGGAAGACTTCGCCGACATCTATGCCGAGACCATCGCCTACGGCATGTTCGCCGCGCGTCTGCACGATGTCACGCTGGAAAGCTTCAGCCGCCAGGAGGCCTTGGAACTCCTGCCCAGAACCAATCCGTTCCTGCGCAGCCTGTTCGGCTACATCGCGGGGGCCGGCCTCGACGACCGCATCAAGTGGATCATCGACGACCTGGCCGATGTGTTCCAGGCTGCGGATGTGGCCGGGTTGATGAACGACTTCGGCAAGTTGACCGGCCGCAACGACCCCTTCCTGCATTTTTACGAAAGCTTCCTTGCCGCCTACAACCCGGCCAAGCGGAAGGCGCGGGGGGTCTGGTACACCCCGGAACCCGTGGTGAATTTCATCGTCCGCGCGGTGGACCGGGTGTTGCGGAGCGAATTCGGCCTGGAAGACGGCCTGGCCGACACCTCCAAGGTCGTGATCGACTGGGACACCGGGCAAACCGACAAGAAGGGCAAGCCGCTTTCGATCAGGAAGGAGGTGCACCGCGTCCAGATACTCGATCCGGCGACGGGGACGGGCACCTTCCTGGCTGAAGTCGTCAAGCAGATTGCGCCTCGGGTGAAGGATGTCGCGGAGGGCATGTGGTCGGCCTATGTCGAGCGCGATCTAATCCCGCGATTGCACGGATTCGAGATTCTCATGGCGTCTTATGCCATGTGTCACATGAAGCTCGAATTGATTTTGAAGGAGATGGGATATCGTCCGACGGCTGCGCCGCCGCGCCTGTCGGTGTACCTGACCAACAGCCTGGAAGAGGGGGAACCCGCCGACCAGACCCTGCCGTTCGCCCAGTGGCTTTCCAACGAAGTCAAACAGGCCAATGCGATCAAGCGCGACATGCCGATCATGTGCGTGATCGGCAACCCGCCCTATAACAAAAGCAGCACGAACACCGGTGTATGGATCAAAAACAAAATCCGTGCATATAAGGAAGGGCTGTCGGAAAAGAAGTTAAACCTCGACGATGATTATATCAAATTCCTGAGATTTGCCGAATCTCTCATTGAAAAGAACGATAGCGGCATCGTCGCCATGATCACGAACAATTCATTCCTCGATGGAGTCACCCATAGACAGATGCGGAAGCATCTGCGGCAAACATTCGATAAGATTTACATTCTGAATCTGCATGGCGACATCAGGAGTGAATCCTCCGAATCCGGGAAGGATGAAAACGTATTCGACATCACGCAGGGCGTCGCCATCGTCGTAATGTCTGCCCGCAAGGTGCAGCGAGATCGCCTCGCGGAGGTGCTGTACGGCGAGATATCCGGGGAGCGCGCGCACAAATACAGGGGGTTGGAGGATTCCGCCCTCGGGGACGGTTTTTCGGCGATCGGGGCCGAGGCGCCGCTGTTCCTCTTCAAGCCGCGGAATGCGGACGGGAAGATTGCCTATGACGACGGTTTTCCCGTGAACGGCCTGTTTCTCTCCTATAGTTCGGGGATTCAGACCAAACGGGATGGCATCTGCGTGTCGGAAGGGAAAGAAGCTCTCATCTCCGTCATCGAGGATTTCAAGCGCCTCGATGAGGCGGAGATACGATCGAAATTCGGTCTTCCGCCGGACGGAAGGGACTGGAGCATCCGATCCGCCAAGGAAGATGTTCTCAACGGCAATGGGAACATCGTTCCATTCTTGTATAAGCCTTTCGATATTCGTTACTTATATTACTCGGGCAAGACCAAGGGATTCGTGTCTTACCCCCGTCGCGAAATCATGAGCCACATCGTGGGGCGCTCGAATATATCCCTTATCGTGAATCGCCAGACGGTGCGCGATTATTTTTCCTTTGCCGGCGTGTCGAATGTGGCCTGCAATCACGGTACATTCTATCTCGGCAACCGCGGCCAGGATTATTGCATGCCGCTCTACCTCTATCCGTCCGGGCAGGACCTGGATAAAACCCGCCGCGTCAATTTCGACCCCAAGATATTCGAGAAGATCAAGCGCCTTGCCGCAAATCCCGGGCGTGGCGCGCCGGACGAGGTGCAGGTCTTCGACTATGTCTACGGCGTGCTGCACTGTCCGGCTTACCGTGAAGCCTATGCGGAGTTCCTGCGCCGCGATTTCCCCAGAATCCCCTGGCCCGCTTCGCCCGCCGAATTCTGGGATGTGGCGGAAAAGGGCGGGCAGCTGCGCCGCTTGCACCTGATGGAACCGCAGGCCGTCGGCCCCGCGCCTTATCCTTTCCGGGGGGAGGGCGACGGCATGGTGGGCGACGTTCGTTTCGACGACGGCAAGGTGCGGATCAACAAGACCCAGTTTTTCGCCGATGTGCCGGATTCGGCATGGTCCTTCTTCATCGGCGGGTATCAACCGGCGCAGAAATGGCTGAAGGACCGCAAGGGACGGGCTCTGTCCTTCGACACCATCAAGCACTATCAGCGCATCATCAAGGTTCTGTGCGAAACCCGGAGGATCATGGAAACGATCGCCATGACGTTGGGCGGGGACAAGGAAGATTCGTGAGGCGGTCGTCCGGGCGAGTCCGCAAAAAAAAGGGCCGCGGAAATCCGCGGCCTTGGCGTTTCGGCGGGGCAGCGCCGGAACGCTAGTGTTCGATCATGCCGAGGACGACCTCTTCGGTCCCGCGCATGCCGGGGTCGTTGAGGCGGCCGAGGTTGGCGAAGCTCGCGTCCACGCCCGCGCCGAGGATGCCGTCGCCGTCGGGCACGTGTACGCCCTCCACGGCGAGGGTGGCGAGGTCGATCGCCGCGCCGACCACGGTGGCCACCTTGTAGGCGCAGGAGGCCTTGGCGCCGTCGCAGAGCAGCCCGGCGAAGGTGCCGATCATCGACTGCATGGCGTGCTCCTGCGCCGCGAGGCCGCCGCCCAGCAGATAGGCGGCGGCGGCGGCGAGCCCGGTGGCGGGGGCCACGGCGCAGCCGCAGAAGGCGGTGAGCTTGCCGGTGTGGGCCTTGATCGCCACGGTGATGATCGACGAGATGGCGAGCGCGCGGGCGAGTTCTGCGCGGCTGGCGCCGATCGACTGGGCGAAGCCGAGGACGCCGAGGAAGTTGGTGATGCCGTGGTTGCCGCTGCCGGTGATCGCCATCACGGGGACCGGCGCGCCGCTCATGCGCGCTTCGCTGGCGGCGCCCGCAAGGGCTTGCGCAGCGGCGCGGGGGGAGGGGGAGGCCTGTGCGTGTTGGGAGAGCGCACGGCCGAGCGGCGCGCCGGAATCGAGGTCGGCTCGCGCGGCGGCGGCGGTGAGGTCCGCCGCTTCGATGAGGAACTCCAGGTCGGCGGCGGGAATGTGCGCCACCACGTCCAGCAGGTGGGCCACCGGCACGTCGCGCAGCATGGTGGCGGGGTCGGCCTCTTCCGGCGGCGCGTCGTCGCGCAGCAGCGTCTCGCCGTTCTTCGTCACCAGGGTGAAGCGGTCGTGCGCGCCGGTGATTTCGGCGAGCGCGGCGTCGCCGCCCGCTTCGGCCTCGGCGCGCAGGTAGAGGCCGTCGTCGCCGAGTTCGAAGGTGGCGTGCACCCGGCCCTCGCGCAGCAGGCCGGTGGCCTGGGCGATGGTGTCCTGGGTCACCGCGTCGAGCACGGCGAGCCCCGCCGCGGCCTTGCCGATCACCGCGCCGAGCGCGGCGGCGGGGGCGATGCCGCGGAACGGCGTGCCCGGCACGCCGGCATGCGCCGCGTTCTTGTAGACGTTGGGGCTGACGGTGATCCGCAGTTTCTCCGGCACGCGGCCCAGCGCCTCGGCGGCGCGCGCCGCGACCAGGGCGGCGGCGCCGACCTCGGTGCAGCCGGTGGCGCGGCAGATTTCCTCTTTGAGAACCGCGATGACGGCCGCCTCGCCGATGTCCTGCCGTACGTCTCCACGCATCACGCGAATCTCCTTTACCATTCGTCCCCGCCGCGGCGGCTGGGCATGCGCAACATGCGCAAGCGCCGCCGTGCGAGATTTTCGACTGAGGAGAAGCTACCACCGGGGGGCTAAAATATGTTTGCAAAGTATTGCGCATGAAACGCAATAACTAGAATAATTTACTCATATATCTGGGAAAATAAGGAGATGATTTTTCTATAATATCTCTATGGAAAAAATTATCCCACAAGGCGTGGCGACGCGGCATCCCCGGCGTCCGCGTGGGACGCCGGGGGCCACGGCGAGGCGTGGGGCGTCAGCCCCCCGCGAAGGCCTCCGGCATCACCAGCTTGGGCAGGAACAGCATGAGGTCGGGGAACAGCGACCCCAGCACGATCATGCCGATGGTGATGCAAAGGATGGGGATCACCGCGACGAAGGCGCGCGTCGCGGAGATCTCGGCGATCTGGCAGCCGATCAGCAGGCAGATGCCGTAGGGCGGCGTCACCAGGCCGGTGGTCAGCGACAGCACCACGATCAGGCCCATGTGCACGTCGTTGATGTGCGCCACGTCGCCGAGCGCCTGGATGATCGGCAGGAAGATGATCACCGCGGTCACCGGGCTCAGCACCGTGCCGACGATGATCAGGAAGCCCGAGATCATCATCATGATGCCGAACGAGGAGTGGGTGATCGACAGGATGAAGGTGGCGATGTCGTTGGCGATGTTGAGGTAGGCGATCAGCCAGCCCATGATCCCGGCGGTGGCGACGCAGAACATCGGCAGGGAATAGTCCACCACGGCGCGGCCGAGCACGTAGGGCAGGTCGCGGATCGACAGCTCGCGGTAGACGAAGAGGGCGAGGATGAGGCCCAGCACCACGGCCACGGCGGCGGCCTCGGTGGCGGTGAACACGCCGCTCATGATGCCGCCGAGGATGATCGCGGGCAGCAACAGCGGCGGGATGGCGTTGTAGACCGCCTTGGCCACCTCGGAAACCGGCTGGCGCGGCGTCGGCTCCATGCCGTTCTTCACCGCGACGTAGTAGGTGTAGGCCATCTGGCCGACGCCGATGAGGATGCCCGGCACCAGCCCGCCGATGAACAGCGCGCCGATCGAGACGTTGCCGAAGGCGCCGTAGAGCACCATCAGGATGCTCGGCGGGATGACCATGCCCAGCGTCGAGGAGCAGGCGGTGATCGCCACGGTGTAGGGAAGGTCGTAACCCGCCTTCTTCATCGCGGGAATGAGCACCGAGCCGATGGAGGCGGTGTCCGCCGCGCCGGAGCCGGAAATGCAGCCGAACATCATGCTGGCGAGCACGTTGACGTGGCCCAGGCCGCCGCGGATCGGGCCGACGAGGGTGTCGGCCACCTTGAGCAGGCGGTCGGTGATGCCGCCGTCGTTCATCAGCTTGCCGAGAAAGAGGAAGAACGGCACGGCGAGCAGCGAGAACGAGTTGATGCCGGAGAACATCTGGTTGGCCACCGTCACCGGCGACAGGCCGAGGGTGAGGATGGTGACGAGGGATGAGGCGGCGAGCGCGAACGCGATCGGCACCCGCAACAGGATGAGGAGCAGGAAGCCGCCGATGAGAAGAATGGTGTCGCCCATGGTTCAGGCCTCCGCCGGGGTCTGCTGCAACGACCGCAGGTCGTCGATGAGGTTTTCGATCCAGAAGGAGAGCATCGCCGCGGCGGCGATCGGCATGGAGACGTAGGTATAGGCCCACGGCACCTCCAGCGCCTCGGATTCGTTGAACATGCTCATGTCGGTGTATTGCCAGCCGTAGACCAGCATCACCAGGATGACGGCCAGCGTCACCGTATGCGCGACGAACTTGAGCGCGATATTGATGCGCACGAAGCGCGGCGGGAAGATCTCGATATCGTAGTGCACGCGCCGCCGCACCGCGACGGCGGAGCCCAGCATGATCGTCCAGAGGAAGAGCATGCGGGCGATCTCGTCCAGCCAGGTAATCGGGATTTGCAGATAATTGCGGGCGACGACCTGGGTGAAGATGGCGACGATGTAGAGGGAGAACATCGGCCATGCAACCAGGATGAGGGCGCGCTCGACAAGGGAATTGACGGTCTTTAACACCAAACCCTCCGCTCGGATCGATCGTGTTGTGAGGTCTCTCTGAGACAGCGGCGGCGGGGGACGCAACCCCCGCCGCCGGAAGCGGGTCTTACTTCGTCATGTCGCGGATCATCTTCAGCATGTCCTCGGCGCCGGCTTCCTTGGCGAAGCGCTCATGCAGCGGGACGATCTTGTCCATGAAGGCCTTCTTGTCCACCGCGGTGACCTTGGCGCCCTTGGACTCGAGCTGCTTGATGAACTGGGCGTCGTATTCCTCGCCCTTGTCGGTGATCACCTTGCCGGCATCGGCCGCGACCTCGCGGAGAATCTTGGCATAGGCGGGCGGCAGCTTCTTCAGCGTCGCCGAGCCGACCGAGATGTGGGAGGTCATGATCTGGTGCTCGGTCTTGCTGTGGTAGGGCGCGACTTCATAGAGCTTGGCGCCGTAGTACGAGCTGACGGTGCTCTCGAAGGCGTTGACCACGCCGGTCTGGGTGGCGGAGTAGACTTCGGTCCACGGCAGCGAGGTGGGCACCGCGCCGAGGGTGGCCCACATCACCGAGGCCATCTTGGCGCCGGGGACGCGCATCTTCATGCCGTCGAGGTCGGCGGGCGTCTTCACCGGGCGCAGCGAGTTGCTGAAGTTGCGGGTGCCGCCGCTGCACAGGGAGAGAAGCTCGAAGCCGACGCCCTTTTTCGCCACCTTCTCCTGGATGTGCTTGACCACCGGGCTGGTCGGCGCGGTGACCTTGCGGAAGGCGTCGAGGTCCTTGAACAGGTAGTCGATGCTGAACACCTGGAAGTCCTTGACGAAGGCGGTGGCGTTGGTGGTGCCGCCGATGATCAGGTCGATGCTGCCCAGGCGCATCTGGTCGATCGCGGTCTTGTCGTCGCCGAGCGAGCCGCTGTCGTAGACCTTGATGGTGACCTCGCCGTTGGTGCGCTTGGCCATTTCCTTGGACATGAACTCCGCGCCCGTGATCCACGGATGCGGCGCCTTGACCACGGTGGCGAGCTTCAGCTCGTATTTGGCCGCGAACGCGGGTCCGGCGAACCCCACGGCGGCGGCGACCAGTCCCATACCCAACGCGCTCAAGTAGTTCTTCATGGTGTGCTCCTCTGGCTTGGAGGGGGTCTCTCGATGAATGGCGTATTCGGTCAAACGGTAACCGGACCGGCCTCGTCCGCGGTCCGACGGATGCAATCGATCAGATGACAGGGAACTTGCGAGGCGATGGTACAACCCGGTGCGAGGATCATCCGGCGCCCGCCGGTCTGGGCGATGGCGTCCTTGATCTCCGCGCGCAGGGCGGGCAGGGAGCGGCCGATCACCTTGGTGTGGTCGAAGCCGCCCATCAGGCACTTTCCGGGGAAGAATTCGCGCGCCGCGGCGAGCGAGGGGTTGGTTTCGTGGCGGTCGGCCCAGGAAAGAACCTCGAAGGGGTAGTCCTTGATGCGGTCGAAGTCGAGGTGCCACTGGCAGGCGTGCAGCACGCGCACCATGCCCTTCATCTCCTCGAGAATGGCGATGTCGTAGGGCTTGTGGAACTCGTTGAAGATGGCCTCGTCGATGCCGATGCCGTGCGGCGGGCGGATCGCGCCGTGGATCGAATAGAGCACGCTGTCCACGCCGATCTTCTTGAGTTCGCGGATGTAGAGGATGAGGCTTTCGGTCAGCGCCTCGAGCATCGGCTTCGATTCGCGGGGGTTGTCGTAGATCATCTGCGTGGTGTCGAGGCCGGTTTTGCGGGTGATCTGCTGCACCGGGTCGAAGGAGGTGTCCATCAGCGGCCAGTCGGCGCCGAGGTCGGCGCGCAGCACGCGGTGCAGGCGGAACTGCTGCTGGAAGGAATCGTCCGCCATGTCGGCGACGCCGATCTTCGCCATGTCGCGCGGGGACTCGAAGGTTTCCATGCCGGCGGGCAGGGGCCAGCGGTAGTCGCTGATCACCTTGGCCACGTCGAGGTCGAACTCCCGGAAGAAGCGGGCGTGCAGCCGGGCCGATTCGGCCCCGTCGAGGGAGCTGGTGACGAAATGCAGCCACATGATGAAGGGGATGCGGTCTACGGAGCGGCCTTCGACGGCGGCATGGAAGCGGTCCATTCTGTTCATGGCGTCAGGGTCCTGCTGGCGGTGCGGGGGCACCGTGGGTTGGAGGTGCGTCGGCCCGAAGCGGTACGTGCTCATGCTTTGGGCTGGTTTTTTTCAATGCCGCAAATTGTAGCACGGCGGTTTGAAAAAGCTTGCTAAGTGCGTGGGCGATGTTCCAGAATTAGAGAAAAAGATGCCCATACACACATATCTTGTGGTAGATTATCCCAATGGACGCTCTGGACAAGAAAATTCTTTCCCTGCTGCAGCAGAACGCCACGCTCCCGGTCGCGGAAATCGGCGAGCGCATCGGTCTGTCCTCCACGCCGTGCTGGCGCCGCATCCAGAAACTCGAAGCCGACGGCGTGATCCGCCGCCGCGTCGCCCTGCTGGACCCGGCGAAGATGAACGTGGGGGTCACCGTGTTCATCGCCGTGCGCACCAACCATCACTCCCGCGAATGGCTTCAGAAATTCCAAGTCGCGGTGCAGGACATCCCGGAGATCGTCGAATTCTACCGCATGAGCGGCGACATCGACTATCTTCTGCGCGCCGTGGTGCCCGACATCGCGGCCTACGATTCGGTCTACAAGCGCCTCATCGAGCGCATCGAACTGTCCGACGTGACCTCGATGTTCGCCATGGAGACGATCAAGTCCACCACCGAACTGCCGGTGAGCTACGCCCCCTGACCCCGAAAAGCAGGGGAGGCGCTGGGCGTAGGGTCTAACAACAATTGATGAATGTCAATTACTATAAATAACACAGAAATTGTGTTGTAATGGCGCCCGCCACAGCCTGGGATGATTGAGTCCCGGCGGTGAGGATGCTAGACTGCAACGCTTTTCCGCCACGGGAAGGCTTGGTTTTCATGAAAGTGTGTGTGCCTTGACCAATACGCCGATCAAAGCGACCGGGGCCGATATCCAGCCCATCCACATCGAAGAAGAAATGAAGCGCTCCTACCTCGATTACGCGATGAGCGTGATCGTGGCCCGCGCCATTCCGGATGTCCGCGACGGGCTGAAGCCGGTGCACCGCCGCATCATGTATTCGATGAAGGAAAGCGGTTACGACCATACGAAACCTTTCAGAAAGTCGGCGCGCATCGTCGGCGACGTGATGGGCCGCTACCACCCGCACGGCGACTCCGCGATCTACGACGCGATGGTGCGCATGGCGCAGGATTTCTCGATGCGCCTGCCGCTGGTCAGCGGCCAGGGCAACTTCGGCTCGATGGACGGCGACCCGCCCGCGGCGATGCGCTACACCGAGGCGCGCCTGGCGAAGAGCGCGCAGTGCCTGCTCGACGACATCGACAAGGACACCGTCGCCTTCCAGCCCAATTACGACGACAGCTCGCAAGAGCCGATGGTGCTTCCGGCGCGGTTCCCCAATCTTCTCGTCAACGGCGCGGGCGGCATCGCCGTCGGCATGGCCACCAACATTCCGCCGCACAACCTGGGCGAAGTGGTGGACGCCTGCTGCGCCTACATCGAGAACCCGGATATCGGCCTCGACGAGCTGATGGGGATCGTTCCCGGCCCGGATTTCCCCACCGGCGGCACCATCGTCGGCCGCGCCGGATCGCACGCCGCCTATGCCACCGGGCGCGGTTCGGTGATCCTCCGCGCCAAGTGCGAGATCGAGGAAATCCGCAAGGACCGCATGGCCGTGGTGGTGCACGAGGTGCCCTACCAGGTCAACAAGGCGGCGATGATCGAGAAGATCGCCGAACTGGTGCGCGACAAGAAGATCGACGGCATCGCCGCCCTGCGCGACGAATCCGACCGCCGCGGCGTGCGCGTGGTGATCGAGCTGAAGCGCGACGCCCAGCCCGACGTCGTGCTCAACCAGCTCTACCGCTTCACGCCGCTGCAAAGCTCGTTCGGCGTCAACATGCTGGCGCTCAACGAGGGGCGGCCGCAACTGCTCACCCTGAAGGAGGTGATCGTCGCCTTCGTCCGCTTCCGCGAGGAGGTGGTGCGCCGCCGCACCGAGTTCGAACTCGCGCGCGCGCGCGACCGCGCCCACGTGTTGGTCGGCCTCGCCATCGCGGTGGCCAACCTGGACGAGGTGATCGCGCTGATCCGCGCCGCCTCCGACCCGACCTCGGCGCGCGAGGGGCTGATGGCGCGCGACTGGCCCGCCGCCGACGTGGAGCCCCTGATCGCGCTGATCGACGAGCCGGGCCGCGGCGTGGTGGACGGCGCCTACCGCCTCTCCGAGACGCAGGCCCGCGCCATCCTGGATCTGCGCCTGCACCGCCTGACCGGGCTGGAACGCGACAAGGTGCACGACGAGATCCGCGAGATCGGCCTGAAGATCGAGGATTACCTGGGAACCCTGCGCTCGCGCGAAAAGCTCTACGGCATCATCCGCGGCGAACTCTTGGAGGTGAAGGGCCTTTATGCCGACCCGCGGCGCACGATGTTCGAGGAGAACGAGTTCGAGCACGACATCGAGGACCTCATTCCGCGCGAGGAGATGGTCGTCACCTACAGCTCGAAGGGCTATGTGAAGCGGGTGCCGCTCTCCACCTACCGCGCGCAGAAGCGCGGCGGCAAGGGCCGCGCCGGCATGGCGACGCGCGAGGAGGACTACGTGCGCCGCGTCTATTCGGCCAGCACCCACACGCCGCTTCTGTTCTTCTCCTCCCTCGGCATGGTCTACAAGCTCAAGGCCTACCGCCTGCCGCTGGGCAACCCGCAGTCGCGCGGCAAGCCGCTGGTCAACCTTCTGCCGTTGCAGGAGAACGAGACCATCGCCGCGATTCTCCGCCTGCCGGAGGACGAGGCCGAGTGGGAGAAGATGTTCATCGCCTTCGCCACGGCGCGCGGCAACGTGCGGCGCAACCTGCTGTCGGACTTCGGCAACGTGATGTCCAACGGCAAGATCGCGATGAAGCTGGATTCCGGCGACCGCCTGATCTCGGTGCGCAACTGCTCCTCCGAGGACGACCTCTTCCTCTCCACCCGCAAGGGCAAGTGCATCCGCTTCCCGATCGACGAGGTGCGGGTGTTCGCCGGGCGCACCTCCACCGGCGTGCGCGGCATCCGGCTGGCCGCCGACGACGACGTGATCGGCCTCACCGTGCTGCGCCACACCGCCTACGACGTGGAAACCCGCGACGCCTACCTCAAGCGCCGCCGCCTGGAAGAGCACGCCGCCGAGGGCGAGGAGGCGGTGGAACCCTCCGCCGCGATCTCCGACGACCTCTATGCGGAGATGCACGAGGCGGAGCAGTTCATGCTGGTGGTCACCGAGAACGGCTTCGGCAAGCGCACCTCGGCCTACGACTACCGCATCACCGGGCGCGGCGGGCAGGGGATCATGAACATCGACGCCACCGACCGCAACGGCGACGTGGTGGCCAGCTTCCCGGTCAAGGATTCCGACCAGGTGATGCTGGTCAGCGACGGTGGACAGTTGATCCGGATGCCGGTGCATGATATCCGCATTGCTGCGAGAAAGACGCAGGGCGTCACCCTGTTCCGCACGGCGGAGGACGAGCGCGTGGTGTCCGCCACCCGCCTCGACGACGCCGATATGGAAGAGGAGAACGGCGACGTCCTGGACGACACGGAAAACGGCGCCGGGGCCGACGCGCCGGAGCGCGCACCGGAGATGGACGATGTGCCGCCCGGCGAAGCATAGGCCCGATCGCTGCGCCGCGGGGGCGGCGCACACGATATGAACTCTAAGGGGGAGGGAGCTGGACCATGTCCGTCGGGATCGGCATCTATCCGGGGACGTTCGACCCCATCACCAACGGGCACCTCGACATCGTCGCCCGTTCGTTGCGGCTGGTGGACCACCTGATCGTCGGCGTCGCGGCAAGCGACGGCAAATCGCCGATGTTTCCGGTGGAGGAGCGGGTGGAGATGGCGCAACGCGAGGTCGCGGCGCTGGACCTGCCGCCGGGCAAATGCGCGGAGGTGCGGCCCTTCTCCAACCTCTTGATGAATTTCGCGCTGGAGTGCGGCGCCAAGTTCATCATCCGCGGGCTGCGCGCGGTCTCCGACTTCGAATACGAGTTCCAGATGTGCGGCATGAACGTGCGGCTCAACTCGGATATCGAAACGGTGTTCCTGATGGCGTCGGAACACAACCAGTTCATCTCCTCGCGTTTCGTCAAGGAGGTGGGACGCCTCGGCGGCGACGTCGGTCAGTTCGTGCCGTCGCGGGTGCAAAAGCAGTTGCTGGAACAGTTCCGGAAAGAGGCACGATGATACGCACGATGCAAACCTATGGGCGGTCCCTGGCGCGCTGGGCGCTGGGGCCGGCCGCCGCCGCGATGATAGTTATGGGAGGATGCCTGGTGAGCGAGAACACCGCCGAAGCCGCGCCGTTGGACCCCGAGAACACCCTGATCATGGAACTGCCCGCGGGCAAGGTGGTGATCGCCATGCGCCCCGACCTCGCGCCCAACCATGTGGCGCGGATCAAGGAGCTGGCGCGCGAGGGCTTCTACGACGGCACGCCGTTCCACCGCGTCATCCCCGGCTTCATGGCCCAGGGCGGCGACCCCACGGGCACCGGCTCCGGCGGTTCCGGCAAGAAGCTGAAGGCGGAATTCTCCAAGGCCAAACACGTGCGCGGCACCGCCTCGATGGCGCGCGCCGCCAGCCCCGACAGCGCCGACAGCCAGTTCTTCATCTGCTTCGCGCCCGCGCCGTTCCTCGACGGCAAATACACCGTCTGGGGCGAGGTGGCCGAAGGCATGGACGTGGTGGACCAGATCAAGAAGGGCTCCGAGTCCAACAACGGCCAGGTGCGCGAGCCCACCAAGATCGTCTCGGTCAAGGTGATGGCCGACGCCGAACGGATGAAGGGCCTGAAATAAGGGCTCGCGGAATTGCGGCTTGACCGCGGGGGGCGGCGCCGATTATGGTCCGCCTTCCCCGGTTTCCGGCGGAAACGTGCGAGCGCGTAGCTCAGTCGGTAGAGCAGCTGACTTTTAATCAGCGGGTCGTGGGTTCGAGTCCCGCCGCGCTCACCATAGAATTCAAGGGGTTGCGCCGACAGGCTCAACCCCTTTTTCGTTCACTCCGCCAGCGCCATCAGTTGCGAGGGAAAGGGGGCGGCGAGGGGGAGGATTTCGGCGAGGTCGCCGCTGAGCCAGCGCGCCTCGCCCTCCCACTCGCAGAATTCCGTCAATGCTGCCCGGCAGTCAGGTTAGAAGTGGGAATCTTCCACCTCTAACCACTGTCCCCACGGCGGGGATGGGGTTTATTTGTAGCTACGGAAAATCTTGACGCACAGCATCAATGTAGCTACATTAATTCACATGAACATCACCTACGACCCTCCGAAGCGCCTTGCCAATCTCGATAAGCACGGGATGGACTTCGCCGATCTGGAGGACGGGGTGTTCTTCCTGAATGCGCTCGTGGTGCCTGCGAAAGAGGGGCGGTTCGAGGACGGCACTACTGCCGTGGTGTTCGCCACGCTCGGAACCGAGGGCATCGCCGTCATCAGCATGCGGCCCGCGAGCAAGACCGAAAGGAGGCTGTTCGATGCCCACCACGCGTAAGGGATATACCGACGCCGACATGACTGCCGTTTCCGACAACCCGGAATGGACCGAGGCCGACTTCAAGAACGCCAAGCCGTTCGCCGAGGCTTTCCCCGAACTCGCCCACAAGCTGCGCGGTCGTCCGAAGGCAGAATCCCCGAAGCGACAGGTGACGCTGCGCCTCGACGCAGACGTGCTGGAGCATTTCCGTGCGGGCGGCCCGGGCTGGCAGAGCCGCATCAATGCCGATCTCCGAAAGGTCGCCGGGCTGAAGTGAAGTAACCGCACTTGCACCCGCCGCATGGAGCGGGCGCACAGGTGGCAACGCATTTCCGTTCACTCCGCCAGCGCCATCAACTGCGATGGGAAGGGCGCGGCGAGGGGGAGGACCTCGGCGATGTTGCCGCTGAGCCAGCGCGCCTCGTCCTCCGGGTGGAGGATCACCGGCATCGCCTTGGGGTGGACCGGCGCGACCAGCGCATTCGGCGCGCAGGTGAGAAAGGCGTAGACCGGCCCCGCCGCGGTCTGCCGCCAGATTCCCGCGAAACTGAAAATCTCCAGCGACGGCACGGAGAACCAGCGGTCGCGCTTGCGGCCCGCCTCGCCCTCCCATTCGCAGAATTCCGTCACCGGCACCAGGCAGCGCTGCGCCGGGCGCGCCAGCGCGTCGCGCCAGAAGGGGGAGGCAAGATTGCGCACGTTGACCACCGGCGCGCGGCCGTTCGGCGGCGGCGGAAATCCCCAGCCCATCGTCCCCAGACGCAACTCGCCCTTCACCGCGCACACCGCCCAGCCCCGCCGCTTGGGGAACGCCTCCACGCCGGGCGCATCGCACGCCGCCTCCACCGCGCCATACCGCTCCGCCAGCTTCTTCCCGCTCGCTCCGACCCGGTACCGCGTGCACATCTCCGCCTCCAGAAATGCTGGCGGGGCTGCCGCCCCGCGCCCCGCTTGGAGGGCCTTGGGCCCTCCAAACCTCCCTTACTTTTTTGCCGCGAAGCGGCAGGCAATATCCACGTTGCAGCCATACAAGTTTATGGCGCTACGCGCAAAAACCAAAGTTATGGGGTGCGCGAGGGGACCGAGTCCCCTCGCAAGGTTTTTGCTTTTACCCCGCAGCGGCGGAGAGGTCGAGCCAGGCGTCGAGGATTGCGGCGCCGGTGGCCTGGGCCTTGGGGAAATCCTTGTGCACGGCGGCTTCGATCGCCGCGGCTTCCTCCGGGGATGGTTTGCCGGAGCCGGTTTTCACCCAGTCGAGGAGGGTTTGCGGCGTCGCCTCGACGTGGCACTGGAAGCCGTAGACGCGCGGCCCCACGCGGAACGCCTGGTGCGCGCAGGCATTGCTGGAAAGCAGCAATTCCGCGCCTGCGGGCAGATCGAAGCTGTCGCGGTGCCAGGAGGTGAGGAGCAGCGGCCCGGCGGGGACGATCGAGGCGGGGGCGCCGGGCGGCGCGGCCATGGCGATCAGCCCGCGTTCGAAGCCGGTTTCCATGCGCCGCACCCGTGCGCCGAGGGCGCGGGCGAGCAGCTGGCCGCCGAGGCAGAGGCCGAGCACCGGCTTTTCCGCGCCGATGAAGCCGCGGATGGCGGCGATGATTGCGGAAAAGGCCGGGTTCTTGGCGTCGTCCCAGGCATCCTGCGGGCCGCCGAGCGCCACCAAACCATCCGCCGCCGTGGGGCCGGGCAGGGGGTCGCCCCGGTGCGGGTCCGTCAGCGTCATGGTCCAGCCGCGCGCCGCGATGCGTTCCGCCATCAGCCCGGCGGGTGCGCTCTTGGAATTGAGGATCACCAGGATATTCAAGATACTGCCGCCTTATGCCGATGCCGTTCCGATTTGGCCGCCATGCCTCCGCATGTCAAGCCCGTGGGCGGCGGGGGATTTTTCGCTTTCTTGACGCGCCGGGGGCTTGCGGAAACCCCGATGCGCACCGAAAATCATAGCCTTGGTTATATCTGAACAGGGTTTGCGACCATGCGTCTCCGTTACATTCCTCTGGTGCTGGCGGCCTTGGCCGTGGCGGGCTGCCAGACCGGTCCTTCGGCCAGCTCCTATCAGCGCGGCCAGATGATGCAGACCTCCTCCGTCCAGAAGGGGCGGATTCTCTCCATGCGCGTTGTGCAGACCGGCGGTGAGCAGAGCGGCGTCGGCATCGGCGCGGGCGCGGTGGCGGGCGGCGTCGCCGGGTCGTATCTCGGCGGCGGCGGCCGGGCCAACGCGCTGGGCGCGATCGGCGGCGCGCTGCTCGGCGGCGTCGCGGGCGCGGCGACGGAAAGCGCCGTCACCGAGGGTTCGGCCATCGAGTTCATCGTGCAGATGGACAACGGCTCGACCGTCGCCATCGTGCAGAGCAACGAGCAGCAGCTCGGCGTCGGCGAACGGGTGCTGATTCTCCAGGGCCGCGACACCCGCCTCGTCCGCGACACCACGATCCGATAAGGGTCAGCGGAAGGTCCAGATCGCGTTCAGGGCGTAATGCCAGAACAGCAGCATGCCGGTGACCGCGATCTGGGCGAGCAGATAGGGTACGCCCGCCTCCTTGACCAGGAGGGCCATCAGCAGCGCATTGAGCAGGAATCCGCTCCCCGCGACCGCCAGGAATTTGCCGGCGGCCTCGCGGTGGCGCTTGGTGCTGTGGAAGGTGAGGCGGTAGTTGAGCGCATAATTGACCAGCGCGCCCACCAGGAATCCCAGCACCGAACCGAGCACCGGGTCCATGCCGCGCAGCTCCACCAGCGCGGTGAGCGTGGCGTAATGCGCGCCGGTGCCGACCACTCCGACCGCCGCGAACCTCAGGAAACGCCGCGCCTGCATCTGCCAGTCGATCAATTTTCGCCTCGTTCCGCGCGGGTGATGGCGCGGCGGTCCTTGACCACGCCGATGGTGGTGCCCAGCCGCTTGATGTCGATCACCACCTTGCCGTCCATATCGTTCTCGCAACCGTCCTGGATCTGCGAGATGAAGAAGTCGGCGGTGAGCCAGTTGGTGGTCATCCTGAACTTCGCGGGCAGGTATTCGTCGGCCTGGATCTGCTCGGCGCACACCGCGACGCGGTAGGGCGGGCCGAAGCGGCGGTCCTGCTTGCCGGAGGCTTCTTCCGCCGCGACCATTCGGGTCAGGCGGTTCGTGGCCTCGCGGATGGAATTGCCCCAGTAGTCGAATTCGTAACGCCCCGCCGCGCCGGAAACCCCGCCGGCCAAGCTGTTGTAGGCCACCGACTCATAGGGATGCAGGCGCACCAGGGTGCCCGCGTGCACCATCCACAGGGCGGCGCAGACGGCGAGGAAGGCACGTCCCATCCTCAATCCGAGGCGGCGCACGATGCAGTGATAGGCGGCGCGCAGGCCCAGCGTCGCCAGCACCGCAAGCGGCGGCAGCAGGAACATGTAGTGGCGCAGGCCGTTGTAGAGCACCGGGTCGGAGAACACCGCGTGGCCCATCGGCACCGCCACCGCCAGCAGCACCGGCAGCAGGCGCAGCGCGTGCAGGCGCTCGAAGCGGCGGCGGAAGGTGTCGAGCAGCGAGCACGCGCTGCCGCAGGCGAGCCCGAGGAGGGCGAGTTCCGGCAGGCGGATCGCCACATAGGTGGGCAGGTACCAGCGCGGCACGTCGGCGGCCTTGATCGCCACGCCGCCCAGGCGCGTCCACAGATTGATCGGGAAGCGGCGGAAGGTGTCGATGGCGACGAGGATGTTGCCGGGGGCGAGCACCGACCACGGCCAGGAGACCGCCATGATCGCAAGCCCCACCGCGCCCGCGGGCAAAAGGTGGAGGATCGAGGAGCCGAGGCCCCTGGCGAAGCCGCGGAAGCCCTCCCGCGTGTCCATTGCCGCGACGATGAGGAGAATGGCGATTTCCAGCCCGGCGTAGACCGCGACGATGCGCAGGCCCAGCGCGCAGCCCATGGCCGCGCCGAGGCCGATCACGTGGCGCGGCCGCGGCCGCGGCAGGTGCGGCGCGATGCGCGCGGCGTAATAGGTGACCCAGATCATCGCGCCGGCGAAGGAGACGTCCTTGGTGTGGTTGCACAGGGTGCCCCACCAGGCGCCGGTGGCGGCGAGCAGCAGCACCGCGACGCAGGCCCAGCCGTCGGAAGAGAGCAGGCGGGCGAGCCGCCAGGTGCCCCACATGCCGAGCATGCCGAAGACCGCGGTGAGCAGGTGGCGCCACTCGTAGGTGGCCATCGGCAGGTGCGGGCCGATGCCCGCGGCGATGAGGTCGAAGAGGCCGCCGTAGAGGTAGAGGTTGCGGTAGTGGAAGGCGTTGTCGTCGGCGAATCCGCTGGCGTAGTAGCGGATCAAAAGCTCGCCGTAGGTCTGCTGCACTTCCTCGTCGTTGGAGATGCCGTAGCGGTGGAAGGTGGCGAGCAGCAGGATGCCCATGACGGCGAACACCGCCAGGCTGGCGGTGCGTCCGGGTTTGGCCCGCAGGCGGGCGAAGAGGGAACTCACCGGCGTTTTCTCCCGGTTCCGGAGGCATCGGCATCGTCGAAGCCGACGCTGTCGGCGACCAGATACATCGGCCGCATCTTCACTTCCAGGAAAATCCGCCCGACGTATTCGCCGAGCACGCCGAGAGAGATCAACTGCACGCCGCCGAGGAACAGGGTGGAAACCATCAGTGACGCGTATCCGGGCACGTCGATGCCGAACACGGTGGTGGAAATCACCAGCCACAGGCCGTAGAGGGCGGAGAGTCCGGCGATGGTCACGCCGAGCACCGACCACACGCGCAGCGGCAGGGTGGAGAACGAGGTGATGCCGTCCCAGGCGTAGCGCAGCAGCTTGAGCAGGCTCCACGAGGAGCGGCCGCTGGCGCGGTCGGCCACGTCGAAGGGCAGGCACTCCTGGCGGAAGCCGACCCAGCTGGTGATCCCCTTCATGAAGCGGTTGCGCTCCGGCAGGGAAACGATCGCCTGCGCCACCTTGCGGTCGAACAGGCGGAAATCGCCCGCGCCCGGCGGAATGCGCACCTCGGAGACGGCGTCGAACAGGTGGTAGAAGGCGCGGCTGACCAGCCGCCGCAGCCAGGAATCGGTATCGCGGCGGCGGCGCACCGCGATCACCATGTCGGTGCCCGCGGTCCAGCACGCCACCATCTCGGGGATCAGCGCGGGCGGGTGCTGCAGGTCGGCGTCCATCAGCACCACGGCGTCGCCCTGGGCGTGGGCGAGCCCGGCGGCCATCGCCGCCTCCTTGCCGAAGTTGCGGGCGAAGCGCAACGCCTTGACTCGCGGGTCGGAACGGCTCAGTTCTTGCGCGATATCGAAGGTATTGTCGCGGCTGCCGTCATCCACCAGGATGATCTCGTGGCGCGGCGCGAGCGGCTCCAGCACCGGCGTCAGCGCCGCCAGGAGGGCGCGCAGGCCGTCGGATTCGTTGTAGCAGGGCACGACCACCGAGAGCAGGGCGGGCTGCCGCGGCGGAAGGGTTTCGGATTGCGGTGTCGGCTGCGCTTGGCGCATCGAAGAAAAACTCCGAACAAAGGTGGGGCATGGTAATCGAAAAACCGGCGGATGCAAATGGCGACGAAGAGCGGCGCATGGTTCTCTGCGCCGACGATTTCGGCATCTCGCCGGGGGTCTGCGACGCCATCGAAGACCTGCTGGAAAAACGCCGCCTGAGCGCGGTGAGCGCGATGACCGGCTTTGCGGAATGGCGGCAGCGCGCGGCGGGGCTGCGCGCCGCGGCGGCGGGCGCGGCGGACGTCGGCCTGCACCTGACGCTCACCGACCACGATTCGCTCGCGCCGCTGCCGCGGCTTGCGCCGGGCGGCGCGCTGCCCGGGCTCTCGGCGCTGTTGCGCGCGGCGCACCTGCGGCGGCTGGATGCGGCGGAGGTGGCGGCGGAGATCCGCGCCCAGCTCGACGCCTTCGAGGATGCCTTCGGCGGTGCGCCCGCCTTCGTCGATGGGCATCAGCACGTCCACGTCTTTCCGGTGGTGCGCGAGGCGCTGATCGCCGAGATGCTGCGGCGCTACGGCGCGTCCGCGTGGACGCGCAGCACCGCAGAACCGCTCGCCGCGGTGCTGCGGCGCGGCGTGACGCCGTTCAAGTCGGCGGTGCTGGCGGTGCTCGGGGCGCGGCATGCGCGCCTGGCGGATGCCGCGGGGATCGCCCGCAACCGCGGTTTCCGCGGCGCATACGACCTGGGGATTTCCGTGCCTTACCGCGATCTCTTCAAGAAATTCCTCAACGATGCGGGGACGCACCCGGCGCATCCCCTGATCTTCTGCCACCCGGGGCGCGACGATGCGGCGCTGCGGGCGCGCTCCACCCTTGCCGCGGCGCGGGCCGCGGAATACGCTTACTTCGCCTCGGCGGCGTTCGCCGAGGACTGCGCGCAGGCCGGCTACCGCATCGCGGCGTTCGGCGCGGGCCAAGGAACCAATCTCGGAGGAAACTGATGCAGGCGGTGTTCGTTCAACTGAAGTGCGATCTGGGCAAGGCGTACGAGGTGGCCTCCGGCCTCGTCGAGGACGTCGCCGAGACCTCCGAGGTGTATTCCACCTCGGGCGAGTACGACCTGCTGGCGAAGTTCTATGTGGAGGAGGGGGTGGACATCGGGCGTTTCGTCACCGAACGCGTCCAGACCATTCCCGGCGTTTCCGGCACCTTCACGCTGATCACCTTCAACGCCTTCACCAAGGCCTGAGGGCCTTGCGCGGCGGCCTCAGCCGCCGTGCTTCTTCATCAGCCAGACGCCGAGCGCGGCAGCGCCGCCGAAGCACGCCCACCAGGCCAGCGCGATGGGAAGGTGCGCCTTGTCGATCGGCAGGCCGAAAAGGCCGAGCCAAGAGTCGAGGATCTGTACGGCGAGGCCGAGAAAGCCGCCGACGAAGAGAATGCGTCCCAACAACAACATGCGGTGTCCCCCTGTCTGTCCGGGACGCCATACTACCCATCGAGCGCCACGATGCAACGCGCTTTGTCGGGGCGCCGCCATCATACTTTCGATACGCCGCAGCGGAACCGTCAATTCCGCCACATCTCCTTGGGTTTTTGCGGAATTTCGGCAATTTTCGAGAGAGACGCGCGCGAGTTTGGATTGATCCTTAGGTATGATCGTCTATACTTGGAAGCGCGCCCATCTTCGCAACGACTCTGCGCGGCGGAGGCGGGGCTGGGAGGATTCGGCCATGCCGGGCAAGACACCCCCGATCCCTCCGGAGGACGTCGTGGACTTCGACCGCGGCGTGCATCTTCCTGCGCCCGGGCGCGGCAACGAGCTTTTCCTGCTGCGCGGCGCGCCGCCGCCGCGGGCGGACGCGGGTCCCCGCGACGCTCTCGACCTTTCCGGCGTCGCCGCCCCCGATTGGTCGGCGGCCCTCGACGCCGCGCCGGAGGATTCCGGCGGCCTGCTCATTCGTATCGACGAGGCCGTCCCCGCGCGGTGATGGCGAGCTTCGCCCCCGCGGCGATGACGCGCCGCGTCTGTAGCCGCTTCAGCACGCCGGGCAGGCGCGCGAGCGGCGTCCAGAGGCATGCCGTGGCGTCGTCGCCCGCCCGCGCCCGGCCATGCCACGAGAACACCCGGAAGCAGAGAATGCGATAGGCCGGGCCGCCGCGGTGGCGCACCGTGACGTGGGCGAACGGCAACACGGCGAGCGGCGCAAGGCCGGTCTCCTCGGCCATTTCGCGGACGAGCGCGCGCAAGGGCGTCTCCCCCGCCGCGATGCGTCCGCCGGGCAGCGACCATTCGCCTTGCCGCGGCGCATGCCCGCGGCGGGTCAGCAGCACCTGGCCGCGCCGAACGAACAGGCCGCTGACGCAGGGCACCGTCTTTTCGCGGAATCGGCGATCACGCATCTGTTCAGCCTTTCCCATTCTGCGTATCATCCCCATTTGGGTAAGCGGCCCCAATGGGCTGCGCCTGGTCGAAAACCCTCAACCGCAACTGCCGAAAGCAACCGCGATGGCCGAAAAGCGTATCATGGATCGCAAGGTCGTGGCTTCCGAGACGATTCTCTTCCGCGAGGGGCAGGATGGCGACTTCGCCTATCTGGTGCAGAGCGGGGTCGTCGAGATCTACAAGGGCCTCGCCGACGGTTCGGAACGCCGCCTCGGCCTGATCACCGAGGGCGGCATCTTCGGCGAGATGGCGCTGATCGACGACCAGCCGCGCATGGCCAACGCCCGCACGGTGGAGGCCTGCACCCTGGTGGTGATCAACCGCATGATGTTCGAGGAGCGCCTGCACAAGCTCGACCCGTTCATCCGCGGCCTCCTCAACATGCTGGTGCGCAATCTCCGCGATATGTCCAAACAAGACATCTGACCCCGGCAAGGAACCCCGCGCATGTCATCCCCGCCGCCCGCCGGAGCGAAATCCCCCGGCAAGAAGCCCCTGCGCGGCAAGGTCAAGCCGAGAACCACCGTGTTCGCGCGCCTGCGCGGCTATTTCTTCGCCGGGCTGCTCGTCACCGCGCCCGCGGCGCTGACCCTCTATCTCGCCTGGCTGTTCATCTCGGTGGTGGATTCCCAGGTCGGCTCGCTGCTGCCGCCGCGCTACCGCCCCGGCATCGACATCCCCGGCTTCGGCGTGCTGGTGCTGCTCGCCTTCCTCACCCTGGTGGGCGCGCTCACCGCCGGGCTGATCGGGCGGCTGATGCTGCGCTGGTGGGAGGGCATCCTCAACCGCATGCCGGTGATCAGCAGCATCTACGGCGCGCTCAAGCAGCTGTTCGAGGCGGTGCTGTCCAACCAGTCCTCGGCGTTCCGCCAGTGCGTGCTGGTGGAATATCCGCGGCGCGGCATCTGGGCCTTGGGCTTCATCAGCGGCGTCACCGAGGGCGAGGTGCAGCGCCTCACCGAGAACGAGGTTCTCAACGTCTTTCTGCCGACCACGCCCAACCCGACCTCGGGCTTTCTGCTGTTCGTGCCGCGCAGCGACCTGGTGATCCTCGAGATGACGGTGGAGGAGGGGATCAAGATGGTGATCTCCGGCGGCATCGTCACGCCGCCCGACCGCGCGAAGAAGGACCCGCACCGGATCAAGGGTCCGGTCAGCCGGAGCGCAGCGTCGCCACGACAGAATCCCGCGAAAACAGATACAAAAGGCACCTGAGCGCCGCGCCGCGCGCGCCCGCCAGTTCGGGGTCCATCGCCAGGATGCGCTCCGCATCCGCCCGCGCGATGGCGAGCAGGTCGGCGTGCGCCGCAAGGTCGGCGAGGCGGAACTCCGGCAGCCCGCTCTGCCGCGTGCCCAGCAGTTCGCCCGCGCCGCGCAGGCGCAGGTCCGCCTCGGCGATGGCGAAGCCGTCGTCGGTGGCGCGCAGGGTGGTCAGGCGCTCCTGCGCGGTCTCGGTGAGGTTGCCGTAGAGCAGCAGGCAACTCGAAGCGGCGCTGCCGCGGCCGACGCGGCCGCGCAACTGGTGCAGCTGCGCCAGGCCGAAGCGCTCCGCATGCTCGACGACGATGACGCTGGCGTCGGCCACGTCCACCCCCACCTCGATCACCGTGGTGGCGACGAGAACCCGCGTCCTGCCGGCGAGGAAGTCCTGCATCGCGGCGTCGCGCTCCGGCCCCTTCATCCGCCCGTGCGCCAGGCCCACCGCGTCCTTGCCCAGCACTTGGGCGAGGGCGGCGGCGCGTTCCTCCACCGAGGTCAGCGGGGTTTCCTCGTCGCCTTCCACCAGCGGGCATACCCAATAGACCTGCCGCCCCGCGGCGACGGCGCGGCGCACCCCCTCCACCACCTCCGCCAAGCGGGAGAGCGCCACCAGCCGGGTGTCGATCGGCAGGCGGCCGGGCGGGCGCTCGGCGATGCGCGAGGAATCCATGTCGCCGTAGGCGGCGAGCATCAGGGTGCGCGGGATCGGCGTCGCGGTCATCACCAGCAGGTCGGTGTCGCGCCCCTTGTCGGAGAGCATGAGGCGCTGCCGCACGCCGAAACGGTGCTGTTCGTCGATCACCGCCAGACCGAGGCGGCGGAACGCCACGTCGTCCTGGAACAGCGCATGGGTGCCCACGGCGATCTGGGCGCGGCCCTCGGCCAGCGCGGCGAGCGCCGCGGCGCGCTCCGCGCCCTTGTCGCGGCCGGTGAGCAGCACCGCGGACATCCCGGCGGCTTCGGCGAGCGGCGCGATGGTGGCGAAGTGCTGCCGCGCCAGCAGGTCGGTGGGCGCCATGAAGGCGGCCTGCGCGCCGGATTCCACGGCGCGCGCCATCGCCAGCAGCGCGACCACGGTCTTGCCGCTGCCGACGTCGCCCTGCAACAGGCGCAGCATGCGGGTGGGTTGCGCCATGTCGGCGTGGATTTCCGCCAGCGCGCTTTCCTGCGCCGCGGTGAGGGTGAAGGGCAGGGCGGTCCGGATACGCGCCGCGAGCGCGCCGGTGCCGGGCAGCGCCAGGCCGGGGCGGGCGCGCGCCTTGGCCCGCACCACCGAGAGCGCCAATTGCGCGGCGAGCAGTTCGTCGAAGGCGAGGCGGCGGCGCGCCGGGTGTTGCGGCGACAGCGCCTCCGGCGTGGCGCAGGCGTGCACGTCCGCCAAAGCCGCGCCCCAGGCGGGCCAGCCCTCGCGGCGCAGCAGGTGCGGGTCGTTCCACTCCGCCAGCTCCGGCAGGCGCGCCAGCGCATTGCGCGCGGCCTTGCCGAGAACCCTCTGGGTCAGCCCGCCGGTGAGGCCGTAGACCGCCTCCACCGCCGGAATTTCGTCCGCCTTGTCCGGCGGCGCGATGTAGTCCGGGTGGCTGATCTGCGGCGCGCCGCGGAACCATTCCACGCGCCCGCTGACCAGCCGCGTCGCGCCCTCGGGCAGGGCGCTCCGCAGGTAGTCCTCCCGCGCGTGGAAGAACACCAGGGCGATCTCGCCGCTGTCGTCGGCGCAGACCACGCGGTAGGGGCTGCGGCTCTTCGGCGGCGCGGCCTCGTGGCGCAGCACCCGCACCGTCAGCGTCGCGGTCAGCCCGTCCGTGGTCTCCATCACCGCCGGGCGCGCGGTGCGGTCGATGCAGCCCTGCGGCAGATGCCACAGCAGGTCCACCACCTTGTCGCCGTCCACGGCGCGGGCGATCAGCGGCGCGATGCGCGGCCCCACACCGGGCAGCGAGGTCAGGGGCGCGAACAGCGGATAGAGAATCGGCGGGCGCATGCGGATGACCGAGGATGACAAAAAAATCCAATCCCTATATATCCTATCCTCGGTCCCGACGACAGGCGGGGCGTTCCCGAAAACCGAAGGACTCAAGCCGATGACTCCTAGCGATCCCCTGGAAATCCGCCGCAAGCGCCTGATGTTCCGCTCCGCCTACCGCGGCATGAAGGAACTCGACCTGGTGATCGGCGCTTTCGCGGAGGCGAAGGTTGCCGGTTTCGGCGCGGAACAGTTGCGCCAGTACGAGGCGATTCTCGACGTGCCGGACAGCGATCTTCTCGACTGGCTGTGCTACAAGGCCGCGGTCCCTGCCGAGATGGACACCGCAGTCATGCGGGAACTCATGGAATTCGATTACGTTAAGACGCTGCGTTGACCTCGTTTCTTAAAGACCTCCCACCCCGCGGGCGCCGCACCCTTACCGGCGTCGCGGCGGGCTTCGACGCCTGCCTGCTCGGCCGGTTGAGCCGCGAGGCGGCGGGCGGGGTGCTCTATGTCGCGGCGGACGACGTGCACCTGGCGCGCCTGGCGGAGGCGGTGGCCTTCTTCGCTCCGGACATCGAGATTCTCGAATTCCCCGCCTGGGACACCGTGCCCTACGACCGCGCCTCGCCGCATGCGGAGATCGTCGGGCGGCGGCTCGCCACGCTGTCGCGCCTCGCCGACGAAGGGCCGCGCCCGGGCCGCCTGATCCTCGCCACGGCGCGCGCCGCGGTGCAGCGGGTGCCCGGACGCGAGCGCATGGCCGGCGTGCGCCTCGACCTCGCGGCGGGCGGCGGCCTCGACCCCGCGGCGCTGATTTCCTTCCTCGACCGCAACGGCTACGGACGCGCCGACCAGGTGATGGAGCCGGGCGAATACGCGGTGCGCGGCGGCATCGTCGATATCTTCCCCTCCGGCGCGGCGGAGCCGGTGCGCCTCGACTTCTTCGGCGACACCCTGGAGACCCTGCGCTCTTTCGACCCGGTGACGCAGCGCACCAGCGGCGGGCTTGCCGCCCTGGCGCTGCGCCCGGTGAGCGAAATCCGCCTCGATGCGGCGGCGATCGCCGCCTTCCGCAGCGGCTACCGCGAACTCTTCGGCGCGGTCGCCGACGATCCGCTCTACGAGGCGGTGTCCGCGGGCCGCCGCTTCCCCGGCATGGAACACTGGCTGCCGCTGTTCTTCGAGGACGGGCTGGACACCCTGTTCGCCTATGCGCCGGAGGCGGTGGTGGCCTTCGACGCGGCCCTGCCGGAAAGCCTCGAAGCCGCGTGGGAGCAGATCGACGAATACTACGCGGCGCGCAAGACCGCCGCCGAGACCGGCTTCAAGGACGGCGGCGCGCCCTACCGCGCGGTGCCGCCGCCGCGCCTGTTCGTGGACGAGGCGGAGTGGAAGCGCCTGCTTGCCGCCCGCGCCGCGCTCACCCTCACCGAGTTGGACGCCCCGCCCGAGGACGGCGGCGCGGCGGAAGCGGCGGACTCCCTGCCGGGCCGCCTGTTCGCCGAGGCCCGGGCGCGGGGCTTCGACGCGGTGTTCCCGGAAATCGCCGCCTACGCCGCGGAACAGCGGGGCGAGGGCAGGCGGGTGATGATCTCCACCCTCACCCTGGGCTCGCGCGACCGCCTCGCGGCGATGCTGCGCGACCACGCGATCGCGCCGGTGGCCGCCGCCGAAACCTGGGCGGAGGCCGAGGCCGCGCCCGCGGACGCCCTGGTGCTTGCCGTAGTGCCGCTGGAACGCGGCTTCCGCGCGCCGGGGCTCTGCGTGATCTCGGAGCAGGACATCCTCGGCGATCGCCTGGCGCAGCCGCGCCGCAAGAAGGCGCGCAAGGCGGAAAACTTCATCGCCGACGCCTCGTCGCTCGCCGAGGGCGACCTGGTGGTGCACGCGGAGCACGGCATCGGCCGCTACGAAGGGCTGGAGACGGTGACCGCGGGCGGCGCGCCGCACGACTGCCTGCGCCTGCTCTATGCCGACGGCGACAAGCTGTTCGTGCCGGTGGAGAACATCGACGTGCTCTCCCGCTACGGCTCGGAGGATGCGGGCGCGGCGCTCGACCGCCTCGGCAGCCCGGCGTGGCAGGCGCGCAAGGCGCGCCTCAAGGCGCGCATCCGCGAGATGGCGGAACAATTGATCCGCACCGCGGCGGCGCGGCAGGTGCGCACCGCCGAAAGCTTCGCCGCGCCGGAAGGGCTCTACGACGAATTCTGCGCCCGCTTCCCCTATACCGAGACCGAGGACCAGCTCAAGGCGATCGAGGAGGTGCTGGAGGACCTGGGAACCGGGCGGGCGATGGACCGCCTGGTGTGCGGCGACGTCGGCTTCGGCAAGACCGAGGTGGCGCTGCGCGCCGCTTTCGTCGCCGCCTATGCCGGGGTGCAGGTGGCGGTGGTGGTGCCGACGACGCTTCTGGCCCGCCAGCACTACCGCAATTTCCGCGAACGCTTCGCCGGGCTGCCGCTGAAGGTGGAAACGCTCTCCCGCCTGGTCTCGGCCAAGGATTCGGCGCGGGTGCGCGCCGGGCTGGCCGACGGCACCGTGGACATCGTCGTCGGCACCCATGCGGTGCTGGCGAAGTCGCTTTCCTTCGCCCGCCTCGGCCTGCTCGTCGTGGACGAGGAGCAGCACTTCGGCGTCGCCCACAAGGAACGGCTGAAGCAGCTCAAGGCCGACGTGCACGTCCTCACCCTGACCGCCACGCCGATCCCGCGCACCTTGCAGATGGCGCTCTCCGGGGTGAAGGAACTGAGCCTCATCGCCACGCCGCCGGTGGACCGCCTGGCGGTGCGCACCTTCGTCCTGCCGTTCGACCCGGTGATCGTGCGCGAGGCGATTTTGCGCGAGCGCTTCAGGGGCGGGCAGACCTTCTACGTCTGCCCGCGGATCAAGGATATCGACCTGGTGCTCACCCGCCTGCACCGCATGGTGCCGGACATCCGCGTCGCGGTGGCGCACGGCCAGATGGCGGCCAAGTCCCTGGAGGACGTGATGACGTCGTTCTCCGACGGCGGGTTCGACGTACTGGTCTCCACCAATATCATCGAGAGCGGCCTCGACCTGCCCAACGTCAACACCATCGTCATCCACCGCGCCGACCTCTTCGGCCTGTCGCAGCTCTACCAGCTGCGCGGCCGCGTCGGGCGCGGCAAGGCGCGCAGCTACGCCTATCTCACGCTGCCGCACGACCGCGCGGTGGGCAAGGCGGCGATGAAGCGCCTCAACGTCATGCACTCCCTCGACAGCCTCGGCGCGGGCTTCACCCTGGCCAGCCACGACCTCGACATCCGCGGCGCGGGCAACCTTCTCGGCGACGAGCAGTCGGGCCACATCCGCGAGGTCGGCATCGAGCTCTACCAGCACCTGCTGGAGGAGGCGGTGGCCGCGGCGCGCGCCGGAGGCGCGGCGGCGGAGACGGCGGAAGCCTGGTCGCCGCAGATTTCCCTCGGTATGCCGGTTTTGATTCCAGAGGGTTACGTCGCGGACTTGAGCGTGCGCTTGAACCTCTACCGGCGCATCGCGGCGGTCGCCTCGCGCCCCGAGATCGAGGCCCTCGCCGCCGAAATGATCGACCGCTTCGGCCCCTTGCCGCCGGAAGTGGAAAACCTCCTCGACGTGGTGGCGCTCAAGGCCCTGTGCCTGCGCGCCAACGTGGAGCGTTTCGACGCCGGGCCGAAGGGCGGGGTGATCGCCTTCCGCAACGGCGAATTCCCCAATCCCGTGGGCCTCGTCGGCTATATCTCGAAGAACGTCGCGACGATCAGGATCAAGCCGGACCAGAAGCTGGTGATCATGCGTCCGTGGGAGGACGCGTCCCTGCGCCTCACCGGGGCGCGGCGGATCATGGACTCTCTGGTGGAGATCGCCGAAGCGGCGGGGTGAAGTTGGCCTCCCGCGTCAGCGCCGCCTCCTCGCCCGCCGCGGCGACGTCGAGCAGGCGCACCAGCACCTCCGCCTCGTGCGCGCCGGTGATCGTGAACGCATCGTCGATGACGAACAGCGGCACCCCCAGGGTGCCGGAGCGCTGCGCGTTTTCCGCCTCGGCGCGCAGCGCCTCGATCGTCGCCGCGTCGTCGAAGGCCTCGGCGATGCGGGTCTCGCCGAGACCGGCGGCGATGCCGATGCGCGCCAGCTCCGCGCGGTCGCCGATGTCCAGCCCTTGCGTGAAGTGGGCGGAAAACACCGCGGCGGCCACCTCGGTCTGCCTGCCGAAGCGGTGCGCGAGGCGGATCAGGACATGGGCGTCGAGCGTCGGCGGCACGCGGCGGATCGCGCCGAAATCGAAGGGGATGCCGACGGCGTTGCCGATCTCGGCAAGCGAGGCGAGGAGGCGCTTGGCGCGCTGCGCACCGCCGAACTTGCGTTCCACGTAGACGGAGAAATCCACCCCCGTATCCGGCAGGTCGGGATTGAGGAAATAGGGCCGCCAGAGGATCGCGGGCTTGAGCGCCGGGCGCAGCGCCAGGGCCTGGGCGAGGCGGCGCTCGCCGATGAAGCACCAGGGGCAGATCGCATCGAAGTGGATGGCGATGCGCATCGGCGGCGCGGTCAGCTGAGGTTGGCGCGGGCACGCATCAGAATGCCCTCGGCGGTGTCGCCCGGCTCCATCCCCGCGACGCCGACCAGCGGCCAGATCTTCACCGGGCGGTAGACCTCGGGCACCGCGAAGTCGGTGAAGGTGAGCACGCCTGCGATGCGGTTCATCACGAACTGCGCCTCGGAGGGCAGGGTGTCGGGCAGCACCACGACGAAGTCGGAGTCGGTCAACCGCGCCGCCAGGTCCTCGACGCGGACCAGCCGCGAAAGCCAGCGGCCCAACTGCTCGGAGAGGATCCGGCAGGCGGCTTCCCCGGCTTCCTCGCGCAGGGAGAGCGCTTCCGGCAGGTGCAGGTGCACCACGCTGAGCGCGCGGTCGCGCTCCACGGCGATGGCAAGCCGGGCAGAAAGATAGGGGACAAGGAAGGCTTCCGTATAGACCGCCTGGCGGGGATGTCCGGTCGCCTCGGTGAGGGTGCGGCGCAGCGCGTCGCGCACCGCGTTGCGGCGCGTCTGCAACTGGATCAGGGCCTCCGCCTCGCGCTGCAACAGGGCGTCGTCGCCTTCCTCCGGCAGGACTCGGCTGGCGCCGGAGCGGTAGAGATCGCGGCAGTCCTCCGGCGTGATCTCGGGCATGCGCACCAGGAAGGGCAGGTTGAACAGGCGCGGATTGTCGCGCATGTCGCGGCAGAAGGCGACGATATCCTCGATCATGCCGCCGGGCGCGTCGATGATCGCCACGTCGAAGAAACCGGGGCCGGTGATGATGCTTTCCGCCTCCGCGGTGGAGGCGGCGGTTTCCCACAGCACGTCGCCGCTCAGGAAGTTCTGCGGCAGGGTCTGCGGCGGGTTGAGCGACAGGTAGAGCGCCCGCACCGTGCCGAAGGCGGCGGGCGCGGCGTCGAAGCGGGGCGGCGCGGCCTTGTCGCCGCGCAGGCGCAGCTCGGCGAGCATGGTGGAGAGGCGGAACAGCGGCTGCAGCCGGAAGACCATGGCGTCGGCGTCGAGGTTGACCGGCAGCACGTCGTCGAAGCGCGCGCCCGCCGCGCCGCGCCAGCCGGGCGCGGCCGCCATGTCCAGCGCGACGGGAATGTCGGCGGTTTCGGCGTGGCTGCGCACCGCCTGGAGAACCCCGGCGGAGAATCCGGCATCGGCGTTTTCGCCGATCAGCACCACATCCGGCGGGAAGGTGCGCACCGCGGCAAGGGCGCTTTCCGCATCGGCGTGGATGGCGACGCGGTAGCGTGCATGTTCGAAGAACGCCCCTATATGCCTCGCGCGTTCGCGATCCTGGGAGACGATGCAGAGGCTGCCGATGTTGGTCATGGTTTCCGGTCGTTGTTGCGGGCATCCGTATTCCAGCGGGATACTACGCCAAGACATCTCACGATACCAAGTCTCCATGATACCGCGAGTAGAGCGAAGTCCTCCGGAGAATTTCCGGTTTTCCGAATATGCGCAAGAGCGCGGTTTCGCCATAACATTTCTATCATAAAATTTTCTTCTGCGGGAAAACGACAAGGCCACGGTTTTTGGCCGAAGGTGCGATCCATCGCGTACTGCGGGGTGGATCAATGACGGCCATTCGAGTTTCGGATCTCAGCAAGACCTTCGGCAAGGGAGCGGGAGGGCGCAGCGGTTCCCGCCGCGCCCTGGACGGCATTTCGCTGTCCATCGGCCACGGCGAGATGGTGGCGCTGATCGGCGCTTCCGGCTCCGGCAAATCCACGCTGATCCGCCATGTCAGCGGCCTTCTCGTCGCCGACCGCGGCAAGATCGGCAAAAGCTCCGAGGTCACGGTCCACGGCAGCCCGGTGCAGGTGAACGGCCGCCTCTCCCACGACGTGCGCCGCCTGCGCGCCGACGTGGCGGTGATCTTCCAGCAGTTCAACCTGGTGGGGCGGCTGTCGCTGCTCGAGAACGTGCTGCTCGGCGGTCTCGGGCGCATCGGCTTCTGGCGCGGTTCGCTCGGCCGCTTCAGCCGCGCCGAAAAGATGGCCGCGATGGAGGCGCTCGCCCGCGTCGATATGGCGGACTATGCGATGCAGCGCGCCTCGACGCTTTCCGGCGGCCAGCAGCAGCGCGGCGCGATCGCCCGCGCCCTGCTGCAGAAGGCCTCGATCATCCTCGCCGACGAGCCGATCGCCTCGCTCGATCCGGAAAGCGCGCGCCGCGTCATGCAGTCGCTCGCCGAGATCAACCGCGAGGACGGGACCACCGTGGTGGTCTCCCTGCATCAGGTGGCCTACGCCAAGAAATATTGCCCCCGCGCCGTCGCCCTGGCGCAGGGGCGGCTGCTCTACGACGGTCCGAGCGACGCGCTGGACGTCGCCACCCTGTGCGCGCTCTACGGCGCGCAGTGCGAAGAGCTTCTGATGGACGAGACCATGGGGTCCGGAACTCCGCCGGAACCCGCCACCGGGCCCGCGGCGGCCCATCCGACCCTGCGTGCCGTCGGCTGTAATGGCGACTGACCGCATGCAGACCACCGCCTCGAATTTTTCCCGCCATCGTCGTCAATGAGGAGACTTCACATCATGTTCCGCACTTTTCTGGTTGCCTCGGTCGCCGCGGCTGCGCTGCTTGCGGCAGCTCCCGGCGCCTCGGCCAAGATGCCCCAGGTCCTGAATTTCGGCATCATCTCCACGGAATCCTCGCAGGCCCTGAAGGCCGGCTTCGATCCCTTCCTCAAAGACATGGAGAAGGCCCTGGGCGTGAAGGTGAAGGCGTTCTTCGCCCCGGACTACGCCGGCATCATCGAAGGCATGCGCTTCAACAAGGTCGATATCGCCTGGTACGGCAACAAGAGCGCGATGGAAGCGGTGGACCGCGCGGGCGGCGAGATCTTCGCCCAGACCATGGACGTCACCGGCAACCCGGGCTACTGGTCGCTGCTGCTGGCGCACAAGGACAGCCCGATTTCCAGCCTCAAGGACGTTCTGAAGTGCGACAAGAGCCTCGCCTTCGGCAACGGCGATCCGAATTCCACCTCCGGCTTCCTGGTGCCGAGCTACTACGTCTTCGCCCAGAACGGCGTGGACCCCAAGGAATGCTTCAAGGTGGTGCGCAACGCCAGCCATGAAGTCAACGCCATGGCGGTCGCCAACAAGCAGGTGGACGTCGCCACCAACAACACCGAATCGATCGACCGCCTGAAGAAGGTGCACCCGAAGGAGGCCGGCGAAGTCAAGGAGATCTGGCGCTCCCCGCTGATCCCCTCGGACCCGATCGTGTGGCGCAAGAACCTGGACGCCGACGCCAAGCAGAAGATCTACTACTTCTTCATGCGTTACGGCCGCACCGGCGACCTTGCCCAGGTGCAGCATGAGCGCAAGGTGCTGGCGGACATGTCCTCCGGCTGGGCGCCGTTCATCGCCTCCTCCAACCAGCAGCTCATCCCGATCCGCCAGATGCAGGCCTTCCGCGACAAGCTGAAGACCGAGGCCAATCCCGGCATGGACGCCAAGGAGAAGGCCGTGAAGATCGCCGATCTCGACGCCAAGCTGAAGGCCCTGGACGCTCTGGCCAAGACCGTGGAATTCCGCAAGGACTGAGCATCCCAATCGCCGCGAACGCCCGGAGCAGGCCGCTGCCGGGCGTTCGCACATATGCAGGAAAGGGTTGAACCATGGAAGACGCCGCCCCCCGATATGCCGTATCCGCGATCGCGTTGCCGCAGCCGGACCGCCGTGCGCGGTTCCTGAAAACGGTGGGCTGGGCGGTGTTCTGCGCCGCGCTGCTCGGGTCCTGGAGGGGGGCCGAGATGCGGCCCCTGGACCTGTTGAACTATGCGGGCAACATGCGGGTGTTCGCCGAGGGCTTCTTCCCGCCGGATTTCTCGCAATGGCGGCTGTTCCTCCAGGAAATGCTGGTCACCCTGCAGATCGCCCTGTGGGGGACCGCGCTCGCGGTGGTCGCGGCGGTGCCCTTCGGCGTGCTCTCGGCGGAAAACGTCGTGCCGTGGTGGGTCTGCCAGCCGGTGCGCCGCCTGATGGACTCCTTCCGCGCGATCAACGAGATGGTCTTCGCCATGCTGTTCGTCGTCGCCGTCGGCCTGGGGCCGTTCGCGGGCGTGATGGCGTTGTTCGTCCACACCACCGGCATTCTCGCCAAGCTGTTCTCCGAGGCGGTGGAGGCGGTGGACCCGCGCCCGGTGGAAGGCATCCGCGCCACCGGCGCGCACCCGGTGCAGGAGGTGATCTTCGGCGTCATCCCGCAGGTGATGCCTCTCTGGATTTCGTTCGCGCTCTACCGCTTCGAATCCAACGTGCGCTCCGCCACCGTGGTCGGCCTGGTCGGCGCGGGCGGCATCGGCATGGTGCTGTGGGAGGATATCCGCGGCTTCAACTACAGCGAAACCGCGGCGGTGATGATCCTCATCGTGATCACCGTGACGCTGCTCGACCTCGCTTCGCAGCGCCTGCGCAAGCTCTTCACCTGAGCAGCGTGAGATAGAGGAAGCGGTGCGCCGCGTCTTCCAGGGTTCCGTCGTTGGCGATGGTGACGAGGCCGGGGTGCCGCACCGCCAGCCCGGCGTTGCGGTGCAGCCGCGCCTCCAGCGCCTCGGCGCTCTCGCGGCCGCGCGCGGCGAGCCGGGCGCGCAGAATCTCCGGCGCGGCGGTGACCAGCACCGGCAGCAGGGCGGGGTAGCGCCGGTGCGCCGCGTCGAAGGCGGCGCGCGAGCCGTTGACCACCACGTCGCTGCCCGCCGCCATCCAGGCGTCGATCTCGATGCCGATGCCGTAGGACCAGCCGTGGCTCTGCCAATGCAGCGCGAAGCCGCCCGCATCGCGCCGCGCCGCGAACTCCGCGGGCGAAAGGGCGACGTGGTTCTCCGAGGCGTCGTCCGCCGGGCGGGTGATGTAGCGGTGCGCGAACCACATCTCCGGCGGCGCGGCCTGCCGCGCGGCGCGCAGCACGCTGTCCTTCCCCGCGCCCGAAGGACCCATCACGTAGATCAGGCGTCCGCCCATGGTTTTTCCCCCAGCAGGATGGTGTTGAGATGACCCAAGCCAAGCTCGGCCCCGCGCCGGCGATCGATCCCACCGCCGAGGTCCGCGGCTGCACCCTCGGCGCCTACGCCGAGATCGGGCCGCGCTGCATCCTCGCCGAAACAACCTTCGGCGACTACAGCTACGTCGCGGGCGATGCGGAGATCGTCTACGCCGCCATCGGCAAGTTCGTCTCCATCGCCTCGCACACCCGCATCAACCCCGGCAACCACCCGATGGCGCGCGCCACCCAGCACCACTTCACCTACCGCGCCTCGGCCTATGGCCTGGGGGAGGACGATGCGGATTTCTTCGCCTGGCGGCGCGCCCACGCGGTTTCCATCGGCCACGACGTGTGGATCGGCCACGGCGCGCTGATCATGCCGGGGCGCAGCGTCGGCACCGGCGCGGTGGTGGGCGCGGGGACCATCGTCACCCGCGATGTGCCGGACTATGCGGTCTGCGTCGGCAATCCGGGGCGCATCCTGCGCTACCGTTTCTCCGGCCCGGTGCAGGAGTCTCTCAAGCGCATCGCCTGGTGGGACTGGCCGCACCAGACCCTCGCCGCCGCGCTCGCGGACTTTCGCGGGTTGCCGGTGGAGGCGTTCTGCGAGAAACACGATCCCGCCCATGACAAGTAGTTACGCCTTGAAGTTTAAGCGTTGAATTAACATAAACGGTGCGCCCGCGGCCGCCTGCGCGAACACGCAGATGCCGCGCACCGGCACCGCGCGGGCGCATGCGGAGCCGAAAAAGGCGCGCGCCGCATCGAACAGGTCGCCGCGCAACCCGGCATCGGCGATCGAATCCGTAAGCGTGATGTGGAAGCGGTAGGAGTCCAGCACGTAGGGGTATCCCCAGGCGCGCAGGTGGTCGCGCTCGCGCGGCGAAAGCGCCTCGGCGCGCCGCCGTTCCAGCTCCGCCGCCGTGGGCGGCGCGCGGAAGCCATCCAGTCCGCGTACGCAGCGCTCCGCCATCTCGTGCAGCGCGAGGCAGGGTTCGGTGGGCAGCAGCGCGAGAAAGTTGCCCAGGCGGCCCACCGCGAGACCCGGCAGGTCGAACGGCGCTTCCGCCGCGGCGAAGCCCTCCGCCGCGGCGAGAAAATCCGCCTCGCCGCATCCCTCGGCAAGGTGGAACGGCGCCTTCAGCGTGGCGTGCAGGCCATACCGCCGCGGGTCCCCGGTCAGCGCCGCCAGCGCGGCGGTGGAAAAGCCGTTGACCTCCGGCTGCGGCAGCGCCGCCCCCGAGGCCGCATCGCGGCCGAGCCAGGCGCTGCCCAAGGCCCACAGGGGATCGTCCTCCTCCGGCGCGTAGTAGACGGCGTAACGCGGAAACGCAGGCATGCGCAGCCTCCTAAAAGAAAAAACTTTCCGGAGGGACTCGGTCCCTCCGGACCTCCCATAAGTTTTTTCGCGCGAAGCGCCATAAGCCTGAGGCGGTTGCAACGCAGAGGTTGCCTGCCGCTTCGCGGCTGAAAATCAGTTATGGGGTGCGCGAGGGGACCGAGTCCCCTCGCAAAGTTTTTGTGTTCAGGCCACGGCCTTGCCGGTACGCCACACCTGGCGCACCACCGGCAGGCGGGGCAGCAGCCTCACCCGCACCATGTCGGCGCGCAGGCCGGGCGCGATGCTGCCGCGGTCGGTCAGGCCGATCATCCGCGCGGTATTGCCCGAGACCATGGCGACCGCCTGCGGCAGGGAGAGGCCGAGGTCTTCCCACAGCAGGAAGGCGGCGTGCAGCAGGCTGACCGGCACGTAGTCGGAGGAGAGGCCGTCGAGCAGGCCGTCCCTGGCGAGTTCCCGCGCCGAGACGTTGCCGGAGTGCGAGCTGCCGCGCACCACGTTGGGCGAGCCCATCACCGTGGCGAGGCCGAGTTCGTGGGCGCGCGCCGCGGCCTCCCGCGTCGTCGGAAATTCCGAGATCGCCGCGCCCTCGCGCGCCGCCTCGTCCACGTGGGAGGGTTCGGTGTCGTCGTGGGTGGCGATGATCAGGCCGTGCCGCTGCGCCAGGGCGACGATCTCGCGGCGGTGCGTCTCGCCGTAGCGTTCGCGCGCGGCGCGCAGGGTGTCCAGGCGCTCCTGCACCACCTCCGGCGGCAGGTGTTCCGCCTTGTGGTACTGCAACCAGTGGGTGAGCTCCCGCCACTGGCGCTGGCCCGGGGTGTGATCCATCAGCGAGATCACCCTGACCAGCGGGTTGTCCATATGCGGCCGCACCAGGTCCACCACCGTCGCGCCCACCACCTCGCAGCGCAGATGCAGCTTGTGGTCGGCGCGCAGCACGTCCGCCTCCAGGCCGCGGACGACGCCCGCGATGCTGTCGTCGATGAAGCTGTCGCGGCCCGGCTTGTGGGCCTCGCCGATGCTGATCGCGTCCAGCACCGTGGTGATGCCCGCCGCGGCGATCTGCGCGTCGTGGGCCAGCACCGCCGCCATCGGCGAGGGCCACTTCACGCCGGGGCGCGGCTCCAGGTTCTTCTCCATGTTGTCGGTGTGCATCTCCACCAGGCCGGGCAGCAGGTGGTCGCCCTCCAGGTCGATGGCGGAGGGCAGGGCGCTGCGTCCTTCCGAAATGCTGCGGATCAGGCCGTTCTCGACTTCGACGGTGCCGTCGATCACGGCGTCGGCGGTGACGATGCGGGCATTGGTGAGGATCATGCTGGTCATGCTGCCTTCGCGGTGGAAAGGTCGAACAAACGGTCGGTCACGGCGGCGCGGGTCTCATCGTCGTGGAAAATCCCGACGATGGCGGCGCCCGCGGCCTTGGCCTCGGAAATCAGGGAGGTCACCACCGCGCGGTTGGCGGCGTCCAGCGACGCGGTGGGTTCGTCCAGCAACAATATGGGGGTGGGGGCGATCAGGCCACGCGCGATGTTGACGCGCTGCTGCTCGCCGCCGGAGAAGGTGGCGGGCGCGAGGCTCCACAGCCGCGGCGGAATGTTGAGGCGCGCCAGCAGCGCCGCCGCCGCCTCGCGCGCCGCCGCGCGGTCCTCGCCGCGGCGGATCAGGGGCTCGGCGACCACGTCGAGCGTCGGCACACGCGGGATGACGCGGAGGAACTGGCTGACGTAGCCCAGAGTCTGGCGGCGCACCTGCAAGACGGTGCGGGAATTGGCGGCGAGGATGTCCACCATGCGCCCGGCGTGGCGCACCCGGATCTCGCCCTCGTCGGGCAGGATGTTGGCGTACATCGCGCGCAGCAGGGTGGACTTGCCCGCGCCCGAGGGGCCGTGCAGCACCACGCACTCCCCGGCGGAAACCTCCAGCGAAAGCCCCCGGAACACCGGGATGCGGGTGCCGCCCTGGGTGTGCAGGGTGTAGGTCTTGGCGAGGTTCTGGGCCGAGAGCATCACTGTCATCGTCATACCTGAAGGACCGAGGAGACCAGAAGCTGGGTGTAGGGGTGGTGCGGGTCGTCGAGCACCTGGTCGGTGAGGCCCTGTTCCACCACGCAGCCCGCCTTCATCACCATCAGCCGGTGGGCGAGCAGGCGCGCCACCGCCAGGTCGTGGGTGACGACGATGCACGAGGCCCCGACCTCGTCCACCAGGCCGCGGATGAGGTCCAGCAGGCGCGCCTGCACCGAGACGTCGAGGCCGCCGGTGGGTTCGTCCATGAACACCAGGCGCGGCTGCGTCACCAGGGTGCGGGCGATTTGCAGGCGCTGCTGCATGCCGCCGGAGAAGTGGAGCGGCAGGTCGTCGGTGCGCGCGGCGTCGATCTCGACGCGGGTCAGCCAGCCGGTCGCCTCGCCGCGGATGCCGCCGTAGTGCCGCGCGCCCTGCGCCATCAGCCGCTCGCCGATGTTGGCCCCGGCGGAAACCCGCAGACGCAGGCCGTCGCGCGGGTTCTGGTGGACCAGGCCCCATTCGCCGCGCAGCAGCGCGCGCTTGCGCGCCTCCGGCAGGGTGCGGAAGTCCACTTCCTCGCCGTCGCGGCAGCGGTAGAGGATTTCCCCCGCGTCGGCCTCGATCTGCGCGGAGAGGCAGTTGAGCAGCGTGGTTTTGCCGGAGCCGGACTCGCCGACGATGCCCAGCACCTCGCCGGGCCAGAGGTCGAAGGCAACGTCGCGGCAGCCCAGCGTCGTGCCGTAATGCTTGGCCAGGCCGCGCACCGCAAGCAGCGGCGGATCGGGGTCGAGGCCGGGGGCGAAGGAAGCGGCGAGCACGTTCATCGGGCGGCCTCGGTTTCCGCATAGGGGGCGCTCATCGGGCCGAGGTGCCCGGCGGCGCGGCGTTTTTCGCAATAGTCGGTGTCGGAGCACACCATCATCCGGCCGCCTTTGTCGTCGATCACCACCTCGTCGAGGTAGCTGTCGGTCGCACCGCACAGCGCGCAGCCATCGCTCCAGGTCTGCACCTCGAAGGGATGGTCCTCGAAATCCAGGCTGACCACGGACGTATAGGGCGGCACCGCGTAGATGCGCTTCTCCCGCCCCGCGCCGAACAGCTGCAACGCGGGCATGTGGTCCATCTTCGGGTTGTCGAACTTCGGGATCGGCGAAGGGGCCATGATGTAGCGGCCGTTCACCCGCACCGGGTAGTCGTAGGATTTGACGATGCGGCCGAGGTGGGCGATGTCCTCGTAGAGGCGCACGTGCATCACCCCGTATTCGGTGAGGGCGTGCATCTTGCGGGTTTCGGACTCGCGCGCCTCCATCCAGCGCAGCGGCTCGGGGATCGGCACCTGGTAGACGAGGATCTGCGCCTCGGTGAGCGGCTCCTCGGGGATGCGGTGGCGCGTCTGGATCAGGCTCGCCGCCGCGGTCTCGGTGGTGGTGTCCACCCCCGCGGTCTTCTGGAAGAAGCGGCGGATCGAGACCGCGTTGGTGGTGTCGTCGGCGCCCTGGTCGATCACCTTGAGGGTGTCGTCCGCGCCGATCACCGCGGCGGTCACCTGAATGCCGCCGGTGCCCCAGCCGTAGGGCAGCGGCATCTCGCGCCCGGCGAACGGCACCTGATAGCCGGGGATCGCCACCGCCTTCAAGATGGCGCGGCGGATCATCCGCTTGGTCTGTTCGTCGAGATAGGCGAAGTTGTAGCCGGTCTCGCTCATCGTACGGTCTCCGCCTCGGCGCGCAGGGCGCGCACGTTGACCAGCTCGCCCTGGAAATCCACGTAGTGCGGCAGCTTGAGGTGCTGCAGGAAGCCCGAGGCCTCGACGTTGTCGGAATGGCCGAGGACGAACTCCTCGTCCTGCGCCGGGAAGCGGCGCTCCTCGTCGAACTCCCCGGCGCGCAGGCTGCGGTCCACGATCGCCATCGCCATCGCCTTGCGCTCGTTGCGGCCGAAGGTGAGGCCGTAGCCGCGGGTGAACTGCGGCGGCTGCGTCTTCGAGCCGGTGAACTGGGTGATCATGTGGCACTCGGTCAGCTCCGCCTCGCCGATGACGATGGGGAAGCCCAACTCCTCGGGGACGATCTCCACCTCCACGCCGCCGAGGCGGATCTCCCCGGCGAAGGGGTGGTTGTTGCCGAAGCCGCGCTGCGAAGAGTAGGCGAGCGCCAGGACGAAGCCCTCGTCGCCGCGCGCCAGGTTCTGCAGCCGCAAATCCCGCCCGGCGGGAAAGGTCAGTGGTTCGCGGGTGAGGTCGCCGGGCTCGGCGTCGGCGGGCGCGGAGTCCGCCTCGATCAGCCCCTCGTGGTTGAGGATGTCCACGACGCGCGGCATCGCCGCATCGTCGGCGGGCGCGGCGGCGGCCCGGGGCGCTTCCGCCGCGTCGGCCATCAGCGAAAAATCCAGCAGGCGGTGGGTGTAGTCGAAGGTCGGGCCGAGCACCTGGCCGCCCGGCAGGTCCTTGAATGTGGCGGAAATGCGGCGGTTTATCGTCATCTTCGCGGTGTCCACCGGCAGGCTCGCGGCGAAGCGCGGCAGGGTGGTGCGGTAGGCCCGCAGCAGGAAGATCGCCTCCACCGCATCGCCGCGCGCCTGCTTCAGCGCCAGCGCCGCGAGGTCGGCGTCGTAGAGCGAGCCCTCGCTCATCACCCGGTCCACCGCCAGGGTCATCTGTTCCTTGATCTGCGCGATGGAAAGCTCCGGCACCGCGGGGTCGCCGCGCCGTTCTTCCGCCAGCAGCGCATGGGCGTTGTCGATCGCCTTTTCGCCGCCCTTGACCGCAACGTACATGACGAACCTACCTCTCGATGCGGACGGTGCGCGGCAGCCCGGCGATGCGCTGCGCGTCGATCAGGATCATGTCCAGCCCGGTGGGGAACAGCGCGTTGATCGCGCCGCGCCGCGCCCAGAACTCGGGAGTGAGTCCCGCCGCCTCGATCGCCTGGCTGCCGGGAATGCCGGGGCCGGCGATCTCCGCCGCCGGACCGCCCGCGAGCGCGGAGGTCTGGATCAGGAGAGTGGCTGCGCGGTCCGGGTATTCCGGCGTGCCGACGTGGAAGGCCTCCATCAGCGCCGTCGCCTCCTCGGCGGAGAGCACGGCGAAGGCCGCCTCGCCGGGCTGCGCCGCGACCGGGCAGCCGCAATGGAAGGAGAGGAACTGCCGCACGTCCGGGGTGTCCACCGAGCGCCCCAGCCACACCGGCGTGTCGAGGTCGAAAAGCGCGAGGCAGAGCGCCGCGGCGGCGGGGTGGAGCGGCCCCGGCGCGATAGACAACAGCCCGCGCATGTCCTGCAGGCGGCCGGGATAGGAGATCGCGGCGAGCACCTTGCGGAAGCACCTTTGCGCGTCGCGCACCGGGTCGGCGAAGCCGGGCGAGGGCAGATGCGGCGCCAGGGCGGCGGTGGGCGAGGGGAAGGGCATCATCGGGGTCAGTCTCCACGGACCATGGTGAAGAAATCGACGCGGGTGGCGGCGGTCTTTTCCGCCGCGGCCTGCCGCCGCGCCGCAAGCGCGGCGGAAAGCGGCGCGATCAGCGTGCGTTCCAGTTCCGCCCGGGCTTCCGGGCGCTGCATCAGGGCATCGAGAATCGCCGCGGCCCTGGCCTTGGCGCGGTCGCGCCCGGCGACGTAGGCATGGCCCACGGTGCCGTCGGCAAGCGCCACGGAGCAGCGCGCCACCGGCATCTCGCCGAGGTTGAAGGGCGCGCCGCCGCCGCCGGTGCGGCCGCGCACCATCACCAGGCCGACTTCCGGCGCGCGCAGCACGCGCACCTCGTCCGCCAGGCCGCCGGGCAGGGCGGCTTCGAGCGCGGCGGCGTCGGACAGCGCGAAAAGGCGCATCCAGCCTTGCCGGGCGGCGGCGTTGGCGGCATCGTCTGAGGCGGTGCATCGGGTCATGGCGGACCTTTGTCTAGACAACATGCCGTCATGCTATTACACTGGAAGCGTTTTCGAAAGCCCGAATTCGTGAACGTTTTGTGGGGGAACCATGACCGCCGAAAAAACCGCCGCAGAGCCCGCGGAATGGCTGCGTTCCGCGCATGTCGGGCGTGGGAACGGCGCGCCGCTGTGGCGACAAGTCGAGGCGTTGTTGGCCCGCGCCATCCGCTCCGGAGCGATCAAGCCCGGCGAGCAATTGCCCACCGAGTTCGAACTGGCGGCGCATTTTGCGGTCAACCGCCACACCATCCGCCGCGCGCTCGCCAACCTCGAGATCGAGAGCCTGATCCGGGTGGAGCGGGGACGCGGCACCTTCGTCCACGAGAACGTCATCGACTACCAGCTGTCGCGGCGCACCCGCTTTTCCGAGAACCTGCGGCGGCAGAACCTGGAGCCTTCCGGGGTTATCCTGGACTGCGGCGAGCGCCCGGCGCCGCACGCCGTGGCGCGCGCCCTCGGGCTTGCCGACAGCGAGCCGACGGTGTGGGTGCGGCACCTGTCCCAGGCCGATGGGCGGCCGATCAGCACCGCGGAACACTACTTTCCGCTCAATCGGTTCCAGGGATTTCTTGATATTTATCGTCAGCGGAAATCGATCACCGCGGCCTATGCCTACTTCGGCATCTTCGACTACACGCGCAAGAGCACGCGGGTGACCGCACGGATGCCGACCCTGGAGGAAGCGGAGCTTCTGAAGCAACCGAAGAACCGCCCGGTGCTGATCACCGAATCGGTCAACATCGACGCCGAGGGGATTCCCATCGAATACGGGCGCACCGCCTTCAACGGCGAGGTGGTGCAACTGGTGGTCAGTCCGGACGATCCGTAGGCGGCGGAGGAAGGCGATGCCAGCCCGCCGGGCCGTAGCCTTCGAGCGGCTGGAAATGGGCCTTGTAGGCCATCTTGCGGCTTTCCGCGATCCAGTAGCCGAGATAGAGGTAGGGCAGGCCGAGCCTGCGGCAGGCGTCGATCAGGGTGAGAACCACGAAGCTGCCGAGGCTGCGCTTCGGCATGTCGGGGCGGTAGAACGAATAGACCGCCGAGAGGCCGTCTTCCATCACGTCGGCGAGCACCGCGGCGGCCAGTTCCTCCTGCGGATCGCGGAATTCCAGCACCAGGGTTTCGATCGGGCTGTCCTCGATCATCGAGCGGTATTCGTGGAACTCCATCGCCGCCATGTCGCCGCCCGCGTGGCGGACCTCCTGGTAACGCAGGAACAGGCGGTGCTGCTCGCCGGTGGCGACCGCCGGGCAGGGGGCAGGGGTGAGGTCCGCATTGGCGCGGCGGATGCGCCGGAAGGTGCGGCCCTCGCGGAAGTTGGCGGCGTCGATGCGCACCGGCACGCAGGCGGAACAGCCGGGGCAGGCGGGGGCATAGGCGATGGCGTGGCTGCGGCGGAAGCCGGAGCGCGAGAGGATTTCGTGGAAGCGCGCGGCGTCGCCCTGGCCGAGTTCGGTCACCACCTTGCGCTCCAGGCGGTGCGGCAGGTAGGGGCACGGCGCGGGCGCCGTGGTGTGGAAGACGAAGGTCTCGGTGCGATAGGTCTTCATGGCGCCTCATGCAGCCGGAACGCACACCCTACTTGGTGATCCCCAGGGATTGCGGTGTCGCACGTTCTTTTTCCGCCTGGGCGATGCTGTCGCGCAAGAGCACGATGCTGATGCGCCGGTTTTGCGGGCTGCCCAGGTTCTTGTCGTCCAGGGGATCGGTGTCCGACCGTCCGACGACGCGTTGCACCCGCTGCGCGGGGAAGCCCTCTTCCACCAGCACCCGCCGCGAGGCCAGCGCGCGGTCGGACGAGAGTTCCCAGTTGCCGTAGCCGTTGGGGTCCGCGTATTTGGTCGAATCGGTATGGCCGGAGATCGCCACCTTCTTCGGCACGTCCTTGACCGCGGTGGCGACGAGGCCGAGCAGGCGGCGCATGTTGGGGTTCATCCGGCTGGAGCCGGAGGGGAACATCGCCGCGCCGTCCCGATCGACGATCTGGATGCGCAGGCCTTCCGGCGTGTTGTCGATCAGCAGGTTCTTCCCCAGTTCCTTGAGATCGGGCACCCCTTCGATCGCCTTGCGGATTTCGTCGGCGGTCTGCTCGAACTGCTGTTGTTCCTTCTCCGCCTGCGCCTTCTGCATCTCGTCTTCGGAGGGGGCCTGGTCCTGCTGGGATTCGCCGTTGTTGAAGGTCGGCGGCGGCAGGCCGGGATTGAAGGCGCTGGAACTGGAGTTGCTGGACAGCACGCCCTCGCCGATCACCTTGCCGCCGAGCATGCCGCCCGCGCCGCTCTTGCTGAGCGAGGCGGTGGTCGGCGCGAAATAGTCGGCGATGCCGGAGAGCTGCTGCTCGGTCATCGAGTTCAACAGCCACATCAGCAGGAAGAAAGCGAACATCGCGGTCATGAAGTCGGCGTAGGCGATCTTCCACGCGCCGCCGTGGTGGCCGTGGCCGCCCTTCTTGATGACCTTCTTGATGACCGGTTTCTTGCCGTCTTCCGCCATACTCGCCTCGACTCATCCCGATCCCGTGCGGAGAGATGCGGTGTTCCGGGAATCAGGCCGCTGCCTCGGAGCCTGCGTTGCTGATCGCTTCCTCGACTTCCTGGAAGCTGGGGCGGACGTGCGGCGGCAGGATCTTGCGGGCGAATTCCACGGAGACCTGCGGCGCGTAGCCCTGCATATGCGCCAGAATGGCGGTGCGCATGCACTTCAGGAAGTCGGTTTCGGACTCGTAGGTGACTTCCAGCGCGTGGCCGATCGGGCCGACGAAGCCGTAGGAAATCAACACGCCGGCGAAGGTGCCGACCAGCGCGCCGCCGATCAGGTGGCCGAAAACTTCCGGCGGCTCGGAGATCGAGCCCATGGTGTGGATCACGCCCAGAACCGCCGCGACGATGCCGAGCGCCGGGGTGCCGTCGGCGATGTTGGTGATCGCGCTGGAAACCTGGGTCAGTTCGTGATGGTGCGCCTCGATTTCCGCCTCGATGATGGTTTCCACCTCGTGCGCATTGTTGGTGCCGAGCGTCAGGAGGCGCAGGTAGTCGCACAGAAAGGCGAGCGCGTGGTGGTCCTTGGCGAACGTCGGATAGGCGGTGAAGATCGGGCTTTCCTCGGGCTTTTCCACGTGGCTTTCGAGCGCCAGATCGCCCTTGGTCTTGGCCAGGCGGAAGATCTGGTAGAGCATGCACAGGGTTTCGAGATAGGTCTTCTTGCTGTGCCGCGAGCCCTTGAACAGGGTGCCGAAGCTCTTGGCCGAACCGCCGATCACGCTTGCCGGATTGCCGACGAAGAAGGCGCCGATCGCCGCGCCGAAGATGATGATGAACTCTGCGGGCTGGAACAGGACGGCCAGTTCTCCGCCGACCATCAGATAGCCGCCGAGCACGCACCCGATCACCGTCACGAAACCGATAATGACGAACATATTTTTCCTCAGGCCCAGATCCTGGTGCCGACCCGCCAAGCCGGGCAACAGGTATCTTTATCGCCAACTGGCGTCGTGCAAGTCAAGGGAGTGGACAAAAAATCCCCAACTTCTCATGGAGATCGTGGCTTGTTTTATCGCGGCAAGAGGTAGCCGGGAAGTTTTTCCGCGCCGTCGTCGCGGATGCTGGCTGTGACCTGGAGAGTTCGCGCCGAAAATTTTTAGAAGCATTATACCTTTGGTGGAATACCTCAAGATGTAACCGGGTAGTCTTTATCCCGCCGCCTGGGCATTGGAGGAGAGAACCCGCGCCGGGAATCCCGCCGCGCCGAGCGCTTCCACCAGATCGGCGACGTGGTCGAAGCCCATGGTTTCCACCAGCACGTCGAGTTCGGTCATCTTCACCGAAACGTCGAGGAAGAGGCGCTGGTGGTGCACCTCGACGATGTTGGCGCCGGCCTCGCCGATCACCCGCGCCACCCCGGCGAGCGCCCCCGGCTGGTCCGGAATGCCGATGCGCAGGCGGGTGAGGCGGCCTTCCCGCGCCAGGCCGCGCATCAGGATGGTGGCGAGCAGCGCGGGGTCGATGTTGCCGCCGGAGACCACCAGAACCACCGTCTTGCCGGCGAAGCGCGCGTGGTTGGCGAGCAGTGCGGCCAGCGGTGCGGCGCCTGCGCCCTCGGCGATCTGCTTGTGGGCGGAGAACAGGATCTCGACGCCGCGCTCGATGTCGGTTTCCCTGACCGTGTAGATGTCGCGCACCAGCGCCTCGCAGATCGAGCGGGTGAGCTTGCCCGGCTTCTTCACCGCGATGCCCTCGGCCAGAGTCGCGCCGCCGATCGCGCCGCCGAAACCGGAGATCGCGCCGCTCATCCCCGCGTAGGTGTAGGCCTGCACGCCGTCCACCATCACCTGCGGCTTTTCCGCCGCGATCGCCGTGGCGATGCCGGAGATCAGGCCGCCGCCGCCGATCGGGACGATCACCGCGTCCACCTCCGGGCAGTCCTCGAGGATTTCCAGGCCGATGGTGCCCTGGCCCGCGATCACCAGCGGGTCGTCGAAGGGGTGGACCATGGTGAGGCCCTTCTCCGCGGCGAGCGCCAGGGCGAATTCCTCCGCCTCGCTGTAGCTTTCGCCGCGCTTGACCACCGCAGCGCCGAGCGCCTCGGTGCGCTGAATCTTGGTGAGCGGCGTGCCCTGCGGCATCACGATGGTCGCCGGAATGCCGAGCCTGCCCGCATGCCGGGCCACGCCTTGCGCATGGTTGCCCGCCGAGACCGCGATCACCCCGGCGCGCCGCGCTTCCGACGGCAGGCTGATCAGGCGGATCAGCGCGCCGCGCGCCTTGAACGCGCCGGTGAGTTGCAGGTTTTCGAGCTTCAGGCGCACGTCCACGCCGGTCATCTCGGAAAGCGCAGGCGCCGCGACCAGGGGGGTGCGCACCACATGGCCGCGCAACTGGCGTTGCGCCTGGCGGATCGTGTCGAGAGTGACCGGAGACTTCGTCACGTGGGGATTTCCCTTTCAGGCGGTTTCCTTCAGCCAGGCTGCGGCCTCGCAGGCGAAGTAGGTGATGATGCCGTCGGCGCCCGCGCGCTTGAACGCCGTCAGGCTCTCGAGGACGATCTTCCTGTAGTCGAAGCACCCGGCGTCGGCGGCGACGCGCAGCATCGCATATTCGCCGCTCACCTGATAGCACACCGTGGGCAGGCCGAAGGTCTCTTTGACGCGGTAGAGCACGTCGAGATACGGCATGCCGGGCTTCACCATCACCATGTCCGCGCCCTCGGCGATGTCGAGCGCGACCTCGCGCAGCGCTTCGTCGGTGTTGGCCGGGTCCATCTGATAGGTCTTCTTGTCGCCCTTGAGCGCGCCGCCGGAGCCCACCGCATCGCGGAACGGGCCGTAGAAGGCGGAGCAATACTTGGCGGAGTAGGCGAGGATGCCGACATCGAGGAAGCCGCTCTCGTCCAGCGCCGCGCGGATGGCGCGCACCCGGCCGTCCATCATGTCCGAGGGGGCCAGCACGTCGCAACCCGCCGCCGCCTGCACCAGCGCCTGGGAGACCAGGGCGGCGATGCTCTCGTCGTTGATCACGTAGCCGTCGCGCACGATGCCGTCGTGGCCGTCGCTGTTGAACGGGTCGAGCGCCACGTCGCAGATCACCCCGATTTCCGGATGCGCCGCCTTGATCGCGCGCACCGCGCGGCAGACCAGGTTGTCCGGGTTGGCGGCTTCGCGTGCATCCGGGGTCTTGAGCTTGGGGTCGATCGAGGGGAACAGGCACACCGCCGGAATCCCCAGCGCCTTGGCGCGCCCCACCGCCGCCACCGCGCCCGGAACGTCGTAACGCACCACGCCGGGCATGGTGGGAATCCCGACGCAGTCCTCGGCGCGGTCGGAGACGAACAGTGGCCAGATCAGGTCGTTGACGGAAAGGGTGTTCTCGGCGGCGATGCGTCGCAACCAGTCGTGACGCCGGTTGCGGCGCATCCGGGTGTGCGGAAACGCACCCGTGGCGGATGCTGCGGTCATGCTTTCTCCAACGCTTGCTCAAGATCGGCGAGGATGTCGTCGATGTGTTCTATGCCGATAGATAGGCGTACATACCCCTCGGAAACGCCGGTGGCAAGCTGCTCCTCCGCGGTGAGCTGGGCGTGGGTGGTGCTCGCCGGGTGGATCGCCAGGCTGCGCGCGTCGCCGATGTTGGCGACGTGGTAGAACAGCTCCAGCGCATCGATGAAGGCGCGCCCCGCCGCAAGCCCGCCCTTGAGTTCGAAGCCGAGCAGGCCGCCCATGCCGCCCTTGAGGTACTTCTCCGCGCGTGCGCGCGCCGCGCCGGTCTGCACGCTCGGGTGGATGACGCGCGCGACCTTGGGGTGCGTGAACAGGTAGGCCGCCACCTTGGCGGCGTTCTCGCAGTGGGCGCGGATGCGCAGGGGCAGGGTCTCCAGCCCCTGGATATGCAGGAAGGCGTTGAACGGCGTGGTCGCCGCGCCGGTATCGCGCAGCAGCGTGACGCGCATCTTGAGGATGTAGGCGATCGGACCCAAGGGCTTCACCGCCTCGGTCCACACCGCGCCGTGATAGCTCGGGTCCGGCTGGGTGAGCAGGGGGAAGCGCTCCGCATGCGCCGCCCAGTCGAAGTTGCCGCCGTCCACCACGATGCCGCCGATCGAGGTGCCGTGGCCGCCGATGTACTTGGTGGTGGAGTACATCACCACCGCGGCGCCGTGATCGAGCGGGCGGCAGATGATCGGCGCGGCGGTGTTGTCCACGATCAGCGGCACGCCGATCTTGCGGCCGAGCGCCGCCACCTCGGCGATGGGGAACACCTGGAGCTTCGGGTTGGGCAGGGTTTCGGCATACCAGGCGCGGGTCTTCGCATCGGTGGCGCGGGCGAACGCCTCCGGATCCGCCGGATCGACGAAACGCGCCTCGATGCCCATCTGCTTCATGGTATGGGAAAACAGGTTCCAGGTGCCGCCGTAGAGGTCGGTGGAGGTGACGAAGTTGTCGCCCGCCTGGCAGATATTGAGAATCGCGTAGGTGGAGGCCGCCTGGCCCGACGCCACGGCCAACGCCGCGACGCCGCCCTCCAGCGCCGTGATGCGCTGCTCCAGCGCATCGTGGGTGGGGTTCATCAGGCGGGTGTAGATGTTGCCCAATTCCTTGAGCGCGAAGAGGTCGGCGGCGTGCTGCGCGCCGTCGAACTGGTACGAAGCGGTCTGGTAGATCGGCACGGCCACCGAATTGGTCGCCGGGTCCTTGCGGAAGCCGCCGTGCAGGGCGATGGTCTCGGGATGGAGGCTGGTCATTGGCGCGGCTCCTTGGTTGCGGACGTCCGTCGATATGGGCATGGAAGCCCGGCAACGTCAAGATAAACCATATATCTAAAGTAGATATATAAATTATACATTTATATATCGTTTAATAATCCCGGTTCAGCGCACGCGGCGGATTACGCTATAGTGCGGCAGGGAGCTACCGCGTCAGGAAAGGCATTGCCATGCTCGGCGATACTGCGACACCCGCCATCGAACGGCGCGGCCGTTTGGGCACCGTCACCCTGCGGCGCAAGGCGGCGATGAACGCCCTGACCCACGCGGACGCCCTCGCCATCCACCAGGCCCTCGACGACTGGGAGGCCGACGCCGAAACCGACGCGGTGCTGATCTGCGCCGCGCCGGGGCGCACCTTCTGCGCCGGGGTGGACACCCGCATGGTCTATGCGGCGCGGCTGGCCGGCGAAACCGACGCCAACCTGCGCCTCTTCGCCGCCTGCTACCGCCTGACCCGGCGGCTTGCGGCGTTCCGCAAGCCGCTGGTGCGCCTGATCGACGGCACCGCGGCGGCGGCGGGCTCCGGGCTCGCGCTGCTCGGCGGCATCGGCGTGGTCGGCGAGAACCTGCGCCTGCTGGTGCCCGGCTGCGGTTTCGGCTGGTTCCCCGACGGCGGAATCAACTTCGTGCTGTCGCGTCTGCCGGACGGCATGGGGGAATATCTGGCGCTCACCGGCGCGGCGATCGGCGCCGCCGACGCGGTGGACCTCGGCCTTGCCACGGCGCACGTGCCGTCCACCCGCTTCGCCGCGTTGCGCGCCGCGCTGGAAGGGGCGGAGAGGCTTCCCCCCGCTGCGGTGCGCGCCATCGTCGAGGCGCATCGCGGCGTGCCGCCGGAAGGGCTGATGCGGGCGCACGCCGGGATCATCGGCCGCATCTTCAGCGAACCGACGGTGGAAGGCATCGCGCAGGCCCTGGCGGCGGAGACCGGCGACTTTGCGGCGACCGCGCGCGAGCTGATGGCGCGGCGCTGCCCGACCTCGCTGTGCGTGGCGCTCGCCGCGCTGCGCCGCGCCCGCAACGCCGGGCTCGAAGCGGCGCTGGAGACGGATTACCGCATCGCCGCGCGCTTCGTGCGGCGATGCGATGTCTACGAGGGCATCCGCGCCGCCTTCGAGGACCGGGACGGCGCGCCGGTGTGGCTCCCCGGCAGCGTCGAGAGCGTGCACCAGGACATCATCGACGCCTGTTTCGCGTCCTTGCCGGAAGAACGGGAAGATGCCGGAAGTTCTGTTTGAATTCGTCCAGGTGGGCAATGCGGTGAAGGTGAGCGCCATCGATTCGGCCTCGGGCGTCGAGGTGTCGATCGTCGGCAGCGCGAGTCTCAGCCGCTATACTTTGCAGCAGGCCGCTCTCAGGAAATTGCAGTACGTGCTCAAGAAACGGCAGAAGGCTAGATGAACGGAACGGCGGCGTCACAAGGCGCCGCCGCCGTTCCGACCGTCTGGAAATGACTGCCCAAAATCATGTGGAGGTCACGTCCGCCAAGCTCTGCACGGTCTCTCCGCCGCTTCTGATAGGGCCTGCCGGAACTTGATCTCTCAACCCTTCGTCTTGCGCCCCAGGCCTATCTTCTTCGCAAAGGCGGAGCGCTGCGAAGCATAGTTGGGAGCCACGATGGGATAATCGGCCGGAAGGCCCCATTTCGACTTGTATTCGTCTGGGGTCATGCCGTAGTTCGTGCGCAGGTGACGCTTGAGCATTTTCAGCTTCTTCCCGTCCTCCAGGCAGATCAAATAATCCGCGGTGACGGATTTCTTGATCGGCACGGCGGGTTTAGGCGCTTCTTCCCGCATTTCCGCCGCCCCCCCGCTAAGGGAATCGAGAGCGCCGAATACGGAACGGATGACCTCGGTGATTTGCGCGGACGGGAGCGGATTATTGCTTACGTATGCCGAAACAATGTCGACCGCCATCTTCATCACGTCGTCTTTCTGAGGCTTTTCATTGGACGTGCCGGACATGGTTCTTGAACTCCACAACGTTTGAATGGGCGACGCGAAAAAATGTCATCCTTCCGAATAGGTGTCAATTGTATTTGAGTGGGTTCTGAATATTCATTCCATAAAGAGCACTTAGTAGGAAAATATTACCGCCTGAACAGACCGGGCCGTGCGCTGGTATGAGACCTCTCGTTTGCCATAGAAACTTAAACGGGAGGGCAATTGGTTGTCCGCCGCACGTTGATTGTGCACGAATATAAAGTGCGTCCTCGCGGAAATCGCCCATAGATTGTATAAACCCATGTTGTTTACGCCTAAATGGAGGAGGCGCTCAGCCAATGCGAGAATAGTTGCAGGTATTATCGCGATGTCGCGTCTTTTTTCCGGGTTCTCTGGCAATCAGACACAACATATGGTATTTCAAATGCGGTTTCCCGATTTGTCTTCGACAAGAGATCGGGATTTTGGCGTTTTCGCGCGGGACGCCGCGCAAGGGAGTGCGGGAAGGTGGCGGAAGGGGTGCTCGATGCGGGAGTCGTCGCCATCGCCGGCGATCACGGCGGCGTTGCGCTGAAGGACGTGCTGAAGGCGGCTTTGGAGGCGGACGGACGCACCGTTCTCGACCTCGGCACCGAGGGCACGGCCTCCGTCGATTATCCGGTCTTCGCCGCCCGCATGGCCGAGGCTCTGGCCAAGGGCGAGGCCGCCTGCGGCGTCCTGATCTGCGGCACCGGCATCGGCATTTCCATCGCCGCCAACCGCTTTGCCCACGTGCGTGCCGCCCTGGTGCACGACGCCTTCGGCGCCCGGCTCTGCCGCCAGCACAACGACGCCAACGTCATCGCCTTCGGCGGGCGGACGATCGGCGAGGAGGTGGCGAAGGATTGCCTGCGCGTGTTCCTCTCCACGCCCTTCGAGGGCGGCCGCCACGAACGGCGAGTCGCGATGATGGGGCCGAGGTGACTTCCGGCGGATGCCGCCGCGACTGTATCTTCAAGAAAGGTTCAACGGATGCTTCCAACCGACGCTTTTTTCTCCGCTTCCCTGGCCGAAACCGACCCCGACCTCACCGCCGCGCTGACCCGTGAACTGGGACGGCAGCGGGGGCAGATCGAACTGATCGCCTCGGAAAACATCGTCTCGCGCGCGGTGCTGGAGGCGCAGGGGTCGGTGCTGACCAACAAGTATGCGGAAGGCTACGTGGCGAAGCGTTACTACGGCGGCTGCGAATTCGTCGATGTCGCCGAGCAGCTCGCCATCGACCGCGCCAAGGCGCTGTTCGGCGCGCAGTTCGCCAACGTGCAGCCGCACTCCGGCGCGCAGGCCAACTTCGCGGTGCTGCTCGCCACGGTGAAGCCGGGCGACACCATCATGGGTCTCTCCCTGGACGCCGGCGGCCACCTCACCCACGGCGCGCCGCCCGCGGTCTCCGGCAAGTGGTTCGACGCGGTGCAGTACGGCGTGCGCCCCGACGACCAGCGCATCGACATGGACGCGGTGGCGAAGCTCGCCCGCGAACACAAGCCGAAGCTGATCATCACCGGCGGTTCCGCCTATCCGCGGGTGATCGATTTCGCCGCCTTCCGCGCCATCGCCGACGAGGTGGGGGCGGTGTTCATGGTGGACATGGCGCACTTCGCCGGGCTGGTCGCCGCGGGCGTGCACCCCAACCCGATGGAATACGCCCACGTCGTCACCACCACCACCCACAAGACCCTGCGCGGCCCGCGCGGCGGCATGATCCTCACCAACGACGCGGACCTCGCCAAGAAGATCAACTCCGCGATCTTCCCCGGCTCGCAGGGCGGGCCGCTGATGCACGTCATCGCCGCCAAGGCGGTGGCCTTCGGCGAGGCGCTGACCCCGGCCTTCCGCGACTACGGCAAGCAGGTGGTGGACAACGCCAAGGCGCTGGGCACGGTGCTCAAGGCGCGCGGCCTCGACCTCGTCTCCGGCGGCACCGACACCCACCTGATGCTGGTGGACCTGCGGCCGATGAAGCTGACCGGCAACGTCGCCGAGAAGGCGCTGGAGCGCGCCGGCATCACCTGCAACAAGAACGGCATTCCCTTCGACCCCGAGAAGCCCACCGTCACCTCCGGCATCCGTCTGGGGACCCCGGCGGCGACGACGCGCGGCTTCGGCGTTGCGGAATTCCAGCTGGTCGGCAACCTGATTTGCGACGTCCTCGAGGTTCTGCACCAGAACCCGGACGGCGATTCGATGGTCGAGGCGCGGGTGCACGGCGAGGTGGAAGCCCTGCTCGCCCGTTTCCCGATCTATCCCGATCTGTCCTACGGCGGATAGGCGGGCCGCAACCAGGAGGGGGTTACATGCGCTGTCCGTTTTGCGGAAACGAGGATACCCAGGTCAAGGACTCGCGGCCGACGGAGGACAATTCGGCGATTCGCCGCCGCCGCTCGTGCCCGAACTGCAACTCGCGCTTCACCACCTTCGAGCGGGTGCAGATCCGCGAGATGATCGTGGTCAAGAAGGACGGCCGCCGCACCCCCTTCGACCGCGACAAGCTCGCCCGTTCGATCCAGGTGGCGGTGCGCAAGCGCGCGGTGGACCAGGAGCGCATCGAGCGCCTGGTCACCGCGATCCAGCGCCGTCTGGAATCCTCCGGCGAGACCGAGATCTCCTCCGAGCACATCGGCGAGATGGTCATGGAGGCGCTGCTGGCGCTCGACCCCGTGGCCTATATCCGATTCGCATCCGTCTACAAGAACTTCCGTGAAGTCACAGACTTCGAGGAGCTTGTTGGGAAAATCGGTGAGCAAGATCACCCCTTCGGAAACTGACCGCCGGTTCATCCGCCACGCCCTTGCCCTGGCGCGGCGCGGCCTCGGCCGGGTGTGGCCGAACCCGGCGGTCGGCTGCGTCCTGGTCAAGGAGGACGCGGTGATCGCCGTCGGCTGGACCCGGCCCGGCGGACGTCCGCATGCCGAGCGCGTGGCGCTCGACGCGGCGGGCGATGCGGCGCGCGGCGCGACCGCCTATGTCTCCCTCGAACCCTGTAGCCACCACGGCAAGACGCCGCCCTGCGCCGATGCTCTGGTCGCCGCCGGCGTCGCGCGCGTCGTCGCCGCCTGCACCGACCCGGACCCCCGGGTCTCCGGCCGCGGGCTGGCGCGTTTGCGCGACGCCGGGGTGGCGGTGACCGAGGGCGTGCTGGCGGAGGAGGCGCGGGACCTCAACGCCGGATTCTTCAGCCGGATTACGCGCAACCGCCCGTGGGTGCGGATGAAGGTGGCCTCCACGCTCGACGGCCGCATCGCCACCGCCGCGGGCGAGAGCAAGTGGATCACCGGCGCGCGGGCGCGCGCCGAGGGGCACCGCCTGCGCGCCGAGGCCGATGCGGTGCTGACCGGGGCGGGAACCCTGGCCGCCGACGACCCGCTGTTGACCGCGCGCCTGCCGGGGTTCGCCGCGCGCCAGCCGGTGCGCATCGTCCTGGAAGGGCGCGCGCCGGTTTCCGCCGCCGCGCGGCTGTGGAAGACCGCCGCCGATTCCCCGGTGTGGCTGGTCTCGGCGCGCCGCGACGCGGAGCGCGACGCGCGCCTCGCCGCGCTCGGGGTGCGCTGCCTGACGGCGGCGGCGGGCGCGGACGGCAGGCCGGATATCGCCGCGGTGCTGGAGATGCTGGCCGGGGAGGGGCTGACGCGCCTGCTGCTGGAAGCCGGGGCGCGGCTCAATGCGGCCTTCCTCGCCGCCGACGCGGTGGATGCGGTCTCGTGGTTCCGCGCGCCCGCGCTGATCGGCGGCGACGGCATGCCCGGAATCGCGCCCTTCGGCCTCGGCCCCCTGGCGGAGATGCCGCGCTTCCGCCTGGTGCGCCGCTTGCCCCTGGACGGCGATGCGCTTGAGGACTATCAACGGGAAACTTGAAAATGACGGGAGTACACTGATGTTTACCGGAATCGTCACCGACATGGGCACGGTGCGCGCCATCGCCAGGGACGGCGACACGCGCTTCGAGATTCAGACCCATTACGACATGAAAACGGTGGACATCGGCGCCTCCATCTCCCATTCGGGCGTCTGCCTGACGGTGATCGAAACCGGCCCCGGCTGGTTCGCGGTGCAGGCCTCCGCCGAGACCCTCTCCAAGAGCACCCTCGCCGGGTGGCAGGTCGGCGTCCGGATCAACCTGGAGCGCGCCCTCAAGGTGGGCGACGAACTCGGCGGCCACATCGTCTCCGGCCATGTGGACGGGGTGGGCGAGGTGGTCTCGGTGCGCGACGACGGCGAGTCCAAGCGTTTCGTCTTCCGCGTGCCCGCGGCGCTCAAGAACTTCATGGCTCCCAAGGGCTCGGTGGCGGTGGACGGCGTGTCGCTGACCGTCAACGAGGTGGAGGGCGACACCTTCGGCGTCAACATCATCCCCCACACCCAGCAGGTGACGCTGTTCGGCGGGTATGCGCCGGGCACCAAGGTCAACCTGGAAATCGATATGCTCGCCCGCTATGTCGCGCGGCTGCTGGAACGGGAGTAGGTCGGTATGGCGGCGTCCCCCCTGGTCCCGATCGAAGAGATCATCGCCGAGGCCGAGGCCGGGCGGATGTTCATCCTGGTCGATGACGAAAACCGAGAGAACGAAGGCGACCTGGTGATCCCCGCGCAGTGCTGCGGCGCGAAGGAGGTCAACTTCATGGCGCGCTTCGGCCGCGGGCTGATCTGCCTGGCGCTCGACCGCACGCGGGTGGAGGTTCTCGGCCTGCCGCTGATGGCGGCGCGCAACCGCTCGCGCCACGCCACCGCCTTCACCGTCAGCATCGAGGCCGCCGAGGGCGTCACCACCGGCATCTCCGCCGCCGACCGCGCGCGCACCATCGCCGCGGCGATCGACCAGCGGCGCGGCGCGGACGCCATCGTCACCCCGGGCCACGTCTTCCCGCTGCTCGCCCGCGACGGCGGCGTGCTGGTGCGCGCCGGGCACACCGAGGCCTCGGTGGACATCGCGCGGCTCGCCGGGCGGCACCCCTCCGCGGTGATCTGCGAGATCATGAACGACGACGGCAGCATGGCGCGCCTGCCCGACCTCGTTCCCTTCGCCGAGCAGCACGGCCTCAAGATCGGCCAGATCAAGGACCTCATCGCCTACCGCCGCCGCACCGAGCGCCTCGTCGCGCTGCGCGCCGAAACCACCCTGGACTCGGAATTCGGCGGTTCCTGGAAGGTGCGGGTCTATGTGGATTCCCAAAGCGACGGCGAGCACGTGGCGCTGATCAAGGGCGACATCTCGGGCGGCGCGCCGCCGCTGGTGCGGATGCACGCCATCGACGTGTTCGAGGACATCCTCGGCGACACCCGGCGCGGCCACCAGGGCGTGCTGGGGCGCTCGATGCGCCAGATCGCGGAGTTCGGCCGCGGCGTCGTGGTGCTGTTGCGCAACACCTCGCCGACCTCGTGGAGCAGCACCGCCGCCGCCCGCGCCTCGGGGCAGGGCGGTTCGCATCTGCGCGACTATGGCATCGGCGCCCAGATTCTGCTGGACCTGGGCATCCGCGACATGATTCTGTTGTCGATTACGCACAAGACCATTATTGGTTTGGACGGATACGGACTCCACATCGTGGAGGAACGCGCCGTCCAGAATGGGCGGCGGCAAGACTGAGCCGGTTTCCTTCGGAGGATACGCACGATGAGCGGTGGACCGCGCCTTTTGATCGTCGAGGCCCGATTCTACGACGAAATCACCGACGAGCTGGTGCGCGGCGCGGTCGAGGCGCTGACCCGGCACGGCGCGGGCTACAAGCGTATCATCGTGCCCGGCATCCTGGAAATCCCCTCGGTGATCCGCTATGCGGTGCGCGCCATGGAACTGCGCGCCACCGACTTCCGCTTCGCCGGATACGTGGCGCTGGGCTGCGCGATCAAGGGCGAGACCGACCACTACGAGCACGTCTGCCACCAGGCGATGACCGGCGTGCGCGAGATGGCGCTGCAGTATTCCCTGGCCATCGGCAACGGCATCCTGACCTGCCCCACCGAGGCGCTGGCGCTTTCCCGCGCCCGCATGACCGAGGGCAACCATGGCGGCCGCGCCGCCGAAGCCGCCTTGCGCATGATCGCCGTGAAAAAGGAACTCGGCCTCTGACCCGGAGGCCCCGTCAACCCGAGGAACCACACACCAGATGAGCGGCCCCAAGCAAGAGGTCTACAGCCGACGTTCACGTTTGAGCGCGGCGCGGTTGTGCGCGGTCCAGGCCCTGTACCTGACCGAGTTCACCGACCGCCCCCTCACCGATGTCCTGTCGGACTTCCTGAACGAACGCCTGGGCGGCAGCGCCTTGCAGGAAGACGGCGAGAAGGAGAACCCGACCCCCCTGGTGCCGCCGGACCCCACGGTGTTCACCGCGCTGGTGCGCGGCACCGTGGACGCCAAGGCGGAACTCGACGCCACGATCAACGCCTCGCTGGACGGCGAGCGCACCACCGCACGGCTGGAGGCGATTCTCACCTCGATCCTGCGCGTCGGGGTGTTCGAGATGACCCACTGTCCGGATGTGCCGCCCAAGGTGGTGATCTCCGAATACGTGGATATCGCGCACGCCTTCTTCGGCGGGCCGGAGCCCAAGCTGGTCAACGCGGTGCTCGACCGCGTCGCCAAGGCGGTGCGCGCCGACGAGCTCTCCCCTGGGGGCGCCTGAGGCGGGGAGGGTGATGCCATGAGCCCGCCGTGGGACGAGTTCGGCCTCATCGCCACCTGCTTCCGGCCGCTTTCGCGGGCCGAGGCCGGGGCCTTCGGCCTGACCGACGACGCCGCGGTGCTCGCCCCCGCGCCCGGCTGCGAATGGGTGGTCACCGCCGACGCCCTGGTCGCCGGGGTGCATTTCTTCCCCGACGATCCGCCCGAGGAGATCGCCAAGAAGGCGCTTCGGGTCAACCTCTCCGACCTTGCGGCGATGGGGGCGAAGCCGCGCTGCGTGTTCCTCACCTGCGCCCTGCCCAAATCCCTCGACCGCGCCTGGCTCGACGCCTTCGCCCAGGGCCTCGGCGAAGACTTGCGCCTGTTCGGCGCGGCGCTCGCGGGCGGCGACGTGGTCGCGACGCCGGGGCCGCTGACCCTGTCCATCACCGCCATCGGCGAGGCCATGGGCGGCCGCGTGCTGCGCCGCAACGGCGTGCGCGCGGGCGACCTGGTGGCGGTCACCGGCACCATCGGCGACGCCGCCCTCGGCCTTGCGATGCAGCAGCAGGGCGCGCCGGATGCGCTTTCCGGGGCGGACCGCGCCTATCTGCTGGAGCGCTACCGCCGCCCGCAGCCGCGCCTCGCCGCGGGGCGCATCCTCAACGGCACGGCGCACGCGGCGCTCGACGTGTCCGACGGCCTGCTCGGCGACCTGCGCCACCTCGCGGAAACCTCCGCCGTGGACATCGTCATCGACGCCTCGCGGACGCCGCTTTCCGAGGCGGCGCGGCACTGGCTCGCACTGGCCCCGAACGACCGGGAGATCATCCTCACCGGCGGCGACGATTACGAGCTCGCCTTCTCCTGCGCGCCGGAGGACTACGCCGCGCTCGCCGCGCGCCTCGACACCGCGGGCGTCCCGGTCGCCGCGATCGGCCGCGCCGAGGCCGGGGAGGGGCGTCTCTACCGCGCCGAAAGCGGCGCGCGCGTTGCGGTCGAGGGCCGTGGCGGCCATACTCATGGGGGAACGCAGAAAGGAGACGCGCGGTGAAACGCATCCTGATTCTGCTGGTCCTCGTGCTGCTTCTCGGCGGCGGAGCCGCCGCCGGGGCGTATTTCTTCATGCCCGCTCTGCTCGGACTGAAGCACGAGCAGGCCGCCGCGCCGCCGCCGCCGGAAAAGCCGGTCTCGGTGAAACCGGTCACGGTGCGCATGACCACCCTCGACGTGCCGGTGGTGATCGACGGCGCGATCGACCGCCAGGTGCACTTCACCGTGGTTCTGGTGGTCTCGCCCGAAACCCTGGCCAAGGTGCAGGCGGACCTGCCGCGTCTGCGCAACGCCATCATCCAGTTCTGCTACGCCGCCTTCCCCAAGCAGTATGCCGAACACCATCGCATGGACCTGCCGCGCCTCAAGGCCTCGCTTTCCCAAATCGCCGAGCGGGTGCTCGGCCCCGGCAGGGTGAAGGACGTGCTGCTGCAGTCCTACCTCGAAATGTAAGACGCCGCGGATTTCTCTGTTTTCCGGTTTCGGTTTGCGCGAAATTCGGGCAATATCTTGCCGCTTTTCAGGGGTGAGGGCCGGGGAGGCCTCCGCCTTGCTTCAAGGTGCATTGTCGCTGGGCGGGCATTCCCGGTCCCCGACACTGGCCTTTTGTCCGTTTCGGGAGAAATTCTTTATGGTCGCTCTGTACATCTTCGTCATCCTGTGCGGCATCGGCGCGCTCGCCTACGGCGCGTGGGCGATCCGCTCCATCCTCGACGCAGAGGCTGGAAACGAAAGGATGCAGGACATCGCCGCCGCGATTCAGGAGGGCGCATCGGCCTACCTGAACCGGCAATACACCACCATCGCCGGCGTCGGAGTCGTCGTCGGCGTGTTGCTCGGCATCATCCTCGGCTTCCACGTCGCGGTCGGCTTCTTCATCGGCGCGCTGCTTTCCGGCATCGCGGGCTACATCGGCATGAACGTGTCGGTGCGCGCCAACGTGCGCACCGCCGATGCGGCGCGCACCGGCGGCCTGGCCCCGGCGCTCGACGTCGCCTTCAAGTCCGGCGCGGTCACCGGCATGCTGGTGGTCGGCCTCGGGCTGCTCGGCGTCACCATCTACTACCTGATCCTGCGCGGCGCTTTCGATGCGGCGGACCCGGCGCAGCTGCGCCAGATCATGGAAGCCCTGGTGGCGCTGTCCTTCGGCGCGTCGCTGATCTCCATCTTCGCGCGGCTGGGCGGCGGCATCTTCACCAAGGGCGCCGACGTCGGCGCCGACCTGGTGGGCAAGGTGGAAGCGGGCATTCCGGAAGACGATCCGCGCAACCCGGCGGTGATCGCCGACAACGTCGGCGACAACGTCGGCGACTGCGCGGGCATGGCCGCCGACCTGTTCGAGACCTATGCGGTGACCGTGGTCGCCACCATGCTGCTCGCCTCGATCTTCTTCGCGCCGGAATTCCTCACCAAGATGATGGCGCTGCCGCTCTTGATCGGCGGCGTGTGCATCGCCGCCTCGATCGCGGGCACCTTCTTCGTCAAGCTCGGCTCCTCCAACAATATCATGAACGCCCTCTACAAGGGCTTCTTCGCCTCCGCCGGGATCTCCGGCGTGCTGGTGATCCTCTCCATCGTCGCGCTGTTCGGCGGCTTCACCACCCGCCTGATGCTGAAGTCCGGCGAAGTGATCACCTCCGGCGGACTGGTGCTGTGCGCGATCATCGGCCTCATCGTCACCGGACTGATCGTCTGGATCTCCGAATACTACACCGGCACCGGCCACCGCCCGGTGACCAGCATCGCCAAGGCCTCGGAAACCGGCCACGGCACCAACGTCATCCAGGGCCTCGCCGTTTCCATGGAAGCCCCGGCGATTCCGGTGATCGTGATCTGCGCGGGCATCATCTCCACCTACATGCTGGCGGGCATCTACGGTATCGCCATCGCGGCGACCACGATGCTGGCGCTGACCGGCATCGTGGTGGCGCTCGACGCCTACGGCCCGGTGACCGACAACGCGGGCGGCATCGCCGAAATGGCGGACCTGCCGGAGGACGTGCGCGTCACCACCGATGCGCTGGACGCCGTGGGCAACACCACCAAGGCGGTGACCAAGGGCTATGCCATCGGCTCCGCCGGACTCGCCGCGCTGGTGCTGTTCTCGGCCTACGTCGCCGACCTGCAGCACTACTTCCCCGGCCTGTCGGTGAAGTTCGAACTGCAGAACCCCTTCGTCGTCGTCGGCCTGTTCCTCGGCGGCCTGCTGCCGTACCTGTTCGGCTCCATGGGGATGATGGCGGTCGGCCGCGCCGCCGGTTCGGTGGTGCAGGAAGTGCGCCGCCAGTTCAAGGAAATCCCCGGCATCATGGAAGGCACCGCGAAGCCGGACTACAGCCGCGCCGTGGACATGCTGACCAAGGCCGCGATCAAGGAGATGCTCATCCCCTCGATGCTGCCGGTGTTCGCGCCGGTGGTGCTGCTGTTCGTCATCTGGCCGATCGCGGGTCTCTCCTCCGCGCTCACCGCGCTCGGCGCGATGCTGCTCGGCACCATCGTCACCGGCCTGTTCGTCGCCCTGTCGATGACCTCCGGCGGCGGCGCCTGGGATAACGCCAAGAAGTACATCGAGGACGGCCACTTCGGCGGCAAGGGCTCCGACGCCCACAAGGCCGCGGTGACCGGCGATACCGTCGGCGACCCCTACAAGGACACCGCCGGCCCGGCGATCAACCCGATGATCAAGATCATCAACATCGTCGCGCTGCTGCTTCTGGCGATGATCGCCTGAGGCGAAGCGCCGCAACGAAAACGCCCCCGCGGAGACCCGGGGGCGTTTTTCATCGGGCGGGGAGGAGGACTTACAGCCCGCCGCCCGACGCCTTCTTGGTTTCCGGCGCGTTGAAGCGCCCGATGTTGCCGACCATCTGTTCGACGATGGTCATGTTGTGGCCCGAGGTCGGAGTCTTTTTCTGCGACATCGCCACGTCCTGCCCGTCTTCCTTGCTCTTCTTGACGATGGTCTTCACCACGCCCTGGTCGTCGAAGGCGATGGCGAGGACGGCGCGCTCCGTCTCATCCGGCGCGAAGAACGCCTCGCTCTCCTGCGTGCCGCTGATGTAGTACCAGATCTCCGGCCCGTAGAGCGAACGGCTGGACGGCGAGCCGAGAAGCTCCTGCACCTGGGAGCGGGTCTGCTGCCCCGGTTTGATCTTCGCGATGTCTTCGGCCAGGGGTTTGTTGCCCAGCATCGCGACGTGCGGCCCGCAGCCCGAAAGGGCGGCGCCCAGCGCCAGGACCGCCACGGCCGCAAGCAGGCGGGTTTTCGGCGTGTACGTGTTCATGTTGCGTCGTCTCCCTCCGCGTCGTACGCCCTATATAGAACAGGATGCACACGGACGGAAGTCCGCTGATGCGCGTGACCGCAGGGGAGAGACGGGAGTGAGGTTTTTGCGTAAGATTCCGCGCGCCGCGCCCGCAGCCCCCGCGCTGGCCGCGGTGACGGGCGCGGCGCGGCAGCCCGCGCTCTATGGCGCCTGCGGCGTGCCCGACACCCTGGACGGGCGCTTCGACATGGTGTGCCTGCACGGTTTCCTGGCGATGCGGCGTTTGAAGGCGATCGGCAGCGACGAGTCGGCGGCGTTCTCCCAGGCGCTGTTCGACGCCCTCTTCGCCGATATGGACGCGGCGCTGCGCCAGATCGGCGTCAGCGACCTGCGCATCGGCAGGGAGGTGAAGAAGCTGGCCAAGGCGTTTCTCGGCCGGGTGACCGCCTACGACGCGGCGCTTTCCCGCGGCGACGCGGTGGAACTGCGCGAGGCGTTGATGCGCAACGTCTGCCGCGGCTGCGACGGCGGGGTGGATGTGGACGCTCTGGCGCGCTATACGAAAGCCGCCGCCGCGGTGCTGGCGGCGCATCCCGACGACCGCGTGCTGGCCGGGGACTTCTCCTTCCCGGACCCCGCATGCGCCTATGATTTGGATTAAGAGAATGCCGAAACAGACGGAAATAGATGAAGAATTTTCGCGTATCGTTTCGGTGCGCAAAATCCCCGCCGCGGGCCTCGAGGTGACCCTGACCGCCACCCCGGAGGAGTGCGCGGCTCTGGCCGAACGTCTGGGGATTCTCGCCTGCGAGACGCTCTCGGCGGAATTGCGCCTCACCGCCGCGGACTCCGACGGCCGCCGCGTGAAGGCGGAGGGGCGGTTGGCCGCGCGCGCCGTGCAGGCCTGCGTGGTCAGCCTGGAGCCGGTGGCGCAGGAGATCGACGAGGAGATTTCCCTGCTGTTCCTCGACGAGTCCCTGATCGTCCGCGAGGAGACGCAGGTGTTCGTCGATGCCGACCCGGACGACGACGTGCCGTTCCCGATCGTGGACGGCAGCCTCGACGCGGGCGCGGCGGTGGCGGAGTGCCTGGCCCTCGTGCTCGACCCTTATCCGCGCAAGGCGGGGGCCGGACTGCCGCCGGAACCGCCGGAGGCCGCGGAAACCGGGGGGGAGGCGCGCCGCAACCCCTTCGCCGCGCTGGCCGCATTGCGCGGAGCGGGGGACGCCGAAGCGGATGGTAACGAAACGTGATGCGTATAGGGCTTGCCCTTCCGCCGGATTTCGTCTAATTAATCCGGCCTTCTATGGAACCCTTTAAGAACGAAAAGTGAGACAGCCATGGCCGTTCCAAAGAAAAAGACGTCCAAGTCGAAGCGCGACATGCGTCGCTCGCATCACGCGCTGAAGGCTTCGGCCTACGTCGAATGCCCGAATTGCGGGGAGCTGAAGCGCCCGCATCATGTGTGCGCCTCCTGCGGCCAGTACGATGGCCGTGAGGTGGTGACCCAGGTCGCCTGAAGATTTCCCGCTGGGATAATCCATGAGGACGGGTGCAGTGTCGAAATCCATCACGCTTGCGCTGGATGGAATGGGAGGCGATGACGCCCCGGACATCGTCCTGGACGGCATCGCCCTTGCGCGCAAGCGCCACCCCGACGTGCGCTACATCCTCTTCGGCGACGAAGCCATTCTGGAACCGCTTCTCGAAAAGCGCTACAGGGGGCTTCGCAATCTCATCACCGTCGTCCATACGCCGGACGTCGTGACCAATAACGATAAGCCGTCCGTCGCTTTGCGAAATGGACGCAATTCCAGCATGGCCAAAGCCATCAAGGCCGTTAAGGACGGACAGGCCGATGGCGTGATTTCGGCGGGTAACACCGGCGCACTGATGGCCATGTCGAAGTTGACCTTGAGAACTTTGCCCGGAATCGACCGGCCGGCTATCGCCGCGTTGATGCCGACACAGCGAGGGGAAAGCGTTGTTCTCGACCTCGGTGCCAACACCGAGTGCAACGCCAACAACCTGGTTGAATTCGCCCTCATGGGGACTTTGTTCGCGCGCAGCCTGTTGGACCTGGACATGCCGACGGTTGGCCTTCTCAATATCGGAGAAGAAGAACAAAAGGGGCGCAACGAGGTTAAGGAAGCGGCTTCAATCCTGCGGGAAAACGCAGGTCTGGTGAATTTCGCCGGATTCGTCGAAGGCGACGACATCGGCATCGGCACCGTCGATGTGGTGGTGACCGACGGATTCACCGGCAACGTCGCCTTGAAGACCATGGAGGGAACGGCAAAAGTGATGAGCCGCTTCCTCAAAGAGGCCTTCAAGAGCTCCATCCTCGCGCAGATCGGCTATCTTCTGGCCCGCCCGGCGATGAACCGGGTGCGCCACCGCACGGATCCCCGCCGTTACAACGGTGCAATGTTCCTCGGCCTTAACGGAATTGTCGTCAAAAGCCATGGCGGCACCGATGGATTGGGTTTTGCCAACGCCATCGGGGTCGCCGTCGATATGGTTCGACACGGCTTCAACGAGCGCATCAACGATGAACTCAAGAAGCTGCATTCCCAATCCGTTACGGCTGAGGTGCAGGCTATATGAAAATCATCCGTTCGCGCATCGCGGGCGTCGGGGCCTATCTGCCCGAACGCATTCTCACCAATGACGACCTGGCGAAGATCGTCGATACCACCGACGCGTGGATCGTCGAGCGCAGCGGCATCCGCCGCCGCCACATCGCGGCCGAGGGGGAACTGACCTCCGACCTCGCCACCGCCGCGGCGCGCCAAGCGATGGAAGCCGCGGGCGTGACCGCCGACGAGATCGACCTCATCATCCTCGGCACCACCACGCCGGACGACACCTTTCCCGCCTCCGCCGCCAAGGTGCAGGCCAACCTCGGGGTTCCCGGCGGCTTCGCCTTCGACGTGCAGGCGGTGTGCTCGGGCTTCCTCTATGCGCTCTCCACGGCGGACAAGTTCATCCGTGCGGGCGAGGTGAAGACCGCTCTGGTGATCGGCGCGGAGACCTTCTCGCGCATTCTCGACTGGAACGACCGCGAGACCTGTGTGCTGTTCGGCGACGGCGCGGGCGCGGTGGTTCTGCGCGCGGCGGAAGGCGAGGGGACGATCGCGGACACCGGCATCCTGTCCACCCACCTGCATTCCGACGGGCGCTTCCGCGATCTGCTTTACGTGACCGGCGGGCCGTCGCGCAGCCCGTCCGTGGGCGTGGTGCGCATGGAAGGCAAGGAAGTGTTCCGCCATGCGGTGGCCAAGCTCGCCGCCGCGGTGGACGAGGCGCTTTCCGCCAACGGCATCACCGCCGACGACCTCGACTGGGTGGTGCCGCACCAGGCGAACCGCCGCATCCTCGCCAGCACCGCGAAAAAGGCGGGACTCCGCGAGGATCGCATCGTGGTGACGCTCGATATGCACGCCAACACCTCCGCCGCCTCGATCCCTCTGGCGCTCGACGCGGCGGTGAAGGACGGGCGGATCCGCCCCGGCCACCTCATTCTGATCGAGGCGATGGGCGGCGGATTCACCTGGGGATCTGCGCTGATCCGGATGTAATCCAGCGGGATCAATACCCTGGGGGAAACCCCGGAATCGCACGAAACCGGCCCTTCGCGGGCCGGTTTTTTTATCGCGTTTGCGGTTTGAAAAGCATGGCCTGGCCACCATTTTGATATTGCGGCATTTTTTCACGGTTGATATGGTTTTCCTTCGTGGCATGCAGTGGAGGCTCGCATGAGTGAGCAAACGGTTACCCGCGCACACCTGAGCGAAGCGGTCTATCAGGAGGTCGGTCTATCGCGCAACGAGTCCGCCGATCTGCTGGAAATGGTTCTCGACGAAGTCTCCTCCGCTCTGGCGAAGGGCGACGTGGTCAAGATTTCCTCGTTCGGCAGTTTCTCCGTGCGCAGCAAGGGCGAACGCATCGGCCGCAACCCCAAGACCGGCGAGGAAGTGCCGATTCTTCCGCGCAAGGTCCTGGTGTTCCGGCCCTCCCAATTGCTGAAGGCGCGGATCAACGAAGGCGCCTGATTCGTCCTTGCGAAAGGGATGACGGAGCATGACGGAAGGGCCGGAGAACCACGGCACGGAGAACGGCGCGCGCCGCACCCACAAGTCGGAGGCGGCTTTCCGTACGATCAGCGAGGTTTCCGCCGAGCTGGACGTGCCGCAGCATGTCCTGCGCTTCTGGGAAACGCGGTTCGCCGCGATTCAGCCGATGAAGCGCGGCGGCGGGCGGCGCTATTACCGTCCCGAGGACGTGCAGCTGCTCAAGGCGATCCGCACCCGGCTCTACGACGACGGCTTCACCATCAAGGGGGTGAAGAGGCTCCTCGGAGAGAAGGGGACGGAGGCCTTCGTCGCCGAGGCCGCAGCCAGGCCCGCCGAAGCGCCTGCCGCGCCGCCGCGCGCGGAGGAGCAAAGCCGCGAACCGGCGCTGCCCTTCGACCTGCTGCCGCCCGCGCCGCGCGCCGTGGAGCGCAAGCCCGCCCTCTCGGCGAAGCAGCATGCCGAGGTGGAGGCTGCCCTGCACACCCTGGAGACCCTGAAAGCCACGCTGGATCAAACACTTGCTTCCGTGGCGGGATCCCCCTGAAACGGCCTTGCGCGGGGCGGCGGCGCAGTCTATAGTGCGCCTCCTTGATCGCCCCGCCCGGGGCGTACGGCAAATGACGGAGCGTGGCGCAGTTTGGTAGCGCACCAGCATGGGGTGCTGGGGGTCGTGGGTTCGAATCCCGCCGCTCCGACCATTTCCCCCTGAAACCAAGGCAGTAGGATTCAACCGCGGCATCGTCCGCGGTTTTTTCATGGGAAAATGCGACAGAAACGTTACGGCAGCGTTACACTCAACCGCATTCGCAGTTGGTTTTTGCGCCCGCGCGCGCCGCAAGCAGGCTGCGCCCCGCCTGGGTGAGGCGGCAGACCAGCCAGTCCGGCTTCAGCGGATTGGCGAACCACGGTTCGGCCCAGCCGCGTTCGAGGCACGAATGCACGGTGCGGCTGCTCACCCGCCGCCCGGTCTCGTCGAACAGCGGCAGCTTGCCGCCAGCCTGGGAAAGGCCGCGGTGCAGCCACTTCAACTGCGCCGCGGTCGGCGGGGACGGCGGCGCTTCGGCCGCAGAGGGCTGACGGCGGGGCGTAGTCATGCGAAACTTCCCATCGGCGCAATCGGTTCGGCGAAGTTTCCATGGTAACCATGGGATGCGCCGCTTGTCCATGCAGCTTGTCGAGGAGGACGGAATGGACCCGACCCCGGAGAGCTTCTGCCTCGTCTACGTCACCGCCCAGGACCGTGCCGAGGCGGAGGTCTTGGCCCGCCGCATGGTGAGCCTGCGCCTCGCCGCGTGCGCCAACATCCTGGGGGATATCCGCTCCGTCTATTGGTGGGACGGCGCGGTGCGCGACGCCGCGGAATGCGCCCTTGTCCTCAAGACCACGCGGGCGCTGTTTCCCCGCCTGGAGGAAGAAATCCGCGCGGTGCACGGCTATGAGTGCCCATGCATCGTGGCACTGCCGTTCTGCGACGGCAGCGCGCCGTTCCTTTCCTGGATCGCGGAACAGACCGGGAAGGCGTAGGAGAGGGCCTCAGGTGGTCGCCGACGGGCACTGCACGGTGACCACCGCCTGCGCCGCCAAGCCCTCGCGGCGGCCGATGAAGCCGAGTTGCTCGGTGGTGGTGGCCTTCACCCCGACGCGGCCGTTCTCGATGCCGAGCAGGGCGGCGACGCGGGTGGTCATCATCCGGCGGTGCGGGCCGATGCGCGGCGCTTCGCCCATGATCGTGATGTCCGCGTGCAGGATGCGCGCGCCGCGGGCGCGCACCAGGGCGACCGCGCGGTTGACGAAGAGCACCGAGGCCGCGCCTTTCCACTGCGCCTCCGACGGCGGGAAGTGCCGCCCGATGTCGCCCGCGCCGATGGTGCCGAGAAGCGCGTCGGTGAGCGCGTGCAGGGCGACGTCGGCGTCCGAATGGCCTTCCAGTCCCTGGTCGTTGGGCATGACGACGCCGCAAAGGGTTACGGAATTACCCTCGCCGAGTTTGTGAACGTCGATGCCGAATCCCACACGGGTCTCCCGCGGGCCGCGCAGCAGGTCGCGGGCGTGCTCGAAATCCTGCGGCGTGGTGATCTTGAAGTTGCGGTCCTCGCCCTCGACGATGGCGACTTCGACCCCGGCGCGCTCCGCAATGCCGGAATCGTCGGTGAGCGCGAGGCCGGTGGCGGCGCGGTGCGCCTCGAGAATCGCCTGGAAGCGGAAGCCCTGCGGCGTTTGCAGGCTCCACAGGTCGGTACGGTCGATGGTCTCGTGGCGGCCGTCGCGGAAACGCGACAGGGTGTTGCGCACCGGCAGGGCGGGGACCGCGCCGTCGCTGTGCTCCAGCGCATCGAGCACGCGGTCGATCACCCCGGCGCCGACGAAGGGCCGCGCGCCGTCGTGGATCAGCACCAGTTCCGGCGGATCGGCGGCCAGCGCCTCCAGCCCCAGGCGCACCGAATCCTGCCGCTCCGGCCCGCCGAAGATCGGCGCGGCGAGCCCCAGGCCCCTGGCCGCGGCATCGTAGAGCGCGACATCGCCGGGATGGATGACGGTGCGGACCTCGGCAATGTCGGGATGGGCGGAGAGGCGGCCCAGGGTTTGGCGCAGCATCGGCGCCTCGCCCAGGATTTTGTACTGTTTCGGAATGTCGCCGCCGAATCGTTGTCCGCGTCCCGCGGCGACGACCAATGCCACACACCGTTTCATCCGTTTCCCCCGTTCAGAAACTCCAGTCCGTGCCACACGGTATCCCGGTTTCCGCTCTTCCGCCACGGATTCGTGGTTCGCCTCCCGCGGAAAAAACCGCGGGTTGGCGCGCCATGCGGCCCTTCGTCGTAGGCTTTTGCCCGGAAAAAATGACTATCGTCTAGGCAGGGCCGAAAAAATAATCATTTAGCCGCGGAATTTGCTTGAATATGAGGCAGGCATTGGGTGGAATACGGATGTCCATCGACAGTTTGGAAAACATGCCCTTTTCCTTAAGCGCCATATCCTTCGATCCGCCCGTGATGCTCGCCCCGATGTCCGGGGTTACCGACGCGCCCTTTCGGCGTCTGGCGCGGCGCTTCGGCGCGCCCGCGATCGCCTCGGAAATGTTCGCCGGCTCCCTGCTGGCCCTCGGCCGGGCGCGGCAGCGCCGCAGCCTGGACTTCTCCGCCGAGCATCCGCTGATCGTGCAGCTGGTGGGCGGCGACTCCGCAGTGCTGGCCGAGGCGGCGCGCATCGCCGCGGACGCGGGGGCGGCGGCGATCGACATCAACATGGGCTGCCCGGCGAAGAAGATCGCCAAGACCGGCGGCGGCGCGGTGCTGATGCGCGACGAGGACAGGGCGGTGCGCATCGTCGCGGCGGTGGCCGGGGCGGTGGACCTGCCGGTGACGGTGAAGATGCGCCTCGGCTGGGATGCGGACAGCATCAATGCGCCGCGCCTCGCCGCAAAGGCGGAGGCGGCGGGCGCGCGGCTGATCGCGGTGCACGGCCGCACCCGCGAACAGATGTATTCCGGAGCCGCCGACTGGGGCGCGATCCGCGCCGTGGTGGAGGCCGTCTCCGTGCCGGTGATCGCCAACGGCGACGTTTCCGACCTTGCCACGGCGCGCCGGGCGATCGCCGCCTCCGGCACCGCCGGGGTGATGGTGGGGCGCGCCGCCTGCGGCCGTCCGTGGCTGCCCGGGCATATCGCCGCGGGGCTGACGGCCGGCGCGATGCCGCCGCAGCCGACCCTGGCCGAGCGCGAGGAAATCCTTCTGGAGCAGATCGACCTGATGCTCGCAGAGTACGGCGCCGCCGCAGGCCTCGCCGCGGCGCGCAAGCACATCGCCTGGGCGATTTCCGGCCTTGCCGGAGCGGCGGACTGCCGCGCCGCCCTGTTCGCCGCCGAAACCGCGGCGGAAACCCGCGGCCTGATCGCCGCGCTTTATCGGGCGAATGCCCAAGATTCCGGGAGCCTTGCCGCCTGATGTCGATGTTCAGCAAGTTCCACGCCGCAAAACCCGCGAAATCCGGCAAGGGGCCGGCGGTCCGCCCGCTGAGCCCCGACGAGGTGTTCAGCCTGCTCTACGCCCTGCCCGAGGCCGTGGTCGCGGTGGATAACGACAACCGCATCGTCTACGTCAACTCCGCCGCCGAATCCCTGTTCGAGACCGGCGGCTCCCACATGCTGGGCGAGCCGCTGGCCGACTTCGTGCCGCAGGACAGCCCGGCCTACGGCCTCCTCGACCAGTGCCGCCAGGACCACTGCCGCTATTCCGAACACGGCGTGGAACTGGACACGCCGCGCACCGGGCCGCGCAACATGACGGTGCAGGTGGCCCCGGTGTTCGACGATGCGCGCTGGGTGGTGCTCTCGATGCACGAACACTCGATCGCCAAGAAGATCGGCCAGCAGCTCTCCCACCGCAACGTCGCGCGCTCGGTCACCGCGATGGCGCGGCTTCTCGCCCACGAGGTGAAGAACCCGCTGTCGGGCATCCGCGGCGCGGCGCAGCTTCTGGAACAGAACGCGGGGGAGGAGGACCGCACCTTGACGCGCCTGATCTGCGACGAGGCGGACCGCATCGTCGCCCTGGTGGACCGCATGGAAGCGTTCTCCGACAAGCCGCAGCTCACCCGCCAGCCGGTCAACATCCACCAGGTGCTGGAGCACGTGCGCCGCGTCGCCGAGAACGGCTTCGCCAAGGGCATGCGCATCCTCGAACTCTACGATCCGTCGCTGCCGCCGGTGCTCGGCGACCGCGACCAGTTGATCCAGGTGTTCCTCAATCTGGTGAAGAACGCCGCCGAGGCCTGCCCGCAGGAGGGCGGCGAGATCGTGATGAGCACCAACTATCAGCACGGCATCCGCCTCGCCGTGCCGGGCGGCGCGGCCAACCGCCAGCACCTGCCCCTGGTGGTGCAGATCCAGGACAACGGCCCCGGCGTGCCCAAGGAACTGCGGCAGAACCTGTTCGACCCCTTCGTCACCACCAAGTCCAGCGGCAGCGGCCTCGGGCTTTCGCTCGTCGCCAAGATCGTGGACGACCACGGCGGCATCATCGAGTTCGACTGCCAGCCGAAGAAGACGATCTTCCGGGTGATGCTGCCCGTCGCCTGACCTGCCTTAGGACAAGAGAAAGACGCTTCCCATGACCCCTTCGACCATTCTCGTTGCCGACGACGACAGAAGCATCCGCACCGTGCTGTCACAGGCGCTGGCGCGCGCGGGCTACGAGGTCCGCACCACCGGCAACGCCGCGACCCTGTGGCGCTGGGTGCAGGACGGCGACGGCGATCTGGTGATCACCGACGTGATCATGCCCGACGAAAACGGCCTGGACCTCATCCCGCGCATCAAGAAGCTGCGCCCCGAGATGCGCATCATCGTGATGAGCGCGCAGAACACCCTGCTCACCGCGGTCAAGGCCACCGAGCGCGGCGCCTTCGAGTACCTGCCCAAGCCCTTCGATATCAAGGAGCTGGTCGGCGTGGTGCAGCGCGCCCTGTCGATGTCGAAAAGCGGGATGGAGAAGGGGCCTGCCGACGACGACGACTACGACCGCCTGCCGCTGATCGGCCGTTCCCCCGCGATGCAGGAGATCTACCGCACCCTGGCGCGCCTGATGAACACCGACCTCACGGTGATGATCAACGGCGAGTCCGGCACCGGCAAGGAACTGGTGGCCCGCGCCCTGCACGAATACGGCAAGCGCCGCAACGGCCCGTTCGTCGCCATCAACATGGCGGCGATCCCGCGCGAACTGATCGAGAGCGAGCTGTTCGGCCACGAGAAGGGGGCCTTCACCGGCGCCACCACGCGCTCCGCCGGGCGGTTCGAGCAGGCGGAGGGCGGCACGCTGTTCCTCGACGAGATCGGCGACATGCCGCCGGAGGCGCAGACCCGCCTTCTGCGCGTGCTGCAGGAGGGCGAATACACCACCGTCGGCGGCCGCATGCCGATCCGCGCCAACGTGCGCATCGTCGCGGCGACGCACCGCGACCTCTCGGTGCAGATCCGCCAGGGGCTGTTCCGCGAGGATCTCTACTACCGCCTCAACGTGGTGCCGATCCGCCTGCCGCCGCTGCGCGAGCGGGTGGAGGACATTCCGGAACTGGTCAACCACTTCCTCAACGTCGCCGCGCAAGAGGGCCTGCCGCCGAAGACCTTGGACGCCAAGGCGATCGAGCGGCTGAAGCAGCACCGCTGGCCCGGCAACGTGCGCGAGCTGGAAAACCTCATCCGCCGCCTCGCCGCGCTCTATTCGCAGGAGATGATCGAGGTGGACGCCATCGAGGCGGAGCTTTCCTCCTCCCTGGCGCCGGTGGCGGGCGGCGCGCCGCCTGAGAACGAGGGTCTCTCCGGCATGGTGGAACGCCACCTGCGCGACTACTTCCTCGCCCATGCCGACGGCCTGCCCGCGCCGGGCCTGCACGACCGCATCCTGCGCGAGGTGGAGCGTCCGCTGATCTCGCTGTGCCTGGACGCCACCCGCGGCAACCAGATCAAGGCGGCGCACGTGCTCGGCCTCAACCGCAACACCCTGCGCAAGAAAATCCGGGAGTTGGACATTCACGTGATCCGCGGCGTAAAGTAGGCGCCCTCCGGGCATCCAGGTTGGTGTAGACCATGGCCACGGCCTCGCCGAAGACATCACCGCATCGGTTCGGCATGCGCCTCGGCCTGTGGGCGCGGCGCGTCCGCCTGGCCCGCAGGCTCGCCGTGGCGCTCGCCCTCGGCGCGCTGGTCTCCGGCGTCCTGACCATGGCGGCGCTGTTCGGTTCCGGGCCGCTCAAGCCGTCGCAGGACATGGCGTTCCTGTTTCTCAACCTCGACCTGGCGTTCCTTCTGGCGCTCGGCATCGTGGTCGGGCGGCGGCTGGTGCAGATCTACCTGGAGCGCCGCAAGGGCGTCGCCGGGTCGAAGCTGCAAAGCCGCCTGGTGCTCACCTTCGGCCTGCTCTCGGTAGTGCCGACCGTCCTTGTCGGCTCGTTCTCCGCGGTATTCTTCCACAACGGATTGCAGGGCTGGTTCAGCGATCGGGTGCGCATCGCGGTGCACGAATCCCTGGTGGTGGCCGAGGCCTACCTGCGCGAACACCAGCAGGCGGTGGCGACCGACGTGCTCGCCCTCGCCCAGGACACCACGCGCAACTGGAACGTCCTCTTCTCCTCCGAAAGCCGCCTGAACGGCTTCCTGCGCCAGCAGACGCTGGAACGCGGCCTCTCCGAGGCGGTGATCTTCAACCAGGGCGGCACGGTGCTGGGGCGCGCCGGATTCACCTTCTCGCTGCGCTCCGAGGACGTGCCGATGTGGGCCCTGGACAAGGCGCGGCGCGGCGAGGTGGCGCTGCTCACCAGCGGCAGCGACGACCGGGTGCGCGCCCTGATGCGCCTCGACGTGCTGGCCCCGGGGGAAATCTTCCTCTACATCGGCCGCTTCGTGGACGCCAATGTGATCAACCACATCGAGCAGGCGCAGCAGGCGGTACAGGCCTACCAGACCCTGGAAATCGAGCGCTGGGACTTCGAGCTGACCTTCACCCTGGTCTACATCCTGGTTTCGCTGCTGCTGCTGCTTGCCGCGATGTGGCTGGGGCTGACCCTCTCCAACCAGCTGGTGCAGCCGATCAGCGCCCTGATCGGCGCCTCCGAGAAGGTGGCCGAGGGCGACCTTTCGGCCACCGTGCGGGAGTCCGCCTACGCGGACGAGGTGAGCGTGCTCTCCCGCGCCTTCAACCGGATGATCCGCCAGGTCGCGGAGCAGCGCGAAAGCCTGCTCGACGCCAACCAGCAGCTCGACCAGCGCCGCCGCTTCACCGAGGCGGTGCTCACCGGCGTTTCGGCGGGCGTGCTCGGCCTCGACGCGCTGGGGCGGGTGAGCGCGATCAACCCCTCCGCCGCGGAACTCCTCAGCCTGGACACCGCGGGCGCGGTGGGCCGCAGTCTCTCGGACCTCGCCCCCGACCTGGACTCCGCCTTCACCGAGATGCGCCACGCCTCCGGCCGTTCGATGCAGAAGCCGGTGACGATCCGCCGCGGCGGCCACGAGCGGGTGCTTCTGGTGCGCGTCAGCGCCGAACTCTCCGGCCTGGACGTGATCGGCTATGTGCTCACCTTCGACGACGTGACCGAGTTGCAGGCGGCGCAGCGCGCCGCCGCGTGGTCCGACGTGGCGCGCCGCATCGCCCACGAGATCAAGAACCCGCTGACGCCGATTCAGCTTTCGGCGGAACGCCTGCGCCACAAGTACGAGCCGCAGATCACCGAGGGGCAGGAGACCTTCCGCGCCTGCACCGACACGATCGTTCGCCAGGTGGCGGACATCCGCCGTCTGGTGGACGAGTTCTCCTCGTTCGCACGCATGCCGACGCCGGAATTCGTGCGTGAGAACCTGGGCCTCCTGGTGCAGCAGGCGGCGGAGTTGCAGCGCAGCGCCTATCCGCAGATCGCCATCGGCCTGAAATTGCCGGAAGCGCCGGTTTTCTTCGAATGCGACCGCGGGCTGATTGCCCAGGCGTTCACGAATCTTCTGAAGAACGCCATAGAATCCATTGAAGACAGGCAGAAAACCCGCCACGAACCGCCGGGCAGGGTGGGCATCGCGCTGACCGCGGAGGGCGGACGGATTCGTGTGGAAATCTGCGACAACGGCATGGGTCTGCCCAAGGCCGACCGCCAGAACCTGACCAACCCCTACATCACCACGCGGGAGAAGGGGACCGGGCTGGGGCTGGCCATCGTCAAGAAGATCATGGAAGATCACCGCGGCCGCCTGCTGCTGCTGGACCGGGAGGGGGAGGGCGCGCGCATCGTGCTGGAATTCCCGCTTCCGGAATCGGCGGAAACGGGTATCCTGCCGTCGCGGGACGCCTGAAACCGAACGTGCGAGAAGAGTTCTTATGTCGATGGATATCCTGATAGTCGATGACGAGGCCGATATCCGGACGCTGGTGTCCGGTATCCTGGAGGACGAGGGCTACGCGCCGCGCCAGGCCTTCGACGCCGACAGCGCCCTTGCGGCGATGAAGGAGCGGCGGCCGCACCTGGTGGTTCTCGACGTGTGGCTGGAGGGCAGCCGCCTCGACGGCCTGGGCGTGCTGCGCGAAATCCGCCGCCGCGACCCCGACCTGCCGGTGGTGATGATCTCCGGCCACGGCACCATCGAGACCGCCGTCGCCTCGCTGAAGGAAGGCGCCTACGACTTCATCGAGAAGCCGTTCAAGATGCAGCGCCTGCTGCTGGTGGTGGAACGCGCGCTGGAGGCCAACTCCCTGCGCATGGAAAACCGCAACCTGCGCGCCGCGGCGGGCGCCGCCGCCGACCTGATCGGCGCGTCGCCGGCGATCCAGCACATCCGCCAGGTGATCGAGCGGGTGGCGCCGACCGGCTCGCGGGTTCTCATCACCGGCCCCGCCGGGTCCGGCAAGGAGGTGGCGGCGCGGCAGATTCACCTACAGTCGAAACGCGCCGACGGGCCCTTCGTGGTGGTCAACTGCGCCGCGATGCACCCCGACCGCATGGAGCGCGAGCTCTTCGGCATGGAACCGGGCTACACCGCGCCCGACGCGCCCGGCCACCCCGGCGTGTTCGAGCGCGCCCACGGCGGCACGCTGCTGCTCGACGAAGTGGCGGACATGCCCATGGAGACCCAGGGCAAGATCGTCCGCGTGCTGCAGGACCAGAGCTTCGAGCGCCTGGGCGGCCACGGCCGGGTGAAGGTGGACGTGCGGGTGATCTCCACCACCAACAAGGACCTCTCCCACGCCATCGCCGAGGGCGCATTCCGCGAAGACCTCTACTACCGCCTCGCCGTGGTGCCGATCGCCATGCCGCCCTTGCGCGACCGCCGCGAGGACATCGCCGACCTCGCCGTGGTGTTCCTGCGCAATGCCGCCGCCGCCGCGGGCGCCGCGGCGCGGGCGCTCGGCGAGGATGCGCTCGCCGCGCTGCGCGCCTACGAATGGCCGGGCAACGTGCGCCAACTGCGCAACGCCATGGACTGGGCGACGATCATGGCCCCCCACGACCCCAAGGTGACGATCACCGCCGACATGCTGCCGCCGGAGATCGGCGCCACCGCGCCGGTGACGCTGCACAGCCAGTATTCCGCCGAGATCATGGGCCTGCCGCTGCGCGAGGCGCGCGAACTGTTCGAGCGCGACTACCTCTCCAGCCAGCTCGCCCGCTTCGGCGGCAACATCTCCAAGACTGCGGGCTTCGTCGGCATGGAGCGTTCCGCCCTGCACCGCAAGCTCAAGTCCCTCGGCCTCTTCGCCGACGACCACTCGCGTTGAAACGATAAGGACAAACCGCCATGCGCGTTCTGATTTGCGGCGCCGGCCAGGTGGGATTCAACATCGCGCGCTACCTCGCCGCCGAGGATGCGGACATCACCGTGGTGGACCGCCGCCCGGACCTCATCCGCAAGATTCAGGACCAGCTCGACGTGCAGGCCGTGGTCGGCCATGCGGCGCATCCGGCGACGCTGGAGCAGGCCGGCGCCAACACCGCCGACATGCTGATCGCGGTGACCCCCACCGACGAGGTCAACATGGTGGCCTGCCAGGTGGCGCACTCGCTGTTCAAGGTGCCCACCAAGATCGCCCGCGTGCGTTCGCAGAGCTATCTCTCGCCGATCTGGGCCGATCTCTATTCCCGCGAGAACGTGCCGATCGACGTGATCATCTCGCCGGAGTACGAGGTGGCGCAGTCGGTGACGCGCCTGCTGGAAGTGCCGGGCGCGCTGGACGTCATCCCGCTGTGCGACGACAAGGTGCGCCTGGTCGGCGCGCGCGCCTCCTCGAAGTGCCCGATCCTCAACACGCCGCTGCGCCAGCTCTCACAGCTCTTCCCCGAGCTGTCCATCGTCATCCTCGGCATCATCCGCGACGACAAGGCGTGGGTGCCCACCGGCGACGACATCATGCAGCCGGGCGACGACGTCTATTTCATCACCGAGACGGCCAAGACGCAGCGCGCGCTCGCGGTGTTCGGCCACGAGGACCAGCTTTCCAGCCGCGTGGTGATCTTCGGCGGCGGCAACATCGGCCTCGCGTTGGCGAAAAACCTCGAAGACCACCCGCTCAGCTTCAACAGCAAGCTCATCGAGATGGACGAGGACCGCGCCGAATACGCCGCGAAGACGCTCTCCTCCACCGTGGTCATCCACGGCGACGCGCTGGATGCCGACATCCTGGAAGAGGCGGGGATCAAGACCACCGACACCGTGGTGGCGATCACCGATTCCGACGAGACCAACATCCTCGCCTCGCTGCTCGCCAAGCGCCACGGGGTGAAGCGGGCGATCACCCTGACCAACAAGCCGGACTACAGCCGCCTGGTCAGCCACCTCGGCATCGACACCGCGATCAACCCGCGCGACATCACGGTTTCCACCATCCTGCAGCACGTGCGCCGCGGCCGCATCCACTCGGTGCACGCCCTGCACGAAGGCTTCGGCGAACTGATCGAGGCCGATGCGCTGGAGACCTCGGAACTGGTGGGCAAGTCGATCAAGAGCGCCAGCCTGCCGCACGGCGTGCTGCTCGGCGCGATCGTGCGCGACGGCGCGGTGATCATCCCGCGCGGCAACACCACGGTGCAGGCCGGGGACCGTGTGGTGCTGTTCGCCGATGCGGATTCGATCCGCAAGGTGGAGAAGCTGTTCGCCGTGCGCCTGACCTACATCTGAGGACCGCATGAGCGAAAAAGCGGAGGAGGGGGCGCTTCGCCCGCCGAAGGCCATCGTCTTCGACTGGGACAACACCCTGGTCGATACCTGGCCCAACATCATCCATACGATGAACCTGACGCTGACCGCCATGGGGCAGGCGGCCTGGACCCCGGCGGAGGCGCGCAAGCGCATCGCGCGCTCGCTGCGCGACAGCTTTCCCGAGCTCTTCGGCGACCGCTGGGAAGAGGCGCGGGGCATCTTCTATGCCGAACTGGAGCGCAGCCACCTCGCCATGCTGACGCCGCTTCCCGGCGCCGATGCGGCGCTCGCAGGGTTCGCCGGAACGGGCATGCCGATGGCGGTGGTGAGCAACAAGACCGGAGACTACCTGCGCAAGGAGATCGCCCATCTCGGCTGGGGGGCGCGCTTCGCCGCGGTGTTCGGGGCGGGAGACCTCTCCCGCGACAAGCCCGCGCCGGACGCGGTTTTCGCCTTCCTGGATCGGGTTGGTCTTGCTCCGGGCAAGGATATCTGGTTTGTTGGTGACAGCCCGGTGGACGTCGAAGCCGCCCACGCCGCCGGGTGTTGTGCCGTATTCGTCAGAGGCGGAGAAAAACCGGCGTTTCCTCCGGAGCGCGCGCCGCACGCGACCATCGGTGACTGTCGCGAACTTGCGAATTTGGTGCGGCATATGGACGGACCGGCATGGAAACACTAAGTCCAAGGGCGGGTCGGACGGCCTCCGCAGCCCGCATAATAACAACAAGGGGACCAAAAAAAAATGTCGTCGGAACGTAGCCAGAACGTACAGGACGTCTTCCTCAATCACATCCGCAAGAACAAGGCCCCGGTCACGGTGTTCCTGGTCAACGGCGTCAAACTGCAGGGGATCGTCACCTGGTTCGATAACTTCTCCATGCTGTTGCGCCGCGACGGCCATACCCAACTGGTCTACAAACATGCGATCTCCACGGTCATGCCGTCCCAGCCGATTCAGCTGTTCGAACCGGGCAAGGATGAGGACGGCGTCTGATAGCGCCGTGCTCGCGCGAGCATGAACCAAATCCCCCAGGCTGCCGCTGCCGCGCGCACCGTCGTCGTTTTCCCGCTCCTCAAGGCCGGGCGCGCCGCGCCGCGCGAGGTTGCCTCCGTGCGCTCGCCGGAGGCGCGGCTGGAAGAGGCGGTGAGCCTGACCCAGGCGATCTCCGTGGAGGTGGTCTTTGCGGAGGTCCTGCCGGTGACGCGGCCGCGGCCCGCCACGCTGATCGGGCAAGGGGCGATCGAGACGCTGAAGATCCGCATCGAGGCGGAAGAGATCACCCTCGCGGTGTTCGACTGCCACCTCACGCCGATCCAGCAGCGCAACCTGGAAAAGGCCCTGAACTGCAAGGTGATCGACCGCACCGCGCTGATCCTCGAAATCTTCGGCGAGCGGGCGCGCACCCGTGAGGGCACGCTGCAGGTGGAACTCGCCCACCTGTCGTATCAGCGCAGCCGCCTGGTGCGCAGTTGGACCCATCTGGAACGTCAGCGCGGCGGCCTGGGGTTCGTCGGCGGCCCGGGCGAAACCCAGATCGAACTCGACCGCCGCCTGATCGGCGAGCGCATCGCCCGCCTGAAGAGCGAATTGGAAGAGGTGAAGCGCACCCGCCATCTGCACCGCGCGGCGCGCAAGCGCGTGCCTTTCCCGGTGGTCGCCCTGGTGGGCTACACCAACGCCGGAAAGTCCACGCTTTTCAATAAGCTGACACGGGCGGACGTGTTCGCCCAGGACATGCTGTTCGCCACCCTGGACCCGACGATGCGGCGCGTGCGCCTGCCCTCGGGGCGCGACATCATCCTCTCCGACACCGTGGGCTTCATCTCCGACCTGCCGACCGAGTTGATCGCCGCCTTCCGCGCCACCCTGGAAGAGGTGCTGGAGGCCGACCTGATCCTCCACGTGCGCGATGTCTCGCACCCCGATGCCGAGGCGCAGAAGGCCGACGTCACAGCGGTGCTCGCCGACCTCGGCATCGAACTGCACACCGGCGAAGACGGCCTGGAGGTGGCCAACAAGATCGACCGCCTGGACGGCGAAGCGGCGGACTACTGGCAGGAGCGCACGGCGCGCAAAAACGGCGTGGTTGCGGTTTCCGCGGCGCGCGGCGACGGCATCGGCGAACTGCTCGGCCGCATCGACGCGGCCTTGAGCGCACAGCACCGCGAGATTTCCGTCTCCCTGGCGCACCGCGATGGGAAGCTGCTCTCCTGGCTCTACGAGCACGGCGAGGTGACGGAGCGCGAGGACGCCGACGACGAGGTGCGCCTGCGCGTACGGCTCTCGCCGGACGACCTGGCGCGCTGGGACGCCCTGGTGGCGAAGAACGGCGGCCGCAATGGCGATTGACCTCGACTTCGACGCCGTCGGCGACCTGCTGCGCGAGGCTGCCGACACCCTGGTGTGTCCGCGCTTCCGCCATCTCGACGCCGATGCGATCGGCACCAAGAGCCACGAGGGCGATCTCGTCACCGTCGCCGACCTGGAAACCGAGGTCTTCCTCACCCGCCGCCTCACCGAACTTCTGCCCGGCTCGCTGGCGATGGGGGAGGAGGCGGTCTACCAGGACCCGGCCAACCGCGCCTGCCTGCACGGCGACGCCCCGGTGTGGATCATCGACCCGGTGGACGGCACCGCCAATTTCGCCCGCGGCAACCCGGCCTTCGGCATCATCGTGGCGCTGGTGCGGCACCGCAAGACCCTCGCCGGGTGGATCTACGACCCGATGACGCGCCGCCTGTTCACGGCCGAGCGGGGCGGCGGAGCCTGGTGCGGCGGCGAACGCCTTTCCGTCCGCGCGCGCGGCGGCCGCCGGCTCGCGGGCCTGGACGGTTGCCTCGGCCGGCGCAGCGCCGAGCGCCTGGGCCACCTGTTCGGTTCGGTCACGCAAAGCGGCAGCGCCGCGCACGACTATATGGCGCTGAGCCAGGGCAAGCTGGACTTCCGCCTGTTCCGCCTGCTGATGCCGTGGGACCACGCCGCAGGCGTGCTGATGGTGCAGGAGGCGGGGGGATGCGTGCGCCTGCTCTCCGGCGAGACCTACGCGCCGCTGTTCCTCAACGCCGACGGCCTGCTGATCGCCCCGGACGCGGAAACCTGGGACGACCTGAAGACGATCCTGGCCTGAAAAACCAAAACCTTGCAGAGGGTCCACGACCCCTCGTAACGTCTTGATTTTCCTTACCTCTGGAACACCGCGAAGGGATAGACCGGCTTGGTGCCGTCGATGATCCAATCATAGACCGTCCAGCCGCTTTCCTTGTCCTCGTAGGCCGCGGTGGCGTTGGGTTTCGCCACCACACGCATATCGGTGGCCAGCCGCAGCGAGCCGCGCACCATCAGGCCCGCCTCGGCCAGCGGCTGGAGCTTGTCCCGGTTGGGGGTCTGCGCCGCCACGGTGACGCGGCCGTTGGTCTCGCTGATGATGTCGAGGATGCGCGCGTTGCGGCGGATGAAGGTCATCATCCCAGTGTTGGCGGCGAGGTTGCCGGTGCGGCGGTATTTCACCGCGAACTGCCCGGCGCCGAGGGAACGCACTTCGGTGAACTGCGTGTCGCGCTTCAGGTCGCGGCGCACCGCCTCGATCTTCTCCTGGATTTCCGGGCCCTTGAGCTTGCCGTTGCGGATGTCGATGTAGATCTGCGCCCAGGTGAGCACGCCGTCGTAGGAAAGGGAGAAATCGCCGTTGCGGGCGATGCGGATCTCCGCGCGGAACTGGTCGGGCACGTAGCACGACGACAGAACCGGCGCCGCGGCCAGCACCAGCAGCAGGGCAAGGGGACGCATCCATCGCAGCAGGCGATTCATCGGGGTGTCTCCGCAAGGTCCTCGCTTTTCGCCTTTTGCCACAGAGTCTCCATTTCGTCCAGAGACGATTGCGCCGGGCTCTTTCCCTGTCGTTCAAGGGCTTGCTCGATGAAACGGAAGCGCCGCGCGAATTTCTCGTTGGTGTGGCGCAGCGCGCCTTCGGGGTCGATGTCGAGCTTGCGGGCGAGGTTGGCCACGGCGAACAGCACGTCGCCGATCTCGTCTTCCAGGCGGTCCTGCGGCGCGGCGGCATCGATTTCCGCCTCCACCTCGCCGATCTCCTCGCGGATTTTCGCCAGCACCTGGCGCGCCTCCGCCCAGTCGAAGCCGACGCGCGCGGCGCGCTTTTGCAGCTTCGCGGCGCGCAGCAGCGCGGGCAGGGCGCGCGCCACGCCGTCCAGCGCGGAGGGCGGTGCGGCGGCCTCCGCGCCGCGCTCCCCGGCCTTGACGTTTTCCCAGTTGACGATCTGGTCGCGGGAATCGGCCACCACCACTTCGCCGAAGACGTGGGGGTGGCGGCGCACCAGCTTGTCGCAGATCGCCGCGATCACGTCTTCCAGGACGAAAATCCCGGACTCCTCGGCGATGCGGGCGTGGAACACCACCTGCAACAGAAGGTCGCCCAGCTCGTCCTTCAAGGCCTCCATGTCGCCATCCTCGATGGCGTCCAGCACCTCGTAGGCCTCCTCCACGGTGTGCGGCGCGATGGTGGCGAAGCTCTGCTCCACATCCCACGGACAGCCGCGCGCGGGATCGCGCAAAAGCGCCATGATATCGGCAAGATGCAGAAGGGAGGCGGGACGGACGGAAACGGGCATGGCAACGGTCCTGGCAAGCGACGCACGAAAACGGTTCAGGCGTGCCAACGACCGTACAGCCATCGGCCCGCCGCAAAAAGCAATACCGCGCCGATCAGCACAAGAAAAGCCGCCTGCTCGTAGGATTTCGCATCGGCGAAGAAAACCTCCAGCGTCCGGCCGAAGAGGTAGCCCGCGCCGCCGATCGCCGCCGCCCAGATCGCCGCGCCGAGCATGTTGAAGGCGGCGAAGCGCAGCGGCGGCACGCGGCTGCTGCCGATCAGGATGGGGCCCGCGATGCGCATGCCGTAGAGGAAGCGGATGCCGAGGATGAGGGGAATCTGGTGACGGAAGATCAGGCGGGTGATGCGCCGCCGGTGCCTGGCGAGGGAAGGCCAACGCGCGAGGAGAAGCCGTCCGTAGCGTCGGCCGACGAAAAACGCGATCTGGTCGCCGAGCGTGCCGCCGCAGAAGGCGCAGACGAGCACCAGGGGCAGGGAGAGATAGCCCATGTGCGCGGCGAATCCGGCGAGCAGAAGAATCGATTCGCCTTCGAGCAGCGTGCCGACGAGAACCGCCGCGTATCCGTAATCCGACAGAGCCTGAGCGAAGGTCATGAACGATGCATCCTGCGTGCGCGCCGCCTTGCCGCACCCGCGTAGGGATATCGGATACGCGCCGCGCCGCATCAAGCCCGCGGCGGAGGAAGAGGAAGAGGAAGAGGCGGATCGAGGGGAGTGCGGGCCGCGGCGCACGGCGGCGGGGACCACTCCGAACCTTCACCCCAATTTGTCGCATAATTTATATTATGAATAGAAAGAGACGCCTCATACCGGGGATTCGCGTAGGGGCGCAACACGTTGATTGCAAATGATACTTTTCTCTTCCGCAAAAGCCTGCGTCCCTACTTGCATACGGACGCACTCTGCCTCACCCTATATATTTGGAAATGCGTAACCAACGGAGCGCGCGCCATGACGCTGCACCTTCTCATCGTCGATGCCCAGCAGGATTTCTGCGACGGCCCGTGCAACGGCGCTCTCGCCATCCCCGGCGCATACGACGACATGTGCCGCCTCGCGCGAATGGTGCACCGCCTCGCGCCGCGCATCGACGTGATCCACGCCACCATGGATGCGCACCACACCGTGGATATCGCGCACCCCGCCTGGTGGCGCGACGCCGCGGGCGATGCGCCCGCCCCGTTCACCGTCATCACCGCCACGGAGATCGAACTCGGCGCGTGGACGCCGAGCGACCCGGCCTGCCGCGAGCGCTCTCTGCGCTACGTGCGGCAGTTGGAGGCCCAGGGCAACTACCCGCTGTGCATCTGGCCGCCGCACTGCCTGATCGCCTCGTCCGGCCAGTCCCTGCATCCGGAGCTGTTTTCCGCGCTGTGCGGCTGGGAGCGCAGCCGCCTGAGACATGTGGACTATTCGATCAAGGGCAGCAACCCCTGGACCGAGCACTACAGCGCCATCCGCGCCGAGGTTCTCGACCCCGAGGACGCCAAGACCATGCCCAACGTCGAGCTGCTGCGCGCCCTCGACACGGCGGATACCGTGGTCGTCGCCGGAGAAGCCCTGAGCCATTGCGTGCGCGCCACGGTGACCGACATCGCCCGCGCGCTCGGCTTCGACTGCCTGAGGCGCTTCGTCTTCCTCACCGACGCGAGTTCCAACGTGCCGGGATTCGAGGCCTATGGCGACGCCTTCCTCGCCGAGATGCGCAAGCGCGGCATGCGCACCTCCACCACGGAGGCGCTCCTTGCCTAAAAAACGTTATATTTCAATAATCTGACCGTCATAGCCGGGCTCCACGCCCCGCGGCAGGGAGGTCTTCAGCGTGGCGTAATCCAGGCCGATGCCCATGTGCGTCAGGATGGTGCGGCGCGGTTGCAGGCGCTTCGCCCACTGCACCACCGTTTGCAGATCGGCATGCGTGGTGTGCGGCCGCTCGGTCAGGCAGCCGACGATCCACGTATCGACCCCCTCCAGAACGGAAAATGCCTTATCACTCAACGCATTGACATCTGTCGAATAGGCGAAATCGCCGAACCGGAAGCCGAGCGAGCTTTCCCACCCGTGATCCTGGAGGAACGGCGTCACCTCCATCTTGCCGACGCCGAACGGCTGCGGGTCGGCGGTGTCGATGACGTGCGGGGTCAGCCATGGGTGGTAGATGATGACATCCGGAGATGCAATGTTTTCAAAGCCGTTAAAGGCATAATCGAAGCGGTTTTGCAGCGACATCAGGGTGGAATCCATGCCCCAGATCGGAATCGCCGTGCGCATCGCCCGGTTGATCTCGCGGAGTTCGTCGATGCCGTGGGTGTGGTCGGCGTGGGCATGGGTGTAGAGGATGCCGTCGAGGCGGCGCACCTTGGCGTTGAGCAGCTGCTGGCGCAGGTCCGGCCCGGTATCCACCAGGATCGCGGCGCCCGCCTCCTCCACCAGAATGGAGGCGCGCAGGCGGCGGTTCCTCGGTTCTTCCGGGTCGCAACGCCCCCACCCGGCGGAGATCATCGGCACCCCCGCCGCGCTGCCGGAGCCGAGGACGGTGATCTTCATGCCGCGCCTCCCCCGCCCACGGCCGAGGCCGGAATGCGGGAAAACAGGCGCAGGAAGTTCTGCGTGGTGGCGCGCGCCAACGCCTCCGGCGAAATCCCCTTCACTTCCGCCAGCACCGCCGCGGTGTAGGCGACATAGGCGGGCTCGTTGCGCTTGCCGCGCTTCGGCACCGGCGCGAGATAGGGGCTGTCGGTCTCCACCAGAAGGCGCTCCAGCGGCGCATCGCGGAAGATCGCGCGCAGGTCCTCGTTGCGCTTGAAGGTGACGACGCCGGAAGCCGAGAGATAGAGCCCCAGTTCCAGCGCCCCTTCCGCCAGTTCGCGGCCGGAGCTGAAGCAGTGCATCAGCGCGGAGAAGGTTCCGGCGGCCATTTCGTCGCGCAGGATGCGCAGCATGTCGGCATCCGCATCGCGGGAGTGGATGACCAGGGGAATGCCGAGCTCGCGCGCCGCGGCGATGTGCAGGCGGAAGGCCGCCTCCTGCGCCGGGCGCGGCGCGAAATCGTAGAAATAGTCGAGGCCGCTCTCGCCGATGCCCGCGACGCGCGGGTGCGCGGCGAGCGCGCACAGGGTTTCGACGGTGACCCCCTCTTCCGCCGGTTCCGCCACGTGGTGCGGATGCACGCCGACGGTGGCGAACACCTGCGGATGGCGCTCGGCGATCGCCAGCACGCCCGCGGCCTTCGACGCGTGGGTGCCGATGGAAAGCATCAGCCCCACCCCGGCGTCGCGGGCGCGCAGGAGAACGTCGTCGAGTTCGGCGGCGAAGTCCGGAAAGTCGAGATGGCAGTGGCTGTCCACCAGCATCACGCGGACGGCTCCTCCTCCACATGGCGCGGGAACACCCCCACCGGCGGCGGCAGCGGCGTGCCGGGCACCAGAGAGGTGGCGAGCGCCGCGAAACCGCGCGCCGCGGCCGGAACCGCCACCTGGTCGAGAATCGCCGCGGAGGCGTCGGGCATGAACGGCTGGGTCAGAATGGCGAGGCGGCGGATCGTCTCCGCCAACACGTAGAGCACGGTGGCCATGCGCATCGGGTCGGTCTTGCGCAGCGCCCAGGGGGCCTGGCGGTCGATGTAGGCGTTGGCGGCGCGGATCACCGCCCAGATGCGCTCCAGCGCGTCGTGGAAGGCCTGCTCGTCGAGCGCCGCGCGCACCCCGTCCAGCAGGTAGCCCGCCTGGTCCAGGAGCGCGTTGTCGTCGGCGGTGATGTCCTCCGGCTCCGGCACCGCGCCGCCGCAGTTCTTGGCGATCATCGACAGCACGCGCTGGCAGAGATTGCCGTAGTCGTTGGCGAGCTCGCTGTTCTTGCGCTGGATCATCGCGCGGCGGGAGAAATCGCCGTCGGAGCCGAACGGCACCTCGCGCAGCAGGAAGTAGCGCGTCTGGTCGAGGCCGTAGGTGTCGATCAACTCGTAGGGGTCGATGACGTTGCCGACCGACTTGGAGATCTTCTGCCCTTCGTTGGTCCACCAGCCGTGGGCGAACACCCGCTTCGGCGGTTCCAGGCCCGCGGCCATCAGGAAGGCGGGCCAATAGACGGTGTGGAAGCGCAGGATGTCCTTGCCCACCATGTGCAGGTCGGCGGGCCAGAAGGTCTTGTAGAGCGGCGCGTCCGTATCCGGGAAGCCGAGGGCGGTGATGTAGTTGGTGAGCGCGTCCAGCCACACGTACATGATGTGCGCGTCGTCGCCCGGCACCGGGATGCCCCAGGAGAAGCTGGTGCGCGAAATCGAGAGGTCCTGCAGCCCGCCCTTGACGAAGCTCAGCACCTCGTTGCGCCGCGCCGCGGGCATGATGAAGCCCGGGTTATCCTCATAGAACTTCAGAAGCGGCTCCTGCCAGGCGGACAGGCGGAAGAAGTAGCTCGGCTCCTCCACCCATTCCACCGGCGCGCCGGTGGGCGCGAGCTTCTCGCCGTTCGGACCCTTGGTCAGTTCGGTCTCGGTGAAGAACGCCTCGTCGCGCACCGAATACCAGCCCTGGTAGCCGCCGAGGTAGATGTGCCCCCGCTCCTCCAGGCGCTTCCACAGCGCCTGCACCGCGGCGGCGTGGCGCGGCTCGGTGGTGCGGATGAAGTCGTCGTTGGTGAACTTCATGCGCGCCGCGAGGTCGCGGAAGTTCTGCGACACCCTGTCGGTGAACGCCTGGGGGTCGATGCCCGCCGCCTGGGCGGTCTTTTCCACCTTCTGGCCGTGCTCATCGGTGCCGGTGAGGAAGCGCACGTCGTAGCCGTCGAGGCGCTTGAAGCGCGCCAGCGTGTCGCACGCCACCGTGGTGTAGGCATGCCCGATGTGCGGCTTGTCGTTCACGTAATAGATCGGCGTGGTGATGTAGAAGGTTGGTTTCTCGGACATTCAAACTCTCCAGGCGGCCGCGTACGGAGCAGCCGCGATCCCGGCCCCGCCTTACGGCAGCGTCGCGGCGGGGGAAACCAGGGCGTGGAAGGCCGCGAGCACGACGTGCCGGCGATCCAGGTTGACGGCTTCGGCGCGGCGGAACAGATCGCTGACCTTTTCCCACACCTCGACCCATTGTTCAAGGGGCACCGCCAGTGCCGCTCCCTCCGCCCCACCCATGGCCGGGGCTCCCGCGCCGCGCCGCAGGGTCGCGGCGACCCAGCCGGGAAGCAGCCGCGCGCACAGGCGGTAGCGCTCCTCGTCCGCCGCGACGCGCGCCGCGAAGGCGGACACGGCAGCCAGTTCCAGGCGCGGCCAGGCGCGCAACAGGGCCGCAATCTCCGCCGCCAGGGCGTCGCCGTCGCCGCGCGCCAGCATCAGCGCCTCGCCCAGGCTGCCGTCGGCCATGCGCGCCAGGCGGGCGCGGCGCTCCGCGCCCTCCTCCGGCAGCAGGCCCGCCAGGCCCTCGGTCATTTCCGCCTCGCCGAGCGGGGCGAGGGTCAGGCGGCGGCAGCGCGAGCGGATGGTCGGCAGCAGGGAGCCGGGATTGTGCGCCACCAGCAGCAGCACGGAGCGCTTCGGCGGTTCCTCCAGGCTCTTCAAGAGCGCGTTGGCGGCGCTGCGGTTCATCTCGTCGGCGGCGTCCACGACGACGACGCGCCAGCCGCCTTCCGCCGGGGTCTTGGACAAAAAGGCGGCGACGGCGCGCACGTCGTCCACCACGATCTCGGTGCGGCGCTTCGTCATCTTGTCGTCGGTCCAGCCGATCTCGACGGCAATCAGGTCGGGGTGCGCGCCGCTCTCGATGCGCGGCAGGGCCGGATGCGCGAGGTCGAGATCGCGCGCCAGCGGCCGCGGCGCGGCGGGGCCGAACAGTCCCCCCGCCTCCACCGGCGGCGCGGTGAGGATCGCCTTGGCGAGCAGATAGGCGAAGCTCGCCTTGCCGATGCCGCGCGGTCCGGAGATCATCCAGGCATGGGCGAAGCGGCCGGAGGCCCAGGCGTCCGCCACTTCGTTCCACGCCGCGTCGTGGCCGATGAGGCGGCGGACGAGGCGGGGCGGCGTGCCGGAGTCCTCGCTCATGGCGCGAGATCCGGCCAGCGCGCGGCAAGATGCGCGAGGATCGCGGCGTGCACCGCTTCCACCGGGGCGGCGGCGTCGATGACGCGGCAACGCGCTGGCTCCCGCCGCGCGATGTCGAGGAAGCCCGCGCGCAGGCGCTCGTGGAAGGCGACGTCCATGCGTTCGAAGCGGTCCTCGCCGTTGGCGCCTCGGCTCCGCGTGCGGGCGAGCCCCTGCTCCACCGGCAAATCGAGGATGAAGGTGATGTCCGGGGAGAAGCCGTCGATGGCGATCTGCGCCAGGGTCTCCACCGCCTCCCGCCCGAGGCCGTGGGCATAGCCCTGGTAGGCCATGGTGGAATCGCCGAAGCGGTCGCACACCACCCAGGTCCCTTCCGCCAGAGCCGGGCGGATCAGGCGGTTGACATGGTCGCGCCGCGCCGCGAACAGCAGCAGCGCCTCGCTCATCGCGTCCCAGCGCCCGGTCGCGCCGCGCACCAGAAGGCCGCGGATCGCCTCCGCCCCCTCGGAGCCGCCGGGCTCGCGGGTGGCGAGCACGGTCTTTCCGACGCGGCGCAGCGCCGCGCAGAGAAGGCCGACCTGCGTCGATTTGCCGCCGCCCTCGCCGCCCTCGATGGTGAGAAAGCCCCCCCGCGCCACCGTCATCCTATTTCGCGAACCCCCAGAACAGGTATTTCGCCGCCGCCGCGATGCGCCCGGCGAGGCCCAGGCGGTCCACCGATTCCGCAGCCACCAGCGGCCTCTCGATCGGCTCGATGCCCGGCGCGGAGATCTTCAGCATGCCGATCTTCGCCCCTGCCGCCACCGGCGCCGGAATCGGCTGGTCCAGCACCACGCTCACCTTCATCTCGCGGCGCGACGCGCGCGGCATGGTGACGGTGATCGCCTCCGGCGCCTGCATGGCGACGGTGGGTTTGTCGCCCAGCCACACGTCGGCGCTGTCCACGGTCTCGCCCTGCTTGAACAGGGTGACGTTGGTGAACTCGCTGAAGCCCCAGTTGAGCAGGCGCGCCGATTCCTCCGAGCGGTCCTTGTTGGAGTCGAGACCGTTGACCACCAGGATGAGGCGGCGTCCGCCCACCTTCGCCGAGGCGGTGAGCCCATAGCCCGAGGAGTCGGTGTGGCCGGTCTTGAGACCGTCCGCGCCGGGGAAGCGGTAGAGCAGAGGGTTGCGGTTGCCCTGCTTGATGTCGTTGTAGGTGAAGGTCTTTTCGCTGAACACTTCATAGTATTCGGGGAAGCGGCGGACGATCTCGCGGGAGAGGAAGGCGAGATCGTGCGCCGACATCAGCTGGTTCGGGTCGGGCCAGCCGGTGGCGTTGGCGAAATGGCTGTCCTTGAGGCCGAGTTCGCGGGCGCGCCGCGTCATGTGTTCGGCGAAGGCCGCCTCGGTCACGTCCAGGTTCTCCGCCACGACGATGCAGGCGTCGTTGCCCGACTGCACCACGATGCCGCGCAACAGGTCCTCCACCCGCACCTGCGAATGGGGGTGCAGGAACATCGTCGAACTGCCGCTGGCGGCGCCGCCCTTGGACCAGGCGTTCTCGCTCACCGAGAACATCGAATCGAGCGAGACGCGGCCCTCCTCCAGCGCTTCGAGCAGCAGGAACACCGTCATCAGCTTGCTCATCGAGGCCGGCGGCATCGGCTTGTCGCCGGCCTTGTCGAGGAGGACGGCGCCGGTGTCGGCATCCATCAGGAAGGCGTGCGGCGCCTTGGTCGGCATCGCGGCGGCGGCCGAAGACGCGGCAGCCAGCAGCAAGGCTGCGCCGCCCGCGGCGGCGCGCAACCATTTCGACGAGGAGAGTAAAGAGGTCATGTCCACAACAATCGTTCAGCAGGGGAAACGGCGCCGCCCATCGGCGCCGCGTGCGGAGGCATCAGGGAAGAACCAGACGCGCATCCGGAAAGCCGTTGTCCCGCGCCCGGGTGAGCGCGGTTTCCGCGTCGCGCGCGTCGGCGAACGGGCCGAGGCGCACCCGGTGCAGCACCGCGCCGGACGAGGTGGAGACCGGAACGACCTCCACCTGGCCGAGCGCGGCCAGGCGGTCCTTGAGGCGCGCCGCATTGGCCGGGTCGCCGAAGGCGCCGACCTGAACATAGGATTGCGCCACGGCGGCGGTGACGGTCTGCGCCACCGGCTGCGCGACCATCGGCTGGGTCGCCACGGCGGGCGCCGCCCGCGCCACCGGCGCGGCGGAAACCGGCGGCAGCAGTTCGCTCCTCTGCACCGAACCGCCGCCTGCGGGCGCAAGCGAGGCCACCTGCACCGGCGCGGAGGCGAAATCGCTGTCGCCGCGCTGTAGCCGCTCCTTCAGGGCGATGCTCTCCTCGGCGAGAATCTCCACGCGCACCCGCGCCGTGCCCTGGCCGATGAAGCCGAGCGCATCGGCGGCGCGCTTGGAGACGTCGAGAATGCGGTTGCGGGCGAAGGGCCCGCGGTCGTTGATCCGCAGGATCGCCGAGCGCCGGTTCTCCAGGTTGGTCACCCGCACCAGGGAGGGCATGGGCAGGGTGCGATGCGCCGCGGTGAGCGCGTGCATGTCGTAACGTTCGCCGTTGGCGGTGCGCTTGCCGTGGAAGTCCGGCCCGTACCACGAGGCCACGCCTTCCTCGACATAGCGGTAGTCCTCCTTCGGCGTGTACCAGATGCCGTCGATCTGGTAGGGGTTGCCGACCTTGTAGCCGCCGCCGGAGGGTTCCTCCTCCATCGCGCCGCCGAAGGTCTTGGCGGTGTGGGCGACGAGGGTGCTCTCGGCGCAGCCGGACAGCATCAGAGCCACGGCGCCGGTGATCAACAGTGCCGCGACGCCGGATGCAGGGATGTTGCGCGCTGTCGCCATGTCTCCTCCTCGCCTGTCCAGACCCTAACGCGTCGCCAGGGCATCCGCAAGCTGGCCCACCGCCAGGGCGTAGTAGTTGGATCGGTTCCACTTCAAGATGGTGAAAAAGTTGTCGGACACCAGGAACGCCGGACCGCCGTCCGCCTCCGGCAGCATCAGCGCGGCGGTGGCGTCGCTCTGCGGCAGCGGCTTGCCGTTGCCGTCGCGCACCCCGAGCGCCGCCCAGGTCTTGAGGCTGCGCCGCTCCTGCCCGGCGAGCTTGCGGTCGAAGCGCTTGGGCAGGCTCACCGCCCGCCCCCAGCCCTGGCCGCCCTTCCAGCCGGAACGCTTCAGATAATTGGCGGCGGAAGCGAAGACGTCGGCCTTGCTGGCCCACAGGTCCTTGCGGCCGTCGCCGTCCTCGTCCACGGCGAAGCGCACGAAGCTCGACGGCATGAACTGGCACTGCCCCATCGCCCCGGCCCACGAGCCGACCATCCGCTCGGGCGTCACGTTTCCTTCGTCTATGATCTTAAGAGCGTTCATCAGCTCATTGCGAAAGAAAGAACTCCTCCGTCCGTCGTGCGCCAGGGTGGCGAGCGCCGGAATCACCGGAAAACCGCCGGTGACGCGCCCGAAGTCCGTCTCCACGCCCCAAAAGGCGACGAGGAAACGCGGCTGCACGCCGTACTTTCCGGCGATCCGCTCCAGCAGGGCCTTGTTCTCCGCCAGCATGCGGCGGCCCTTGAGGACGCGCGACATCGGCACCACCCGCTCCATGTATTGGCGGTAGGTGAGCTTGAATTCCGGCTGGTTGCGGTCGAGTTCGATCACCCGCGGGATCGGACGCACCCCCCTGAACGCGGCGTCCAGGGTGCTTTCCTTGATCCCCTTGCCGCGCGCCTCGGCGCGCAAATCCTTCAGCCAGAGGGTGAAGTTCGGGTTGGGCGGCGGCTCCAGCGGAGCCAGGGTCTCCGCCGTCACCGGAACCGGCGGCGGCGGCGCGTGGATCGGCGCTTCGTCCTCGGCCCCGGGAGCGGCGGCTTCCGCCGCGGGCCGATCCTGCTGCGGCGCGGCACAGGCGGCAACCAGCAACGCCGCGGCCAGAACCGGCAGGCGCACCCACCTTGCCGAATTGTCTCCGCCGCGTCCACGCAGCCACGCCAAACCCATCGCACACGCTCCACAAGGTTCGCCGCGGATGCGGGGACCCCCAACATCTACGGCCTGTTTCGACTGGAATACCACAGAGGTTGTGCCATACCCGGCACCGCGGCGCAACGCCCCCTTGTTCACCGACCGCCCAGCAGCACCCGCGCCCGCGCCGCGAGGCCGGTCAGCGCCGGATTCTCGGCAACGATCAGGGAGAGCGGAATATCCGACATCCGCGGCGTGTTGCGGCCCTTGTCGGCGAAGGCGGCGACGATCGGCGCAAGGTCGCAGTCCGCGGCCATGCGGGGCACGATGCCGCCGCCGATGAACACCTCATCCGCGCCGAGAGTGAGCGCCAGGTCGCCCGCAATGCGCCCCAAACCGGCGAGGAACACCCCCACCGCCGCCGCGCAGGCCGGGCACTTGCCGCCGCGGGCCGCGGCGACGACGCGCGCCGGAGTGTCGATCTCCGCCGCCGCGCCGAGGATCGAGGCGCAGTCCACCAGCCCCTGGCCACTGACCACGCGCTCGGCGGAGACGCGGCCGAAGCGCGCCTTCAGCGCCCGGGCGATGCGCCACTCGATTTCCGTCTCCGGGGCATAGGTGGCGTGCCCGCCCTCGCCCCGCAGCGGCAGCCACGCGCCGCCCGGCGCAGCGATCAGGCCGGAAGCGCCGAGCCCGGTGCCCGGGCCGACCACCGCCAGGCACTTGCGCGGCACATGGCGGCCCGCCTGCAACACCCGCAGTTCGGCCTCCGCCAGATGCGGCAACGCCAGGGCGAGTGCGGAAAAATCGTTGAGCACCTCCACCACGTCCAGGCCATGGGCATGGGCGATGGCCGCTGCGTCGATGCGCCAGTCGCCGTTGGTGAGCTTGACCACGCCGCAATCCACCGGCCCGGCCACGGCGAGAACCACCCCCACCAGCCCCGCCGCACCGCCGAGATCGGCCAGCGCGCGGGCCAGAGCCTCCTCGAAGGTGGCGTATTGCCGCGTTCCCAGAAGCACCGGAGGCCCCGCCGCGCCGCTGGCGCGCGGCACCGCGGCGAAACGCGCGTTGGTGCCGCCGATGTCGGCGATGAGAACCCAGGGCGCCGGACGATGAGGCATGATGCCCTCCCCTTTCTCGCGATCTGACGGCTCATCCTAGGCTCCCGCCCCGGCCTTTGCCAAGGGCGCGGAAGATGGCGGTTTCAAGAAACCCGCAAGGGAAGACGGGCACGCGATCGCCCAGGTCCTGGCAAGCGGCGCGAAGCGCCCGGGGATGAAAATCCGGACCTGTACGGATTTTTACAAACCGGGGATGGGCGCATCGCCCAAACACCTTCCCAAAATCCCTGCGTTCGGGTATTCCGGTCAGTCTCTGGAAGGGTGGCAGAGTGGTCGATTGCACCGGTCTTGAAAACCGGAGATGGGCAACCATCCGTGGGTTCGAATCCCACCCCTTCCGCCATCCCCATCAAAACAAACTCAACTGCTTCGGCTTGCGCCTGCGCGTAAGTTCGGAAGAGCGCTCGACGAGCCTTTCCGGGATGCGGGCGAGGAAGCGCGACGGCGGCGGAGAGAACGCCGTGCCGTGGCGGGTGCGCCGCGCCGCGCGGGCAAGGACCAGGCGGTCCCCGGCGCGGGTCATCGCGACGTAGAGCAGGCGCGCCTCCTCCGCCTCTGCCTCCGCGTTCTCCGCCGCATCGGGGAAGGCGAACGGCATCAGTCCCTCCTCCACCCCGACGACGAAGACCACGGGGAACTCCAGCCCCTTGGCGGCGTGCATGGTGAGCAGGGAGACGCGGTCGCCCCGCGCATCCTGGAAGTCGGTCTCGATGGAAAGCGCCGCCGCCTCGCGGAAGGCGGCTTCGTCCGCCGCCCTTTCCGCCAGAGCGGCGAGCCAGGGCCGCGCCTCGGAAATATGCGCGATGTCCGCCCCTTCCCGCCGCGTTGCCGCCTCCGCCGCCGCGCCGAGGCGGACGGCAAGCGACTCTCCTTCGCCGAATTCCGCGAGGATCGCGGCGACGCCCGGGTGCGCGGCGATCGGCATCGGCGTGCTCTTGCGGAAGGGAATGCCCGCGCGGTCGAACGCCTCGCGCAGGGCGGCGGATTGCGCATCGGTGCGGTAGAGCACGGCGAAATCGGCGAAGCCCAGGCCCGCCTTGTGCGCGGCGGCCAGCATATCGTGCCCGCCCATCATCCCGGCGATGCTCTCCGCGACGAAGGCGGCCTCCGCCGCTTCGTCCGCCGCGGCATGCAGCGCCACCGGCTCGCCCTGCGGGCGCATCGCCGCGCCCGGAGCGGCCCGCCCCACCACGGCGGCGGCGGCGGCGGCGATGGCGCCGGAAGAGCGGTAGTTGCGCTCCAGGCGCAGGGTGCGCGCCTGCGGGAAATCGGCATGGAAGCGCGCGAAACAGGCGGCCTCCGCGCCGCGGAAGCCATAGATCGCCTGGTCCGGGTCGCCGATGACGCACAGCGCGCAGCCCGGCGCGGCGAGCAGGCGGATCAGGCGGTATTGCCGCTCGTCGATGTCCTGGAACTCATCGACGCAGATGTGGGCGAAGCGCCCGCGCCAGCGCGCCGCGGCGGCGGGGTCGCGCTCCAGCAGGTCGGCGGCGAGGACGACGAGATCGTCGAAATCCACCCAGCCGTTCCGCCGCCCCAGGAGCGCCAGGGTTTCCAGGGCCAGACGTTCCTCGCCCTCACCGGATGCGCCGGTGCGCTTCAGCACCGAGACCGCACGGAGCAGCTTGCCCGCATGGCTCTCGGAAACGCCGAGTGCGGCGGCGAGCGCGGTTTTGCGCTCCGCCTCCGCCGCGATGCGGAAGTCCGGCGGCAAGCCCAGCGCCGCGCCCGCATCGCGCAGGATGGCGAGGCCGAGGGAATGGAAGCTTTCCACCGCGCAGCCCGCCGCCGCGGGCAGCAGGGCGGCAAGCCGCGCCCGCAGTTCCCCGGTGGCGCGGCGGGTGAAGGTGACGGCGAGGCAGGCTTCCGCCGCCACGCCGCGCTCCGCGACGAGGTGGGCGAGGCGGTGCACCAGCATCCGCGTCTTGCCGGAGCCGGGTCCGGCGATCACCGCGAGCGGCCCTTCCGTCGCTTCCGCCGCCGCGGCCTGGTCCGCATCCAGCGCCGCGAGAACGCCGCTTCGGCCCGAGAAGCCGGTTGCGCGCGGCGTAGGCGCGGTTTCCTCCGTTTCCGCCGGTTTCGCCGCGGCGCGCGGCTTGCGCGGCGCATGCACCAGCGGCGCGTCGAACAGCAGTTCGCCCTTGCCGCGGCGGTCCAGCTCGCCGTCCTCGAACAGGCGGATCACGCCGTATTCGCCGTCGTAGCCCGCCTGGCGGATCACCCGGCCCGCGCGCAGGCGGGCGACCGCCTCGCCGAGCAGCGGGTCGGCGGCGGCGATATCCTCCACCGGCACCGCGCCGAGGATGTCCAACTCCGGCCCCAGGCGCGCGGAAATCCGGCCGTAGGCCTGCGCCACCGATTTGGAGGCCGCACCGCTGCCCAGCAGCTCGGAAAGGATTTCCGGCAGCGGCACCAGGCTTTCCACGCGCCCGGCGGTGGGCGGCGGCGGCGCGCCCTCGCCGCGGTCGGCGAGCAGCTCCACGCGGTGCGCCACGCCGATGGTCAGCGGCTTGCCGCACACCGGGCAGCTCCCCCCGAGTTCCAGGGTTTCCCGGGGCGAAAGCCGCACATCGCAGGCGCGGTGGCCGTCCATGTGGTATTTGCCCTCCTCGGGAAAGAACTCCACGGTACCGCCGTAGCCCTCCCCGTTTTCCAGGGCGCGGCGGATGGAAAGGAAGCCGGGTTCGCAGGAAAAGACCGTCGCCTCCCGCCCCAGCTTGGGGGCGGAATGGGCGTCGGAGTTGGAGACCAGGCGGTAGCGGTCGAGCGAGGAGACCCGCCAGTTCATTTCCGGGTCGGAAGAAAGCCCGGTTTCCACCGCGAAGATGTGCCCCGCGAGGTCGCCGTAGCACGCGGCGACGGACTCGAAGCCGGACTGCGCGCCGAGCGCGGAGAACCACGGCGTCCAGATGTGCGCCGGGATGAGGTAGGAGTCCGGGCCGGAGGACAGCGCGATCTCCAGCAGGTCGCGGGAATCCAGGCCGAGGATCGGCCGCCCGTCGGAGGCGATGTTGCCCACCCGCGCCAGCGCCGCGGCCAGCCTGTCGGCGGCGGCGAAATCCGGCAGCAGGATCAGGTGGTGGACCTTGCGGGTCTTTTCGCCCTTCTTGTAGATCGTGGAAATCTCGGTGGTGAGCATGAAGCGCACCGGAGCGCGGCAGGCGGGCGGCAGGGTGCTTTCCACCGCCGCCGCGATCTCCGGACGCAGGCGGAAGAGGCCGTTGCCCTCGGGGACCAGCTTTTCGCGGATTTCCGCCAACCACAGCGGATGCACGCAGTCGCCGGTGCCGACCACGCCGATGCCCTTGCGCGCCGCCCAGAAGGCCAGATGCTCCAGATCGAGGTCGCGGCTGGTGGCGCGGGAATACTTGGAGTGGACGTGCAGGTCGGCGCGGAAGGGCATTCGGGTCAGCCCTCCTCCTCGGAATAGACCGGAAGCGACAGCTTGCGCCACACCGCGAAGAGGCGCAGCGCCAAGGCGGCGGCGAAGCCCATCACCATCGCCGCGGCGCGGTTGAGGGTCAGGATATCGACCGCGACGAACAGCACTGCGCCGAGGATCGCGGCGGTGGCGTAGATTTCTCGGCGCAGGATCAGGGGTTCCTCGCGGCACAGCACGTCGCGCATCATGCCGCCGAAGCTGGCCGTCACCACCCCCATCGCCACCGCGATCTCCGGCCGCGTGCCGAACAGCAGCGCCTTATCCGCGCCGACCACGGCGAAAAGCGCCAGCCCCACCGCATCGGCAACCAGCAGAGCGCCCATGTAGCGCGCGATGCGCTTCGCCAGGAAGAACGTCGCCACTGCGGCCAGCGTGGTGACCCACAGATAGGCGACATCCTGCACCCAGAACACCGGCAACGCGCCGAGCGCGATGTCGCGCAGGGTGCCGCCACCGACCGCGGGCGCAAGCGCCACCACCACGAAGCCGAAGATGTCGTACCGCTTGCGCGCCGCCATCAATCCGCCGGAAACCGCAAACACCGCGGTGCCGAACAGATCCATGGCGTAGAGCAGCGACATGACGAACCTATGCTTCGAAGCCGAAACGGTTGTTGCGCGGGAAGCCGGGCGGCGGCAGGCGGCCGACCTGGGCGCGCTTGCCCCGCCATTCCTCGAACTCCGCGATGGTGCGCACCCCGGCTTCGGTCTTCCATTGCAGGCCGTCGGCGGCGGAGAACACCCGCAGGTCGGCGAGGTCGCCGCCCTTGAAGAGATCGGCCCCCTTGCCGAAGCGTTGCAAAATCACGCCGCGGCCGCGCGCCATTTCCGGAATCTCCGCAAGCGGGAACACCAGGAGGCGGCGGTTGCGGCCGACCGAGGCGACGCTGTCGCCGCTATCCGCGGTGCGGCAGAAGGCCGCGGCCTCGCCGTCGTTGAGGTTGAGAATCTGCTTGCCGGTGCGGGTTTGCGCCACCACCGAATCCTCGGCGACGATGAAGCCGTACCCCGCCGTGGAGGCGACCAGCAGCTTGCCGCCGCCGCGGTAGATGCGCATGCAGACGATCTCCGCATCGTTGGGCATGTCGAGGTGCAGGCGCAGCGGCTCGCCGAAGCCGCGGCCGCGCGGAATCCTGTCGCCCAGCAGGGTGTAGAACCGCCCGTTGCTGGCGAAGAAGAGGATCTTGTCGGTGGTCTGCGCCGCAAGGGTGAGCGCAAGCGCGTCGCCGTCCTTGAACTTGGTCTCGCCGTTGACCTCCGCATGGCCCTTGAGCGCGCGGATCCAGCCCTTCTGCGACAGCACGACGGTGATCGGCTCCTTCTCGATGAAGGCGTCTTCCGGCACGTCGGGCAGGTCGGCGGCGGCGCCGAAGCCGGTGCGGCGCTTTCCGAGCGGCGTATCCTGGCCGAACTTGCGGCCGGTCTCCGCGACCTCCTCGTCCAGGCGCCGCCAGCGCAGCGCCGGATCGGCGAGCAGCGCGGTCAGTTCCTTCGCCTCGGCGGAGAGGGCCTTGTGTTCCTTGCGGATCGCCATTTCCTCGAGGCGGCGCAGGGAGCGCAGGCGCATGTTGAGGATCGCCTCCGCCTGCACCTCGGTGAGGCCGAAGGCCTCGGCCAGCGCCACCTTGGGCTCGTCCTCTTCGCGGATGATGCGGATCACCTCGTCGAGGTTGAGGAAGCAGATGAGGAAACCGTCGAGAACTTCGAGCCGGTGCCGGATGTGCGCCAGGCGGTGACGCGAGCGCCGCTCCAGCACCACGTGGCGGTGGTCGAGGAACTGCTTCAGCACCTCGCGCAGGTTCATCACCGCGGGCACGCCCGCGGCGTCCAGCACGTTCATGTTGAGCGAGAAACGGGTTTCCAGGTCGGTGGTCTTGAACAGCTGTTCCATCAGCAGTTCCGCATCCACCGAGCGGGTCTTCGGCTCGAGGACGAGGCGCACGTCCTCGGTGGATTCGTCGCGGATGTCGGCGAGGAGCGGCAGCTTGCGCATCGACATCAGTTCGGCGATGCGCTCCACCAGCTTGGACTTCTGCACCTGATAGGGAATCTCGGTGATCACCACCTGGTAGAGGCCGTGGCTCAGCTTCTCCACTTCCCAGCGCGCCCGCAGGCGGAAGCCGCCGCGCCCGGTCTCGTAGGCCTCGCGGATCGTCGCCGGGTCGTCCACCAGAAGGCCGCCGGTGGGAAAGTCCGGCCCCGGAACGAAGCGCGTGAGTTCGCCCGCCGTCGCCTCCGGATGGGCGATGAGGTGGCGCAGCGCGGCGCACAGTTCGGCGGCGTTGTGCGGCGGAATGTTGGTGGCCATGCCTACCGCGATGCCCGCCGCGCCGTTGGCGAGCAGGTTGGGAAAGGCGGCGGGGAGAACCGTGGGTTCCTCGTCCTCGCCGTCGTAGGTGGCGCGGAAGTCCACTGTGTCCTCGTCCAGGCCTTCCATCAGGGCCTGCGCCACCTCGGTGAGGCGGGACTCGGTGTAACGCATCGCCGCCGCGTTATCGCCGTCGATGTTGCCGAAGTTGCCCTGCCCCTCGATCAGCGGATAGCGCACCGCGAAGTCCTGGGCGAGGCGCACCAACGCCTCGTACACCGCGGAATCGCCGTGCGGGTGGTATTTGCCGATGACGTCGCCGACGACGCGGGCGCACTTCTTGAAGCCGGACGCCGGGTCCAGCTTGAGCTGCCGCATCGCGTAGAGCAGGCGGCGGTGCACCGGCTTCAGCCCGTCGCGCACATCCGGCAGGGATCGCGACACGATGGTTGAGAGCGCATAGGCGAGGTAGCGGTCGCCCAGGGCCTCGCTCAACGGAACGTCCAGGACGTTCTGCACGGGTTCGGATGTCGTCATCGGCCCTTCACCACTCCTTGTCTACGCACGCGTGCGCCCCAGGCGCTCGATCAGCCGTTCCCGCGCCTCGGGGAACGGCCGCCCGAGAACGTCGAGGACGTGCCGCCGCAAAAAATAGCCGGTCACCGCCAATCCCGCCACCACATCCGCATCCGGCGCGGGACCGGTGCGGCGGAAGACTTCCGGGAACGGCAGCAGGCGGTCGCGGTAGCCCTCTCCCGCCGCGCCGCACACCGCGCCGCCGCTCTTCGGAGAGACGTAGCGCAAATCCTCGGTGGTCCCGGTGGCGGCGCAGTCTTCCAGGTGCAGGCCGAAGCCCATGGCTTCCAGCAGGCCGCGCTCGAAATCCGCATAGGCCGCCGCCCACTCGGCCTCGGGAAGCCGCGCCAGCAGGCCGGTGCACAGGTCGAAAAGGTCGGGGTGCGGCTCCCGCTCCGGCAGCACCGCATCGAGCAGGCCGCAGGTGGAGACCAGTGCGGCGAGACGGCCCGCGTCCTCCATCACCTCCGGCGGCACCGCGGCCCCGGCCTCGCAGGTGAAGCCGCCCAGATGCTCCTCCAGGCGCGCGCGCCAGCGCAGGGAGACCTGGGAGCCGGGTTCCAGGCCGCCGCGCATCCGCCGCGACTGCCCGCCCTTGACCAGACCGGCATGGCGGCCGTGGCAGCGCGTCAGCGCGGTGAGCACCACATCGGCCTCGCCGTGCCTGCGCCGCCCCAGAACGATGCCCGCGTCCTCCCACTCGACCATCCGGATCACATTCCAAATATCATGCAGCGCATGAAGAATGGACCATTACGCGTTGAAATCCAATCCCCAATCCCGGTAGCGTTCCGGATCGTCCAGCCAGTTGTCGCGCACCTTGACGAACAGGAAGAGGTGCACCCGGGTTTCCAGCAACGCCTCCAACTCCTTGCGCGCCGCCGCGCCGATCCCCTTGATGCGCGTGCCGCCCTTGCCGAGGACGATGGATTTCTGGCCGTCGCGCTGCACGTAGATCGTCTGCTCGATGCGCACGCTGCCGTCCTCCTTGTCCTCCCAGGACTCGGTTTCCACGGTCATCGCATAGGGCAGTTCCTGGTGCAGCTGCAGGAACACCTGTTCGCGGGTGATCTCCGCCGCGAGCAGGCGGTTGGGCATGTCGGAGAGATGCTCGGGGTCGAACAGCCACGGCCCGGCGGGCATTTCCGCCGCCACCGCATCGAGGATATCGGCGACGCCGTCGCCGCCCGCCGCCGCGACCATGAAGGTGCGGTCGAAGGCGAGCGTGTCGTTGACCTGTTGCGCCAGACCGAGCAGCGCATCGCGCCGCACCAGGTCGATCTTGTTGAGCACCAAAAAGAGCTTCCGCGGCCGCGGTTCCGCGAGCCTGGCGAGGATGGCGCGCACGTCGGAGGTCAACCCGCGGTGCGCGTCGATCAGCAGCATCACCACGTCGGCTTCCTGCGCCTCGCTCCACGCCGCGGCGACCATGGCGCGGTCGAGCCTGCGGCGCGGCGCGAAGATGCCGGGCGTATCGACGAAGGCGATCTGCGTGTCTCCATGCTGCATGATGCCGCGCACCCGGGCGCGCGTGGTCTGCACCTTGTGGGTGACGATGGAAACCTTGCCGCCGACCGCGGCGTTGACCAGGGTGGATTTGCCTGCATTCGGCGCGCCGAGCACGGCGACGAAGCCGCAGCGGGAAGCGAGGGAATCTTTCGTCATGTGTCCATGTCCGCGATGAAGTCGAGAAGAACGGTGGCGGCGGCTTGTTCCGCGATGCGTTTGGAGGTGCCCTCCCCCTCCGCCTCTCCGGTTTCCGCCACGGCGACGCGGACGCGGAAGACGGGTGCGTGCGAGGGGCCGGTGCGCTCCACCACCGTATAGGCGGGCAGCGGCAGGCCGCGGCCCTGCGCCCATTCCTGCAGCGCGGTCTTGGCGTCGCGCGGCGGCCGCGCCACCCGGGCGATGCGTTCGCCCCACAGGCGTTCCGCGATCGCCCGCGCCGCGTCGAACCCGGCATCGGCGAACACCGCGCCGAGAACCGCCTCGCAGGCGTCGGAGAGGATCGAGGGATTGGCGCGTCCGTTCTCCTTCGCCGTGCCTTCGCACAGCAGGATCTCGCGGTCGAGGCCGAGCTCCAGGGCGATCTCGGCGATCGTCTCCTGGCAGACCAGCGCGGTGAAGCGCCGCGACAGGTCGCCCTCCGGCTCGCCGGGGAAGCGCCGCCACAGCATTTCCGCCACAGCCAGGCCGACCACCCGGTCGCCGAGGAACTCCAGCCGCTCATAGGGCGACGGCGCATGCGCCGCCTTGCCCCGCGAGGACGACAGGCTGGGGTGGGTCAGCGCCTCGCGCAACAGGCCGGCATCGGCGAAGGTGTGGCCGAGGCGGCTTTCCAGCGCGGCGAAATCGGGTTGGGAGGAGGCCGGGCCGCTCATCGCGCGCCCCGCCCCGTGCGGTTGCGCATCAATCGACGGACTGCAACAGGCGCCGGTAGCGGATCGAGGTCGGCCATTTCCAGAACTCCCACCAGTGCACGTCGGCTTCGTGAGAGAAGAATACCACCGTCGCCCGGCCGATCAGATTCTCTTCCGGCACGAACCCGACGCCGCGGCGGCTGTCCACCGAGTTGTCGCGGTTGTCGCCCATCATGAAGTAGTGCCCGGGCGGCACCGCGTATTCCCGGGTGTTGTCGAAGGGACGGTTGTCCGCCTCCTCGAGGATGCGGTGCTCGCGCCCGCCCGGCAGGGTTTCGATATACTGCGGCGTGCGGCGGGTATTGCCCTCGTAATCGACGTAGAGGAAGTCCTCGATGCGGCGGCGCTTCACCGGCTCGCCGTTGACCTGAAGGATGCCGTCCACCACCTGGATGCGGTCGCCCGGCAGGCCGACGAGGCGCTTGATGTAGTTGGTGTCCGGCTCGCGCGGATGGCGGAACACCACCACGTCGCCGCGTTCCGGCTCGGAAAACAGGATGCGGCCGGAAAACAGCGGCAGCGAATACGGCAGGGAATAGCGGCTGTAGCCGTAGGACAGCTTGGAAACGAACAGGTAGTCGCCGATCAGCACCGTGGGGAACATCGACCCGGAGGGAATGTTGAACGGCTCGTAGGCGAAGGTGCGCACCCCCACCGCGATCACCACGGCATAAGCGACGGTGCGAAAGGCCTCCCAGAAGCCCCCGGACTTGCGACTGCTGCTGTAGGTTTTCACACCGTCCTCGATTTCTTCTTGCCCCACCGCCGGTATCCGGACGTGCGCCCGAGGCGATAAGAGCGGTTTCGGCAGGGTCCTGTCAAGTCGTCAATCCCCCTGCGCGGGCGTTTCCGGCACCGCTTCGAGAATCACCACCGCCTCGGCCCAGGGATAATCGTCGGTCATGGTGAGGTGCAGGCGCGCCGCATGCCCGGGCGGAACGAGCGCCGCCGCGCGCGCCGCCGCGCCGCCGGTGAGCAGCAGCGTCGGCTGGCCCGAGGGCGCGTTGACCACCCCCATGTCGCGCCAGAACACGCCCCTGCGCAGCCCGGTGCCGAGCGCCTTGGCGCACGCCTCCTTGGCGGCGAAACGCTTGGCCAGGGTGGAGGCATAGATCCGCGGCACGCCCTTGCGGCGCGTTGCCTTGGCCTGCTCCGCGGGCGTGAAGATGCGCTGCACGAAACGCTCGCCGAAACGTTCCAGGGTCGCCTCGATGCGGCGGATGTCGATGAGGTCGTTGCCGATGCCGAGGATCATGCGCCGCCCCGCGCCGCATCCATGCGCCGCCGCATCCCGGCGATCGCCTCGGCGAGGCCGACGAACACCGCCTCGCCGATCAGGAAGTGGCCGATGTTGAGTTCGCGGATCGTCGGGATCGCCGCCACCGCGCCCACCGTCTCGTAATCCAGGCCGTGCCCGGCGTGGCATTCCAGCCCGATCGCCGCCGCATGCGCCGCCGCGGCGGCGATGCGCGCCAGTTCGGCTTGCCGCGCCGCGCCCTGCGCCTCGCAATAGGCCCCGGTGTGCAGTTCCACCACCGGCGCGCCGAGGGCCTTGCACGCGTCCAGCACCTTCACGTCCGGCTCGACGAACAACGAAACCCGGATGCCGCCCCTGCCCAGCGCCGCCACCGCCTCGGCGAGGAACGGTCCGGGGGTGAGCACGGCAAGCCCACCCTCGGTGGTGCGTTCGGCGCGGTTTTCCGGCACCAGGCAGCAGGCGTGCGGCCGCGTGGCGAGCGCGATTTCCACCATCTCCGGCGTCGCCGCCATCTCCATGTTCAAGGGCGCCGGAATTTCCGCCTTCAGGCGCACGATGTCCGCGTCCTTGATGTGGCGGCGGTCCTCCCGCAGATGCGCGGTGATGCCGTCCGCCCCCGCCGCGACCGCCAGCGCCGCGGCGCGCAGCGGGTCGGGCAGGCCGCCGCCGCGCGCGTTGCGCAGCGTCGCCACGTGGTCGATGTTCACGCCCAAACGCAAGGTCTTATCTGGAGTCACTGGTTTCGTCCCGGGGTCAGTTGCGGGCGCGCTCCACGGCGCTGATCACCGTGGTGGCGCGCAGGGCGGCGATGATGTTGGTGAGGTGCCGCACGTCGCGCACTTCGATATCGACGATGACTTCGAAGAACGCCTTGGAGCGGTTGATGATCTTGAGATTGACGATGTTGCCGTTGTTCTGCGCGATCAGCGTCGTCAGGGTGGCCAGAGCCGCGGGCTCGTTGGTGAGGATCAGTTTCACCCGGCCGATGTGGGAGTCGTCGCGGGTGTCCTCGTCCCAGGAGATGTCGAGCCAGCGTTCCGGTTCGTCGGCGAGGCGCTCCAGGGTCGGGCAGTCGATGGTGTGCACCGTCACCCCCTTGCCGGTGGAGACGATGCCGACGATGCGGTCGCCCGGCAGCGGGTGGCAGCACTGCGCGAAGTGGATCGCCATGCCGGGGATCAGCCCCTTGATCGGCAGCGCCGCGCCCGGCTTCGGCTTGGTGCGGGCGCGCGTCATCGGCACGATCTTGTCGGTCTTGGGCTGGTCCTTCAGCTCCGGATAGACCGCCTGCACCACCTCGCGCCCGGAGACGTTGCCCTCTCCCACCACGACGCGCAGGTCATCGACGCTGCCCACCTTGAACTGCTTGCAGCAGCCGTCCAGGCCCTTTTCGGAAAGCTCCACCCCCGCCTGGCGGAAGGCGCGTTCGATAATCTGGCGGCCGAGCTCCAGGTACTGCTCGCGCTGCTGGGTGCGCACGAAGCGGCGGATGCGGGTGCGCGCCTTGGCGGTGACGACGAAGCGCTCCCATTCCGGCGAGGGGTGCTGCGTCTTGGAGGTGACGATCTCCACCTGGTCGCCGTTCTTCAGCTCGGTACGCAGGGTGACGATGCGTCCGTTGACCTTGGCTCCGACGCAGTGATCGCCCACCGCGGTGTGCACCGCATAGGCGAAATCCACCGGCGTCGAACCGGCGGGCAGGGACACCAGATCCCCCTTCGGGGTGAAGCAGAACACCTGGTCGGCGTACATCTCCAGCCGGGTGTTCTCCAGGAATTCCTCGGGGCTCGAGGTGTGCTCGAGGATTTCCAGCATCTCGCGCAGCCAGCGGAACTGCTTGCCGTCGTGGGAAGCGCCCTGTTTGTACTGCCAGTGCGCCGCAACGCCGAGTTCGTTGACCGCGTGCATCTCGCGGGTGCGGATCTGCACCTCGATGCGGTGGCGTTGCGGACCGATCACCCCGGTGTGCAGGCATTGATAGCCGTTGGGCTTCGGCGTCGAGATGTAGTCCTTGAAGCGGCCGGGAACCATCGGGTACTGGCTGTGGATGATGCCGAGCGAGCGGTAGCAGTCCTCCAGGTTGTCCACCAGGATGCGGAACGCCATGATATCGGAAAGCTGCTCGAAGCCCACGTCCTTGCGCTGCATCTTGCGCCAGATCGAATACGGCGTCTTTTCGCGCCCGGTGACGTTGGCGATCACCCCGCCCGCGGAGAGGGTGTCGCGCAGTTCCTCGATGATCGTGTCGATCAGCGCCGTGCCCTGCTCCCGCAGGAAGGAAAGCCGCGTGATGATCGATTGCCGCGCATCCGGGTGCAGTTCGGCGTAGGCCAGGTCCTCGAGCTCCGACTTGACCTCCTGCAGGCCGATGCGCTCCGCCAGCGGCGCATAGATCTCCATGGTTTCGAGCGCGATGCGGCGGCGCTTCTCCGGCGAGGAGACGAAGTGCAGGGTCCGCATGTTGTGGGTGCGGTCGGCGAGCTTGACCAGGAGAACGCGGATGTCCTCGCTCATCGCCAGCACGAACTTGCGAAAGTTCTCCGCCTGCTTGGAGAGGTCGGACTGAAGCTGGATGCGGGTGAGCTTGGTGACGCCGTCCACCAGATTGGCGACATCCGGGCCGAACATCTCCTTGATATCGCCGAAGGTGGCCGGGGTGTCCTCGATGGTGTCGTGAAGCAGGCCGGTGATGATCGAGGCGGTGTCGAGCTTGTACTTGGTCAGGATGCCCGCGACCTCGACGGGGTGCGAGAAATAGGGATCGCCGCTTTCCCGCACCTGGCTGCCGTGCATCTTCATCGCGTAGACGTAGGCACGGTTGAGCGCCGCCTCGTCCGCAGCGGGATCGTAGGACTTCACCCGTTCGACCAGTTCGTACTGGCGCATCATGCCCATGCCGACCACCACTCCCTACATATGTACGCCACGCCACAGACGACAAAAGCGGCCATTGCAGCCGCTTTTGGATGACGGCGCGCCCAACGAAGCGCCCCCACGCATCTGCCCCGCCCCGGCCCGGCGGACCGGGAAACCGTTTACGCTTCCTCTTCGGTCTCGTCCGGGGCGATGAAATCCGTCTCATCCTGTTCGGAGAGGGAATCTTCCCGCATTTCCTGGGAGAGGTCCAGACTCATCGAGACCTCGGCGAGTTCGATCTCGATCGCCTGCATCTCGGCGTCGTCCTCCGGCTCGTCGAAGTCCACGGTCTTCTGCAGGCCCTGGATCAGGGCGGTGCGCAGGCCGCTGATGTCCACCGACTCCTCGGCGATCTCGCGCAGCGAGACCACAGTGGTCTTGTCGTTGTCGCGATCCACCGTCAGCTGAGCGCCGGCGCTGACGTCCCGCGCCCGTTGGGAGGTCAGAAGGACCAGTTCGAAGCGGTTCGGAACCTTGAGAATGCAGTCTTCTACCGTGACGCGCGCCATGGGATATCCTGATTGCCGCAAAAAAGGGAGTGCACTTTTAATCCCTACCAAAGATAAAGGCAAGTCCCGCGCGCGGCAAGAGCCCCCCGCGGCTCAATCGAGGCGGCGGATTTTCTGCCCCGGCGGCAGGCGGGCGATCAGCTCCTCGGCGCTTTCCCCCGAAACCGGGTGCCGCCAGTCCGGCGCAACGTCACGCAGCGGATGAAGCACGAAGGCGCGCTCCGCAAGCCGCGGATGCGGCAGCACCGGCGATGCGGCGCGCACCTCCCCCCGGTAGTCCAGAAGGTCGAGATCCAGTCCCCGCGCCGCATTGGGAACGCTGCGCACGCGGCCGAACTCCGCCTCGATGGCGTGCAGCGCCGCCATCGCCGCCGCGGCGTCGAGCGCGGTTTCGACGCAAACCACGCCGTTGACGAAGAACGGCTGGTCGGAAACCGGCACCGGCGCGGTTTCGTACCATGGCGACCGCCCCGCCACGGCGAGCCCATGGGCGGGAAAACGCAAGAGCGCCGCCTCCAGGGTCTGGCGCGGAGAACCGCAGGCGGTGGGCAGGTTGCCGCCCAGCGCAATCAGAATCACCGGCCTATCCTTTCCAAAATAATGGCGAAAAGCGGACGATCTTTTGGTGAAAGCCGTTGACCGGCCCGGGGATCGGACCTTACATAACCTGAACGAAGGAAGGTTTGGTATTTATTTGTTCCGGTTTATCCGGGATTCGCGGTCGGGCGCGGTTGTCGAAGATTTTTTAAAAGTCATTTCATCCGCTTCATTTTCGCCTTCAGCGTCTCGCCCATACTCATAGCCCCGTATTGCGGAATTGCCGACGATGATTTTCTATTCCCAGGAACGAATCGGTCTGTTCATCGACGGATCGAATCTCTATGCCGCCGCGCGCGCCCTCGGTTTCGATATCGACTACAAGCGCCTGCTCGAACTGTTTGCCGAAAAAGGCATTCTGGTGCGCGCCTTCTATTACACCGCACTGATCGAAGACCAGGAATACTCGCCGATCCGCCCTCTGGTCGATTGGCTGGACTACAACGGCTACACCATGGTCACCAAGCCGACCAAAGAGTTCACCGATGCCTCCGGCCGCCGCAAGATCAAGGGCAACATGGACATCGAGCTGGCGATCGACGTGATGGAAATGGCCGCGCACCTGCAGCACATCGTACTCTTCTCCGGCGACGGCGACTTCCGCCGCCTGGTCGAGGCGGTGCAGCGCAAGGGCGTGCGCGTCACCGTGGTTTCCACCGTGCGCTCGCAGCCGCCGATGGTCGCCGACGAGCTGCGCCGCCAGGCCGACAACTTCATCGAACTGTCCGAGTTGCAGCCGATGATCGCCCGCTCCACCGGCAACAACAGCAACAGCAACAGCAACGCCCGCGAGGAGCTGCGCATGCCGATGAGCCGGGAAAACCCGGAACACGAGCTGATGGGCCTTCTCGACGATGACGCCTGACCGGGCCGCAGGCGGCCCCGCGCACGACTGCGCCCTCTGCCCGCGCCTCGCCGGATTCCGTACAGACAACCGCACCGCCTTCCCCGCCTATTTCAACGCGCCGGTGCCCTCCTTCGGCGCGCCGGAGCCATGGCTCCTGGTGGTCGGCCTAGCGCCGGGCCTGCACGGCGCCAACCGCACCGGCCGCCCCTTCACCGGCGACTATGCCGGGGACCTGCTCTACGAAACCCTCTCCGCCTTCGGATTGGCCCGCGGCGCCTATGGCCGCGCGCCGGACGACGGGCTGGAACTCAGCGGCTGCCGCATCGCCAACGCGGTGCGTTGCGTGCCGCCGGAGAACAAACCCACCCCGGCGGAGGCCAAGACCTGCCTGCCCTTCCTCACCGCGGAAATCGCCGAGACCCCAAGCTTGCGGGCGCTCCTCGCGCTCGGCGCCATCGCGCACAATGCGGTGCTCTCCGCGCTCGAACGGCGCAAGGCCGCCTTCCCCTTCGCCCACGGCGCAGTCCACGAACTCGGCGGCCTCACCCTCTTCGACAGCTATCACTGCTCCCGCTACAACACCAATACCCGCCGCCTGACGCCGGAAATGTTCCGCGCCGTGTTCGCACAGGCGGTGACGCTGCGGCCGTAAACAACGAAAACTTTGCGAGGGGACTCGGTCCCCTCGCACACCCCATAACTTTGGCTTTTTGCGCGAAGCGCCATAATCCTGCGGCGGCGGCAACGAACATGTTGCCTGCCGCTTCGCGGTAAAAACAAGTTATGGGGTCAAGGGGCCTTCCGGCCCCTTGCGGGTCCGGGTGGAACCATGCCTGGTTTTCAGCTCTTGTCCCGCAAGATGCGGGATTTTTCGCGTTGCCAGTCGCGGGCTTTTTCGGTTTCGCGTTTGTCGTGCTGTTTCTTGCCGGTGGCGAGACCGAGGAGGACCTTGGCGACGCCCTTGTCGTTGAAATAGAGCTTCAGCGGCACGATGGTGCGCCCCTCGCGGGAGACCGCGCCCAGCCATTTGCGCGCCTCGCGCTTGTGGAGGAGGAGCTTGCGCGGCCGCCGCGCCTCGTGCTGGAAGATCGTCGCCTTGGCGTATTCCGGGATGTAGGCGTTGTAGAGGGCGATCTCCGCCTCGCCGCCGCCCTTGATGCCGCCGGCGTAGGCGTCGTTGAGGTTGGCCTGTCCGTGGCGCAGGGATTTCACCTCGCTGCCGGACAGCACGAGACCGGCCTCGACCGTATCCTCGATGAGGTAATTGTAGCGCGCCCGGCGGTTCTCGCTGACCACGCCGGTGGAGATGAGTGCCTTACGCGGCTGTTTCATGCGTATCGAAGCGCCTTACAGCAACCCCACCTTCTGCATTGCGGCCTCGACCTTGGCCTTGCTCTCCGCCGCCAGCGGCGCGAGCGGCAGGCGGCAATCCGCCAGGACGCGGCCGAGCAGGGAGGCGGCGTATTTCGCCGGGCCGGGGTTGGGCTCGCAGAACATCGCGTCGTGCAGCGGCATCAGGCGGTCGCGCAGTTCCCAGACCTTGGCGAAGTCGCCCTCCATCCATGCGGTATGGAGCTGCGAGCACAGATTCGGCGCGACGTTGGCGGTCACCGAGATGCAGCCCACGCCGCCCTGCGCCAGAAACGCGGTGACGGTCGCGTCCTCGCCGGAGAGCTGGATGAACTCCGGACCGATCTGGGTGCGCACCTTGAGCGGACGGACGAGATCGGCCGTGGCGTCCTTGACGCCGACGATGTTGGGCAGCGCCGCAAGGCGGGCCATGGTCGCCACCGACATGTCGATGACGCTGCGTCCGGGGATGTTGTAGATGAAGACCGGCAGGTTCACCGCCTCGGCCACCGCCTTGAAGTGCAGGTACTGCCCTTCGGGATTCGGCTTGTTGTAATAGGGGGTGACCACCAGCAGGGCGTCCGCGCCCGCCGCCTGGGCGTGCTTGGACAGGCGGATCGCCTCTTCCGTGGAGTTGGAGCCCGCGCCCGCGATCACCGGCGCGCGGCCTCTGGACACCTCGATGCAGATCTCGATCACGCGGTCGTGTTCCGCATGCGAGAGAGTCGGCGACTCCCCGGTGGTGCCGCACGGAATCAGCGCGTGCGTGCCCTCTTTGATCTGCCAATCGACGAAATCGGCAAACGCTTTCTCGTCCACCTTGCCGTTGCGGAACGGGGTTACCAGCGCGGTCATCGAGCCTTTGAACATCGGGATCTCCATCGATCAAAAATCCGTCTTGCGAATGCCGTGATTCCGGGGTTTATACCACTTAGCGGGCAGAAGCGACAGAATAACCACATTCGCCGCCCGCCGGGCAATTGCGTGGTTTGGCGTCCAGGGCGATGATATCGGCAGGCTTTCAAAGGCTTCCGGCAGCGCTCCGCCGCATTGCGGCGGTCATGGTCGGGTGCATGGCGGTGGGACTCGCGCTGCCCGCGACGGCGCCCGCGCAAGCCGCCGGCGGGGAGATTCGCCTTGCCGCCGCCAAGGCCGACAAACCGGCGAAGAAGCCCTCCCCCGCCAAGAAATCCGCCAAGCCTTCGGTCCGCAAGGACAAGCCGCCCGCGCCGCCGCCCCGCAAGCCGGAGGCCCGTGCCCCCGGCTTTGCCCAGGCGGAGGCGGGAAACTGGGCCGCGGTGAAGAAGGCGATTTCCGCCGCACCGAAGGCCCCGCTTTCCAAGGTGCTCGCCTGGATGTACCTGCGCGCGCCGAAGAGCGGCGCGAGCTTCGCGGAAATCCATGCCTTCCTCACCGCCAACCCCGCATGGCCGGACCGCGCGGGCCTGCGCCGCCGCGCCGAAGAGGCGATCTGGACCACCGGCTCGGACGCCGACCGCGCCGCCTGGTTCGCCGCAGGAAAGGCCCTCACCCGCGAGGGCGCGGTATGGATGGCGGACCGGGCGGAGGCCCAGGGCCGCACCGAGGAGGCGGCGCGTCTCTACCGCCGCATCTGGAGCGCCGAGGCGTTCACCGCCGACCAGGAGAAGGCTTTTCTCGCGGCGCACGGCGGCTGGTTGCGCGACGAGGACCACTTGGCGCGGCTCGACCGCCTGATCTGGGAGCGCCGCTTCGCCGAGGCGCACCGCCAGTTGCGCCGGGTCTCCGGCGCGCCCCGCGCGATGGCCGAGGCACGTATCGCCATGGCCACGATGAGCAGCGGCGCGGCGAACGAACTCAGACGTATTCCCAATGAGTTGCGAAACGATCCTGGAGTTGTTTATGAGAATGCGCGGTGGCTGCGCCGCAAGAACAAGGACGAGGAAGCGGCTGCCGTTCTGCTCTCCCACGACGGCGCGCGCCCCTACCCCGACCTGTGGTGGGCGGAGCAGGCGACGCTCGCCCGCGATGCGCTGGCCGATGGGCGGATCAGCCAGGCCTACGGCCTCGCCGCGAAGCACGCGCTCACCACCGCCTCCGGCGTCGCCGACGCCGAATGGCTGGCGGGGTGGATCGCCTTCCAGTTCCTCAAGGACAACGACGCCGCCGAGCGCCACTTCCAGCGCCTCTACGACGTGGTGGGAACCCCGGTCAGCCGGGCGCGCGGCGCCTATTGGCTGGCGCGCGCCTTCGCCGCGCGCGGCAATGCGGAACGCTCCGCCCAGTGGTTCGCCCAGTCCGCGGCCGAGCCCAGCACCTTCTACGGCCAGCTCGCCGCCAGGCGCGCCGGAAAATCTCCCGTTCCCCTGCCGGAGCGCGCGCCGGGCAAGGAGGCGCTCGCCTGGGCGCACCGCCACGAGTTCTCTGCGATCCTGCGTCATCTCGACCAGACCGGGGAGGACCGCGTCTTCGCCGCCTTCGCCCGCGCCTTCTATTACGCGGCGCACAACGACGACGAGCGTCTTGCCGCGGTGAACGAGGTTTCCGCCCTGTCGCTGCACCAGGGGGTGCGCCTGTCGCGCCTGCTGCGCCAGCACAACGTGCAGGAAACCAAACTGAGCTACCCGATCCCGGATTGGATCGACCTGCCGAAGAGCCCCGCCCCCTTCCTGGTGCTCGGGGTGATCCGCCAGGAGAGCAACTTCGACACCCGCGCCATCAGTTCCGCCGGGGCCCGCGGCCTGATGCAGCTGATGCCCCGAACCGCGGAGCACGAGGCGAAAATGATGCAGCAGCCCTATGCGCCCGCCACCCTGCTGCGCCGCCCCAGCACCAACGTCGCCATCGGCAGCCACTATCTCGACCGCCTGCTCGCCCGCTACGACGGGCACCCGGCGCTGGCTCTGGCCGCCTACAACGCCGGGGAGCGCCGTGTGGACCAGTGGCTGCGTAATATCGGCGACCCGCGCTCCGGCGAGATCGACACCCTGACCTGGATGGAGTCGATCCCCTTCAAGGAAACCCGCAACTACGTGCAGCGGGTTCTGGAGAATGCCGAAATCTATCACCGCCGCCTCGGCGGCGACTCCATCCGCCTGGTCGAGCTGTCCACCCCGTAAAACGCAACGGGCCGGCGTTTCCGCCGGCCCGCAACGCCTACCGCCTCAGCGGTCGATCAGGACGCCACGCCCATCAGGCCGCGCACCGGCTTGCCCGACATCGCCAGAGAGGAAACCTCGTCCGAAGAGACCGATTCGTCGGCCTTCTCCTCCGCCGGACGCACCACCGGCGCGGCGATGGCGGGCGGCACGGCGGCCTGCTCCTCGTCGCTGCGGCGGCACATGCCCTGCAGGAAGGCGCCGGGCTCGATCGCCAGGCTCTGGTGGTACACGTCGCCGATCATCCGCGCCGTGGAGGCAAGGAACACGCTCTCGGCATGTACCTGGCCGGTGAGTTGGCCGTGCAGGCGTATGGAGGCGGTGCGCACCTCGCCCATGATCTCGCCGCTCAGGCCGACGACCAGGGATGCGCAACGGATATCGCCCTGCACACAGCCGTCCACCTGGATTTCGCCATCGCTGACGAGGTCGCCGGTGATCGTCAAGCCACGGCTGATGATCGAGGGGGGAATAACCTTCTTGTCGGCCATGCTTGCCTCGCTCGCCGTTTCCTTACTGGTTTTTCTGAACATAACGTTTGACCCTGATCAGTTCCTTGGGGTTGTACGGCTGCCCGTTGTAACGCACTTCGTAGTGGAGATGCCGTCCGGTGCTCCGCCCCGAATTCCCGACCAAACCTACCTTCGCCCCCACCTGGACTTCCTCGCCGAGCTTCACCAAGGGTTTCTCCAGGTGCGCATAGCGGGTCACGAAGCCCATGCCGTGATCGAGATCGACCACATTGCCGTAGTTGCCTCGGTCTCCGACGAAAACCACGGTGCCCGGCGCCGTCGCCAGGGCGACATCGCCCTTCTCACCCCGGAAGTCGATTCCCGAGTGCTCCGCCAGATCGCCGGTGAAGGGATCGCGGCGATAGCCGAAGCCGCTGGTGATGCGCGGAGACTTGATAGGATAACCGAGCGGCAAAGCCTCCATCAAGCGCGACAAGCCATCCCAGCGGTCGATCTGCTCGCTCAGGCTCTTCATCGCGGTGTTGAGGTCTTCGCGGCCGAGGTCCGGCAGATCCGCGGGGATGTAGGGCCCGCCGCGGTTGGCTTCCTGCTTGCCGAGCAGCTGCTCGACGTTGAGGCCGGTCTTTTTCAGGGTTTTTTCGATCTGGGCGATGCCGCCGTCGGCAAGGGAGGAAACCTGCTCGAGAATCTGCCTCTGCGCGCCTTGAATCTTCAGCAGGCGGTCGCCGAGGTTCTTGTTCTCGGACATCAGCTTGTCGCGCTGGGAGATCGCCAGGTCGCGCTGCAACACCGCCTGGCGCAGTTCCAGGGTGTCGCTCTCGACCTTGCCGCTATCCGCCACGCGGCGCATCCGCGCATCGATTTCGGCCAACTGGGTGCGCAGGTGGTCGCGATCGTGCTCGACCCCCTGGCGCTCGGCGTTGAGCTTTTCCTGCTTCGCGGCAAGCCCGTCGAGCTGGCTCTGGTCGCGCTGCTTCGCCGCGTCCGACCGCCCGGAAGCGCCCAGGCGCTTCTCCAGCACCGCCGCCTCCCTCTGCAGATCGGCGTCCTGGGTGGCGATTTCCTTGAGGTGGGCATAGCCCTTCTGCATCTCGGCGGTGATCGCCGCGATCTTTTCGCGGTAGCTCACGATTTCCGCGAGAATTTCGTCGTGGGCGGCGCGCGCCGCCTCCACCTGATCGCGCTTCAGCGCGAGAATCGCCTCGTGCGCCACCTGCATGCCGGAAGCGTAGGCGGTCCACCCCAAGACGCCCAGCAGCACCGTGGTCACCAGGACCTGACGGCCGGTGGTGAGCGTGATGGTGCGAGTCGCCCCGCTGGTGCGAATGAAGATCAGCCGTTCGGGGAAACGGCGGCGAAGCCACGCCACAAAGCGCGAGTCATTTGGGTGCGATGGATCGAACGACACGGATTCCCCCCCAACTTCTGGCCCACACACTCCCGGAAGTCCCGTACGGACACCCGGATATCCCCCAACAAAAGCAATACCGGGGTGCGCACGCCCTCTGCGTCCCGCAACTCCCTCCTACGGAGCCACCGCCTTACGGCGTTATCATGACCGGGTTGGCCGCCGGAACGACCGCCAAAAAGCTAGCTTGCCCAATGGCGCATGACAAGGCCGAATGCAACCTCCCTTGTGCGTCCGCTTCTCTATCGCGGGCTAACTCATGGTATGGTATGCACAATCCTCGGTAACGGAGAGTCCCCGGAGCGGCTTGACGGCACCGGGATTGCGCAATCCCCCATGGTGTCCGCCGCCGCCGAGTCTCCCGTTCGGAGGATGCATGCTAAACACATTCGAAAAGCGGCTGTCTGTGACGTTGGCCACATGGTTCGGAATCGGGCGGATTCCCGGCGCGCCGGGCACCTTCGGCTCGCTTGCCGCGTGCCTGTGCGCCCTGCCCATCGCCGCCGCCGCGGGCACGCCGGGACTCGCCTTCGCCGCCGCCGCGGTCTCGCTGCTCGGCATTCCCGCCGCCGCCGCGGCGGAAAAGGCGCTGGGCCGCAAGGACCCGGGATGCATCGTCATCGACGAGGTGGCCGGGCAGTGGATCGCCCTGCTCCCCGCCGCGCCGGACCTCGCCTCCTACGCCCTGGCCTTCGCCGCCTTCCGCCTCTTCGACATCTGGAAGCCGGGGCCGATCGGCTGGGCTGACAAAAACCTCTCGGGCGGCCTCGGCATCATGACCGACGACATCATCGCGGGCGGTTTCGCCGCCGCCGTGGTGGCTCTCGCCGGGCCGTTCCTGCCGCCGGTGATACGCTTCTTCTGATGGAGAATGACCCCTCATGCCCCTGCCCGGCCTCGACCTCGCCCGCAACGTGCTGCGCCTCGGCCTTGCCGCGGGCCTGCGCGTCGCTGCCGCGGAATCCTGCACCGGCGGCCTGATCGCCGCGGCGCTGACCGAAACCCCCGGTTCCTCCGCGGTGTTCGAACGCGGCTTCGTCACCTATTCCAACGAGGCGAAAACCGAACTCCTCGGCGTGCCCGCCGCAACGCTGGCCGCCCACGGCGCGGTCAGCGAACAAACCGCCCGCGCCATGGCCGAGGGCGCGCTCGCCCACAGCCGCGCCGACGCCGCCGTGGCGGTCACCGGCATCGCCGGACCGGACGGCGGCAGCGCGGAAAAACCCGTCGGACTCGTCCACTTCGCCGCCGCGCGCCGTGACCGCACGACCCGCCACGCCGTGCATACCTTCCCCGGGAACCGCGAAGAGGTGCGCGCCGCCGCCGCGGAAACCGCGTTGACGTTGCTTTGCGGGATGCTGGAAGAGAAATAAAAAAACTTCACGAGGGGACTCGGTCCCCTCGCGCTCCCCATAACTTTGGTTTTGCGCGCAGCGCCATAGAGCCATCACGCGGCATGACGGTCGATGGCCGCTGCGCGGCGAAAAAGTCAGGAGGTCAAGGGGACCGAGTCCCCTTGCGGGGTCCAGGGGCGGCGCCCCCGGCCTGGTTTTACGCGCCGCAGCACTTCTTGTATTTCTTGCCGGAACCGCAGGGGCACGGGTCGTTGCGGCCGATTTTTTCGACGTGGCGCTGTTCGACCGGCGGGTTGACCTCGCCATCGACGTAGAACCAGCGGCCGTCGATCTTGCGGAAGGTGGAGATCTCGCGATGGAACTGTTCGCCCGCGCCCATGGAATAGCGCGCGGCGAAGGTGACGGAGCCGGTTTCGTCGTCCGCGCCGCCCGCTTCCGTCGCCTCGATTCTCAGGCCCTTCCAGCGCACCTTGCGCGCCATGTCTTCCGCGCCTGCGCGGTCGAAGTCCTCCGCCGCCTCCGGCGCGTGGGTGGCGGCGATGTAATCGACGTTGCCGAGCGCATAGGCGGTGTAGCGCGAGCGCATCAGGGCCTCGGCGGTGGACGCCGCCGCCCCGGCGAGCAGCGGGCCGCAGCAATCGTCCAGGGATTTCCCCGATCCGCAGGGACAAGCCGTCATCTCGGTTTCCTTTTTTCCGGTCAGCCGTAGAGCGCCGTGGCGCGTTTTTCGAAGGAGCGCACCATCAGGCGGGCCGCCTCGTTGAACACCGCGCCGATCATCGTCTGGAACAGGCGCGAGCGGAAGGCGAAGCGGATTTCGAAGCCCACCAGGGTTCCCCCCTGCGGCGCGGCGTCGAACTGCCAGTGGGTGTGCAATTCCCGGAACAATCCGTCAAGGCTTTCCACATCGATGGCGGAATGGGGCGTCAGCGTGACGCGGGAGACATAGCGTTCCCGCACCATCTTGAAGCCGATTTCCATCTCGGCGCGCAGCTCGGTTCCGGACTCGCGGGAGAGGATGCGGGTGGACAGGCACCACGGCAAAAACTCGGGATAACGCCCGATATCTGCGACCAGGGCATAGAGCTGCTCCGGCGTCTGCTTCAGCCAGCGTTGTTCCGCGTAGGTCCGCATCGTCCTTTCCGTGGGGTCAGGCGGTGGCCCGCCCCAATTTCTCCAGGCGCGCGGCGCGCAGGGTTTCGAAGTCGCGGTCGGCGTGATAGGAGGAGCGCGTCATCGGCGAGGCCGCGACCACCAAAAAGCCCTTGCCCAGCGCGACCTGCCTGTAGTCCTCGAACGCCTCCGGCGTGACGAACTCGGCGACCGCGGCGTGCTTCAGCGTCGGTTGCAGGTACTGGCCGATGGTGAGGAAGTCCACATCGGCGACGCGCAGGTCGTCCATCACCTGCATGATCTCGGAGCGGGTCTCCCCCAGGCCGACCATCAGGCCCGACTTGGTGAAGATCGTGGGGTCGATCCGCTTCGCCTGGGCGAGGATGGACAGCGACTGGAAATAGCGCGCGCCGGGGCGGATCGAGGGGTAGAGCCGCGGCACGGTTTCCAGATTGTGGTTGAACACGTCGGGGCGGGCGGCGACCACCGCCTCCAGCGCGCCGGGCTTGTCGCGGAAGTCCGGGGTGAGGACCTCGATCGAGGTTTGCGGCGAGGCCTCGCGCACCGCCGCGATCACCGCCACGAACTGCGCAGCGCCGCCGTCGGCCAGGTCGTCGCGGTCCACCGAGGTGACGACGATGTGCTTCGCCCCCATGGCGACCACGCTTTCCGCGATGTGGGCGGGTTCGCCCGGGTCCACCGCGCCGGGGCGGCCGGTCTTGACGTTGCAGAAGGCGCAGGCGCGGGTGCAGGTGTCGCCGAGGATCATGAACGCGGCGTGGCGGCGCTGCCAGCATTCGCCGATGTTCGGGCAGGCGGCTTCCTCGCACACGGTGAAGATCTTCTTGTCGCGCACCATCGCCTTCACCTCGCCGAAGGCGGCGGAAGTGGGGGCCTTGACGCGGATCCACTTCGGCTTGCGCGGCGAGGGATTGTCCGGACGGTTGCGCTTTTCGGGGTGCCGCAGCGCCGCGGCGGTGAGCTTGTTGTCCATCATGCCCTAGAAATGAATGGCCCGGCCGTAGGCGTCAAGCACCGACTCATGCAGCATTTCCGAAAGCGTCGGGTGCGGGAACACGGCATGCATCAGTTCGGCCTCGGTGGTTTCCAGGGTCTTGCCGACGACGTAGCCCTGGATCAGCTCGGTGACTTCCGCGCCGACCATGTGCGCGCCGAGGAGTTCTCCGGTCTTGGCGTCGAACACCGTCTTGATCATCCCCTCGGATTCGCCCATGGCGATCGCCTTGCCGTTGCCGACGAAGGGGAAGCGCCCGACCTTGACCGCATAGCCCGCCTCCTTGGCCTTGGCTTCGGAAAGCCCGACGCTCGCAACCTGCGGCGTGCAGTAGGTGCAGCCCGGAATGTTGCGGGTGTCGAGCGGGTGGACATCCGGCAGACCGGCGATCTTCTCGACGCAGATCACCGCCTCGTGGCTCGCCTTGTGCGCCAGCCACGGCGGCGCCACCACGTCGCCGATGGCGTAGACGCCCGGTTCGGCGGTGCGCAGGTAGGCATCCACCTTGATCCGGCCCTTCTCCATCTCGACCTTGGTGGTCTCCAGGCCGAGGTCTTCCAGGTTCGGCACCACGCCGACCGCCATGATCACCCGGTCGGCGGTGATTTCCTCGGTCTTGCCGCCTTTTTCCAAGGTGACGGCGACGGCGTTGGCGGCCTTCTTCAGCGCCTTGACGTTGGTGGAGACGCGGATGTCCATGCCCTGCACCTTGAACGCCTTCGCGGCGAAGGCGGAGATTTCCGCATCCTCCACCGGGAGCACCCGCTCCATCACCTCGACGACCGTGGTCTTGACGCCGAGGGTGTTGTAGAAGCTGGCGAATTCGATGCCGATGGCGCCCGAGCCGACGACCAGGAGCGACTTCGGCAGGATGTCCGGCGTCATCGCCTGGCGGTAGGTCCACACCAGCTTGCCGTCGGATTCCAGACCCGGCAGGTCGCGGGCGCGCGCGCCGGTGGCGATGACGATGTGCTTGGCGGCAAGGTCGGCCACCGGCTTGCCGTCCTTTTCCACATGCACCTTGCCCGGCCCGGCCAGGCGGCCGTGGCCGTCGAACACCGTGACCTTGTTCTTCTTCAGCAGGTGCTTCACCCCGGCCGCGAGTTGCGCCGCGACGCCGCGCGAGCGCTTGACGATGGCCGGGAGGTCGAAGCCGACATCCCCGGCGGAAAGGCCGTAGTCCTTGGCGTGGCGCATCTCGCGGTAGATGTCGGCGGAGCGGAGCAGCGCCTTGGTCGGGATGCACCCCCAGTTGAGGCAGATGCCGCCGAGGTGGGCGCGTTCCACCACCGCGACGGTCATCCCGAGTTGCGCCGCGCGGATCGCCGCCACATAGCCGCCGGGACCGGCGCCGATCACCACGAGATCGAAGCTGTTGTCCGCCATGCGCCCAAACTCCTTATGCGAAACGATTGAAGAAAATCCCTGTTTTACAGAAGTATGGATAGGGGATTTTCAAGCAGGTTCTTAACCAGGCCGAGGAACTGCGCGCCGAGCGCGCCGTCGATGCAGCGGTGGTCCGCCGAAAGCGTCAGGCTCATCACGGTGCCCACGGCGAGCGCCCCGTCCTTCACCACCGGGCGCTGTTCGCCCGCGCCGACGGCCAGCAGCATCGACTGCGGCGGGTTGATGATCGCGGCGAACTCGCGCACCCCGTACATGCCGAGGTTGGAGATGCTGAAGGTGCCGCCCTGGTATTCCTCGGGCATCAGCTTGCCCTCGCGGGCGCGCGCGGCAAGGCCGCGCATCTCCTCGGAAATCGTGCCGAGGGACTTGCTCTCCGCGCCGCGCACGATCGGCGTGATCAGGCCGGTGGGCGTGGCCACCGCCACCGAGACGTCGGAGCGGGAATAGGCGCGCATCGCCTCGCCGGTCCAGGAGACGTTGGCCTCCGGCATGCGCTTGAGCGCCACGGCGCAGGCGCGGATGACGAAGTCGTTGACCGAGACCTTCGCCGCGCCTTCCTGGCCGTTGATCTTTTTGCGCAGGGCGAGCAGTTCGTCGAGCATCACCTCCATGGTGATGTAGAAGTGCGGCACCGTCTGCTTGGACTCGCTGAGGCGGCGCGCGATCACCTTGCGGATGGTGGAGTGCGGCGTCTCGGTGAACGGCGTGCCGTAGTCCGCGGCGGGCGCGGCGGCGGCCTGCGGCTTCGCCGCGGGCTCCGGGGCCTTGACGGCCAGGGCGAACGCCATGGCGGCGGCGAGATCGTCGTCGATCTCCTCCTCTCCGCCGCGGGCCTTCGCCGCCTCGACGTCGGCCTTGACGATGCGGCCGCGCGGGCCGCTCCCGGCGATGCGGGAGAGATCGAGCTTCGCCTCCGCCGCGATGCGGCGGGCGAGCGGCGAGGCGAACACCCGCTCGCCTGCGGGCTTTGCCGCCTGCGGGGCGGGCGCGCCGCCGAGAGCGCCGAGGCCGAGGCTGCCGAGATCGGGCAGCGGCGATGCGGCGGGCTTGGCCTCCGCCTGCGGCTTCGCCGCGGCTTCGGGCTGCGGCGCGGGGGCCGGTTTCGCCGGGACGGCGGCGAGGGCGGAAGCGTCCTCCCCCTCCTCCAGCAGCAGCGCGATCGGCGTGTTGACGGCGACGCCTGCGGTGCCCGCAGGGATGAGAATCTTGCCGATCACTCCCTCGTCCACCGCTTCCAGTTCCATCGTCGCCTTATCGGTTTCGATCTCCGCAAGCACGTCGCCGGAGGAGACGGCGTCGCCTTCCTTGACGTTCCATTTCGCCAGCGTCCCCTCGGTCATCGTCGGGGACAGGGCCGGCATCAGAATCTCGATCGGCATGGTTTGCTTTCCCCTTCCCCTCTAGCGGGCGCAGACCGCCTGGACGGCGGCGACGATGTCGGCGACTTCCGGCAGCGACATCTTTTCCAGATTCACCGCATAGGGCAGCGGCACGTCCTTGCCGGTAACCCGCAAGGGCGGCGCATCCAGCCAGTCGAAGGCGTATTCGGAGATCAGGGCGATGATCTCCGAACCGATACCCGCATAGGGCCAGCCTTCCTCGATGGAAACGATGCGGTTGGTCTTCTTCACCGAATGCACGATGGTCGGCAGGTCGAGCGGGCGCAGGCTGCGCAGGTCGATGACCTCCGCCTCGATGCCCAGCTTCGCCAGTTCCTCGGCGGCGGCCAGCGCCACGCCCACCATGCGCGAGAACGCGGTCAGCGTCACGTCGGTTCCGGCGCGGCGGATCGCGGCGCGGCCGATCGGCACCACATGGTCCGGCACGTCCGGCACGTCGAAGGACTGGCCGTAGAGCAGTTCGTTCTCCAGGAAGATCACCGGATTCGGGTCGCGGATCGCCGCTTTGAGCAGCCCCTTGGCGTCGCCCGCCGAATAGGGGGCCACCACCTTGAGGCCCGGGCAGTGGGCGTACCACGAGGCGTAGCACTGCGAATGCTGCGCGCCGACGCGGGAGGCCGCGCCGTTGGGGCCGCGGAAGACGATCGGCGCGCCCATCTGCCCGCCGGACATGTAGAGCGTCTTGGCGGCGGAGTTGATGATCTGGTCGATCGCCTGCATCGAGAAGTTGAAGGTCATGAACTCGACGATCGGCTTCAGCCCCGCCAGCGCCGCGCCGACGCCGAGGCCGGTGAAGCCCATCTCGGTGATCGGGGTGTCGATCACCCGCTGCGGGCCGAACTCGTCCAGCAGGCCCTGGGAGACCTTGTAGGCGCCGTTGTACTGCGCCACCTCCTCGCCCATCAGGAAGACGTCCTTGTCGCGTCGCATCTCCTCCGCCATCGCGTCGCGCAGCGCCTCGCGCATCGTCATGTGCACGGTCTTGGCGGCGGGCGGCTCCGGCGCGAGCGCCGGATCGCCAGTGGAAAACGCGGTTTCGGTGACGAAGAGCGGATTGTTGCCGTCCAGCGGCCCGGCGGCGACCACCACCCCCGGCTTGAACGCGGGTGCAGCCTGCGGCGCGGGAGGCGCGGCGGGGGACGGAGCCTCCGCCGGTTGCGGCGCGGCGGCCACGGCGGGCGCGGGCGCGGCGTCGAGCGCGGAGGCGGCCTCGCCTTCCGCCAGGATCAGGGCGATCGGGGTGTTGACCGGCACCGCCGCGTCGCCCGCCTGCACCAGGATCTTGCCGAGCGTGCCGTCCTCGACGCACTCGATCTCCATGGTCGCCTTGTCGGTCTCGACCTCGGCGAGCACCGTGCCGGAGGAGACGGTTTCGCCCTCCTTGACCAGCCAGCGCGCGATCTTGCCCTCGGTCATCGTCGGCGACAGCGCCGGAAGCAGAACGGAAATCGGCATGATCAGGCCTCCAGCAGCACGTCGGTGAACAGCTCGGCGGCGTCGGGTTCGGCGCTCGCCTGGGCGAAGTCGGCGGCCTCGCCGATCACCGCCTTGATCTCGCGGTCGATCTCCTTGAGCGCCGCCTCGTCGGCGATGCCGCCCGCAAGCAGAAGCCCCTTGGCATGGTCGATCGGGTCGTGCTCCTGCCGCATGCGGCTCACCTCTTCCTTGCTGCGGTACTTCGCCGGGTCCGACATCGAGTGCCCGCGGTAGCGGTAGGTCTGCATCTCCAGCACGCAGGGGCCAGTGCCCGCCCGCACGTCGGCGATGATGTCCGCGGCCTGCTGCTGCACGTGCGCCACGTCCATGCCGTCGATCTGCAGGCCCGGAATGCCGTAGGCCTGGCCGCGGCGGAAAAGCTCGACGTTCGAGGAGGCGCGCTCCACCGAGGTGCCCATGCCGTACTTGTTGTTCTCGATGACGTAGACCACCGGCAGCTTCCACAACGCCGCCATGTTGAAGCTTTCGTAGACCTGGCCCTGGTTCACCGCGCCGTCGCCGAGGTAGCAGAAGGTCACCGCCGCCTCGCCGCGGTATTTCTGCGCGAAGGCGAGGCCGGTGCCGATCGGCACCTGCGCGCCGACGATGCCGTGGCCGCCGAAGAAGTTCTTTTCGCGGCTGAACATGTGCATGGAGCCGCCCTTGCCGCGCGAATAGCCGGTGGCGCGGCCGGTGAGCTCCGCCATCACGCCCTTGGGGTCCATGCCGCAGGCCAGCATGTGGCCGTGGTCGCGGTAGCTGGTGACCACCGCGTCGCCGGGCCGGGACAGCGCGGTGAGGCCGGTGACCACCGCCTCCTGGCCGATGTAGAGGTGACAGAAGCCGCCGATCAGGCCCATGCCGTAGAGCTGGCCGGCCTTTTCCTCGAAACGCCGGATGAGAAGCATCAGCCGGTATTGCCGCAGCAGCTCCTCCGGCGGGATCGCCGCAGGTTCGGCCGAAGCCTTGCGCGTCGTTTTTCGCGGTGAGGCGCTCACGATGTCTCTCCCTCCTTCGTCCCTTGAAACCGTCGCGCCGCCCGCGGACCGGGGCGACGCCGGGCAGACCACCCGTTCGACCGTCCTAGAGGTAACCCGGAGCGCCCCGCCTTTCAAGGGCGGGCGCGTTCACTTCGAACCGTTTAATATCTTGTTTTTTCGGTGTAATAGTATTGTTAACCGAAATTCGATTAATGTTCTTTTCGTGAAAATGCAGGAACCTGGGGCGCGACTCGCTCCCGCCCGTCTTGACGGCGCAAGCTACCTCAAAGGGTGTTGTTGAAGAGGATGATGTCGCCCGGCAACGCGAGATCGAGGATGATGCGGGAGCGTTCCTCCAGCATGTCGAGGTCCAGGCTTTCCGGCCGCAGCAGGCTGACCCGGCGCTCCAGCACTTCGCGCTCCGCGCCGGTGGCGGACTTGATCGCCTCCCCCTGGGCGATCGCCAGGGAAAGGTCGCGGTAGGCGAGCAGACCGCGGTCGCCGTTGACCAGGTGGTAGCTGAAATAGGCGATCAACGCCACGGCCATCAGCGGCGCGAACACCACGCGCAACCGTGAAAAAAGCCTGACGTGCTTGCTCATGACCGCCGCACCTGAACCGTTGCGAACCACCGCATGGACTTGAGTGAATCACAGCCGAGAGTCGCGGTCAATCCCGATTCGCACCAGAGATTCCAACGAGTCGCACTTTTCCATCTCCGCTTCATTTATACCTCATAATAACGATATTCGATATTTTATCTTGCATTATTACGAATTTCATGTGTTCTTGCCTGCTCACCCAGCCAGGATCAGGAGAACTCCATGCGCAGGAGAATACGAAAATCGTCAAATTCTGCCGCATCGTCCTTGAGCGTCAGTTTCCCCATCATGCCCTCGGGAGACAGCGTAGACCGGATGTTGCGGTCATTCACAGAACACACCCTCTGTATAGAGACCCGAGCCCCGAGGGCGACCTCTACCGCGCCCATGTGGCGGAGGAGATCGAGCGCGCCTATCCCGGCACCGGGCGCGATGCCACCGGCCGCGCCTCCGCCGCCCCGGCGATCCGGCCCGAGGACGTGCGCCCCTTCGACCCGCGGAACGCGGGAACGAGCGGCAGCGGAGAAGACGTGCACGTCAAGGCCCATACGCGCGACGACGGGGAAACATCCGTTAGGGCTTATACTCGATCCGCCCCTGGAGGAGGCGACGGCGGGACCAAACCGGAAGAAAGCAACTCAGAAGAACGGCGCAAAGGTGGTGCTATCGGAGATTTTTGGCGAAACTACAACGACATGAGGGAAGGAAACTTCAAGAACAGCGATAAATACTTCCATTGCAAGGCCAACTGTGAGGCAACGAAGCGTGGAAAACTTGGGGAATGGACGGCAATCGGCATAAGTGAGGCTCGGGAATTGACGGACGAGCATATAAAACATGACTCCAGGCAAGATTGCGATGATGATAGAGTCGCTAATCGCCATGGACGCGAAGCGGCAAAAAAGCATCCGGAACAATCCTGTCCGCGCTCGTGCGCTCCTTATCGTCCCAAGGGACTTCCCCCGAGGTATTGGGATGCATCGGATTAAACGGACCACTGTCTTCATTCTCGGTGCTATCGCCCTCGTTCTCGGTTTTGTTGTCGGGTTTTGGTGTTGCCGTTTCGTGGCGCAAGATTCCTGTCTGGATGGAGGGGGTGTGTGGATGTCCCGCAACATGCGTTGTACCGGGATTCCGGCTCCGCCGGAGCGGGGAGGTCCATAGTCGTCAACCGCCGGACGCCTCTAAAAAAAACCTGACGGCATGCGGTCGGTGCTGATTCAATCGTTGCAAGCGCGCAGGCGGAACTCGCCGCCGGTTTCATCCGGTTCCATGGCCCTAACGAGCCACCCTTCGCCACAAGAAAAAGGCCGAAGCGGTCCCCCGCCCCGGCCTTTTTCTTGGCGTCCTTGCGGCTCAGCCGAAGATCGCGGCGCCCGCGAACATCGCGGTGTCGCCCAGTTCTTCCTCGATGCGGATGAGCTGGTTGTACTTCGCCATGCGGTCGGAGCGCGACAGCGAGCCGGTCTTGATCTGACCGCAGTTGGTGGCCACCGCGATGTCGGCGATGGTGGAGTCCTCGGTCTCGCCCGAGCGGTGCGAGATGACGCAGGTGTAGCCCGCGCGGTGCGCCATTTCCATGGTCTTCAGGGTCTCGGAGAGGGTGCCGATCTGGTTGACCTTGACCAGGATGGAGTTGGCGATGCCGCGGTCGAAGCCCATGGACAGGCGGTCGCAATTGGTGACGAAGATGTCGTCGCCGACCAGTTGCAACTGGTCGCCGAGCGCCGCGGTGAGGCGCTCCCAGCCTTCCCAGTCGTCCTCGGCGCAGCCGTCTTCCAGCGAGAAGATCGGGTAGCGGTCGGCGAGGTCGGCGTAGTAGGCGATCATGCCGTCGGCGTCCAGGGTCTTGCCTTCGCCCGCCAGCACGTACTTGCCGTCCTTGTAGAACTCGCTCGCCGCGGCGTCGAGCGCGAGAACGATGTCCTCGCCCGGCAGGTAGCCCGCCTTCTCGATCGCCTTCATGATGTAGGAGAGCGCCTCGTCGGCGGACTTGAGGTTCGGCGCGAAGCCGCCCTCGTCGCCCACCGCGGTGGAGAGCCCGGCCTCGGAGAGGATCTTCTTGAGGCTGTGGAACACCTCGGACCCGGCGCGCACCGCCTCGGCGATGGAGGGCGCGGACACCGGCATGATCATGAATTCCTGGATGTCGATCGGGTTGTCGGCATGCGCGCCGCCGTTGACGATGTTCATCATCGGCACCGGCAGGGTGTGGGCGAAGACGCCGCCGATGTAGTTGTAGAGCGGCAGGCCGACTTCCTCCGCCGCGGCGCGGGCGCAGGCGAGAGACACCCCGAGGATGGCGTTGGCGCCCAGGCGGCCCTTGTTCTCGGTGCCGTCGAGATCGATCATCGTGCGGTCGATCAGCATCTGCTCTTCCACGTCCATGCCGATCAGGGCGTCGAAGATTTCGCTGTTCACCGCCTCCACGGCCTTCTGCACGCCCTTGCCGCCGAAGCGCGCGGCGTCGCCGTCGCGCAGTTCCACCGCCTCGTGCACGCCGGTCGAGGCGCCCGAGGGCACAGCCGCCCGCCCCAGGGTGCCGGTCTCCAGGAGAACGTCCACTTCCACCGTGGGATTGCCGCGGGAATCGAGAATTTCGCGTGCGGTAATGTCGAGAATCGACGTCATGATGTCCTCGCTTTAGGGTCTGTTGAGGGGTATCGGGTAGCCGTGGCGGGATCGATTTTTCCAGCCGGTCAGGAGCGTGTGGCGCAGTGTGGCGGGCCCACACAAGCCGCGCGCGACGCCGCCGGCTGGAAAAAGCGACCCGTCCCGAAGGGATTGCGCGGCAAACCACGCGATGCCGCGTCGCTCGTCCTTGAATATGCGCTGCATGTCCTGCGTCCTCGCTCCTAACCTCGCGCGGCTTGCCGCGCAACCACGACTGCCCGATACCCCTCAACAGGCCCTTAGCCAATGCGGATGGGGTGAGCCTTCGCCAGTTCGTCGAACGCCTTCAAGGTGGCGATGAGAGCGGGCATGTCTTTGAGCGCGATCATGTTGGCGCCGTCGGAGGGCGCGCGGTCCGGGTCCGGATGCGCCTCGATGAACACTGCGGCGATGCCGAGAGACACCGCGGCGCGCGCCAGCACCGGCGCGAACTCGCGCTGACCGCCGGAGGAGGAGCCCTGCCCGCCCGGCTGCTGCACCGAGTGGGTGGCGTCGAACACCACCGGATAGCCGGTCTTCGCCATGATCGGCAGAGCGCGGAAATCGGTGACCAGGGTGTTGTAGCCGAAGGAGGCGCCGCGCTCGGTGAGCATGATGCGGCGGTTGCCCGCGCTTTCCACCTTGCCCACCGCGTTGGCCATGTCCCAGGGGGCGAGGAACTGCCCCTTCTTGACGTTGACGACGCAGCCGGTCATCGCCGCGGCGACCAGCAGGTCGGTCTGGCGGCAGAGAAACGCCGGAATCTGCAGAACGTCCACCGCGTCCTTGAGCTTGTCGCACTGCCAGGGCTCGTGCACGTCGGTGAGCACCGGGCAGCCCACGGTCTCGCGCACCTCGCGGAACACCGGCAGCGCCGCCTCCAGGCCGACGCCACGCTGCCCCGCCGCACTGGTGCGGTTGGCCTTGTCGAACGAGGTCTTGAAGATGAACGGCACGCCCGCCGCCGCGGCCATCGCCGCAAGCTCCTTGGCGCAGGCGAGCGCGTGCTCGCGGCTTTCCATCTGGCAGGGCCCCGCGATCAGCGCGAGGGGCCGGTCGTTGGCCAGCTTGAGGTCGCCGATCTCAACCGTGTAGGTCATACGCCACCTTTGTTTCCATCACACCAGGCGCGACTGCGCGATCGCCGCCGCGATGAACGAGGTGAACAGCGGGTGCGGGTCGAACGGCTTGGACTTCAGCTCCGGATGGAACTGCACGCCGATGAACCACGGATGGTCGGAAATCTCCACGATCTCCGGCAGCACGCCGTCCGGCGAGCGGCCGGAAACGGTCAACCCCACCCGCTCCAGCTGCGCGGTGTAGCGGTCGTTCATCTCGTAGCGGTGGCGGTGGCGCTCCCAGATGCGCTCCTCGCCGCCGTAGATCTCGGCCACGCGGCTGCCGGGCTTGAGCAGGCATTCGTACGCGCCGAGCCGCATGGTGCCGCCGAGGTCGCCGTCGGCGGAGCGCTCCTGCACTTCGCCGTCCTTCACCCACTCGGTCATCAGGCCGATCACCGGGTCCGCCGCCGGGCCGAACTCCGTGGAGTTGGCCCCCGCGATCCCCGCGAGGTGGCGCGCCCCTTCCACCACCGCCATCTGCATGCCGAAGCAGATGCCGAAATAGGGAATCCGGTGTTCGCGGGCGAACTGCGCGGCGCGGATCTTGCCCTCGGTCCCGCGCTCGCCGAAACCGCCGGGCACCAGGATGCCGTGCACGTCGGCGAGGTGGTGCACCGCATCCTCGGACTCGAAGATCTCGGAATCCAGCCACTCCAGCTTCACCCGCACGTTGTTGGCGATGCCGCCGTGGGTGAGCGCCTCGGAGAGCGACTTGTAGGCGTCGAGCAGCTTCACGTACTTGCCGACCACCGCGATCTTCACCTCGCCCTCGGGCTGCAACACGCGGCGCACGATGTTCTGCCACACCGAGAGGTCCGGCTCCTTGTCGCACGGCAGGCCGAAATGGCGGCACACCTGCACGTCCATGCCCTGCTCGTGGTAGCTGATCGGCACGCGGTAGATCGTCTCGCTGTCGAGGGCGGAGATCACCGCCTCCTGCCGCACGTTGCAGAAGAGCGCGATCTTGCGGCGCTCGCCGTCGGGGATCGGCCGGTCGGAGCGGCAGAGCAGCACGTCGGGCTGGATGCCGACGCTCAAAAGCTCCTTCACCGAGTGCTGGGTCGGCTTGGTCTTGAGTTCGCCCGCGGTGGGAATGTAGGGGAGCAGGGTGAGGTGAATAAACATCGCCCGCTCCTCCCCCAGTTCGTTGTGCAACTGGCGGATCGCCTCGAGGAACGGCAGGCCCTCGATGTCGCCCACGGTGCCGCCGATCTCGCAGAGGATGAAGTCCTCGTTGGTGATGTCGTCGGTGATGAACGCCTTGATCGCGTCGGTGACGTGCGGGATCACCTGCACCGTGCCGCCGAGGTAGTCGCCGCGGCGCTCCTTGGCGATGACGTTGGAATAGATGCGCCCGGTGGTGATGTTGTCGGACCGCCGCGCCGAGACGCCGGTGAAGCGCTCGTAATGCCCGAGGTCGAGGTCGGTCTCCGCGCCGTCGTCGGTGACGAACACCTCGCCGTGCTGGTAGGGACTCATCGTCCCCGGATCGACGTTGATGTAGGGGTCCAGCTTGCGCAACCTGACCTTGTAACCGCGCGCCTGCAACAGTGCGCCGAGCGCTGCGGAGGCCAGGCCCTTCCCCAAAGAGGAGACCACACCGCCTGTGATGAAGATGAAGCGGGCCATTGCCACCCTACCCTTTTTCTGAATTCCGCCCGGACGCGAAGGCGGCCTGCACGCATACGTAACGCTCGCCCGATCTCGACATACCCGGCGGGATGATACCACTGAAAACGTTCGTCGAGAAACCCGCGCCTCCGCACCCGGCGGAGGCGCGCGCTTTGAAGATCAGCCGCTTCGCCGCCTTACGGCTTGGCCGGAGCCGACTCCTGCTTCGGCGCCTCGCCGCCGGGCACCGGCGGCGAACTGTCCGCGCTCGGCGCGGCAGGCGCGGCGGGCGACTTGGCCGGTGCGGTGGCCGTGGGCTGGGCGGGCTGCGGCGCCATCAGCGCCTTCAGCAGGTCCTCCTCGCCGCGGCTGCGCAGCGTGGCCATCACCGCCAGCAGAATCGACGTCACCATGAAGCAGACGGCAAGCACCACCGTGGCCTTGGTCAGAAGGTTCCCCGCCGCGCGGCCGGAGAGGAAGTTCCCGCCGCCCGAGGCGCCGCCGCCGGTCGCCAGGCCACCGCCTTCGGACTTCTGCAACAGCACGAGGCCGACCAAGGCGATGGTCAGCAGCAAATGGATAACCAGAACGACGGTCAGCATGTGACGCAAGAATCCCTAAAGTGTCCGCGCCGCAATCGCGGACGCGCAATGAGCGCCTTTGTAATCGCAGGCGGCGGCTTTGGCTAGAGCATTTTCCTCACGCGTAGGCCTGCACGATGCCCCAGAAGTCCTCGGCCTTGAGCGCCGCGCCGCCGACCAGCGCGCCGTCGATGTCGGCCTGCGCCATCAGTTCCTTGGCGTTCGAGGGCTTCACCGAGCCGCCGTAGAGCAGGCGCACCGCATCCGCCGCCTCGCCGATCAGGTCTTTCAGCTCGGCGCGGATGCGCGCGTGCACCGCCTGCGCGTCCGCCGGCGTGGGGGTGCGCCCGGTGCCGATCGCCCACACCGGCTCGTAGGCGACGACCAGGTTGGCAGGCGTCGCGCCCGCGGGCAGCGAGCCCTTCACCTGGCGCGCCACCACCGCTTCGGTCCGGCCGGCGTCGCGCTCCGCCTCGGTCTCGCCGACGCAGACGATGGCGACCAGACCGGCGCGCAGCGCCGCCTCCGCCTTCGCCTTGACCACCGCGTCGGTCTCGCCGTGGTCGGCGCGGCGCTCCGAATGGCCGACGATGACGTAGGCGCAGCCCAGGTCCTTCAGCATCTCCGCCGCCACGTCGCCGGTGTGCGCGCCGGAAACCGCGGCGTGGCAGTCCTGCCCACCGACGGCGACCGGGCTGCCCTTCACCGCCGCGATCGCGCGGTCGATCAGGGTGAACGGCGGACAGACCAGCAACTCGCACGGCGGAGCGCCCGCCCGCGCCTTGTCCGCCACCGCCTTCGCCAGAGCTGCGCCATCGGCGGCCAGGCCGTTCATTTTCCAGTTTCCCGCGATCAGCGGACGACGCTTGTTCATCAGGTGCCTCCTCGATGTTCGCCGCGGCGGGTCTCCGCCCGCCTGCCCGCCGTCACCATACGCGCCGGGCCGTGCCTTGTGAAGCATTGCCGACCGGCGAGTTATGCCTTGCAGCGGCCCGGAATCGCCCCCTATTATCGCGCCGAAGCGGTTTGTCCCGCCGTCCCGAAACTCCTGTCCCGGATTGCCTCCGCCATGTCCAATTCCGTCGGTCGCTTTTTCTCCAGCCTTCTGGTGAAAGTCCTCTTCGGCATTCTCATCGTCGCTTTCGGCGCGTGGGGCGTCGCCGACATGCTGCGGCGCAGCCCGGATCACCAGGCGGTGATCTCGGTGGGCGACGTCGAGGTCTCCGGCCGCCAGGTGAAGCACGCCTTCGTCACCGAACTGCGCCGCCTGCGCCAGCGCTTCGGACCGCAGCTCACCGCCGCCGAGGCCGCGAAGTTCGGGGTGTTCGACCAGGTGCTGTCGCAGATGGCGAGCCGCGCGCTCCTCGACGCCGCGGCGCAGAAGATGAACGTCGGCGTCTCCGACGCCGCGATCCAGACCCTGATCACCGGCAACGCCGCCTTCCAGAACGGCAAGGGCGAGTTCGACCGCGAGCGCTTCCGCCGCCTGCTGGAGAACAACGGCTACACCGAGATCGATTTCCTCGCCATGACCCGCGGCGACATGACGCGGCAGCGCATCGTCAACTCGGTCACCGAGCCGGTGTCCGCGCCGCGGATTCTGGTGTCCACGCTCCTGCGCTACGAGGGCGAGCGCCGCGTCGCCGAGGTGTTCGGCATCAAGGCCGCCGACATGCCCGCGCCCGCCGACCCCGGCGACGCCGCCCTCACCGAGTTCCAGACGGCGCACGCCGCGGCCTACACCGCCCCGGAGACCCGCAAGCTCAGCGTGCTGCCGATCCGTCCGGCGGACGTGGAGAAGCGCCTGGAAATCACCGAGGACGCGCTGCACGACTATTTCGGCCACCATGCCGCCGAGTTCCTGACGCCGGAGACCCGCAAGCTGCGCCAGATTCTCGTCAAGGACGAGGCCGCCGCGGCCAAGGTGGCCGCCGCGCTGAAGGAAGGCCGCAGCCTGGACGCCGCCGCCAAGGAAAACCACGCGATGCTCACCGACCTCGGCTGGATGGGGCGCGACGGCCTTCTGCCCTCGCTCGCCGAGCCCGCCTTCGCCGCCGCCAAGGGCGCGGTGCTGGCGCCGCTCAAGTCCGCGCTCGGCTGGCACGTGCTGGTGGTGGAGGACATCCGCCCCGCGCACCAGCCGAAGTTGGAGGAGGTGCGCGACAAGGTGACCGCCGCGGTGAAGACCGAACAGACCCTGGGCGCGCTCTACCGCGCCTCCACCGCGGTCGAGGACGCGCTTGCCGCCGGATCGACCCTGGAGGAAGCCGCCAAGCTCAACGGCCTGACCGTCGTCACCCTGCCCGCGGTGACCGCCGACGCCAAGGGCCCGGACGGCAAGGAGGCCGCCGCCATTCCCGCCGCCGCGGAAATCGTCAAGGCGGGCTTCGGCCAGGATGCGGGAACGCAGAGCCCGCTCTCGGAATACGAAGGCGAGCCGGGCGGCTATTACGTCGTCCGCACCGATGCGGTGACCCCCGCCGCGCTCAAGCCCTTCGCCTCCATCCGCGCCGACCTGCTCGCCGCGTGGCGCGCCGGGAAGCAGCAGGAAGCCGCGGTGGAAAAGGCCAAGGCCCTTGCCGCCGACTTCGCCAAGACGAAGGACGCCGCCGCCTTCGCCAAGGCGCAGCACGTCACCCTCACCACCACGCAGCCGCTGTTCCGCCGCGGCAGCACCCTGCCGCCGAGCCTCCTGAAGTCGCTGTTCGACCTGGAGGTCGGCCAGACCGCCAGCGCGCCCGCGACCGACGGCGCGATCGTGGCGCGGCTTGCCGCCATCCACCCGGTGAACGTCGCCGACTTCAAGGACAGCATCGAACAGGGCAAGCGCCAGTTGCGCACCGCGCTCGGCGAGTCCCTGATGATGCCGTTCACCACCCAGCTCACCGACAGCTTCCAGATGCGCCAGCACCGCAGCATCGACAGCCTGGTGCAGGAGTTGAACTGACATGCAGGTCGTCCCGGATTTCGAAACCTTCCGCGCCGCCTATGAAGCCGGAACGCCGCAACTCGTCTGGATGGTCCTGCCCGCCGACCTGGAGACCCCGGTCTCGGTGATGATGAAGCTGGCCGAGGGGCGGCCCAACAGCTTCCTCCTCGAATCCGTGGAGGGCGGCGCGGTGCGCGGCCGCTATTCCTTCGTCGGGCTCAACCCGGATGTGGTCTGGCGCTGCCGCGGCAAGACCGCGGAAATCAACCGCCAGGCCCGCTTCTCGCCCGACTCCTTCACCCCAGAGGCGACGCCGCCGCTCGATTCCCTGCGCGCGCTGATCGCCGAGAGCCGCATCGACATTCCCGAGGGCCTGCCGCCGATGGCCGCGGGGCTGGTGGGCTACATGGGCTACGACACGGTGCGCCTGGTGGAGAACATTCCGGACGAAAACCCGGACCTCCTCAACGTGCCGGACGGCCTGTTCGTCCGCCCCACGCTGATCGCGGTGTTCGACACCATCGCCGATACCCTCACCCTAGTCACGCCGGTGCGCCCGGAAGCCGGGGTCTCCGCCACCGCCGCCTTCGACCGCGCGCGCGAGCGCCTTGCCGATGCGCTCGCCAACGTCGGGCGCTCGCTGCCGCCGCCGCGCGCGGGAGAGGCCGCGCCCACCCCCGCCCCTGCCTCCAACATGACCCGGGAAGCCTTCAAGGCGATGGTGGAAAAGGGCAAGGAATACATCCTCGCGGGCGACATCTTCCAGGTGGTGCTGTCGCAGCGCTTCGCCATTCCGTTCGATTTGCCGCCCTTCGCGCTCTACCGCGCGCTGCGGCGCACCAATCCCTCGCCGTTCATGTTCTTCCTCGATTTCGGGGCGTTCCACGTGGTCGGCGCGAGCCCGGAAATCCTGGTGCGGCTGCGCGACGGCGTGGTCACCATCCGCCCGATCGCGGGCACCGCGCCGCGCGGCAAGGACAAGGCGGAAGACGCGGCGCTCGCCGAGGCCCTGCTCGCCGACCCGAAGGAACGCGCCGAGCACCTGATGCTGCTGGACCTCGGGCGCAACGACGTCGGCCGCGTCGCCGAAGTGGGCTCGGTCACCGTCACCGAGCAGATGGTGCTGGAGTACTATTCCCACGTCATGCACATCGTCTCCAACGTCGATGGCCGCATCCGTGCGGACTGCGACGCCATGGACGCGCTGATGGCGGGCTTCCCCGCGGGCACCGTCTCCGGCGCGCCGAAGGTGCGCGCCATGGAGATCATCGACGAACTGGAACCGGTGCGGCGCTGCGTCTATGCCGGATGCATCGGCTACATCTCCGGCAACGGCGACATGGACACCTGCATCGCGCTGCGCACCGCGGTGGTCAAGGACGGCGCGATGTACGTGCAGGCGGGCGGCGGCATCGTCGCCGACAGCGACCCGGACAAGGAATTCCAGGAAAGCTGCAACAAGGCCCGCGCCCTCCTGCGCGCCGCCGAAATCGCGCCCCGCTACGCACGCTGAAAACCAAAACTTCGCGGAGGGTCCGCGACCCTCCGCGAAGTCTTTGTTTTTCCTGCCTCCCGGTTCAGCCCGCCGCGGCGGTCTTGCCGAAGAGGTCGGCCTCCGGGTCGAAGATCTTGATCGAGAAGACGCGTCCGTACTGCATGTCGATGGACAGCGGGAACGGCGCGTACTCCCAAACCTCGCCGTCGGAACCGCCGCCGATGCACACCTTCTTCGGCGCGCCGAACACGTCGAGCGCCCGCTGCGCGACCTGGCCCGGACGCACCGAGGACAGCCCCACCGGCAGTTCGTCCACCGCAGGCGACGCGAGGGTGGCCTGCACCCCCACCACCACGTCCTGCAGATAGGTCACCACGTAGTAGCCGAGCGGTTTTTCCTCCGTGCCGATGAGGTGGAAGGCGATATCTCCCTTGCCCAGGGGGCGCACTTCCCAGGGCTCTCCCGCCCGCCCGATCACCGCCTCGCGGTCCATGCCGATGCCCACCGGCCCGATCGCCTGACACGACCGGAGGCCGGGCTTGCCGCCCAGGCAGGCCACCCCGCCTTCGGCACGGCGGAACTCGCCGGGCTTGCCCGGCACCTCCGCCGCGGGCGCGCCCACTGCGCCGCCGTCGGCGCACATCTGCTGGGCACGCGCGGGCAAAGGCACGGCGAGAAATCCCGTCAGCAACAGAGTGCAGAGAAGACGCATCATCCTTCTCCCATTGCGGGTGCGGCATGGAACGCTGCCAACCTCCGTTCCAACCTCATATGGGAATGGGAGAAGCCGATGCTATGGCGCTATTCGCCGGATTTCGCCTTGGCGAGGGCGGAGAGCGGCACGAACTGGAAGCCCTGGGCCTCCGCCTCCGGCAGCCAGTCGCGCAGCGCCGCGATGGTGGTGTCGCGCGGGTGGCCGATGGCGATCGTCCGGCCGGTCTTGCGGGCATGTTCCTCGACGCGGCGCAACTGGGCGCGGATCGCCGCGGGGTCCGGGCTGTCGTCGAGGAAGACGTCGCGGACCAGGGCGGGCACGCCCTCGGCGCGCGCGGTCTTGCCCCCCACCGACTTGCCGGAAGTCAGAGAATCGAGGAACAGCAGGCCGTCGGCGCGGAGCTCCTCCATCACCACGCGCATCGCCGCCGCATCGGCGGTGAACTTGCTTCCCATGTGGTTGTTGATCCCCACATAGCCGGAAAACGAAGCCAGTGACTGGCGCAGGCGCTCGCGGATCGTCTCCGGCGGCATCGCGGTGAGCAGCACGTCGGGGCCGGGGTCGTAGCCGGAGCCGGAGGGCTCCATCGGCATGTGCAGGAGCAGTTCGTGCCCCGCGGCGTGCGCCGCCGCGGCCTGGGCGGGCAGGTTGCGCGCATAGGTGAGGAACGAGGTGGTGAGCCGCGGCGACAGGGCGATGACCTGCGCGGAACGCCGCGCGTCCACGCCCATATCGTCGATGACGATGGCGATCATCGGCTTGCCCGCCACCGGGGTGAAGGGCACCGCGTTGCGCCGCCAGGCGGGCAAGGCGGATGGCGTCTCCGCAGGCGGCGGCAGGGCGGAAACCTGCGGTTCCGGCTCCGGCTCGGCAGGCTTCGCCTGCGGTTGCGGCATCGGCGGCGGAGGCGGAGGCTGCACCGCGGCACGCTGCGGCGCCGGAACATGAGGCAGGATGCGGGAAGCGCCCCACCACCCCAGAACCGCTCCGATACTCAGGGCGACGGCCAGGCACGCCGCCGCCAGGCCCGGGGTCCAACGGAAGCGCCGTTTCCCGGCGAAACGCCGAAGGGTGGCGAGCGCGGTGCGCCTGCGCGGCGGCTTGCGGGGGGTACGGGCCAAAACGGCCTCCTTGGAACGATCCCAAACGGACACGCGGTTCCGGACCATACACCGGAATGGCGGATCAAGGCCAGCAACCCCTTGCCGCCCTTGACGCGCTCCGGCCGGGCGTCCATCCTGTGCGCCGAATAAAACTGCCGACGAACCGGGGTTTCCGTCCATGTACCTGCTGATCGACAACTACGACAGCTTCACCTACAACCTCTGGCACTACCTGGGCGAACTCGGGGCCGAGGTGGAGGTGGCGCGCAACGACGCGCTCTCCGCCGAAGCGGCGGTGGCGAAGAACCCCGCCGGCATCATCCTCTCCCCCGGCCCCTGCGACCCGGACCGCGCGGGCATCTGCCTGCCGCTGGTCGCCCTGGCGGCGGAGAAGCGCATTCCCCTCTTCGGCGTCTGCCTCGGGCACCAGACCATCGGCCAGGCCTTCGGCGGCAAGGTGGCGCGCGCGCCCGAGCCGTGGCACGGCAAGGTCTGCGAAATCCGCCACACCGGCAGCGACGTGTTCGCGGGCATTCCCGACCCCTTCCAGGCGACGCGCTACCATTCCCTGCTGGTGGAAAAGGAAAGCCTGCCCGCCTGCCTCAAGGTCACCGCGGAAAGCCCGGACGGCCTGATCATGGGCCTGGCGCATGCCGAGCTGCCGATTTTCGGCGTTCAGTTCCATCCGGAGAGCATCGCCTCCCAGCACGGGCACGACATCCTCAAGAACTTCCTCGCCCTCGCGGCGGCTGCCTGAACGAAAGAGCGAAAGCCATGAGCGACCTGAAACCCATCCTCGCCCGCCTCGCGACGGGCGAAACCCTGTCCGAGGACGAGGCGGCGCACGCCTTCGACGTGATCATGTCGGGCCAGGCCACTCCTTCGCAGATCGGCGCGCTGTTGATGGCGATGCGCCTGCGCGGCGAGACGGTGGCGGAAATCACCGGCGCGGCGCGCACCATGCGCGCCAAGGCGCTGGCGGTGAAGGCTCCGGCGGGCGCGGTGGACATCGTCGGCACCGGCGGCGACTGCTCCGGCAGCTACAACATCTCCACCGGCGCGGCCCTCGTCATCGCCGCCTGCGGCGTCACCGTGGCCAAGCACGGCAACAAGGCCCAGACCTCGAAATCCGGCTCCGCCGACGTGCTCAAGGCGCTCGGCGTCAACCTCGATGCCGAACTGCCGGTGGTGGAGCGCGCCATCGCCGAGGCGGGCATCGGCTTCATGCTCGCCACCCGCCACCACAGCGCGATGAAGCACGTCGGCCCGACCCGGCAGGAGATCGGCACCCGCACCATCTTCAACATCCTCGGCCCGCTCGCCAGCCCCGCCGGGGTGAAGCGCATGGTCATCGGCGTGTTCGCCGAGGAGTGGCTGGCGCCCTTGGCCCAGGTGCTGGGCAACCTGGGGGCGGAGCGCGCCTGGATGGTGCACGGCTCCGACGGCCTGGACGAGATCACCACCACCGGCCCGACCGCGGTGGCGGAACTCAAGGGCGGCAAGGTCACCACCTTCACCATCGCGCCGGAGGACGTGGGCCTGCCCCGCGTCGCGCCCGAGGCGCTGAAGGGCGGCGACCCGGACTTCAACGCCGCGGCCCTGCGCGCCATCCTGGAGCCCGAGGTTCCGGCGGCGCTGTTGCCCCTGCGCGATGCCGTGGCGTTCAACGCGGCGGCGGTCCTGGTGGTCGCCGATGTTGAGAAAACCCTTAAAGAAGGCGTCTCCAAGGCCATGGAAGTCATGAAGAATGGCTCCGCGAAGCAGGTCCTGGCGGACTTCGTGCGGATCACCAACGAGGCGTAACCCGTGTCCGACGTTCTGGCGAAGATCTGCGCCACCAAGCGCGAGGAGATCGCGGCGGCGAAAGCCGCCGTGCCTCTGGCGCGCCTGATCGGCGACGCGGCGGAAGCCCCGCCGCCGCGCGGCTTCGCCGCCGCGCTGGACCGCGCCGCGGCGAACGGCGGCTTCGGCCTGATCGCCGAGATCAAGAAGGCCTCGCCCTCCGCCGGGCTGATCCGCGCCGATTTCGACCCCGCCTCCCTCGCCCGCGCCTATGCGGCGGGCGGCGCGGCGTGCCTCTCGGTGCTCACCGACCGGGCGTATTTCCAGGGCGGGCCGGAGGTTCTGGCCGCGGCGCGCGGCGCAGTGGACCTGCCCGCACTGCGCAAGGACTTCATGCTCGACCCCTACCAGGTGGTGGAGGCGCGCGCCTGGGGCGCGGACGCCATCCTGCTGATCATGGCGGCGCTTTCCGACGACCAGGCGCGCGACCTGGAACAGGCGGCGATCGACCTCGGCCTCGACGTGCTGGTGGAAATCCACGATGCCGGGGAGTTCGGCCGCGCGCTCAAGCTGAAAAGCCGCCTCCTCGGGGTGAACAACCGCAACCTCAAGACCATGGTCACCGACCTTGCGGTCACCGAGGCGCTGGCCGCCGCCTGCCCGCCGGACCGCGTGCTGGTGGCGGAAAGCGGGCTGAAGACCCGCGCCGACCTCGACCGCATGGCCGCCGTCGGCGCGCGGCGCTTCCTGGTCGGGGAATCCCTGATGCGCCAGGCCGACGTGACCGCCGCCACCCGCACCCTGCTGCACGGCTGAGGCCCAGTTTAGGCTTGCATCTTTCGGTGAACCAAACTAGAACAAAGGTGGTATCGTCCTAACCGGAGGCCACCGCCGATGCTCACCGCGAAGCAACGCAACCTGCTGCTGCTGATCGATTCCCACCTCAAGCGTTTCGGCATCGTCCCCTCCTTCGACGAAATGAAGGACGCGCTCGGCCTGCGTTCCAAGTCGGGCGTGCACCGGCTGATCTCCAGCCTGGAGGAACGTGGCTTCATCCGCCGCCTGCCGCACCGCGCCCGCGCGCTGGAAATCATCAAGCTGCCGGAAGACATGGCCGCCGCCCCGGTGGAGGCCGCGGCCTTCCAGCCCACGGTGATCGCGGGCGGCTTCCGCAAGCAGATCGCGGGCGCGGCGGTCGCCTCCGGCGCGGATGCGGTCTCCATCCCGCTTTACGGCAAAATCGCCGCGGGCACGCCGATCGAGGCGCTCGCCGATCTCTCCGCCTCGGTGGACGTGCCGGCCAGCATGCTCACCGGCGGCGAGCACTATGCGCTGACCATCGAAGGCGATTCGATGATCGAGGCGGGGATCTTCGACGGCGACACCGTGCTCATCCGCAAGACCGACACGGTGGAGAACGGCGCCATCGTCGTCGCCCTGGTGGACCAGAACGAGGCGACGCTGAAGCGCCTGCGCCGCAAGGGCGAATCCATCGCCCTGGAGCCCGCCAACCCGCGCTACGAGACCCGCATCTTCGGGCCGGACCGGGTTTCGGTGCAGGGCCGCCTGGTCGGCCTCATCCGCCGCTATTGAATTCGAGAGCAAGGGGCGGAGTGTTTCCGCCACGCTGCCGCGCCAGACTGCCTGCATCGCCAACCTTCGAAGGACCGATGCGCATGACTCCCTCCGCCAAGGCCGCCCGCGCCGCCACTCTCGCCGACCCGCGCTGGCCCGCCCTCCTCGCCCGCGATGCGGCGGGCGAGAGCTTCGTCTACGCCGTGGTCACCACCGGCGTCTATTGCCGCCCGGATTGCCCGTCGCGCCGCGCCAGGCCCGAGAACGTCCGCTTCTTCGCCTGCGCGGCGGAGGCCGAGGCCGCCGGGTTCCGCCCCTGCCGCCGCTGCAAACCGGATGCCGCCGCACCGGCGAGCGCGCGCGCCGCGCTGATCGCATCGCTCTGCCGCACCATCGAGACCGCCGAACAACCGCCGCGCCTCGCCGATCTCGCAGCCGAGGCCGGGATGAGCCCCTGGCACCTGCACCGACTGTTCAAGGCGGCCACCGGGGTGACGCCGCGCGCCTATGCCGCGGCGCACCGCATCGCGCGGGTGCAGCGGGAACTCGGAGACGGGGAGAAGGTCACCCGCGCCCTCTACGCCGCGGGCTACAACGCGAGCAGCCGCTTCTACGCCGAGGCCGACGCGGCGCTCGGAATGACGCCGAAACGCTTCCGCTCCGGCGGAGCGGCGACCGCGATCCGCTACGCTCTCGGAGAGTCCGCGCTCGGCGCCGTGCTGGCGGCGCGGAGCGAACGCGGCGTATGCGCGATCTTTCTCGGCGACGACGCCGGGGAGCTGGTGGCGGACCTGCACGCACGCTTCCCCGCGGCGGAGATCGCCGAAGGCGGCGCGGACTTCGCCGGTCTCGTCGCCCGCATCGTCGCGATGATCGAAACCCCGGCGGCGGGCTGCGAACTGCCGCTCGACATCCGCGGCACCGCGTTCCAGCGCCGGGTGTGGGAGGCATTGCGCCGGATTCCCGCGGGCGAGACCCGCACCTATGCCGAGATCGCCGCGGCCATCGGCGCCCCCCGGGCGGTGCGCGCGGTCGGCGCGGCGTGCGGCGCCAACCCGATCGCGGTGGCGGTCCCCTGCCATCGTGCGGTGCGCAGCGACGGCAGCCTTGCCGGATACCGCTGGGGCCTCGGCCGCAAGCGCGCTCTTCTCGACCGCGAGCGCGGCGGATGAATATGCTTTCCGGCGTCATCGACCTGCCCAAAGGCTTCCGCAGCGGCGACATCCTCGCCTATCACCGCCGCGATGCGCAGGAAATATCGGAGCGTGTCTCCGCCGCGGGGCTGGAAAAAGGACTCGTCTGGGCAGGCCGTCCTGCACGGCTCGCGATCGCCTTTGCGGACGGCCATGCGGCGTTCCGTCTCGATATCGACGGCGCGGCGTCTCCCGGCGGCCTGCACGCGCTGGAGCGCACCGCACGGCGGATGCTCGGCCTCACCCAGGACACCACCGGGTTCGAGGCGGCGCACCGCGGCCACCCGCTTCTCGGCCCGCTAATTGCGCGGCGACCGGACCTGCGGGTCGCGGTGGCGGCGACGCCGTTCGACGCGCTGGCGTGGGCGATCACCGGCCAGCAGATCAGCGTCGGCGCGGCGCTGTCGATCCGGCGGCGGCTGATCGCAGCTACCGGAGAGCCGCACTCGGGCGGCCTGCGCTGCCACCCGACGCCGGAACGCGTCGCCGCGCTCGCGGCGGAGGAGTTGCGCGGTTTCGGCTTCTCCCTGAGCAAGGCGAACACCCTGCTGCGTCTGAGTGCGGCGGTCGCGGCGGGCGACCTGCCGCTCGACGCCTGGGCCGCAGCGCCGGATGCCGAAGAGATCGGCGCTGCGCTGCGCGCGCTGCCCGGCATCGGCCCGTGGACGGTCAACTACGCGCTGCTGCGCGGTTTCGGCTGCGTCGACGGCTCGCTCCACGGCGACGTCGCGGTGCGGCGCAACCTGCGGCGCCTGCTGCGCCGCGACGACAAGATATCGGAAAAAGAAACCGAGACGTGGCTCGCGCCGTTTTCGCCGTGGCGGGCGCTCGCCGCGGCGCACCTCTGGGCAATGCAGGCCGACGACGGCTACTGACCGCCGCCCCACGGGCGGCGGCCGCGGCGCAGCCCCGCGCTGTCGAAGCGCCGCACCGCCCCCTCCCCATCCAGCCACAGCGCCACAGCGCCGTGCCGCGCCAGGTCCGCCGCATCCAGCAGCAGGGCCGCGCCGCAGCCCGCGCGCGCTTCGGCGGTGACGGGAACCGCCGCCGCCACCACCGCGGCCTCCGCGCACGCCGCGGCCAGTCCCTCCGCCTGCCGCACCGCCGCCACGCCCCGCCCGGACGGCAGGGCGACGGCGCAGCCGCTCATGCCGCAGGTCCAGCCGCGGCCGAAGCGCACCTCCGCTGCGGTGCGCTCCCGCCACATCGTGCGCACGAACTCCGCGCGTTCGTCCCCGGCGAAGCCGTAGCCGCCTTCCGCCAGCCGCACCGCCACGGCGCGCCCGCCGTCGGCGATCAGCACGTCCGGCAGCGGGAACACCCACGGCGAGGCCACCCCGGCGGCAAGCGCAAGCGCGCCGAGCAGGCGCACGCGCCCCACGGCGAGCGCGCAGAACAGCAGTCCCGCGGCGCACAGCGCCAGGCCGAAGCCCGGCATCTGCGGCACCCTGACCTGATGCAGCGGCCAGGCGGAAACCATCGCCGCGACATGGTCGATCCAGCCGATGCCCTCCGCCATGCGCGCCAACGGAAACCCGGCGGCGCCGAACGGCAGCGCCAGGGCGGCGGCCAGCCCCCAGGGCATCACCCACAGGCCGAGCACCGGCAGCGCCAGCAGGTTGGCGGGCAGCGCATAAAGCGAGAGCCGCCCGAAATGGAACAGAGAGAACGGCGCGGTGGCGACGGAGGCGACGAGAGTGGTGAGCAGCACGCCCCCGGCATAGGCGAGCGGCAGCCGCAGCCATGGCGGCCACTCGCCGGGCAGGCCATGCCCGCGCAGCGCCTCGTACACCGCAATCAGCGCGGCGGCCGCGGCGAAGGACATCTGGAAACTCGCGCCGAGCACCGCCTCCGGCCCGATCATCGCCACCGCGAGGGCGGCGGCCCCGACGAGGCGCAGCGAGAACGGCGAACGCTCGAGCAGCACCGCGAGCAGCGCTGCCGCGGCCATCACGAAGGCGCGCTGCGTCGGCACCGCCGCGCCGGAGATCAGCAGGTAGGCGGCGGTGAGCACGAGGGCGCAGGCGGCGGCCCATTTCTTGATCGGATAGCGCAGCGCCACTGCGGGCGCCAGCGCCAGGCCGCGCCGCACCGCGAGAAAGGCGAGCCCGGCGAGCAGCCCCATGTGCAGGCCGGAGATCGCCAGCATGTGGGCGAGGCCCGAGGCGCGGTAGGCCTCGGCGAGGGCTCCGGGGATGGCGCCGCGCTCGCCGACGATCAGCGCCGCGGCGATGGCGGCGCGGGGATCGCCGTCAGGAAGCGCCGCGAGGATGCGGCGCGCCGCCTCCCCCCGCCAGGATTGCAGGCGCGCGGCGAAATCCCATGGCTCCGGTGGCGCGGTCTCGCGCCAGGCGCGGCTGGCGTAGCCCACCGCGCCGAGGCGCGAAAACCAGGCCTGCCGCCCGAAATCGTAGCCGCCGGGATAGGCCGGACCGGGCGGCGGATAGAGCACCGCCGCCAATATCACCCGCGCCCCCGGCCGTGGCGCGCCGTGGCGCGCGGAGAGGTTGACCCGCACCCGCATCGGCGTGTCCGCGCCGTCGAGCCTCACCGCATCGAGGGTGACGCGGCTGCCGCGGGCGCGCATCTCCACCGCGGCGACGCGGCCTTCCACTTCGGCGCGGGCGCGGCTTTGCGTCCACACCGGGTGGGCGGCGCGATGCGCCGAGAAAGCGGCCCACGCCGCCCCCGCCAGCACCGCAAAAAGCGCAAGGAACGCCACGGCGGCAATCCCACCGCGCCGCGCCGGAATCGCGCAAACGGCCGGCGCGGCAACAGCGGCGGCCCAGGCGGCGGGGCTGGGCTCGAAGGCGAGCGACAGGTAGGCCGCAACGCCCGCGACGAACAGCCAGGGCGCACGCTCCCCCCATCCTGCGGCCTGCCGGAACCTCTCCGCCGCTCTCTCCATGCGCGCGCCGAGCCTCCCCTTCCCCGGATAACCCTTTGCCGTCACCGGGCGGCTTGTGATAAAACCCACGCCCGGCACAGAATAGTGCATTTCCGCCGCCGCGAGCGGCGTTATTCTCTCGTCTTCACATGCTGCACGGGTTTCCAATCGCATGAGCGTCGTGACACGATTCGCTCCGTCGCCGACGGGGTTCCTTCACATCGGGGGGGCGCGCACCGCCCTGTTCAACTGGCTGTTCGCGCGCCACCACGGCGGCCGCTTCCTGCTGCGCATCGAGGACACCGACCGCGAACGCTCGACCCAGGCCGCGGTGGAGGCGATCTTCGACGGCCTCGCCTGGCTCGGACTCGACTGGGACGAAGAGCCGGTGATGCAGTTCTCCCGCGCCGGACGCCATGCCGAAGTGGCGCGCGAACTGCTGGCCAAGGGGCAGGCGTACCACTGCTATTGCACCCCGGAAGAGCTCGCCAGGATGCGCGAGGAGCAGAAGGCCAATGGCCAGCCGATGCGCTATGATGGCCGCTGGCGCGACCGCGACCCGAGCGAAGCGCCGGAGGGCGTCGCCCCGGTGATCCGCATGAAGGCGCCGCGCGAGGGCGAGACGGTGATCCGCGACCATGTGCAGGGCGACGTCACCTTCGCCAACGCCCAGCTCGACGACATGATCCTGCTGCGCGGCGACGGCACCCCCACCTACATGCTCTCGGTGGTGGTGGACGACCACGACATGGGCATCACCCACGTCATCCGCGGCGACGACCACCTCACCAACGCGGCGCGCCAGACCGCGCTCTACCGCGCCTGCGGCTGGGACGTGCCGGAATTCGCCCATATCCCGCTGATCCACGGTCCGGACGGCGCGAAGCTCTCCAAGCGCCACGGCGCGCTGGGGGCCGAGGCCTACCGCGACATGGGCATCCTCCCCGCGGCGCTGCGCAACTACCTGCTGCGCCTCGGCTGGGGCCACGGCGACGACGAGATCATCTCCACCGAGCAGGCGGTGGAATGGTTCGATATCGGCGCGGTGGGCAAGGGCCCTTCGCGCTTCGACATGACCAAGCTGATGAGCCTCAACGCGCACTACCTGCGCGAAACCCCGGATGCGGAGCTCGCCGCCCTGGTCGCGCCGCTGATGGAAAAGGCGCTCGGGGCCGCCCTGCCCGCGGACGCGGCGGGGCGCATCCTGCGCGGCATGCCGGGGCTGAAGCCGCGCGCCAAGGACCTCAACGAACTGGCCGAAGGGGCGATGGTCTACGCCCGGATGCGGCCGCTTGGGTTCGACGACAAGGCCAAGGCCCAGGTGGCGGAAGCGGGCGGCCTGCTGGCCGAAGCGCGCGGCCTGCTGGCCGGGACGGCGGAATGGCGGCACGACGCCCTGGAAGCGGCGGTGCGCGGCCTCGCCGAAGCCCGGGGGCTGAAGCTCGGCAAGGTGGCGCAGCCGCTGCGCGCCGCGGTCACCGGCTCCACGGTGTCGCCGCCGCTGTTCGAAGTGATGGAGATTCTCGGACGCGAAGAGGTGCTGGCGCGCCTCGACGAGGCCGCAAAATGAACCTGCGGGCCGCGTCTTTCCCGTGAAAAGACATGCCTATGCCTTGAAATCGCCTCGGGGAGAAACAGGTTAAGAACAGCCACAAACACACGTTCGATGCCGCCAGCCGCGCTCCATCCGGCATCCGGGCTCTCCGATGTCCCGCGGCCCGGCATCGACACAGGGAGTCGCCATGACCAACGACAAGAAAAGCCCCTCCGACACCTTCACCATCATCGACAACGCCACGGGGAAGTCCTTCGATCTTCCGGTGATCCACGGCACCACCGGCCCGCGCGTCGTCGATATCCGCAAGTTCTATGCGGATACCGGGTGCTTCACCTACGATCCGGGTTTCACCTCCACCGGCAGTTGCGAGTCCAAGGTCACCTTCATCGACGGTGACAAGGGCATCCTGCTGCACCGCGGCTATCCGATCGAACAGCTTGCGGAAAATTCCAGCTTCCTCGAGGTCGCCTACCTCCTGCTGTTCGGCAACCTGCCGGACCAAGCGCAGATGAAGCAGTTCGACCACGACATCACCTACCACTCGATGCTCAACGAGCAGATTCTGCGGTTCTACAGCGGCTTCCGCCGCGACGCCCACCCGATGGCGATCTCCTGCGGCATCGTCGGCGCGCTGTCGGCCTTCTATCACGACAGCCTGGACTTCACCGACGACTTCCAGCGCATCGTCGCGGAGACCCGCCTCATCGCCAAGATGCCGACGATCGTGGCGAACGCCTACAAGTACTCGATCGGCCAGCCGTTCACCTATCCGCGCAACGACCTGGATTACGCCGCCAACTTCCTGCAGATGATGTTCTCGGTGCCGTGCGAGACCTACACCGTCAACCCGGTGCTCGCCCGCGCGATGAACCGCATCCTCATTCTGCATGCGGACCACGAACAGAACGCCTCCACCTCCACGGTGCGTCTTGCCGGGTCTTCGGGGGCCAACCCGTTCGCCTGCATCGCGGCGGGCATCGCCTCGCTGTGGGGGCCATCGCACGGCGGCGCCAACGAGGCGGTGCTGAACATGCTGATGCAGATCGGCAGCAAGGACCGCGTGCCGGAATTCGTCGAGCGCGCCAAGGACAAGGACGATCCCTTCCGGCTCATGGGCTTCGGCCACCGGGTCTACAAGAACTTCGACCCGCGCGCCAAGATCATGGAAAAGACCTGCCACGAAGTGCTCGACGACCTCGGCATCCACAACGAGCCGCTGTTGCAGATCGCCATGGAACTGGAGCGCATCGCCCTGCAGGACGACTATTTCATCGAGAAGAAGCTCTACCCCAACGTGGACTTCTATTCCGGCATCATCTTCCGCGCCATGGGCATCCCGACCTCGATGTTCACCGCCCTCTTCGCGCTCGCCCGCACCACCGGCTGGGTCGCGCAGTGGCTGGAGATGATCACCGATCCGGAAATGAAGATCGGCCGCCCGCGCCAACTCTACACCGGCGCGACGCAGCGCGATTACGTGCCGATCGGCAAGCGCTGATCCGCACGCAACAACAAAAAACGGCGGCCCGCGTGGCCGCCGTTTTTTTGTGCCGGAGCAAGGATCAGGCGCGCTCCAGAAGCTCCACCTTGTAGCCGTCGGGGTCCTCGACGAAGGCGAGGACGGTGCCGCTGCCCTTCATCGGGCCGGGCTCGCGGGTGATCTTCACCCCCGCGGCGCGCATCGCCTCCACCGCGGCGTGGATGTCCGGCACGCCGATGGCGAGGTGGCCGAAGCCGCTGCCGATCTCGTAGGGTTCGGCCTGGTCCCAGTTGTGGGTGAGTTCCAGCACCGCGGCGCTCGCCTCGTCGCCGTAGCCGACGAAGGCCAGGGTGAAGCGCCCGCCCTCGAAATCGGTGCGGCGCAAAAGCCGCATGCCGAGTTGCCCGGTATAGAAAGCGATGGACGCCTCCAGGTCGAGGACCCGGATCATCGTATGCAGCAGACGGTTGCTCATGGTCGATCCTTGTTATGCGGACGGAAGGGAAGAAACGTCCATATGGGCCGCCGCGGGAACGGGCGCAATGCCCGCGGCGCGCAGCACCACGTCCGCCGCCGCGAGGCTGGGGCGCGGGTTCGGCCCGACGAGTTCGGCAAGCGCCGCATCGGTCTCCGCCAGGAAGGCGGCGCGCGCGGCGGTTTCGCAGATCAGGCGGTCCAGCGCTTCGGCCAGGGCGCGCGGCGTGCACGCCTCCTGGATGAATTCCGGCACCACCATGCGGTTGGAAATATGGTTCAACAGAGTCGCATATTTTATTGAAATCATGCGCTTTGCCAGCCAGACGGAGATCGCCGAGGCGCGGTAGCCGATGACGAAAGGCCGCCGCGCGCGGGCCAGCTCCAGCGATACCGTGCCCGAGGCGGCGAGCGCCCCGTCGCAGGCGGCAAACGCGTTCCAGCGTTCCGTCTCGCCGTGCACGATGTGCGGCGGGCGGGTCCAGGCGCGGGTCGCCGCGGCCACCTCTGCGGCCACCGTGGCCACCGTCGGCAGCACCACCTGCAAATCCGGATGCCGCGCCCGCAGAAGCTCCACCGCCTGGCGGAACACCGGCAGCATGCGCGTCACCTCGTTGCGGCGCGAGCCGGGCAGCAGGCAGATCACGGTGTCGCTCGGCGCGATGCCGTGGCGGCGGCGGAAGTCCGCGCCGTCGCCGCGCCCCGCCCCGCCTTCCACCACCGGGTGGCCGACCGCGGTGGCGGCGAGACCGTGCACGGTGAAGTACGGCGGTTCGAAGGCGAGCAGGCACATCAGGTGGTCGAACAGACGGGCGATCTTTTCCGCGCGCTTGGGCTTCCACGCCCAGACCATGGGGGCGACGTAATGCACCCGGGGGATGCGGCTTTTCGCGGCGATCAGGGCCTTGGCGACGCGGCCGTTGAAACCGAGGGAATCGATGGTCACTGCCACGGCGGGCTTTTTGGCGCGGATGTCCGCCGCCACGTCCTTCACCCGGCGCAGCACGGCAGGGATGCGCGGGATCACCTCGGCGAGGCCCATCACCGCGATCTCCGACTGCGGAAACAGCGAGGCGAGCCCCTCCTCCGCCATGCTCTCGCCGCCCACCCCGGCGAAGCGCACGTCGCCGCCGGTGCGCTCCTTCAGCGCCCGCATCAGGCGCGCGCCGAGCACGTCGCCCGAGGGTTCCCCGGCCACCAGATAGATCAGCGGCGCATTCGCCACGGCGGGCAGGCCGACGACGAAGAGGCCGAGTGCGTCGGCGCGGACGGCCATCGCCGCCGCGTCGATCACCAGGGCGGCCCCCGCCTCCACCGCGATGCCGGAAAGCCCCGCCGCGGCGGCGGCCTCCACCGTGGCGGCGCCCACCGTCGGCAGGTCGAGGCGGCGGTCCTGCCCCGGCTTGCACACTTTCACCAGCACCCCGCCGCGCCCCTCGCGCCGCAGTTCGCCGCTGCGCGCCAGCATGCGGTCGGTGCCTTCCGCGCCCTCGACGGCGAGCACCATGCCCTGCTGCACCACCGCGCCCTGGCCGACGTCCAGCGCGCCCAGGCCCTTCGCCACCTCGAAGCCGCGGGCGATGTCCGCCTCGTCCTCCGCCGACGGGCGCAGCGCGCCGTAGACGCCCTCCTTGGCGAGAATGCCGGCCAGCACCTCGTGCGCGCCGACGAGGCGCAGCCCCTCGGCCTGGAATTCCGTGGAAATCGCGCGCAACAGCCCGTCGTCGCCCAGCGCCTGCATGCCGATCTTCGCCAGGAAGGCCGCGCCGCGCGCGTCCGGCCGCAGGTTGCCGAGCGACGGGCGCTTCATCGCCCCGGCGAACGCCACCTCGGCGACCCCGGCCTCCTTGAGCAGGCGGAACGCCTCGCCCAGCGCGCCGAGGCGCACCCAGGCGTGGGCCACGCCCTCCACCGTCTCCGCGTCGGTGTACCCCTCCAGAGCCAGCACGAACACCGGCTTTTCCTGCGCGCGGCAGGCGGAAACGAGCAGCCGGGGGAGAGCCCCTCCCCCGGCCAGAATGCCGATCCCGCCTTGTGCCGCGCCGTTGCCGTCCACGTCCCTAGGCTTCCTTTTCCGGCGCGCCTCCCGGCTGGCAGATGCCGCGAGAGGTCTCCTGCCGCATGAAGGCGACGATCTCCATCACCGGCTCGCAGTCGGCGAAGAGGTTGGCCACGTCCTCCACCCGCTCGATCATCGTGCCTTCCTCGGCGAACAGCAGCCGATAGGCGCGGCGCAGGGTGTGAATGGTCTCGCGGCTGAAGTTGCGGCGTTTCAGCCCGACGATGTTGAGGCCGGAGAGGTGCGCGCGGTTGCCCAGCACCGAGCCGTAGGGGATGACGTCGGTCTCCAGGCCGGAGGCGCCGCCGATCATCGCGTGCTGGCCGATGCGCACGAACTGGTGCACCGCGGAAAGCCCGCCGATGATCGCAAAGTCGCCCACCGCCACATGGCCGCCCAGCGTCGCGTTGTTGGCGAAGATGCAGCTGTCGCCGACGATGCAGTCGTGCGCCACGTGCGCGCCAACCATGAACAGCCCGTTGTCGCCGACTTTGGTGAGCATGCCGCCCCCCTCGGTCCCCGGGTTCATCGTCACGCCTTCGCGGATCTGGTTGCGCTTGCCGATCACCAGGCGCGAGGGTTCGCCATGGTATTTCAGATCCTGCGGCCGGTGGCCGAGGGACGCGAAGGGATAGACCACCGTGCCGTCGCCGATCTCGGTGATGCCGTCCACCGCAACGTGGGAGATCAGCCGCACTCCGGCCCCCAGCGCCACGCTGGGACCCACCGTGCAGAACGGCCCGACCTCCGCATCGGCGGCGATTTCGGCCTTGGGGTCGATATGTGCCGTCGGATGAATCTGCGCCATGTCAGTTATCCAGGATCATCGCGGCATACACCGCTTCGGCCACGATCTGGCCATCGACCTTCGCCTCGCCCCGGAATTTCCAGACGTTGCCGCGGCGGCGCTCACGCTTCACGTGCACGAAGAGCTGGTCGCCCGGCACCACCGGCTTGCGGAAGCGGCATTCGTCAACGCTCATGAAGTACACCAGCTTGCCCTCGGCGTCCGGTCCCATGGTCTCCACCACCAGGACGGCCGCGGTCTGGGCCATGGACTCGACGATGAGAACCCCCGGCATCACCGGATGACCCGGAAAATGCCCGAGGAAATAGGGTTCGTTCATGCTGACGTTTTTGATCCCCACGGCGCTCTCGCCGGGCACGACGTCGGTGATGCGATCGACCATGACGAACGGATAACGGTGCGGGATCATCTGCATGATGCGCTGGATGTCGATGATCTTCGCGGTGTTCCCCTCTGCATCCATTACCTTGAGGCCCTTCTCGTTGTTGCGCCCCCCAAGGGAGATCGCCTTACTTTTACCGGGCGGCGTCACGCGCCGCCGTGCTTTTTCGCCAGACGCTCGACCACGCCGATCTGGCGCCAGTGCTCCTTCGCCGGAACCGCCGGAGAACCGATCACCGTCTGCCCCGCCGGAACGTCCCGCATCACCCCGGACTGAGCCCCGATCCGTGCCCCCGCGCCGATCTTGAGGTGCCCGGTGATCCCCGCCTGACCGCCCGCCACGACGAAGTCGGCGAAGCGGGTGGAGCCGGAAATCCCCACCTGCGCGACCAGAACGCAGCCACGGCCCAACTCCACGTTGTGGCCGATCTGCACCAGATTGTCGATACGGCAACCCTCGCCGATCACCGTGTCCGGCCCGGCTCCACGGTCGATGGCGGTGTTGGCGCCGATCTCCACGTCGTCCTGGATGATCACCCGGCCGAGTTGCGGCACCTTGAGGTGCCCCTTCGGCCCCATGGCGAAGCCGAAACCGTCCTGCCCGATCGCCGCCCCGGAGTGAATCCACACCTTGTTGCCGATCAGCGCATAGCTCAGCACCACGTTGGAGCCGATGTAGCAGTCGTCGCCGACCACCACTCCGTCGCGCAGCACCGCGCCCGCACAGATGCGGGTGCGCGCGCCGACCTCGGCGCGCTCGCAGATCACCACGCCCGGTTCGATGTGGCAGCCTTCGCCGATCGTCGCGGTGGGGTGGATCATCGCATGGGGGGAAATCTCCGCCTCGCCGGTCATGCTCTGCGGATAGAACGCATGGGCGATCAGCGCATAGGCGCGGTAGGGCTCCGGCGAGAGGATCAGCCCCATGCCCGCGGGCGCCATCTCCGCAAGATCGGGGTGCACCACGCACGCCCCGGCGCCGCACGCCTCGAACGCCTGCACGTACTTGCGGTTGTCGAGGAAGCTCACATCCTCCGCTTCGGCGCGGTAGAGCGGCGCGACATCGGTGAGCAGGCGGTCGCCCAGCGACGCATCGCCGAGGTCGCCGCCGCCGATCTCGGCAAGTTGCGCCAGGGTGAACGGCCCGGCGCGCCGGAAAAAACGGGAATCGGTCATGTCGGTCTCCTGCTCGCCCTTACTTCTTCTTCGAACCGGCCGCGGGCGCTTTGGTCATCGGATCGGGGAACTTCACCGACGGCAGCGCCTTGTTCAGGCGGTCGATCACGTCCGGCGTCACGTCGTAGCCGGGGCTGAACAGCAAAACCTGGCCGCGCGGCAGCAGGAGCGTCGCTCCCTCCGCATCGGCCACCGCCGCCCAGATGCGCTGCACCTGGGCGCTCACCTGATTGAGCGCCGCGGCGTAGGCGTTCTGCAAAAGCTGCTGGCGGGTCTTGAGTTCCCGCTGGAAGGTGGCGAACTTCTGCTGGAAGGCCTGCACCTTCTCTCGATAGGCGGCAGGATCGATCAGGGACTGCTGGCGCACCAGCTCGCGTTCCTCGTCCTTCAGGGCCTTCTCCTTGGCGGCGAACTCCGTGTCGTAGGTCTTGCGGTAGGCATCGAGCTCACGGCGGATGCCCTGCACCGCCGTGGAGCGCTCCATGACCTCCTGGATATCGACGACGCGGACGACCGGCGCGGGCTTCGGAGCGGAGGCCGCCTCGGCCGCCGGGACGCAGAGCGCCCCTCCGGCCAGGAGCGCCGCCGCAAGAATGCCCGCCAGCGATTTGAAAGACATGGTCTTAGAACCTCGTGCCAAAGCTGAACTGAAGGGATTCCGTGTCGTCGAACGATTCCTTGAGCAGCGGCAGGGCAAAGGTCAGATTGACCGGTCCCATCGGCGAGCGCCAGACGAAGCCCATGCCCACCGACATGCGTATCGCGCTGGAATAGTCCACGTTCTGCGACACCATGCTGTCGTATTTGCCGATGGTGCCCATGTCGATGAAGGTCTTGGCCGACAGGCCCAGCTCCTCCGGCGTGCCCAGCGGGAAGGTTAGCTCGGCGCTTTCGTTGGTGCTCCAGTTGCCGCCCAGCGCATCGCCGGTGGACTTGTCGCGCGGGCTGATGCCCGCGGCGGCGAAGCCGCGCACCTTCTGTTCGCCGCCGTTGAAGTAGCGGTGGCTGATGCTGATGTCGCGGCCGAGGCCGAACATGTAGCCGAAGTTGCCGGTCAGACCCAGCACGTAGCCGTCGGCGAGGTTGAAGTATTGCCCCGCGCCGAGGTTGGTGCGCACGAAGCGCGCATCGCCGCCCAGGCCCGCGAGATCGTTGCCGCCGGTGAGGTAGTAGCCCTCGGTCGGATCCAGGTGGCTGTCGCGGCGGTCGTAGGTGAGCTTGTGGCCGATCTGCGACAGGACCGACGTGCCTTCCTGTTGCTTGATGTACTGCGACGCGTCGCTCTCGACGTTGTCGATCTCGTCCTGGCGGATCGTGTACTTCCAGGCGTGGCGCAGGTGCTCCGAGTAGCTGTAGCCCGCGCGCAGCGCCGTGCCGAGGGTGGTGTAGTCGTAGGAGCTTTCGTCCTGCCAGTCGCGGGTGATGCGGAAGATGTCGAAGCCCGCGGCGAGATCGCGGTCGAGGAAGTACGGCTCGGTGAACGAAATGTCCGCCTCGGTGCCGGATTCCGCCAGGCTCAGGTTGAAATTCAGCTGCTGGCCGCGGCCGAGAAGGTTGTTCTCGCCCAGGCCGAACATCACCTTCGCGCCGTCGTTGCTCGAATACCCGGCGCCGATGGTCACCGTGCCGGTGGACTGCTCCTCGACGTTGACCTTGAGCGTCACCTTGTCCGGCTCCGTCGTCGAAGGCTCGGTGGTGATGTCCACCTTCTTGAAGAAGTTGAGGTTCTTCAGGCGCTCGCGGGTGCGGCGCAGCTTCGCGCTGTTGAAGGGGTCGCCTTCGACCAGACGGAACTCGCGGCGCACCACCTCGTCCATGGTGCGCAGGTTGCCGGTGACCTCGATGCGGTCCACATAGACGCGCGGCCCTTCGTCGATGCGGAAGGTGATGGAGATGGCGTGCTTCTCGCGGTCGCGCTCGATGTCGGGTTTGATATCGACGAAGGCGTAGCCCAGGGCGCCCACCGCGTCGGTCAGCGCCTGCACGGTGTTTTCCACTTCGTCGGCGTTGTACCACTCCCCTTCCTCGAAGGTCAGGTCTTTCCGCAGGATGCCGGGATCCTTGAGCTGCGGCAGCGTGGTCTCGATGTCGATCTTGGCGATCTTGTAGCGGTCGCCCTCGTCCAGCGTGAAGGTCAGGAAGAAGTATTCGCGGTCGGCGGAAAGCTCCGCCACCGCCGAGACGATGGAGAAGTCGGCATAGCCGTGCGCCAGATAGAAGCGCCGCAGCTTCTCCTTGTCGAAGGCCATGCGCTGCGGATCATAGGTGTCGGTATTGCTGAGGAAGCGGTACCACGCCTCCTCTTTGGTGAGAATCTGGTCGCGCAGTTTGCCGTCGTCGTAGCGCTTGTTGCCGTTGAAGGAAATCTTGCGGACGTAGGTGACCGGGCCTTCGTTGACCTCGAAGGCGACATCGACGCGGTTCTGGTCCTGCTGGATCACCTTCGGCTCGACGGTCACGCCGTAGCGGCCGCTGCGGCGGTAGACCTCCTGGATGCGCTCGACATCGGCGAGCACGCGGGTGCGGGTGTAGACCGAGCGTGGGCGCAGGCGCACCTCCGTCTGCAGGTCTTCGTCCTTGACCCGTCTGTTGCCCTCGAAGGCGACCCGGTTGATCACCGGATTTTCCACCACCGAGACCACCAGGTCCTCGCCGTCGCGGCGGATTCGCACGTCGGCGAACAGGCCGGTGGCGAACAGGCTCTTCAGGGACTGGTTGACCCGTTCGGCGTCGATCGGGTCTCCCTCCTTGATCGCCATGTAGGAGAGGATCGTCGCGTCCTCGATGCGCTGCGTCCCCTCGACGCGGATGTTCGCGACGTTCTGCGCCCAGGCGCAGGAGAGCGGCAGGACCAGCAGCAGCCCCGCCACGAGCGTCGCACGCCATCCGTGGCGACCCAGATCCCTCGGCTTAAAACTCATCTTCCGGCCCCCAGCCTTTTCGAACGCCGATCACCCCTGGCCGCCGTTCACGACAGCCAGCGGTGAATGTACCGCGAAACATCGTTCCAGGTCGCGAAGATCATCAGCGCCCCGACCAGGCCGACACCGATTTTCAAACCGATGTCCTGCACCCGCTCGGGCAGCGGACGACCGCGTACGGCCTCGAACGCATAAAACAGCAAATGCCCCCCGTCTAGCAAGGGGATAGGCAAGATATTGATCAAGCCGAGGTTCACCGAGAGAAACGCCATCATGGTGATCAGCGGCAGCAGGCCCGCTTTCGCCGCTTCCGCCGATATCTCGGCGATGCGGATCGGCCCGCCGATCTCGTCGGAACCGCGCATGCCGCGCACCATCTGGGAGATCGCGACGAAGGTGTCGCGCACCATGCCCCCGGTCATCTGCGTCGCCGAAACCAGGGCGGAAACCGGCCCATGGCGGTACAGAATCGTCTCGCCGCTGGAAAGCACGCCCATCATCGGCGTGCGCTCCACCGAGCCGAAGCGATCGGCCCGCTCGACGATGCGGGGCGAGACCGAAAGCGTCACCTCCCCGCCGGTGCGCGCCACCCGCACCCGCATCGCACGGTCGATGGAGAGCTGCGTCATCGCGCGCACCTGCTCGAAGCGGGTGATGCGCCGCCCGTCGATCTCGACGAAACGGTCGCCGGGCAGGATTCCCGCCGCTTCCGCCGCCGAGCCGGGCAGCACGCGGCCCACCGTCGGCGCCGTCGTCGGCTGGCCCACCGTCATGAACACCGCGGCATAGACGAGAATCGCAAAGATCACGTTGGCGAGCGGCCCCGCCGCGACGATGGCGATGCGCTTGCCCACCGGCTGCGTCGGGAAGGCGCAGCGGCGGTCCTCCTCGGTGACGATCTGGCTGTGATCGGCCTTGCCGCTGGTCTCGTCCGCATCGCCCAGCATGCGGACATAGCCGCCGAGCGGCACCAGACAGAACTTCCAGCGCGTGCCGCGCCGGTCGTTGAAGCCGAACAGCTCCCGCCCGAAGCCGATGGAGAACGCCAGAACCCGCACGCCGCACCAGCGCGCCACCAGGAAGTGGCCGAGCTCGTGGATGAAGACCACGCCGGAAAGCACGAAGAGAAAGGCCAAGCCTTGGTACGCCATCAGATGTTCCCTGTCCTGTTCACGGCGCGCTGCGCGACGGCGGTTCGGCCCAGGCCCCGGATCGCCAGGACCGCCGCCTGCCGCGCGAGCGCGTCTACGGCAAGGACATCTTCCAGGGTGCGCGGCGGCGCGACGCCGGGACCGCCCAGCACCGCCTCGACGACTTCGGGAATATCCAGAAAACCGATCTCCCGGCGCAGGAAGGCCTGTACCGCGACCTCGTTGGCCGCGTTCAAGAGAGTAGGGAACGCCCCGCCGCTCCGCAAGGCCTGGCGGGCCAGAGCCAGGCAGGGAAACTTCTCCGTATCCGGCGGCGCGAAGGTGAGCGCCCCCAGCGTCGCGAAATCCAGCCGCCGCACCGGCGTTTTCATCCGCGCGGGCCAGGCCAGAGACACCGCGATCGGCGTGCGCATGTCGGGCGCGCCCATCTGCGCCAGCACCGCGCCGTCGCAGAACTCCACCATCGAGTGGATCACCGACTGCGGGTGGATCACCACCTCGATGCGCTCCTCCGGCGTGGCGAACAGGTGGAAGGCCTCGATCACCTCCAGCCCCTTGTTCATCATCGTCGCGGAATCCACGGAGATTTTCGCGCCCATGCTCCATTTCGGGTGCCTGACCGCCTGGCGCGGCGACACATCGGCCATCTCGGCGCGGGTCAGCATGGAAAACGGCCCGCCCGAAGCGGTGAGGATGATCCGCTCGACGCAGGCCGCCGCCTCCCCGGCGAGCGCCTGGAAGATCGCGCTGTGCTCGGAATCCACCGGGATCAGGGCGGTGCCGCAGCGCGCCACCTCCGCCTTGAAGATCTCACCGGCGCAGACCAGGCATTCCTTGTTGGCGAGCGCCAGAACCTTGGCGTGGCGCGCCGCCGCGAGCGTCGGCTCCAGCCCCGCCGCGCCGACGATGCCGCCGATCGCCCAGTCCACCGGGCGGGAGGCCGCCTCGATCAGCGCCTCCTTGCCCGCCGCCGCGGCGATGCCGGTGCCCGCGAGCGCCTCCTTGAGCGGCGCATAGAGGTCCGCCCGGCCGATCACCGCCACCGCGGGCCGGATGCGCTTCGCCGCGGCGGCCAGGGCATCGACGCGGCTGTGCGCGGTCAGCGCCTCGACGGCGAACGCCTCGGGCGCGCGCGCCAGAAGGTCGAGCGCGCTCGAGCCGATGGACCCGGTCGCGCCCAGCACCGAAACCCGCCTGGGTTCCGCCGTCATCCCATCGCTCCCATGTCGCGCATCATTCCGAACACCCACAAGGCGGCCGGAGCCGCCGTCATCACGCCGTCCACGCGGTCCAAGAGGCCGCCGTGACCGGGGATCAGGCGGCTCGAATCCTTTGCCCCGACGCGCCGCTTCACTGCCGATTCGAACAGGTCGCCCGCCTGCGCCACCACCGCGAGCGCCGCGCCGAAGAGCGCCGGAAGCGCCGCCCCCGCGCCGGGGAACACGCCGAAAACGGCCAAAACCGCGCCTGCCGCGGCGGAACAGGCCATGCCGCCGACGAGCCCCGCCCAGGTCTTGTTGGGGCTGATCCGCGGCGCAAGCTTCGGCCCGCCGATGCCGCGCCCGAAGGCATAGGCCCCGATGTCGGTGGCCCAGACCATGGCGAACAGCGCCGCGGTGACCGAAAAGCCGTAGCCATGGCGCAGGGCGAGCACCGCGAGGCACGGCACCGCCACATAGAACGGCCCGAAGCACAAAAGCGCGAGATCGGCCCTGCCGCGCCGCCGCGCCAGAATCCCCACCGCCGCGGCGGTCGCAACGGCGCAGGCGAATCCGTATTCCCAGCCGAGGGCGGTTGCGGCGGCCACCGCCGCCACGGTTCCGGCGATCGCCGCGCCGCGCATCGGCCCGGCGCGCGGCGCAAGCAGGCCCTGCCACTCCCAGATCAACGCCGCCGCCACCGCGACGATCACCGCGTCGAACACCGGCGCGCCCGCATAGATCGCCGCCAGCATCGCCGGAATCATCAGAAGCGAGGACAGAATCCGGACCGGCAATCCGCCCGTCTTTGCGGTTTCAGGCGGTGATCGCACCATATCGCCTTTCCCGCCGGCCGTATTCCCCCAGCGCCGCCAGCAGGGCCGCCCGGTCGAAGTCCGGCCACAGAGTCTCGACGAACACGAACTCGGTATAGGCCAGCTGCCACAGCAGGAAATTGCTGATGCGCTGCTCGCCGCTGGTGCGGATCAGAAGATCCGGGTCGGGAATGTCGGGCGCGAACAGCCGCGCCGAAAAGGCCGCCTCGTCGATCGCCTCCGGCGCCAGGGCGCCGTCCCGCACTTCCGCCGCCAGGCGGCGCGCCGCCTCGACGATCTCGGCGCGGCCGCCGTAGCTGAGCGCGATCACCAGGGTCAGCGCGGTGTTGGCGGCGGTCAGCGCCTCCACCTCGGCCAGTTGCTCCCGGATGTCGGCGGCAAGCCGCGCGCGGTCGCCGATCACCCGCAGGCGCACCCCCTGCCCGTGCAGTTCGCGCGCCTCGCGGCGCAGGTAGAGCCGCAACAGCCCCATGAGGTCGCGCACCTCGGTTTCCGGGCGCTTCCAGTTCTCCGAGGAGAAACCGAACAGGGTGAGATAGGAAACGCCGATCTCGCCCGCGACGCGCACCACTTCGCGCACCGCCTCCACTCCCTTGCGGTGGCCGGCCGCGCGCGGCAGGTGCCGGGCCTTCGCCCAGCGCCCGTTGCCGTCCATGATGATCGCGACGTGGCGCGGCACCGGCGGCAAGCCGTTCTGCGCGCGCGCGGTTTGCGCCTCCGACCTGTCCACCATCAAACCTGCATGATTTCCTGTTCTTTGGCGGTGAAGATGTCGTCCACCTGCTTGATGGTCTTGTCCGTCATCTTCTGGATGTCCTCGCTGAACTGGTGGTGGTCATCCTTCGAGACGGCGCCGTCCTTCTCCGCCTTCTTCAGCGCCTCCATGCCGTCGCGCCGCGCATTGCGCACCGAGACGCGGCTCTGTTCCGCATACTTGCCCGCAATCTTCGAAAGCTCGCGGCGGCGTTCCTCGGTCAAGGGCGGAATCGGCACGCGCACCGTCTGGCCGTCCACCACCGGGTTGAGGCCGAGGCCGGAATCGCGGATCGCCTTCTCCACCGCCTTGACCGCGCCCTTGTCCCACACCTGGACGGAGAGCATGCGCGGCTCCGGCACGCCGATGCTGCCCACCTGCTTCAAGGGGGTGAGCGCGCCGTAGACCTCGGCCTGGATCGGCTCGAGAAGGCCCACCGAGGCGCGCCCGGTGCGCAGGCCCGCGAACTCCTTCTTCAAGGCGTCCACGGCCATCTCCATGCGGCTTTCGATGTCGAGCATCAGTTCGTCGAAATCAAACGCATCCGCGGACATGGCCTCAGTCCTCCCTCGTGATGATCGTACAAATGCCCTTCTCCCCTTCCAGCACGCGCCCGAGAGAGCGCTCCGCATGCAGGGAGAAGACCAGGATCGGAATGTTGTTTTCCCGCGCCAGCGCGATCGCCGAAGCGTCCATGACGTTCAGGCCCTTGACCAGCACCTCGGTGAAGGTCAGCCGGTCGTAGCGCACCGCGTCGGGATTGGTCTTGGGATCGTCGGAATAGACGCCGTCCACCTGCGTCGCCTTCATCAGCACGTCGCAGTTCATCTCCGCGGCGCGCAGGGCGGCGGCGGTGTCGGTGGTGAAGAACGGGTTGCCGGTGCCCGCGGCGAAAATCACCACGCGGCCCTTTTCCATGTGGCGGACGGCGCGGCGGCGGATGTAGGGCTCGCACACCGCCGACATCGGAATCGCCGACTGCACGCGGCAGGGAATGCCGACGCGCTCCAGCGCATCCTGCACCGCAAGCGCGTTGATCACCGTGGCGAGCATGCCCATGTGGTCGGCGGTGGCGCGGTCCATGCCGCGCGTCGCCCCGGTGACGCCGCGGAAGATGTTGCCGCCGCCGATCACCAGGCAGATTTCCAGGCCGGCGTCGTGCGCCACCTTGATTTCCTTGGCCAGACGCTCGACGACGCGTTCGTCCAACCCGTACTCCTGCTGGCCCATCAGGCCCTCGCCCGACAACTTCAGCAGGATACGGCGAAAACTCGGCTGCGCGGTCATGACACCCCCCGAACACACACATACGGAACGCCGCGACGGGATATTGGCGTCCCGGCGCGATGATACACGATTATGACCGCCTGTCTTACGAGAATCCACCCCCGGCGGCATGAGGATGAACCGATAAGCGGCTGAAAAAAGGGGGCCGCAAGGCCCCCTCGATGCGATGGGAAGCGGACGCCTCAGGCGCCCTTGACCGCCGCCGCGACTTCCGCCGCGAAGTCGGATTCTTCCTTCTCGATGCCTTCGCCCAGGCACATGCGGACGAAGCCGGTGAGCTTCACCGGGGCGCCGATCTGCTTCTCGGCGTTGGCCAGCACCTTGGCGATCTTGGTCTCGCCATCGACCACGAAGATCTGCTCCAGCAGCACGGTCTCCTCGTAGTACTTGCGGATGCGGCCATCGACCATCTTGGAGATGATCTCCTCCGGCTTGCCGGAGGCGCGGGCCTGCTCGGAAAGCACGTCGCGCTCGCGCGCCAGCGACGCGCCATCCACCGAGGAAACGTCGAGGAACAGCGGATTCGCCGCGGCGACGTGCATGGCGATCTGCTTGCCGAGCGCTTCCAGCGCGTCGGCGTCGCCGATCGACTCAAGGGCGACCAGCACGCCGATCTTGCCGAGACCCGGCACCACCTGCGCATGCACGTAGGAGGCGACCACGCCCTTCTCCACCGCGAGGCACGCGGTGCGGCGCAGGCGCATGTTCTCGCCGATGGTGCCGACCATCTCGGTCAGCTGTTCGGCGACGGTGCGGTTGGCCTCGCCATAGGGCATGGCGGCCAGGGTATCGACGCAGCCCTCGGCGTCCAGCGCGAAGTTCGCCGCCTTGGCGACGTAGGCCTGGAAGATCTCGTTGCGCGCGACGAAGTCGGTTTCGGAGTTGACCTCCACCACCGCGGCCTTGGCGCCCGCGGCGGCGACGCCGATCAGGCCTTCGGCGGCGACGCGGCCGGCCTTCTTGGCGGCGGCGGCAAGGCCCTTCTTGCGCAGCCAGTCCACGGCGGCTTCGATGTCGCCGTCGGTTTCGGTGAGGGCCTTCTTGCAGTCCATCATTCCGGCGCCAGACTTCTCACGCAGTTCCTTGACGAGAGCGGCGGTAATCGCGGCCATGATTCTCGATCCCTTGATTGCTTAACGATGGATAGATAAACGCGGTGGACACGTAAAAAGTCCAAGGCCGGGCAGCCCCCGAAGGGGCGCCGCGGCCAAGGACGTAAAGCTTCGAAGCCTCAGTGCAGGGCTTCGCCTTCGGCCGGAGCTTCCACGGCGGCGGGAGCTTCCGCCACCGCGGCGACCTCCTCGATCACGATATCCGCGGCCTCGCCGATATCGACTCCGTCTGCGGTGAGCTCCGCCTGGATGCCGTCCAGCACCGCGCCGCTGACCAGTTCGCAGTAGGTGTTGATCGCGCGGATCGCATCGTCATTGCCCGGCACCGGGAAGTCGATGTCGTCCGGATCGGAATTGCTGTCGCAGATCGCCACCACCGGGATGCCCAGCTTCTTGGCTTCCTGCACCGCCAGGCTTTCCTTGATCGTGTCGATGACGAACAGGATGTCCGGCAGGCCGCCCATTTCCTTGATGCCGCCGAGGGCGCGTTCCAGCTTGTCGCGCTCGCGGTTGAGGTTGAGCTGCTCGCGCTTGGTCAGGCCCTGGAGCTCGCCGTTGGCGATGCGCTGATCGATCTCGCGCAGACGGCGGATCGACTGGGAAACCGTCTTCCAGTTGGTCAGCATGCCGCCGAGCCAGCGGTGGTTGACGTAGTACTGGCCGCAGCGCCGCGCCGCATCGGCGATCGGCTCCTGCGCCTGGCGCTTGGTGCCGACGAAGAGGACGCGGCCGCCGCCGGCGACCACCTGCTGCACCGCCTGCATCGCGCGGTAGAGCATCGGCACCGACTGCTGCAGGTCGATGATGTGGATGTTGTCGCGCACGCCGAAGAGGAACGGAGCCATCTTCGGGTTCCAGCGGCGGGTGTTGTGGCCGAAGTGCACGCCGGCCTGAATCAGCTGGCTCATCGAGAAATTCGGAAGCGCCATGATATCCTCGCTTTTCCGGTTGAAACGTCCGCAGGCCGAGAGAAGGTCTCCCTTCACCGGAGCGACCGTGCATAAGCACGCCCGCGAGGCCCGCGTGAGTGATGGGCGCGTCATACCCGTTTCCGGGCGGAATGGCAAGCCTGTTGTGATTACAGCTCTTGCAGGGAAACGATTCCCGCAAGGTTGCGCAGCGCCGCCAGGGTCTGCGGCCCGAGGGTGCGGCCTTCCGCCAGGGCCAGGTCCACCTCGCGGTCGGGCAGCCGCGCGGTGAGGCGGATCTGGTGCCGCCCGGCGGGCGCCTCGGCGAGGATGCGGCGCAGCTGCGCCAGCGGCGCGGCGTCTTCGATGACGATGCACAGGCCCTTCACCGCGCGCGCCGCGGCGCGGTCGAGCGAGGAGACCTCCTGCGCGGTGAGGCGTAGCTGGTCGTCCTCGGCCCGCACCTCCACGGTCATCAGGAGCGGCTGGTTGGCCTCCAGCAGCTCGCGGGCGGCCCCCAGCACCTCGGAGAACAGCGTCACCTCGAACGAGCCGGTGGCGTCGGAGAATTCGGCGAAGGCATAGCGCTTGCCGGTCTTGCCGATGCGTTCGCGCATCGCCACGACGATCCCCGCCATCTTCACCCGCGAAACCCCGCCGCTGCGCACCGAGGCGGCGAGGTCGGCGGCGTGCACCACGCCGAGGCGCTCCATCAGCGAGGCGTAGGCATCCAGCGGATGCGCCGAGAGGTAGAAGCCCACCGCGCCGAACTCCTGGTTCAGGCGCTCCATCGGCGGCCAGTCCTCGCAGGGCGCGAGCTTCGGCGGCGGCACCGCCACCCCGCCGCCGCCGAACATGCTCACCTGATTGGAGGTGCGTTCCTCCGCCGCCGCCTGGGCGTACTTGATGAGGATGTCGAGATTTTCGAGGATGCGGCTGCGGTTCGGCTCCAGGCTGTCGAACGCTCCTGCGCGCACCAGGTTCTCCAGGGAGCGGCGGTTGAGCACCTGCGGCTCCACCCGCTCGGCGAAGTCCATCAGGCTGTTGAACCGGCCGCCCGCCTCACGCGCCGCCACCAGGGCCTGCATCGCCGCCTCGCCGACGTTCTTCAGCGCCGCCAGGGCATAGCGCACCGCGCCCCTGCCCTCCGCATCGTATTCCACGGTGAACTCTGCGCCCGAGGCGTTGACGTCCGGCGGCAGCACCTTGATCTTCAGGCGGTCCAGTTCCTGCTTGAAGTGCGCCAGCTTGTCGGTGTTGTGGAGGTCGAGCGTCATCGTCGCGGCGAGGAACTCCACCGGGTGGTTCGCCTTGAGATACGCCGTCTGGTACGCCACCAGGGCATAGGCCGCGGCGTGCGACTTGTTGAAGCCGTACCCCGCGAACTTGTCCACGTGCTCGAAGATGTGCGCCGCCTGGGTGGCGTTCACCCCCTTGGCCGCCGCGCCTTCCAGGAAGGTCTGGCGCTGCTTGTCCATCTCCGACTGCTTCTTCTTGCCCATGGCGCGGCGCAACAGGTCCGCGCCGCCGAGGGTGTAGCCCGCCAGCACCTGGGCGATCTGCATCACCTGTTCCTGGTAGATGATGATGCCGTAGGTTTCCTTCAGCACCGCCTCCAGGCTCGGGTGCATGTATTCCACCGGCTCGTCGCCGTGCTTGCGGTTGATGTAGCTCGGGATGTTGCTCATCGGGCCGGGGCGGTAGAGCGCCACCACCGCGATGATGTCCTCCAGGGTGTCGGGGCGCAGCTTGCGCAGCACGTCGCGCATGCCCTGGCTTTCCAGCTGGAACACCCCGGCGGTGTCGCCGCGGGTCAGCATTTCGTAGCTCGGCCGGTCGTCCAGCGGCAGCGCCTCCAGGCTCAGGCGCACCCCCTTCTTCTCCAGGTGCTTCACCGCGGTGGCGAGCACGGTGAGCGTCTTCAGGCCGAGGAAGTCGAACTTGATCAGGCCGGTGCTCTCCACCCAGGCCATGTTGAACTGCGTCACCGGCATGTCGGAGCGCGGGTCGCGGTAGAGCGGCACCAGTTCGTCGAGCGGGCGGTCGCCGATCACCACGCCCGCCGCATGGGTGGAGGCGTTGCGGTAGAGCCCTTCCAGCTTCAGGCCGATATCGAAGAGCTGCCGCACCTGGGAGTCGGAATTCCGCATCTCCCGGAGTTTCGGCTCGCCCGCGATGGCTTCGCCCAGGGTCACCGGCTTGGCCGGGTTGTTGGGCACCAGCTTGCAGATCTTGTCGGTCTGGCCGTAGGGCATGCCGAGCACGCGGCCGACGTCGCGCAGCACCGCGCGCGCCTGGAGCTTGCCGAAGGTGATGATCTGCGCCACCTTCTCCCGCCCGTAGCGCTCCTGCACGTATCGGATCGTCTCTTCCCGGCGGTCCTGGCAGAAGTCGATGTCGAAGTCGGGCATGGAGATGCGTTCGGGGTTGAGGAACCGCTCGAACAGCAGGTTGAAACGCAGGGGGTCGAGGTCGGTGATGGTGAGCGCCCAGGCGACCACCGAGCCCGCGCCGGAGCCGCGCCCCGGTCCCACCGGAATGCCCTTCGCCTTGGACCACTGGATGAAGTCGGCAACGATGAGGAAGTAGCCGGGAAACCCCATCTGCACGATCACGCCGAGTTCGTAGTCCAGGCGCTCGCGGTAGGGCTTCGCCGCCTCCTCGCGTTGCCCCTGGTTCATCTCCGGTGTGAAGACATGCACCTCAAGACGTTTATCCAGGCCGATTTTCGCCTTCTCGCGGAGGATATCCTCCTCCGAGGCGCCGTTGTCGGTGAATGCGGGCAGCAGGGGCTTGCGCTGCGGCACGCGGAAGGCGCAGCGCCGGGCGACGACCAGGGTGTTGTCGCACGCCTCCGGCAGGTCGGCGAAGAGTTCGCGCATCTCCGCGGCGGATTTGAAGCCGTGCTCCGCGGTGAAGCGGCGGCGGTCCGGCTGATTCAGCGTCACGCCGTCGCTGATGCAGATCAGCGCATCGTGCGCCTCGAACATTTCGCGCGGGCCGAAATAGACGTCGTTGGTCGCCACCAGCGGCAGGTCCCGGGCATAGGCCAGGTCCACCAGCGCGGCCTCGATGCGCTCCTCGTCGGGCAGGCCGTGGCGCTGCACCTCCACATATGTCCGCCCCGGAAAGGCGGCGGCGAGCGCGGCGAGAGAGGCGGCGGCCTCCGCCGCGTTTCCGGCGAGAAGCGCCCGCCCCACCGCGCCGTCGGTCATGCCGGTGAAGAGGATGAGGCCCGCGGCGTGCTCCGCCAGAAAGGCGAAATCCACCTGCGGCGGCACCGAGCCGTCGGCATCGCGGTAGGAATGGCTGACCAGCTTCAGCAGGTTGGCGTAGCCCTCCTCGTTCTGCACCAGGAGGAGAACCCGGTCCGGGTCGTCGAAACGGGCGTCGCGCCCGGTTTTCGGGTCCACCCGCGGCCGCACCGGCGTGAGGTTGAGCACCGTGCCGACGATCGGCTGCAGGCCCGCGTCCGCGCCGTAGGAGGAGAACTCCGCCACGCCGAACATGTTGCCGAGGTCGGTGACGGCGACCGCCGGAAAGCCGCCCGCGGCGGCCATGGCGATCAGCTCCTTCATCTTGATCGCGCCGGTCGCCAGGGAATAGGCGGTGTGGACGCGCAGGTGGATGAACCCGGCCGTCATCCCCCGCCCCTCTACACTTCGACCAGAACGCCGGAGCGCAGGGCGACGCGGCGGTCCATGCGCGCCGCGAGGTCGGGGTTGTGGGTGGCGATCAGCGCGGCGAGGCCGTGCGCGCGCACCAGGTCCAGCAGTTCGGCGAACACCGCATCGGCGGTGGCGGGGTCGAGGTTGCCGGTGGGCTCGTCGGCGAGCAGCAGCATCGGCTCGTTGGCGAGCGCGCGGGCGATCGCGACGCGCTGCTGCTCGCCGCCGGAAAGCTGCCCCGGGCGGTGGCCGCGCCGCGCCGCGAGGCCCAGGCGGTCCAACAGGGCGCAGGCGCGGCTGATCGCCGCGCCGCGGTTCTGCCGCGCGATCATCTGCGGCAGCACCACGTTCTCCAGCGCCGAAAACTCCGGCAGCAGGTGGTGGTGCTGATAGACGAAGCCCAGGGACTCGCGGCGCAGGCGGGTGCGCTCCGTATCTCCCAACGAGCCGCAGGCGCGGCCGCAGATGCTCACCTCGCCCTCGTCCGGGCGTTCGAGCAGGCCCGCGATCTGCAACAGCGTGGACTTGCCGGAACCCGACGGCCCGACCAGGGCGACGATCTCCCCCGCCCGCACCGTAAGGTTCGCGCCGGAGAGCACTTCGAGCGCGGCATCCCCCTGCACGAAGCGGCGGCAGACGGCGGAAAGAATGAGGGTCCGCTCACTCATAGCGCAGCGCCTCCACCGGATCGAGGCGTGCCGCGCGCCATGCCGGATAGATCGTGGCGGCGAGCGACAGGAACAGCGCCATCAGCACCACGGAGACCACCTCCCCCGGGTCCACCACGGCGGGCAGCTTGGAAAGGAAATAGATTTCCGCGTTGAACAGGTCCGCGCCGCTCAAGGTTTCGATGAAACGGCGGATGTGCTCGATGTTGGCGCAGAAGGTCAGCCCGAGCGCCACTCCGGCGGCGGTGCCGACGACGCCGATGGAGGCCCCGGCCATCAGGAAGATGCGCAGCACCGCGCCCCGCGTCGCCCCCATGGTGCGCATGATCGCGATGTCGCGGCCCTTGTCCTTCACCAGCATGATCAGGCCGGAGACGATGTTGAACGCCGCGACCAGGATGATCAGGGTGAGGATGAGGAACATCACGTTGCGTTCCACCTGCACCGCGTTGAAGAACGACGAATTGGCGTGCCGCCAGTCGTAGACCGAAAGCGACTGGCCGATCATCCGGTTGACATCGCGGCCGACGCGGCCGGTATCGTCGGCATCGGCGAGGCCGATGTCGATCTGCGAGGCCAGGCCCGGCATGGCGAAGAACAGCTGCCCCGCGTCCATCGGGATGAACACGTAGGTGGAGTCGTATTCCGACATGCCGACCTTGAACATCGCCACCACGGTGTAGGCGCGCACCCGCGGCACCGAGCCGAACACCGTGGCCTGCCCCTTGGGCGAGATCAGGGTGATGCGGTCGCCGACGGAAAGCCCCATCTTGCGCGCCATGCGCTCGCCGATCACCGCCGCATCGGCGCCGCCGAAGGAGCGCAGGTCGCCTTCCGTGATGTTGTCGGCGAAGATCGGCCGGGCGCGCAGGTCGCCCGGCGCGATGCCGTGCACCAGGGCGCCGAGGTTGACGCCGTTGGCCGAGGCCATCACCTGCCCCTCCACCACCGGCATGGCGTAGGTGACGCCCGGAATCCCGCGGATGTTGCGCGCCATCTCGTCGTATCCGGCGATCCCCTGCCCCGCCAGGGCATAGACCGCGAGGTGGCCGTTGACCCCGAGGATGCGGCCGAGAAGCTCGGCGCGGAAGCCGTTCATCACCGACATCACGATGATCAGGGTGGCCACCCCCAGCATGATCCCGGCAAACGAAAACCCGGCGATCACCGACACGAAGCCTTCCTTGCGGCGCGCCCGCAGGTACCGGAAGGCGACCATGCGCTCGAAGGGACCGAACACGAACGAACTCCTGCTCAGGCGGTGAGCCGCGCGATGGCGGCCTCGGGCGACAGCGTATCACGTGCGCCGGTGGCGCGCGCCTTGATCTCGACGACGCCGTCCTTCAACCCTTTCGGGCCGACGACGAGCTGATAGGGCAGACCCAAGAGGTCCATGGTGGCGAATTTCGAACCCGCGCGCTCGTCGCGGTCGTCGTAGAGCGCCTCGACGCCCGCCGCAGCGAGTTCGCCGTAGAGCTTTTCGCACATCGCATCGGTGTCCGCGTCGCCGCTCTTGAGGTTGACCAGGCCGACCTTGAACGGGGCCACGCTCTCCGGCCAGATGATCCCGGCGTCGTCGTGGCAGGCCTCGATGATCGCACCGGCGAGGCGGGAGACGCCGACGCCGTAGGAGCCCATTTCCAGGAGAATCGGCTGGCCGTCCGGCCCCGCCACGGTGGCGTTCATCGGCTTGGAATACTTGGTGCCGAAATAGAACACCTGCCCCACCTCGATGCCGCGCGCGGTGATCAGGTCGTCGCCCAGTTCGGCGGCCTTCGCCGGGTCGTGCACGTCCTCGGTGGCGGCGTAATGGCTGGTCCAATCCTTGAACACCGGTTCCAGGTCGGCCTCGTAGTCCGGTTCCTGCGCCAGGGGGTCCTTCTCCAGGAAGGCCTTGTGGCAGAACACCCGGCTTTCGCCGGTTTCCGCCAGAATGATGAATTCGTGGGAAAGATCGCCGCCGATCGGCCCGGTCTCGGCCTGCATCGGGATCGCCTTCAGGCCCATGCGGGCGAAGGTGCGCAGGTAGGCGACGAACATCTTGTAGTAGGACACCCGCGCCGCCTCCGGCGTCAGATCGAAGGAATAGGCGTCCTTCATCAGGAATTCGCGGCCGCGCATCACGCCGAAGCGCGGGCGGACCTCGTCGCGGAACTTCCACTGGATGTGGTAGAGCATGCGCGGCACGTCGCGGTAGCTCTTGGCGAGGTCGCGGAAGATCTCGGTGATCTGTTCCTCGTTGGTCGGACCGTAGAGCATCTCGCGCTCGTGGCGGTCGCGGATGCGCAGCATCTCCGGCCCATAGGCGTCGTAGCGCCCGCTCTGCCGCCACAGCTCCGCCGACTGGACGGTCGGCATCAGAAGCTCCTGCGCGCCCACGCGGTCCTGCTCCTCGCGGACGATCGCCTCGATCTTGCGCAGCACCCGAAGCCCCATCGGCAGCCAGGAATAGATGCCGGCGCTCGCCTGCCGGATCATCCCGGCGCGCAGCATCAGACGGTGGGAAACGATCTGCGCCTCGCTGGGAGTCTCCTTGAGGACGGGCAGGAAATAGGCGGAAAGACGCATGTCACGACCACTCGGCAATTGACGGGTTTGCCCCAAGGGGATAGCGGGTCCGGAAAGGCTTTGCAACGGTTGTTCGGGGAAAGACTCAGGGCGTGGCCTCCGCGCCGCGCAAGGCCGCAATGGATTCCTCGGAGAGGGCGTGCACCGCAAGCGTGCCGACGCGGCCACGCACCTCCACCTCGCGCCGGGTTTCCGGCGGCGGGGCCAGCCCGGCGCGCTCCGCCGCCGCGGCGGAGATCACCATCGGCACGCCGAGGTCCTTGGTCATGCTCTCCAGCCGCGCCGTGGTGTTGATGGTGTCGCCGATCGCCGAGACGTGGCGCACCGCAGGCGGCCCGATATCGCCGACGATGGCGACGCCGAAGTGGATGCCGACGCCGATGCGCAGCGGGAACGGCAATTCCTCCGCCAGGGCTTGGTTCAGCCGCGCCACCCGGCCGAGCATGTCGCAGCCGCAGCCCCAGGCGTCGGCACAGGCCGCTTCCTCGCCGCCCGCAAGCCCGAACAGCGCCATCAGGCCGTCGCCGGTGAAGGTGGCGTAGTGGCCGCGATGCGCGGTGAGCGCCGCTTCCATCTCGGTGAAGAACTGGTTGAGGATGAACAGCACGTCGTAAGGCAGGCGGCTCTCGCCGAGGCGGGTGGAGCCGCGCAGGTCGATGAACAGGCAGGCCACCGTCTGCTCGCGCCCGGCGAGGTGCGCCTTCTGCCGACCCTGGCGCGCGGTGACGCCGGGCGGCAGCAGCGGCAACACCGCGAGGTTCGCGTGCGGGCGCAGCTGGCAGGCCAGCCGCACCCCCGCCTCCGCCTCGATGCGGTGCAGGGCGGCGGCCTCGCCCGGGTGCGGCTCCGGCAGGGACTCCGCACCATCCACCACCTTGACCCGGCAGGTGGTGCAGCGCCCGCGCCCGCCGCACACCGAGGCGTGCGGCACGCCATGGTCGCGCAGCACCTCCAGCACCGTGGCGCCGGGGTCCACCGGCAGGCTTCGCCCGCCGCTTCCGGCGAGGCGCAGCATCGGCCCGCCGCGCAGCATCGCCTGGCGCGCCATGCGGTAGAGCAGCACCGTGGCGATCACCGCGCCGACCGAGGCCGAGAGCCAGCGCCCGCGCGCCACGATCCACCCCCAGACCTCGGGGCTGATCCCCGCCTCGGCCAGCGCCATGCGCGCCTCTTCCACATCCTGCACGCGGGCCGCGGCGGCCATGCCGCCCGCCACGTGCCCGGCCACCGAAAGCACCGGAATCAGCACCGCGGCGACGAGGAGGAACGGCGCAGTGCGCGGGTACCACGGCTTGAGCTTGAGGTTGAAGTGAATGCCGATGCAGGCGTGCAGCCACACCACGAAGATCGCGCCGATGGTGGTGTAGGCCTTGGAGGGGAAGATCACCCAGTGGATCAGGTCCATGTCGAAGAAGTTGACGCTGGTGCCGTCCACCAGGCTGCCGATCAGGCCGATGCTGACGTGTTCCGCCATGATCACCGGGATCGCCAGGCCCGCGAGGTACTGGGTGACCTCCATCGCCGACATCCGCAGGGTGCGCCGCCGCGCCAGGGCGACCATGGCGAGGCCCATGTGGGTGAGCCCCGAGCCGATGAGCAGAATCAAACCGGGAACGGTCTTCCACGGCGCGGTGAAGATCGCCTGCGCCGCGACCGAGAGATCGACCGAGACGATCCCCAGGGCATGATTGAGGTAATGCCCGAGGACATAGACGAAGAGGACGATGCCGCTGCCGAGGCGAAGACGCGTCATCCACATCGGCTCAGCGCCTCGCCGCGCGGCAGGCGGCGATGAGATCCGCCTCGTTATCGGTGTGGACCACCTGGCCGTTCACCGTGACCCGGCCGTTGTCGATTCGCACGTTGGCCACCGTGGTCTTGGCCTCGTAGGGGCCGCGCGCGTCGAAGCCCAGGCGCTTCGCCACATCGAGCGTCACCGGAAACTCGATCACTTGAGGAGGTTCGATGCGCAGGGTGGGCTGCGCGTCCGCCGGAGCCACCGGGCGGCCGTAGACGTCCACCCCCGGCTTGTAGTCCGCGCCGCCGGTGCTTTGCGCCTTCACCGCGCGGGCGCAGGCATCGTCCGTCTGCGCGTCCGCGGCGGGCGCGGCGGCGAGGACAAGACCGATGAGCACGGCAAACGCTGGGTTGAATTGCATGCACGCCTCCTTAACGATGAATCAAAATAACCCGGCAACTGAAATTCGTTCATCATTGTTGTTGAAACCCATAAAAAAATCCGGCACACTCTCTTTCAGCCCAAGTTTGAGGAGGACGGCCGCCGCACATCGTGGGTCCGGCGTTTCTCTTGATTACGCCAAGTTCAACTTCCCGGCAGGATCTGTCACCGATCCTGCCGGTTTTTTTTGTCCGCGGCCATCCACGGCGGCGAAAGCCGCGCGATCTCCGCAAACACCGGGCACTCCGGTGCGTGCGCGCCGGGCAAATAGCCGATACTCATCAGGAATTCGTTGACGATCTCGCCGCCGACGAAGCGGAAGCGGGACTTGAACAGTTTCACCCAGCCGGGCAGGTCCAGCGGGTGATGCGCCGCGATCCATGCGGCGAAAGACCCCGACTCGCTCGCGATGTCGAGGACGGTCTGCGCGTTGGCGATCACCGCGTCGATCTTCAGGCGGTTGCGGATGATCCCCACATCCGCCAGCAGGCGGGCGCGGTCTTCCGGCCCGAAGGCGGCGACGGCGGCGATGTCGAAACCGGCGAAGGCGGCTTTGAAGGCTTCGCGCTTCTTCAGCACGGTCAGCCACGAGAGTCCCGCCTGGAAGATCTCCAGACTCAGGCGCTCAAAAAGAACCCGGTCATCGGCGACGGGAAAGCCGTATTCACAATCGTGATACGGCCCGTGCCAGGGATGACCGGGTGCGATGTCGCAATACCAGTTGGCCGGGGGAGCCACGCCCCCCGGCTCGGATGGCTTCGCGTTCAGTCCTTGACCTCTTCGAGCTCGACCAGAGCGCCGTTGAAATCCTTCGGGTGAAGGAAAATCACCGGGTGGTCGTGGGCGCCGATCTTCGGCGGGCCGAGGACGCGCTTGCCGGCCTTCTGCATTTCGGCAGCGGCGGCCACGACGTCGTCGGTCTCGAGGCAGATGTGGTGGATGCCGCCGTTCGGGTTCTTCTCGAGGAAGGCCGCGATCGTGGACTTCTCACCGAAGGGGTGGATCAGCTCGATCTTGGTGTTCGGCAACTGCACGAACACAACGCTCACGCCATGCTCCGCCAAGTCCATCTGACCGGACACGTCGGCGCCGAGCACATCGCGATACATCGCGGCGGAGGCGTCCAGATCCGGCACGGCGATCGCCACGTGGTTCAACCTGAGTTTCATTTTCACTCTCCTGCGAAACTTGAAGTGTTATACCCTCAGAACCTGCACATAGGTGACAGGCTTCTTCCCCGTCTCGACGAACAGGACACGGCGGACGGCCCGCCTGACAGCTTCCTGAAGCGTTTCGTCGGAACGGCGCCCCCTCGCGGGCAACGCAGAAACCGCTTCGACGGCAGCGTTCGACGCCTTGTCGGCGGCGACGTCCCCTGCCTCTAGCAACCCTGGAGCCGTTATGCGCGGTGGCGACAACATAACCCCCTTGTCATCCACCGCAATCGTCACAACGGCGCAGCCGTTATACATGATGCGCCGCCGGTTGCGAAGTATTTCCGAGTTGCGGTCGAGGAGTCTGTTGCCGTCTAAAGCTAGACGGCCGCTTGGAACGGTTCCAACCTTTCCCGGCTCGCCCGGGGCAAGGCGCACCACCACCCCGTCGAACGGAACGATAACCTTCTGAATCCCCAAGCTTTGGGCGAGGCGGGCATGCGCCTCCATGTGGAGATTCTCGCCGTGCACGGTGACCAGAGCCTGCGGCCGCAAGAGGCGGTAGAAGGTTTCCAGTTCTTCCCGCGCCGGATGACCGGAAACGTGAATGTCCGGGAAATCCCGCACCGTCACCACCTCGACTCCGATCCCGGCGAGGCGATTCTGAACGTCGAGAACCGCGCGTTCGTTGCCCGGAATGACGCGGGAGGAAAAGATCACCGTGTCCCCCTCCCCCAGCCTGACGTTGGGGTGGGTGGCCCCCGAGATGCGCGCCAGCGCGGCGCGCGGCTCCCCCTGCGAGCCGGTGGCGATGAACAGGATACGGTCGTCGGGGATGTAGCCCGCGTCGGCTTCCGCAACCAGGGGGCCGATATCCAGCGGCTGGCCGATCGTCTCGCACGCCTCCACCACGCGGTGCAGCGAGCGTCCGAGCAGGCAGACGTCGCGCCCCGCGGCGCGCGCCGCCTTGGCGATGCTTTCCACCCGCGCCGCGTTGCTGGCGAAGCAGCCAACCGCGACGCGGCCCTTGCACTTGGCGATCTCGCGCGTCAACGCGATGCGCACGTCCGCCTCGGAGCCGGAATGCCCTTCCACCTGCGCGTTGGTGGAATCCCCCACCACCGCCAGCACCCCGGCGTCGCCGATGGCGCCCAGCGTCTCTTCCGCCACCGCGTGGCCGAGCAGCGGGTCCGGATCGAGCTTCCAGTCGCCGGAGTGCACCACGTCGCCGTAGGGAGTCTTGATCAGGAGCGCGCTCGGCTCGGGGATGGAATGGGTGAGCGCGACGAAGCGGATGTCGAACGGCCCGCAGGTGCAGGAGCCGCCCACCGGCACGGTCACCACCGGCGGGTCCAGCTCCGCCTCCTTGAGCTTGCCGTCCAGCATCGCCAGGGTGAACGGCGTGGCGTAGATCGGGCAGTCCAGCGACGGCCAGAGGTGCCCCACCGCGCCGATGTGGTCCTCGTGCGCGTGGGTGAGCACCAGGCCGCACACCGACTCCTTGCGCTCGGCGAGGAAGCTGGGGTCGGCCATCAGGACATCGACGCCCGGCGTCGCGTCGTCGTGGAAGGAGATGCCGCAGTCCACCACCAGCCACTGGCCGTCGCAGCCGTAGGCATAGAGATTCATCCCGATTTCGCCGACGCCGCCGAGCGGCACGAGAACCAGTCCTTCTTCCGGATCGTGGGTCGCCCAGGTCATGCCGTCTTCCCCGCGTTGCGGCGATAGATCATTTCCAGGCCGCGCAACGTGAGGTCGGGGTCGAGATGCTGGATCACCGGAGTGTGGCGGTGGAACAGCGGCGCCAGGCCGCCGGTGGCGATCACCGTCATCGGCGCGCCGTATTCCTCCCGGATGCGCGCCACCAGGCCTTCGATCAGGCCCACATAGCCCCAGAACACCCCGGACTTGATCGCCGAAACGGTGGAGGTGCAGATCACCTTCTGCGGCGGCTCGATGGCGACGCGCGGCAGCTTGGCCGCCGCCATGTGCAGCGCCTCCAGCGACAGGTTGATGCCGGGCGCGATGCAGCCGCCCGCGTAGGCGCCCTCCGCCGTCACCACGTCGAAGGTGGTGGCGGTGCCGAAGTCGAGCACGATCAGCGAGCCGCCATAGGTCTGGTACGCCGCCACCGCGTTGACGATGCGGTCGGCGCCCGCCTCTTCCGGGCTTTCCAGAAGCAGGCGGATGCCGACATCGACGTTGGCCTCGCCCACCACCAGAGGCTCCACCTGGAAATAGCGCAGGCACAGGCTCTTCAGCGAATAGACGATGCCCGGCACCACCGAGGCGATGATCGCCCCCGTGACGTCCTCGCGCTTCAGCCCTTCCAGCCCCATCAGCTGCGCCAGCCAGATGCCGAACTCGTCTGGGGTCTTGCGGGTGTCGTTGGCGGCGCGCCAACTCGCCCGCAGGCGTCCGCCGTCGTAGACCGCGAACACGATATTGGTGTTGCCGGAATCGATCGTCAGGATCATTTCGGTGTCGCTCCCGCCCCTTTTGTGCGGCGCGGACCCTGGCTCAGCCGAAGAAAACGTCCCCGGCGTGGATCACGCGCTCGCCCTCCGGCAGCCCGGATAGCACCAGACCGCCGTCGCCGTCCAGGTTTTCGAACACGCCTTTGACGGTTTCTCCCGGCAGGCGCACCGTGATCGCCTGTCCCACGCCGCGCGCGCGGGCGAGCCAGGCGGCGCGCAGCGGGGCGAACCCCTCCGCCCGCCAATGCGCAAGCCAGGCGGAAAACCGCGCGAGAAACGCGGCCAGAACCGCCTCGCGGGAGACCTCCGCCCCCTCGCGGGCGAGCGAGGACGCGGGATAGAGCGTCCCTTCGCCCGGCTGCCAGGCGATGTTGACGCCGACGCCGACCACCACCGCGGGCGGCAGAGCGCCCTTCGGCAGGCAGCCTTCCAGCAGGATGCCGGAGATCTTGCCGTGCGCGCCGAGAAGGTCGTTCGGCCATTTGCACGTCACCGGCACCGCGGGCGCCACCTCGGCGACCGCCTCGGCAAGCGCCACCGCGGTGAGGAAACTCAGTTGCCCGGCCTCGGCCAGGCCGCACTCCGGCCGCACGATCAGCGAAAACAGAAGATTGCCGCCGCCGCTTTCCCACACCCGGTCCTGGCGGCCGCGGCCCTCGGTCTGCGCGTCGGCCCAGACCACCGCGCCTTCCGGCTCGCCCGCATCGGCAAGCAGGCGCGCTTCGCGATTGGTGCTGCCCACCGTGCCGCGGCGGAAGAGCCGCCAGCCCGCGGGCAGCGCCACGGTGTGGCTGTTCTCCACCTCAGCCCCCGAACAGCGCCTTGGCCGCGGTGTCCGCCGCAAGCACGATCTGCGGCAGCGGGAAGAGGAAGAACACCGCGACGAACACGCTGGCGATGCCCAGCACCAGCCGCGCCTGCGCGGTCATCGGCTCGAACTGGTCGCCCGCCTCGTCGAAGTAGATGATCTTGACGATGCGCAGGTAGTAGAACGCCGCCACCACGCTGGTCAGCACGCCGACCACCGCGAGCGGGATCAGCCCCGCATCCACCGCCGCCTTGAAGATGAAGAACTTCCCGAAGAAGCCGGCGAACGGCGGAATCCCCGCCATGGAGAACATCATCACCGCCAGCGCCGCCGCCATCACCGGGCGGTTTTTCGACAGGCCGGAGAGGTCGTTGATCCCTTCCACCAGGCGGCCGTTGGCGCGCATCGAGAGGATCACCGCGAAGGTGCCGACGTTCATGAACAGGTAGATGGTCATGTAGACCAGCACCCCGCCGATGCCCTCGGCGCTGCCCACCGCGAGGCCGACCAGGGCATAGCCGACGTGGCCGATGGAGCTGTAGGCCATCAGGCGCTTGATGTTGGTCTGGACGATCGCGGCGAAGCCGCCGAGCATCATCGAGGCCACCGAGATCGCCACGATCACCTGCTGCCACTGCGCCAGGAGGTCGCCGAACGGCGCGGACATCACCCGCAGGAACAGGGCGAGCGCCGCCACCTTGGGCGCCACCGAGAAGAACGCGGTGACCGGGGTCGGCGCGCCCTCGTAGACGTCGGGCGTCCACATGTGGAACGGCACCGCCGAGACCTTGAAGGCGAGCGCGCAGATGATGAACACCAGGCCGACGACGACGCCGGGGGAGACCGTCTCCGCCCCTTCGAACCCCTGCGCCAGGGAGTCGAAGTTGGTGGTGCCGGTGAAGCCGTAGATCAGCGACGCGCCGTAGAGGAAGAGGCCGGAGGCGAGCGCGCCCAAGACGAAATACTTCAGTCCCGCCTCGGTGGAGCGCGTGGCGTCGCGCTGATAGGCGGCGATCAGGTAGAGCGCCAGGCTTTGGGTTTCCAGTCCCATGTAGAGGGAGAGGAAGTCGTTGGCGCTGATCATCGCGCACATGCCGAGCACCGCGAACACCACCAGAACCGGAAACTCGAAGCGCGCCGCGTTCTCCTGCTCCATCCACTTGAGCGCGAGGATGAGCGTCGCCGCCGAAGCGCCGAACACCATCAGCTTGGCGAACACCGCGAACGCGTCGGTGATGAACAGGCCGTTGAAGGTGACCTGGCGCGGCCCGCCGAACGTCAGCGCCAGCACCGCGGCGGCGGCGAAGGCCGCAAGCGCCAGATGGCCGACCTGCCGCGTCGCGTCGCGTTTGCGGAACACGCCGAGCATCAGGAGCGCCATGCCCGCCAAGGCGAGGAATATCTCGGGGAGAGCCGGGATCAGGTTCGGAAGTTCACTCATCATCCTCTCCTCGCCCTCAGTTCAGCGCCAGGAGCGCCGGCGCGGTCTCGGCGGCGGCGCGCGCGGTCTCGAAATTGGCGATCAGGTTATCGACGGATGCCGACATCATGTCCAGGAACGGCATGGGATAGATTCCCATCCACAGCACCACGACGACGAGCGGCGCGAACATCAGGACCTCGCGCCCGCTCATGTCGGGCAGCGCCTTGAGGTCTTCCTTCTCCAGCTTGCCGAAGATGATGCGGCGGTAGAGGTAGAGCATGTAGCACGCCCCGAGCACCAGGCCGGTGGACATCAGCGCGGCGACCGGAGTGTTGACCTGGAACGCGCCGAGGATGACCAGAAGCTCGCCGACGAAGCCCGAGGTGCCGGGCAGGCCGACCGAGGCCATCATGAACAGCATGAATACCAGCGCGTACTTCGGCATGCGGTGCAACAGGCCGCCGTAGCGCGCGATCTCGCGGGTATGCAGGCGGTCGTAGACCACCCCGACGCAGAGGAACAGCGCGCCCGCGACGATGCCGTGGGAGAGCATCTGGTAGAGCGCGCCGGTGACGCCCTGGGTGGTCATGGTGAAGATGCCGATGGTGACGAAGCCCATGTGCGCGACCGAGGAATACGCGATCAGCTTCTTCATGTCCTCCTGCACCAGGGCGACCAGCGAAGTGTAGATCACCGCCACCACCGAGAGGCCGTAGATCAGCGGCGTGAACTCGGCGGCCGCCTGCGGCAGCATCGGCACCGAAAAGCGCACGAAGCCGTAGGCGCCCATTTTCAGCAGCACGCCCGCCAGGATCACCGAGCCCGCGGTCGGCGCCTCCACGTGCGCATCCGGCAGCCAGGTGTGGACCGGCCACATCGGCACCTTGACCGCGAAGGAGGCGAGCATGGCGAGGAACAGCCACATCTGCAGCCCCGGCGCGAAGTGGTGGGCGAGGAGCGCCGGAATGTCGGTGGTGCCCGCATCCATGAACATGGCGAGAAGCGCCACCAGCATCAGCACCGAACCGGCCAGGGTGTAGAGGAAGAACTTGAACGCCGCATAGACGCGCCGCGAGCCGCCCCAGACGCCGATGAGAATGAACATCGGCACCAGCACGCCCTCGAAGAACACGTAGAACAGCACGAAATCGAGCGCGCAGAACATCCCGACCATCATCGTTTCGAGGATCAGGAAGGCGATCATGTATTCCTTCACCCGCGTCTTGATCGACTCCCAGCTCGCCAGGATGCAGATCGGGGTGAGGAAGGTGGACAGCAGCACGAACAGCACGGAAAGCCCGTCCACGCCCATGTGGTAGGAGATGCCGGTGCCGGGCAGCCAGTCGTTCTGTTCGGCGAACTGGAACTCCGCGGTGCCGTTCTCGAAGCCGAACCACAGGAACAGCGACATCACGAAGGTCGCCCCCGCGGTGAGCAGCGCGACGTTACGGGCGTTGCGGGTGACGATCTCCTCGTCGCCGCGGATCATCAGGATGAAGACCACCCCCACCAAGGGCAGGAAGGTGATGATGCTCAAAAGGGGCCACTCGTTCATCGCCTCAACCTTCCATTCCGATGACGTAGGCCGTCACGAACACCGCCAGCCCGATGATCATGGCGAACGCGTAGTGATAGACGTAGCCGCTCTGCAGCCTTGCCGTGCGCCGCGCCACCTGCCGCGCCGCCCAGGACACGCCATCCGGCCCCAGGCGGTCGATGATGCCGACGTCGCCCTGCTTCCACAGGATGCGGCCGAGCGCGAAGGCGGGCCGGATGAACAGGGCCTCGTAGGCTTCGTCGAAGTACCATTTGTTGAGCAGCAGCCGGTAGACCCCCGGCAGCATCGCTGCCAGACGCCCCGGCCAGGCGGGCCGCGCCATGTAGAAGGCATAGGCGACGCCGATTCCGACGAGCGCGATGACCACGGGCAGAAGCTTCACCGCCTCGCCCACGTGATGCGCCGCCTCGATCGGATCGGGGCCGACCACCGCGAGCGCCGCCTTCCAGAAGTGCATCCGGTCCTCGCCGACGAAGGCGTCGTAGCCCGCCATGCCCGCGAACACCGCGCCGACCGCCAGCAGGCCGAGCGGGATCAGCATCACCAGCGGCGACTCGTGGATGTGCGCCATCACCTTCTCGTCGGCGCGCGGCGCGCCGTGGAAGGTCATGAACAGCAGCCGCCAGGAGTAGAAGGCGGTGAGCAGCGCGGCGGCCGCGCCCATCCAGAAGGCATACTGCCCGATCGCCGAGTGCGCGCCCCAGGCGGCCTCGAGGATCATGTCCTTGGAATAGTACCCGGCGAACACCGGCAGACCGGCGAGCGACAGGGAGCCGATCCACATGATCGCGTAGGTGACCTTGATGTTCTTCCAGATGCCGCCCATGCGCCGCATGTCCTGCTCGTCGGACATCGCGTGGATCACCGAGCCCGCGCCGAGGAAGAGCATCGCCTTGAAGAAGGCATGGGTCATCAGATGGAAGATCGCCGCCGGATACGCCCCGACGCCGAGGGCGAAGAACATGTAGCCCAACTGCGAGCAGGTGGAATACGCGATCACCTTCTTGATGTCGTTCTGCGTGCAGGCGACGGTGGCGGCGAAGATCGCGGTGGTCGCGCCGATGAAGGCCACCGTGGAAAGCGCCGCCTCGCTCAGTTCGAACAGCGGCGACATCCGCGCCACCATGAACACGCCCGCCGTCACCATGGTGGCGGCATGGATCAGCGCGGAGACCGGGGTCGGGCCTTCCATCGCATCCGGCAGCCAGGTGTGCAAGCCGATCTGCGCCGATTTGCCCATCGCGCCGAGGAAGAGCAGCAGGCACAGCGTGGTGATCAGCGGCAGATCCATGCCGAAGAGGTGCAGGCTCTGCCCCGCCATCGCCGGCGCGGCGGCGAAGATGGTGTCGAGGTGGGCGGAATCGAAGGAGAGGTAGATCCCGGCGATGCCGAGCATGAAGCCGAAGTCGCCGACGCGGTTGACGACGAACGCCTTGATCGCCGCGGCGTTGGCCGAGGGCCGGTCGCTCCAGAAGCCGATCAGGAGATAGGAGGAGAGGCCCACGCCCTCCCAGCCGAAGAACATCTGCACCAGGTTGTCGGCGGTCACCAGCATCAGCATGAAGAAGGTGAACAGCGACAGGTACGACATGAAGCGCGGCACCGAGGGGTCGTGGCTCATGTAGCCGATGGAATAGATGTGCACCAGCGCCGAGATCATCGTCACGGTGAACAGCATCACCGCGGTCAGCGTATCCACCTTGAGCGCCCAGGAGACGTTGAAGGTGCCGACGTGAATCCAGTCGAGCAGCACCACGGTGAACGGGCCGGAGCCGAAGCCGACCTTGTAGAGCAGCGGAATGCTGAGGAGGGCGGACACCGCAAGCAGCAGGCAGGTGAGGATCTGCGATCCGCGCCGCCCGAGAAACCGGCCGAACAGCCCGGCGAGGATGGCTCCCAGCAGAGGAAGAAAGACAATCGCAACGGTCATGATCTGTCCTCAGCCTTTCATCGCGTTGATGTCTTCGACTTCGATCGAACCGCGGTTGCGGAAGAACACCACCAGGATGGCCAGGCCGATCGCCGCCTCCGCCGCCGCGACGGTGAGCACGAACATCACGAAGATCTGCCCCACCAGGTCGTGCAGGAAGGCGGAAAAGGCGACGAAGTTGATGTTCACCGCGAGCAGCATCAGCTCGATCGACATCAGGATGATGATGACGTTCTTGCGGTTCAGGAAGATGCCGAACACCCCCAGGGTGAAGAGGATGGCGGCGACGGTGAGGTAGTGCGTCAATCCGATGGTCATGGCGTCAGACCCCCTTCCCCGTCGCGACTTTCTTCACCTCGATGCAGTCCTCCAGCGGGCGGTTCGCCTGGGTGCGCGGGTTCTGCCGCTTCACCCCGACGCGGGCGCGCAGGGTCAGCATGATCGAGCCGATCATGCCGACCAGCAGCACGATGCCCGCCAGTTGGAAGAGGTAGACGTAGTCGGTGTAGAGCACCGCGCCGATCGCCTGGGTGTTGGAAAGCTCGCCCACCGCCGGGGTGGGCGCGCCGCGCACCGCGTCGAGGTCCGGCGCCATCAGCCAGGTGCCGAACACCAGGGCGAGTTCGACGAACAGCACCAGGGCGACCACCGCGCCCACCGGCAAGATCTTGGTGAAGCCCTCGCGCAGCGTCACCGCGTGGATATCGAGCATCATCACCACGAAGAGGAAGAGCACGGCGACCGCGCCGACGTAGACGATGACCATGATCATCGCCACGAACTCCGCCCCGAGAAGGATGAACAGCCCCGCGACGTTGAAGAAGGTGAGAATGAGGAACAGCACCGAGTGCACCGGGTTCCTGGCGGTCACCACCATCGCGCCGGAGGCGATCGCAAGCGCCGCGAAGAGGTAGAATACGAAGGCGGTCATTTGCCGAGGCCTCCCCTGGACAGGACGGGATGGCGCACGCCGGACGGCGCGTTTGTCTTCCCCCAGATGAACATGTCTTCAGTCCGTTGCATGGGTTTATTCACACTTCTCTTCAACGGTACGGCGCGTCCGCTTCCTGGCGCATGGCGAGTTCGGCTTCCCAGCGGTCGCCATTGTCCAGGAGCTTCTGCTTGGAATAGATCATTTCGGCGCGGCGTTCGGTGGCGAACTCGAAGTTCGGCCCCTCGACGATGGCGTCCACCGGGCAGGCCTCCTGGCAGAGGCCGCAGTAGATGCACTTCGTCATGTCGATGTCGTAGCGCGTGGTGCGGCGGCTGCCGTCGGCGCGGGGTTCCGCCTCGATGGTGATCGCCTGGGCGGGGCAGATCGCCTCGCACAGCTTGCAGGCGATGCAGCGTTCCTCGCCGCTCGGGTAGCGGCGCAGCGCGTGCTCGCCGCGGAAGCGCGGGGAAAGCGGCCCCTTCTCGTAGGGGTAGTTCAGCGTCACCTTCGGCTTGAACATGTACTTCAGCGTCAGGGCGAAGCCGGAGACGAGTTCCGTCAGCAGGAACGAGCGCAGCGTGCGGTCCAAGGTCGTCATCTTTCGCTCTCTCCTTTTACGCCCGGGGCGGCAGCCAGCCGAACAGGTGCAACGCCACCGCGGTGATCACCACCCAGCCCAGCGACATCGGCAGGAACACCTTCCAGCCCAGGCGCATCAGCTGGTCGTAGCGGTAGCGCGGCAGGGTGGCGCGCGCCCACAGATAGAAGAACAACACCGCCGAAACCTTGAGCGCGAACCAGATCACCCCGGGAATCCAGGTGAACGGCGCCACCGCGATCGGCGGCAGCCAGCCGCCGAGGAAGAGGATGACGCAGAGGCTGCTCATCAGGATCATGTTGGCGTATTCGCCGAGGAAGAACATGGCGAAGGTCATCGCCGAGTATTCGGTGTTGTAGCCGCCCACCAGTTCGGATTCCGCTTCCGGCAGGTCGAAGGGGGTGCGGTTGGTCTCCGCCAGGGCGGAGATGAGGAACAGCACGAACATCGGGAAGTGCGGGATGCAGTACCACAGGCCGCTCTGCGCCCGCACGATCTGCGAGAGGTTGAGCGAACCGGCGGAGAGCAGCACGGTGACGATGATGAAGCCGATCGAGACCTCGTAGGAGACCATCTGCGCGGCGGAGCGCAGTCCGCCGAGGAAGGCGTACTTCGAGTTCGACGCCCAGCCCGCCATGATGATGCCGTAGATGCCGAGCGAGGACACCGCGAAGAGGTAGAGGATGCCGACGTTGATGTCGGCGACCACCCAGCCCTCGGAAACCGGGATCACCGCCCAGCCGACCAGCGCCAGGGTGAAGGTGACCACCGGCGCCATCAGGAACACCACCGGGTTGGCCCCGGTGGGCACCACGGTTTCCTTGATGAACAGCTTGAGGCCGTCGGCCATCGGTTGCAGCAGACCGAAGGGGCCGACGACGTTGGGGCCCTTGCGCAGGTGCATCGCGGCGATGACCTTGCGTTCGGCATAGGTGAGATAGGCCACGGCCAGCAGCAGCGGCAGGATGAAGGCCAGGATCTTCACCAGGATGAGGATCAGCGGCCAGAGAAAATCGGTCCAGAACTCAGCCATGGGTCCCCGTCCTCGCGTTTCCGGCCTCGATGATCTCCAGCGTGCACGCCGCCATCGTCGGCGAGGCGCGGCTGATCGGGTCGGTCATGTAGTAGTTGGACACCGCCGAGCCGAGCGGCCCGAGCGCGGCGTCGAGAGCGCCCGCCTCGCCGAAGTCGCCCCAGGCCCCGGGCGCCGCGGCGTCCGGCGTGGCGAACGCGGGCACGGCGGCGGCGAGCGCATCGCGCAGCGCATCCAGGCTGTCGAAGGGCAGCACGTGGCCCAGCACTTCGGAGGCGGCGCGCAGGATCTTCCAGTCCTCGCGCGCCTCGCCGGGGGGGAACACCGCGCGCTGCGCGCGCTGCACCCGGCCTTCGGTGTTGACGTAGGTGCCGTCCTTCTCGGTATAGGCCGCGCCGGGCAGGATCACGTCCGCCACCTGCGCGCCGACATCGCCATGATGGCCCTGATAGATCACGAAGGCGGAATCGAGCGGATTGGTCGGCAGTTGATCCGCGCCCAAGAGCCACACCGCCTTCACCTTGCCGGCCGCCGCGGCCTTGAGGATGCCGCGGGTGTCGAGGCCGCCCTTGCCGGGCACGAAGCCGATCTCCAGGCCGCCGACCCGCGCCGCCGCGGTGTGCAGCACGTTGAAGCCGTTCCAGCCGTCCTTGACCAGGCCCGCCTTCTCCGCCAGGTGCCGCGCCGCGCCGAGGATGCGCGCGCCGTCGGCGCGGGCGAGCGCGCCCATGCCGAGAACGATCATCGGGCGTTCCGCGGTCTTCAGCACGTCGAAGAACGGGTTCTCGCCGTCCACCACCGCCTGAAACGCCTCCACGCCGTCGCCGAGGTGCTGCGCCGCGTAGGTGAGGTCCGTCTTGACGCCGACGGTGGCGACCTTGAAGCCGCCCTTGAGGACCCGCTTGCGGATGCGCGCGTTGAGCACCGGGGCCTCGATGCGCGGGTTGGAGCCGACGATCAACAGCGCGTCGGCCTGCTCGATCCCGGCGATGCCGGTGTTGAAGCGCCAGGAGGCGGAAACCTTGGGGTCCAGGGCCGCGCCGTCCTGACGGCAATCGAGGTTGGGCGAGCCCAGGGCCTGCATCAGCAGTTTGAGCGCGAACATCGACTCGGCGTCCGCCAGGTCGCCCGCGATCGCGGCGATCTCCGCCCCCTTGAGGCCGGAGAGCCCGGCCTCGATGGCGGCGAAGGCCTCGGCCCAGGTCGCCGGGCGGAGCTGGCCGTCGCGGCGCACGTAGGGGGTGTCGAGGCGGCGTTTCGCCAGGCCGTCGATGGCGGCGCGGCTCTTGTCGCCCAGCCACTCCTCGTTGACGTCCTCGTGCAGGCGCGGCAGCACGCGCATCACCTGGTTGCCGCGGGTATCGATGCGGATGTTGCTGCCCACCGCGTCGAGCACGTCGATGGATTCGGTCTTCTTCAACTCCCACGGCCGCGCGGTGAAGGCGTAGGGCTTGCTGGTCAGCGCGCCGACCGGGCAGAGATCGACGATGTTGCCGGAAAGCTCGGAGGTGAGCGCCCGCTCCACGTAGGTGGTGATCTCGGCGTGTTCGCCGCGGTTGACCATGCCGAGTTCCGGCACGCCTGCGATCTCGGTGAGGAAGCGGACGCAACGGGTGCAGTGGATGCAGCGCGTCATCGCGGTCTTGATCAGCGGGCCGAGGTATTTTTCGGTCACCGCGCGCTTTTCCTCGATGTAGCGGCCCTTGTCCTTGCCGTAGGCCACCGCCTGGTCCTGCAGGTCGCACTCGCCGCCCTGGTCGCAGATCGGGCAGTCGAGCGGGTGGTTGATCAGCAGCAGTTCCATCACGTTCTTGCGCGCCTGCAAGGCCGCCGGGGAGTTGGTCTTCACCACCATCCCCTCGCCCACGGGCTGCGCGCACGAGGCCACCGGCTTCGGCACCTTCTCGATTTCCACCAGGCACATCCGGCAGTTGGCCGCCACCGGCAGGCGCGGGTGGTAGCAGAACCGCGGAATCTCGATACCCAGCTCTTCCGCCGCCTGCAAAACCGACGTGCCGGCCGGGACTTCGACTTCCAATCCGTCGATGGTCAGTTTCGGCATTCTCAGTCTCCTACGCGGCGCGATGCTTCGCGTCCGCCCGGCGGGCGGCGATGCGTTTTTCGATTTCCGGGCGGAAGTGGCGGAACAGCCCCTGGATCGGCCAGGCCGCCGCATCGCCGAGCGCACAGATGGTGTGGCCCTCGATCTGGCGGGTGACCTCCAGCAGTTGGTCGATCTCCGCTACCGTCGCCTCGCCCTTCTCCATGCGCACCATGGTGCGCCACAGCCAGCCGGTGCCCTCGCGGCACGGCGTGCACTGGCCGCAGCTTTCGTGCATGTAGAAGCGCGCCAGCCGGGTGATCGCGGCGACCAGATCGGTGGATTTGTCCATCACGATCACCGCCGCGGTGCCGAGGCCGGAGCGCACGTTGCGCAGCGAATCGAAGTCCATGTGCACGTCGTCGCAGACGTCCTTGGGGATCATCGGCGTGGACGAACCGCCGGGAATCACCGCGAGCAGGTTGTCCCAGCCGCCGCGCACCCCGCCCGCGTGCTTCTTCAGAAGCTCCTTGAGCGGAATGCCCATCTCCTCCTCGACGCAGCACGGCGTCTCGACGTGGCCGGAGATGCAGAAGATCTTGGTGCCGTTGTTGTTTTCCGGCCCGAGGTCGGCGAACCACGCCGCGCCGCGGCGCAGCACGGTGGGCACGTCGGCGATGGTCTCGACATTGTTCACCGTGGTCGGGCAGCCCCACACGCCCACCCCCGCCGGGAACGGCGGCTTGGCGCGCGGCTGGCCCTTCTTGCCTTCCAGGCTCTGGATCAGGGCGCTTTCCTCGCCGCAGATATAGGCCCCCATGCCGCGGTGGATGTAGACATCCATCGCCCAGCCGCTCTTGCAGGCGTTGGGGCCGAGCAGACCGGCGGCGTAGGCCTCGTCGATCGCCTCCTGCAAAACTTTGGTTTCGTTGTAGTATTCGCCGCGCACATAGATGTAGGCGGCATGCGCGCCGATGGCGAAACCGGCGATCAGGCAGCCTTCCACCAGCTTGTGCGGTTCGTGGCGCAGGATGTCGCGGTCCTTGCAGGTGCCGGGCTCGCCCTCGTCGGCGTTGACCACCAGGTAGTGCGGCAGCGGCCCCTCGCCCTTCGGCATGAACGACCACTTCAACCCCGCCGAGAACCCTGCTCCGCCGCGGCCGCGCAGGCCCGCGGCCTTCATTTCGCCGACGATCCAGTCGCGCCCCTTCTCCAGGATCGCCTTGGTGCCGTCCCAGTCGCCGCGCTTCTTCGCCGCCTTGAGCGCCCAGGGCTGAAAGCCGTAGAGATTGGTGTAGATGCGGTCTTCGTCGCGCAGCATCAGCTCGTCTCCTTCCCGGCTTTGGCGGATTTCGCCGTCTTGGCCTTGGGGGCGGGCGCGGACTCCGCGGCCGCATGCTCGCCGGCCAGCTCCTTGAGAGTCGTCGCGCCCTTGCACGGGCACGAGCCGCGCCGCCCGGTCTGCGAACCGAAGGGCGGGGCCTCGCCCTTCAACAGCGCCTCCAGCACCGCCTTGGCGGTGTCGTAGGTGAGGTCCTCGTAAAGGTCGTCGTTGACCTGCATCACCGGCGCGTTGGCGCACGCGCCCAGGCATTCCACCTCGGAGAGCGTCGCCGCTCCGTCCGCGGTGGTTTCGCCGAACGCCACGCCGAGCACGTCCTTGGCCGCGCGCACGATTTCCGGCGCGCCGCGCAGCCAGCACGAGATGTTGGTGCAGATCTGCACGTGCAGCCTGCCCACCGGCTTCAGGTTGTACATAGTGTAGAAGGTGGCCACCTCGTACACCTTGATCGGCGGCATGCCCAGCATCCCGGCGACGCAATCCATGGCGTCGCGCGAAAGCCAGCCCGCCTGGCGCTGCGCCAGGTCGAGAAGCGGCATCACCGCGGAACGCTGCCGCCCCGCCGGGTACTTGGCGATCACCGCCTCCGCCCGCTTCCGGTTTTCCGCCGTGAAGGCGAAGGTTTCCGGCGTTTCCACGGTCTCGATCGTCTCCACGTGGTAGGTCTCGCTCATCGGTCGATCTCCCCGAACACGATATCCAGGGACCCGATGATCGCCGTCATGTCGGCGAGCATGTGCCCTTTCGACAGCTTGTCCGTCGCCTGCAGGTGGGCGAACCCCGGGGAGCGGATGTGGCAGCGGTACGGCCGGTTGGTGCCGTCGGAGATCAGGTACACCGCGAACTCGCCCTTCGGCGCCTCGACCGCGGAGTAGGTCTCGCCCGCGGGCACGTGGTAGCCCTCGGTGAACAGCTTGAAGTGGTGGATCAGCGCCTCCATCGAGCGCTTCATCTCGGCGCGCGGCGGCGGGGAAATCTTGTGGTCGTCCACCTTCACCGGGCCGCCGGGGAGCTTTTGCAGGCACTGGCGGATGATGCGGATCGACTGCCGCATCTCCTCGACGCGCACCAGATAGCGGTCGAAGCAGTCGCCGTTCTTGCCCACCGGAATGTCGAAGTCGAGGTCGGCATAGCAGTCGTAGGGCTGCGCCTTGCGCAAATCCCACGGCACGCCCGAGGCGCGCAGGCACGGCCCGGAGAACCCCCAGGCGATGGCGTCCTCTTCGTCGATCACCCCGATATCGACGGTGCGCTGGCGGAAGATGCGGTTGCCGGTGAGCATGCGCTCCATATCGACGATGAAGGCGGAGGCCTCGTCGCACCACACCGCGATGCGGTCGGTCAGACCCGCGGGCAGGTCGCAGGCGACGCCGCCGGGGCGGAAGTAATTGGCGTGCATGCGCGCGCCGGAGGCACGCTCGTAGAGTTCCATGCCGCGCTCGCGGATTTCGAAGCCCCAGAGGATCGGCGTCATCGCGCCGACATCCATGGCATACGAGGTGAGGTTGAGGATGTGGTTGAGAACGCGGGTGATCTCCGCATACATCGCGCGGATGTACTGGGCGCGCGGCGGCGCCTCGATGCCCAGCAGCTTCTCCACCGCCAGGGCGAAGCCGTGCTCCTCGCTCATCGGCGAGGTGTAGTCGAGGCGGTCGAAATACGGCAGCGCCTGCATGTAGGTCTTGTATTCGATCAGCTTTTCGGTGCCGCGGTGCAACAACCCGATGTGCGGGTCGGCGCGTTCCACCACCTCGCCCGAGAGGTCCAGCACCAGTCGCAGCACGCCGTGCGTCGCCGGGTGCTGCGGCCCGAAGTTCATGGTGAAGGTTTCGCTGCGTGTCTCGGCCATGATTCCGGGTCCCCCTACTCTTTCCCGCCCGTCGCCTTCTCGTCGCCGGGCAGTGCCTTGGCGACGCGCTCCAGCTCCGGCCCCTGCCAGGGGCTGAGGTTGTCGAAGGTGCGGAATTCCTGGGTCAGCTTGACCGGCTCGTAGACGACGCGCTTCTGGCCGTCGTCGTAGCGCACCTCGACGAACCCGCTGAGCGGGAAGTCCTTGCGCAGGGGATACCCCTCGAAGCCGTAATCGGTGAGAATGCGCCGCAGGTCGGGATGCCCGTCGAAGCGGATGCCGTACATGTCGTAGGTCTCGCGCTCGAACCATCCGGCGGAGGGGAATATCTCCACCACCGAGGGGACCGCGCCCCCCTCCTCCACCGGCACGACGATGCGCACGCGCAGATTGTGCTTCATCGACAACAGGTTATAGACCACATCGAAACGCGGCATGCGGTCCGGCCAATCGACGCCGCAGACATCCATCAGCTGCTTGAACAGGCAGACGCCGTCGTCGCGCAGGAACATCAGAAGCGGCACGATGCTCTGCGGCTTGGCGCGCACCACCAGTTCGTCGCCGAGGAGCGCGACCTCGTCCACATGCTCGCCCAGCATGGCCTCGATATGGTCGCCCACTTCCTGGTGGGCGCTGCGGCGGGTTTCGGCAAATGCGTCGGTCATCGTTTCAGGTTCCGTGCAAGAGGCGAAAGCGGCGGATCAGCGCGACAGGGTGCGGCTGCGGCGGATCTTCTTCTGCAATTGGAGAATGCCGTAGAGCAGCGCCTCCGCGGTCGGCGGACAGCCGGGCACGTAGACATCCACCGGCACGATGCGGTCGCAGCCGCGCACGACGGAATAGGAATAGTGGTAATAGCCGCCGCCGTTGGCGCAACTGCCCATGGAGATCACCCAGCGCGGCTCCGCCATCTGGTCGTAGACGCGGCGCAGGGCGGGCGCCATCTTGTTGGTCAGCGTGCCCGCGACGATCATCACGTCGGCCTGGCGCGGGCTGGGGCGGAAGACGATGCCGAAACGGTCGAGATCGTAGCGCGAACAGCCGGTGTGGATCATCTCGATGGCGCAGCAGGCGAGGCCGAAGGTCATCGGCCACATCGAGCCGGTGCGCGCCCAGTTGAGCAGATCGTCGAGCTTCGCCAGAACGAAGCCGCGGTTGGACAACTCCTCGCCGACCAGCCCCAGCATCTCGTCCTGGGTCAGGCCCTCGGGAATCTCGGGTCCGGAAAGGACCGGGTTGTGCGCCTCGCCGCCGTTCATGACCTCACTCCCATTCCAGAGCCCCCTTGCGCCACTCATAGATGAACCCGACCGTCAGAACGCCAAGGAACACCAGCATGGACGCCAGGCCGAAAATCCCGATGCGGTTCAACACCACGGCCCAGGGGAACAAAAAGGCGGCCTCCAGATCGAAGATGATGAAGAGAATGGAGACCAGGTAGAACCGCACCTCGAAACGCGCCCGCGCGTCGTCGAAGGGGTCGAATCCGCACTCGTAGGCGGAGACCTTCTCGGTATCGGGATTCTGCCGCGCCACCACGTAGGAGGCCACCACCATCACCCCGGCCATGCCGAGGGCTACGCCGATGAACACCAGGATCGGCAGGTATTCCCGCAAGAGCTCGTCCATGAGTTCTGCCCCTTCACCGTAGAGTCGTCGCAACGGCGGCACGCGCACCGGACGCACCGCCCGCCGGTTTCCGGCGAGTGTACGCCCACAAACGCGAATGGGGAAACAGCACCGTCGTCACGGCGCCGACCGGCCGCCACGACGACGTGGTGCCCATGACTTTCGGTCTACGTTCCAGCCGTCGCCACAGCATGTAATCCCGCGGGTATCTAAGTGTCAAGAAAGGCATGAAGGTGAGATCGGAACCCACCCGCTTTGTCCTACCCGCGGGTAGGATCGGATGCGGTGACCGCAAGACCGGCGAGAATATATCCATAGTTATACGCAAACGCCTCGAAACATTCACCAAAATACACCACCGCGTCCGATACAGGACATGGACAACAAACCCAGGAATTCAACCCGCCGAGGCCCCATTTCGACTCTTTCCGAGCGCTGCATGCCGCCGAGGCTGTGGGAAAGCGCCGCCCCGGTCTTGACGAAGGAAAACCGCTTATTATATTCGAAGTCTCTAATGTTATGGCATCGCGCCATACGATCCAAGGAGTCCCGTCATGAGCATCGACCGCGTGGTCCTGCTGTTCGCCGGTGGCGTGGTTTTCGCCGCCTCGATTCTCGCCTATCTGGCCAGCCCCTACTGGCTGCTGCTGTCCGGGTTCGTCGGCCTCAACCTGATGCAGGCCTCCGTCACCGGCTTCTGCCCGCTGGCGATGGTTCTCAAGAAGTTCGGGTTCGCGCCCGGCGTGGCGTTCAAGTAGCGCAGGCCTTGCCTGCCCCGGCGCGAAGCGCCACACTGCCCCGGACACTCCCGCACAAGGAAACCGGGGCATGGAAACTCATACGCTTCTCGCCATGGCCGTGGCGCTGTCCATCGCCGCGGCGACGCCCGGCCCCGCAGTGTTCGCCATCGTCTCGCGCGCCATGGCCCGCGGCTTCCGCGATGCGGCGGCGATGGCGTTGGGCATCGTTCTCGGCGACACCGCCTATTTCCTCGCCGCGCTGACCGGCTGGTCGGCGGTGGCGCACGCCTTCGGCGACGTCTTCTCCGCCATCCGCATCGTCGCGGCGGCGGCTCTCGTCGTCATGGGCGGGCGGATGATCCACGCAAGTTTCTCCGCCAGGGAGGAAACCGCGCAGCCGCCCGCGCCGTCGCGGCGGATGTTCGCCGCGGGCTTCCTGCTCACCCTCGGCAACCCCAAGACCATCCTGTTCTATCTGGCCTTCCTGCCCACCTTCATCGACCTCACCACGGTCAACGTGTGGGGCGCGGCGGGGCTGGTGGGGGTGATCTTCACCGTGGTCGGCGGCGTGATGTTGACCTATGCCGCCCTGGCGGCGCGCGCGGGCCATGGCCTGCGCAACCCGGCGCTGAGCCGCTGGATGCACCGCGGCGCCGGCGCGACCCTGATCGGCGCAGGCGCCGCGGTCGCAATGCGGAGTTGACCACCCCTCCACTGACGCTCCGGGGTGGCCTGCTACTGGAGATGGGAAAAAGCAAGGTGCCTTGGTGTGCCAGTCTCCCTACGCCAAGGCTTCGGGAGACACCCTACATGTTTCCTGTTCGGGTGGCAGCCCACCCCTCCGCTGACGCTCCGGGGTGGCCTGCCACCCGAAGCCGAAGGCGTAGGGTGGTGGGCGGTGACGGGATCGAACCGCCGACCTACTGGGTGTAAACCAGTCGCTCTCCCAGCTGAGCTAACCGCCCGCAAGGTTCAAGACGAGAAAAGCCGGCCGCGAGGCGCGCGACCGGCTTTGTCCTGAACCCAAGACTGCTTAGTTCACAGCGTCCTTCAGACCCTTGCCGGCCTTGAATTTCGGCTGCTTGGAAGCAGGGATGGTGATCTTGGCGCCAGTCCGGGGGTTGCGACCCTCGGTGGCGGCGCGCTCGGCGACGCTGAAAGTACCGAAACCGACGAGGCGAACCTCGTCATTCTTCTGCAAGGCTTCGGTAATCGCCTGGAACACGGCGTCCACGGCCTTGGCGGCATCCGTTTTGGAGACATCCGCTTGCGCCGCGACAGCAGCAACGAGATCATTCTTATTCACGGCAAGACCCCTTATGCTAGACCCAATTTTATTGGATTTGTAAACATTCGATCAACCCGACGGCGCGCAGTGTAGAACGCATCTGATCGAGCCGTCAACGGAAGAAGCGCAGTTTTCCTCTCAATTGCGGGGTTGACAGGATACGCCCCCCGCCTCCTACGCCACCGAAAGCTGCCTGGCTGTGATGATCGTCACAAGACAACGCCTCAACCTTTCCAAGAATTCGTCCATGAAATACGGCAATATATGGACATCCTTGAACCATACAAAGAAAAGGCGGTAAATAAACCGCCTTTTCTCTGTCATCCCGGAGCGAAGCCGCCGCAACTAATGAGTCAGCACGGTATCGTCATTATCGGCGGGAGGGGCGATTTTTGCCATCGCTTCGTCGGCGGTTTCATCCCATTCGATCGGAACCGGCTCGCGCACCAGGGCGTGGCTCAGCACTTCGTCGGCCGTGGAAACCGGGATGATCTTCATCCCGCGCTTCACGTTGTCGGGAATCTCCGTCAGGTCCTTCTCGTTCTCCTCGGGGATCAGCACCGTTTTGATGCCGCCGCGCAGCGCCGCCAGCAGCTTTTCCTTCAACCCGCCGATGGCGAGCACGCGGCCGCGCAGCGTAATCTCGCCGGTCATCGCCACATCCCTGCGCACCGGAATGCCGGTAAGCGCGGAAACGATGGAGGTGACCATGGCGACGCCCGCCGAGGGACCGTCTTTCGGCGTTGCGCCCTCGGGCACGTGCACGTGGATGTCCTTCTTCTCGAACAGCGTCGGCTTGATGCCGAGCAGCGGCGAACGCGACCGCACGAACGAACGCGCCGCCTGGATCGATTCCTTCATCACGTCGCCGAGCTGTCCGGTGAGCGTGACCGCGCCCTTGCCCGGCATCAGCACGGATTCGATGGTGAGCAATTCGCCGCCCACCTCGGTCCAGGCCAACCCGGTCACCGCACCGACCATGTCCTCGAGCTCCGCCTCGCCATAGCGGAAGCGGCGCACGCCGGCATATTTATCGAGATTGCGGCGGGTTACGGAGATTTTCTTGGTGTTCTTGGTGAGAATTTCCTTGGTCGCCTTGCGGGTCAGATTGGCGAGTTCGCGCTCGAGATTGCGCACCCCGGCCTCGCGCGTGTAGTAGCGGATGAGGTCCTTCAGCGCATCGTCGGAAATCGACCACTCGCCGGTCTTCAGGCCGTTGGCCTTGAGCTGCTTTTCGACCAGGTGGCGCTTGGCGATTTCCACCTTCTCGTCCTCGGTGTAGCCCGAAAGCCGGATGATCTCCATGCGGTCCAGCAGCGGCTGCGGCATGCGCAGGGTGTTCGCGGTGGTCACGAACATCACGTCGGAGAGGTCGTAGTCCACTTCCAGATAGAGGTCGTTGAAGGCGACGTTCTGCTCCGGGTCCAGCACTTCCAAAAGCGCCGAAGCCGGATCGCCGCGCCAGTCGGCGCCGACCTTGTCCACTTCGTCGAGCAGGAACAGCGGGTTGGAGGTTCCCGCCTTCTTCATCCCCTGCACCACCTTGCCCGGCATCGAGCCGATGTAGGTGCGGCGGTGGCCGCGGATTTCCGCCTCGTCGCGCATGCCGCCGAGCGACACGCGCACGAAGTTGCGCCCGGTCGCCCGGGCGATCGACTTGCCGAGCGAGGTCTTGCCGACGCCGGGCGGGCCGACCAGGCAGAGGATCGGGCCTTTGACCTTCTGGGTGCGCTGCTGCACCGCGAGGTATTCGAGAATGCGTTCCTTGACCTTGTCGAGGCCGTAGTGCTCCTCGTTGAGCACCGCCTCCGCCCACCTCAGGTCCTGCTTGACGCGGGAGCGCTTCTTCCACGGCAGGGAGAGCATCCAGTCGAGGTAGTTGCGCACCACCGTCGCCTCGGCGGACATCGGGCTCATGTTGCGGAGCTTCTTCAGCTCGGCGTTGGCCTTCTCCCGCGCCTCCTTGGAGAGCTTGGTCTTCTCGATGCGCTCCTCGAGTTCGGTGATCTCGTCGCGGCCGTCGTCGGTTTCGCCCAGTTCCTTCTGGATCGCCTTGAGCTGTTCGTTCAGGTAGTACTCGCGCTGCGTCTTCTCCATCTGGCGCTTGACGCGGCTCCTGATCTTCTTTTCCACCTGGAGCACGCCGATCTCGGACTCCATGAAGGCGTAGACCCTCTCCAGGCGGTCGTGCACCGAGGTGACCTCCAGCAGCTCCTGCTTCTCGGAAATCTTGATCTGCAGGTGCGAGGCCACGGTGTCGCCGAGCTTCGAGGGGTCGTCGATCTGGTTGATCGAGACCATCACCTCGGGGGGGATCTTCTTGTTGAGCTTGATGTACTGGTCGAACTGGGAGACCACGGAGCGGGCCAGAGCCTCGGTCTCCTGCTCGTCGCCCCATTCGTCGTCGAGCGTCGCCGACGCCGCCTCGAAATAGGGCTTGCCCTCGACGAAGCGGGAAATCCGCGCACGCTTGCCGCCCTCCACCAGCACCTTCACCGTGCCGTCGGGCAGCTTCAGCAGTTGCAGAACGGTGCTGAGCGTGCCGACGCCGAAGATGTCGTCGGCGCCCGGGTCGTCCTGGGTGGCGTCCTTCTGCGCGACCAGCAGAATCTGCTTGTCCTCGCGCATCACCTCCTCGAGCGCCAGCACCGACTTCTCGCGGCCGACGAACAGCGGCACGATCATGTGGGGAAACACCACGATGTCGCGCAACGGCAAGACAGGAAAGGCGTTTCCACTGGATTCGGTCAACATACGTCCTCGTTTGATACGTGACGGGCGAATGCCCTCAGACGCAAGAACTATGGGGCGGCGGCGGCCCGGTCAACCCCCGGCCGCCGCAAAGCGCGCTCAGGCGCTGGAGCCCATCTCGTCCTTGCGCTCGCCGTAGATGAACAGCGGCTTGGAGGAATCCTCCACCACGTCCTTGTTCACCACGACTTCCTCGATGCCGTTCTGGCTCGGCAGGTCGAACATGGTTTCGAGCAGGATGCCCTCCATGATCGAGCGCAGGCCGCGCGCGCCGGTCTTGCGCGCGATCGCCTTGTGCGCGATCGCGGTAAGCGCGTCCTCCTTGAACGACAGGGAAACGTTCTCCATCTCGAACAGCCGCTGATACTGCTTCACCAGGGCGTTCTTCGGCTTGGTGAGAATCTCGATCAGCGCCTCTTCGTCCAGGTCCTCCAGCGTCGCGATCACCGGCAGGCGGCCGACGAATTCCGGAATCAGGCCGTACTTCAGCAGGTCCTCCGGTTCCACGCCCTTGAGGATTTCGCCGGAGCGGCGCTCCTCCGGGCTCTTCACGTCGGCGCCGAAGCCGATGGAGGTGCCCTGGTTGCGCTGGCCGATCACCTTTTCCAGCCCGGCGAACGCGCCGCCGCAGATGAACAGGATGTTGGTGGTGTCCACCTGCAGGAATTCCTGCTGCGGGTGCTTGCGCCCGCCCTGCGGCGGCACCGAGGCGACGGTGCCTTCCATGATCTTCAACAGCGCCTGCTGCACGCCCTCGCCCGAGACGTCGCGGGTGATCGAGGGGTTGTCGGACTTGCGGGAGATCTTGTCGATCTCGTCGATGTAGACGATGCCGCGCTGCGCCCGCTCGACGTTGTAGTCCGCGGCCTGCAACAGCTTGAGGATGATGTTCTCCACGTCCTCGCCGACGTAGCCCGCCTCGGTGAGCGTGGTGGCGTCCGCCATGGTGAACGGCACGTCGAGAATGCGCGCCAGCGTCTGCGCCAACAGGGTCTTGCCGCAGCCGGTGGGGCCGATCAGCAGAATGTTGGACTTCGACAGCTCGACGTCGTTGTTCTTCGCGGCGTGCGCCAGGCGCTTGTAGTGGTTGTGCACCGCCACCGCGAGAACCTTCTTCGCGTGCTTCTGCCCGATCACGTAGTCGTCGAGCACCGCCATGATGTCGAGCGGCGTCGGCACCCCGTCGCGCGAGCGCACCAGGTTCGACTTGTTCTCCTCGCGGATGATGTCCATGCACAGTTCGACGCACTCGTCGCAGATGAACACCGTCGGCCCGGCGATGAGCTTGCGCACCTCGTGCTGGCTTTTGCCGCAGAACGAGCAATAGAGCGTGTTCTTCGAGTCGCCGCCAGAGGACTTGACCATCCCTTACTCCTGCCTTCGCGTCGCCCGCGGACCCGGTCCGGATCCTTGGGCGGCCTTGCCGCGCGTCATCCTAGCCGGACAACCACGCACCGAACAACCCGCAAATCCCGTGCCGATCCGGCGGATATCCGCCCCTCACGCACCATAGGTAGGGGCGATTCACCAAAACGTCACCGGTACGGGCCGGAGATTATGCCGTTCTCCCGATCAGGAAGCGGTTTTGCCGTCGGCCGAAGCCGGGCGTTCCGCCACCACGTCATCGACCAAACCGAAGGCTTTTGCCGCTTCCGCGGTCATATAGTTGTCGCGGTCCATCGCCTTCTCGATGGTGGCGATGTCCTGGCCGGTGAACCCGGCGTAGAGCGCATTGAGGCGACCGCGCAGTTCGAGAATCTCGCGCGCCTGGATCTCGATGTCCGCCGCCTGGCCCTGGAAGCCGCCCGAGGGCTGGTGGATCATTATCCGCGAATTCGGCAGGGCGAAGCGCTTGCCCTTGGTTCCGGCGGCGAGCAGGAACGAGCCCATGGAGGCCGCCTGCCCCATGCACACCGTGGACACCCCGCAGCGGATGTAGCGCATGGTGTCGAAAATGGCGAGGCCCGAGGTCACCACGCCGCCCGGCGAGTTGATGTAGAACGAGATGTCCTTGCTCGGGTTCTCCGATTCCAGGAACAGCAGCTGCGCGCAGATCAGGCTCGCCACCTCGTCGTTGACGCCGCCGGTGAGGAAGACGATGCGCTCCTTGAGCAGGCGGGAGAAGATGTCGTAGGACCGCTCGCCGCGGCTGGTCTGCTCCACCACCATCGGAATCAGGGTGCTGTTGTAGATGTCGATGGGGTCACGGTCGCGCATGAAATCCTCTCTGGATCGGATTTGGAAAAACTCTGCCTCTAGGACATATCCGCTTTTCGGCGGCGCTTGCAAGGCCGGAAAAAACAGCGCCCGGAGGAGGCCTCCGGGCGCCGCGGCTTTATGCATGCCTTTGCATGCAAAGCTTATTCCTCGGCCTTGGCCTTCTTCTTCGCCGGCTTCTTGGCGGGCGCCTTCTCGGCTTTTTCCGCCTTTTCCGCCTCCGGCTCCTCGGCCGCCTTGGCCTTGGCCGCGGGCTTTTTCTTCGCCGGAGCCTTCTTCTTCGGCGCTTCCTCGGCCTCGTCCGGGTCGGCCATCAACTCCTGCGGCGACACTTCGCGGTCGGTCAGCTGCACCAGTTCGAGGACGAAATCGACGGTCTTCTCCTCGAACAACGGCGCCTGCAATTGCTCCATCGCCTGCTGGTTCTTGGTGAAGTATTCGAAGACCTGCCGCTCCTGGCCCGGGAACTGCCGCGCCTGCTGGAACACCGCACGCTGCAGGTCTTCCTTGCTCACCTGGATATTGTTGATGCGGCCGATCTCGGCGAGCAGCAGGCCGAGGCGCACGCGGCGCTCGGCGATCGCCTGATACTCTTCCTTGAGCGCCTCCTCGGACTTGTCCACGTCGGAGGGATCGAGGGTGCCGTTGGCCTTGGCCTCTTCCAGGGACTTCCAGATCGCGGCGAACTCGCCCTCGAGCAGCGCGGACGGCACCTCGAACTTGTGGGTCTCGTCCAACGCGTCGAGCAGAACCCGCTTCAGCCGCTGGCGCGACGCCTGGGCGAATTCCTCCTCGATGCGGCTGCGCAGGGCCTTACGCAGTTCATCGAGGTCCTTCAGTCCCTCGTGCTGGGCCAGTTCGTCGTTGACCGGGTGCTCGTGGAATTCCTTCACCGCCTTCAGCGTGACGTCGAAGGTGGTCTCCTTGCCCGCCAGGTCCTTGGCGTGGTAGTCCGCCGGGAAGGTCACCTTGACCTCGACCGCGTCGCCCGCCTTGACGCCGACCAGCTGCTCCTCGAAACCCGGAATGAACATGCCGGAGCCGAGTTCGAGGTCGAAGTCCTTGCCCTCCCCGCCGGGGAACGGCGTGCCGTCGAGCTTGCCGACGAAATCGATGGTCACCGCGTCGCCGTTGGCCGCGGCGCGCTCCACCACCACCGGATGCGCGTGGGCGTGGTGCTGGGCGACATTGGCCAGCGCCTTCTCCACGTCCTCTTCCGGCGCGGACGCCTTGAGACGCTCCAGGCTGATCTTGGAGAGGTCGGCGATGGCGATCTCCGGCAGGACTTCCATCTCCACCGAGAACTCCAGGTCCTTGCCGTCGTCGAAGGAGACGATCTCGATCTTCGGCTGCACCGCCGGGCGCAGCTTGCGCTCGGACACCGTCTTGGCGGTGCACTCGTTGATCATCGCCTCCATCACCTCGCCCATCACCGCGGGCCGGTACCGCTTGCTCAGGAAGGACATCGGCACCTTGCCGGGCCGGAACCCGGGGATCGATGCGTTGTGGCCGACCTCGACCAGGCGTGCCGTGACTTTTTCCTCAATCTGGGCAGCAGGCACGACGATCGAGAACGCGCGCTTCAGCCCTTCCGTCTTGGTTTCGGTTACCTGCATAGGAAAGCTCTGTGATTATCCAAAATCGTCCTGACGAAGCGACGGCCGTCCACCCTGGGACCATGCGACGAAAAACGGTCCGGGCATGGGAGAAGCCTTCGCGCGAAACTCAACCCCGGGGCGATTCGCCTGCGGGCGCCGGAAGATGCAAAGCGACGTGGTGCGGGCGAAGGGATTTGAACCCCCACGGCTTGCGCCACCAGAACCTAAATCTGGCGTGTCTACCATTCCACCACGCCCGCAATCGTCCCGTGCCGCGGACACGACGTATCGCCGGAGCCGGGTTCTATAACACGCTACCAGTCAAGACGACATCATTAATTTGCCCCCGCCCCGCCGCCCAGCGCGCGCAGAACCGCGGGCAGGGTTTCGGGCAGGTCCTCGGCGATCAACCCGGGGCCGAAGCGTCCCGCCGCCGCGCCGTGCAGCCACACCGCCGCCGCTGCCGCCGCCGCCGCCGCCATGCCCTGCGCCAGAAACGCCGCGATGATTCCGGCAAGCACATCCCCCGCCCCGGCGGTGGCGAGCCACGGCGGCGCGTTGGCGTTGACCGCGGCGCAGCCGTCGGGGGCGGCGATCACCGTGTCCGCACCCTTCAGCGCCACCACCGCCCCGGCGCGCTCCGCCGCGGCGCGGGCGCGGGTGAGCCGATCGCCGGAAAGGTCGGGGAAGAGGCGGGCGAACTCGCCCTCGTGCGGCGTCAGCACCACCGGCCCCGCCCCGGCGACGGCGCGGAACAGCGAGGCCGGGGCTTCGGCGAAGGCGGAGAAGACGTCGGCGTCGAGCACGCAGGCGCGGCGCGCGGCAAGGATGTCCAGCACCCGGCGGCGCAGGCGCGGCGGCTCGCCGTGGCCGGGGCCGATGACCACGGCGTTGCGGCGGGGATCCGCCAGCAACTCGCGGAACACCGTCTCGTCGGCGGCGTCCTTCGCCGGAAACACCAGCGTTCCCGGCGCATCGGCGGCGCAGACGGTAAACACCTGCGGCGGACAGAACAGGCTGACCAGCCCGGCCCCGGCGCGCCGCGCGCCGCGCGCCGCCAGGCGCGCCGCGCCGCTCATTCCGCCGCCGACCACGAGAACGTGGCCGCGGCTGTATTTGTGGTCCGCCACGCCCGGCGGCGGCAGCCGCCACAACCCCGGCCGGTTGGCCCAGGCACGCGCGCCGGAGGCGCGGGCCGCCTCCTCCGGGATGCCGATATCGGCGATCACCACGTCGCCGCACAGGCCGCGGCCGGGCAGCAGCAGATGGCCGGGCTTCATGCGGAAGAAGGTGACGGTGAGCGCCGCGGGGGCCGCGACGCCGCGCACCTCGCCGGTGGCGCCGTCCACCCCGCTCGGAATGTCCACCGCCACCACCGGCGCCCCGGCGTCGCGCACCGCGTGCAACAGCTCCGCCGCGACGCCGTCGATGGTGCGGTTCAGCCCCGCGCCGAACAGCGCGTCCACCACCAGCCCCGCGCCCTTCAGGCAAGCGGGCTCCGGCTCCGCCACCGGCGCGTTCCACGCGGCGAAGAAGCGCGCCGCGTCGCCGCTCAGCCGCGACGCATCGCCGAGCAGGGTCAGAGTCACCGGCCAGCGCGCGGCGCGCAACGCCGCGGCGATGACGAAGCCGTCGCCGCCGTTGTTGCCCGGACCGCACAGCACCGTCACCGGGCGCGGCGTCCAGCGGCTTTCGATCTCGCGCGCCACCGCACCGCCCGCATTCGCCATCAGCGTCGCGCCGGAAACTCCCGAGGCGACGGCGAGACGGTCGGCCTCCGCCATCTGCGCGGGGGTAAGCAGCACGGCAGGCGAAGCGGAGTCCCAGGTTTCCATCGCGATCGACCTCTACGGCATTGCATGGCAGGGAGGTTTCGGTTCAAAGTGTAGCGCACCGCGGCGCGGGGCAAAACGGTTTGCCCCCGTCAGGATGTAATGCGTTTCTCTTTTCGGGTGATGTTTTCCATGCGCGCGATCGTTCTCGGGGCCGGAGTCGTCGGAGTCGGCACGGCCTATGCCCTGGCGCGGCGCGGCGCAGACGTTCTGGTGATCGACCGTCAGCCCGCCCCCGCCCTCGAAACCAGCTTCGCCAACGGCGGCCAGATTTCCGCCTGCCACGTCACCCCCTGGGCGACTCCCAACACGCCGCACCAGTTGGCGAAGTGGTTCGGCCGTCCCGATGCGCCGCTCTACCTGCCGTTCTGGAAACCGGATCTCGACCTCTGGCGCTGGGGGATTCTCTTCCTCGCCAACACCTCGATGACCCGCAGCTGCCGCAACATGGAGCGCGCCCTGCGCGTCGCCCTGCACAGCCGCAACACGATCAAGGCCTGGCGCGCCGAGACCGGCCTGCACTACGACGAACGCACCTGCGGCATCCTCAATTTCTACCGCGACCCCCGGGAGTTCGAGGCCGCCTGCCGCGCCAACGCGGCGATGAACGCCCACGGCCTCGACCGCACGGTCAAGACCCCGGACGAGTGCATCGCCCTGGAACCGGCGCTGGAGCATGCGCGCAAGCGCATCATCGGCGGCATCTACAGCCCCTCCGATGAAAGCGGCGACGCCATGATGTTCGCCCAGGGACTGGCCAAGGAGGCGGAAAAGCTCGGCGTGCGCTTCCGCTTCGACACCTCGGTGGCGGGGCTGGAGGCCGCGGGCAAGACGCTGAAGGCGGTGGTTCTGGAAGGCGGGGAGCGCCTCACCTGCGACGCCGCGGTGGTCTGCCTCGGCAGCTTCAGCGGCAAACTGACGAAGAGCGTGGGATTCGGCCTGCCGATCTACCCCGCCAAGGGCTATTCCATCACCGTCTCCACCGAAGGCCGCTCCGGCGCGCCGACGGTGAGCCTGATCGACGACGAGAACAAGATGGTGTTCTCCCGCCTCGGCGAGCGCCTGCGCGCCGCGGGCACGGCGGAACTCAACGGCTGGAGCGACGCGATCGACCAGCGCCGCGCCGACGTCATCCTCGCCAAGACGCGCGACCTCTTCCCCGAGGCCGCGGACTACGCCGAACCCAACTTCTGGGCCGGGCTGCGCCCCTCGACGCCGGACTCCGCGCCGATCATCGGCGCGACGCCGGTCTCCGGACTGTGGCTCAACACCGGGCACGGCACCCTCGGCTGGACCATGGCCGCAGGCTCCGGCGACGTCATCGCCGACTGCGTCACCGGCGAAACCCCGGCGATCGACATCGACGGCCTGGGCATGGACCGCTTCGGCCGGTAGCCCCCCAAAAACCAAAACGTTGCGAGGGGACACGTTCCCCTCGCGCTCCCCATGACTCTTTTCGCCGCGCAGCGGCAGGCAGCACCCACGTTGCCGTTATGGCGCTACGCGCAAAAATCGAAAGTTATGGGAGGTCCGGAAGGACCGAATCCCCCCGGAAAGTTTTTGTTTCATCACCGCCGGTCCCACGGCGAGCCGCCCACATCCGGCACGCCGCGGCGGCGGCGCGTCCGCTGCGACGGCATGCGGAAGGGGGTGATCTCGAAGGCCTGGCTATGTGCGGGCTGGAACAGCCGCACCTCGCCGCGCTTGAAGGCGAAGATCAGCGCCGCCCCGGCGAGGAAGCCTCCGACATGGGCGAAATAGGCCACGCCGCCCTGCGCGCCGGGCGGAACCTGCAACCCCGAGATGGTCTGCATGAGGAACCAGCCGATGAGAATCGCCGCGGCGGGCACGCTGACGATGCGGAAGAACACCAGCACCACCACCAGGGTGCGCACGTTGGCGCGCGGATACATCAGCGCATAGGCCCCGAGCACCCCGGCGATGGCCCCGGACGCGCCGATCATCGGCACCGTGGAGGAGGTGTCGAGACCGGACTGGAACAGCGCCGCCGCATAGCCGCAGAGCGCATAGAACAGCAGATAGCGGACCCGGCCCATCGCCTCTTCGACGTTGTTGCCGAAGATCCAGAGGAACAGCATGTTGCCGCCGAGGTGGAGGAAGCCGCCGTGCAGGAACATCGAGGTGAGCGGCGAGGCCCAGGCGGGAATGGCGCGGTATTCCGCGGGCAGGCTCTCGCCGCCGAGGAGCAGCGCCGGGATCGAGCCGTACTGGACGGAGATCAGGCGCGATTGCGCGTCGGTGAGCCCCGACTGCCAGAGGAAGACGCCGACGCACAGGCCGATCAGCAGCCAGGTGACATAGGCGGGCCGGCGCGTCGGGTTGTCGTCGAACAGGGGGAGGAAGAACATTCTGCTAGGCTCTCCCCTCGTCCGCCGCGGCGGAGAGATGGCCGAGCGCGGCGCGCACCGCGTTCTGCTCGAAGCGGATGGCGTTGCGGGTCGGCAGAAAGGCGCTGACGTTCATGCGGATTTTCGCCTCGTTGGTGGTCTCGAAGATGATCTCGGGTTCGACGTCCTGCAAGTCCAGCCCCGCCTTGCGCTCGATCGTCGCATTGTAGCGCCGCGCCAGTTCCATGTGCGGCTCCATATCGCGTTCCAGGCTGTCGCGCACCAGCTTTTCCATCGCGTCGATCTCCGCCCCCGGCTCGAAGGTCAGGGTGAACTTGTGATAGACGTAGCGGCCATAGAAGGTTTCGTTGCGCACCGGCGCGGTGAGGAACACCGCGTTGGGGATGGAGACCAGCCGCCCGGTGAACTCGTAGGAGCGTCCGTCGGAGTGGATCTCCTGCAGGGTGACGGTGAGGAGGTCCATGTTCACCACCTGGCCGCGCACCCCGCCGATCTCCACCCAGTCGCCGACCCGCGCGGAATTGGAGACGACGCGCACCACCCCGCCGGAGAGGCACATGATCAGTTCCTTGGTGGCGATGATGATCGCCACGGCGAAGGCGGTGAGCGACAGGGCGAAGGTTTTCAGCGACGGCGCCCAGATCAGGAACAGGCCGACGACGATGAGGAGGAAGGCGGCGTTCTTCACCCGGGCGAGGATGCGCCAGTGCTTCTCGCTGATGAACTGCTCGCGGCGGCGCAGCGTGTGCTCGAAGAGGCTGCGCCCGAGCGCCACCGCGACCACCAGCGCCACCGAAGCGATGATCTCCCCGGCGGGCAGGCCGCCCCAATCCAAGCTGAAGAAGCGTTCCCAGGTCATTGGTATGCCATGCTTCCTTATGCGGATTCGCGGCGCATTCCCGCGCCGTGCACCGGATGCTCGAGCAGCGGAATCTCCTCCGTCCGCAGGTCCTGCACCACCTTGGTCATGTAGGGCAGAAGCCGCCGCCAGGGAAGGTCCTCCAGCCCCAGCACGTAGACGTCGAGCGCCCGCGCCTTGCCGAACAGGCTGCCGTAGCGGGCGGCGCCCTCGTCCTCCCGGAAGGCGGTGGTGGTGAACAGGAAGGCGCTGTCCCAGGGGTAGCCGTACTGGTCCTGGGCGTTGTCGATCTCGTTGAGGAAGTTGACCAGCGCGCCGCGATAGTTCTGCGAGCCCGCGGCGTTGGGCTGCGGGCGCATCGCCTTGCACGAGGCGAAGGCGAGACGGTCGCCGATGCGGGCGATCACGTCGATCTCGTTGTCGCCTTCGTACTCGTCCACCCGCCAGTGGATCGCCTGGTGGAAGGTGGCGGCGTCCGCCCCGGCGTGGAGGAAGGCGGCCCAGACGTATTCCTCCAGCCACTGGCCGCGCAGGAACATGTCCGCATCGTGCCCGGCGGGCTGGGGCGTGCCCTTGCGCGGCAGCAGCAGCCCGGCATCGGTGAGGTAGGCGCGCACGTCCACGCCGCGCCCGGAGGTGCCGGGCGCATGGTGCATCATGCCGCGGCGCAGGTAGTCGAATTCGGCGAAGTGCTCGGCGATGAAGCGCGCATGGGGAAACCAGGTGCGGGCGCGGGCCGCCTCCTCGCGGGAGAGGTCCCGGTTGAGGCTGACGTTGCGTCCGGCCAGCAGCAGCTTCAGATGGTCCATGGCGTCCCCCGTGACACCCATACATGCCATCGGAGGACGCCCTGCACAACCTTGGAAGGGCTCAGGCGGTTTCCAGAGCCGGGTAATCGGTGTAGCCCACCGCGCCGTCGCCGTAGAAGGTTTCCTGGTTCCAGGCGTTGAGCGGCGCGTCCGTCGCGAGGCGCTGCACCAGGTCGGGGTTGGCGATGTAGTCCTTGCCGAAGGAGACGGCATCCGCCTCCCCCGCGTCGAGCAGGCGCTGCGCCACCGCCTTGGTCAACCCCTCGTTGGCGATGAACACGCCGCCGAAGGTCTTCTTGAGGTCCGGGCCGATGCGGCCCGGGCCCTGGCTCTCGCGCGCGAAGATGAAGGCGATGCCGCGCTTCTTCATCTCTTCCGCGACGTAGCCGAAGGTGGCGGCGGGGTTGGAATCCCCCATGCTGTGGGATTCGCCGCGCGGCGCGATGTGCAGGCCGACGCGGTCCGCGCCCCATTCGGCGATCGCCGCGTCCACCGCTTCCAGCATCAGGCGGGCGCGGTTCTCGATCGGGCCGCCGTAGGCGTCGGTGCGGCGGTTGGAGCCGTCCTGGAGGAACTGGTCGAGCAGATAGCCGTTGGCGCCGTGCACCTCCACGCCGTCGAAGCCCGCGGTCTTGGCGTTGGCCGCGGCCTGGCGATAGGCGGCGACGATGCCGGGAATCTCCGCGATCTCCAGCGCGCGCGGCGTAACGTAGGGGCGCATCGGCCGCACCAGGCTGACATGCCCCTCGGGCGCAAGGGCGCTGGGGGCCACCGGCAGTTCTCCCCCCAGGAAGATCGGGTCGGAGACGCGGCCGACGTGCCAGAGTTGCAGGAACATCCGTCCGCCCGCGGCGTGCACCGCATCGGTGACGGTGCGCCAGCCCGCCACCTGCGCCTCGGACCAGATGCCCGGCGTCGCGGCATAGCCGACGCCCATGGGGATGATCGAGGTCGCCTCGCTGAGGATCAGGCCGGCGCCGGCGCGTTGCACGTAGTAGTCCGCCATCAGGGCGTTGGGGATGCGTCGGTCTCCGGCGCGGGCACGGGTGAGCGGCGCCATGACGATACGGTTGGGCAGGGTCAGAGCGCCTACCTTCAGGGGGTCGAACAGCGAGGGCATGGGAGTACCTTCCAGCTTCGGGACAACACGGAACGCGCGAACGCGGCTTGATGCGGAGTCATCTGTGCGGCCTGCGCCCGGATGTCCAGAGCGCCTACGGAAAAACCGCGCGGCAAGGTGAGGCGCTTCTCAGAAAAGAAAAGGCGCCGCGCCCGAGAGGGCGCGGCGCAAGGTGACGCCAGGGCAAGGGAGGAACAAAAAACCCTAGCGCAGGAGAAACACCACCAATGGCGCCGCCAGAACGTTGGCGACCCCGGACAAAATCATCACCAGACCGGCGATCGAACCTTCCTCGCCGCCGATCTCCGTGGCCTTGGCGACGCCCGCGCCGTGCGCCCCCATGCCGAACAGGGAGCCGCGCGCCAGCGCCGACTTGAGCGGCAGCCACTTCAGCAGCACCTCGCCCATCGCCACGCCGACCACCGCGGTGACCACCACGAACACCGCCGTGAGGTCCGGCACGCCGCCGATGTCGCCCGCGACGATGAGGGCGAACGGCATGCTCATGGAACGCGGCAGCAGGCTCAGGCGCAGGCTCTCGGAAAGGCCGAACAGCGAGGACAGCCCCCAGGCGCTGGTCATCGCGATGGCGCTGCCCGCGGCCACGCCGATGATCAGCACCGGCCAGTTGCGGCGGATCACCGTGCGGTGCTCGTAGATCGGCAGGGCGAAGGCCACGGTCGCCGGACCGAGCGCCAGCATCAGCCAGTGGGTGGCGTGAAAGTAGTCGCCGTAGCCCACCCGCGCGCCCAGCGCCAGGCCCAGCAGCAGCGTCGGCGCAACGAGGAGCGGCGACAGCCACCACACCGGACGGCGGCGATAGAGCGCGCGGGCGGCCACATACGCGGCCACGGTGGCGGCGAGCCAGAAGGCATCGGAGACCCAGGCGTCAGCGAACCGCATGGCGCACCCACCACCGATAGGAGAGGTCCACCGCGAACGCGGTGCCCAGCATCACCAGGAGCGTGCCCAGCAGCACCGTGGCGAACAGCTTGAGCCCCAGGGGGCCGAGCCACTCCGCATGGTCCATCACCGCCAGAACCGCGGGCACGAAGAACAGCAGCATCTCGCCGATCAGGAAGCGTGCGCCGCGGCGCACGCTGGCCGGGCGGACGAAGCCGCTGCCGAGCAGCAGCAGCATCAGGCCGAGGCCGACGATGGCGCCGGGAAACGGCAGCCCGATCGCCCGGGTGGCGAAGTTGCCCGCGAGCCACAGCCCGGCCAGCAGCGCCACCTGCGCGGCGCGGCTGCGCTGCACGGCGGTGCGGAGGACGGAGAAGAGGTGGAGGCGGTTCATGCCACGGGTCCGGTTTGTTGCGAACGACTCCAATATCGGCCGCTTCGTTGAATTCGTAAAATGAATTGATCGAATGTTGCAAATTCCAATATAGAATAACTCGTCCCTTCCCCCTACGGAGACGGCCATGGAAATCCGCACGTTGCGCGCCTTTATCGAAGTGGTCCGCCAGGGCGGCTTTTCCGCCGCGGCGCAGACGCTGTTCTCCACCCAATCGACGGTGAGCAAGGCGGTGAAGCAGCTGGAGGACGAGATCGGCCTGCCGCTCTACGACCGGGTGCGCATGGCCCCCACCGCGGCGGGCGGGATCGTGCTGCGCCGCGCCCGCGCCATTCTGGCGGAGCGCGACGACCTGTTGCGCGAGCTGGACGAACTGCGCGGGCTGAAGCGCGGCGAACTGCGCCTCGGCATTTCGCCGATCGGCGGCGGCACCCTGTTCGCGCCGTTGTTCGCGGTGTTCCGCCGCACCTATCCGGACATCCACATCCATCTGGAGGAGCACGGCAGCAAGCGGCTGGAGGAACTGGTGGTCTCCGGCGAGGTGGAGCTTGCCGTCTCGCTGCTGCCCGCCGGGGAAGGCCTCACCTTCCAGCCGGTGCGCACCGAGCCGATGGTGGCGATCCTGCCGCCCGGCCACCCCGCGGCGAACCACGCGTCGGTGACGCTGGACGAGATCGGCGCCACGCCGGTGGTGCTGTTCGACGCCGCCTTCGCGGTCAACCGCATCATCGCCGACGCCTACCGCCACCGCGGCCGCGCCCTCGCGGTGGCGGCGCGCAGCGGGCAGATGGATTTCATGGTGCAACTGGTCGCCGCCGGGCTGGGGGTCGCCTTCCTGCCGCGGATGATGGCGGGCGAGCACCGCCACCCGGCCACCACCCAGGCGCTGCTCGACGAACCCGGCACCGACTGGCGGCTCGCCCTGGTGTGGCGGCGGAACGCCTATCTCTCCGCCGCGGCGCGCGCCTGGCTGGCGCTCACCGCGGAAGTCTATCCGCCGGGCTGAGCAAGAATTTCCGCATCCGGCACGATGCGCAGCGGCAACAGGTCGCTGCCGGTGGTGATGATCGGCGAGACATCCACCCGCACGTTCGCCCCCGCATAGCGCCCGGCCACCGAGAAGGTGCCGACCTGCACGAAGAGGCCGTCGATCACCGGCAGGGGGAAGAGCTCCTGGAAGATCTGGTTGCGGTCGCCGAAGCGCCCCGCAGTCTCCGCCACGCGGCCGGAGGCGACATCGACGATGCTGATGTTGGAGCCGCAGCGCCCGACGATCGGCTTCACCACGTAGCCCTTCTTCTCCTGCTTCGCGGTCAGGTCGAAGGTGGTGGCGAGCAGGTAGGGATGCCGGGGATACATCTCCCAGAGGATCGGCAGGATCGCCTTGTTGCTGGGAATCAAGGTCCACAGCGGTTCGAACACCATGACGTCGGGGCCGAGCAGCACGTCGGCCAGCCGCGGCGGGCGGTTGGGGTCGCGGGCGCGGTGCAGGCGCATGTCCTCTTCGTCGGCGGCGCACTCTGCGCGGATCTGGTCGATCACCGTCTCCCACGCCCAGGTCTTCCACACCCAGCGGATCGCCTCCCCCTCCGCATCCACCACCCGGCCGCCCTCGCCCCGGCGCAGGCCGGAGACGCCGGTGATGATCTTGCAGGGAATCCCCGCCGCCTCGATCGCCGCCTTCATGAACAGGGCGTGGTAGGTTTCCTCCGCGTCGTGGTCGCGCATGATGTGCAGGGTGCCGGAGATCCCCGCGGTCTTCCACGCCGCGATCAGGTCCGGGTGCAGTTCCGCGCCGGAGCAACGGCCCTCGGTGCAGCCGTAGTGGTGCGCCCAGGCGCACTGCACGCGGCCGCACTCCATGTGGCAGGAGGCGGAATCCGCGTTGTATTCGTAGACCTTCAGCCCCCGCGACGAGAGCGAGAAGTCGAAGCGCCCGGTGATCATCCGGGTGCGGCGGTTCTCCCACGAGCGGCGCAGCCGCGGCCAGAGAACCGGCGGCAGGTTGAAACGGCGCAACAGGTCGTCGTCCTGCAGCACCGCATGGGTGGCGTGCAGGAACATCGCGTGCAACTCGTTGGTGGCGCGCTTGAGTTCGCGCTCCGCGGTCTCGCCGATGAGGAAATAGCGGCGCTCGTTCTCCGGGTGGCTGGCCATTTTGCTGCCGCCCATGCCCGCCATGTAGGCCGCTTCCTCCGGCACCGCGGGGTCGAGCCACACCGCGCCTTCCGGCTGCTTCGGCGCGACGGCGCGGGGGATCAGGTCGAACAGCCGCGGATCGGCGTCGGCGATGGTTTCCGCATGCGTCGGGTCGTCGGTCCGGATCACCCAGCCGAGCACCGTGGCGTCGCCGAAGGTGCACTCCACCCAGTAGGAGCCGTCCGCCCCCACCTTGGCCCGCAACTCGCGGGAATAGGTCCGGCCGGGCGGCCAGGGGCGGTTGTCCACGTTCTGCTCGGCGACGCGCACCCGGTCGGGGAAGACCTCGGTGACCACCGCCACGTGGCCGGTGACGACGAACTCCCCGCCCTCGTTCCAGATCAACAGCGCGCCGGGTTCCGGCCGGCGCTTCGCGCCGTTGCGGAAGGATTTGAGCGGGTGCAGCGCGCCGCTTTCCACCTCGCGCAGGGAGCGCAACTGGAAGATGTCGTAGGCCATGGCGACGTCGCGGAAGATCAGGCCCTGGGTCTCATAGAGCCAGCGCCGGGCGAACTCCACGCACTGCCACTTGTGGCCCATGGTGATGCCGTCCACGACGTGGCGGAAGGCGGCGCGGTTGGGATATTCCGCCGGGTCGGCGCTGTCGTAGTCGGAGGAATAGACCGGCACGCCGCCCGGCGCATGGCCGAGAACGGTGCCGAATTTGGCGGGCGGAAGGTCGGGAACGGACATGACGGAACTCTGACCAACGAAAACCGGCTTTCGAGATGGGATGCCGCGGCGCGAAAAGCCAGATACGACGCATTTTCCGCAATTCCGCAATGGCGCATTCGCCGCGAAGGGGATAAAAAGGCCGCTCGGTCGATGCGGCGCGCCGCCGGGCTCTTTCCGGTTGCCATCGATCCATCCTGTGGCCCGGCGCGGCCAGAACGCGAAAACGCGGCACCGCGCCCTTGCTTCTGATTTTTCGAGACACATCCGCAACAGGGATTCTGCAATGAACCGCATCGTCTATCTCAACGGCGACTGGATGCCGGAAAACGAGGCCAAGGTGTCGATCTTCGACCGCGGCTACGTGTTCGGAGACGCGATCTACGAAGTCACCGCCGTGGTCGGCGGCAAACTGGTGGACTACGCCGGGCACGCCGCGCGCCTGCAACGCTCCATCGGCGAGGTCGGCATCGTCTGCCCGCTCAACGCCGACGACCTGCTCGCCGTGCACCGCGAGATCGTCAAGCGCAACGCCCTGAACGAGGGCCTGATCTACCTTCAGATCTCGCGCGGCGCGGCCGACCGCGACTTCCACTATCCGGAAAATCCCAAGCCGACGCTGTCGCTGTTCACCCAGTCGAAGAAGGTGCTGGACAACCCCAACTACGCGACCGGCATCTCGGTGATCACCGTGCCGGACATCCGCTGGGGCCGCCGCGACATCAAGACGGTGCAACTGCTCGCCCCCTCGATGGCGAAGATGGAGGCGCAGAAGCACGACGCCGACGACGCCTGGCTCTACGAGGACGGCTTCATCACCGAATCGACCTCCTCTTCCGCCCACATCGTCAACGCGCAGGGCACCCTGATCACCCGCCAGCTGAGCACCCGCATCCTGCACGGCATCACCCGCCGCTCGATCCTCGACCTCGCGCGCGAGGCGGGCATCAGCGTGGAGGAACGCCCCTTCACCGTCGAGGAAGCGAAGGCGGCGAAGGAGGCCTTCATCACCTCGGCGACGCAGTTCGCCATTCCGGTGGTGCGCATCGACGGACAGCCGGTCGGCGACGGCAAGCCCGGCCCGGTGGGCAAGAAGCTGCACCAGCTCTACCTCGAACACCGCGTCGCCACCGCGATCTGAGCGGCAGACGCCCGAAAAAAGGCCCCGGAACATTCCTCCGGGGCCTTTTTCATTGCGTCTGCGGATTGCCCGGCGGTGCGCCCGCTCCTACGTTCTTGAAAACGCATGCGACACACGGGAGGATTTGCGCAATGAGCGGCACGCGACGCGAAACCGACGCCATGGGCGCCGTCGAGGTTCCGGCGGAGAAGTACTGGGGGGCGCAGACCGAGCGCTCCCTGCACCACTTCCACATCGGCAACGACCGCATCCCGATCGAGATCATCCACGCCCAGGCGCTGATCAAGATCGCCGCGGCGGAGGTCAACCGCGACCTCGGCCTGCTGCCCGCCGAACTCGCCGACCTCATCGTCCGCGCGGGGACGGAGGTCGCCGACGGCAAGCTCGACGGCCACTTCCCCCTGCACGTGTGGATGACCGGCTCCGGCACCCAATCCAACATGAACGTCAACGAGGTGATCTCCAACCGCGCCATCGAGATCACCGGCGGCGCGATGGGCTCGAAAAAGCCGATCCACCCCAACGACCACGTCAACATGTCGCAGTCGTCCAACGACGCCTTCCCCACCGCCGTCACCATCGCCGCGGCGCGGATGATCCACGGCCGCACCCTGCCCGCGCTTGCGCGCCTGCGCGACGCCCTGGACGAAAAGGCCAAGGCCTGGGCGCACATCGTCAAGATCGGCCGCACCCACATGCAGGATGCGGTGCCGATGACCCTCGGCCAGGAGTTCTCGGGCTATGCGGGAATGCTGGCGGACAACGTGGAGCGCCTGGACTTCGCCCTCAAGGGCCTGATGCGCCTGGCGCTCGGCGGCACCGCCCTCGGCACCGGGCTCAACGCGCCCAAGGGCTTCGCCGAAAAGGCGGCGGCGCGCCTCGCCGCGCTCACCGGCCTGCCCTTCGTCACCGCGCCCAACAAGTTCGTGGTGATGGGCGCGCACGACGACATGGTGATGGCCTCCGGCGCGCTGCGCACCCTCGCCGTCTCCCTCTACAAGATCGCCAACGACATCCGCCTGCTCGGCTGCGGCCCGCGCGCCGGGTTCTTCGAGCTGGAACTCCCGGCCAACGAGCCCGGCTCGTCGATCATGCCGGGCAAGGTCAACCCGACGCAGTGCGAGGCGATGGCCATGGTCGGCGCGCAGGTGATCGGCCTCGACGTCGCCACCGGCATCGCGGGCGCGGGCGGGTTGCTCGACATGAACGTCTACAAGCCGATGATGGGCTTCAACCTCGTCGAATCGGCGCGCATGCTCGGCGACGCGATGAACGCCTTCACCGAGTTCTGCGTCGTCGGGATGAAGGCCAACGAGAGGAAGATCGCCGCCTCGGTGGAACAGTCGCTGATGCTGGTCACCGCCCTCTCGCCGGTGATCGGCTACGACAAGGCCTCGGAAATCGCCCACCACGCCTACGAGCACGACCTCACCCTCAAGGCCGCGGCGCTGGAACTCGGCTACGTCACCGCCGAACAGTTCGACCAGGCGGTGGTCCCCGCCGCGATGACCGGCGAAGGCTGACCATACCGAATGGCCGAGGCGCCCTCTTGGCAGGGGGGCGCCCGGCTGCTATGTTCTCCTTATGTTCCACCCCTCCGGCGGCACGGAAACGAGGAAAGCATGGCTGCGCAGCCCGAAGACCGCGTGCGCAAGATCATCCATATCGACATGGACGCCTTCTACGCGGCGGTGGAGCAGCGGGACGACCCGGCCCTGCGCGGCAAGGCGATCGCGGTGGGGCGCGACCGCATGCGCGGCGTCGTCGCCACGGCGAGCTACGAGGCGCGGGCCTTCGGCGTGCATTCGGCGATGCCATCGGTCACCGCGCGCCACAAGTGCCCCGGGTTGATCTTCGTGGAGCCGCGGTTCGACGTCTACAAGGCGGTCTCGCGGCAGATCCGCGGCATCTTCGCCCGCGTCACGCCGCTGATCGAGCCGCTTTCCCTGGACGAGGCTTACCTGGACGTCACCGACGCCGCGGGCGAAACCTCCGCCACCGCCATCGCCGAGGAAATCCGCGCCGCGATCCGTGCGGAAACCGGCCTCACCGCTTCCGCCGGGGTTTCCTACAACAAGTTCCTCGCCAAGATCGCCTCGGACTACCGCAAACCCGACGGCATGTTCGTCGTCACGCCGCAGATGGGTCCCGCCTTCGTCGCCGCCCTGCCGGTGCGGAAGTTCCACGGCATCGGCCCGGCCACGGCGGAGAAGATGCTGGCGCTGGGGATCGCCACGGGCGGCGACCTCGCCGCGCGGGACCTGCCCTTCCTGACGCAGCGCTTCGGCAAGGCGGGGGCGTTCTATTACTGGATCGCGCGCGGCATCGACGGCCGCCCGGTGCGCCCCGACCGGGAACGCAAGTCCATCGGCACGGAGACCACCTTCGCGGCGGACATCGCCTCCCTGGACGAGGCGCGGACCGCCCTGCGCCCCCTCGCCGCCAAGGTGTGGGAGCACACCCGGGCGCTGCGCCTCTCCGGACGCACCGCCACCCTGAAGGTCAAGTACGCGGACTTCCGGCAGATCACCCGCAGCCACACCGCGCCCGCGGCCATCGCCTCCGCCGCGGAGCTGGAGAGCCTGGGCGCCGCCCTGCTCGCACCGCTGTTCCCGGCGCGGAAGGGCATCCGCCTCCTCGGCATCACGCTTTCCTCCTTCGAAGAGGAAACCGCCCCCGCCCCCGCCCAGCTCCGCCTCGCGTTGTGAGTCCCCTTAGTTTTACGCCGCGCAGCGGCTATCGAGCGTCATCCCGCGCGATCGCCGAAAGGTCATGGGGTCAAGGGGCCTCCCGGCCCCTTGCGGGTCCGGGCACGGAGAACGCCGAAGGCGTTCGTAGGGACGTTGCCGGAGGCAACGGTCCGAGGCGAAGCCGAGGATGAGGAAAATGCTTTGAGCGTTTTCCGAACTGCAGCCCGGCCCGTTTTTCCCCTCAGAACACCGCGAGCCCGTGCCCGGCGAAAATCGTCCGCGCCGCGGCGAGCTGCTGCGGCGTCGGGGTCGGGGTGTTTTCCAGGGCGTAGGGCTTGCCGAGTTCCTTCCACTTGAAGGCCCCGAGGTGATGCAGCGGCAGGATTTCCACCCGTTCCACCGCCGGGCCGAGATCGGCGATGAAACCGGCGAGCTTCGCGAGGTCGGCGGGGTCGTCGGTCATCCCCGGCACCAGCACATGGCGGATCCACATCGGCTTGCCGAGGCGCGCCAGGCGCTGCGCGCAGTCGAGCGTCGGCGCGACGTCGCAGGCGGTGAGCGCGCGGTGTTTTTCCGGGTCGATGTGCTTGATGTCCAGAAGCGCCAGGTCCATGGCGTCGAACCAGGAATCCGGCAGGTTCCGGTGCAGGAAGCCCTGGGTGTCGAGCGCGGTGTGGAGGCGATGATCCGCCTTCAGCCGCGCCAGCAGTTCGCCGACGAAGCCCGCCTGCACCAGGGGCTCGCCGCCGCTTATGGTGACGCCGCCCGCGCGGCGCAGGAAGCCCGCATAGGGCGCGATTTCCGCCAGCGCCTCCTCCACCGAGACCCGCCGCCCGCCGCCGACCTTCCAGGTGTCCGGGTTGTGGCAGTAGAGGCAGCGGAACATGCAGCCGGAGAGGAAGTAGACGAAGCGCATGCCCGGCCCGTCCACCGCCGCCCCGGTTTCCACCGAGTGGAGGAAGCCGTCGCAGGTGCCCGCCCTCCGCCCGGTCAGGGCGGAGGGGCAATCCGGATGCGTGCAGATGTAGTTCACGGGGTCACATCCGCTGGTGGAAGGTGCGGCTGATCACGTCCATCTGCTGCTCGCGCGACAGCTTGATGAAGTTCACCGCATAGCCGGAGACGCGGATGGTGAGCTGCGGATAAAGCTCCGGGTGCTCCATGGCGTCGAGCAGGGTCTCGCGGTTCAGCACGTTGACGTTGACGTGGAAGCCCCCCGCCTCCGCATAGGCATCGAGGCAGGCGGCGAGGTTGCGCTTGCGGTCCTCCAGAGTGCGGCCCAGCGCATCCGGCGTGGCGGAAGCGGTCCAACTGATGCCGTCGAGCGAGCACTCATAGGGGATTTTCGCCACCGAGGCCCCCGCCGCGACGAAGCCCTTGAGGTCGCGCCCGTTCATCGGGTTGGCGCCGGGGGCGAAGGGGGTGCCGCCGCGGCGTCCGTCCGGAGTGTTGCCGGTCTTCTTGCCGTAGACGACGTTGGAAGTGATGGTGAGGATCGACTGGGTGGGCATGGAGTCGCGGTAGAAGTGCGGCTGCGCCTTGATCTTCTCCATGAAGGTCTCGGCCACCCACACCGCCAGCCGGTCGGCGCGGTCGTCGTTGTTGCCGTAGGCCGGGTAGTCGCCCTCGATCTTGAAGTCGGTGGCCAGGCCCGCCGCGTTGCGGATCACCGAAACCTTGGCGTGCTTGATCGCCGAGAGCGAATCCGCCGCCACCGACAGCCCGGCGAGGCCGCAGGCCATGGTGCGCAGGATGTCGCGGTCGTGCAGCGCCATCTCGATGCGCTCGTAGGCGTATTTGTCGTGCATGTAGTGGATGCAGTCGAGCGCCTTGACGTAGGTGGCGGCGAGCCACGCCATCATCGCCTCGTACTTCTCCACCACCTCGGCGTAGTCCAGCACCTCGCCCGCAATCGGCGCGAAGCCGTGGGCCACGGTCTCCCCCGACTTCTCGTCCACGCCGCCGTTGATCGCGTAGAGCAGCGTCTTGGCGAGGTTGGCGCGCGCGCCGAAGAACTGCATCTGCTTGCCGATGCGCATCGCCGAGACGCAGCAGGCGATACCGTAGTCGTCGCCCCAGTGCGGACGCATCAGGTCGTCGTTCTCATACTGGATGGCGCTGGTCTCGATCGACATCTTCGCCGCGTAGGCCTTGAACGCCTCGGGCAGCTTGGTGCTCCAGAGAACCGTCAGGTTCGGCTCCGGCGCCGGGCCGAGGTTGGACAGGGTGTTGAGGAAGCGGAAGCTGGTCCGGGTGACCAGCGGGCGGCCGTCCTCGCCCATGCCGCCGATGCACTCGGTGACCCAGGTGGGGTCGCCGGAGAACAATCCGTCGTATTCCGGCGTGCGGAGGAAGCGCACGATGCGCAGCTTGATCACGAAGTCGTCGATCATCTCCTGCGCCTCTTCCTCGGTCAGCAGGCCCGCCGCCATGTCGCGCAGGATGTAGACGTCGAGGAAGGTGGAGACGCGGCCCAGCGACATCGCCGCGCCGTTCTGCTCCTTCACCGCGGCGAGATAGCCGAAGTAGGTCCACTGCACCGCCTCGCGGGCGTCGATCGCCGGGCGGGAGATGTCGAAACCGTAGGAGGCGGCCATCGCCTGCAACTCGGCGAGCGCACGCTCCTGCTCGGCCAGTTCCTCCCGCAGGCGGATGGTCGCCTCGGTGAATCCCGCACCGTCCAGCTCGTGGAATTCACGCTGCTTGTCGCGCCGCAGGAAATCGACGCCGTAGAGCGCGACGCGGCGATAATCGCCGATGATGCGTCCGCGGCCATAGGCATCCGGCAGGCCGGTGACGATGCCCGCCTTGCGCGCCGCCAGGATATCCGGGGTGTAAACGTCGAACACCGCCTGGTTGTGGCTCTTGCGGTACTTCGTCCACACCTCCTCGACCACCGGATCGAGGCTGTAGCCATAGGCGTGCAGGCCGCTTTCCACCATGCGCAGGCCGCCGTTGGGCATGATCGCGCGCTTCAGCGGCGCATCGGTCTGCAGGCCGACGATGATCTCGTTGGCGCGGTCGATGTAGCCCGGCTCATGCGCGGTGATCGCCGCGGGGCGGTCGGTGGAGGCGTCGAGGATGCCCTTCTCGCGCTCCGCCGCCAGCAGCGGCGTCAGGGTCTCCCAGATGCCGCGGGTGCGCGCGGTGGGACCGGCGAGAAACGCCTCGTCCCCATCGTAGGGCGTGTAGTTCTTCTGAATGAAATCGCGCACATCGACGCGGCGCATCCATTCGCCCGGCGCGAAGCCCTGCCAGGGATTCATCTGCCTCGTTTCGGTAATCCTTGCGTCCATTTCACCCTCTCTCCGTCCGAACGCCCGCAGGGGCGCATGCGGCCGCGCACTATCCGCGCCGTTGCTTCCTCGCCTTCATGTCCACAGAGAGCAGCGCGTCTTCCCTTACGCGCCGTGCCAGGTTTTCCGGCGGCCGTCTCCCGCGGCCGTCTCCTGGTCTGCCGGGGCGGACGTTACCCCCACTTCGGGGTGGATTTCAACGGAAAATACCCACCCCGCGACCGGATAACGAAGCGGCGTTTTTGCCCCGCCCGCTTGTAATTTCCTGAGAATACGCACTCCTCGCACGCAGGAAAATTCCCGCACCTCCGCATCCGAGGTCACCCTGGAGCAAAGGCATATCACCAAGTTCCTGGGATTTCCGCGAGACTCGCAGGGCGGAGGGCCTCAGGCCGCGGCGCGGGCCCTCCAAGAACCTTGCCGTCATCTCCAGCGTCCGCCGCGGCCACACGGAGGGAACCACCCCTAAGGGTGGATATTCTACCGCATCAGCGCTCCATGGCACCCGCTTCGGCGCAGCGGGCGCGACATCACGCCCTCTCGGCGGATATTTCCTTCCCACGCTTCACCTTGCGCCAGAGGGTGATACGGCTGATACCCAGAAGACGCGCCGCCTGGCTGGCGTTGCCCTTTGTGCAGCGCAACGCGTGCTCTATGGCCGCCAGGTCCGGATCGAGATCGGAATCGCCCGGTCTCCCCCCCGGCATCTCGGCCGCGCGTATGGGCGGCGGCTGAAATGCGGTTTCCCTCCGCTCCTCCGCCAACAGCGTGGCGACTTCCTCGGCGTCCACGACATTGCCCTTGGACACCACCGCCACGCGTTCCATGAAATTGCGCAATTCCCGGCAATTGCCCGGCCAGTCGTGGCGCTGCAAAATCGCGGCGGTTCCCGGTCCGAGACGTACGCGGCGTTTCAGCGCCGCCGCGTGCTGCCCCAGAAAGCCGGCCGCCAGAATCGGGATGTCCGAAGGCCTTTCGCGCAGAGGCGGAATGGTCAGGCGGAGCACATTGAGGCGGTAATACAGATCCTGCCGGAACCGCTGGGCGCCGATCAAGGCCTGCAAATCCTGGTTGGTGGAGGTGATTACCCGCACATCGACCGGGATCAGCCTTTCGCTCCCCAGGCGCATGACCTTGCGCTCCTCCAACACCCGCAGAAGCTTTCCCTGCAGCATCAGGTCCATTTCGCCCACTTCATCCAGCAGAATCGTCCCCCCGTGGGCCAATTCGAACATGCCGGGCTTACCTTTGGGATTGGCTCCGGTGAATGCGCCGCCCACGTAGCCGAACAATTCGCTCTCCAGAAGGTCGCTGGGCAGGGCGGCGCAGTTGATGGCGACGAAAGGTCCCTGCGCCCGTTCGCTGTAATTGTGCAGACTTTGGGCGAACAACTCCTTCCCTACCCCGGTTTCGCCCAGCAGCATCACCGACGATTTGGTGATCGCGAATTCCTTGGCGATGGAGATCGCCCGCAACACCAGGGGGTGTGCGCCCTTGATGTCCGCGAAGGTGCTGGTGGCGGTGTGCCCGTTCTCGTATATTTTGCGCCGCACCCTGGCCTCTATCTGCTGGATGCGGCTCACTTCCTGAAACGCGGCGAATGCCGCCACGGGCTTGCCGGAGGCGATGACGGCGCGCTTGTGGCAAACCACGTCCGTGCCGTTGACCGTCAGAATGAGCCCCTGCTCGTCGTGACCTTCGGCAATGGTTTCGTCCAGCCTGAGTTCGGGGCAGACGGAGAACAGATCCCTTTTCTGCACCGAATCCGACTGCAGGCCGGTCAGCCGTTCCGCTTCCGGGTTCCAGGCCACGATGCGGCATTGGTCGTCCACGGCCACCACTGCGTCCGTAGTGTAATCCAACAGGGTTTTGAACAGCACGCTCTTCGCACGTTCCTGCGCCAAATTCATCGCGATGCGCTTGGCTTCCACCGCCGCCTGGGTGATCACCCCGGCTGAGGCCACGATGACTTGCGCAGGCAGCCCCATGTTCTTCGCCGCGCGCGTGGTCACATAGCTGCCGACGATGACGTCGGCGCCATCCTGAACGGCCTGCCGCACCAAGGTTTCCGAGGATACGTGCTCGTCGAGGTGATAAAGGGTGACGGAGAGCCCCAGGCTGGGCCCCAGATTTTCGATGCCCGAAAGCATGCCCCGCGACGCCACCGCCGCCACCCGCCGTCCGGACTTCTTGGCTCGGTTCAAGGTTGCAATGAGGTCCGGCGCCAACACGGGCAGGTCCACCACGGAAACCGGTAGCCCGAGGCCGCGCACCCGTTTGGCCACCGCACCGCGCGCAATGATTGCCTCTATATTGTTCCGCTCAACCTCGTCCACGATCCCGGAATCGGCGAAATCCATGTCCCAAGGAATCTGGAAAAAGCGGATATCGGAATGCTCCCTGCGCAGAACCCGGCGGGCCTGAGCCAACATATCCGGCGAAGTGGTGGCGAATAGCACGGACATGCGCGACCCCCTGCATATGCTTCATGTTGTTACATCATGTTTCATTTTTTCGTTAAATGTAACATCAATATGAACAGCCACGGCGCAGTCGCACCGCGAATCGCGCAGAAACAGGGCGTTTGCCCCCTCGGAGCCGGTGGCACCCTATTTGCTACATTGGAGGGCAACCAAACTTCGATTCATAAACATCTGCGGGAGACGATCCTATGCTCCAACTCAAAAAGCTCTTCCTCGCATTGAGCATGACCTGCGTCGCGGCAGGCCCAGCTTTTTCCGCCGAACAGTACTTGCGCATCGGCACCGCCAGCGTGGGCAGCGGTTTTTATATGATCGGCAATACCATCGCCCAGCTCGGCCAGAATGCCATGAAGGACCACGTGTTCAGCGCGGTCACCGGCAGCAGCAATAAAAGCTGCATCACGCTGGAAAAGAGAGAGTTGGAATTCGCCGTGATCGGTTCTCCCAACTTCAGTGCCGCCTGGGCCGGAAGCGCCCCCTTCAAGCAGCCTATGAGCCACCTGCGCTATGTGACGACGCTGTATCCCATGGCCGCCCATATCATGGTGGGCACAAAGTCGGGTATCAAAAGCATTTCCGACTTCAAGGGCAAGCATATCGACTTCGCCAACGTCGGCAGTAACGTCGAAATGAGCACCCGCCAGGCCATACCGTTCTGGGGGGTGCAGGAGAAGGATTTCACGGTGGAACGCTTCGGACGCTCCGAATTCGACGAGGCCTTCAAAAACGGCCGCATCGACGGACACATCTGGAGCACAACCTTCCCCAACGCCCAGATCGCAGACCTGATCCGTCTCAAGGCCGCGACCTTGATCACGCCGGAGCCGGACAAGGTCAAGGCGCTGATCGAAAAGTATCCCCATTACATCCCTTTCACCATTCCCGGCGGCACCTATGCGGGACTGCCCAACGATATCCACACCTTCGCCCCGGTAGGCGCTCTGATCACGCATGACGGAATGTCCGAAGAACTGGTCTACCAGGTCACCAAAATGCTGCACGAGAACACGGCCTTTCTGAAAGGGCGGTTGAGCAACTATTTCGCAGATTTCGACTTGAAGCTCGCCCTGCTGGGCCGGGGACAGATCCCCCTGCATCCGGGTGCGGCACGCTATTACAGGGAAAAAGGCCTGCTATAGGCGCTTGCCCTCGAACCGCAGAAACGGCTCGTCCCCGCGGAATGGAAATTCCACGGGGATGAGACTCCCAGCGTTTTCCATCACCAGCCAAGCCGCAGCCGAAAAGCGAGCCTGTGCTCATGCCCCGTGGCGGCCCGCATGACTGCTGTGCACAGACGAGGAACCGGATATGCCCCAGGTAGCCGCCACAAGCGTCCCCCAGAACGAACTGAAAAAGAAGTCGAAACGCCGTACCTTCAGCGGCCCCATGATGTATTTCATCACCGCTCTGACGGTATTCCTCTCCCTTTTTCACCTCTACACGGCCTTCTTCGGGTTGTTGCCGGCCATCCAGCAGCGCAGTTTTCACCTCGCCCTGGTGCTGCCCTTGATCTTCCTGCTTTATCCCGCCCGCGAAGGATCCCCCAAAGACAAACCTTCCACCGTGGATTGGGCACTGGCCGGAACGATCACCGCATGCTCCCTGTACGTGTTCGTCTTCTATGAAGAAGTCTCCGTGAATGCAGGGATGCTCGACGATTACGTCCTCTATCTCGGCGCGGCCATGATTTTACTGATATTCGAGGCCGCCAGGCGCGTCCTCGGGTATGTACTTCCCTGCTTTTGCGGCTTCTTCCTGTTCTTCGCCTACTTCGGCACCTATATGCCCGGCCCCCTTGCCCACGCTGGCCTTTCCGTAACCAGCATCATCGAGAATCTGTATCTGACCACGGACGGCATTTTCGGCATGGTGACCGGGGTATCGGCCTCATACATCTTTATGTTCATTCTTTTCGGCGAATTCTTGAGTTCCACTGGCACATCCAACTTCTTCAACGACCTAGCGATGAGCCTGACAGGTCACCTGAAAGGCGGCCCCGCGAAGATAGCCGTGATTTCCAGCGCGCTGATGGGCACCATCAGCGGCAGCACATCGGCCAACGTGGCCACTACCGGCACCTTCACCATCCCGTTGATGAAAAAGGTCGGTTATCCACCTCACTACTCCGGAGCGGTGGAAGCGGCCGCCTCCACCGGCGGGCAAATCATGCCTCCGGTCCTGGGTTCCGCCGCTTTCATCATCGCCGACACCGTGGGAGTACCTTACCTGAAGGTGGTGGAGGCATCCCTGGTCCCGGCGCTGCTCTATTTCTTCGGTATCTGGTGCAGTCTCAGCGTCGAGGCCAACCGACTCGGCCTCAAGGGCCTGCCCAAAGAAAGCCTGCCGTTGCTGAAAGACGTGGTGTTCAAAACCGGATATAGGGCCATCCCCTTGCTCACCATCATCTTTCTGCTGGTCATGGGCCGTAATGCCCTGTTCGCGGCCTGCATCGGCATCAGTTGCTGCTTCGTCCTGTCCTTCGTGAAGAAAGAGGACCGGATGACCATCAAAAAGCTGATCTGCACCCTGGAGAACGGCGCCAAAGGCGTACTTCCCGTGGCCATCGCCTGCACCATCGTCGGCGTCGTCATCGGCATGATGGGCGCCACCGGCGTGACCCTGCGTATCGGTGACGCCATTCTGGCCTACACCGCCGGCAACTTGACCCTCACACTGGCGGTGACCATGGGCATATCGCTGCTGCTCGGCATGGGCATGCCCACGACCGCCAGCTACGTCATGGCCGGAGCCGTCGGCATTCCCGCCCTGATCCAACTGGGCTGTACGCCGCTCGACGCGCACTTCTTCGTGTTCTTTTTCGCAGTGCTTTCATCCGTCACTCCTCCGGTCTGCGTCGGGGCCTATACGGCCGCGGGCATCGCCGGCTCTCCCCCCAACCAGACAGCCTTTACCGCCATGCGGCTCGCACTGCCCGGCTTCATCATCCCCTTCGTGTTCATATATTCGCCGACACTGCTGCTGACCAACGTCACCAATTGGGGCTCTTTTGCACTGACGCTCGCTTCCGGCATGATCGGCATCGCTACCCTGTCGATCGGCCTGGAGGGCTTTTTGAAAGTGGAATTGAGGGCTTACGAGCGGGCAGCGCTCGTGGCAGCGGCATTGGCCATGATCAAACCCGGTTTTTACACCGACGTAGCGGGCCTGATGGGCCTAGCGGCCGTATACGCGCTGGCGTCGCTGCGGGCCAAAAACCGAACCGTCTCTTACCCCGCGCAGTGAGGCACAGTGCCATCGCAGAGGAGCACCACCATGAAAACCAGCAAAAATCCCATGTACCGTATGCCCATCGTCTACGGGCCGGCTTGCGGCCCCAGGCGCGCCCCGAACGGTGACAAGTTCGATGAAACCACCGGCCGCGAGTGTTTCAAATACACCATTTCCTTCCTCACCGACGCAAAGCAGCTTGAAGAGCTGCTTCCCCCCGGATTCAGCCTGGCCGGCGAGCCCATCGTCTCCGTGTTCACGCGCTACAAGAAGAACATCCCGTGGCTGGGTGGGCGCGGGTATAGCGTACTCAACGTATCGTTCCCCACGGTGTTCCAGGGAAACAACGACACGGTGCGAGGCGACTTCGTCAGCGTGGTATGGGAAAACCTGACCGAGCCCATCCTGACCGGACGGGAAGAACTGGGTTGCCCCAAAATATTCGCCGACATTCCCGACCCCATGGAAGTGGGGGACACCACATACTGCTCCGCGAGTTGGATGGGCTTCAAGTTCATGGATTTCACCATCGCCGGCCTGCGCACACCCACCGATGAGGAAAACCGCGAATACGCCGCCAGAGCCACCCAAAGCCAGGGAGTATTCTATTACAAATACATTCCCAAATCCGGCGACTGGGGCACGCCCGAAGTGGAATACCCGGTGTTGAACCCCAAGAGCGACACATCTCTGCAGGTGTTGGAGACCTGGATGGGAGAAGGGAAGATAACCTTCCACCGGCCGACCTGGCAGGAAATGCCGACCCAGTACATGATCGTGAATGCCTTGGCCGATCTGGAAGTGAAGCAGGTCATCGGTACTCGGGTGATCAAAACCATCGGCGGCAAAGATCTGAGCGACGTCCGCATCCTATCCTGACGCGAATCCCCGGCACGAAGGCACGAAACGCCAACCGGGGAAATTCCCTCGCAGCCCCCGCCCCCAATAGCTCAAACGGACGAAGCCCCAAGGGTTCCCTTGGGGCTTCGATGGTGGGCGGTACTGGGATTGAACCAGTGACCCCTACGATGTCAACGTAGTGCTCTCCCGCTGAGCTAACCGCCCATGATCCGTGGCCGGATCGGCCAAACCGGAGGCATGGCTTTTAGCCAATGCCGGATGCGTTGGCAAGGCTTTATTTTGCGGGCAAGGCGGCCGCGTTTCAAGCCTCTTCACACGGGCTTGGCACCCCCCCCTGCGGTTTGATAAACTCCCGCCGATGAGAATGAAGCCGAAGCCGACGGGGATGGGGTGCGGCGTCTTCGACAACACGTTGTCGGAGCGCATCGGCGGTGTTTTGGAAATTCTCTACCCCGACGTCCAGTCCCTGCCCCTGGTGCTCGCCTCGCCGCACAGCGGCTGCGACTACACCTGGAAGTTTCTCGAGAGTGCGCAACTCGGCCCGCTCGCCATCCGACGCTCCGAGGACGCCTTCGTCGATCGCCTGTTCGCCCTCGGGCCGAAGCGCGGCGTCCCCCTGATCCGCGCGCTGTTTCCCCGCGCCTTCCTGGACGTCAACCGCGAGGCCTATGAGCTCGATCCCGAGATGTTCGAGGATCCGCTGCCGCCCTTCGTCAATGCGATCTCGCCGCGCGCCGCCATCGGGCTCGGCACCATTCCCCGCATCGTCGGCCACAACCAGCCGATCTATGCGGGCAAGCTGCGCTTCGCCGAGGCGCAGGAGCGCATCGAGGACCTCTACTACCCCTATCACGCCCGGCTGGAATCGCTGCTGCGCGACACCAAGCGGCGTTTCGGCGCCTGCCTGCTGCTGGATTGCCACTCCATGCCGACCAGCCCGGGCGAGGATTCCACCGATCCCTTCGGCCCCGACGTGGTGCTCGGCGACGGCTTCGGCGCCACCTGCGACGCGGAGATCGCCGACACCGCGGAACGCGTGCTCTCCGAACTCGGCTTCGTGGTGGCGCGCAACCGCCCCTATGCCGGGGGATTCACCACCCGCCACTACGGACGCCCGAGCCAGGGCACGCACGCCCTACAGATCGAGATCGCGCGCCGCCTCTACATGAACGAGGAAACTCTGACGCCGCTCCCCTGCCTGCCCGAGATGGCGCGCAAGATGGCGGTGCTGATCGACGCCCTGGGCAAGCTCGCCCTGCCGCTGGCGCAGCTCTCCGGCCGCAGCGCCGAAGCGGCGGACTGACCCCCCTCATTTCCTTGCCGGATAATCCCCGGTATCGACGCCGGTGGCGGTGTAGATGGCGCGCCCCACCGCCGCCAGAACCCCGTCCGGCGCGATCAGCCTGACCTCCGCATGCAGAATGCGGCGCCCCTGGTGCAAGGTCTGCGCCTCGGCGCGCAGCACGCCCTCGATCGGAATCGGCGCGAGGTAGGTGGTGGTGGTTTCCACCGTCACCACGGTCATCTTCAGGGTGCGCAACGCCACGCCCGCCGCCATATCGACGAACAGCGCGGCGATGCCGCCGTGGGCGATGCCGTAGGAATTGGCGAACTCCGGCCTGAGCGGCAGGGAGAGCACGGCAGTGCCGGGGCCGGTCTCCTCCACCGTCACCTCCATGAAGCGCAGAAAGGCGACGGTGCCGAAATGCCGCTTGATGAAGTCCGGCCAGTCCTCGGAACCGGGATCGATGTGGGTCGTGAGTTCGGTCATGTGCGTGCCTCGATCACCTTGAAGGCGGAATCCTCGGCGGCCACGGCGCGGGCGGAGAATGCCGCGTCGATCGCCGATTCGTAGGGGAGATGGCGGTTCGCCACCAGAAGCAGGTGGCCGCCCGGCGCCAGCGCGGCGCGCGCGGCGCGGATGAAGCCGCGGCCGATCTCCGGATCGCCCGCCTTGCCGTCGTGGAACGGCGGGTTGCTGATCACCCAGTCGTAGGGGCCGAGTCCCGGCTCGGCGAGCACGTCGTGCCAGCGCAAGGCGAGCGCCACGCCCGGCGGCGGCGCGAGGTTGAGCCGCGCCGCGGCAAGGGCGGCGGCCTCCGCCTCCACCGCGTCCAGGCTCGCGATGCCGGGGCAGCGGCGCAGCATCTCGCGGCAGAGATATCCCCAGCCCGCGCCGAAATCCGCCACCCGGCCGGAAATCCGCGCATCCAGGCAACCCGCCAGCAGGCGGGAACCGGGGTCGATGCGGTCCCAGCCGAACACCCCGGGCGCGGAAACCGCTTCGATGGCGGCAACCGGGCGCGCCCCGGCGGCGGCGCGCCACGAAGCGCAGAGCGGCGGCAAGGGGCCGTTCCGGCGCAGCCAGAACACCCGGCAATGGTGCTTGGAGAGGCGGCCGATGCCTCCGAAGGCGCGCGCCGCCGCCTTCTCCACCGCCGCCGCGCCCGCATCCGCCGCGCCCGCGCAGACCACCAGGCCGCCTTCCGCGACGAGATCGAGGGCGCGCGCCACGTCGGCGAGCGCCACCGCCTTGTGCTTGGAGAGCAGGCACAGCACCGTAGCGAAGCCCCCTTCCTCCGGCGCATCCGGCCGCACGTCGAACCCGGCGGCGGCGAGCGCGTTGAACGCCGGGCGGAAGCCCTGCGCGCAGACCAGGCCGCCGCGCCAAGGCGCGAGCGCCGGGTCGGCCGCGGCGCGCAGAAGCAGGCTGCGCGCCCCTTCGGGAAACGGCAGCAGGCCGGTGGAAAACGGCGTCAGCAGGGCGGCAGCGGCATTGGGCGTCATGCCCTCTGACATACCCACGGCCTTGCGCCTTGTCCAAGGGAAAGCGGTGCGGCGGGCGATTGCATCGCCGCGGCGAGGTGCCCATAATAGCCGCCGTTCGCCAACAAGGCCCGAGTCCGATGTCCTCCTCCCGATTTTCCGATGCCGACCTGGCCGCGCTTGCGCGGCACATGCGCGACCTTGCCGTAGAGGCGGGCGCAGCGATCATGCCGCACTTCCGCAGCGCCTCCCTGGAGCGCCGCGACAAGCCCGACGGCACCCCGGTCACCGCCGCCGACCTCGCCGCCAACGCGGTGATCCTCGCCGGGCTGCGCGCCAACTACCCCGGCATTCCGCTGATCAGCGAGGAGGAAGGCAGCGACGTGCTGACCGAGCCGGAACGGCCGTTCTTCCTCATCGACCCGCTGGACGGCACCAAGGAGTTCCTCAACGGCAGCGGCCAGTTCACCGTCAACATCGCTCTGATGGTCGATCGCCTGCCGCTCCTCGGCGTCGTCTACGCCCCGGCGATCGCACGCCTGCAATGGGTGCGCGGCCCCGGCGATGCGGTGGAGGAAACGCCGCCGCATGCCGCGGACCGCATCGGCGCGCTCACGCAAATCCGCTGCCGCGCGGCGGACAACGCGGCGCTGACGGCGGTGCTGTCGCGTTCCCACATGAATCCGGAAACCCGCGCCTACGTGGCGCGCTATGCCGTCGCCGCCGCAAGCAACGCCGGGTCCTCGCTGAAGTTCTGCCTGCTCGCCGCGGGCGAGGCCGACCTCTACCCCCGCATGGGTCCGACCTGCGAATGGGACACCGCGGCGGCGCACGCGGTGCTGCGCGCCGCGGGCGGCCACGTCACGGCGTATCCGGGGGGAGAGGAACTCCGCTACGGCAAGCCCGGCCTGCGCAACCCCTTCTTCGTCGCCTGCGGCGCCGGGGTGAACCTCTTGCCCGCGTGAACGCGATGACCCTGCCGCTGCGCTTTTCCCTGTTCTACGCGAGCCTCTTCCTGGTGGTGGGCATTCAACTGCCCTACTGGCCGGTGTGGCTGCGCGGGCGGGGCTTGAGCGCCACCGAGATCGGCATCCTGGTGGCCACCCAACTGTGGGTGAAGGTCGCCTTCAATCCGGTGGCCGGGCACATCGTCGATCGCACCGGACGCCGCCGCCCGGTGCTGTTCGTCCTCGCCGCCGGATGCCTGGCCGCCACCGCACTGTTTCCGCTGATGCCCGGATTCCCCGCGCTCTTGGCGCTCTCGGTGGTCAGCGGCGCGCTCTTCGCCGCGATCCTGCCGGTGGGCGACAACCTGACGATGACGCATGTGGTGCGCGAGGGCCTCGACTACGGGCGCATCCGCCTGTGGGGATCTCTCGCCTTCATCGCCGCCTCCGGCGCCGTCGGCCGCCTGCTCGACGTGACCTCGGAAAGCATCGTCGTCTGGCTGATCGTCGGCGGCTTCGTGCCCCTGTGCTTCGCGGTATTCGCCCTGCCCGACGCGCCGCCGCCCGCCGCCGCGGCGGCCCCGGCGCGGCTTTCGTGGATCGACCTCTTCTCCTCGCCGATCTACTGGACGTTTCTCGCCGCCACCGCGCTCACCGGCGCGAGCCACGCGGTCTATTACGGCTTCGTCACCCTGCATTGGAGCGAAGCGGGCATCGATCACGCGTTGATCGGCGCGCTGTGGGGCACCGGAGTGGCCGCCGAGGTGGTGCTGTTCGCCTTCAGCGGCCGGGTGGTGCGCGCCCTCGGGCCGTTCCGCCTGATCCTGCTCGGCGGCCTCGCCGGGGTGGTGCGCTGGACGCTGCTCGCCTTCGTCACCGACCCGTGGCTGCTCTTCCCGCTGCAGGCCCTGCACGCCTTCACCTTCGGCGCGACGCACCTGGGCGCGATGCACTTCATCGCGCGCCACATCGCCCCCGGCCTCGCCGGGCGGGCGCAGGGCCTTTATGCGGCGGCGGGCAACGGCGTGGTGCTGGGGCTGGCGACGCTCGCGGCGGGCCGCCTCTATGCGGCCACCGGCGGCCATGCCTTCCTGGCGATGTCGGTGATGGCGGCAGGCGGCAGCGCAGCCGCATTCCTGCTGCTGCGCATGGCGCGGCGCACCGCCGCCTCCGTCTGAGCCGTCACTCGGCGGAGGTGTCCGCCTTCTTGCTGGTGTTCACGTAGGCGACCGCCGCGTGTTCCGGGCAATAGGGTTTCCCCGGCAGCGCCTTCTTGCCGCAGAAGTGGAACCCCGGATCGCGCGGATCGCCGATCGGCCAGCGGCAGCAGTTCGGCCCGAGATCGACCAGAGACAGCTGCTTTTCCTTCTTCGGCTTCGGCGACGTCCGTTTGATCGGCGAAGGGCGGCCGGTCAGCCCGAGGCGATGCGCCTTGCCGACCACCGCGTTCTTCGAAACTCCCAATTGCCGCCCGATGTCGCCAGTCGAAAGTCCCTGTTCCCACAGCCGCGCCAGTTCCGCGACCATCTCGTCGGTCCAGGCCATTGCGTTCTTGTCGTCCAATTTCCCCACCTTCAGCACGGAGCCCCTGTTTTAAGGCATACCCGATCCCTCCCTGCAAGTCCACCGGCTTGCCCGCGCGCTGCGGCAGGGAGGGGTCGAATATTTCTATATTCATTCAAAAATATTACCCGCCGGATGAAATGCGCACGGAAAAGGCAATATTCGTTCGGCCACGCGCGGGCACCGTGACGTTCCAGGCGACGGTCTGCGCATCCTTGCGGGTGTAGAGGTCCTCCTCGCCGAAAATCGTCCACTGGCCGGGGAAGGTCTGCGTCACCTCCACATCGGCCGGACGGTCGCCGTCGTTGCGCAGGGTGATGCTGAAGCGCTGCTCGTTGGAGGTGCGCGAAATGTCGCGGAACTCCAGGCGCTGCGCCTCATAGGTGACATCGACGACGCGGCCCAGTTGCACCGCAACCGGCGCGCCCGCGGCGACATGGTCGATGCGGTCCTCGCCGAGGAAGAGGTCGGCGTCGTTGGCCCGCACCGCCATCACCCGCGCCACGCCCGCGGGCAGGGGCAGACCGCCCGGCGGATTGACGAAGGCAAGCCGCAGGAACGCGCCGCGCTGCGGCCACTGCCCCGGCGCGGAACGGAACACCCCGACCGGATCGACGATGCGGTAGCTGCGCGTCACCGGCAGGTTGAGGTGCTTGATGAAGGCCACCTGCTTGCGCTCCCCGGCGGAGAGGGAAACGCTCTTGGCGATCGGATAGAGGCGGTAGCCCGCCACCGCGGGCGGCTGCTGCAACGCCCCCACCTCGGAGATCGTCTTGTTGGCGGCGCGGAAGGTGGCGACGCCCGGACGCTCGGCCACCCGCGCGACATTGCCCGCCACCACCCGCAGGCTCACGTTCTCGAAGAAATCGTCGCTGCCGTTGGTCACGCCGATCCAGCCGCGCAGGGTCAGGCGGCGCTTGTCCTCGTCGTAGACCGCCGCATAATCGGCCTGCCAACGCAGCCCCGGCAGCAGGTATTGCAACACCAGATCGCGGTGGGCGGCGCGTTCGCTCTCCACCACGAAGTCCAGCCGCGCCGCGCCGGGGACCGGCGTGTCGGAGGTGATCGGCAGGACGATGCGTCCGGGATAATCGGTCTCCAGGCGGTCGCCGATGCGCAGGATCGGGTGCGGCTCCACCGCCAGCAGGGTGGCGGTCTCGGAGCGGTCCTCGCCGGTGCGCGGATCCTGCCGCACCGCCTTCACCGTCTTGCCGAGGCGGCTGGTCAAAAGCGAGCGCGGGTCGGTCATCGGCGCGCGCACCGACATCTCGCGCACCGACACCCCCTCCGCTTGCAGGAAGGTGGATTCCGGCACGATGCCGGAGGCGACGTCGAGCACGCGCAGGTGGCACTGCCCTTTCGGCAGATCACCGGCGCGCACCTCCTCCACCTGGGCGAAACCGTCGGCATAGACGGTCAGCACGCGGGAACGCAGCGAACCTCCCCCAAGAGAGATCTCCTGCGCCGCGGCAGCGCCTCCGCAGAGCATCAAGGCCACAGCGCAGGCCATTCCCGCGCGTCCTGTCTTCGTCATCATGCACTCCCGCCGCCGCCGCAAGGATGCGACTGTACCCCCGCCCGTCTCAAGACTCCATCGCCGCGTTGTCGCGCCATGCGGCAAGCCCCGCGGCCACCCGTTCCAGCAACTCCGCCCAGCCGCCGGGCTGCGCCTGCCGCCACACCCGCGCCCGCGGATACCAGGGCGTCGCCTCCCCCGCCGCGCCCCAGCGCCAGTCCGGCGCCGCGGGCACCAGCACCCAGGCGGGCCGCCCCAGCGCCCCGGCGAGGTGCGCCGCCGCGGTATCGACGCACACCACCAGTGCGCACGCCGCAAGCCGCCGCGCCGTCTCGCGGAAATCGGCCGCCCCCTGCGTGCCGTCCGCCAGGTCCGGCCAGAGGCGGCGCACCGCCGCCGCATCGGCGCCGAACTGAAAGTGGACGAATTCGATGCCGGCAACCTGCCGCAGCGCCGCGAATTCCGCAAGCGGGCAACTGCGCTTCGTGTCGTTGTAGTGCGCCGCGCTGCCCGCCCAGACCACGCCGACGCGGTTGGGCGCGGCCTGCGCTTCCGCAGGCAGGTACGCCGCCGGGGTGTCGGCGATCGCATCGAGGCCGAGAACCCGCGGCAGGCTGAGAAGCGGCACGTGGAAATCCGCCGCCACCGGCGCATCCAGGGGAACCGTGCGCCACGGCAACGCCGCATCGGCAAACAGCGGCAGCAAGGGCGGGTGCGCCCGCAGCACGACGCGGCCGACGCGTTGCGCCGCGGCGAAGCCGAAGCGCAGGAACTGCAAAGTGTCGCCGAAGCCCTGCTCCGCCTGGAGAAGCAGCGTCGCGCCGGGGCGCGGTGCGCCGTCCCAGGGTTCGCCCGGCATCTCGGCGGGCAGCAGCGGCAGGCGGCGGCGGAGCCGCGCGTCGAAACGGGAGAACCCCTCCCGCCAGCGCCCCGCCATGAGGTCGAGCTGCGCCGCCTCGTAGGCCGCATCCGCATGTTCCGGCGCAAGTTCCAGCACCCGCGCCAGCGCCGCGCGCGCCGCGGCGAAGGCGCAGGTGTCGCGCAGCGCCAGGGCCAGGGCGAACCACGCCTCCGGGTCGCCGGGAGCCCGCCCCACCGCCTCGCGATAGGCAACCGCCGCCTCCGCCTCGCGGTGCAGCTTCGCCAGAGCATGCCCCAGCCACAGCGGCAGGCGCGGGTCGGCAACCCCCGCCGCCAGCGCGTCCGCGGCGACCCGGCGCGCCTCCTCCCACGCCGCGGCCTGCAACGCCGCCAGCGTGGCGTTGACCGCCGCATCCGCATGCCCGGGCATTAGCGTCAGGGCGCGCCGCCAGCAGGACGTCGCCTCCGCCGCGCGGCCCGCCTCGCGGCAGGCCACGCCCATGGCGTAGTAGAAATCGGCGCCGCCGCCGCCCCACTTCGCCGCCAGGCGGAAATCCGCCAGCGCGCCGCGCGCATCGCCGCGGGCGAGCCGCGCCGTGGCGGCGACGGCGCGCAGTTCCGGGTTCTCCCCCAGGCCGTCGAGATGGGCGAGCGCCAGGCGCTCCGCCTCCGCCGGGTCGCGGCCGAGCGCGGCGCGGCAGGCCGCCACCGCCCGTGTGATCTCCGCATCCGTCATGCCCGCTTCCCTCCTGGGAGTTCCGTCCCCCCCGGTCGTAGCAACCCGCGCGGCAAACCGCAATCTCCCGTCGCAACGCATTGGGGTGCTTTCGCTTGTCATTCTTTCCCCCCCGGCCCACATTAGCCGGAAGAGCGGCGTCGCACGCACGGCAGGCGGACGCCGCAACGGCCATTTTACCGGAGCATGAGATGACCGCCGAATGGGTTGAAACGCAGCAGTTTTCCCGGATTTTCGATGCCAACATCGCCCTGTTGACCGAGACCCGCGACTACCTGCAGCACAATCTGACGCACGGCCAGCCGGAAACCGCGGACCCGATCGCCAAACTCACCGCGACGCGGGAGGCCTCGCGCCTCACCGCCCTGCTCGCCGAAACGATGTCCTGGCTGCTGCTCAACAAGGCGGTGAACAACCACGAGGTGCCGCTCGACGACCTTCTGGAAGAGGCGGCCTCCCTGTGCGCCAACATCGGCGCGCGCAACGAGGACGCCCCGGATATCGTGCCGGAAATCCCCAAGGAGCTTGAAGAACTCTACGTCAAGTCTTTGGATTTGTTCGTAGACGTCCGGGGGATTCTCGCCAACGCCCGCGCCGCGGCGAACTGACCTTACCCTCACTTGCCGAGGCAGGCGCGATACGCCTCCGCCAGGTTGCGCAGCAGCGCCGGATAGGCATCCGGACCGGGGGCGACGTGCGCCCCGATCGGGTCCAGCGTGCCCACCCTCAGGCCGAGGTCGCGGGCCATGCCGGCGACCGCCTGCTTCGACGCCTGCTCGTCGGCGAACACGCACACCGCGCCGGTGGCGCGCACCTTGTCGCGCACCTCGCTCAAGTGCTTGCCGCCGATCGGCTGCCCCGGATCGAGGGTGAGCGCCGCCACCGCAGTGAGGCCGAAGGGCTCCTCGAAATATGCATAGGCGTCGTGGAACACCACGAACCCCTTGCCGCCGAGGCCGGAAAGCCGCGCCGCGAGGTCGCCCTTGAGCGTCTCCAGCGAAGCCGCGAAACGCGCCGCATTGGCGCGGTAGAGCGCGGCGTGCGCCGCATCGAGCGCCGCCAGGCGTTCCGCCAGAGCCTGGGCGATCGCCGCGCCGTTGGCCGGGTCGAGCCACAGGTGCGGGTTGGCCGAACCGTGGTGATGGTGGTGCTCCTCCGCCGCGTGGGTTTCCCCGGCATGCGGTTTTTCGTGCGCATCCTCGTGCGCGGGTTCGCGTTCGTCCGGGCCGATCTCCTCGAGATGGCGGAACTGCCGCAGGGTCACCCCCGGCAGGCTCATCGCGGTCATCACGTGCGCCTTCACCCAGTCCTCGGGCCGCGCGTCCAGCGCCTTGTCCAGCCCCATCTCCATGTCCGGGCCGATCCACAGCACCACGTCGGTCCGCGTCAGCGCCCGCGCCTGCGAGGGTTTCAGCGCCGCATGATGCGGCGATTGCCCGGGCGGCAGCAGCAAGGTGGGCTTTCCGGCGTCCGCCATCACCGCCGCGGCGATCCCCGCCAACGGCGCGATGCTCACCGCCACCGTCGGCGCGGCGGCGGCGGCGCCCGCGGAGAATCCCAGCCCCGCCATCGCCATGGCCAGGATTTTCACGTCCCATCGTTGCATCGTTCATCTCCTCGCGGTACAGTCCCGCCAACACGGGCCGGAAAGCATATAACAACATCTTTACCGGCGCGAAAGTGATACTATAACAAAAAAGCTCGTCGTCGATACGTCTGTCAGGGCCATGGCCGAACGAAGCGCGAGGGTCCACCTCGGCCCGCACAGGACCCCCTATCCGCCGCTTCTCAACCCGTAAGGACTTGCGTGATGTCCGTTTTCGCACATCATACGCACGATTATGCGTCGGACCCGGACGCCGCCCTGGAAGCGGCGGACAAATATTTCCAGAGTGCGGGCGTGCGCTTCACGCCGCTGCGCCGCCGCGTCTTCGAGATCATCCTCCGCGCCGGAAAGCCGATCGGCGCTTACGACATTCTCGAGCGCCTGCGGGACCACGGAAAGATCGCCGCGCCGATTTCGGTGTATCGGGTTCTCGATTTCCTGATCGAACAGCGTTTCGTCCATCGTCTGGCGACGATCAATGCCTATATGGCCTGTGTCACGCCGGAGGACCCGCACGCCGCGCAGTTCCTGATCTGCCAGTGCTGCGGCTCGGTCACCGAGATTTCCGACCCGGTGATCGACAAGGCGATCGCCGAGGGCGCGCGCGCCGCGGATTTCCAGGTGAGCTATCCCCTGGTGGAAATCATGGGCATCTGCGCGCACTGCGCCGCCGAAGGCAAGACCGCCGGGGACTGCAAGAAGAGTTAACGTAAGGACGAACCGCCGCGATGGAGGCCCCTCTCCCCCCCGACATCCTGATCTCGCTGCGGGCGATCCGCCTGAGCCGGGGAGGGCAGAGCATTCTCGAGGACGTCGATCTCGACGTCTCCCGCCGCGAAATCCTCACCATCGTCGGCCCCAACGGCGCGGGCAAGACCTCGCTCGCGCGCGTCGCCGCCGGGCTGATCCGCCCCCAGGGCGGCAGCGTGCGGCGCGCGCCGGGGCTGCGCGTCGGCTACGTGCCGCAGGACTTCCCCGCCGACCCGACGGTGCCGATCTCGGTCCGCCGCTTCCTCGACCTGCCGCGCCGCCTCTCCGACGCCGCGGCCGCCGACGCGCTGGACATGATGTCCGCCGCGCATCTGACGAAAAAGCCCCTGGCGCGGCTTTCCGGCGGCGAACGGCAGCGCGTGCTGATCGCGCTCGCGCTCGCCGGGAAACCCGACCTCCTGATCCTCGACGAACCGAGCAAGGGCCTCGACCCGGTGTCGGAGAACGACCTCTACGCCCGCCTGCCGCAGTTGCGCGACCGCTTCGGCTTCGGCGTGCTGATGATCTCCCACGACCTGCACGTGGTGATGGCCGCCACCGACCGGGTGATCTGCCTCAACCGCTGCATCAGTTGCCAGGGATCGCCGCAGGACATCGACGCCATCGCCGCGTTCCGCAACCTGTTCTCCGATCCGGAGTCCGCCAACCTCGCGCTCTACCACCACCGCCCGCACATGCACCCCCACAGCCACGACGATGACCACGGCGGCGAGACCGACCATGCCGACCTGGATTGACGACCCCCTGTTCCTGCGTCCGCTCGCCGCGGGGCTGGCGCTCGCCGTGCTCGGCGCGCCGCTCGGCTGCCTGGTGGTGTGGCGGCGCATCGCCTTCTTCGGCGAAACGCTGGCCCACGTCGCCCTGCCGGGCATCGCGGTAGCCCTGATCGCCGGCCTGCCGCCGTTCGCCGGCGCCGCCGCCGCCGGGCTGATCACCGCCTGCCTGCTTGCGCTGTCCTCCCGCGACGGCGGCACCGGCATGGACGCCATCCTCGCCACCCTGGCGCACGTCGGGCTCTCCGCCGGTCTGATCATCCTGTCGCTCAACGGCGCGATCCGCTTCGATCCGATGTCGCTGCTGTTCGGCGACATCCTGGCGCTTGCGCCCGGCGACGTCCTCTCCACCGCCGCCGCCTGCGTCGGCGGCGGGCTGGCCCTGGCCCTGATCTGGCGGCGGCTGGTGTTTCTCACCCTGCACCGCGACCTCGCCCGCGTCTCCGGGCTGCCGGACCGCCTCTACGACATCCTCTTCCTCGCAGGCCTCGCGGGCTACGTGGCGCTGGCGATGAAGCTGGTGGGCGTACTGCTGGTCACCTCGCTTCTGGTCATCCCCGCCGCCGCGGCGCAGCCCTTCGCCCGCACGCCGGAGGGGGCGGCGCTGAAGAGCGCGCTGTTCGCAGGCGGCGCGGTGCTGATCGGCCTGATGCTGTCGTTCGCCTGGGACTGGCCCACCGGCCCGGCGATCGTCGCCGTCGGCGGCTTTTTCTTTGCCGCCGGACGCCTGGCGACGGTGCGTCGGCACTGAGGGCGGAAAAAACTTCGCGGAGGGACCGAGCCCCTCCACGAAGTTTTGGTTTTAATCGAACCGGCGCGGCGAGAACGGCGCGAGGGCCTCCGCCGCGGCGTTGCCCTCGATGGCGGCGGCAAGCGCGAAGCCGGAAAGCGGCCCGAGCGTCCAGCCGAGATCGCCGAACCCGGCGGCGACCAGGATGCGCCCGCCCGCGGAGCCCAGAAGCGGCCGGGAATCCGGGGCCATCCAGCCTTGCGCCACGGTGAGACGCCCGCCCTCGTCGCGCCAGCCCGGCCCGGCGAGGTCGCGCCACAGCCGCACGTAGGAGGCGGCGACGAGATAGCGCAGGTCGTCGCCCGGCGCGCCGCCCAGGCGCTGCGCCCCGGCCGCGACGATGCGGCCCGGACAGCGCTCCAGCCAGGCCCCGGACGCGCCATCGACGAGAACCTCGCAGGCCGGGGAGTCCTCCCCCTCTTCCACCGCCGCGTCGCGCACCAGAATGCGCTCCCGCCACGGCAGACAGGCGGAGAAGCAGCCGCGTCCGCGCGGCCAGACCGCCTCCGGCCCGCCGTCCTCGCAGCGCACCGCCCAGTCGAAGCGTTTCACCGCTCCGCCATCCACGATCTCCACGCCATCGGCCTGCGGACGCACCCGCTCCGGCCAGTGGCGCGCCACCGTCGCCGCGGTTTCCAGCTCCGCCTTCAGCGCCTCCAGCAGCGCCTCGGGGTTTTGCACCCGCGGCGCGGCGGCGACGCGCATGCCCCGCGTGTAGCGCGGCGAAAGATGGGGGAAACGCTCCGCGATCTCGGCAAACGCCACGTCGGCGAAATCGCCGCCGTGGCGCCGCCGCACGTCGTGCGCCGCCCAGCCCGCAGCATAGGCGCGCGGCCCGCGGTAGAGCGAGGTCACCGCCGCCTCGCCGATTTCCACCGGAGCCACCGCAGCCAAGGCCGCAAAAGCCCCGCGCGCCTGCGCCAGCAGAAACGCACGGTCCGCCGCGATCGTCTCCACCGCCGGGGGGCGGCCGGCCGCCGCGGCGCGCAGCAGCCAGGCGGCGAACTCCGGCGCAAACGTCGCGTGCAGGCCGCCGCGCACCGCGTTGCCGAGCAGCAGGGCGGGAACCTCCAGCGGGTAACCGGGCAGGGCCAGGGGTTCCGCCGCGAAGGTGCGCAGCACGCCGCTGCCGGGGTGCGGATTGGTGCGGTCGCCGCGATACCAGACGACACGGTGGCCGCGCTGCGCCAGAATCGCGGCGGCGAACACCGCGCCCACATCGCCGCCGACCACCGCCACGGAGCGGCGTTCCGCCGCGTCCAGAGGCATCGCCAAATCCGTAAAGATCAATCCGTCACCCATTGCCATCCCCATCCGGCGCTCACGCGTCCGGCCATGCCGCCGCAATGGCGTCGAACCGGCTGGGCGCGAACGCCACCACCGGAAAAGCGAAGCCCGCCGCCGCCGCCGCCGCCACCGCGAAATCCGGCCCCCGTCCCGCCGGGACGGCGGCGAGCATCGCCGCATCCGGCAGGCTCCAGGCCATGCCCATGCGTTGTTCCACCACGTGGGTGAGCATCCGCGCCACCGCCTCCGGCAGTCCCGCCAGCAACACCCGCAGCGGGCGCGCGAACGGCGCGTAGACCGGCGCTTCCTCGCCGGAGATCAGGCTCGACCGCTCCGCTGCGAGGCCTGCGATCTCCGCGGCGAAATCTTCCCCCAGGCAGCGCACCTGCGACAGCGCCGTATCCTCCAGCATGCCCGCATCGCGCGCGCCGCGCAGGCCGATCTCGATCAGCGCGGCGATCGCCGAGAGGCGCATGAAACCGGCGGACCCTGCCGATCCCGCGAACTTGTGCACCGCAGCGATAAGGTCCGGCAACTCCGCAAGCGGCGCGCCCGCCGCGGCAAAGGCGGCGAGCGCCCGGGAGAAATCCTCCCCCTTCGGCCGCATCGCCGCCACGTAGCCTTCCACCACACCCTGCAAACCGTCGCTCATTCCCCTGCCTCCGCCGCATACCGGGCCCACAGCGCGCGCAGGGTTTCCGCCAGGGCGAGAGGATCGAACGGCTTGGCGATACGCCCCGCGATCCCCTCTTCCGCCGCTGCGGCCTCGACCCGGCCGCTCATCAGCACCACCGCCGGACGCTCCGCGGACGGGTGCGCGCGCAGCGCCGCCACGGTTTCCCAACCATCCATGCCGGGCATCTCCAGGTCAAGCAGGACGATCTGCGGCGGCCAGGCGGCAAGGTCCGCAAGGAAGCGCCGCGCGTCGCCCCAGGCGCGCACCTCCAATCCGCCGAGGTCGGCCAGGGCGAAGCGGGCGATCTCCCGGATGTCGGGATCGTCGTCGATCAGGGCGACACGGGAAAGCGGCGTCATCGGCAATCTCCGGGCAAAACCGCAGAAGGATTCGCATTTTGCAAAGCAAAATGCATCAGCCCTCCCCCGGATGCCAGATTTTTCCAGGCCGGTTTTCCCGTGCATCCGGTTGAAATCCATAACAGCTTGTCGAAATTCGCCTTTTTTCCCAGGTACGGAAGAGCGTGGCATTCGCCGTGCATGCCCCGGACGAAGCGTTTACCGAGACAGAAGGAACACCATGCGCGGCGCACACGCCCCCGGCGGACCGGACCAGGCCGCCGATCTCGGAGACCCTCTGGAGCACTACCCCCTGCCCGCCCTGCGCGCCGGCAGCGATGGGGGCATTCTCTACGCCAACCGCGCCGCCCGCCGCCTCGCCGCGCGTCTTGCCGACGGCCTCTCCGCCCTGCTGCCCGAATACCACGGCAAGTACCTGGCCGCCGCGCTGGCCGCCCCCGGCGAGACCGTCACCGCCTGCGCCCGTTTCTACGATGCGGCCACCGTGCTGCAGTGGAGCTATGCGCTCGCCCCCGACGGCCACGGCGTCTCGATGTTCGCCGCAGACGTCGGCGGGTATGCCCTGCTTTCCGGCTCCATCGCCGACCCCATGGCCAAGGGCGCGCCCTCGGCCTACGACTCCCTGCTGCGCCGCTTCGTCGAGCATGTGCCGGTAGCCGCCGCGATGTTCGACCGCGACATGCGCTATCTGCTGGCGAGCCGCCGCTGGCGCTCGGACTTCGGCTTCCTGCCGGAGCGCCTGGAGGGACGGTGTCACTACGACCTGGTGGATGTGCCTCCGGATTGGAAGGAACGCCACCGCCGCGCCCTCGCCGGAGAGGACATGCCGCCGGTGGAGATATTCTTCACCCGGCCGGACACCGGCCGCGTCGAATGGATGATCACCCAGTCCCTGCCATGGACCCGCGAGGACGGCGAGATCGGCGGCATCCTCATCTTCGCGCAGATCATCACCGCGCGGAAAGAGGCGGAAGCCGCGGCGGAGAGCCGCCAGGCGAGCCTGCAGCACCAGCAGAAGATGGAAGCGCTCGGCACCCTCGCGGGCGGCATCGCGCACGAGATCAACTCGCCGATCCAGTACATCAGCGACAACCTGGGCTTCCTCTCCGGCGCGGTCGGCGATCTTTCCGGTCTCGTCGCCCTCTACCGCGAGGCGCTCGCCGCAGCCGGCCCGCCGCCGGAGACGCGGCAACGCATCGCCGGCGCCGAGGCCGCCATCGACCTGCCCTTCCTCGCCAGCGAGAGCGGCGAGGCGGTCGCCCAGGCCCTCTCCGGGGTGCGGGCGATCAGCCGCATCGTCACCGCGATCAAGACCTTCTCCCACCCCGGCCATGCCGACCCCATGCCGGTGGACATCAACGGCGTGATCCGCGACGCCGTCGTGGTCAGCCGCAACCAGTGGAAGCCGGTGGCCGAGGTCGAGGAGGACCTGGACGAAACGATGCCGCTGATCCTCGGCCACGGCGACCAGCTCGGCCAGGTGGTGCTCAACCTCATCGTCAACGCGATGCACGCCATCGAGGATGCCGACCGCGCCGGGCGCGGCCGCATCCGCCTGAGCAGCCGGGCGTGCGGCGACCATGCGGAAATCCGCATCGAGGACAACGGCTCCGGCATCCCCGCGCATCTTATCGGCCGGATTTTCGAACCCTTCTTCACCACCAAGGCGCCGGGGCGCGGCACCGGCCAGGGCTTGAGCATCGTCCACGCCATCGTCGCCCGCGGGCACGGCGGCGAGGTAAAGGTCGAAAGTGACCCTGGCCACTTCACCCGATTTACGGTAAGCCTACCCTATCGGCTGACAGCCACCGACCGATGAGGCGCGGCAATGAGTCCCCCGACGCAAATCCTCTTCGTTGATGACGATCCCATGGTCCTGCAAGGGCTCAAACGCGCCCTGCACCGCCACCATGCGGATTGGTCGATGCGCTTCGTCGAAAGCGCGGAGGCGGCCTTCGCCGCCATGCACGCCGCCCCCGCCGACGTGGTGATCAGCGATTTGCGCATGCCGGGAATGGACGGCGTGCAGTTTCTCGAACGCGTCGCCTCGCTGTGGCCCGGTACGGTGCGGGTCATCCTTTCCGGCCAGACCGAACGCGAAACCCTGCTGCGCGCCATCGGCCCGGCGCCGCAGTTCCTCGCCAAACCGTGCAGCGCCGAACGCCTGGAGGCGGTGATCTCCCGCGCGCTGCGCCTGCGCCATCTGCTCGGCGAGCCCGCCTTCCTCGAGCGCGTCGGGCAATTGCGCAACCTGCCCTCGCCGCCCGGCATCTACACCAAGCTGATGGAGGCGATCCGCAACGACACCGCGCCGCTCGACTCGGTGAGCCGCATCATCGCGCAGGACCTGGCGTTCTCCGCACGGCTGCTGCAAATCGCCAATTCGCCGGTGTTCGCCCTGCCGATGACGATCTCCGACGTGGCGCACGCTGTGCGTCTTCTCGGCATCGACACCGTCCGCGCGCTGGCTCTGACCCACGGCATGGTCTCCTCCCTCTCCGGCCTCGACCTCGGCGGCCTGCCGATCGAGCAGCTGTGGATGGACGGCATCCAGTGCGGCACCGTCACCCGCCACATGGCGCTCAACATGCGCGCGCCGTCCGACCTCGCCAACGAGGCGACGCTCGCCGGAATGCTGCACGGCATCGGCCAACTGCTGCTGGCGATGAACGACCCGCGCCGCCACCGCGCCGCGCGCGCCGCCGCCAGGGCCGGGCAGTTGCGCCTCACCGAGGCGGAAGAGCGCCTCTTCGGCTTCAACCATGCGCTCGCCGGGGGCTACCTGCTGCACCTCTGGGGCTTCCCCGACGCGGTGGTGGAGGGCGTCATCGGCTGGCCCTTCCCCTCCAGGATCGGCGACTTGCCCAACCTGCCCACCACCGCCGATTTCGTGCACATCGCCCGCGTCGCCATGCAGCTCGACCGCGCGAGCGGCGACCTGCCGATCGAGGCCGACGACCTGGCCGAAAGCGGCGCGGACATCGCGCGGCTCACCGCCTTCGGCGCGCAGGACAACCTGCCGCAGTGGATCCGCAGCTGCCCGCACCTCGGCCACGCATCCCTCTGACGACGGCTTGATTTCCCGCCGCGATCCCGTACCCTGATGGGCGAGGCGGCCGCCCGGACGCCGACGCGACGGAGGAACTTCCCATGAGCCAGTTGTTCATCGTTTCCGTGGTCTGCCCGGACCGCACCGGACTGATCGCGGCGCTTGCCGAGTGCCTGTTCGACCTCGGCGCCAACCTGGGCGACGCCGCCTTCGCGGTGCTGGGCCGCGGCGCGGAGTTCTCCGCGGTGTGCGACATGCCCGACGGCATCGCCCCCGCCGCGGTGGAGGCGGCGCTGAAGGCCCTGCCGGAAACGGAGGGCGGCGAGGTTTCGGTGCGCGCCTTCGCCTTCGCGGCGGAACAGGACCACACCGGCCGCACCACCCATGCCATCGAGGTGGGCGGCGGCGACCGCCCCGGCCTGGTGGCGCGCCTGGCGGAAGTGTTCCAGCAGTACGGAGCCAACATCGTGCGGCTCAACAGCACCCGCAGCGGCCGCGGCAGCGCCGCCTCCTACCTGGTGCGCATCGCCGCCTACATTCCGGAAGAGACCTCCGCCTCCTGCCTCAACACCGTGGCCAACACCGCGGGCGAACTGGGACTCACCTGCCGCATCGACCCGGTCTAGGTTCCGGAAATCCCGGCAAGCGCGCCGCGGTCCACCGCGAAGCGCCGCACCCCGACCGGGCGCAGGGTGCCGGCGCGGCGGAATTCCGCGACGGTGCGGCTCGCCGTCTCGGTGGTGATGCCGAGCATCGCGCCGATATCCTCGCGGGACAGCATCTCGAAGGACTCCCCCTCCTCCGACAGCAGCAGAAGAAGCCGCGCCACGCGGGTGCGCGCGCTGCCGGTGGAGAGCAGGGTGAGCCAGGTGTCCGCTTCGGAAACCGAGGCGTGCCAGAAGGCCATCAACTGGCGGTGCAGGCGCGGCGTCTCGCCCTCGATGCGCAACAGCACCTCGCGCGGCAGGCGGCAGACTCGGGTGGGCTGCAACGCCACCGCCTGATGCTCGCAATCCCCGTCCAGCAGCACCTCGAGCGCGATCGCCGCGCCGCCGCGCGCCAGGCGCACGATGCGCTGGCTGCCGTCGGGGAGAAACTGTTCCAGCTTCACCATGCCGTCGCGGATCATGTAGACCGCCTGCCCCGGATCGCCCTGGCGGTAGAGCACCTCGCCGGGCAGAAAGCCGAGATCGGCGATCTGCATCTGGCCGAAGCGGGTGAGTTCCTCATCCGTGAGGTCGCGGAACAGCGCGGCCCCGCGCCGCAGGCAGAACCGGCAGGCCTGCCCCAGGTCCGTCGCCCCGTCGAAACGCGCCTGATCCACCGCCGCCCCCTTCCGGCCGCCCGCGGCCGGTCCCTGCTCATGACCCATTGTCCTTTGTGCCCGTTTTTTGACGTTTTGTCGCGCCCTCAGGTAGGGTATTCCTGCGTTCCCCATTGGAAGGCCGCCCGATGACCCGACCCGACCGCCGCCTCTCCGTCGCGCCGATGATGGACTGGACCGACAGCCTCGACCGCCGCTTCCTGCGCCTGATCACCCGGCGGACGCTGCTCTACACCGAAATGGTGACGGCACAGGCGCTGATCCATGGCGACGCCGCGGCGTTGCTCGCCCATTGTCCGGAAGAACACCCGCTGGCGCTGCAACTCGGCGGCGGCGAGCCCGCGCGGCTTGCCGAGGCGGTGCGCATCGCCGAGGGGCACGGCTTCTGCGAGGTCAACCTCAACGTCGGCTGCCCGTCGGACCGGGTTGCCGCCGGGCGCTTCGGCGCGTGCCTGATGACCGAACCCGCCACCGTGGCCGCCTGCGTGGCCGCCATGGCGCGCGCCACCGCGCTGCCGGTCACCGTGAAGCATCGCATCGGCGTGGACGAGACCGACAGCTACGAGCACCTTGCGGGCTTCGTCGCCACGGTCGCCGACGCCGGGTGCCGCAGCTTCATCGTGCACGCGCGCAAGGCCTGGCTTTCCGGCCTCTCGCCGAAGGAAAACCGCGAGGTGCCGCCCTTGCGCTACGACGTGGTGCGCCGCCTCAAGGCGGATTTCCCGGACCTCGAAATCATCCTCAACGGCGGCATCCGCTCCCTCGATGCGGCGCTCGCCGAGATCGGCCCGCTCGACGGCGCGATGCTGGGGCGCGCCGCCTACGAGACGCCATACGTGCTCGCCGCGGCCGACTCCAGGGTGTTCGGCGAGGCCGCGCCGCCGAAAAGCCGCCACGCCATAGCCATGGAACTGGCCGCTCTGGCCGAGGCGGTGACCGCCGAGGACACGCCGCTGCCCCGCCTCACCCGCCATGCGCTCGGCCTGTTCCACGGGCGGCCCGGAGCCAAGCTGTGGCGGCGCGCGCTGGGCGAGGATGCGCGCGACCCGCAGTGGCGGGGACCGCGCGCGGGCGAGCTGATCCGCACCGCCGCAGAGGCGATTCCGCACGCCGCCGCCGCTTGCGAATAAGCATGGTCACGCGGCGGCAAATCCTCCATAAAGAGGCGATTATCCCGCCGTTTCGCACCATGGACGCGCCATGACCTCCGGATTCATCCAACGGCATCTCCTCGGCACGCGCACCCTCTCCGCTGCGGAGATCCTCGACCTGCTCGACCGCGCCGACCGCTACGTCGCGGTCAACCGCTCGCCGGAAAAGAAACTCTCCGTACTCGCCGGGCGCACCGTCATCAACCTGTTCTACGAGAACTCGACACGCACCCGCACTTCCTTCGAACTCGCGGCGAAGCGCCTTTCCGCCGACGTCGTCAACATGCAGACCGGCGCAAGCTCGGTAGCCAAGGGCGAAACCCTGATCGACACCGCGGCGACGCTCAACGCCATGCACCCCGACGTGCTGGTGGTGCGCCACCACGATTCCGGCGCGGTCAGCCTGTTGTCGCAGAAGGTCAACTGCGCCGTGGTCAACGCCGGCGACGGCTGGCACGAGCACCCCACCCAGGCGCTTTTGGACGCGCTCACCATCCGCCGCCGCAAGGGCAAACTCGCGGGGCTCAAGGTGGCGATCTGCGGCGACGTGCTGCACAGCCGCGTGGCGCGCTCCAACATCCATCTGCTCACCACCATGGGGGCGGAGGTCCGCCTCGTCGCGCCGCGCACCCTGTGCATTCCCGGCGCGGAGTCGATGGGGGTTTCGGTGTTCCACGACATGGCCGCGGGCATCTCCGGCTGCGACATCGTGATGATGCTGCGCATCCAGAACGAACGGATGTCCGGCGGCTACATCCCCTCGACGCGCGAATACTTCCGCCATTTCGGCCTCGACCGCGAGCGCCTTGCCGCCGCCAAGCCCGACGCCCTGGTGATGCACCCCGGCCCGATGAACCGCGGCGTCGAGATCGACTCCGACATCGCCGACGACGTGGACCGCAGCGTCATCCGCGAACAGGTGGAAATGGGCGTAGCGGTGCGCATGGCGGTGCTGGAGAGCGTCACCCGCAACCTCGCCCGCGAGAACGGCGAACCCTGGGGGGACGAAAAATGAAGCCGATGCCGGGAAAAACCGCCTACGTCAACGCCCGCCTGCTGGACCCGGCGAGCGGCCTCGATGCGCCGGGCGCGCTGCTCGCCGAGGGCGAGACCATCGCCGCCGTCGGCAGCATCGGCGAAATCCCCGCCGACGCCGAAGCGGTGGACTGCCGCGGCCTCTGCCTCGCGCCGGGCCTGGTGGATATGCGGGTGCAACTGCGCGAACCGGGCGAGGAGCACAAGGAAACCATCGCCTCGGCCTGCCGCGCCGCAGTGGCGGGCGGCGTCACTTCCATGGTCTGCCTGCCCAACACCGGCCCGGTGATCGACAACGACGCGGTGGTGGAGTTCGTGGCGCGGCGCGCCCGCCAGGCGGGCCTGACCAAGGTCTACCCTTACGGCGCGGCGACCAAGGGCCTGAAAGGCGAGGAAGTCGCCGAGATCGGCCTTCTGGCCGACTCCGGCGCGGTCGCCTTCACCGACGGGGAGCGCGCCGTCGCTTCCGCCGTGGTGATGAGCCGCCTGCTCTCCTACGCCGCGGGCTTCGGCCACCTCATCGTGCAGCACCCGGAGGAGCCGACGCTCGCGGGCGGCGACATGAACGCCGGAACCACCGCCGGACGCCTCGGGCTTGCGGGCATTTCGCCCGCCGCCGAGTGGATCATGCTGGAGCGCGACCTGCGTCTCGTCGAGATCACCGGCGCGCGCTACCACGCCGCCCACATCTCCACCGCCGAAAGCGTGGCGATCATCCGCCGCGCCAAGGAGAAGGGCCTCGCCGTGACCTGCGACACCGCGCCGCCCTATGCCCTTCTCACCGAGGATGCGGTGGGCGAGTTCCGCACCTTCGCCAAGCTCTCGCCGCCGCTGCGCAAGGAGAGCGACCGCGCCGCCATCGCCGCGGGCCTCGCCGACGGCACCATCGACTGCCTCGCCTCCGACCACAGCCCGCAGGACGCGGACTCCAAGCGCAAGACCTTCCACGATGCGGCCTTCGGCGGCGTCGGCGTGGAGACCCTGCTCTCCGCCGCCCTGGAACTCGCCCGCGCCGGCGGCCTCGGCCTCCTCGACGCGCTGGCCAAGGTGACGGTCAACCCCGCCCGCGTGCTCGGCCTGCCCGCCGGGCGGCTGACCGCCGGGGCGGCGGCGGACCTCGTGCTCTTCGACCCCGAGGCGCGGTGGGAGGTCAACGCCGCCACCCTGCTCTCGAAGTCGAAGAACTCGCCGTTCGACGAATCCACCCTGCCCGGCCGCGTCATCCGCACCGTGATCGACGGCCGTACCGTGTTCGAGGCCGCCCATGGTTGAAGTCGGCGTGTTCGCTCTCGTCATCGCCGCCGCAGGGGGATACCTGCTCGGCTCCGTACCCTTCGGCCTGGTGCTGACGCGCCTCGCCGGGCTCGGCGACCTGCGGCAGATCGGCTCCGGCAACATCGGGGCCACCAACGTGCTGCGCACCGGCCGCAAGGGCCTGGCCCTCGCCACCCTGCTGCTCGATTCCGGCAAGGGGGCGATCGCCGCCATCGCCGCCCTGCTGCTCGCCGGGCCGCAGGCCGCCCTGGTCGCCGGGCTGTTCGCGGTGCTCGGCCACAACTTCCCGGTCTGGCTCGACATGAAGGGCGGCAAGGGCGTCGCCACCACCCTCGGCGTGCTGCTCGCCACCTCTCCGGCGGTCGGCGCGCTCGCCTGCCTCACCTGGCTCGTCGTGGCGTGGTTCCTCCACTATTCGTCGCTCTCCGCCCTGGTGGCGCTCAGCCTCGCGCCGCTCTTCGCCTTCGCCTTCGGCGATGCGGGCCACGCCCTGGTCTATGCGGTTCTGGCGGTTCTCGCGCTGATCCGCCACCGCGCCAACATCGAGCGCCTGCTGGCGGGCACCGAGCCGCGCATCGATTTGCAGAAGAAATTCAGGAAGCCATGACCCCAGGCCTGGCAGACGGCGAACGGCTGGACTGGCTGCGGCTCTACCGCTCCGAGAACGTCGGCCCGATCGCCTTCCGCCGCCTGCTCGCCCGCTTCGGCTCCGCCGCCGCGGCGCTCGACGCGCTGCCCGATCTTGCCCGCTGCGGCGGCGCGCGGCGCCCCGTCGCCATCGCCTCCCGCGCCGCGGCGGAGGCCGAGGCCGCCGCCGTCGCCGCCATCGGCGGGCGGCTCCTCGCCCTGCCGGACGCGGACTATCCGCCGCTTCTGCGCGCGCTCGCCGATGCGCCGCCGCTGATCTGCGTCCTCGGCCGCGCCGAGCTGCTGCACAACCGCTGCGTCGCCGTGGTCGGGGCGCGCAACGCCTCCACCAGCGGCTGCCGCATCGCCGCCGGGCTCGCCCACGACCTTGCGGAGATGGGCTTTGCCGTGGTTTCCGGCCTGGCGCGCGGCATCGACGCGGCGGCCCATGCCGGGGCCGGAGCGGCGCGCACCGTCGCGGTGATGGCGGGCGGCGCGGATGTCGCCTATCCCAGCGACAACGCCGTTCTGCATGCGAAAATCCGCGCCGAAGGCTGCCTGGTTTCCGAAATGCCGCCGGGGGTGGAGCCGCAGGCCCGCCACTTCCCGCGGCGCAACCGCATCGTCTCCGGACTCGCCGAGGGCACAGTGGTGGTCGAAGCGACGGCGCGCAGCGGCTCGCTGATCACCGCGCGGCTCGCCGCCGAGCAGGGGCGCGAGGTGATGGCGGTGCCCGGCTCCCCCGCCGACCCGCGCTCCGCCGGGCCGAACCGCCTGATCAAGGACGGCGCTGCGCTGGTGGAAAACGCCGCGGACGTGGCCGCCGCCTTGGAGCGTCCCGCCCGAGAGGACCTCTTTCCCGGCCTCGCCGAGGCGGAGGCGAAGGTCCTGCCCAGCCGCCTCTCCGCCCCCTTGGACGGCGCGAAAACCGCGGCGGAGAAGCGGCGAACCCTTCTTGAATCTTTGACGACGGCGCCGCTTCCGGTTGACGCGGCGCTGCGCCGATGTCAATTGTCTGCTGCCGAGGGCGCGGTCGCGCTGCTGGAACTGGAACTCGCCGGGCGCATCGAACACCTGCCCGGCCAGATGATCGCCTTGATCCCCGATCCCTGATCCCCCGGCGGCGGCGAACATGCGGCTTCCCTGATGCACATGCGTTTTGGGGGTTGCAATCCGTTCCCGAAAGCTGTTTCCCTTGCGGGGCGCTTAGAAACAACCTCAAGTTCCGGTGCGTTTAATGGACGTCGTCGTCGTCGAATCCCCGGCCAAGGCCAAGACCATCAACAAGTATCTTGGCCCCGGCTACACCGTCGTCGCGAGCTATGGGCACATTCGCGACCTGCCGCCAAAAGACGGCTCGGTCGATCCCGAAAGCGGTTTCGCGATGCAGTGGGAGATCGACCCCAACGGCGAAAAGCACATCCGCGCCATCGCCGATGCGCTGAGAAAGGCCGACCGCCTGATCCTCGCCACCGACCCGGACCGCGAGGGGGAGGCGATCTCCTGGCACGTCCAGGACGAACTGGCGCGGCGCAACGTGCTGAAGGACAAGCCGATCCAGCGCGTCGTGTTCAACGAAATCACCAAGCGCGCGATCCTCGAGGCGATGGCCAATCCGCGCGACATCGACCAGGAACTGGTGCGGGCCTATCTGGCGCGCCGCGCGCTCGACTATCTGGTCGGCTTCACCCTTTCGCCGGTGCTGTGGCGCAAGCTGCCGGGCAGCCGCTCCGCCGGGCGCGTGCAGTCGGTGGCGCTGCGCCTGATCTGCGAGCGCGAAAAGGAAGTCGAGGACTTCCGCTCCGAGGAATACTGGAGCATCGACGGCGCCTTCCTCACCCCGGCAGGCGCGCCCTTCTCCGCACGGCTCACCCGTTTCGACGGGCAGAAGCTCGACAAGATGTCGGTCTCCGGCGAGGCGATGGCCAAGGCGATGGAACTCGCCCTGCGCCGCGCGAAATTCTCCGTCGGCACGGTGGAGCGCAAGACCGCGAAGCGCCACCCCTATGCGCCGTTCACCACCTCCACCCTGCAGCAGGAGGCGGCGCGCAAGCTCCACTTCCCGGCGAAGAAGACCATGGACGTGGCGCAGCGCCTCTACGAGGGCATCGACCTCGGCGGCGAGACCGTGGGTCTGATCACCTACATGCGTACCGACGGCGTGCAGATGGCGGCGGAGGCGGTGGCCTCGGCGCGCGAGGTGATCGCGCGGGACTTCGGCCAGGCCTACCTGCCCGGCGCGCCGCGGGTCTACAAGACCAAGGCGAAGAACGCCCAGGAAGCGCACGAGGCGATCCGCCCCACCGACCTCACCCGCACCCCCGCCTCGGTGGAGCACCTGCTCTCCCGCGACCAGGCGCGGCTCTACGAACTGGTGTGGAAGCGCACCATCGCGAGCCAAATGGAAAGCGCGGTGCTGGACCAGGTGGCGGTGGACGTGGACGCGCCGGAAGCCAAGGCGACGCTGCGCGCCACCGGCTCCATCGTCGCCTTCGACGGTTTTCTCAAGGTCTACCGCGAGGACGCCGACGACAGCGAGACCCTTAACAAGACCGATGACGGCGACCGCCGCCTGCCGCCGATGCGGGAAGGCGACGTGCTCGCGCTCAAGGAAATCACCCCCGAGCAGCACTTCACCCAGCCGCCGCCGCGCTATTCGGAAGCGAGCCTGGTGAAGAAGATGGAAGAGCTCGGCATCGGGCGGCCCTCCACCTACGCCTCGATCATTTCGGTGCTGCAGGACCGCGACTACGTGCGCCTGGATGCGCGCCGCTTCATCCCCGAGGACCGCGGCCGCGTCGTCACCGCGTTCCTCGAGAACTACTTCAGCCGCTACGTGCAGTACACCTTCACCGCCGACCTGGAACAGCAGCTCGACGAGATTTCCGACGGCAAGCTCGCCTGGCAGCGCGTGCTCACCGAATTCTGGAAGGATTTCACCGGCGCGGTGGATGCCACCAAGGAGCTGCGCGTCTCCCAGGTGCTGGACCAGCTGGACGCCGACCTCGGGCCGCACTTCTTCCCCGAAAAGGCGGACGGCGCCGACCCGCGCGCCTGCCCGCAGTGCGGCACCGGCCGCCTCGGCCTGCGCCTCGGCAAGCACGGCGCGTTCATCGGCTGCTCCGGCTATCCGGAGTGCCGCTACACCCGCCCGCTGAGCCTCAACGGCAACGGCAACGGCGAGGCGGAAGCGCCGGTGATCGAAGGGCCGCGCGTCCTCGGCCCCGATCCGGAGAGCGGCCAGACGGTGAGCGTGCGCAAGGGTCCCTACGGCGCCTACGTGCAGCTCGGCGAAGGCCAGGCCGCGGAGGCGGCCAAGGGCGGCAAGAAGAAAGCCAAAGCCAAGGTGGAAAAGCCGAAGCGGGTTTCCCTGCCGCGCGGCCTCGAGCCGTCGGACGTGACTCTGGCCCAGGCGCTTGCCCTGCTCGCCCTGCCGCGCGACCTCGGCGCCGACCCGGAAAACGGCGAGATGGTGCAGGCGGGCCTCGGGCGTTTCGGCCCCTACGTCAAGCGCGGCAGCATCTACAAGTCGCTCGCCGCCACCGACGACGTGCTCGAAATCGCGCTGCCCCGCGCCTGCGAACTGCTGGCGCAGTCCCCGGCGGCGAAGAACCCGCCCAAAGAACTCGGCCCCCACCCTGCCGACGGCCAGCCGGTGAGCCTGCGCCAGGGCCGCTTCGGCCCCTACGTGCAGCACAAGACCCTGCGCGCCACCCTGCCCAAGGCCGACCGCGAGGCGGGCGACCTCAGCCTCGCCCGCGCCGTGGAAATTCTCGCCGCCAAGGCGGCGAAGGACGGCACCGCCGCCCCGGCGAAAAAGCCCGCCAAGGCGGAGAAGAAACCCGCCGCGAAGAAGCCCGCGGCGAAAAAGAAACCTGCGGCGAAAAAGAAGCCCGCCGCCAAGACGAAAAAGAAGGAAACCGCCGCGCCGTGACCGCGAAAAAACCGCCGCTTCCCAGCAAGGAGCAACTCGCCGCCTTCATCCGCGAAGCCGGAGGCGACGTGGGAAAGCGGGAGATCGCCCGCGCGTTTTCCATCACCGGCGACAACCGCACCTACCTCAAGGCGATGCTGCGCGAGCTCGCCGACGACGGCCAGGTACGCAAGGGCGCGAAGCGCCGCTTCGCCGACCCCCAGGCGCTGCCCACCATCACCGTGGTCGAGGTGTTCGCCGCCGACCGCCAGGGCGACCTGCTGGCCCGCCCGGTAACCCAGGCCGACTGGGAAATTTCCAAGAGCGTCTCCGACGACCCGCCGCACATCCGCGTGCTCGCCGCGCCGCGCATCCGCCCGGCGATCGGCGTCGGCGACCGCCTGCTGGCGAAGCTGGAACCGGCGGGCCGCCACGCCTACACCGCGCGGCCGATCCGCCGCATCTCCCACGGCACGGCGCGCCTTCTCGGCATCATCGAGGCGGCGGGCGAGGGCTTCGTGCTGCGGCCCACCGACCGCAAGGCGGGCGGCGAGTTCACGGTACGGGCGGAAGACCTCGGCCGCGCCAAGCCGGGCGATCTGGTCTCCGCCGAAATGCTGCCGCGCCGCGGCAACCGCTTCGGCGCACGGCAGGCCCGCGTCGTCGAGCGCCTCGGCAGCCGCGCCGAGCCCAAGGCGTTCAGCCTCATCGCCCTGCACGCCAACGACATCCCCTACGTCTTCACCGACGAGGCGGTCGCCCAGGCGAAGGCGGCGCAGCCGGTGACCGCGCTGGGCACGCGCGCCGACCTGCGCAAGGTTCCCCTGGTCACCATCGACGGCGAGGACGCGCGCGACTTCGACGACGCGGTGTTCGCCGAGGCGGACCCCGACCCCGCCAACCCCGGCGGCTGGCACCTCGTCGTCGCCATCGCCGACGTGGCCCACTACGTCCGCCCCGGCGACGCGCTGGACCGCACCGCGAAGGAACGCGGCAACTCGGTCTACTTCCCCGACCGCGTGGTGCCGATGCTGCCGGAGGAGCTTTCCAACAATCTCTGCTCGCTCAAGCCCGACGAGGACCGCCCGTGCCTCGCCGCGCACCTGTGGATCGACGCCGAGGGCCGCAAGCGCGCCCACCGCTTCGAGCGCGCGCTGATGCGCTCCGCCGCGCGGCTGACCTATACCCGCGTCCAGGCGGCGCGCGACGGCCACCCCGACGAGGCGACCGAGCCGCTGCTGGAGACCGTCATCGCGCCGCTCTACGGCGCATACGCGGCGCTCAACCGCGCCCGCATCGCGCGCGGCACGCTGGACCTCGACATTCCGGAAAAGAAGATCCTGGTGGATGAGCAGGGCAACGTCACCGGGGTTTCGGTGCGCGAGCGCTTCGACAGCCACCGCCTGATCGAGGAGTTCATGATCCTCGCCAACGTCGCCGCCGCCGAGGCCCTGGAATCGGTGCGCGGGCCGGTGGTCTACCGCGTCCACGACGAGCCTTCGCTGGAAAAGCTGGAGGCGCTGCGCACCACGCTGGCCACCGTGGGGATCAAACTCGCCAAGGGCCAGGTGCTGATGCCCAAGCACTTCATGCGCATCCTCGAACAGGCGGAGCGCATGCCGCAGCGCGAGATGATCCACCAGATGGTGCTGCGCACCCAGGCGCAGGCGCAGTACGACCCGGAAAACATCGGCCACTTCGGCCTGGCGCTGCGCCGCTATGCGCATTTCACCTCGCCGATCCGCCGCTATGCCGACCTCCTCATCCACCGCGCCCTGATTTCCGGTTTCGCCATGGGCGACGGCGGCCTGCCGCCGGACGCCGCTGCCGGACTCCACGACGTTGCGGAACACATCTCGATGGCCGAGCGCCGCGCCGCCAAGGCGGAGCGCGAGGTGGTGGACCGCTACGCCGCGCTCTACCTCGCCGACCGCGTCGGCGCGGACTTTGCCGGGCGCATCGCCGGGGTCTCCCGCTTCGGGCTGTTCGTCACCCTGGCGGAAACCGGGGCCGACGGCCTGGTGCCGATCTCCACCCTGCCCAACGACTTCTACCGCCACGACGAGGCGCGCAACCGCCTGGTCGGGCAGCGCGGCGGCCGCACCTTCGCCCTCGGCGACGCGCTGACCGTGCGCCTGATGGAGGCCGACCCGCTGACCGGCTCCCTCGTCCTCGCCCTGGCGGAAACCGCCGATTCCCTGCCGCAACGCAGACCCGCGCGCATCCCCCGCCCGAAGCCCCGCCGGTGAAGCTGAAAAAGGCAAAAAGCCAAAACTTTGCGAGGGGACTCGATCCCCTCGCGCACCCCATAACTTAGGTTTTCCGCGCAGCGCCATTCGCCTGAGGCGATTGCCGCGAGAGATGTCGCCTGCCGCTTTGCGGCGAAAAACTTAGGGGGAAATCCCCCGGAAGGAAGTCCCTCCACGAAGTTTTTGTTTTCCAGCCCCCCGCCGCTTTCTGCTAGAAACGGTCAGACTCTGGAACGGCGGAAACAACGATGAACACGCGGTCCTCCGGACGGATGCTCGGACACGTTCTGGCGCGCCTCGCCCTGGCGGCGGCGCTGCTGCTGGGTGCGGCGTTTCCGGCGGCGGCGCTGGACGCGCCGGAGGCGGCACGGGTTCTCGCCTATGGCCTGCGCGCCATGGAGACCCGCACCCTGGAGCCTGTCCGCCTCGACGCCACGACCCTGGAGGGCCTGCGCGGCCTCGCCGCCATCGAACCGGGGCTGACCCTGCAGAGCGACGAGAAAGGCATTTCCGCGGAACTCGGCGGGCGGCTCATCGGCCGCCGGCCCCGCCCCGCCGACGACACGCCGGAGGCCTGGGCGGTGCTGGCGATGAACCTGCTCGCTGCGGCGCAGGAACGTTCCGGCGCGCTGGCCGGGATCGACGCCGAGGCGCTCTACCAGGCGTTCTTCGATTCCGCCCTGGCGCAGCTCGACCCGTTCTCCCGCTATGCCGGGCGGGTAGAGGCGGAACGCCAGCAGGAGCGCCGCAACGGCTTCGGCGGCATCGGCATCCGCTACCGCCTGCACCGCGACCACCTGGAGGTCACCTCGGTGCTGGAGGGCACCCCGGCAGAGGACTCCGACATCGAGCCCGGCGACCGCATCGTCAAGATCGGCGACACCCCGGTGGACAACCTCTCGCGCAAGGCGGTGCACGACCTCTTGCGCGGCCCGGTGGACAGCCGCCTCGCGCTCACCCTCACCCACGGCGGCGAGACCCGCGTCGTCGAGATGCGCCGCGGCCTGGTGTCCACCCCCACCGCCTTCCTCTCCCAGAGCGGCGGCATGCCGCGCCTCAAGATCACCCGCTTCAGCCAGCAGACGGTGGCGCTCTCCCGCCGCCTGATCGAGGAATACCTCGCCGCGGCGCGCGAACGCCCGGCGGGGCTGATCCTCGATTTGCGCGGCAACCCCGGCGGCCTGCTCGACCAGGCAGTGAGCCTGAGCGACCTCTTCCTGATCAAGGGCGACATCGTTTCCACCCGCGGCCGCCACCCCCACACCCTGCAAAGCTACCAGGCGACGCAGACCGACGTGCCGGGCGGCGACATCCTCGGCGGGCTGCCGATTCTGGCGCTGATCGACGGGCGCACCGCCTCGGCGGCGGAGATCGTCGCCGCCGCGCTGCAGGCGGATGGCCGCGCCGTAGTGGTGGGCACCACCTCCTACGGCAAGGGCACGGTGCAGACCGTGGTGGCGATGCCCAACGGCGGCGAACTCACGCTGACCTGGTCGCGCTTCTACACCCCTTCGGGCTACGCCCTGCACGGACTCGGGGTGATGCCCACGGTGTGCACCGCCGAGGGCCGCACCACGCCGGAGATGCTGATGCGCGCGCTCACCGGCGGCACGCTGCCCGCCATCGCCAACTACGGCCGCTGGCGCAGCGTTCCCCTCGCCGACGCGGAGAGCCGCCGCGCGCTGCGCCGCGTCTGCCCGCCGGAGGATCACGGCGACCGCGACGCGCTCGACCTCGACGTGGCGCAGGCGATCCTACAGAGCCCCGGCGCCTACCGCACCGCGCTGGCGGCGCTGGAAACCGCCTCGGCCAGCCGTCCTTCGCCGTGAAGCCGCTTTGAGGCTTGACATCGCCGCTGGAACCGTTATTTTCCGCGTTTCACAAGGTTTACGTCTCTAACGATGGAATTCAGGTCATGGCTAAGCCCGCCACCGTGCTGATCAAGCTGGAGAGCACCGCCGGCACCGGTTACTTCTATGTCATCAAGAAGAACCCGCGGAACACCACCGAGAAGATGGAATTCCGCAAGTACGATCCGGTGGCGCGCAAGCACGTGCCGTTCAAGGAAACCAAGATGAAGTAAGAGCGGCTTCTTGCCGCCTGAAAAAGCGCGCCGCCTTCGGGCGGCGTGCTTTTTTTTCATGGGCGCGCCAGGGCGGCGCGCAACTTGGCCAGCACCTCGGCGATTTCGAAGGGCTTGCCGATCCAGCCGGAAAACGGCACATCCGCCCACTCCTCGGCAAGCAGCGCCTCCGGCAACAGGCCGGAACACGCCCACACCGGCACCGACTCCAGCCCCGCCAGAGACCGGATGCGCCGCGCCCACTCCCGCCCGTCGCCGTCGGGCAGGCGCAGGTCCATCAGCACCAGGGCCGGAGCCTCCGCCGCGGCGAGGCGCAGCGCCTCCGCGCCGTTCGCCGCCAGCGCGGCGCGTCCCCCGGCAAGGGCCACCAGTTCGCCCATCAGGCGGGCGCCGGGCCCCGTATCCTCCACCACCAGAACCAGCGGCGCGCTCATGCCGCGGCTCCGCGGGAGAGTCGCACCGCGGCGAGCGCGGCGAAGATCCAGCCGCCGATCAGGCCGAAGGCCCCGGCGGGAACGATGATGCCGGGCCGCAGGTCGGAGAGCGCCTGCACGTAGAGCCCGCCCGCGAAGGCGAGGATGCCGAAGCTCCACAGCGCCGCGGCGAGCAGCAGGTCGCGCCGCGCCTTCGGCGGCGCGGCGGGCGCGGCGATCACCGCGGCCCACGCCACGGCGAGATGCGGCAGGTGGTACTTCAGGCCGGTCTCGATCCACGCCGAGGACGCGGTGGAGAGCCCGGCGTGCGCGCCCAGCGCACCGACCACCACCGCCAGCAGGCCGAGCGCCCCGGCGAGGATGCCGAGCGCTGCGCCCGCCGTGCGCAGCGGGGAGGAGGAAGAGGTCATGATCGTCTCCGTGCGTGAAGTCCCCGGCTCATGTTGGCGGGCTGCCGCGGCGATGCAACCGCCTCCGCGAAAAGAAAAAAGGCCGGGCTTAAGAAAGCCCGGCCTCGAGTATGCTCTTGAGGGAAAGAGGATACCGATATCGGCGATAGGATCACCGATAGGTTCACCTTGCCTCAAACCGACCGCGAGGGAAGTGACGTTCGTCACTCCCTGGGGAAAAGTTATCAACGTCAAGGAATTTTCACAGATCGCCACGCACATCCTCGACGATGGCGGCCAGCCGCGCCACATCCTGCACCACCAGGGCGCTCTTTTCGCGCTTCACGATGCCCTGGCGCGACAGATCGCTCATCACCCGGGCCACCGTCTCGCGGGTGGTGGAAACCCGGCTCGCCATGTCGGAATGCACCGGTATGGGAGAGATCACGGCGCGGCCGTTTTCGTCCTCCCCCGCCGCGCGGGCGAGGCGCAGCACCTCGGCATGCACGCGGTTGTTGGCCCCGAGCGTGCTGAGGTCGAGAATCCGCCCCGAGGAGGTGCGCACCACCGCGGCGAGGCGGCGCATCAGCGCGAGCGCCACCGCGGGATGTTCGGTGGACACCTTGCGGAAGGGCTCGTCGCCCAGGGAGGCGACGAGGGAGGGCTCCACCGCCATCACGCTGGCGGAGCGCGGTTCGCCGTCGAGCGCCGCGAGCTCGCCGAAATAGCCGCCGGGGCCGATGTCGTCCAGCGTGATCTCGCGGCCGGACACCGAATAGAGGACGACGCGCACCATCCCCTCGACGACGAAGAACACGTCGCGGGAATCGCTCTGGCGGTCGATGATCTCTTCGCCCGCGCGGAAACGCCGCCAGATCAGGACCCGGTCGAGATAGGCCAGAAGCTCCGGGGAAAGCCCGGCGAACATCGTCACGTCGGTAGCAAGCGGCTTTTGCTTCATCGGTGGCGCCAAAGGTGTCGAAAGCGTGAACGGGAGAGGTCCGCAGGCGGACTCCCATTAAACAGTATGCCCGGAGTCTCAACAAAGTGTGAAAGACAAAACCGTCACGCACAGAAAAACCGGGACGCCCATGGGGCGTCCCGGCTTGCGCTTGGGAAAACCGGCGCGCCTTACAGGCGGGCGGAACCGGTGCCGAATTCCGGATAGGCTTCCATGCCGAGTTCGGCCTTGTCCTGACCCTGGAACTCTTCCTCTTCGGTGACGCGGATGCCGACGGTGTACTTCAGCACCGCCCAGGTCGCGCCGGTGGCCACCACGGTGAACGCGCCGATCGCCACGATGCCGGTGATCTGCGCGACGATGTCGCCGCCGTCGAAGATGCCGACGCAAAGGGTGCCCCAGATGCCGTTGACCAGGTGCACCGAGAGAGCGCCGACCACGTCGTCGATCTTCAGCTTGTCGATGATCGGCACCGCAACCACGGCCAGCACGCCGCCGACGCCGCCGATGATGATGGCGTAGAGCGGGGTGGGCACGTCCGGACCGGCGGTGATCGCCACCAGGCCGGCGAGCGCGCCGTTCAGGGACATCGACAGATCGACCTTCTTGAACAGCACCTGCGAGGCCATCATCGCCGCGACGATACCGGCGCAGGCCGCGATGTTGGTGTTGGCGTAGACGTTGGCGATGGACACCGCGTCAGCCGCCGAACCCAGGGCCAGCTGCGAGCCGCCGTTGAACCCGAACCAGCCGAACCACAGGATGAAGGTGCCGAGCGTCGCGAGCGGCAGGTTGGAACCCGGGAACGGGTTGACCGAGCCGTCGGCGTTGAACTTGCCCTTGCGCGGCCCAAGCAGGATGGCGCCGGTAAGAGCGGCCCAGCCGCCCACCGAGTGCACCAGGGTGGAACCGGCGAAGTCCTTGAAGCCCAAGCCCGCAAGCCAGCCCTGACCCCATGCCCAGGAACCGGTGATCGGGTAGATCACGGCGGTGAGCACCATGGTGAAGACCATGAAGGGCCACAGCTTCATACGCTCGGCGACGGTGCCGGAGACCACCGAGGCGGCGGTCGCGACGAACACCACCTGGAAGAACCAGTCGGACATCACCGCATACTTGTTGCCGACCACCGGATCGACCAGAGCCGCGGTCTTGTCGGTGGCGGCGATCAGCGCGGCCTCGGCCGCGGAGGGATCGTAGAACAGCGAGAAGGTGCCGATGAAGCCGCCATCGACGCCGGTGTACATCAGGTTGTACCCGACGAGGTAGTACATGATGCAGGCCATCGCATAGAGGGCGATGTTCTTCAAGCAGATCGTGGCGGTGTTCTTGGTGCGCACCAGACCGGCTTCCAGCATGGCGAAGCCGGCGGCCATCCACATCACCAACGCGCCGTGAATCAGGAAGGAAAACGTGTTGAAAACGAATGCGGTTTCCGTCTCCACCGCGGCCTGGGCGACGCCGGAGGTCGCCACCACCCCAAGGGCGGCCAGGGCCGGGAGCACGGCCAAGTTTTTGCTGATCTTCATTGCTGAATGTCTCCTCAAAGCGCTTCGGCGTTGGTCTCGCCCGTGCGAATGCGCACCACCTTGGCGATGTCGGTAATGAACACCTTGCCGTCGCCGATCTTGCCGGTCTTGGCGGTGCTGACGATGGCGTCAACGACGGTGTCAACCATGTCGGCGGGAACCGCGACTTCGATCTTCACCTTGGGCAGAAAATTCACCACGTATTCGGCGCCACGATAAATCTCGGTCTGGCCCTTCTGGCGGCCAAAACCCTTGACCTCGGTCACCGTCAAGCCCTGAATCCCGAGAGGCGTCAACGCCTCGCGGACATCATCCAGCTTGAACGGTTTGATGATCGCAGTGACGAGCTTCATCCGTTCTCCTCCACATCTCGCTACGGCGGGTGAGGCCGCCTCCCTCTCACGCAGCCTCCCTGCGCACGCCGCCATCAATACAAGCCGCGTGCCACTTCTCGGGCGGGCCGAGGGCAAAAAAACAATCGTTTATCAGCAAAGGGTTATAAGGTTATCCCGAAGCGGGTCCGGGCCTTTCCGTGCGCATGGATGGGTATTCTGCACAAAATCAGGTCAAAAATCGGGCCCACACTTCCGCCGCGCCCTCCCCACCCCCCCGGCAATCCCCGCAGGTGGCGGCTGGAGGTTTTCCAGATTTCCTGGAAATCTTGCATAGCCAAATAGATATAGGTGGATCGCCGGGCTTCCATGGCGCCGTCCGCAAGCTCGGACATGCGATTAAAAAATATGCAACAAAGCCCGGCAGGCAGCATGACGGCGCCGGGGAATGCCCCGGCGCCGCACGCTTTTTCGCCGTTCGCGGCCGCCTACTGCACCAGAGTCTCGCCGTGCAGGGCGAAATCCAGGCCGCCGATCTCCTCTTCCTTGCTGACCCGCAGGCCCACGCTCAGGTCGAGCGCCTTGAGGAGGAGGAAGCTGCCGATCCCCGACCAGGCGATGGTGACGAGCGCGCCCTTGATCTGCACCCACACCTGCATCGCGTTGCCGTCGATCAGGCCGGACTTGCCCGCGCCGCCCACCGCGGCGACCGCGAACACCCCGGTCAGCACCGCGCCGAGCAGGCCGCCCAGGCCGTGCACGCCCCAGACGTCGAGCGCGTCGTCATAGCCGAAGCGCGCCTTGAGCCAGACCACGCCCCAGAAGCAGACGAGCCCGGAGGCCGCGCCGATCAGCATCGCGCTGCCTACCGAAACGAAGCCGCAGGCCGGGGTCACCGCCACCAGTCCCGCCACCGCGCCCGAGGCCGCGCCGAGCAGGCTGGGCTTGCCGCGCACCGCCCACTCCGCCAGGGTCCAGGCGCACACCGCCGCGGCGGTGGCCGCATGGGTGTTGATCATCGCGTAACCGGCAAGGCCGCCCGCGGTGAGCGCCGAGCCCGCGTTGAAGCCGAACCAGCCGACCCACAGCAGCGCCGCGCCGGTCATCGTCAGCGCCAGGTTGTGGGGCGCCATGTTCTCGCTGCCGTAGCCGTGGCGCGGCCCGATCATCACCGCGGCGATGATGCCCGCCACCGCGGCGTTGATGTGCACCACGGTGCCGCCTGCGAAGTCCATCACGCCGTCGCCGGCGAGGTAGCCGCCCGGCCCCCACACCATGTGCGCCACCGGCACGTAGACGAGAAGCAGCCACGCGCCGAGGAACAGCATCATCGCGGAGAACTTCATGCGGTCGGCGGGGCCGCCGACGATGAGCGCGGGGGTGATCACCGCGAAGGTGCACTGGAACATCACGAACACGGTTTCCGGGATGGTCGGCGCGAGCGGCGCCGGGGTTTCGGGCAGAATCCCCGAAAGCAGGGCGCGGGACAGCCCGCCGACGAAGGCGTTGCCCTCGGTGAAGGCGAGGCTGTAGCCCGCGAGCACCCAGAGAACGCTCATCCATCCGGCGGCGAACAGGCACTGGGTGAGCACCGCGAGCACGTTCTTGCGGCGCACCATGCCGCCATAGAAGAGGGCAAGGCCGGGGATGGTCATCATCAGCACCAGGGCCGAGGAGATGAGCAGCCAGGCGGTATCGCCGGAATCGATCGCCGGGGCCGCGGGCGCGGCCTGGGCAAGGGCGGGAGCCGCCGGATACAGAAAGGCTCCGCAGATCGCCATGGCGGCGATCCGCTGCGTCGGACCATGCATGGGGCGATCCTCCCTCAGATCGCTTCGGCGTCGGTTTCGCCGGTGCGGATGCGCACCACCTTGCCGATCTCCGCGACGAAAATCTTGCCGTCGCCGATCTTGCCGGTCTTGGCCGACGCCGCGATGGCGTCGATCACCGCATCGACCATGTCGTCGGACACCGCGATCTCGATTTTCACCTTGGGCAGGAAGCTCACCACATACTCGGCGCCGCGGTAGATTTCGGTCTGGCCCTTCTGGCGGCCGAAGCCCTTGACCTCGGTGACGGTCAGTCCCTGGATGCCCAAGGGCGTCAGGACGGCGCGCACGTCCTCCAGCTTGAAGGGCTTGATGATGGCGGTAATCAGTTTCATTGTTCGTCTCCCACTGTACCCGCTGATGCACGTTTTTTATGCGTGCCGCCTATATACAAACCACATGCCAAACGCCATGCCCGTCCACCGGATAAAATTGCCCTTTTATTCCAATGACTCGGCGGCATCGCCGAAATGTCGCCAACCTGCCGCAGCGAGGACGTGCCCAGGAAACAGGCGGTAACGCCTGCCGTGAGCACCGACATCCGCACAAGAATGTAGCACGCGGCGGCGCGCGGCGAGCACGAAAAAACCCGGCCGCAGTGGGCCGGGTTCGTGTTTTGCAAAAGCCGTTCCCGCCGCCGCCTTACGGGGTGAACAGCGCCACCTCCGGCGCATCGTGGCCGAGGCGGCCCGCCGCCTCGCGGATGGCGCGGGAAAGCTTGTCGAAGGCACGGTTCTCGATCTGGCGCACGCGCTCGCGGCTGATGCCGTAGGACCTGCCGATATCCTCGAGCGTCATCGGCTCGCTCTGCAGACGGCGCAGGCGGATGATCTCCGCCTCGCGTTCGGAGAGGCTGCTCATCGCATCGGCGATCAGGCGCTTGCCGAGGTCGTTCTCCTGGCGGGAGGTCATCTCCTCCTCCTGGTTGGGGCGGGAATCGACCAGGAGCTCGATGCGCTCCATGCCGCCTTCCTCGCCCACCGGCGCGTTCAGGGTCGCGTCCGGCCGCGCCAGGCGGCGGTTCATCGTCACAACCTCGTGCTCCGGCACGCCGAGATCCTTGGCGATCTGCGCCACTTCGGAAGGCGCGAGATCGCCCTCCTCGTAACGGCCGAGCGCCGCCTTGGCGCGCCGCAGGTTGAAGAACAGCTTCTTCTGTGCCGCGACGGTGCCGATCTTCACCATCGACCAGCTGTTGAGGATGTATTCGTTGATCGCCGCCTTGATCCACCACATCGCATAGGTGGAGAGGCGGAAGCCGCGTTCGGGGTCGAACTTCTTCACGGCGCGCATCAAACCGACGTTGCCTTCGGAAATCAGGTCGGCCACCGGCAGACCATAATGCCGGTACCCCATCGCGATCTTCGCGACGAGACGCAGGTGGCTGGTCACCAGTTTGTGCGCGGCCTCGATGTCGCCATGTTCGGAGAAACGGCGCGAGAGCATGTATTCCTCTTCCACGGGGAGAATCGGGAACACCCGGATCGCCCGCAGATAGGCCTGCAAACCGCCTTCATCGGAAATCGCCGGAACGCTGATCGTCGTCATTGCTTGGGCTCCTTGATACCAACCAGGGGTGGACGCTGTTCGGATGGGGAAAAATCCCCAGCGCTCCCGTTTCTCCCAACGCGGGGAGACAGCGGGGCGGATCGACGCGAGCGGTCCTAAAAGCCGTGGCGAAAACGAACGATCGGAAAAGTCTGGATCATCATATCCTCCATCGAGCAACATGAATTCCGATTCGACCCGGCTGCCCTTGCACGCCGGGTAGGTCGGCCTAGACGGGTAGCACCGACCCTTCAAAGATACAGGAAATCGCCTTCGTTGCAAGTCCCCTTAGTCTACTCGGTTATGAGAGGCGCCTCACAAAACCGAGCGCTTTCCCCAAGTCTCGGGGATTCCTGCCCGCTGCGGTCTTGCGGCGGCGGCGGCTTCATGAAAAAGTCATGGAGCGCCCAGGGTTTTTCAAGGGCGCAGGCGCCACTACGGGGGAGAAACCAGCGATGATTCCGGCGAATCGGGCGGCCGCCGCCCTGGCCGCGTGCCTCGCGCTTGCGGGCGGCGCCACCCTTGCGCGCGCCGCCGACGTGCCCAAGGCGGTGCGCGCCTGCGTCGCCTGCCACACCTTCACCAAGGGCGGAGAATCGAAAATCGGCCCCAACCTTTTCGGCATCTACGGCAAGCCCGCCGCCGCGGTGCCCGGCTTCGACCGTTACGGCGAAGCGATGAAAGCCGCGGCGGCCAAGGGCCTCACCTGGACCGCGGAAAACCTGGAGGCCTACGTGGACAACCCGGTCGCCTTCCTCAAGGCCGCCTCCGGCGACCCCGACACCCGCACCAACATGATCGCGCGCATCCGCAAACCCGCCGACCGCGCCGCCATCGTCGCCTATTTGAAGAGCCTCAAGGATTAAGTATAAAAACCAAACCTTTGCGAGGGGTCTTAGCCCCCTCGCGCTCCCCCAACTTTCGGTTTTTGCGCGAAGCGCCATAAGACCATCACGCGGCGTGACGGTTGCCCGCCGTTGCACGGCGAAAAAAGTAATAGTAATGGGGTGCGCGAGGGGACCGAGTCCCCTCGCGAAGTTTTTCTTTGCGGGGCGCGGGGCGGCAGCCCCGCAAATCAGCCCGAGAGTTCCTCGCGCAGGATTTCCAGTTCCAGCCAGCGGTCCTCCGCCGCGGCACGTTCCGTGGCGAGGGCGGCGAGGCGCCGCGTCGCGGCGGAGAAGCCCGCCGCATCGCGCGCGAAGAAGCCGGGATCGGCAAGCCGCTTTTCCAGGTCTTCCTGCTCCGCCTCCAGCGCCGCGAGGCGCGCGGGCAGGCCCTCCCACTCGCGCTGGTCCTTGTAGGAAAGCTTAGCCGCCTTGCGCGGCGGCTCGGCGCGCTGCGGCTTCGGCTTCGCCGCGGCGGATTTGGCCGCCTCCGCCGGGGCGGGCCGCTGCCGCCGGTAGTCGGAAAAGCCGCCGACGTATTCGCCGACCCGGCCGTCGCCCTCCAGCGCCCAGATCGCGGTGGCGACGCGGTCGAGGAAGTCGCGGTCGTGGCTGACCACCAGCACCGTGCCGTCGTAGTCGGAGAGGGTTTCCTGCAACAGGTCCAGGGTCTCCATGTCGAGGTCGTTGGTCGGCTCGTCGAGGACCAGCAGATTGGAGGGCTTGGCCAGCGCGACGGCGAGCAGCAGGCGGTTCTTCTCGCCGCCGGAGAGCGAACCCACCGGGCTTTTCGCCTGCGCGTCATCGAACAGGAAATCGCGCATGTAGGAGACCACGTGGCGCGGACGGCCGCGCACCATCACCTGATCGCCGCCCTGCGGGCACAGGATATCCCATACCGTCGCGGCGTCGGAAAGCGCCGCCCGTCCCTGGTCGAGGTAGACCGTGGTGAGGTTGGTGCCGAGGCGCACCATGCCGGTATCCGGCGGCAGTTCGCCCATCAGCAGCTTCAGCAGCGTGGACTTGCCCGCACCGTTGGCGCCGACGATGCCGATGCGGTCGCCGCGCAGCACCTTGAGCGACGTCGGCAGCACCACCGGCACGCCCTCCCAGGCATAGGAGACCTCCGTCGCCTCCAGCACCAGCTTGCCGGAAAGCCCGCCCGCCTCGGCGGCGAGCTTCACCGCGCCCAGGCGGGCGCGCTGCTCGGCGCGCTCCTGCCGCAGGTCCGCCAGCGCCCGCAGGCGTCCCTGGTTGCGCTTGCGCCGCGCGCTGATGCCCTGGCGCGACCACACCGTCTCCTCGGCGATTTTCTTGTCCAGGCGGGCGCGTTCCGCCGTCTCCTGTTCCAGCAGGCCCTCCGCCCATTCCTCGAAACCGGCGAAGCCCGCATCCAGACGCCGCGCCACGCCGCGGTCCAGCCACACCGTCTGACGGGTCAGGCGGGTGAGGAAGGCCCGGTCGTGGCTGATCATCACCACGCCGCCGGTAAACCCGGCGAGGCGGTTCTCCAGCCATTCGATGGCGGGCAGGTCGAGGTGGTTGGTCGGCTCGTCGAGCAGCAGCACGTCCGGCTCGCCCACCAGCGCGCGGGCGAGCGCGACGCGGCGCCCCTCGCCGCCCGAGAGCGCGGCGGCGGACGCCTCGGGCGCCACCCCGAGTTCGCCGAGGATGGCGGCGACGCGGAAGGTCTCCGCCGGATCGGCCAGCCCCTCCGCCACCACCTCTCCCGCGGTGGCGCGGCGCGCGAAGTCCGGCTCCTGCGGCAGATAGGCGAGCCGCGTGCCGGGCTGCAGGAAGCGCTCCCCGGCATCGGCGGAAATCAGCCCCGCCGCCACCTTGAGCAGCGTCGATTTGCCCGTGCCGTTGCGCCCGACCAGGCAGATGCGGTCGCCGCGGGAGACCGCAAGCTCCGCGCCGTCGAACAGGACCTTGGTTCCGAAACGCAGGGAAAGCCCCCGCACGTGCATCAACGGTGGCGCCACGCCGATCCCCGCTTGCTGTTGTCCGCCCCTGCACATACCGCCCGCGCGGCCGCGGGGCAACCGCCACGTCGGCATCGCGGCGGAACTCCCTGTGCGGCGGCAGTGTGGCATGAATTCAATTCCACAGTCGGGTTATATATATTCATAATATTTTAAAGAACAGTTTTTGTGCAATTTGCCCAAAATATTGTCATTTTCGTTTTTGTTTACATCTCGATCAAAGTGTGTCTTGCCTTTCCTGGTGCGGACTCTATTGCATTGGAGATGTGATGATGAAAAAACTTCGTGACACTTCCATTAAACTGAAGATTTGGGGCGGATTTCTGCTTCTACTTGGATTCCTCGCCCTCATCGCCGGCGTCTCCAACCTGCGTTTTTCCGGTCTGCGCACCGACATCGCGGCCTATCAGGCGATCGAGGCGGAAGCCGCGAAAGTCTCGGAAATCAAATCGCAAACCCTACAGACCCAGGTTCTGGTGCGGGAGTTCCTCGACCGCCCCGAGGACTCCACCGCCGCCGCGGCAAGGGCCGGCGTCGAGGCGGCGCGCAGCGACATCCGCGCCGCGGTGGCCCGCACCCGCGAGGCGGAGTGGCGGCGCATCCTCTCGGAGCTGGACGGCTCGCTCACCGCATATGGCGAGATTTTTTCCGAAGTGGCCGCACAACAGCTGCGAATCGGCGAGGCGTCGCAGAGCGTGATCGAGCGCATCGGTTTCGACCTCGAACGCAAACTCGCCCGCATGGTCAAGCAGTCGGTCGGCGAAGGCCGCAGCGACCTTGCCTTCGACTTCTCGCAGGGGCTGCGCAACCTGCTGCTGGCGCGGGTCTATTTCGGCAAGTTCATGAACGGTTACGAGGACGCCAACGCGGAGCGCGTCTCCCACGAGATGAGCCAGCTTGCCGCCGCGCTGAAAAGCATCTCCGCCCGCATGTACGCCTCCGACACCCGCGACCTGGTGGAGCAGATGGTCGGCAACGCCGCCACCTACCAGGCGACGCTCGCCACGGTGCGCGCCGATGCCGCGGCGCGACTCGACGCAGTGGAAAAACGCCTGACGCCGCTCGGCCGCCAGGCGGTGGCCGCCGCCCAAAATTTCGACACCCTCGCCACGGCGCGCAAGGCCGCACAGGCCGAAGCGATGCGCGCCCAGGCCCACGACGCCTACGTCATCGTCAGCATCACCTCGCTGGTCAGCATCGCCGTCACCCTGGCGATGGCCAAGCTGCTCTCCGCCGGGATCGCGCGGCCGGTGCTGCGGATGACCGAGGCGATGCGCCGCCTTGCCGAAAAGGACATGGCCGCCGAGATTCCGGCCCTGGACGACAGGAACGAGATCGGCGAGATGGCGCGCGCCGTGCAGGTATTCAAGGACGGGATGATCCGCGCCGACGCGCTCGCCGCCGAGCAGGCGGCGCACCAGAAGGCCACGGCGCAGCGCGCCGAGGCGCTCTCCCTCCTCACCCGCGCCTTCGACGGCAACGTCGCGGACGTGCTCTCCGGCCTGGCGCTCGCGGGCACCCAGATGCAGTCCTCGGCGCGCGAGATGTCGGGCGCGGCGCGCTCCTCGCTGGAAAGCGCCGCCGCCTCCGCCGCCGCGGCGGATCAGGCCTCCGCCAACGTGCGCAACGTCGCGGCGACGGTGGAGGAGTTATCCTCCTCGATCGGCGAGATCAGCCGCCAGGCCGGTCAGGTGGCGGGCATCGCCGCCGCCGCGGCGGAGGAATCCGACCAGGCGAGCGTGCTGATCAAAGGCCTGGCGGGCTCCGCCGCGCGCATCGGCGACATCGTCAGCCTGATCACCGACATCGCGGAGAACACCAACCTCCTCGCCCTCAACGCCACCATCGAGGCGGCGCGCGCGGGCGACATGGGCAAGGGCTTCGCGGTGGTGGCGGGCGAGGTGAAGAGCCTGTCGCACCAGACAGCCAAGGCGACGGAAGAGATCGCCGCGCAGATCCGCTCCGTGCAGGGCGAGACCCAAAGCGCGGTGGCGGCGATCGAGACCATCGCGCAGCGCATCGCCGAACTGCGCGACATCGCCCAGGCGATCGCCGCGGCGGTGGAGCAGCAGAGCGCCGCGACGCAGGAGATCGCCCGCAACGTGCAGGAGGCGGCGGCGGGCGCCGACGACGTCACCCGCAACATGCAGGGCGTGGCGCAGACCGCCGAACAGACCGGCGCGGCCTCGGAGCAGGTGCTCGCCGCCTCGCAGCACCTGTTCGCCCAGACCGACGGCATGAAGAGCGTGGTCGAGACCTTCCTCGGCGAAGTCCGCGCCGCGTGAGCGAACCGGGCGGCCTTCCCTTGCCGGGGGAGGCCGCCGCCGCCTATCCTGGGACCTCCACGCATGGAGGTGCCGATGATGACCGCTTCTTTCCGCATCGTCTCCCTGGTGCCGAGCCTCACCGAACTCTGCTTCGAGATCGGCCTCGGCCCGCAGATGGCGGGGCGCACCGATTTCTGCATCTCGCCGCCGGGCGCGGTGGAGGCCGTTCCCTCCATGGGCGGGCCGAAGACCGTGGACGCCGCGGCGTTCCGCGCGGCAAGGCCGACTCACGTGCTGATCAGCCCGGAGGAGAACGCCCGCGGCATCCTGCCCCTGATCGCCGAAGCCGGGGCCGAGGCGGTGCTGGTGCATCCCCTCGCGCCGGAAGACAACCGCGGGATGTTCGTCCGCTTCGGCGCGCTGTTCGGCCGCGAGACGGAGGCCGCGGAGCTTTGCCGCCGCCTCGACGCGGCGCTGGCGGAGGCCGCCCGCGTGCGCGCGGAAACGCCGGAAATCGCCGTGCTGCCGTTGATCTGGAAGGACCCCTGGGTCAGCGTGGGACGCGCCACCTACGTCGCGGCGATGCTGGATGCGGTGGGGCTTGCCGTCGCGCCGCCCGGGGACGGGCTCTACCCGCGCATCGCCGACCTGCCCCGCGCCGCCGCCGCCGCCGACTGGGTGCTGCTCGCCACCGAACCCTACCTTTTCGACGAAGGCCACGCCGCGGCCTTGCGCGGCGAACTCGGCACCCCCCATGTCTGCCTGGTCACCGGGGAGTCGATCGCCTGGTACGGCAGCCGCGTCATCGCCGCGCTCGCCGACCTCGCCGCCCTGAAGCGCCGCCTGCTCGCAGAGGAGAGCCCATGACCGCAACCGCAAAGGCGATGTTCGGCGCCGGATGCTTCTGGGGGGTGGAGGCCGCCTTCCGCCGCCAGGTGGGGGTTCTCGAAGTCACCTCCGGCTACGCGGGCGGCGATGTGGACAACCCCACCTACGCCCAGGTGTGCACCGACCGGACCGGCCATGCCGAGGCGGTGCTGGTGGAATACGACCCGGCGCGCACCGGCTACGAGACGCTGCTCGACGTGTTCTTCGCCATTCACGACCCCACCCAGGCGAACCGCCAGGGCCCGGACATCGGGCGGCAGTACCGCTCGGTGATCTTCCCCCTCGATGCCGACCAGGAGGCCCGCGCCACGGCACGCATCGCGGCGCTCGAGGCCTCGGGCCGCCTGGTCCGCCCGGTGGCGACGGTGATAGAACCGGCGGGCCGTTTCTGGCCCGCCGAGGAATATCACCAACGCTATCTGGAGAAGAATGCCGGGCCGTTCTGCCGGTGAGTCAGTGGATCGTCACGTCGCCCTTGATCGGCGAGCTTTCCCACGTCCAGGAGGGTTCGGCAACCTTGAGCGCATCCTCGAGATCGCTCCACTTGGGCAGGCCGCCAAGCTGATCCACCAATTGCTCCAGGAGGCCGGTCAGGGTGTGGGTGAACACCCCCTCGTCGCGCGCCACGGTGTTGAGCACCAGGCAGGACTCCGAGACGTCGCGCATGATCGCACCGGCGCGCGGCTCCGCATATACCGCCTTGGGCAGCAGCACGGTGATCGGCTCCGGGGCGCCCTTCATGGTGACGAGCAGGCGTCCGAGGATGTGCTCCCGCACCTGATCGTCGAAAATCCGCGCCGCGTCCTCGCCGCCCTGCGAAACCACGACGTCGCGCAGGTGCCGCAGTCCGGAGAGAATCCCCGAGACCGCCGCGTCGCGCCCGGACAGCCGCGCCGCGGTCCGTACCGAGGCGCCGATCATCCGGTGGATGGTGTCGCGCGTTTCCATTCTGGTCATGGCGATATCCTCCTGAAAGCGATATCCGGCCGTTTTCGCGCCCCGGCCACCTCTTGGTGCGCCCGGCGCCCGGCGGGCGGCCCGCACGCGGCGCCGACCACACCTTCCGATAGAACATATGTGGGGGCTGCCCGCGCCTTCGGCAACGCCCCGGCTCCGCCGCAGCACACGGATTCCGCCTGCCCCGCGGCAGCGGCGCGTGTATCATCGAATCCTTGGAGTCCAGCGCGCAGGGTGAATGCCGCGATGATGCGCCTCGGCCGCACCTCCTACCGTTACGCCACCACCGCGGCGGCCACCGCCGCCGTCGCGGCGCTCGCCTTTGCGCTCGTCGTGGACGCCTCCTTCGCCGAAATCGCCGCCGGGGTGGCGATCTTCCTCTTCGGCATGCGCGCCATCGAAACCGGCTTCGCCGCCTTCGCCGGCGGCGCGCTGGAAACCCTGCTCAAGCGCTCCACCCGCGGCCCCTGGCGCAGCATCGTCTTCGGCGTCGTCACCACCAGCATCACCCAGTCGAGCGGCCTGGTCTCGGTGATCACCATCTCCTTCCTCTCCGCCGGACTGATCGACCTCGCCGCGGGCATCGGCGTGGTGTTCGGCGCCAACCTCGGCACCACCAGCGGCGCGTGGCTGATCGCCGCCTTCGGGCTGAAGGTGGACATCGCCGCCTGGGCGATGCCGATGCTGGCGCTCGGCCTCGTCCTCACCATGCACCCGGCGCGCGCCGCCAAAGGCGCGGGCAACATCCTCGCCGGGATGGGTTTCCTCTTCCTCGCCATCTCCTTCATGAAGGAGGGCTTCGAGGTCTTCCACGACGGCATCGACCTGTCGGCGATCGACACGCACGGGCTCCAGGCCGTCCTCCTCTTCGTCGCCTTCGGCGCCCTCGCCACGGTGATCATGCAGTCGAGCCACGCCACCCTGCTGCTCATCCTCACCGCCCTCGCCTCCGGCCAGATCGGCGCCGAAGGGGCGATCGCGCTGGCCATCGGCGCCAACATCGGCACCACCGTCACCGCCGCCATCGGCTCGCTCAGCGCCAACGTGGACGGCAAGCGCCTCGCCGCCGCACACCTGTTCTTCAACCTGGTGACCGGCGGCATCGTCATCGCCACGCTCGGCCCGACGGTGCGCGCCGTCGCATGGCTGGCGGCGCGCCTCGGCCTCGGCGGCGACCCGACGCTGGAACTCGCCCTCTTCCACACCTTGTTCAACGGCCTCGGCGTGCTGCTGCTCACCCCCCTGATTCCGCGCATGGTGCCGGTGCTGCAACGCCTGCTGCCCGCGCCGCCGGAGCCGGGGCTGAAGCCGCGCTTCCTCACCCCGGCCACCGAGGCCTTCCCCGAGACCCTGCGCCGCGCCCTGCGCCAGGAACTGATCCGCCTCTACGACAACGCGGTGGAGATCATGGCGCACGGCCTGCACCTGCACCGCCACGTGCTGTTCGGCCCCGAGCCGCTGGAAACCGCGGTGGAGAAGCAGACAGACCTGATCGTCATCGACCTCGACAGCCAGTACGCGGAGCGCGTGGAGACCCTTTCCGCCGCCATCCTCGGGGCGATCGTACGCGCCCGCAAGACCACGCCGGAAGAAGCGGAACTGCTGAGATCCTACCGGGAGGCCTGCCTCGGCATCGTCGCCTGCGTCAAGGAAACCAAGCACCTGCGCCCCGATCTGACCCTCTACGCCCGCCACGACAACGCCGACATCCGCGCCCCCTACAACGCCCTGCGCTGCCTCATCGGCAACGCCCTGCGCGCCATCGGCCAGCTGCGCGCCGAACCGGCGGAGCACCGCGACACCCTGGAAATGGAAGCCCTGCGCGTGCGCTTCGCCCAGGCCGACCCGGTGGCGAGCGGCGAGTTGGACACGCTCCTGCGCGAGGGGCGGATCACGCCGCGCATGGGGATGTCCCTGATGAACGATTTGCGTTATACCCGGAGTATCGTCTGGGCCCTGGGAGACATCGGCCGCATCCTCTTCGGCGAGGCGGAGGCCACGCACAGCGCCGCGGAGCGCGCCCTGGGCCTGAGCGACGCCGACATCTCCCGCCTGGCGCGAGGCCCGCAATGAAGACCCGCAAGATCATCGAGGTGCTGGACGGTCTGCTCGGCGGCGAGCGCACCAAGCGCACGCGGCGCGAACGCGCGGTGCAGGACCTGCTGGAAAAGCTTGCCGACAAGGAGGAGAAAATCCTCGAAAGGCTCGCCGGGCCGCTGGACGCCGACGAAATCGCCCACCTCAACCTCAAGCTCCAGGTCAACCGCGCGCATCAGGACAAGGCGCGCGCCGCGCTCGACTCCTGGGCCAGGACCGGCGAGACGCCACCCCCCGAAGCAGGCTGAGCGGATCAGGGCAGGAAGGCGCGGCCCTCCGCCATCGGCTCCAGCCCGAGGTGGCGCGCCACGGTCTGCGCCACGTCGGCGAAGCTCTGCCGCAGGCCGATGCCGCGCGCCGCCATGCCGGGGCCGAAGGCGAGCACCGGCACCCATTCGCGGGTATGGTCGGTGCCGCCCCAGGTGGGGTCGCAGCCGTGGTCGGCGGTGAGGATGACGACGTCCTCGCAGCGCAGCGCCGCCGCCAGCTCCGGCAGGCGGGCGTCGAACGCCTCCAGCGCCGCGGCATAGCCCTCCACGTCGCGGCGGTGGCCGTAGAGGGTGTCGAAATCGACGAAATTGGCGAAGACGAGCGAGCCGCTGCCCGCCTGCCGCGCCGCCGCAAGCGTGGCGTCGAAGAGCGCCATGTCCCCCGCCGCCTTGACCTCCTGCGTCAGGCCGCGGTGGGCGAAGATGTCGCCGATCTTGCCGATGCCGATCACCTCGCGGCCCATCGCCTTGAGGCGGTCGAGCAGCGTCGGCTGCGGCGGCGGCACCGCATAGTCCTTGCGGTTGGCGGTGCGCGCGAAGGCCCCCTCCCCGCCGGTGAAGGGCCGCGCGATCACCCGCCCCACCTTGTAGGAATCCACCAGTTCGCGGGCGATTTCGCACACCGCGTAGAGCCGTTGCAGGCCGAAACTCTCCTCGTGCGCGGCGATCTGGAAAACCGAATCCGCCGAGGTGTAGACGATCGGCTTGCCGGTCCGCACGTGCTCCGCGCCGAGGCGGGCGACGATCTCGGTGCCCGAGGCATGGCAGTCGCCGAGCAGCCCGGGCAGGCCCGCACGGCCGACCAGCGCCTCGGTGAGGGTGGAGGGAAAGGCCGGCACGGTGGCGGGGAAATACCCCCAGTCGAAGCGCACCGGCAGGCCCATCATCTCCCAATGGCCGCTCGGCGTGTCCTTGCCGTGGCTGACCTCCCGCGCCGCGCCGTACACCCCGGTGAACGGCCCCTCATGCGCCAGACCCCGCGGCAGCGCGCCGGTGACGCCGCGCGCCGCCTCGCCCAGGCCGAGGGCGGCGAGGAACGGCAGTTTCAACGGCCCGCGCGGCAAGGCGGCGCAGGCCGCGGCGATGTGCCCCAAGGTGTCGGCCCCGGCATCGCCGAAAGACGCCGCATCCGGCGCCGCGCCGATGCCGAAACTGTCCATCACCAAGACGAAGGCACGCCCCATGATCTTCCGCCCCTAAAAACCAAAACGTTGCGAGGGGTCTAAGCCCCCTCGCGCACCCCTTGCACTTTTTTCGCCGCGAAGCGGCAGGCAATGCGTTCGTTGCAACGGCATAGGCCTATGGCGCTACGCGCAAAAACAAGAAGTTATGGGAGGCCCGGAGGGACCGAGTCCCCTCGCAAAGTTTTTCTTTTCCTACCCGCCCACGCGGCCCCACACCACCGGACGCGCGGGCGGCGCGGTTTCCGCCACCGTCACCGCGGCGCGCAAGCGCGCGGCGGCGCGTTCCCAGGCCGCGGCGTTGCGCGCGTGCACCGTGCAGAGCGGCGCATCCGGTCCCACCGCGCCGCCGATTCCCTGCATGTCGGTGATCCCCACCGCCGGGTCAATGGCGGCGTCCGGGCGGCGGCGTCCGCCGCCGAGATCGACCACGGCGAGGCCGATCCGGCGCACGTCGAGGGCGGCGACGACGCCCGCCTGCGCCGGGAACACCGGCGCGATCACCGGCGCGGCGGGCAGGTGCGCCGCCGCATCGTCGATGAAGTCGAGGGGGCCGCCCAGCGCCGCGACCATGCGGCCGAAGGTCTCCGCCGCCGCGCCGCCGTCCAGCGCGCGCTTGAGCTTGCGCGCCGCGGTGGCCGGCTCGATGCCCGCCAGGCCCAGCATCTCGATGCCGAGCGCGATGGTGAGCTCTTCGAGCCGCGCATCGCGGCGGTCGGCGCGCAGAAAGGCCACCGCCTCCGCCACTTCCACCGCGTTGCCCGCGGCGTGGCCGAGCACCTGATCCATGCCGGAGACCAGGGCGCGGGCGGGCAGCCCCGCGCCCTGCGCCACCGCCACCAGGGCGCGGGCGAGTTCGCGGGCTTTTTCCTCTTCCGCCATGAAGGCGCCGGACCCGGCCTTGACGTCGAGCACCAGGCCGCCGAGGCCCGCCGCCAGCTTCTTGGAGAGGATCGAGGCGACGATCAGCGGCAGGCTCTCCACCGTCGCGGTGACGTCGCGGATCGCATAAAGCCGCCGGTCGGCGGGGGCGAGGTCGGCGGTCTGGCCGATCACCGCGCAGCCGACGCGCCGCACCACTGCGGCGAACGCCTCCGGCGCGGGGGCGACGTCGTAGCCGGGAATCGCCGCGAGCTTGTCCAGGGTGCCGCCGGTATGGCCGAGGCCGCGCCCGGCGAGCATCGGCACCTTGAGGCCGCAGGCGGCGGCGAGCGGCGCGAGGATGAGGCTCACCTTGTCGCCGACGCCGCCGGTGGAGTGCTTGTCGATCACCGGCGCGCCGCCGAGCTCCGGCCACGCCATCACCCGCCCGGAATCCCGCATCGCCAGGGTGAGGCCGCGGCATTCCGCATCGGAGAGGCCGCACAGCAGCGCCGCCATGGCGAAGGCCCCCACCTGCGCGTCGGCCACCGCGCCGTTGGCGATGCCCGCGACGAAGGCGGCGATCTCCGCCCCGTCCAGGGCGCCGCCGTCACGCTTCTTGCGGATCGTCTCCTGCGGCAGAAACACCGCCGCGTGGCGCGCCTCCTCCGCGAAGGGCTCATCGCCCGGCGCGGCGAGAATGGCGAGCAGTTCGTCCATCAGGCCGCTCGCGCCGATGCGGAACCGCTCCGCGCTCACCCAATCCGCGCCGAGAACACTCTCCGCCAGGCGCACGTAGACCGCCGCATCCGCCAGGGTCTTCACCCCTCCCGCGGCCTTGAAGCCGCAGGTTCCGCCGGTCTCCGCGATGACGCGCAGCATCGTCTCCGCCGCTTCCGGCGTCGCCCCCGCCGCCGCCTTGCCGGTGGAGGTCTTGATGAAGTCGGCCCCGCCCGCGATCGCCGCGCGCGCCGCCGCGGCAACGGCTTCCGCGCCGCCGAGTTCGCAGGTTTCGAGAATCACCTTGAGTTTCGCCAGCGCGCCGCAGGCGGCCTTGCAGGCGGCGACGAACTCGGCGCACTCGTCCTCCTTGCCCGCCAGCCAGGCGCGGTAGGGGAAGACCACGTCCACCTCCTCCACGCCGTCGTTGACCGCGCGCAGCACCTCGAAGGCGGCCTGGGAGACGTTGTTCCCGCCCGCCGGGAAATTGGCCACCGTCACCGCGCGGATGCCCGAGCCGCGCAGCAGCACCACCGGCACCAGGGCCTGGCGCGGCCCGACGCACACCCCCGCGGGGCGCACCGGCGCCTCCAGGGCGCGTTCGACGAGCGCGACGATCGCCGGGTCGTCGTCGCCGTCGTTGAGGCTGGTGAGGTCGAGAAGCGCCAGAACGCGGCGCGCCCAATCCTTGCGGGTGGCACTCACGCTTCGTCCTCCATGAAGGCCTGCAACAGGCCCTTGAGCTTGGATGCGCCGTCGGCGGCGCGCGCCAGGGTGCGGGCGTGGGAGAGGTGCGAGCCGCCCATCCCCGCCGCCAGGTTGGTGATCAGCGAAAAACCCGCCACCCTCATGCCGAGCGCGCGGGCGATCACCACCTCCGGCACCGTGGACATGCCCACCGCGTCGGCCCCCAGAACCCTGGCGGCGCGGATTTCCGCCGGAGTCTCGAAGGCCGGGCCGACGAACCACATATAGACCCCCTCCGCCAGGGGGAGGCCGCGCGCCGCGGCGATCGCGCGGAAGCGGGCGCGCAGCCCCGGATCGTAGGCGTCCACCATATCGACGAAGCGGCCGTCGCCCACCGCCCGGGCCAACGGGCTGCGCCCGGTAAGGCTGATGTGGTCGGAAATCATCATCATGCCGCCGGGGCCGACCTCCGGCAGCAGCGAGCCCGCCGCGTTGGTGACGATCAGGGTGGTGCAGCCGAGCCGCGCCAGAACCCCCACCGGCACCGCCATGGCGTCGGCGGTGTTGGTCTCGTAGGCGTGCACCCGGCCCTGCAGCATCGCCACGCTGTGGCGGCCCATGCGCCCCGCCACCAGGCGTCCGGCGTGCCCCGCCACCGACAGCCGGGGAAAGCCCGGCAGGCCGTCGTAGGGCACCGTCACCGCATCGGAAAGGGCCGAGGACAGCTCGCCCAGGCCGCTGCCGAGGATCAGGCCGATCTCCGGCGTCAGGCCGCCCAGGCGGGCGCGCGCCGCCGCGGTCGCAGCCTCGATTTCGGCATCCGCCGCGAGAAGCAGGTTGGTCATATCCGGCCTCCGGGGCCGAACGCCTCGGGCAGAAGCGCCGCAAGCGGCGTCTCGCACAGCAGGCGGCCCGCCGCATCGGCCACCGCCACGACGGCGCCGGGGGCGGCGAATTCATGCAGTCTCTGGCGGCAACCGCCGCACGGCATGGCGGGCCGCGCCACATCGCCGCCGACCACCGCCACCGCGGTCAGGCGGCGGCGTCCGGCGGCCACCATCGCGGCGATGGCGGCGGCCTCGGCGCACAGGCCCTCGGGCGAGGCGGCGTTCTCGACGTTGCATCCGGCGTAAATGGAGCCATCCTCCGCACGCACCGCCGCCCCTACCGCATAGTGCGAATAGGGGGCATAGGCGTTCTCCCGCACCGCGCGCGCCGCCGCGATGAGTTCGGCCATCGCCTCCATCCGGGTTCCTCCCTCGGTTTCTCGTTGCGTTTCATCAATCCGCGCAAAGCGCACCCCGTCAACCGGAAAAAATCCCGGGGTCTTCAACTGCGGACGCAGACTGTCGTTACGAAATCAAAACGGAAACGCCGCGGCCACCGCCGCCAGAACCGCCACCAGCAGCGGCACCGGCACGCGGCGGCTGAGCAGCAGCGCGAATCCCGCGGCCACCGCCGCCGCATCGGGCCAGCCGCGCACCGCCGCGGCGCACACCGGATTCACCCAGGCGGCGGCGAGCAGACCCACCACCGCCAGGTTGACGCCGGAAAGCGCCCGCGCCACGCGCGCGGAACGGCGCAGCCGCGCCGCATAGGGCAGGATGCCGAACACCAGCAGCGCCGAGGGGAGGAACACCGCGACCAGGGCCACCGCCGCGCCGCGCCACGGCGCATCGGGCGCAAGCGCCGCGCCGAGATAGGCGGCCAGGGTGAACAGCGGTCCGGGCACCGCCTGCGCCGCGCCGTATCCGGCGAGGAAGGTCTCGGCGGGCAGCAGCCCCGCATCCACCCACTCCGCCTTCAGCAGCGGCAGCACCACGTGGCCGCCGCCGAACACCAGGCTGCCGACGCGGTAGAAGCGGTCGGCGAGGGACGCCCAGCGCCCCGCCCCCGCCGCCAGCAGCGGCAGCAGGGCGAGCAGCGCGGCCCACGCCGCGAGCCACAGCCAGGCGAAACGCGGCGGCGGCGCATCCGCCGCGGCCTCGGCCTGCGGCGCGGCGGCGAAGGCGATGCCCCAGGCCGCGCCGAGGGCGAGCGCCGCAATCTGCCCGCCGACGCCCGGCCACACCCAGGCGAGCGCCGCAGCGGCGAGAAGAAGCGGCGCATCGGCGGCGCGGCGGACGCGGTCCTTCGCCATGTGCAGCACCGCCTGCGCCACCACCGCCGCAGCGGCCCAGGCCAGGCCGCGCGCCGCAGCGGCGGTGGAGTCCGGCGGCAAGGCGGAAAAGCCCACGGCCAGCGCCGCAAGGAGAAGCGCCGAAGGCAGGGTGAAGCCCGCCCAGGCGGCGAGCGCGCCGGGCACGCCACCGCGCAGATAGCCGATGCCGAGCCCCACCTGGGAGCTCGCCGGGCCGGGCAGCACGTGGCACAGCGCCACGAGGTCGGCGAAGGCGGCGGGAGAAAGCCAGGCGCGGCGCGTCACGAACGCCTCGCGGAAGAACCCGATATGCGCCACCGGCCCGCCGAAGGCGGTGCAGCCGAGCACCAGAAACGCCGAGAAAATCCGGATCATGCGCATCTCCCTGCCGCGTCTTGGAGATATTGGCGCGGCGCGGCGGATCAAGCGGCGCGCCGCCGGGTTTCACCGAAACGCAACCTTGGCCGACGACACGAGGCTTGGACGCCCCCGCGCCGAGCCGCTATGATCGTGCGCTGTCCGCGGGACGGAACCCTCCGCCCGCCGCTTGCCGGGGGTTTTGCGTGCTCGCCCACAATCCGATCCGCGACTGGCTCAACACCGCCGCCTGGGCCCTGCCGAAGGACGACGACCAGGGCGGTATCCGCAGCTTCGGCGCACTGCTCAACGCGCACGGCATCCCGGCGCGGCGGCTGCGCATCGCCACGCCGGTGCTGCACCCGGAATTCAAGGGCTACGCCGTCACCTGGGACCACAACGGCGACCGCGTGGACGAGGTCGAAGTGCCGCACGACGTGCGTGACGACGACCCGCTGTTCATCAACAGCCCGCTGCACGCGATCTTCTTCGAAGGGGCGCATGCGGTGCGCTGCCGCCCGCAACGCCAGCACCGCCCCTGCTCGGCCGACCCGATGGACCGGGGGATGACCGACTTCGCCAGCTTCCGCATGTCGTTTCTGCGGCTGCCGACGCCGGACGGCGCGTTCAGCATCGCCACCGACGTGCCGGGCGGCTTCACCGCCGAGCAACTCACCATCATCGACGACTTCATGCCCGCGCTCTCCCATGTGGCCGAACTCTACATCATGGAAGAGATGACCACGACCCTGATGCAGACCTACCTCGGCCAGACCCCGGGGCAACGGGTGATGAAGGGGCAGATCCGCCGCGGCGACGGCCTGGACATCCACGCGGTGATCTGGTTCTCCGACCTGCGCAATTCGACGCGGCTGTCCGCCCTGCTGCCGCGCGCGGAGTATCTTTCCCTGCTCAACCGCTACTTCGACTGCGTCGCCGAGCCGGTGCTCGACCACGGCGGCGAGGTGCTGCGCTACATCGGCGACGCGGCGCTGGCGATTTTTCCCGCCGCACGCTCCGGCCCCGAGACCCAGGACGCCTGCCTGCGCGCCGAGGCGGCGGCGCGGGAGGCGCGGCAACGTCTGGCGGCGCTCAACGCCGAACGCGGCGGCAAGGGCCTCTTCCCCATCGACTTCGGCATCGGCCTGCACCTGGGGGAGGTCACCTACGGCAACATCGGCGTGCCGCGGCGGCTGGAGTTCACGGTGATCGGCGAGGCGGCCAACCGCGCGGCGCGCCTGCAGGACCAGAGCAAGGTGCTCAACTGCCCGCTGGTGGTGTCCGAAGACTTCGCGCGCGCCCATGGCGGCCGCTGGCAGCGCCTGGGATTCATGGATACCCGCGAGCTTGCGGACGGCGCCGCGGTGTTCGGCCCGGCGGACGACTGAGGCTCAGAGGTCGAAGCTCTGCCCCGGCGCGACATAGCCGAGAAACCCGTCCGCCACCGCGTCCGGACGATCCTGGCAGTTGATGTGATAGAGCCACATCCGCCCGCGCAGCCCGGTGGGCAGGGTGAGAAGATCGCGGTAGTGGGCGTGCGCCCCGGTCGGCCGCGGCAGGGTTTCGCAATCCTGGAGGATCAGCGCGGCGCGCTCGTACCAGGGGTCGAGGCGGTCGCGCTCGAAGCGGCAATCGGAGGTCAGCAGAACGCCGCCCGCCGCGCCCTCCAGGAACACCCCGTAGGACCACATCAGGTAGCCTCCGGCGCGCAGGTGCACCAGCGGCACCAGGGAGAAACGCGTGCCCATCCAGGTGAAGCCGTCGTCGGTGGCGACCTCGGTGACGTCGAAGAAGTTGGAGAGATCGCCGGGCCCGAAGTCGAGAAGCTCCATGCCGCCCTTCAGGCAGTTCTCCCACAACGGGCGGCGCAGCGGCTCGGGCACGAACATCGGGATGCGCGCGCCCTGCTCCAGGAAGTAGCGCTTGAAGCCCAGCCACTCCAGGCCGCCGATATGGTCGTTGTGCAGGTGGCTGATGTAGACCGCATCGATCGCCGAGTAGTCCAGCCCCATGGCGGCCAGTCCCCAGCGCACGTCGGAGCCGCAATCGAAGAGCAGGCGCCGCGTTTCGCCGCTTGCCGGGTCGGGCGCCTCGAACAGCATGTTGCTGTGGAAATTGCCCGGCATCGTCGCGAACGCCGAGCCGGAACCGATGAACGTCAACCGCATGGAACTCTGCCCGTTGCCATAAATTATCTGCGCGTCACCTAAAACGACACATCATATCAACCCGACCAGCATAGATGAACCGATAGGGCGCGTTCTGTGTCCTGCGTTACACCTTTGCCCGGAACTTGCGCCGCCGATCGTTCCTTTGTATGACACCCGCATGAGAAATCCCGACAGCCTTTCGGTGATCCTGACCAAGCCCGCGGCGCGCCGCATCGCCGAAGGATACCCTTGGGTGTTCAAGGGCGACGTGGCGTGGTCCTCGGCGCTCGACATCGCCGAGCCGGGCTGCCTTGCGCGCTTCTGCGACGCGCGGCTGAAACCGCTTGCCGCCGGCACCTTCAACCCCGCGACCGGACTCTGCGGCCGCATCCTGGCGACCGGCGCGAACCCGGCGGTGGATGCGGCGCTGTTCGAGCGCCGCCTCGACCGCGCCCTGGCGAAGCGGGAAAAGCTGTTTGCCGTGCCGCATTACCGCTGGGTGCACGCGGAGGGCGACGGCCTGCCCGGGCTGGTGATCGACCGCTACGGCGAGGTGCTGTCGATCCAGGTTTCCACCGCGGGCATGGAGCGGCTGAAGCCCCTGTGGCTGCCTGCGGTGCGGGCGCTGGCGCAGCCGCGCGCCATGGTCTTCCGCAACGACATTCCCGCCCGCGCGCAGGAGGGCCTTGCCGCCGCGCCGGAGGTTCTGGGCGATCTGCCGGAAGGGCCGGTGCGGGTGATCGAGGAGGGCGTGGTCTTCCGCGCCGACCTAGTGGAGGGGCAGAAGACCGGCTGGTTCTTCGACCAGCGCGCCAACCGCCGCCACATCGCCGAACTCGCCGCCGGGCTCTCGGTGCTCGACCTCTATTCCCACTCCGGCGGCTTCGGCCTGCCCGCCGCCGTGGCCGGGGCGGCCGCAGTGCGCATGGTGGATGTCTCCGCCCTGGCGCTCGGCCTCTCCCGCCGCGCCGCGGCGGAGAACGGCGTGGCGGAGCGCTGCCGCTGGACCGAGGCGGACGTCTTCTCCTTCCTTGCGCCCGAAGCGGACGACGGCGAACGCTTCGACATCGTGGTGGTGGACCCGCCCGCCTTCATCAAGGACCGCCGCAAGATTCCCGCCGGGCTCGCCGGATACCGCAAGCTCGCGCGCATGGCCTGCGTGCGCGCCAGGCCCGGCGGCCTCTTCTTCATGGCGTCGTGCTCGCACCATGCGCACCCGCCGCAGTTCAAGGCGGCGGTGGAGGGCGGGCTGGCCGATGCCGGGCGGTCCTTCACGCTGTTGCGCGCGGCGCGCGCCGACCGCGACCACCCGGTGCACCCCAAGTTGCCGCAGAACGACTACCTCAAGGCGCTGACCTACCGCCTCGACGCCTGACGTTGCGGCCTCCGCAACAATGCGTTGTCTTCACGCCCCCTTTGTTGCGGACGCGACCCACACGACATCGGTGAGACCGAAACCCTACCGGAGGTCCGCCATGCCGCACCCCTTCCCCGCCCTGTTCGTCTCTCACGGCGCGCCGACGCTCGCCATCGCCGACGGCCCGGCGCGGCGCTTCCTCGCCGGACTGGGGGAGCACCTCGGCCACCCCGAGGCCGTCGCCGTGGTCTCCGCGCACTGGACCACGCCCGCGCCCGCCGTCGGCACCGCTGCGCAACCGAAGACCATTCACGACTTCGGCGGCTTCCCCGAGGAGATGTACCGCCTGCGCTACCCCGCCCCCGGCGCGCCGCAGGCCGCGGCCCGCGCCACGGAACTTCTGGATGCCGCGGGCCTTCCCGCGGTGCGCGACGCGGCGCGCGGCCTCGACCACGGCGCCTGGGTGCCGCTGATGCTGATCTACCCGCAGGCCGACGTGCCGGTGTTCCAGGTTTCGGTGCAGCCGCGCCTCGGCCCGGCGCATGCCGCAAGACTCGGCGCGGCGCTCGCGCCGCTGCGGCAGGAAGGCGTGATGATCCTCGCCTCCGGCTCGCTCACCCACAATCTCGGCGCGCTCGACTGGGGCGCGGACGGCGGGGCCGAGCCGCGCGCCGCCGCCTTCGCCGACTGGATCGACTCCGCGATCGCGCGCAACGACCGCGCAGCGCTGCTCGATTACCGCGCCCGCGCACCGTTTGCCGCGTTTCACCATCCGAGCGAGGAGCACCTGCTGCCGCTGTTCGCCGCCCTCGCCGCCGCAGCGCCGGAGTCCGCGGGGCGGCGCATCCACACCAGCGCCACGTTCGGCAGCCTGATGATGGACGCCTACGAATTTCCCTGACGCGCTTGCACGACGCCGCGTTCTGCGCCAGAACCGTAGGGCAACACGAAACTTCACTTCCCACGGGTCTTCGAGGACAAACGATGTCGCGCTATCAAAAACAACAGCCGGACGCCAACGGCTTCTTCGGCACCTACGGCGGCGCTTTCATTCCGCCGCAATTGGAACCCCACTTCAAGGAGATCGCCGCCGCCTACGACCGGCTGTCCATCTCCGCCGAATTCCAGAACGAGTTGCGCTACATCCGCAAGCACTTCCAGGGCCGTCCGACTCCGGTGTCCTATGCCCGCCGCCTCTCCGACGAATGCGGCGGCGCGCGCATCTACCTCAAGCGCGAGGATTTGAACCATTCCGGCGCGCACAAGCTCAACCACTGCATGGCCGAGGCGCTGCTCGCCAAGCACATGGGCAAGACCAAGCTGATCGCCGAAACCGGCGCCGGGCAGCACGGCGTGGCGCTGGCCACCGCCGCCGCCTACTTCGGCATGGATTGCGAGATCCACATGGGCGAGGTGGACATCGCCAAGGAGCACCCCAACGTGGTGCGGATGAAGCTGCTCGGCGCGCAGGTGGTGCCGGTCTCCTTCGGCGCGAAGACCCTGAAGGAGGCGGTGGATTCCGCTTTCATCTCCTACCTCGAGCAGGCCGACCACGCGATCTACGCCATCGGTTCGGTGGTCGGGCCGCACCCCTTCCCCAAGATGGTGCGCGACTTCCAGAAGATCGTCGGCGAGGAGGCGCGCGCCCAGTTCCTCGAACTGGTGGACGAGTTGCCGGACATCGTCACCGCTTGCGTCGGCGGCGGCTCCAACGCCATGGGCATCTTCATGGGCTTCATCGATGACGAGGGCGTGGAACTGCGCGGCGTCGAGCCTCTCGGCACCGGCACCAAGCTCGGCCAGCACGCCGCGACCATGAGCTACGGCACCGACGGCATGATCCACGGCTTCAAGTGCCTGCTGCTGCAAGACGAAAAGGGCGAACCCGCGCCGGTGCACTCGCTGGCGAGCGGCCTGGACTACCCCGGCGTCGGCCCCGAGCACTGCTTCCTCAAGAAGATCGGCCGCGCCACCTATGACGGGGCCGACGACAAGCAGGCGCTGGATGCGTTCTATGTGCTGTCCCGCCTCGAAGGCATCATTCCCGCGCTGGAAAGCGCGCACGCCGTGGCCTATGCCATGCGCATCGCACCCGACCTGCCGGGCAAGACCATCCTGGTCAACCTCTCCGGCCGCGGCGACAAGGACATCGACTACGTGACCGAAACCTTCGGCTACGGCGAGACGCCGTAACCCCACGACCAGAGGAGGCCGCGATGGACGGCAAAACGACGAAAGAAAAATCTCCGCCGATCCTGCAAACCCCGCGCAACACCGTGCAGCGGCTCTCCCGCCGCGCCTCCTACGACCGCGAGGTGGTCAACGCCATCCTCGACGACGCCTACACCGCGGTGATCAGCGCCACGGTCGAGGGCGGCGTGCGCGCCCAGCCGATCTACTTCTGGCGCATCGGCGACGAGCTCTACGTCCACGGCTCGCGCCGCAACGCCCTGTTCAACGCGCTGATGGACGGACAGGAAGCCTGCCTCACCGTCACCCTGCTCGACGGGCTGGTGATGGCGCGCTCCGCCTTCCACCACTCGATGAACTACCGCTCGGTGGTGATCTACGCCCATGCCCGCGCCGTCACCGACGAGGCGGAGCGCATGGAGGCGCTGAAGCAGAGCGTCGAGCGCATCGAAGCCGGGCGCTGGGCGCAGATACGCAGGCCCTCGGAAGCGGAGATGCGCGGCACCATGATCCTCGCCTTCCCGATCGCCGAGGCCTCGGCCAAGGCGCGCCACGGCGGCCCGGTGGACGACCCGGAGGACTACGACCTGCCGGTCTGGGCGGGCGTTCTGCCCTGCAAGATCGCCTTTTCCGATCCCATCGAGGACACCAACACCCAGCCGCCGGACTGATTCCGGCGACGGCGGTCAATAAAATACCCGTAGGTCATATTTGAATTTGACCCACGGGTATTTTTTTGCCATACCGGAAGGGTCGAACAACCGTTTCCGGGGTGATGCATCGTGTTCTCCTTGTCGCAATCGGTGGGATACGGGGTGCTCGCCCTCGCCCACATGGACCCGGAAGGCGAGACCCTGGCGCTCGCCGCCGACATCGCCGCCGCCGCCAACATTCCCAAGCCCTACCTCGCGAAGATTCTCGCCAAGCTGCAGGCCGCGGGCATCATCGAGGGCAAGCGCGGCCAGAACGGCGGCCTCCGCCTGCTGCGCAAGGCGCACGAGATCTCGGTGTTCGACCTGGCCGACGCCATCGACGGCCCAAGCTGGCGCTGCCGCTGCCTGCTCGGCCTGCCCGGCTGCTCCGACGACCACCCCTGCCCGGTGCACGGGTTCTGGGGGCAGGCCCGTGACGAGATCGAGAAAACCCTGCGCGCCATGACCCTCGACAAGGTGCGCGCCTTCACCGATGCGGGGTGGAAAATGCGAAACCCCGCCGACTAGGCCTTCCCGGCCTTTCCGTTTTTCCCGGACGAACCACGCGCCCGCGCGGCGCGAACGCTCCCTCTTTGCCGAACGCCAAGCCGAAAAGGATGACCGCCATGTTCTGTTATCAATGCGAACAGACCCGCAAGGGGATCGCCTGCACCGAAAAGGGCGTCTGCGCCAAGACCCCCGAGGTCGCCGCCCTGCAGGACCTGCTGCTCTATGCCGCGCGCGGCCTCGCCCATGCGGCGCGGACGAAGGGCGACATCGCCGCCGCCGGGGTGGCGGGCGAGGCGCTGTTCCTCACCGTCACCAACGTCAACTTCGATGCGGAGGACATCGCGCGGCGCATCCGCGCCGTCGCCGCGCTGCGCGACTCCCTGCTCGCGGACAAGGCGGGCGCGCCCGATGCCGCCCTCTTCGCCCCCGCCGCCGAGACCGCCGGTCTGGCCGCCCAGGGCGAGGCGATCGGCATCGCTTCGCGGCGGTCGCGTTTCGGCGCGGACCGCGCCGGGTTGCAGGAACTGCTCACCTACGGTCTCAAGGGCGTCGCCGCCTATGCCCACCACGCGCGGGAACTCGGCCGGTCGGATGCCGAGGCGGACGCCTTCATCCTGGAGGGCCTGGACGCCCTCAACGACCCCGCTCCCACCGTGGACGGCCTGTTCGCCCTCGCCATGCGCTGCGGCGAAGTTTCGGTGAAGGTGCTGGCCCTTCTGGACGCCGCCAACACCGGCGCCTTCGGCCATCCGGAACCGACGCCGGTGCGCATGGGCGCGGTGAAGGGCAAGGCGATCCTGGTCTCCGGCCACGACCTCCCGGACCTCGAAGCGCTGCTGGAACAGACCGCGGGGACCGGCATCAACGTCTACACCCACGGCGAGATGCTGCCCGCCCACGGCTATCCCGGCCTCAAGAAATATCCGCACCTCGCCGGTCACTACGGCGGCGCGTGGATGCTCCAGCGCGAGGAGTTCGCCGCCTTCCCCGGCGCCATCGTGATCACCACCAACTGCCTGATGGAGCCGCAACCCGCCTACCGCGGCCGCCTGTTCACCCGCAGCCTGGTGAGCTGGCCGGGCATCGCGCACCTGCCGGAGCGGGATTTCTCCGCCGCCATCGCGGCGGCGCAGGCGGCCCCCGGCTTCGCCGCCGACGACCCCGCGCCGCGCACCCACATCGCCGGCTTCGGCCACGACGCGGTGCTCGGCGTCGCCGACGCCGTGATCGAGGCGGTGAGCCGCGGCGAGATCAAGCGCTTCCTGCTGGTCGGCGGCTGCGACGGCGCGATGGCCGGGCGCAACTACTTCACCGAAATCGCCGAGCAGGCCCCCAAGGACTGGATGATCCTCACCCTCGGCTGCGGCAAGTTCCGCGTCACCGGCCTCGACCTCGGCAGCGTCGCCGGGTTGCCGCGACTGCTCGACATGGGGCAGTGCAACGACAGCTTCTCGGCGGTCAAGGTGGCGCTGGCGCTCGCCGAGGCGTTCGGCACCGACGTCAACGGCCTGCCGCTGTCGCTGGTGATCTCGTGGTACGAACAGAAGGCGGTGTGCGTGCTGCTGGCGCTGCTGTCCCTGGGGGTGAAGGGCATCCGCCTGGGGCCGCGCCTGCCCGCCTTCATCTCCCCCGCGGTGCTGAAGGTGCTGGTCGAGCGCTTCGGCATCAAGCCGATCGGCGCCTCCGCCGCCGACGATCTGCGCGCCATCCAGGCGCTTGGCGCGTAAGAAAAAAGGCCGCCCCGGCGGAAGAAATATCGCTTCCGCCGGGCGAAAGGGTTGATTCGTCACCATATCCATGGGTACCCTGGACGGGCAAATACTGCGCGAAGGAGAACACCGAAACCCGCAAGGAGCGCCCATTGCCCCCGAGGAAGAAAGACGAGTCCTGGATCAGCGAGCAAAGCAGAATCACCCTGGCCCGGCTGATGCCGCGCCTGGAAAACCGCTTTGCCGACGGCATAGACGCCGCCGCATGGCGCGCCTACACGGACCGCCTGAAGCGATATTTTCCAAGACTGTTCAGCGCCCTCCTGACTCTTTATGGATCGCGCTACGATTTCTTCTATCACCTGGAACAGATTCTCATCACCGCCACCGAGGCGTGGGCGCGCCGCTCCGATGCGCTCAAGGCGCTGGACGCCAGCCGCGCCGCCGACCCGCAATGGTTCCAGAGCCAGCGCATGGTCGGCGCGATGTGCTACATCGACCTCTTCGCCGGCGACATCGCCGGGCTGCGCACCCGCATCCCCTACCTTTCGGAGATGGGCGTCACCTTCCTCCACCTGATGCCGCCCTTCCGCTCGCCCGACGGCGACGACGACGGCGGCTACGCGATTTCCAGCTACCGCGACATCGACCCCAAGCTCGGCGACATGGAGGAGATGGCGGAACTCGCCACCGAACTGCGCCACTACGGCATCAGCCTGGTGCTCGACTTCGTGTTCAACCACACCTCCGACGAGCACGAGTGGGCGAAGCAGGCCCTGGCCGGGGACGAGGACTACCAGGCCTTCTACCGCATGTTCCCCGACCGCACCGAGCCGGACGTGTTCGAAAAGCACCTGCGCGCGGTGTTCCCCGACGAGCACCCCGGCGCGTTCACCTACCGCAACCGCATCGGCAAGTGGGTGTGGACCACCTTCCACAACTACCAGTGGGATCTGAACTACGAGAACCCGGCGGTGTTCAACGCCATGGGCGGCGAGATGCTGGCGCTCGCCAACGTCGGCGTGGAAATCCTCCGTCTCGACGCCGTCGCCTTCGTGTGGAAGCGCGAGGGCACGCCGTGCGAAAACCTCGCCGAGGCGCACGTGGTGGTGCAGGCGTTCAACGCCCTGGTGCAGATCGCCGCGCCCGCGCTGCTCTTCCTCTCCGAGGCGATCGTCCACCCCGACGAGGTGATCAAGTACATCCACCGCGAAGAGTGCCAGCTCTCCTACAATCCGCAACTGATGGCGCTGCTGTGGAACACCCTGGCCACCCGCAACGTGGCGCTGCTGCAAAGCGCCATGGAAAAGCGCTTCGCCCTGCCGCCGGATTGCGCCTGGGTCAACTACGTGCGCTGTCACGACGATATCGGCTGGGTGTTCTCCGACGACGACGCGCACGACCTCAGCATCAACGCCTTCGACCACCGCCGCTTCCTCAACGCGTTCTACACCGGAAACTTCAAGGACAGCTTCGCACGCGGTTTGCCGTTCCAGGACAATCCGGAGACCGGCGACATGCGCATCTCCGGCACCACCGCCTCGCTCGCCGGGCTGGAGGCGGCGCTGGCCGGGGGCGACGAGGCGGAGGTATCCCTCGCCGTGGACCGCATCCTGCTGCTCTACGGCGTCGTCCTCACCATCGGCGGCATCCCCCTGCTCTACCTCGGCGACGAACTGGGCGTGACCAACGACTACGGCTACGAGAAGGACCCGGCGCTGGTGGGCGATTCCCGCTGGGCGCACCGCCTGAAGACCGACTGGGAACGCGCCGAGCGCCGTCACGACCGCACCACCATCGAGGGGCGCATCTTCCTCGGGCTGTTGCGGCTGTTCCAGATCCGCCAGCAGAACCTCGCCTTTACCCGCGCCGACACCGAGATCGTCAACACCGGCAACGCCCACGTGTTCGGCTATTTCCGCCGCCACGAGAACCAGAGCATGCTGGTGCTCGCCAACTTCACCGAGGAGGAACAAGTGATCTCGGCACGGCGTCTGCGCACCCTGGGGCTGCGCAAGACGGTCACCGACATCCTCGCCGGCAAGATCATCGTCGCTACCGAGCAGATGCAACTCGCGCCCTATCAACTGGCGGTGCTTCTCGCCGCCACCTGACCGCCTGGAGGCAAATCCGATGGCACAGGGCCTGTACGTCCTGCACTTGAGCCTGCACGGCCTGATCCGCGGCCGCGACCTGGAACTCGGCCGCGACGCCGACACCGGCGGGCAGACGCTCTACGTGGTGGAGCTCGCCCGCGCGCTCGGCAAGCACCCCGAGGTGGAACGCGTCGATCTGCTCACCCGCCGGATCGACGATCCCGCTGTCGATGCCGACTACGCCAAGGCGGTGGAGCGGGTGGCCCCGGGGGTGCGCATCGTGCGCATCCCGGCGGGACCGCCGGACTACATCCGCAAGGAGCTGCTGTGGGACCACCTGGACGGCATGGCCGACACCGCCGCCGAGTTCCTGCGCGAACAAGACCGCCTGCCCGACGTCATTCACAGCCATTATGCCGACGCGGGCTATGTGGGGGTGCGGCTGGCCCGCCTGTTCGGCCGCCCGCTGGTGCACACCGGGCATTCGCTCGGCCGGGTGAAGCGCCTGCGCCTGCTCGCCGCGGGCATGGACGGCGAGGACATCGAGACACGCTATGCGATGCAGCGGCGCATCGAAGCGGAGGAGAAAACCCTCTCCACCGCCGACTTGGTGATCGCCAGCACCCACAACGAGGTGACCGAGCAGTACGAGCTCTACGACTGCTACCACCCCGACGGCATGGCGGTGATCCCGCCCGGCGTCAACCTCACCCGCTTCCACCCGCCCGAGGGCGACGAGGCGGAAACCCCGCTCGCCGCGGAGATCGGCCGCTTCCTGCGCAGGCCGAAAAAACCCATGGTGCTCGCCATCGCGCGCCCCGACGAGCGCAAGAACCTGCCCGCCCTGGTGGAAGCCTTCGGCAACGAGCCGAAGCTCCGGGCACGCGCCAATCTGGTGATCGTGCCCGGCACCCGCGACGACATCCGCGACATGGACGAAGGCTCGCGCGAGGTGCTGAAGGACCTTCTCCTCGCCATCGACCGCCACGACCTCTACGGCTCGATCGCCATGCCCAAATCGGTCACCGAGGTGCCGCTGATGTACCGCCTCGCCGCCGCGAGCAAGGGGGTGTTCGTCAACCCGGCGCTCACCGAGCCCTTCGGCCTCACCCTGCTGGAGGCGGCGGCGAGCGGCCTGCCGCTCGTCGCCACCCACGACGGCGGCCCCACCGACATCATCCGCAACTGCGACAACGGCCTGCTCGTCGATCCGCTCGACCCCGCCGACATCGGCCGGGCGCTACGCGCCCTCCTCTTCTCGCCCAAGGAGTGGCGGCGGCTGCGCGACAACGGCCTGGTCAACGTGGCGCACCACTATTCCTGGGCGGCGCACGCCGACACCTATGTCCACCGCATCCTGCCTCTGGTCGGCAAGGCCGCGGAGGCGCGCCCCGCGGTACGCCGCCACAGCGTCTATGCCGACCGCGCGCTGATCGCCGATCTCGACCAGGTGCTGATCGGCGACGGCGAAAGCCTGACGCGGCTCTGCGAACTGTTGCGCGCCAACCGCAAGGACGCCGCCTTCGGCATCGCCACCGGGCGGCCTCTCGATTCCGCGCTGCGGGTGATCCGCCGCCACGGCATCCCCGCGCCGGACATCCTGATCACCGCGCTCGGCACCGAGATCCACTACGGCCCGCGGCTTCTGCCCGACAACTGGTGGGAACGCCACATCGACCACCAGTGGAACCCGCGCGCGGTACGCCGCATCCTCGCCGGGATCGACGGCGTCACCCTGCAACCGCAGAATCAGCAGACCTTCTACAAGGTCAGCTACTACTACGACGGCACGGTGGCGCCGAAGTTCGAGGACCTGCAAAGCCTGTTCTACCAGGCGGAACTGACGGTCAACCCGGTGCTCTCGTACGGGCAGTTCCTCGACATCCTGCCCAGCCGCGCCGGCAAGGGCATGGCGCTGCGCTATGCGGCGCACCAGCTCGACATTCCGCTGGAGCGCATCCTGGTGGCGGGCGGCTCGGGCAGCGACGCCAACATGATGCGCGGCAACACGCTGGCGGTGATCGTCGCCGACCGCCACGACGACGAACTCGAAAGCCTCGCCGAACTCGACCGGGTGTTCCGCCCCGAGGGCAAGCACGCCGCGGGCATTCTCGAGGCGATTGCGGCCTTCGACTTCTTCGGCGCCTGCGCCTTCCCCGCCCCCGCCGCCGAGGCGGCGGAGCCCGCGCCGCAGAAGGAGGAAACCCCGTGAGCCTGCCGCTGCTGCTCTGCTGCGATCTCGACCGCACCCTGCTGCCCAACGGCCCGCAGCCGGACGACCCCGCCGCCCTGCCGCGCTTCCGCCGCGTCGCGGCGCGGCCGGAGGTGAGCCTCGCCTACGTCACCGGACGCTCCCGCGCCCTGGTGGAACGGGCGATGGCGCGCTGGAGCCTGCCGCCGCCGGATGTGGTGGTCGCCGACGTCGGCACCACCATCTACGACGTCGGACCGCGCGGCCTGTGGCGCGCGTGGGAGGACTGGCGCGCCGAGATCGCCCGCGACTGGCGCGGCCGCACCCCCGCGGAGATCGCCGCTGCGCTCGCCGGGCTGGCCGCCCTGACGCCGCAGGCCGAGGACCGCCAGGGGCCGTTCAAGCTGTGCTACACCGCGCCGCCGGATGCCGACGCCGCGGCGCTCACCGCCGCCGCGCGGGCGCGGCTCGATGCCCTCGGGGTTTCCGCCGAGGTGGTGTGGAGCATCGACGAGACCGGCCCGATCGGCCTGATGGACGTGCTGCCCGCGCGCGCCACCAAGCAGGGCGCCGTGGAGTTTCTGATGCGCAAGCGCGGCGTCCCGCCGCAACGCGTGCTCTTCGCCGGGGATTCCGGCAACGACCTCGCGGCGCTCACCGGACCGTTCCCCGCGGTTCTCGTCGCCAACGCCGCCGAGACGGTGCGCGCCGAGGCGCGGCGGCTGGCGCATGCCGCCGGAAAATCCGATATCCTCTACATGGCGCGCGGCGATTTTCTCGGCATGAACGGCAACTACGCCGCGGGCATTCTCGAGGGTCTGGCGCACTTCTTCCCCGAGAGCGCCGCCTGGATGGACCCCTGACGCGGAGACGAGGACATGACCGCTTCTCCCCTGATCTTCGGCGAGGTCCTGTTCGACCGCTTCCCCGACGGCTCCTCCGTGCTCGGCGGCGCGCCGTTCAACGTCGCCTGGCATCTCCACGCCTTCGGCGCGCGGCCGCTCCTCATTTCACGCATCGGCGCAGACGCGCCGGGGCGCGAGGTGCGCGCCGCGATGCGCGCCTGGGGGATGGACGATTCCGGCCTGCAGGAAGACCCGCAGCGCCCCACCGGCGCGGTGGACGTCGCCATGGCCGACGGCGAGCCGCACTACGCCATTCCGCCCAACGCCGCCTTCGATGCGATCCGCCCCGAGGCGCTGCCGCCGCTTTCCGACGCGGCGCTGCTCTATCACGGCACGCTGGCGCTGCGCGGCACCGGCAGCCGCGCCGGATTCGACACCCTGCGCCGCTTCACCGGCGCGCCGGTGTTCCTCGACGTCAACCTGCGCGCCCCGTGGTGGACCATCCCGGAGGCCCGCCGCCTCATCGCCGAGGCCCGCTGGGTGAAGCTCAACGCCGAAGAGCTGGACGCGCTCGCCCCCGCGGGCGGTGACATTCCCACCCGCGCGCGGGCGTGGATAACCGCCCACGGACTCGACCTCGTGGTCGTCACCCTGGGCGCGCAGGGCTGCATCGCGGTGAACGCCGCGGGAGAGACGCTCGCCCCGCCGCCGCCCGCCGCCGCGCGCATCGTCGATCCGGTAGGAGCCGGAGACGCCTTCTCCGCGGCGCTCATCCTCGGCCTGGCGCGCGGTTGGGACCTCGCCGTCACCCTGGCGCGCGCCCAGTCCTTCGCCTCCGCCATCGTCGGCCGCCACGGCGCGGTGCCGCGCGAGCCGGAGCTCTACCGCGGATTCGCCGACTCCTGGGGACTCTCCCCTTCCGGAAGCTGACCCCTTTTCGCGCCGCGAGGGCGGCCTATATGTGCAAAAAGGAAAGCCCTCAAATCCCTTATGGAATTTCTCGGGAATATGCGAAAGCGCAACTTGAAACCGTTCGATATTTGCCGTCTAGTAGGGGCACAGCCTGGGAATTTTCGTGAAAATTGATATCCATCAATGTCTCGTGAATACCCAAGCATTAGCGTAGGGTAAAAATCCGGGGGAGAGGATTGTCATGGTCCGCGTGCTGTCCGTACTCGGTATCGCCCTGGGCAATGTGTTCCGGCCGCGGTCGCGCCTCGCCAAGGCGATCGCGCCGCTCATCCTGTTGAAGATCGCGATCATCGTCTGCGCCCGGATCTTCTGGTTCGGCCCGATGATCCACCATGTCGTCCCCGGCGAGGTTGCGGAGAAATTCGTCTCCGCGCCCGCTCCGTCGATCGCCGGAGACACCGAAGGAGACCATCCATGATCGAGTCCAGCGTCGTCGATCTGTCCCGCCTGCAATTCGCCATGACGGCGATGTATCATTTCCTCTTCGTGCCCCTCACCCTCGGCCTCTCCCTCTTGCTTGCGATCATGGAGAGCGTCTACGTGATGACCGGCAAGACCATCTGGAAGGAGATGACGCAGTTCTGGGGCAAGCTGTTCGGCATCAATTTCGCCATGGGGGTGGCTACCGGCATCACCATGGAATTCCAGTTCGGCACCAACTGGTCGTATTACTCCCATTACGTCGGCGACATTTTCGGCGCGCCGCTGGCCATCGAAGGTCTGATGGCGTTCTTCCTCGAAAGCTCGTTCGTCGGCCTGTTCTTCTTCGGCTGGGATAAGCTCAGCAAACGCGGCCACCTGCTCGCCACCTGGCTGGTGGCGATCGGCTCCAACCTCTCGGCGTTGTGGATTCTCATCGCCAACGGCTGGATGCAGAACCCCACGGGCTCCGAGTTCAACTTCCGCACCATGCGCATGGAGCTGACCTCGTTCTACGACATCATCTTCAACCCGGTGGCGCAGGCGAAGTTCGTCCACACCGTCTCCGCCGGATACGTCACCGGCGCGATGTTCGTGCTGTCGATCAGCGCGTGGTACCTGCTGCGCAAGCGCCATGTCGCCTTTGCGCAACGGTCCTTCATCGTCGCCTCGGCGTTCGGCCTCGCCTCCGCCCTGTCGGTGGTGGTGCTGGGCGACGAAAGCGGCTACACCGTCACCGAACACCAGAAGATGAAGCTCGCCGCGATCGAAGGCATGTGGGAGAGCGAACCCGCGCCCGCGAGCTTCACCCTCATCGGCTTGCCCGACCAGGACGCGCAGGAAACCCGTTTCGCGGTGCGCATTCCCTGGCTGATGGGGCTGATCGCGACGCGCTCCATCGACACGCCGCTGCCCGGCATCAAGGACCTGGTGGCCGATGCCGCGATCCGCATCGAGGACGGCAAGGCCGCGCTCGCCGCGCTCAAGACGCTGCGCGCCGACCCGGACAACGCCGCGGCGCGCGCCGCCTTCGACAAGTCCAAGGCCGACCTCGGCTATGCGCTCCTGCTGAAGCGCTACACCGACACGCCGGAAACCGCCGACACCGCGACCGTGGTCAAGGCGGCGGAGAGCACGGTGCCGCACGTCGCCTCGCTGTTCTGGTCGTTCCGCCTGATGGTGGGGCTGGGCTTCTACTTCATCGCCGCCTTCGCCTTCGCCTTCTACATGTCCACCAAGCTCGCCTTCGATAAGAAGTGGTTCCTCACCCTGCTGCTGTTCAGCCTGCCGCTGCCGTGGCTCTCCTGCGAACTCGGCTGGTTCGTCGCCGAGCACGGGCGTCAGCCCTGGGCGATCGAAGGGGTGCTGCCCACCTTCCTCGCCGCGTCCAGCATCTCCACCGTCAAGGTCGGCTTCACCCTGTTCGGCTTCGTCGCGTTCTATTCGGTGCTGGCGGTGATCGACGTGTTCCTGATGCGCCGCTACGTGCTGATGGGGCCGGTGCAGGCCCTCGGCCTCACCCCGGCGAAGCCCGCCAAAGCGGCCAAAGCCGCCAAGGGAGTGTGATCCATGCTGTTCGATCTCATCGACTATTCGATCCTGCGCCTCCTTTGGTGGGCTCTTCTCGGCGTTTTGCTCATCGGCTTCGCCATCATGGACGGCTTCGACCTCGGCGTCGCCACCCTGCTTCCCTTCGTCGCCAGGAACGACACCGAGCGTCGCATCGCCATCAACTCCATCGGCCCGGTGTGGGACGGCAACCAGGTGTGGCTGGTCCTCGGCGCGGGGGCGATCTTCGCTGCCTGGCCGCCGATCTACGCCACCGCCTTCTCCGGCTTCTACATCGCGATGTTCCTGGTGCTGGCCGCGCTGATCCTGCGGCCGGTGGGCTTCGACTTCCGCAACAAGCTGCCCTCCCCCCGCTGGCGGCGCAACTGGGACTATGCGCTGTTCATCGGCGGCGCGGTGCCGTCTCTGGTGTTCGGCGTGGCGGTGGGCAACGTGCTGCTCGGCGTGCCCTTCACCATCGACGCGGACCAGCGCATCTTCTACGAGGGCTCCGGCCTGTTCGAACTCTTGAACCCGTTCGGCCTGCTCGCCGGGATCGTCAGCCTCACCATGCTCGCCGCGCACGGCGGCTCCTACCTCGCGCTGAAGAGCGACGGCCCGGTGCGCGAACGCGCCCGCAAGGCCACCATGCTGCTGGCCCCGGTGTCCGCCGCGTTCTTCATCCTCGGGGGCTTATGGATCGCCTCGGGGATTTCCGGCTACGCCATCACCTCGCCGGTGGATCCTTCCGGGCCGTCCAACCCGCTGCTGAAGACCGTGACCACCGGCGTCGGCCTGTGGACCTCGGTCTACGTCAAGTATCCGGCCGCGGCAATCGCGCCGCTTCTCGGCATCGCTGGGTTGTTCGGCGCCGCCCTGCTCGCCAAGCTGCGCCATGAGGGCCTCGCCTTCATCGCCAGCGCGGCGGGCATCGCCGGGGTGATCCTCACCGCCGGGGTCAGCCTGTTCCCGTTCATCATGCCCTCCAGCCTCGCGCCCAACGCCAGCCTGACGGTGTGGGACTCCTCTTCCAGCCACCGCACCCTGTTCGTCATGGCGGTGTGCGCGCTGATCTTCGTGCCGATCGTGCTCGGCTACACCAGCTTCATCTTCCACGTGCTGCGCGGCAAGCTGACGGCGCAGCACATCGAAAAAGGCAACAAGAGCCTCTACTGAGAACGGAGCGAACCATGTGGTACTTCTCTTGGGTTCTGGGCGTCGGACTGGCCTGTTTCTTCGGCATCCTCAACGCCCTGTGGCAGGAAAACCACCTGCCGGAGATCGCCGGCACCGACGAGTGATTCCGCTTTCCGCCGGATGGCGCGCCGCGTACTCTCGCGGCGCGCCTTTTTTCGTGCCGGAGATTCCGCGATGCCCTTCGAACTCGACCCGCGCCTCGCCGCCGACAGCCTGTGCCTCGCCGGGATCGGCGGCTGCCAGGTGCGCATGCTCGACGATGCGCGCTTTCCCTGGCTGCTGCTGGTGCCGGAACATCCCGGTGCGGCCGAGTTGTTCGACCTGCCGGAGGCGGAGCGCCGCGCCGTGCTGGACCTCGCCTGCCGCCTCGGCGCGGCGATGAAGCCCGCCTTCGCCGCGGACAAGATCAACATCGGCGCGCTCGGCAACATCGTGACGCAGTTGCACGTCCACATCGTGGCGCGGCGGGCGGGCGATGCCGCCTGGCCCGGCCCGGTATGGGGCGCGGGCAGCCGCGAACCGATGGACGAAAATCAAAAGGCGGCGCAAAGCGCCGCCTTCCGCAAGATTTTGCAGGACCTCGAAGCCTAGGCTTCTTCCAGCTCGCCCAGGGCGTCGCGGCCGCTGTTGAACACCGCGAGATCGAGCTCGCCCTCCGACTTCGCCACCAGGGTGGCGACCATGCCGTCGCCGACGACGTTGAGCGAGGTGCGCGCCATGTCGAGCACGCGGTCGATGCCCGCGATGATCGCCACGCCCTCGAGCGGCAGGCCGACCGAGGACAGCACCAGGGAGAGCATGATCAGGCCCGCGCCCGGCACGCCCGCGGTGCCGATGGAGGCCAGCGTCGCGGTGAGGATGATGGTGACGTAGTCTCCGCCCGACAGGTGCACGCCGAACACCTGCGCCACGAACAGCGCGCAGACGCCCTGGTAGAGCGCCGTGCCGTCCATGTTGACGGTGGCCCCGAGCGGCAGCACGAAGCCCGACACGCCCTGGGAAATGCCCAGGTTCTTCTGCGCGCAGGACATCGTCACCGGCAGGGTGCCGGAGCTCGAGGTGGTGGTGAAGGCGACGGTGGCCGCCTCGGCGATGCCCTTGTAGAACTTCAGCGGGTTGAGCCCCACCGCGCGGATGGCGAGGCCGTAGACCAGAAGCGCATGCAGGATGCAGCCGAGGTAGACGGCGACGATCACCATCGCCAGCGGCAGCAGCAGGTCGAGGCCATAGGTGCCCGCGGTCCACGCCATCAGCGCGAACACGCCGAAGGGGGCGAACCAGATGACGATGGCGGTGAGCTTGTAGATCACTTCCGCCAGGGCATTGAAGGCGTCGCGCACCTTTTCGCCGGGCTTGCCCGACATGTTGATCGCCAGGCCGAACAGGATGGCGAAGAAGATCACCTGCAGCACGTTGCCCTTGCTCATCGCCTCGATCGGGTTGGTCGGGATGAGGGCAACGAAGGTGTCCACCAGGGACGGGGCCGCCTTGGGCGCCACCGCCTTGGCCGCGCCCATGTCCACCCCGGCGCCGGGAGCCATAACGGTGCCGAGCGCCAGACCGATGGTGATCGCGACGGCGGTGGTGAGGAGGTAGAGAACGATGGTCTTGATGCCGACGCGGCCCATCTTCGCCGGGTCGCGCATCGAGGTCACGCCGCTGACCAGGGAAACGAAAACCAGCGGCACGATCAGCATCTTGATGCCGGAAATGAACGCGGTGCCGATCGGCTTGACCGCCGCCGCCGACTTGCCGAACACCAGACCGACGATCAGGCCCAGAACGAGGCCGGCGAGAATCTTCTGCCACAGGGGAATGGCGTTCCACATCCCCAACGGACCGGGTTTCTTCTGCGAGGTGCCTTGAGACACGGTGATTCCTCCATATCGGATAGTCCGGCGTCGTTGCGCCGGTTTCACGCTTTTAAAAAAGAAACTTCCGAATGATACGCTATCGGCGGATTACAACCACTTCTTTCGGCGGAAGTAGAGGAACGGAATCGCTGCGGAAGCGAACATCAGGCCGAGTGCCCACGGATAGCCGAGATGCCATTTCAACTCCGGCATGAAGGCGAAGTTCATGCCGTACATGCTGGCGATCAGGGTCGGCGGCAGGAAGGCCACCGAGGCCACGGTGAGGATCTTGATGACGTTGTTCTGCTCGATGTTGATCATGCCGAGCGTGGCGTCGAGCAGGAAGGCCACCTTGGTGGAGAGGAAGGTGGCGTGCTCGGCGATGGACGTGACGTCGCGCATCAGGGTCTTCATGCGCAGCTTCACCTCCTTGCGGATGCTGGTCTGCCCGCCGAGGAAGAGGAGCAGGCGGTTCAAGCCGAGAAGGCTGTCCTTCGCCTTGGTGGCGAGATCGCCGGCGCGGCCGATGCGCTGCAGGATGTCCTTGAGGCCGGAGCCGCTCGCCCCCTCCTTGCGGAAGATGTCGCGCGAGATCGCCTCGAGATCGGCGGTGGCGCTCTCCAGCACGTCGGCGAGGCGGTCGGCGATCTGCTCCAGCAGGCCGACGAGGGCGACCTCGCCGGTGCCGACCAGGGCGGGCTGGCGGGCGAGGCGGCGGATGAACATACCGAAGGGCAGCGGATCGACATAGCGCACCGTGAGGAGGCGGCTGCCCGCGAGGATGAAGGTGACCGCCGCGGCCTCCGGCTCGTCGGTCATCGCGCGGGTGAGCACCGGCATGGTCATCACCTGGGCGCCGCCGTCCTCGTAGAGGCGGCTGGAGACCTCGATCTCCTGCATTTCCTCGTGGGTGGGGATATCGACGTTGAGCAGCCGCGAGATCGCCGTCTCGTCGTCCCGCGACGGCGTCAGGAGGTCGATCCACACCGTCTGTTCCGGCAGGGAGTCGAGCGCGCCCTCCACCACGGTCTGGCGCAGCAGTCCCTGATCGAAATGAAACAGCGTCAACATGGCGGCCTCCTCGCAAAAATGCCGGGGGCGGGCCGCATTCCGTCAGAGACGGCTCTCCTCGGCCCTCGACCGCCCCGCGGCGGAAGCGGAAATGAACATCGGACTGGGAGGTTCGGTCATCATCTCAGTGGTCCCTGACTTCGGCCCCGGCGGGGCGGCGCGCGCCGCCGCTAGGGACGCCGCCGTCCTAACCCTTTTCGCTGCGCCTTGTCAACCGCGCCGGCCGCTCAGCGCTGGCGGATCACCAGCAGCGTCATGTCGTCGTAGACCGGCGCGTCGCCGATGTGCGCGCGCACCGCGGCGATCACCGCGTCCTTGATCGCCGAAACCTCCGCCGGGGCGTGGCGCAACAGCTCCTCTTTCAGACGCGCGACGCCGAAGAGAAGGCCGTTCGCATCCGCCGCCTCGGTGATGCCGTCGGAATAGAGCACCACCAGGTCTCCGGGGAAGAGGTCGGCGGCGGCCACCCCGGTATACGCGCCGATGCGATCGACGAGACCGAGCGGCAGACCGAGCTCCAGGGTGTCGAGTTCCTCGATCGTGCCGGAGCACCGCAGAATCAGCACCGATTCGTGCTGGCCGACGATGTGCAGGCGCCCCGCCACGCCCGCCGGGAGGTCTTCCTCCCCGGCGCCGCGCGGGCGGTAGTCGAGCAGCGCGAAGCTCAGGTTCTTCTCGCAGCCCAGGCGCCGGATGTTCTGGTACATCGCGCGGTTGAGCACGTCCAAGAGGCGCGGCAGGTCGTGTTCCTCCGCCGTCACCAGGGTGCGCACCGCGCTCTGCGCCAGAAGCATCACCACGCCGCTTTCCAGCCCGTGGCCGGTGACGTCGCCGATGCCGATGCACACGCCGTCGCCATCCGCCAGCACGTCGTAATAGTCGCCGCCGACCTCGGTGGCGGGCTCCATGAACGCCGCGATGTCGAGAGGCGCGACCTCGGCCAGTTCCTCCGGCCGCGGCAGCAGCATGCGCTGCAGCCGCCGCGATACGTCGAGCTCGGTGCCGAGGCGGAGATTCTCCTCGTTGAGGCGGTCGTTGAGAATTTGAATCTCGTGGTGCGCCTGGTCGAGGCTGTGCAGCGCCTGCTCCGTCTCCTCCTTCTCGCGGATCAGCATCACCTGCTTTTCCACTTCCATCTCGCGCAGGGTGAGCGCGTTGCGCTTGAACCCGGCGAGGGTGCGGGTCATCTCGGCGATTTCGTCTTGGCCGTCGTCGGCGGCGATGTCGCGCTCCCAGTTGCCCTCCGAGACCTCGCGCATCAGCGCATTGAGGCGCAGCAGCGGGTCGCGGATGCTGCGGGCGATCAATCCGCCAGCCGCCAGGCCGACCAGAAGCAGCAGCAACACGCCGGCGCCGGTGATCGCGAGGGTGATGTTCATGTCCCGCTTGAGGCTGTCCTGGAGTGCGCCTTCACGCGCGGAGACCATCTCGACGAGATGGTCGGCGCTGCGGTTCATGCCGATCCTGTAAAGGGACAGGAACCCATTCGCGGTCTGCGTGCGCCTATCGACCAGCGTCTTGATCCGCGCGGTCTCCATCATCATCCCGCGCAGGGCCCGCTGCGCTCCCCGGAAGTCCTCGGAAAAGCCGCTCCGCTCGTCCAGCAGAACGGCCAGTTGCAGGCACTCGCCGACGCGCCGGAGAGCGGCCACCGCCTGCACCGCGCCCAAGCCTTCCCGCGAGTTCATGAACGCCAGGATCGCCGTACGTGCCTTGGCGAATTCAAAACGCGCCTGCAGCAGGTTTTCATGTATCCCGGGCGGAAGGTCCGGCTGTTCGGCCAGGCGCAGCAGGCGCTGTTGCATCAGGTCCTCGGACGAGGACAGGTAGCCCGTGTACAGTTCGTGCGCGGACATCGACAGGGCGGTGACCTTGCCGAACGCCTGAAGGTAGCCCTCGAAGGACAGGTGCAGACGGCTGGGCTCGAGGTCCAGGGTCTCCGTCCGGCCGATGAACGGGTCGAGGGTGCGCTCCACCTCTCCCGCCATGACGTTGAATTGCGCGATCTGGCTGGTATCGCCGCTCCGCAGGAAGGAATCCCCCAGAACCCCGAGGGTGTTGATGGCATGGCGCATCGCCGTGGCCTTGCGGGTCTGCTCCCGCAGGGCGGCGGAATCCTGGCGGTAGTCCCGGGTCAGCAGCGAAACCTGCCACCCCGCGACGACCATCACCGCAACCGCCAGGGTATAGAGAATCAACGTATAGAAAATGCGCCGCCGAATCGGAACCCGCCGCAACCGCGCCTGCAAGCCTCCCCGGCTATCCCCGTCTTCGTTCATGCCGACGCTCCCCTCATCCCCGGCAGGGGGCGTTTCCTCAGCGGAACTCGACGACCAGAGACGGCATCAGCCGCCGCAGATTCTGCAGCGACTTGCCCTGCCACGGAATCGCGCCGGAACCGATGATGGTGAGCGCCAGGTCGCCGCGGTTGCGCGCCTCGATGACGAATTTCGACAGCACCGCGATGCCGGAGCTGTTGAGGAATTCCAGGGCCGAGAGGTCGAGGGTCATCGCCGTGGCGTCCTCGGCGGCATTGGCCAGGAGAGCGACGATCGGCGCGTATTCCGCAATGCCGTTCAACCGCAACGTCCCCGACAGGGTCACCAGGTGCGCCCCCACGTCGCACCGTGCCGCATAATTCTCTCCCGAAAACTCCGTCATCTCTCTCGTCTCTTTCCTGAGATGTCCGCGCCGTGCGGCGCCGACAGTTGCTTCCGCATATCCCCCCGGCTTGCGCCTAGACCGCGAGACAGACCTGCGTGGTCACCGCCTCGCCGCCGCCGGGCGCCGCCTCGAACCGCCAGGCGAGGCTTGCCGCGTAGTCGATGATCATGGTGATCAGACCGAGGCCGGAGGCATCCCCCGAGACCGCCATCGCCTCCACCTTGTGGAAGTAGATGTCGGCGGGGTCGCTCTGCTGCAACTCGCCGATGAACCGGCGGTAGGCCGCGGCAGAGGCGGCGGAGGCGACATTGGTTTCCTCGAAGACGATGCGGTCGGCCTGCAGCACCAGGCGGATGGTGATCGGCAGGGAATTGCTCTCGCTGTATTTCATCGCGTTTTCGAGCAGCTCGTTGGCGATGTAGCTGACCGCGCCCTTGACCGTGGACTGGCGCGTCGCGCTGGCCGGATCGGCCTCGTCCTTCGGGAAAAAAGTGGTCACATAGTCGGAGAGAAAGTCCGCCGACAGGCCATTGTTGCGCCAGCGCTGCTGCAACGGCAGCAGACTCGGGGAAAAGCAGAGCAGCAGGCTTTCGAGGGCCGCGCCTTCCCCCTCGCAGGACTGAAACGCGCCGAACGTATCCCCCATGCTTGGCGTCCTCCGTCAGTTCGATTGCAGATCGTCGGGCAGTTTGATCGCGTTGCGTCCATCCCGCTTCGCCAGATAGAGCAGATTGTCGGCGAGCGACAGAAGGTCGGCCCAGTCGCCGTCGCGCTCCGGCGTCATCGCCGCCACCCCGAGACTCAGCGTCACCCGGCCGTCGTCGGCATCGGCATAGGGGATTCCGGCATCCCACACCGCCTGGCGCAACGCCTCGGCGATCGCCCTGGCGCCTTCGAGATCGGTGTCGGGCAGAAGCAGCAGGAATTCCTCGCCCCCCATGCGCGCCACCGAGTCGGCGGTGCGGTGGCACACGCACCTCAGCAACTCGGCCACCTGCTTCAGCGCTTCATCGCCCTGGGCGTGGCCATAGGAATCGTTGTAGCCCTTGAAGTGGTCGATATCCGCCATCACCAGGGCGATCGGACGGGCGGCGCGGGCGCAGCGCCGCCACTCCGCATCCAGGCGCTCGTCGATTTCGCGGCGGTTGAACAGCCCGGTGAGCGGGTCCACCCGCGACAGGGTTTCCGCCACCGCATAGCGCCGCAGCCACTGCGTGTCGATCGCATCGCTGTGTTCGGTGATCGTCTCGACGAGAAGCTCCAGATCCGTCTTCTGCTGGCGCACCGCGCCGAGCACGTGCGACAGGCGGCGCTCCGCGACGACGCGGTCGCGCACCTCGACCCGCAGCTTGGCGTTGGCCGCATAGAGCGACGCCTCGATCATGTCGCCATGTTCGATCGACGTAGCGAGGGCGATGTCGAGGTCGGAGCAGGTCTGCTCCAGTTCCTCGATTCGGTGCCTGAGACTCTGGTTTTCCTTCGCCAGCTCCGCCAGCTGTTCGGTCAATGCTGTGGTATCCGACGCGTCCGACCCGCCCATTCGCGCAAGCAACCTCTTCCCTTCCGCGTGTCTCGAAGCCGTTTCATAGCACAAGAGGCCCCGGACGAACCAGGAGATTGGCGTGACGGTTACGCCAAAACCACCCTGGGGGCGGAGTCGCCGCAGGTGTTTTTTTGCAGAGATGCGAATTTGGAAATCTGCTATTCTCCGCGCCCAACCGTGCGTTCGCGTTTCCGATTCAACCCGAAAACCGCAATCGTCAGCGCCGGACGGCTGTGCCGGTGAAGCAACTTCCGGGTAACGGAAGGTTCCGGCGAACCGCGGATGTCCACGCCGGGCACCGCATGCAACGAGGTTTTAGGGGGGATCCTTCATGAAACGCGGCCTCTCGGCCGGGCGTGTCCTCGACCCCATCGAGACCGCCAGCCGCGACGAAATTTCTGCGCTGCAACTCTCCCGTCTGCAATGGACGGTCAAGCACGCCTACGACAACGTACCTCACTACCGTGCCAAGCTGGATGCCGCGGGCGTCCGGCCGGAGGACATCCGCGCGCTTTCCGACATCGCGCGCCTGCCCTTCACCACGAAGGAGGACCTGCGCCAGAACTATCCCTTCGGCCTGTTTGCCGTGCCGCGCGAGAAGGTGGCCCGCATCCACGCTTCCAGCGGCACCACCGGCAAACCCACCGTGGTCGGCTACACCAGGAAGGACATCGACACCTGGGCGCAGCTGATCGCGCGCAGCATCCGCGCCGCGGGCGGCGTGCCGAGCGACATCGTCCACGTCGCCTACGGCTACGGCCTGTTCACCGGCGGCCTCGGCGCGCACTACGGGGCGGAGGCCTACGGCTGCACGGTGATCCCGATGTCCGGAGGCCAGACCGAGCGCCAGGTCAAGCTGATCTCCGACTTCAAGCCCGACATCATCATGGTCACGCCGAGCTACATGCTGGCGCTCGGCGACGAATTCCGCCGCCAGGGCGTGGACCCGCGGGCGAGTTCGCTCAAGATCGCGATGCACGGCGCGGAGCCGTGGTCGGAGGCGATGCGCGCCGAGATCGAGGACACCTTCGACATCGATGCGCTCGACATCTACGGCCTGTCCGAGGTGCTCGGCCCCGGCGTCGCCAACGAATGCGTCGAGAGCAAGGACGGCCTGCACCTCTGGGAGGACCACTTCTACCCCGAGGTGATCGACCCGGAGACCGGCGAGGTGCTGCCCGACGGCGCGCACGGCGAACTGGTGCTCACCTCGCTGACCAAGGAGGCGCTGCCGATCCTGCGCTACCGCACCCGCGACCTCACCCGCCTGATGCCCGGCACGGCGCGCAGCATGCGCCGCATCGAGCGCATCAACGGCCGTTCCGACGACATGATCATCTTCCACGGCGTCAACGTCTTCCCCTCGCAGATCGAGGAGCTGGTGCTCGCCGACAAGCGCCTGTCGCCGCATTACGTGCTGGAGCTCGGGCGCAAGGGCAAGCTCGACACCCTCGACGTCATCGTCGAGACGCGCCAACCGCCGGAGGCGGACCCCATCGCCGTGGACAGCTGCGCCAAGGACCTGGCGCGTCACGTCAAATCGATGGTGGGGGTTTCCGTGGGCGTGCGCATCGCCGACCCCGGCACCATCGAGCGTTCGATCGGCAAGGCGAAGCGGGTCATCGACCTGCGCCCGAAGGATTGAGGGAGAACACCGCCATGACCACTGCAGTGAAAGAAGCCGAGGACCGCCTGCTGCTGTCCGGCAACGAGGCGGTCGCCCGCGCCGCCTGGGAGGCCGGGGTGAAGGTCGCCACCTCCTATCCCGGCACGCCGGCCACCGAAATCCTCGAGGCGATCGCGCTCTACCCGAACCTGCACGCGCAGTTCTCGGTCAACGAGAAGGTGGCGATGGAAGTCGCCATCGGCGCCGCGATGTCGGGGGTGCGCGCGCTGTGCTCGATGAAGCATGTGGGGATGAACGTCGCCGCCGACGCCTTCATGACCTATACCCTCACCGGCACCAAGGGCGGCCTGGTGATCGTGGTGGCCGACGACGTCGGCCTCTCCTCGTCGCAGAACGAGCAGGACTCCCGCTACTGGGGCCGCTTCGGCCACATGCCGATGCTGGAGCCCGCGGATTCGCAGGAAGCCTATGAGATGACCAAGGCGGCGTTCGAGATTTCCGAACGCTTCGCCACTCCGGTGATCCTGCGCGCCACCACCCGGGTCTGCCACGTCAAGGCGGTGGCGGTGGTGGGCGAACGCGTCGAAGGACCGAAGGCGGAGTTCGTGCCCGAGGCGGCGCGCTGGGTGATGGTGCCCGGCAACGCGCGCAACCGCCTGCCGCTGATGGCGGCGCGCGACGTGGCGCTCAAGGCCTTCACCGAGGAAACCGGCCTCAACCGCATCGACGAAGGCTCCGACCGCCGCGTCGGCTTCGTCACCTCCGGCCCGGTGGCGACGACCCTGCGCGAGGTCTTCCCCGATGCGCCGATCTTCAAGCTCGGCTTCTCCTGCCCGCTGCCGATCGAACGGCTGCGCGCCTTCGCCGCGACGGTGGATACCCTGGTGGTGGCGGAGGAGACCGAGCCCCTGATCGAGATGGAGATGAAGGCCGCGGGCATCGCGGTGCGCGGCAAGGAGATCCTGCCGCGCTTCGGCGAACTCCTGCCCCACGTCGTCGGCCCGGCGGTGCGGCCTCTGCTCGGCATCGCGGAACCGCCCGCTCCCGCCGCCCCGGCGAAGCTCTTCCCGCGGCCGCCGACGCTGTGCCCGGCGTGCCCGCACCTCGCGGTCTATCATACCCTGGCGCGGCTGCGCAAAAAGGTGGTGATCGCGGGCGACATCGGCTGCTACAGCCTGGGCGCGGGCCACCCGTGGGGGGCGCTCGACACCTGCGTTTCCATGGGCGCTTCCATGGGCGTGGCGCTGGGCATGGACAAGGCCCGCGACGAAGACGACCGCGACAAGGCGGTGCTTGCGGTGATCGGCGATTCCACCTTCCTGCACATGGGCATGCAGGGCCTCCTGGACATCACCTACACCGGCGGCAACGTCACCGTGCTGCTGATGGACAACGGCACCACCGGCATGACCGGCGGCCAGAACCACCCGGCCAACGGCCGCGACCTCAAGGGCGCCCCGGCGCCGAAGGTGGACTTCGCCAGGCTGGTCACCGCGCTCGGCGTCGCGCCGGAACGGGTGCACGTGGTGGACCCCTACCAGCTGCCGGTGCTCGACCGCACCCTGCGGCAGGAGATCGCCACCCCCGGCCCGTCGGTGATCATCACCAACCGGCCGTGCACCCTGATCGAGGCGTTCGAGCGGCACCAGCCCTACCATACCGACGAGGACGCCTGCACCGGCTGCGGCAAGTGCATCGACATCGGCTGCCCGGCGATCTCGGTGGCGCGCCGCGAGACCGCGGTGCGCAAGAACGGGCGCGAGGTGGAACTCGCCTTCGCCCGCATCGACACCGCCGTGTGCACCGGCTGCGGCATGTGCGTCAACGTCTGCGCGTCGGAAGCGATCGTGCGCGACGAAACTGCGGCGAAGGAGGATTGCCGGCCATGAGCATCACCAACATCCTGGTCGCGGGCACCGGCGGGCAAGGCGTGATGACCGCCGCCGAGATTCTCGCCCTCGCGGCGCTCGCCCACGGCTACGACGTGAAGAAGACCGAGGTGGCGGGCATGGCGCAGCGCGGCGGCGTGGTGACCTCGCACCTGCGCTTCGGCGAAAAGGTTCTCTCCCCGGTGATCCCGGCAGGCGAGGCCGACGTGCTGCTCGCCTTCGAGGCGGCGGAGGCGTTGCGCTGCTGCCACGAACTGCGGCCCGCGGGGGTGATCCTGGTCAACACGCTCCGGCTCGCGCCGCCGGTGGTCTCCACCGGGCTGTTCGCCTATCCCGACGACCCGATCGCGTCGCTGCGCGCCACCGGCCGCACCGTCTATGCCTTCGACGCCGGGGCGATCGCCCGCGAACTGGGGGAGATCAAGCTGATCAACACGGTGATGCTCGGCGCGATCTCCGACCATCTGCCGTTCCCTCAGGACGAGTTGAAGGAGCGCATCGTCGCACGCTTCCGCGACCGCAAGCCGGAACTCGCCGAGGCCAACGCCCGCGCCTTCGACATGGGCCGCGCCCAGGCCCGCGCCGCCGCCTGAGGCGTTGCGGCCGCGCCCCCCGGCGCGGCTGCCGCCCCACCCTTTTCCCCCTCCCCGAACGGGCGGGACGGGCGAATCGCCGCCGAGTCTCCCGCCCTTGCGCCACCCCTGCCGCCTCTCCGCCGCCCCGCAGCCGTGCAAGGCCTGCGCAAACCCGCACTGCGGCTCGGATTCCGGCGGCGCAGGAAAAACCGGATTGAGCTCTTTCCTACCCGGCCTCAGGCATGTACCTTGTGGACACCAAATCCGCGGGCGTCCCACAGGAGAAGCGCGTCCATGAAAGTCGGAATCGTCGGAGCCGGGCAAGTCGGCGCCACCGCGGCCTTCGCCATGGTGCTGCGCGGCGCGGCGAGCGAGGTGGTCCTGGTGGACAGGAACGCCGCCCTCGCGCGCGCCCAGGCCGAGGACATCCTGCACGCCACGCAGTTTTCCTACCCCGCGCGCGTCCGCGCCGGGGACTACGCCGACCTCGCGGACGCCGGGGTGGTGGTGCTTGCCGCCGGGGTGGCGCAGCGCGAGGGCGAAACCCGGCTCGCGCTGCTGGAACGCAACGCCGCGGTGTTCGGGACGATCATTCCCGCGGTGCTCGCCGCCGCGCCGCAGGCGATTCTGCTGGTCGCCTCCAACCCGCTCGACGTGATGACCGAGATCGCGGCGCGCATCTCCGGATTGCCGGAAGGCCGCGTCATCGGCTCGGGCACCATTCTCGACTCGGCGCGCTTCCGTGCGCTTCTGGGCGCGCATCTGGACGTCTCGCCGAAATCGGTGCATGCTTACGTTCTCGGCGAGCATGGCGATTCCGAGGTTCTGTGGTGGACCGGGGCCACCGTGGCCGGGCTGCCGGTCGCGGCCATGGCCGAGCAACGCAATCGCCCGCTGACCGCCGAGTCGAAGGCACGTATCGATACCGCGGTGCGCCGCGCCGCCGATGCCATCATTTCCGGCAAGGGGGCGACGTGGTTCGGCATCGGCGGAGGGCTGGCACGCCTCGTGCAGGCGATCGCCGGCAACGAACATGTCCTGCTTTCGGTTTCCGCGCCGACCGCGCGGGTCGAGGGCATCGAGAACGTCACCCTGTCGCTGCCGCGCGTCATCGGCGCGGCCGGGATCGTCTCGACCCTCGTCCCCGAACTCGACGAGGGCGAACGCTTCGCCCTGCGTCGCAGCGCGGAAATTCTGAAGGCGGCCACGGAGGGCCTGGCGCTCTAGGACGCCGGGTGTGTAACGACGCGTGGGACGGGCGGCGCGAGGGGGTCCTCCGGCCGCTCCGCCCCGGGTTTAGGTCTGCTTGAAAGGCGGAGCGAAGGGTCGCTCCGCCGGGGTCCAAGCCGGAACAGGAGTGCCGATCTGTGTCCAGTGTAAAATGGGTTGCCGTTGACGGTAACGAGGCCTGCGCCTCGGTTGCCTACCGGGCGAGCGAAATCGCCGTCATCTATCCGATCACCCCGTCCTCGACGATGGGTGAGTTTGCCGACCAGTGGTCGTTCGAGAAGAAGCCGAACATCTGGGGCGATATCCCCGAGATCACCGAAATGCAGTCCGAAGGCGGCGCCGCGGGCGCGGTCCACGGCGCGGTGCAGGCCGGTGCGCTCGGCACCACCTTCACCGCCTCCCAGGGCCTGCTGCTGATGATCCCGAACATGTACAAGATCGCGGGCGAGCTGACGCCGTTCGTGATGCATGTCTCGGCGCGCACGCTGGCCACCCATGCGCTGTCGATCTTCGGCGACCATTCCGACGTCATGGCATGCCGCCAGACCGGCTTCGCCATGCTCGCCGCCGCCTCGGTGCAGGAGGCCCAGGACATGGCCGCCATCGCGCATGCCGCGACCCTGCGCTCGCGCGTGCCGTTCATGCACTTCTTCGACGGCTTCCGCACCTCGCACGAGGTCGGCAAGATCGCCTACCTCGGCGACGATCAGCTCAAGCGGATGATCGACGACGACCTGGTGCTGGAAACCCGCCGCCGCGGGCTCTCCCCGGATCATCCGGTGGTGCGCGGCACGGCGCAGAACCCGGACACCTTCTTCCAGGCGCAGGAAGCGCGCAATCCCTTCTACGCCGCGGTGCCGGGCATCGTTCAGGCGGAGATGGACCGCTTCACCAAGATCACCGGCCGCGCCTATGCGCTGTGCCAGTATTCCGGCGCGCCGGATGCCGAGCGCGTGGTGGTGGTGATGGGTTCGGGCGCCGAGACGGTGGAACAGACCGCCATCAAACTCAACGCCATGGGCGAGAAGGTCGGCGTGCTGCACGTCCACCTGTTCCGCCCCTTCCCCGCCTCGCTGCTGGTCGCCGCGCTGCCCAAGACGGTGAAGGCGGTCGCGGTGCTCGACCGTTGCAAGGAACCGGGCTCCCCCGGCGAGCCGCTCTACATGGACGTGGTCGCCGCGCTCAACCAGGCGCAGCAGGAAGGCCGCCTGCCGATGGCCGAAATGCCCAAGGTGATCGGCGGCCGCTACGGCCTGTCGTCCAAGGAGTTCAACCCGGGCATGGCCAAGGCGGTGTTCGACGAGTTGAAGGCCGCCGCGCCGAAGCGCTCGTTCACCGTCGGCATCTTCGACGACGTGACCAACCTGTCGCTGGCGTTCGACCCCGCCTTCTCGCTCGGCACGCCGGGCACCAAGCGGGCGATGTTCTTCGGCCTCGGCTCCGACGGCACGGTCGGCGCCAACAAGAACTCGATCAAGATCATCGCCGAGAACACCGACCTCTTCGCCCAGGGCTACTTCGTCTATGACTCGAAGAAGTCCGGCGGCCTCACCGTCTCGCACCTGCGCTTCAGCCCGCATCAGATCCGCGCGCCGTATCTGATCAACGGCGCGGACTTCGTCGCCTGCCACCACTTCGTGTTCTTCGACCGGGTGGACATCCTCGGCGCCGCGGCGCGGGGGGCGACTCTCCTGCTCAATGCGCCCTTCGAGCCCGCCGAGGTGTGGGACCACCTGCCCGCCCCGGTGCAGCAGGAGATTCTCGACAAGGAGATCAAGCTCTACACCATCGACGCCCGCAAGGTGGCGCAGGAAGCCGACATGGGGCGGCGCATCAACACGGTGATGCAGACCTGCTTCTTCGCGCTGTCGGGCGTCCTGCCGCGCGACGAGGCGATCGCCAAGATCAAGAAGGCGATCCAGAAGACCTATGGCCGCAAGAGCCAGAAACTGGTGGAACAGAACTTCGCCGCCGTGGATGCGACGCTCGCGCACCTCTACGAGGTGCCGGTGCCGCAGGTGGTGAACGGCCGCCAGTTGCCGCCGATCGTTCCCGACGACGCGCCGGACTTCGTCAAGCGCGTCACCGCGATGATGCTGGCGGGCAAGGGCGACCTGCTGCCGGTTTCCGCCTTCCCGGTGGACGGCACCTGGCCGGTCGGCACCTCGAAGTTCGAGAAGCGTAACATTGCCGACGAAATCCCGGTGTGGGACCCCGAGGCTTGTCGCGAATGCAACAAGTGCACCATGGTCTGCCCGCATGCGGCGATCCGCGCCAAGCTGGTCAGCAAGGAAGAGCTGGAAGCCGTGGGCGGCGAACTGAAATCCCTGCCCTATCGCGGCGTCGAGATGAAGGACGGCTACTACGTGCTGCAGGTCGCGCCGGAAGACTGCACCGGCTGCGGCATCTGCGTCGCCGCCTGCCGCCCCGGCAAGATCAAGGCGGAGCCGGACCACAAGGCCCTGTCGATGGCCGAGAAGGCGCCGATCCTCGAGCAGGAGAAGGCCAACTTCGAAGCCTTCATGAAGCTGCCGGACTTCGACCGCGCCGAGATCGCCAACATCAACATCAAGACCGCACAGCTGATCACGCCGCTGTTCGAGTTCTCGGGCGCCTGCCTCGCCTGCGGCGAGACGCCCTACATCAAGACCCTGACCCAGCTGTTCGGCGACCACCTGATGATCGCCAACGCCACCGGCTGCTCGTCGATCTTCGGCGGCAACCTGCCGACCACGCCCTATACCTGCAACGCCGAAGGGCGCGGCCCGGCATGGGCGAACTCGCTGTTCGAGGACAACGCGGAATTCGGACTGGGTTTCCGGCTCGCCGTCGATCACCAGCGCGCGCTGGCGCGCGCCCTGGTGACCGGATTGGCGGACCGCCTGCCCGAGCGCCTGGTCCAGGGCATCCTCGGGGCCGACCAGGACACCGAAGCCGGAATCCGCGATCAGCGGGCCCGCGTCGCGGACCTCAAGGCGCTGCTCGCCGACATCGACGATCTTGCCGCGAAACGCCTGATCGAGGTGGCCGACACCCTGGTGGAGCGGGTCATCTGGATCATCGGCGGCGACGGCTGGGCCTATGACATCGGCTACGGCGGCCTCGACCACGTGCTCGCCTCCGGACGCAACGTCAACATCCTGGTGCTGGACACCGAGGTGTATTCCAACACCGGCGGCCAGGCCTCCAAGTCCACGCCCACCGGCGCGGCGGCCAAGTTCGCGGTCGGCGGCAAGGTGCGCCCGAAGAAGGACCTGGGCCTGATGGCGTTGTCCTACGGCGATGTCTACACCGCCTCGGTCTCCTATGGCGCCAAGGACGCGCAGACGGTGCTGGCGATGCAGGAGGCCGCCGCCTACAAGGGCGTCTCCCTGATCGTCGGCTATGCCCACTGCATCTCCCACGGCTACGACATGGCCTGCGGCCTACAGCGCCAGCAGCTCGCCGTGGAGTCCGGCTACTGGCCGCTCTACCGCTACGACCCGCGGCGCCTCGGCACCGAGGAGCCGGCGCTCGAACTGGACGCCAAGGAGCCGACGATGAACCTCGCCGACTTCATGGAGGCGGAAACCCGCTTCCGCATCACCGAAAACGCCAACCCGAAGGCCTACCCCGAGCTGGTGGCGCAGGCGGTGGCGCACGCGCAGCGGCGCGCCGACATCCTCAAGCGCATCGCCCAGGGATAACCGCCTCTCCGGTCTCCGGACACGGCCCGGCCCCCCGCTCTGCGGGGGGCCTTTTTCATGCGCTTTTTTCCGGTCGTGCGATTTTTGCGGCAAGAGCCATAGGTGGCGGCGGGCGGCCACCTACATGAGAAAGAGAATAATCGAGCCTGACATTCTACCCGAAATGTTCGGAACAGGCCCCGCCGAGGAACCGACACCATGCAAAATCTCTCTATCGGTGCAAAGATCAATGTTCTCGCCGCTCTTATGGGGATATTGGCGTTGGTCATCGGATTGGCCGGCCTGCACGGCATGTGGGTGTTCAATCAACGCACCGACGACATGCTGGATCTTGGCAAGCGCGCCCTCGTCGCCGAGCGGGTCAACGGCCTGGTGCTGGCCGTGGTGATGGACAGCCGCGGCCTCTATATGGCGAAATCGCCGGAACAGGTGGAAAAGTTCGGCAAACCCCTGCTCAAGAACCTGGAAACGCTACAGCAGGACGTCGCCGCCTGGAAGACGCTGCTGCCGCAGGATCAGCGCGCCGAATTCGCCGCGCTCGAGACCGCATCCGCCGATTTCGTGAAATTCCGCTCCGAGACGGTGCGCCGGGCGCGCGAGGGCGGCGGCCCCGCCGCCGACGCCTACGGCAACAACGACGACAACCGCAAGAACCGCCAGGCATTCAACGTCCAGATCGTCCGCCGCGTCGATGCCTACGCCAAGGCGATGGCGCAGGTGAACGACGACATGGGCGCCTTTTTCCGCACGCGCCTGGCGATTTCCGTCGGGGCGCTGGCGCTCGGCCTCGCCGCGGGCATCGTGTTGTCGCGGCTGATCGGCCGGGGGATGATCTCGCAGCCGATCCAGGCGATGACCGGGGCGATGCGCGCGCTCGCCGCCGGCAACGCCGAGGTGGATATCCCCGGCCTCGCGGCCCACGACGAAATCGGCGACATGGCCAAGGCGGTGGAGGTGTTCCGCGCCAACAAACAGGAGGCCGACCGCCTCGCCGCAGAACAGGAGGCGGCACGCGCGCGCCAGGCGGAACGCGTCCGCACCATCGACGGACTGGTCGCCTCCTTCCAGAACCTCTCCGAAGCCGCCCTCCAGGCCCTGGGCGCGGCCACCGGCGAGCTGGAGGGCACGGCGCACGGCCTTGCGCTCACCGCCGAGCACGCCAACCAGCGCACCGCCGCGGTCGCGGCTGCGACCGAAGAGGCCTCGACCAACGTGCAGACGGTGGCCACCGCGGCGGAGGAACTCTCCGCGGCGATTCACGAGATCGCCCGCCAGGTGGCGCAGTCGAGCGATCTCTCGACCACGGCACAAGACGAGATGGCCCGCGCCAAGACGATCATGGAGCACCTCGCCGCCGCCTCGGCGCGCATCGGCGACGTGGTCGATCTGATCACCGACATCGCCAGCCAGACCAACCTTCTCGCCCTCAACGCCACGATCGAGGCGGCGCGCGCGGGCGAGATGGGCAAGGGCTTCGCGGTGGTCGCGGGCGAGGTGAAGAACCTCGCCAACCAGACCGCCAAGGCCACCGAGGAGATCCAGGCGCAAATCGGTGCGGTGCAGCAGACCGTGGACGAAGCGGTGACCGCCATTTCCGCCGTCTCCGAGCACATGGACAAGATCGGCGAGATCTCCGGCGCCATCGCCTCGGCGGTGGAGGAGCAATCCGCCGCCACCAACGAGATCGCCCGCAACGTCCAGGAGGCCGCCGCAGGCACCCAGGAGGTGGCGAGCGGCATCGCCGGGGTCAGCCAGGCCGCCGGGGAGACCGGCCTCGCCTCCAACGCGGTGCTGGAAGCGGTGCAGACCCTGTCGCGCCAGACCGGCATTCTGCGTGACGAGATCGGCCGCTTCCTCACGGAGGTGAAGGCCGCCTGACCCTTTTAAGCGCGCCCGAACCGCCGCCCCGGACCGCCCGGGGCGGCGGTTTTTTTCTCCGCCATTCCCTCTCCAGGTTACAATCCGTTGAACCATAATATTTATACGTGCAATCCTTGAAGTGCATGAATATGCATCTACTTTCTACTTTTAGGACAGATCGCGTCACCACCCGCATCGCCGCAAGGAACCCAGAATGACCACAGCGCCCCTGATCGTCTGGAGCGACGCCTTCTCCCTCGGAATTCCCGAGCTCGACGCCGACCACCGCAAACTCGTGGACTTCATCAACCGCCTCAACGAGATCGCCGCCGGAGCGGATTCCACGGAGGCCTTCTATGCCGAGGTCGGCAATCTGCATGCGCACCTGCGCGCCCACTTCGGCCGCGAGGAGGCGATGCTGCACAAGGCGTTGCCCCCTGCCGAGGCGCAGGCGCACATCGCCCATCATCAGGAGACCGAAGCTTTCTTCGGCCGCCTGCTGCAAGGCGGCGAGCGGGACATTCCGCAAGAAACGGTGTTGCGCTATCTCCAGCACTGGCTGCTCGACCACGTCCTCGTCGGCGACAACCAGGCGCGCGAGAAGCTGATCGAAGCGGGGCACATTCCGCGCGACGCCATCGACCGCCCGCCGCGCATGTCGCGGCTGCGCATCGGCTCGCGCATCTGGATGATGGCCGCGGCGCCGCTGCTGCTGCTGCTGCTCGCCGCGGCGCAGCTGGGCCTGCGCGAATACCGCAACGCCGACTCCCTCGACCATGTGGCGGAACTCAGCCGCAGCGCCGCGATCTTCGGCGACGTGGTGCACGCGCTGCAGAAGGAGCGCGGCGCCTCCGCCGGTTTCCTCAACAGCAAGGGCGCGCAGTTCGCGGCCGACGTGCGGCAGTTCCGTCAGGAGAGCGACGCCGCGATGCGCCGCCTGGAAGCCGCCCTGGGCGACGGCGCGGCCCTCGGCCTCGCCGCCGAGGTTGCGGCGATCCGCAGCGCCGCCACGGGCCTCGGCGCCCTGCGCGGCCGCGTCGATGCGTTCGGCATTCCCGTCGCCGAGGAAGTGGCAGCCTACACCAAGGCGATCGACGACATTCTCGCGGGCGTGGACGACATGGCCGCCCTCTCCCCGGACGAGGACACCGCCCGCGAGATGAGCGCCTTCGCCATCTTCCTGCACGGCAAGGACCTGGCGGGGATCGAGCGGGCGCGCGGCGCCGCCGGGTTCGGCGCGGGCAAGTTCACGCCCGCTCTGTTTCAGGGATTCGTCGGCGTCGGCGCGGCGCAGGACGCCTATTTCGCCATCGCGCGGGACACCGCCTCCGGCCGCAACCGGGAGGCCCTCGACGCGGCCTTCTCCGGAACCGCGGAAACCGAGGTGGCGCGCCTGCGCAAGATCGCCGCCGGCGGCATGGAGAGCGGCGACTTCGCCGGGGTCACCGGCACGGCCTGGTTCGACGCCGCGACGCGGCGCATCGACGTGCTGAAGGCCACCGAGAACACCCTCGCCGCCAACCTTGCCGCCGATGCCTCCGCCAAGGCGGCGGCGGCGCGGCAGACCGCCTATCTCGCCACCGGCGGCATGGCCGCGCTGCTGCTTGCCGTCGGCGCGCTGGTCGCCGCGATCATCGCCTCGATCACCCGCCCGATGGAGGATCTGCGCACCGCCATCGCCAAGTTGAGCGCGGGCGACATCACCGTGCCGGTGCGCGGCCAGACCCGCCACGACGAGATCGGCCTGATCGCACGGGCGGTGCATGCCTTCCGCCAGAATCTCGTGCGCAACGGCTTCTCCGAAGCCGGAAACGCCGTGGACGTCACCGTGGAGGCGCGGCGCGCACAGACCCGTGCCGCGATCACCCAGACCTTCCGCGGCGACATCGAAAGCTTCCTCACCACGCTCACCCAGGCGGCTCAGGCCTTGCAGGAGGCGGCAAACAGCATGGAATTCTCCACCGGACAGAGCCACCGCCAGGCGCAGCAGGTCGCCACCGCGGCGGAGGGGGCGGCGCAATCGGTGGATGCGGTGGCCGCCGCGGCGGAGGAGCTTTCCGCCTCGATCGGCGAGATCGCGCGCCAGGTCACCCGCTCCGCCGAGGTCAGCCGCAACGTCGCCGACAGCTCGGAAACCGCGCAAGGCGCCATGGAGGCCCTCTCCACCAGCGCGGTGAAGATCGGCGACATCATCGGCATCATCACCGACATCGCCAGTCAGACCAACCTCTTGGCGCTCAACGCCACGATCGAGGCGGCGCGCGCGGGCGATGCGGGCAAGGGCTTCGCCGTAGTGGCGGGCGAGGTCAAGACCCTGGCCGGCCAGACCGCCAAGGCGACGGAGGAAATCGAGGCGCAGGTCGGCGCGGTGCAGGCCGCCACCGGCCAGGTGGTCAGCGCCATCGATGTGGTCTCCCGCAACGTGCGGGAGATGAGCGAGATCGCAGGCTCCATCGCCGGCGCAATCGAAGAACAGCGCGCCGCCACCGAGGAAATCAGCAACAGCGTGGTCAACGCCGCGGGCGGCACCCGCAACGTCACCTCCAACATCGCGGGCGTGGCGGACGCCAACGACCGCATCGGCGAAATGTCGAAAACCGTGTCCAGCGCCGCGGAACAGATGGCGGAACACACCAACACCCTGCGCCGCCAGGTGGAAAGCTATCTGCGCGACGTCGCCACCGCCTGAGCGCGGCGGGGGAGCGCCGCACCGCGCTCCCCCTCCCCAAACGCGGCGCGATCCTGTAGTGTCGGTGTGTCTTTCAGGATCCTGTCATGTCCCTGCCGGTTTCCCTCTATTACGCCAGCCACGACGGCCACACCCGCCGCATCGCCGCACGCTTCGCGGCGCGCCTGCGCGAAGCCGGGTGCGCGGTCGCGGTCACCGATCTCGCCGACCGCCAGCCCGATGCCGCGGAGGTTACGGCGGCGGGCGTGGTCGCCGTGATCGCGGCGATCCGCTACGGGCACCACCTGCCGCCCGCGCGGCGCATGGTGACGGCGCACCGCGCCCGCCTGGCGGGAAAGCCTCTCGCGGTGATCTCGGTCAACCTGACGGCGCGCAAGCCGGAAAAACGGACGCTGCAAAGCTCGGTCTATCTGCGCAAGTGGATGGCGCGCGCCGGGCTTTCGCCCGCGGTGGCGGCGGCGGTGGCGGGCAGGCTCGACTACCCGCGTTACGGCTGGTTCGACCGCTTGATGATCCGCCTGATCATGACCCTCACCAAGGGCCCCACCGATCCCAGCCGGACCATCGAGTTCACCGACTGGGACCAGGTGGACGGCCTCGCCGCGGAAATCGCCCGCCTGGCGGGCGCGGACGGCGCCTGAAGCGCCGCCCGCAGCGGGTTTAGAACTTCACCCGCATGCCGGCGTAGGCGGCGACCCCCGCATTGTTGGCGTTGTAGTACTGGCCGTAGTTCTTGTCGAAGAGGTTCTCCACCCGCCCGTAGACGGTGAAGGTGTCGTCGATCTTGTAATCGGCGCCGAGGTCCCATGTGGTGTAACCGCCGATGCGGTGGCGCGGCGAGGCGCCGCTCGGCTCGCTGGTATCGTAGCTGCCGGTGGCGACGGTGCCGCGGGTCCAGGTGGAGAGGCCGGGCACGGCGCGCGGATCGTAGGTGACGCGCAGCGAGGCGACGTGGTGCGGCTGGTACTCCATCGCCAGGCCCGTCGCGTTGTTGCGCGACTGCATGTAGGTGTGGGTGAGCGTCAGGCTGATCTCGTCGGTGGCCTCGACGCCTGCGCTGCTCTCGAAGCCCATGTGCCGCGCCGACTGCACGTTCCGATAGACCGAAGGCGTAACGCTGGAATCGCGTTCGATCTGGTTGGTCATGCGGTTGTTGAAGAACGTCACGTCGAAGTGTGCACGGTCGTTCAACAGCGCCTGCTCGACGCCGATGTCGTAACCCTGCGACTCTTCGGGCATCAGAATCGCGTTGCCGGCGTTGTTGTTGTAGTAGACCTGCACCAGGGTCGGTGCCTTGAAGCCGGTGCTGTAGCTGGCGTGGAGGCGCGTGCCGGTGTCCACGACCTTGTAGGATGCGGTGGTGCGGTAGGTGGTCTGGTCGCCGAAGGTATCGTGGTAGTACTGCCGCGCGCCCGCGGTGAGGGTCAGCGTGTCGTCCAGAAGGTTGAGCGCGTAGTCCGCGAACACACTGCTGTTGACCAGGGACTTGTTGTCCTGCGAGGTGGCATCGGTGCGGAAGTGGTCGCGCTCCTGGTCGCCGCCGAAGACCACGGAGTGACCTTCCATGTGACGCAGCACGCCCTGGTATTCGTAGCGCTGCAGATCGCCCCAGTAGCGGTTGGCCTTGGCTGTGGAATAGCGCGACGAGCGGGTGTTCACGTAGGCGTCCATGCGGCTCGCCGAGAAGGTGTTGTCGAGCAGGCCGTCGAACATGTTGGCCTGCATCTGCACCCGGCCGCTCTCGGTCTTCTGCAGCATGAAGCCGTCGGAGTCCTGAGTCCCAGACGAGGTGTCGTATTCCGCGGTGCCGCGCACGAAGTCGTAGCTGCCCTCGACGTTGAGCAGGTCGAGAATCCCCACGTCCCTCATCAGGTCGGCGCCGATCTTGGCGCTGTAGTTGACGTTGCGGGAGCCGTCGCTCTCATTCGGCGGCAGATTCTTGCGGTTATCGTCGCCGTGGGTGCTGAACCCGGCTCCGCCCACCTTGTAGTAGACGTTCTCATAGCGGCCCCAGGCGGACAACGAGGCGCGCCGCGTCACCAAAGTGCCGATCTCGGTGGTGGCGACGCCTTCCAGCAGCTTGCCGGAGTTCTTGCCCGACTTGGTGGTAATGGAGATCACGCCGCCGATCGCATCGCTGCCGTAGAGCGTGCTCTGGCTGCCGCGCAGCACCTCGATTCGCTCGATATCCGAGGCCTGCAGATGGTTGAACGGGCGGTCGTACATCTGTGAGGCCTGATTGTCGATCTTCACCCCGTCGATCAAAACCAGGACGCGCCCGGAATCGTAACCGCGCACCTTGAACCGGGTATTGTAGTTGGAATTGCCGTTGGAATAGACGTAGAGGCCGGGAATGTCCTTCAGCACATCCTCGAGCGTCACCGCCTGCTTCTTTTCCAGCTCTTCGGCGGTGATCACGGTAACCGCGCTGCCGACCTGATCCGCCGCGGTTTCCACGCGGTTGGCCGATACCACCATCTTGCCCAGGTCTTGATAACCGTCGGCCAGGGCGGGCGACGCCGCCAGCAGCACCGCGCCCATCGGCACGGCTGCACCATACCATTTCTTCATGCTCTTACCCCTCTTGTGTGCAAGCCAGACGAAATCCATGACGGCGCCCCCGCGCCAGGACCGTGCATACAAGATCACGTTTTCGGGGTCAAAGCTTTTGTTACTTTATAACATAAATTCTAGGCACGTTCCGCCGCACCGGGGAGGAACGCCACCAGCGGGCAATCCATTCCCGGATGGCGCAGCACCGCGGTCTCCACGCCATAGACCGTGCGCAGGTTTTCCGGCGTCAGCGCCTCGTGCGGAGGTCCGGAAAACGCCACCCTTCCCTCGCGCATGCCGATGAAGCGGTCGGCGAACGGCGCGGCGAGGTTGACGTCGTGCACCACCGCGAGCACGGTCAGACCGGCGCGCGCCATGCGCCGCGCCTCGCGCAGCGCGGCAAGACCGTGCGCGGGGTCGAGGTTGGCGGTGGGTTCGTCGAGCAGCAACACGCCGCGCCCGGCGCGCAGCGCGTCGTCGGCCTGCGCCAGCACGCGGGCAAGCTGCACCCGCCGCTGCTCGCCGCCGGAGAGGTTGGGGTAGAGCCGCTCGCCGAAACCATGAAGACCGACGGTGGAAAGCGCCCGCGCGGCGATCGCCCCGTCCTCCGGCGAGGGCGGAAACGGCAATCTCCCCAGGCGCACCACGTCGCGCACCCGGAAGGCGAAGTTGAGGGCGCTCCCCTGCGGCAGCACCGCCCGCCAGCGGGCGATCTCGCCCCGCCGCCAGTGGCGCAGCGGCCGGTCGAGCAGCACCGTCTCCCCCGCGTCGGCGGCGATGTCTCCGCCGAGCACCCGCAGCAGGGTGGACTTGCCTGCGCCGTTGGGTCCGACGATCACCGTCAGTTCCCCGGCGGCGGCGGCGATATCCGCCCCGTCCACCAGGTTGCGCCCGCTGCGGCGCACCGTGATGCCGGTGGCGCGGATCATGCCGCGCCGCCCTGGCGGCCGACCCGCAGCAGCAGCCACAGGAGGAAAGGCCCGCCGAGAATGCCGGTGAGCACGCCGAGCGGCAGTTCGGCGGGGATCGCCACGGTGCGCGCCGCCATGTCCGCCAGCATCACCAGCACCGCGCCGAGCAGCATCGCGCCGGGAATGACCAGGCGGTGCCGCGCGCCGAGCATCAGGCGCACCAGATGCGGCGCCACCAGGCCGACGAAGCCGATCATCCCGACGAACGCCACCGCCGCGCCCACCGCCAGGGCGACCGCGCCGAGCACCCGGCCGCGCACCGCCACCGCATCCAGGCCGAGGTGCCCGGCGACATCGTCGCCCAGGGTGGTGGCGTCCAGCGCCAGGGCCTGATGAAAAACGAACGCGCCGGAAACCGCGCCGACGGCGGAGACCACCCCGGCATGCACCCAGTTGGCGGAGGCGAGACTGCCCATCATCCAGAAGGTCAGGCTGCGCAGCTGTTCGTCGTTGGCCAGAGAGATCAAAAGGCCGATCGCCGAGCCGGCGAGCGCGTTGATCGCAATGCCGGTGAGCAGCAGCGTCGTCGCGCTGGGAAGCGCCATGGCGCGCGCCACCGCGACCACCACCACGGTGCTCGCCATCGCGCCGCCGAACGCCGCGAGCGGCACCATGAACGGCGCGAAATCGTGGCGGCGGGTCAGCACCCCTTCCAGCACGATGGCGGCGACGGCCCCCAGGGCGGCGCCGCTGGAGGTGCCGAGCAGCCCCGGCTCGGCCAGGGGGTTGCGCAGCACCCCCTGCATCGCCGCGCCGGAAAAACCGAGAATCGCCCCCACCGCCCCGGCGAGGCACAGCCGCGGCAGCCGCACCTCGAGCAGCACCATGGCGAACAGGCGGTCGCCCTCCTGCGGCGCGCACAGGCCGAGCGCCGCGCCGAAAATCCGGGGAAACGCGGAGAGCGGCACCGCGAGCGCGCCGCTCGCCGCGTTCCACGCAAAAACCAGGAGAACGATCCCCACCAACAAGGCGAAGGCGCGGGCTTCTCCCCGCTCCGCCGCCGCGCGCGCCGCGCCGCACAACCGCTTCATGGCCCGTACAACGCCTCGCGCAGATGGCGCACCGCCTCGCCCGCCCCCGGCCCCAGGCCGAGATAGGCGGAATCGTCGGCGACGACGATGCGCCGGTGGCGGACTGCGGCGGTCTCCGCCATGCCCGGCAACGCCGCCAGGCCGGAAAATCCGCCGATGCGGTCATAGGCGCGGCGCAGAATGATCACCGCATCGGGGTTGGCGGCGGCGGCCGCCTCCGGGTTGAGCGGGCGATAGGCGGAGAACCCGGAGACCGCGTTCTCCACTTCCGCCGCCTCCAGCAGCGCCGCGGCGGCGGTCTCCTCGCCCGCCACCATCAGCGGGCCGTTGCCCATGGTCTGGATGAACAGGCCGCGCAGCCGCGGCGACGGCGTCGGCTTGCCCGCGGGCCAGGCGAGATCGCGGGCGATCTCCGCCCACAGCGCCGCCCCCTTCTCCGCCGCGTCCAGCCCTGCGGCGATGCGCGTCACCTTGTCGCGCACCGACTCCACGGTGCGGCGGCGCGGCACCTCGACCACCGCGATCCCCAGGGCGCGCAGGCGCTCCAGGGTTTCGCGCGGCTCCAGGTCGTCGTAGGAAATCACCAGGGTCGGCGACACCGCGAGCACGCTCTCGATCGACACCGCACGCGGCGTGCCGACCCGCGGCAGCCGCGCCACCACCTCGTGCGGGCGCAGGCTGCTGCGGTCCACCCCGACCAGCCGGTCGGCGAAGCCCAGGCGCGCCACCACCTCGGTCAGAGACCCCGACAGGCTGACGATGCGCATCGGCGCGGCCGCCCGCGCCGCCCCCGCCGCCGCCCCCGCCGCCGCCCCCGCCGCCGCGATCGCGCAAACCGCGATGCACAGCATCCTTTTGAGCGCCCCCATGCTTTCCCCATCAAATGCTATAACGTAACGCCAAGTATCCGAGGGAAAACCGCCTGTCAAGAAATGGTTCAAGAGGCGCTTGGCATTTCGTGCGGCGCAACGCCGTTGTCGGCGAAATCGGCCAGCATCCGGCCCATCGCCTCCGGCGTCAGCGGATACCCCGGCGTGGCGATGCACGCAGAGGGCGGCACGTGCCCGAGGTCGCGCTGCACCAGGGCGGCAGCCTCCGTGCCCAACCCGGCGCGCCAGCACAGGGCGAGAATCAATCCCGGATGGCGCGATTCCAGAACGTCGCAGACGAACTCCAGCGAGGACCCGCTGGTGACGATCAGCGCCGCCTGGACGAACGCCCAGTGCTCGTACTCGATGGAACGGCGAATCTGCTCCTCCGAGATCGGCCTCTTCGCGTGCATCGCCCGCGCCGTGGTGAGTTCGCGCTCGATGATCGCGCGATGGCGCAGGTCTTCCGGCGAATCCTTCACCTGCGGGGCCTCGCGGGCGGCCTTGCCGTTGTCCTTGCCGTAGGTCTCGGCCAGGCGCTTGTGCACCGCGTCGCGCACCGCCTCCATGGTCTTCTCGCCCAGGTCCTCGCGCCCCGCCAGCACGGTCAGCAGGTTGTCGGCGACGAAGGTGGCAAGCTTGCACGCCGCGCCCCGCGGCAGCACCGGATGCCGCACCAGGGGTTCGTGCAGCGGCGGCAGAATGCGCGCGCGCTCGACCAGGATATCCAGGGTGTCCTCGCGCATCTGCGCCGTGGGGTTGTTGAGCAGCTCGATGATCGCATCGGTGTCGTCGCTGCGCGCCACGCTGTCCGCCACCTCGACGCTCACCCCCTGGCGGCGCGAGATCGCCGACAGCGCGCCCGCCACCGGGGTGCTCTCGATGATATCCAGGAGGTCGGAGTCCTCGAGGAGCGGCGAGAACTCCAGCATCGGCGCGGCGACCATGATTTCGATGTCGCGCGCGAGGCGCTGCACGATGTGGGCGGGGATGTGGCTTTCGTTCTTCAGCACCTCGGCCACCACCTGGCGCACCATCGGCAGCTGATCGCGCGCCAGCTTGTCGAGGATGCCGAGCGTCATCTCCGCATGGCCGTGGGGCTCCGCATGGTCGAGGCGCGGCGCCAGGTTGGCGATCTTCGCGGCGAGCGCGGCGCGCACCGCCGGTTCCTCGTCGTTGGCGAGCTTGCCGTCGGCCTGGCGCGGCGTCACCGGGTTGGCGGCGACGCGGCGGCGCACCTCCGGATCCGGGTCGTCCACCATGTAATAGAGAATCTCGGGCGCCACGTCGGTCGCCGCGGCCGCCGTCATGCGATAACGGCGGTCCGGATGGCGGGCCATGATTTTCGCATCCTCGTAGCTGCGGGGAGGCGAAACCAGGGACTCGTCTCGATCGGCGGGAGAATCCTCGGAGGAAACCGTCACATCATCACTTTCCATGCTGCGCGGCGGAACATCCGCCGCGGCCCCCTATCGAATCGGCACGCTCCCCGTCCCTCAAGACTAATCATAAGGTCATGCGAAAGGAAGCGCCAGACTATCGTACGTCATTCCGCGTCGATCGGACGCGGGCGACGGTTTTCGTCGATCGCCACATAGGTGAACACGCCTTCCGTCACCTTGATGTGGTCGAACTGGTCGCCGCGGCGCACCCAGGTGTCGATCTTGATGCGGATCGAGGTGCGCCCGACGCGCACGAGCGTGGTGTAGCAGCTCACCTCGTCGCCCACCAGCACCGGCTTGTGGAAGGTCATCGCCTCGACGCCCACGGTGGTGACGCGCCCGCCCGCGCGCTGCCGCGCCAGGCTGCCGCCTGCGATGTCCATCTGCGCCAGCAGCCAGCCGCCGAAGATATCGCCGCTCGGATTGGTGTCGGCGGGCATCGCCATGGCGCGCAGCGCCGGGCCGTTGCCGAAATCCGGAACCTCTTCCTGCATCGTCGTCTCGCTCACTTGTCCGTCTCCTTCTCAGGGGGTTATCGTCCACAAGTGGGAATAAGCGGCGGTTTTCCAATCCCTCACGCGCGCCGAAGCGCGGAGCATGGCCCCGTGCGTACGGATCGAGATGTCGTGGAAGTCCGCATTGCCAGCAAAGCTGGCGTCCCCACGGGGATTCGAACCCCGGTTGCCGCCGTGAGAGGGCGGTGTCCTAGGCCTCTAGACGATGGGGACCTAGATAACGTGTGGCGAGTGCTTAGCACGGAACGGACGGGCTTGTCCAGATGTCCGCGCGGCTTGCGCGCCCCCCGCCGACGGTGGCGACCCCAACGGGATTCGAACCCGTGTTGCCGGCGTGAAAGGCCGGTGTCCTAGGCCTCTAGACGATGGGGTCACAGCCGAAGCGGAGCGCCCTTCTACCCGCAGGGCGCGGGCGGCGCAAGCGTTTTTTCAGGATTCCGCATCGGGCAGGAAGGAGACGCCACGCAGGGTGTGCGCCGCCTCGGCGAAAAACGCGGCGGCGGCCCCCGCGCCCGCCGTGTCGGCGGCGACGATCAGCCAGATCAGCCCCTCCTCCTCCGCCCGCGCACGGTCGGCGGCGGAGGGCCGCGGCGCGCCGCCGGGGTGGGAATGGTAATGGCCGATCACCGCCTCAGCGCCGCCCGCCTCGCGCAGGCGGCGCTGCCAGGCGGCGCGGGCGCCGGGGTCCAGTTCGAACGCCTGGGCGGGGTCGCTCGCGCGGTTGGCGGCGGGCGCGGCGCGCACGATGCGCCAGCCCTCGGGCATGGCGTGGCCGATCAAGAGGCCGCACGCCTCGCGCGGCCAAGCGGTGGCGGCGTGCTCGCGCACCGTCCGCCAGGCATCGGCCGTACAGGAAACCGCGCTTGCCGCCGCCATCATCGGCCTCAATTGGCCGGGCGCGGCGGACGGCTGTCGGCTGCGCCCATCTCGATGCGGCCGAGCACGCGGCGGCGCGCCGGATCGACCACCAGCACGCGGTCCGGCTCGCCGCCGCCGCGCACCGTGACGTAGACCAGGCCGCCCTGCGCGGTCACCGCCGCAACGGAGGACCCCGTGGGCTGGCCGAGGCCGATCGCATCGAAATCGCCCATCACCGCCGGCGCGGACGGGGCCGCGGTGATTTCCGGCTGTCGGTTTTTCTCCGCCGCCTTATAAAAGAAGACGCCATACGCCATCAGCGCCAGTCCCCCGACGATCATGACGCCGAGAAGGATGGCCACGCCCTTCATCATTTTGATCACGGTCATCCGCTCCATGTCTTTGACGCCTGCCGACGCCTCGCCTCCGACGCTTGCCGCGATCTGGCCGGAAGACGCGCTCCCCGCCCGCCTGGACAAGGCGTGCGCGGCAAGCTTCCCCGGAATCTCCCGCTCGCGCCTCAAGGCGCTGATCGAGGATGGCCGCGTCAGCATCGACGGCGGCACCTTAACCGACCCCTCCGCCAAGGTCAAACCCGGCCAGGGCCTTAGCGTCGCGCCGCCGCCGCCGGTGCCCGCCGAGCCGCAGCCCGAGGACATTCCGCTCTCCATAGTCTACGAAGACGCCGACCTTCTGGTGCTCGACAAGCCGCCGGGCCTGGTGGTCCACCCCGCCGCGGGCAACGCCGCGGGCACCCTGGTCAACGCCCTGCTCGCCCACTGCGGCGACGGACTTTCGGGAATCGGCGGGGTGAAGCGGCCGGGCATCGTGCACCGCATCGACAAGGACACCAGCGGCCTGATGGTGGTGGCCAAGTCCGACGCGGCGCATGCCGGACTCGCCGCGCAGTTCGCCGCGCACACCCTCGACCGCGCCTACACCGCCCTGGTCTGGGGCTGGGTGGCGGCGGAGGCGGGGGAGATCGAGGGCAACATCGGCCGCAACCCGAAGGACCGCAAGAAGATGGCGGTGGTCAAGGGCGGCGGCAAGACCGCGCTCACCCGCTACCGCGTGCTCGAGCGCTTCGGCCGACTCGCCACCCTGGTGGAGTGCCGCCTCGCCACCGGACGCACCCACCAGATCCGAGTCCATTTCGCCCAATGCGATCATAGCCTCGTCGGCGATCCGCTTTATGGGCGAGCGCCACGCCATGGTATGAGAAATTTTCCTGACAATTTGAAGGGTTTTATCGATCAATTCCCCAGGCAGGCGCTGCATGCCCACCGCATCGGTTTCAACCACCCGATTTCAAACGATTTTTTATCCTTCGAAGCGCCGCTCCCGAACGACATGCAAGCCCTCATCGCCGCCTTCCGGGAGGCCGCGAAAATAAATACTTGACTTGCCATATAGGGAATTACACGATGGTCCTGTCAAGCGAGGGAAGACCCCAAGTACCCCCGCGACAATAAGCGCCTCCATCCCCCATGGAGCGCACCTGGACCGAATGCACGGCTGAGAAGGGAGGGCAGCAAATGTCCGCAACAACCGTCGATCTGATGATCGGGCCGGAACACAACCTCACCCGCTACCTGCAAGAGATCCGCAAGTTCCCCATGCTCTCCCCCGAGGAGGAGTATGAGCTTTCCATCCGCTACCGCGACCAGGGCGACATGGCTGCCGCGCACAAGATGGTGACCAGCCATCTGCGGCTCGTCGCCAAGATCGCCATGGGTTACCGCGGCTACGGCCTGCCCATCGGCGAGGTGATTTCCGAAGGCAACGTCGGCCTGATGCAATCGGTGAAGCGCTTCGACCCCGAACGCGGCTTCCGCCTGGCGACCTATGCGATGTGGTGGATCCGCGCCTCGATTCAGGAATACATCCTGCATTCCTGGTCGCTGGTGAAGATGGGCACCACCGCGGCGCAGAAGAAGCTGTTCTTCAACCTGCGCAAGCTCAAGGGCCAGATGCAGGCGATCGAGGAAGGCGACCTCCGCCCCGAGGTGGTGACCGCCATCGCCGAAAAGCTCAGCGTCGCCGAGACCGACGTGATCAGCATGAACCGCCGCCTCTCCAGCCCCGACCACTCGCTGAATGCGCCCCTGCGCATCGACGGCGACGGCGAATGGCAGGACTGGCTGGTGGACGAGTCCGAAGACCAGGAGACCCTTCTCGCCGAGCGCGAGGAACTGGGCGAGCGCCGCCGCCTGCTCAAGGATGCGCTCTGCCTCCTGAACCAGCGCGAGCGCCGCATCCTCCAGGCCCGCCGCCTCTCCGAGAGCCCGGCGACGCTGGAAGACCTCTCCCGCGAATACGGCATCTCGCGGGAACGCATCCGCCAGATCGAGGTGCGCGCGCTCGAAAAGCTGCAAAAGAGCATGCGCGCCGCCGTGGTCGAGCAGAACCTCCACTTCTAGGCCCTGCTTTTCCCCCAAACAAGAACCCCGCGCCTTCCGGCGCGGGGTTCTTTTCGTGCCTTGCGCGAAGGGATCAGCCCTTGAGCTTGGCGACTTCCGGCCCCCAGACCTGGACCAGCTGGATTTGCGTCGCCTTGAGCGTGGCGATGCGGCGCTGTGCCGAAAACTGCATGAACACCCCCACCACCGGCGGCAGCACGATGAACAGCATCCACCCCAGACCCGCCGCGCCGTACATCGCGACGAGGTTGAACACGTCGGTGAGCTGGCTCACCGCCGCCTCGATGGTGTGCCGCCCGGTCCACAGGTTGAGGAGGAAGGGCGAGGTCCCGGCGAAGTTCAACCCGCCGACGCAGATCCATTCGTACTTCTCCGAACTGCGGTCCACCACATAGGCCGCCGCAGTGGGCAGCAGGGCGAACAGCAGGAACACCACCGTCGGCAGGAACATCAGACCGATGAAGATCACCAGCGACACCACCAGGATGCGGCTCATCGTGCCGCCCTTCGCCTGCGGTCTGGCGGGCGGCGGGGCGGCGGTCCTGCGGGCGGCGGGTTTCTTGGCCATGGCTCACCACAACTGCATCGCAAGGAGAACGCAGATGGTGATCAGGCCGATCATCACCGACATGATCGCAGCGGTCTGCTGGCCGACCCGCTGCGCCTGGGCGTCGCGGGTCGTGGTGTCGTTCTCCAGGTCGAGGATTTCCTGATCCGCGCCGGCGTATTCCGCCTTCGCCCAGGCGAAGCCGTCCAGGTCCTTCTGCCGCTCCTCCACGTCGTCGAGCGTGTTGTAGAGGTCGGGCAGGCTGCCCTTGCGCACCAGCTTCGGCACTTCGCGCTCCAGGCGGCGGCGCACATCGCGGTTGTGATAGCTGCTGATGATCGGGCCGACCAGGCCGCCGATCCAGCCGGAGAGTCCGTGCAGCACCTCCGGCCCGAGGCGCCATTGCAGCACCGCGAGCAGGCTCAGGAGCCCGAGCGCCGAGGTATCCGCCTGGGTGCTGTTCAGGGCGTTGATCTGCTTGTCCACATCGAAATTGAAGCGCGCGGCGACGAAGGCGATGATGTGGCGGTCCGCCGGCCAGGATTTGCCGTCCATGCGCTTGGCCGCCGCGTCGAGCGCGGGCAGCAGGTCCTCGATGTCGAGCACGTAGTCGGAGAGCACCAAGGGGCTCAGGCACGGCAGGCTTTCGTTGAGTTCGTAGAGGCAGCGCTCCACGCCGAAGCCCGGCTGCGATTGGCGCAGGTAGCCGCGGATCGTCTTGACATGCGCCATGGTCTGCACGAACGCCGGGTCGAAGGCGGGCTGCGCCTCGAGCCAGCCCTCGGGAACCTCCCGCAGGATGCACTCGGCGATGATGCGCACGTCCTTCTGCCGCATCGTCGCCACCGCCAGCATCGGCCCCAGCGCGTCGAGGAAGAAGCTCGCCGACTTGTAGCGCAGCGGCCCATGCGGATCGAGCAGCATGCACACCCGCGCCACCACCGTATCGGTGGTCTGCCCGTTGCCCCCGGAGGCCGAGAAGCTCGCGGCGCGCACCTGATCGGCCACCGCCTCGGCCAAGGCCTTCTCGTCCAGCGAGCGGCGCAGCCACACCTCGACCTGGCCGTCCATCACCGGACCGGCCGCCTGCTCCCAATTGGCGGCGAGCATATGGGCAAGCTCGCGCCGCGACACCACCTCGGCGCCGCAAAACCGGAAGGGGCGCTGCGCGCGTTTCTCCGGCTTGGCGAGCAGCGGGCTCAACCGCCGCCCGGCGAGCCACATCTTCACCCCGTCGAGGTCCCAGCGCATCTCCGGCGTGTCGATGAGAAGACCGCGCAGCACCTCGATCATCCCCAGGGAGAAGCGCGCCTCCCCCGTCAGCGCCGCGAAACTGCCCGCGGTGATCTTGGCGCGCAGAAGCTCGTTGCCCTTGGCGCTGCCGGGGCGATGCCCGATCAGCAGGAACAGCAGGGTGACGCCGAAGGCGTACATGTCGTCGGCATAGGTTCCCGGACCGCGCCCCTCCGGCCGGGCCATGGCGGACTCGATGGTCTCGCAGATTATCGGCTGGTCGTAGGCGGGCGGCGCGCTGACGCACTCGCCGAACACCGGGCGCGTGCGCTCCGCATCCATGAAAAAGAGATTGGTCGGGCGGATGCCGCGATGCACCACGCCGCGGCCCTTCATCTCCTCCAGCCCCTGGGTCAGCGGCTTGAGAATGATCTTCTGGTAGTCGTTGTCGGACATCGGGGTGAAGGTGTCCTCCAGGGACGACACCACGCGCCCGCCCGCCGGACGCTCGAAGATCACCAGCACGATCTGACGCTGCAGGGGCGGCCACAGCACGAAGTCGTAATCGACCAGCGGCAGCACCGCGTTGAACGGCTGCCCCTTCATCGCCTGGATGGTGTTGAGCCGCACCGGCAGGTCGGGCGACAGCGCCAGGGCGAACACGGGGCGGCCGCCGCGGCGGTCCTCCGCCGCATAGGCCATGGCGTTGGGGGAGTTCAACTCGGGCAGCGGACGCCCGGGATAGACCATGAAGCGCTCGCGGAGCAGGACGCCCCCGTCCCCGCCGGGGGCCGGAGGCATCTGGTTCACGGCCTGTACGGCAGCCCCTTCGGCCATCCGACAAATGCTCCTTCGATCGCCTGGACCCGATTCGAGCCTTCGGGATCAGAGTGTGGCATTTTACCCGGCGCGGTGCAATCCGACCCGTATTACGAGGCGAAGGGGTCCTGCACCAGGATGGTGTCCTCGCGCTCCGGGCTGGTGGAGAGCAGCGCCACCGGGGTCTCGATCAACTCCTCGATACGGCGCACGTACTTGATCGCGTTGGCCGAAAGCTGCGCCCAGGAGCGCGCGCCGAAGGTGCTTTCGCTCCATCCCGCGATGGTCTCGTAGACCGGCTTCACCGCCGCCTGCTCGGTCATCGAGGCGGGCAGGCGGTCGATGCGTTCGCCGTAGAGGTCGTAGGCGACGCACACCTTCACTTCCGGCAGGCCGTCGAGGATGTCGAGCTTGGTCATCGCGATGCCCTTGACCCCGCCGGTCTTCAGCGCCTGGCGCACCGCCACCGCGTCGAACCAGCCGCAGCGCCGCCGCCGCCCGGTCACCGTGCCGAACTCGCGGCCGCGGTCGGTAAGGATTTCCGCGGTCTTGTCGAAGAGCTCGGTGGGGAACGGCCCGGAGCCGACGCGCGTGGTGTAGGCCTTGGCGATGCCGAGGACGAACCCCACCGCCGACGGCCCCATGCCGGAACCCGCCGCCGCCTGGCCGGAGACGGTGTTGGACGAGGTGACGAAGGGATAGGTGCCGTGATCGACGTCGAGCATCGCGCCCTGCGCGCCCTCGAAGAGGATCTGCTTGTTCTCGCGGCGCAGGCGGTCGAGTTCCAGCCACACCGGCTTGGCGAACGGCAGCACCTTGTCCTTCACCGCCAGCAGTTCCGCCTTGAGCAGCACGCCGTCGATCTCGGCGACGCCGAGGCCGCGGCGCAGCGCGTTGTGGTGGGTGAGCAGGCGCTCGATCTTGTCGTCGAGCGCGGCGAGGTCCGCGAGGTCGCAGACGCGGATGGCGCGGCGCGCCACCTTGTCCTCGTAGGCCGGGCCGATGCCGCGGCCGGTGGTGCCGATCTTGCCCGCCTCGCTCGCGTTCTCGCGCAACTGGTCGAGATCGCGGTGCAGGGGGAGGATCAGGCTGGCGTTGTCGGCGAGCGCCAGGATGTTCGGGTTGATGTCCACCCCGAGCTTGCCGATGCGCTCGATCTCGTCGATCAGGGCCCAGGGGTCCACCACCACGCCGTTGCCGATGAACGACGGCTTGCCGCGCACCACGCCCGAAGGCAGCAGGCTGAGCTTGTAGGTCACCCCATCGACCACCAGGGTATGCCCGGCGTTGTGCCCGCCCTGGAAGCGCACCACCACATCGGCGCGCTCGGACAGCCAGTCCACCACCTTACCCTTGCCCTCGTCGCCCCACTGGGCGCCGACCACCGCGACATTGCTCATGTTTCTCTCGCTATTCTCTAAAGAGCTATCCGACCACCGGGCACGGATGCCCGTCCTTCAGGAAATGCGTACACCCGAGGCGCTGCGCCTCCGCCGCCCAGTCCGCCGCCGCCGCCACCGCGGCGACGGTGACGAAGCCCTGCGCCTGCAGGGCCTCCAGGCACGCGCGCGACACCTCGGAAAGCGGCACCAGCACCCGCGCCGCAGGCGCGGGCTTGGGCAGGATGCCGATCAGGGAATGCAGGTAGAGGCTGGCGCCGGCGGCGGGCTCCTGCCCGGCGAGGCCGCCGTAGCGGCCGCCGCGGCCGAGATGATTGCGCCACCCCGGCGCGAAGAAGGTGAAGCACACGCCGGTGTGGTATTCGAAGCCGCGGTTCTCCACCGCGTCCAGGCTGAGCGCGATCTCCGGCGCCAGCGCGCGCAAGCGCGCCGCCACCGCGGCGAGGCGGTCGCGCCCCGCCGCCGCCGCGGGCGGCAGGTCGATCGCCTCCAGCATCGGGAAGGCGGCGTCGAACGGCCCGCACACCGCGAGCAGGCGGCCGAGCACCGGCGCGACGGAAGCGGGCAGCGCCGCCACCTCGGCAGCGTCCTTGTGGTCGAGCGCATGACGCGCGGCGCGCTTTTCCGCATCCGAAAGGCCCGCAGCGCCGAGAATCAGCGGCGCCAGGGGCGGCAGAGTGAGATCGACGCACACCTGCGGCACGCCGATGCGGGAGAGTGCCTCCGCGGCGATGCGGATCACCTCGGCGTCCGCCTCGGCGGTATCGGGGCCGATCAGCTCCAGCCCCGCCTGGATGAACTGGCGGTCGGGGCGCAGCTGGCTGCCCTTCACCCGCAGCACGTCGCCCGCATAGGACAAGCGCAGGGGCCGCGGCTCGCGCGCAAGGCGGGTGGCGGCGATGCGCGCCACCTGCACCGTCATGTCGGCGCGCATGCCCATCATCCGCTGCGTCACCGGGTCCATGACGCGGAAGGTCTGCGCCACCAGGTCGGTCCCCGCACCGGCGAGCAGGCTTTCCTCGAATTCCAGGAGCGGCGGCTTGACGCGGTCGTAGCCATGTGCGGAGAAGCAGCCGAGCAGGGACTGCACCACCGCGGCCTCGAACGCCGCCTTGCCGGGCAGAACGTCCCTGAGGCCCGCAGGCAGCAGCGCCCGGTTCATCGGTTCGGTCATCTCAGGCCCCTATGCCTTCCCCTGCCCGCCGCGAAACGCGGCAAGGCTGTGGTGTACCCCGATTGCCTACCCGAGGGCAACACCTTCACGCGTCCCTGCGCACAGTATGCGCGTGGTTGAGCGGCCCGTTGCCCCGGCCGAATCCCGGCGCGGTTTCCAGCGCGCGGCGCACATAGGCGCGGGCGCGCGCCACCGCATCGGGCAAGGCGAGGCCCTGGGCGATGCCGCAGGCGATGGCGGAAGCGAGCGTGCAGCCGGTGCCGTGGCTGTGGCGGGTGTCGATGCGCAGATCGGCGAAGCGGGTGAGCCCTTCGGCGGTGAGCAGCAGGTCCACGGTGAGGTGGCCCTCGAGATGGCCGCCCTTCACCAGCACCGCCTTCGGTCCCAGTTCCAGAAGCTGCTTCGCCGCGGCAAGCATGCCCGCCTCGTCGGCGATGGAGAGGCCGGTGAGCACCTCCGCCTCGTAGAGATTGGGGGTGATCAGCGCGGCGCGCGGCAGCAGCATCCACTTCAGGGTCTTCACCGCCTCGGATTCGAGCAGCAGCGCGCCGCCCTTGGCCACCATCACCGGGTCCACCACCAGGGGCACCGCGGGCGCGGATTGTTCCAGGCACTCCGCCACGCCGCGGATCACCGGCGCGGCGGCGAGCATGCCGGTCTTGATCACGTCGGCACCCAGGTCCTCCAGCACCACGCGCATCTGCGCCTGGATGAACTCCACCGGCACCGCGTGGATGCCGTGCACGCCCAGGGTGTTCTGCGCGGTGAGCGCGGTCACCGCGGTCATGGCGAACCCGTCGAGCGTGGTGACCGTCTTGATGTCGGCCTGGATTCCCGCGCCGCCGCCGGAATCCGACCCCGCCACGATGAGCACCCGTCCGCGCATCCGCTGTTTTCCCTTTTCGTTCTCAGGCGGTCTTGGTCTCGAACACCGAGACCACCCAGTCCACCACCGCCTTGACCGCCCCTTCGTCCTCGCCCTCGGCCATCACGCGGATCACCGGCTCGGTGCCGGAGGAGCGGATGAGCAGCCGCCCGCCGCCCGCCAGGCGGTTTTCCGCCTCGGCCAGCGCCGCGGCGACGTCCGGTTCGGCAAGCGCCGCCTTGGCCGCGTCGCGGCTTTTGAAGCGCACGTTCTTCAGCACCTGGGGCAGCGGGTCGAAGACGTGCAGCACCTCGCTCGCCAGGCCGCCGTCCTCCACCAGGGCGGCGAGCACCTGCAGCGCCGCGGCCAGCCCGTCGCCGGTGGTCGAATAGTTGCCGAGGATGACGTGCCCCGACTGCTCGCCGCCGAGGTTGTAGCCCAAATCGCGCATCGCCTCGACGACGTAGCGGTCGCCCACCTGGGTGCGCCGCATATGCAGCTTCTTGCCCGCCAGGAAGCGCTCCAGGCCGAGGTTGGACATCACCGTGGCGACGACGCCGCCGCCCGCCAGATCCCCGGTTTCCGCCCACTTGCCGCCGATCAGGCCGAGCACCTGGTCGCCGTCGATCTCGCGGCCGCGCTCGTCGCACAGCACCACGCGGTCGGCGTCGCCGTCGAGCGCGATGCCGAGGTCGGCGCCCTCCTCCACCACCGCGCGGGAGAGCGCCTGCGGATACATCGCGCCGCAGCGGGCGTTGATGTTCATGCCGTCGGGGGTGACGCCGATCGGCACCACCTCGGCGCCGAGTTCCCACAAAATCGTCGGCGCGACGCGGTAGGCCGCGCCGTTGGCGCAGTCGAGCACGATCTTCAGCCCGTCGAGGCGGCGGCCGGAGGGGAAGGTGCTCTTGACGTATTCGATGTAGCGGCCGGAGGCATCCTCCAGGCGGCGCACCCGCCCGAGGCGCGCCGGTTCCACCAGCGCCGCCTCGACGCCGTTGCCGACCAGGGCCTCGATCTCCGCCTCGGTCTCGTCGGAGAGCTTGTAGCCGTCGGGGCCGAACAGCTTGATGCCGTTGTCCTCGTAGGGATTGTGCGAGGCGGAGATCATCACGCCGAGGTCGGCGCGCATGCTGCGGGTGAGCTTGGCCACCGCCGGGGTGGGCAACGGCCCGGTGAGCAGAACGTCCATGCCGACGGAGGTGAAGCCCGCGGTCAGCGCCTGCTCCAGCATGTAGCAGGAAAGCCGCGTATCCTTGCCGATCACCACGGTGTGGCGGTATTCCCCGCGCTGGAACTGGCGGCCCGCGGCCATGCCGATCTTGAGGGCGGTGGCTGCGGTCATCGGCTCGCGGTTGGCGGTGCCGCGCACCCCATCGGTCCCGAACAGGCGTCTTGCCGTCATTTCCTGAAACTGTCCCCGAATTGCAACGTTGAAACCGTCCAGACCCTACTGAATCCTCTCCCCGGAGGAAAGCTCATTCGGCACGGTCGATCGCCGCCTGCATGCGGACCGCCTGCACCGTCTCGGCGACGTCGTGGACGCGCACGATGTTGGCGCCGCCGCGCAGCCCGGCGAGCGCGATGGCGAGAGACCCCGGCAGGCGCGCCTTCGGCGGCATGTCGCCGCACACCCTGGCGATCAGGCTCTTGCGCGAGGCCCCCAGCAGCACCGGCACGCCGAGGCCGCGATAGAGCGAAAGCCAGCGCAGGATCGACAGGTTGTGGTCCATCGTCTTGCCGAAGCCGATGCCCGGATCGACGCAGAGGCGTTTGCGCTCGATGCCCGCGGCGGCACAGGCCGCAACGCGGCCGCGCAGGTAGTCGAACACGTCGAACGGCGCGCAATCGTAGACCGGATCGGCCTGCATCGTCTGCGGCTCGCCCCGCATGTGCATCAGCACCACGTCCACGCCGGAGGCGCGGGCCACCCGCAGCGCCTCGGGGTCGCCGGCGAGCGCGGTGACGTCGTTGATGATGCGCGCCCCGGCCTCCACCGCCGCGGCCATGGTGGCGGCATGGCGGGTGTCCACGGAGACGCACACGCCGCGCTCCGCCAGCGCCCGCACCACCGGCGCGACGCGGCGGATTTCCTCTTCCGGCGGCACTTCCGCGGCGCCGGGGCGGGTGGACTCGCCGCCCACGTCGATGATCGTCGCGCCCGCATCCGCCATCGCCAGGGCGGCGGCGATGGCGGTCTCCGCCTCGATGCGTTCGCCGCCGTCGGAGAAGCTGTCGGGGGTGACGTTGACGATGCCCATGACGTGCGGGCGGTCCATCGGCAGACCGGCGAAGTCGGGCAGCGGGTCCTGTAGGGTTTCCAGAAGCGCATCGGTCTGCGGGTGGAGGCCCTCCACCTCGCGCACCGAGAGGCGGTAGACCGAAACCTTGTCCGCCGCCCGCGCCACCAGATAGGCGCAGCAGAACGCCTGTTCGGTGCCGCCGAACCACACGGCGCGCCCGGACTCCACGATGCCGCGCGCCGCCGCGCCGGACAAGAGGTCCGCCGGCGCGAGGTAGACCTGCGCCGCAGACGGAAAAGCGATACCCAGCCCTGGGGCCGGGTATCGCATGCGTTGTACGGAATGTTCGGTGGTCACGTCGCTCCCCCGTCCCCCCACAGGCCGGATCACGCCTCGGGCTGCGGCTCCGCCCCGCCCGCCGCGGGCTGGCCGCCCGCCGTGGGCACCGAAGCGCGGCGTCCGCCGTCGCGGCCGCGCGGCGCCGCAGGGTCCTCGCGCACGATGGTTTCGCCACGCAGCAGCGCCTTGATCTCCTCGCCGCTGAGCGTCTCGTATTCCAGGAGGCCGTTGGCGATGATTTCCAGCTCGCTGCGCTTCTCCTCGAGGATCTTCTTCGCCTTGGCGTTGCCCTCCTCCACCAGCTTGCGGATCTCCTCGTCCACCTTGCGGGCGGTCTCGTCGGAGATGTTCTTGGTGCGCGTCACCGAGTGGCCGAGGAAGATCTCCTGGTCCGGCTCCTCGTAGGCGAGCGGGCCGAGGGTGCTCATGCCCCACTGCGTCACCATGGCGCGCGCCATGGAGGTAGCCATGCGGATGTCCTGCTGCGCGCCGTTGGTCACCTTCTCCTCACCGAAGATCATTTCCTCGGAGAGGCGGCCCGCCATCGCCACCGCGATGCGCGCCTCCAGGAACTCCTTGGACATGCTGTAGCGGTCCTTCTCCGGCAGGCCCATCACCAGACCCATGGCGCGACCGCGCGGAATGATCGTCGCCTTGTGGATCGGGTCGGAGACCGCGTATTCGAGCTGCACCAGCGCGTGGCCCGCCTCGTGATAGGCGGTGAGGCGCTTCTCTTCCGGCCCCAGAACCATGGAACGGCGCTCCGCGCCCATCATCACCTTGTCCTTGGCTTCCTCGAACTCGCTCATGGTGACGACGCGCTTGGAGCGCCGGGCGGCCATCAGCGCCGCCTCGTTCACCAGGTTGGCGAGGTCCGCGCCGGAGAACCCCGGCGTGCCGCGGGCCAGAATCTTCGGATCGACATCCGGCCCCAGCGGCACCTTGCGCATGTGCACGCGGAGAATCTGCTCGCGCCCGCCGACGTCCGGGTTGGGCACCTGCACCTCGCGGTCGAAGCGGCCGGGGCGCAGCAGCGCCGGGTCGAGAACGTCGGGGCGGTTGGTCGCGGCGATGAGGATGACGCCCTCGGTGGATTCGAAGCCGTCCATCTCCACCAGGAGCTGGTTCAAGGTCTGCTCGCGTTCGTCGTTGCCGCCGCCCAGGCCTGCGCCGCGGTGGCGGCCCACCGCGTCGATTTCGTCGATGAAGATGATGCAGGGCGCGTTCTTCTTGCCCTGTTCGAACATGTCGCGCACGCGCGAAGCGCCGACGCCGACGAACATCTCGACGAAGTCGGACCCGGAAATCGTGAAGAACGGCACGTTGGCCTCGCCCGCGACGGACCGCGCGAGCAGGGTCTTGCCGGTGCCGGGCGGACCGACCAGCAGCACGCCCTTGGGGATCTTGCCGCCGAGGCGCTGGAACTTCTGCGGATCGCGCAGGAACTCCACGACCTCTTCAAGCTCGACCTTCGCCTCCTCGATGCCCGCCACGTCCTCGAAGGTGACGCGCCCCTGGTGCTCGGTGAGCAGCTTGGCGCGCGACTTGCCGAAGCCCATGGCCTTGCCGCCGCCGCCCTGCATCTGGCGCATCAGGTAGATCCACACGCCGATGAGCAGCAGCATCGGGAACCACGACACCACGATGCTCCAGAAGCTCGGCGCGTTCTCCGGAACCGGCTCGGCGACGATCTTCACGCCCGCGGAGCGCAGGGTGGAAACCATGTTGGGGTCGGCGGGCACGTAGGTGGAAAAGCTCTCGCCGCTCTGCATCTGTCCGGAAACCTGGCGGCCCTGGATGGTGACGGAGCGGACCACACCCTTGTCCACCATGTTCATGAAGTCGGAATAGGCGACGGTGTTGCCCTCCCGCACCTTGTCCGAACCTTGAAACTCGCTGAAAACCGCCAGCAGCAGGATGCCGATCAAAGCCCAGAGGGCGATGTTTTTGCCAACGTTCAATGCGGAAGTCCTTCCCTTGCACCTGGATGGGCCAAAACCGCGCCGTTTCTGCGCATCGGCTCCAGGTCAATACATAAGGCGTGCGCCCGGCTACGCAAGCCAAACCGTGCAGGCCGACACGCCGTGCGGCGGCCGGAAACGCACCGGCGAAACGCCGGGATCATAGCCCAGGAGTCCGGGCACGCAAACACCATCGACGGCATCGGCCACCGGAATTCGCGCAGCCACGGCGCAGGAGGGCGGAGCCTCCCCCGGCCCGAGGGCGGAAAAGGCGGCGAGAACCGCCTCCCGCTCCGCCGCGTCGCGGGGATAACGCAGGCGTCCATCCCACTCCGCCGCAACCGAAAAGCGCCCATCCCACAGGCCCTCGGCGCGGCGCGGCGGCACGGCGGAACGGCACTCCCGCAGAATCCACAGCCCGCCGCCGCCGGGGCGCAGCACGCAGCCCGCCAGCGTCGCCCCCTGCCCGGCGAGCAGGGTTTCGCAGGCGCGGTCCAGCGCAAGGCGCGGCGGCGCATAGCCGCCGCCGCCGATGCAGCGCAACAGCGCGGCGAGGAAGCCGCGGTCCGCCGCCGCGTCACGCGGCGCGGCGCGCCATGCGGCGACATCCACCCAGGCGAAGCCGAGGGAAGAGACGCGCGCCCACGCCTGCACGCGGGCGGCGGTGGCTGCCTCCGCCGCGGCGCGGCGCGCCTGGGCGGCGGCGATGGCGGCGTCCAGCGCAGAGAGCTTCTCCTGCGGCAAGGCGGCGAGGCGCTTGCGCACGCGGTTGCGCTCGAATATCCCGGAGGCGTTGGAGGGGTCCTCGATCCACGGCTGGCCGAGCGCGCGGCAGAGTTCTTGCAGCTCCGCCTTCTCGCAGCCCAGAAGCGGCCGCAGCACCCGCACGTCGCGGCGGGCGTCCAGCGCCGCCATCCCCGCTTCGCCGGGGCCGGGGCCGCGCGCGGCGCGCATCGTCACCGTCTCGCGCTGGTCCCCGGCGTGATGGGCGAGCAGCAGGTGCAACACGCCTTCGGCACGGCAGACGGCCTCCAGCGCGGCGTGGCGGACGTGGCGCGCCGCCGCCTCGATGCCGGTTTCCGGTTTCTCCCCCTCCCAGACGAGAATACGGTGCGGAATATCGAGGTCCGCGAGCCAGCCGCCGAGACGCGCCGCCTCCGCCGCGGACTCCGGGCGCAGGCGATGGTCGAAGGTGACGGCGAGGGCGGAACCGCCGCGCGCGCGGCACCAGGCGTCGGCAAGGCGCAACAGCGCCAGACTGTCCGCGCCGCCGGAAACCCCGACGGCGAGCAGGGGGCGGGATTCGAAGCCGCCGAACCCCGCCATCGCGGCGTCGAAACGCGCGCGGATGTCCGCGATGCTGCCGCCTACCGGCACTTGAGCTCGGTGCGGGTCTTGCGCGCCAGGTCCAGCACCGCCTTCGACGCGCCCGGATACTCCTTGAGCAACTGGTCGAACGCCGCGCAGGCCTTGTCCGACTGGTTGAGCTTGCGCATCGAGAAGCCGAGCTTGAACAGGCTGTCCGGAGCCTTGGAGCCCTTGCGGAACTTCTTGTAGCCGTCGGCGAAGGCGATCGCCGCCTGCTCGAACTGGCCGCGCACGTAATAGGTCTCGCCCAGCCAATACTGGGCGTTGCCCGCGAACTCGCTGTCGCCGTGCGCCTTGAGGAAATCCTTGAACGCCACTTCGGCCGCCGCGTAGTCGGCCTTGAGCAGCAGCGATCGCGCGGCGCGGTAGGCGTCCTCGGCGCTCTGCGCGGGCGGCGGAGGCAGCGGCTGCGACGGCGCGGTCCGGCCGAGCTGCGCGGGCGCGGGCGCGGGTTTCGGCGCGGTTCCGGCGGCGGCGGGCGGCGGCGGCTCCGCCGCGGCGGCGCCCGGCGGCGCGCTCTTTTCCAGCGGCTGCAGGCGGAAGTCGATGTCCGCCTGCATGCGCTCCATGCGTTCCTTGTTCTGGTCGATCTTGTAGGAAAGGTCCTCGATCTGGCCGGTGAGGTCGCGCATCTGCTCTTCCATCTGGCCGATGCGCACGAAAAGCGAAGCCGACGCATCGGGGGAGAGCGCCTCGCCGCCGCCGCCCGCCTGGTCGCGGTAGAGCTGGCGCTGCAGCACCTGGAGGTCGCGTTCCACCCGCTCCAGCCGGGAAGCCAGGCTGCCCGCGTCCTGCGCCGGCGCAATGCCGATGACGGCGAGCACGCCGACGGCGGCGAACACTCCGGTCAAAATGCTTCTGCGCATGCGCGCGGCCACGCCCTGGATCATGCCTCTTCCTTCCCGCTTCCCAGAGAACCGATCAAAACATAAGGGCGCCCACCGTTCTTCGCACGGCGAGGAACGGCGGGCGCCCGACACACTGTCTCCGCTGACGCGGAGAAGGCTTTACTTCGCGACGACGGTCACGGCGCGACGGTTCTGCGCCCAGGCATACTCGTTGGAGCCGATCACAGCCGGACGCTCCTTGCCGTAGGAGATGACCTTCACGCGCGCGTCGGCAATGCCCTGAGCCTTCAGGAACTGCTTGACGGCGTTGGCGCGGCGCTCACCCAGCGCGAGGTTGTACTCGCGGGTGCCGCGCTCGTCGGCATGGCCTTCGACGGTGACCTTGGTGTTCGGATAGGTCTTGAGCCAAGCGGTCTGGCCCATCAGGGTCTTCACCGCGGACTCATCCAAATCGGAACGATCGAACGCGAAGAACACGCGGTCCTTGGCATTCGCGATGAAATGCTCCGGGGTGCCCGGAACCGGCGCATTCATCGCAGCGCCCTTACCGGCGCCCGACGCGTCACCACCTTCTTGCGGACCAGAGGCGCAAGCCGCCACAAGCAGGCTGGCCGCCACAACACTCAAAACACTAATCTTCATTGCCTTCTTCTCCCCACTCGGGAATTAAAAACGATACGGCCACACGGCTGCGGCACGACCGCCGGAAAACCGATCTGGTTGGCCTTTGTCATACTTCAACCGCATTGGGTTAGCTATCGGAATCCGAAATTGTCTCTACCGCAGCCCCCAAATGTGATCTTCTTGCCACACCCGCCGACGCCCCGTCCCGATCAGGGGATCAACGGCGACCATGCCGGGTCCGACGCCTGCACCGGAGTCACCACCCGGCGTTCATTGTAACCGGTTAAGTCGATACTGTAGAGATAAGAATCGCCGCCGCGCCCACGCGAGTCCGAGGGGGTCTGGCGGAAGTACATGAGGACTCGGCCGTTCGGCGCCCAGGTCGGCCCCTCCACCAGATAACCGTCGGAGAGCAGGCGTTCGCCGGTGCCGTCGGGTTTCATCACGCCGATGAAGAAGCGCCCCTGCGCTATCTTGGTGAAGGCGATGTAGTCGCCGCGCGGCGACCACACCGGCGTGGCGTAAAGGCCTGCGCCGTGGCTGATGCGGCGCACACCGGAACCGTCGGCGTTCATCACGTAGAGCTGCTGGTTGCCGCCGCGGTCGGAGTTGAACGCGATGCGCTGCGAATCGGGAGAATACGACGGCGAGGTGTCGATCGCCGGGGTGTTGGTCAGGCGGCGGCGTTCCAGGGTGCGCAGGTCCATGGTGTAGATGTCGGAACTGCCGCCGCGCGCCATGCTCATGATCACCCGGTTGCCGTCGGGGGAGAAGCGCGGCGCGAAGGTCATGCCGGGGAAATCGCCCAGGCGCTCGCGCTTGCCGCTGTCGATGTTGTAGAGGTACACCCGCGGCACGCCGTTGTAGTACGACATGTAGGTGATTTCTTGCAGCGACGGCGAGAACCGCGGCGTCAGCACCAGGTCCGCGCCGTCGGTGAGGAAGCGGTGGTTGGCGCCGTCCTGGTCCATGATCGCCAGGCGTTTGATGCGCTTCGTCGCCGGGCCGTTTTCCGCGATGTAGACGATGCGGGTGTCGAAATAGCCGGATTCGCCGGTGAGGCGCTCGTACACCGCATCCGCGATGATGTGGGCGATGCGCCGCCAGTTGCCGGGTTCGGTGACGTAGGCCTGGGCCTTCAACTGCTGCGTCGAGAACACGTCCCAGAGGCGGAATTCGACGCGCAGGCGGCCGTCGGCCTGCACCTCGGCGCGGCCCTGCACCAGCCCTTGCGCATTGATCGCCTGCCAGTCGGGGAAGCGCGGCTGCACCTGCATCGAGGCGAAGCTCTGGATGAAGGCGCGCGGGTCGATGCCGCGGAACAGACCCGAACGCTCGAGGTCGGCCTGCAATACTCCGGCAAGGTCCGCGCCGACGCGCGAGGACTGCTCGTCGCCGCCGCCGAAGGCCGGAATGGCGATCGGGATCGGGTCCACGTTGCCGCGGGTGATGTCGATGCGCAACTCGGCGCGCGCCGCGCCGGAGAAGCCCGCGACCCCCAGCGCAACGGCGAAAAGGGCCGCGCCCAGCCGCCCCCACGCGCGAGACAACACCTTGATCATCGAGAAACCCCTTTCGGCAACGGCTTGATTACAGACGGTCCTGCGGACGGAAGAACAAACGCACCTCGCGCCAGACTTCATACTTCTTCTGCGGCGCCTGCACCGGGCTCGCCATAAATACGGCGCGCAGAGCGCTTTCCGCAAGGGAGCGGAACACCGGATCGTGCGCCATGCGCGCCTGATCGACGATGCGCGCGTTCCGCACCGCGCCGTTGGGATCGAAGGAGACGGCGATCTCGATGACGATGTCGAGCGCCCCCGCCTTGCCCGGATCGACGTTCCAGTGCTTCTCGATCTGGGCGCGGATCATATCCATCTCGGAAAGCGTCAGCACGTCGCCGAAGCCCTCGCGGTCCTTGGAGATGGCGGGCGCCTCGATCGCGCCGGAAGTGCCGGTCTTGCCGCCCGCGGACTTGCCCGGCGGCATGTTGGCGGGCGGCGCGGTGTCCTTGCGCATCTTGTCCACCGAGGCCATCAGGTCGTCGAAGGAGGGGCGCGGCTTCTGCTTCTTCTTGAGTTCCTCGGCCTTCTTCTTGGCGTCGGCCTCGGCCTTCTTCTTGGCGTCGGCCTCGGCCTTCTTCTTGGCGTCGGCCTCGGCCTTCTTCTTGGCGTCGGCAACCTTCTTCGCATCGGCGGCCTGTTTCGCCTCCTCGGCCTTTTTCTCCTCAAGCAGCGCGGCCTTGGAGGGCTCCTCCTTCGGCGCGGGCTTGGGCGGTTCCGGCTTCGGCGGCGGCGGCGGCGGGGGTTCCGGCTTCTTCGGCTCGGGCTTCTGCTCCTCCGCCTTCTTTTCCGGCTGCTTTTCCTCGCCCTTCGGCTTGTCGATGGCGGTGGCCTTCGGCAGCGAGGTCTTCTCCCCCACCGTCACCTTGCTCAAATCGACGATGAGGATGCGCTCGGTCAGTTCCGGCGGTTCCGGAGTCAAATAGGGCAGGCCGACGATCCCGAACAGGATCACCGCCAGATGCAAGGCCAGGGAGTAGCCGAGCTCGCGCCTCATGATGGGTGCCTACGTCCTCACGGCTTCTTCCGGGGCTTGCGCGCGGCGTCCTTGGCGGGCGGCGCGCCGGTCCCGGTTTCCAGGCCGACCTTCTCGATGCCCGCATCCTTGAGCGCCTGCATCACCCCCATCACCGCGCCATAGGTCGCCACCTTGTCGCCGCTGATCACCACGCCGAGTTCCGGGTTGGCACGCTTCATCTCGACGACGCGGCCGATGAGCTGCGTCATGTCGGAGACCGCGTCGGTGCCGAGGTAGACCACGCCGTCCTCGTCCACCGAGATGCGCAGCGAGCGGTTGGCGTTGGCCAGCACCTCGGTGCCGCCCTTCGGCAGGTCGAGCGGCACGCCGGTGGTCATCAGGGGCGCGGTGACCATGAAGATCACCAGCAGCACCAGCATCACGTCCACCATCGGGGTGACGTTGATCTCGGACATGCGCGCCGTCTTGCGCCGCCCGTTGCGCCGCCGCCCGCCGGAAACCGCCATAGCCATGTCAGCGCCTTTCGTCGAGCTGCCGCGACACGATCGCCGCGAACTCGCCGGAGAAGATCTCCAGGCGCTTGGCGTAGCGGTCGATGTCGGTGGAGAGCTTGTTGTAGGCGATCACCGCGGGAATCGCCGCGACGAGGCCGAGCGCGGTGGCGAACAGCGCCTCGGCGATGCCCGGGGCGACCACGGCGAGCGAGGTGTTCTTGCTCATGCCGATGGCGTGGAAGCTGTTCATGATGCCCCACACCGTGCCGAACAGGCCGATGAACGGCGACACCGAGCCGGTGGAGGCGAGAAAGCCCATGCGCGCTTCGATGCTCTCGACCTCGCGCTCGCTGGTGATCTGCATCACCCGCTCGATGCGCTGCGCGATCGAGGTCTTGAGCGAGGGCGCCTCGTTGCGGGAGCGTTCGATCGAGCGCCGCCACTCGCGCATCGCCGCGACGAAGATCGCGGTCATCGGGTCGTGGGCGTTCTTGCCGATGCGGTCGTAGAGGTCGTCGAGCGGCCCGCCGGACCAGAACTGCTCCTCGAAGTCGCGGGCGTGGCGGTTGAGCCAGGTGAGCCTGCGGATCTTCTCGAAGATGATCGCCCACGACCACACCGAGGCGCACATCAGGGCGATCATCACCGCCTTGACCACAAAATCCGCCCGCAAGAACAGGGTGATCATCGACAAATCGGTTTGCGCTTCCATACGCTTCGCCTTTCCTTCACCGCCCGGAGCCGCCGGGCGCCGATCAACTCTTTACCAACCGCGCCGTCATGTCCGCGCGCAGCGCCTCGGGCATGCGCGCCGGGCGCTGCGTCGCCGCCGAAACGCAGGCGAGCTTCGCCCGCGCCTCGACCAGAACGTCCTCGCCACGGCGGATCGTCTGGGCCATTTCCAGGGTGGCGCCGCCCACCGAAACCACGCGGGTGCGGATTTCCAACAGGTCGTCGAGCATCGCCGACCTCAGGTAGTCCGCCTCGAACCGCCGCATCACGAAGGCCACGCCGCCCGCCTGGCCCGCATACTCGCCGCGGGAGAGCCGCCCGTTTTCCCAGCCGCCGAGGCGCAACAGGGCGGAACGCCCGCGCTCCGCATACTTCAGATAGTTGGCGTAATAGACCACGCCGCCCGCATCGGTGTCCTCGTAATAGATGCGCACGGTGAGCACGTGCTCGTCGCCGTCGAAATGCGAGCGGCCGCCTTCGGCCGTCTCCGCGATCTGGGGGGAAGCCATGGTCATCGGTCAGTCCGCCTCGCCGGGTTCGTCGAGGAGGCCCAACTGTTCCGGCCCGCGCGGCGGCGCGGCGAGGCCCAAGTGGCGATACCCCTTGGCCGAAAGCACGCGCCCGCGCGGCGTGCGCTGCACCATGCCTTGCTGCATCAGGAACGGTTCGATGACTTCCTCCAGGGTGTCGCGTTCTTCCGCCAGGGCGGCGGCCAGGGTCTCGATCCCCACCGGCCCGCCGCCATAGGACTCGACGATACATAGCAAATACCGCCGGTCCTGGCTGTCAAGTCCGAGGCCATCGACTTCCAGCCGATTGAGCGCGCCGTCCGCCGACGCCTTGTCCACCCGCCCCGTCCCCGCCACCGTGACGAAGTCGCGCACCCGGCGCAGCAGGCGGCCCGCGACGCGCGGCGTGCCGCGGGAGCGCCGGGCGATCTCCACCGCGCCGTCGTCGGTCATCGGCAGGCCGAGCTTGGCCGCGCCGCGCAGCACGATGCGCGTCAGGTCCTCGGTGGAATAGAAACGCAGCCGCAACGGAATGCCGAAGCGGTCGCGCAAGGGCGTGGTCAAAAGCCCGGCGCGCGTCGTCGCGCCGACCAGGGTGAAGGGTTGCAGGTCGATGCGCACCGAGCGCGCCGCAGGGCCCTCGCCGATGATCAGGTCGAGCTGGAAGTCCTCCATGGCGGAATACAGCACTTCCTCGATGGCGGGGGAAAGGCGGTGGATCTCGTCGATGAAGAGAACGTCCCGCGCCTCGAGATTGGTCAGGATCGCGGCGAGGTCGCCCGCCTTGGCGATCATCGGCCCCGAGGTGGCGCGGAAGCCCACCCCGAGTTCGTGCGCGACGATCTGCGCCAGCGTGGTCTTGCCCAGGCCGGGCGGGCCGTGCAGCAGCACGTGGTCGAGGGAGTCGCCGCGGGTGCGCGCCGCGGCGACGAAAACCGCGAGGTTGTCGCAGGCCTCCGGCTGGCCGAGGAAGTCGGCGAGGCTGCGCGGACGCAAGGTGACGTCCGCATCCTCCGGCTGCGCCGCGGCGGAGACCACCCGATCCTCGCTGTCGTCCCAGCCGCTCATCGCCGCTCACCCCCCAGGCTGCCCATCCGCGCGAATTCCTTGAGGGCGCGGGCGATCACCGTTTCCACCCCCGGCAGGGTTTCGCCCGCCGCGGAGATCACCGCCGCGACCACGCCGAAGGCGTCGCTCGGCGCATAGCCGAGGTTGACCAGGGCGGACACCGCATCCTCCGCCAGGGCGGCGCGCGGGTCGGCGGCTGCGGCGGCGCGCGACGGCGCGGCCACGCCCGCGGGCAGCGGCGCGATGAAGCCGCCCACCTTGTCCTTGAGTTCGGACAGAATGCGCGCCGCAAGCTTCGGCCCGACGCCGGAGGCGCGCCCCAGCGCCGCCTTGTCGCCCGCCGCGATGGCGCGCATCAGCGCATCCGGGGCGAGCACCGAGAGCAGGCCGAGCGCCACCTTGGCCCCCACCCCCTGCACCGTGGTGAGGCGGCGGAACCAGGTCTTCTCCTCCGCGTCGAGGAAGCCGTAGAGCAGGATCGCATCCTCGCGCACCACGGTTTCCACCCACAGCGCGGCGGCGGAGCCGATGGCGAGGCGCGCGAGCGTGCGCGCCGGGCAGAACACCAGATAACCGACGCCTCCCACATCGATGATCGCGGTGTCGGTGTCGAGAGCCTCGATGCGCCCCTTCAGACGTGCGATCATCGCCGCCCGCCTTCCGCGCGGCGGATCGCCTGTTCCAGGGTCTGGCCGGAGGCGCGGTAGCGCGCATGACAGATCGCCACCGCCAGGGCGTCGGCGGCGTCGGCGGCCTGCGGGTCGGCCCCGGGCAGCAGCGCGCGCACCATCAGCCCGACCTGCGGCTTCGCCGCATGGCCGGTGCCGACCACGGTCTTCTTGATCAGATTGGGCGGGTACTCCGCCACCGGAAGGCCCATGAGCGCGGGCGCGAGCATCACTACGCCGCGCGCCTGGCCGAGCTTCAGGGTCGAGGTGGGGTTGCGGTTGACGAAGGTTTCCTCGACCGCCGCCTCGTCGGGGGCGTAGCGCTTCAGCACGTCGAGAATCCCCGCATGCAGCATGGTCAGGCGCTCGGCCAGGGAGAGCCTCGCCTCGGAGGTCACCACGCCGCAACCGACATAGGACAGACGGTTGCCCTCGGCCTCGATGATGCCCCAGCCGGTGACTTGCAACCCCGGGTCCAGTCCGATCAACCGCATGCGTATCGCTCCACGGCACCCATGGCGGCGGACCTTCAGAGTCCCAGGCGCGCCGCCACCTCGTCCGAGATTTCGTAGTTGCCGGAAACCCGCTGCACGTCGTCGCTGTCGTCCAGCGCATCGACCAGACGCATCACCGCCGCGGCGGTCTCCTCGTCGAGGTCCACGGTGGTGGTGGGCTTCCAATCCAGGCGCGCCACCGCGGGCTCGCCGAAGGCCTTTTCCAGCACGTCCTTGACGGTGTGCAGGTCGTCCGGGCCGGTGATCACGTCGTGGCCGTCTTCGGAGGAAACCACATCCGCCGCCCCCGCATCCAGCGCCGCCTCGAACATCGCGTCGGCATCCGCCGCGGTCGGCGGATACTGGATCAGGCCGATGCGTTCGAAGTTGAAGGCCACCGAGTTGGTTTCGCCCATCTGGCCGCCCAGCTTGTTGAAGGTGGAGCGGACTTCCGAAGCGGTGCGGTTGCGGTTGTCGGTGAGACCCTCGACGATCAGCGCCACGCCGCCGGGGCCGCGCCCCTCGTAGCGCACTTCGACGTAGTTGGTATCGTCGCCGCCCGGCAGGGCGCGCTTGATCGCCCGCTCGATGTTGTCCTTGGGCATGCTCTGCGCCTTCGCCGCGGCGATCGCCGCGCGCAGGCGCGGGTTGGAGTCCGGAGTGGGCAGACCGCACTTGGCGGAAACCGTGATCTCGCGTGCGAGCTTGGTGAACAGCCTGGCGCGCTGGGCATCCTGCGCACCCTTGCGGTGCATGATATTCTTGAACTGGGAATGACCGGCCATGGATAACCTGTGGTACGTGGAAACGCGCCGCCATCCCCTGACGGCGGCGCCCGTGAAATGCGCGCGGCATTATCCGATCAGCCGCCCGCAAAACGCAACCCCCAAAGCGGGTGGGGAACGAGGCTGCAAAAAAACAAAAACTTTGCGGGGAGACTTGGTCTCCCCGCGCCCCTCATGACTTTTTTCGCGGCGCAGCGGCAGACGGCACTTCGGTCGCAACCACCGCAGGCTTATGGCGCTACGCGCAAGAAACCAAAGTCATGGGGGGTACGGGGGGACCGAGTCCCCCCGGAAAGCTTTTGTGTTCCGCCAACCCTCGGGGAACGCCTGCCGCAGCCGGCCGCCGATGCGCAACGGCGCGACCGAGAGCGCCCGTCCGGAGCGGTCGTCGGTTTCGACGAAGACGCCGCACAGCGTCGCCTCGCCGTCCGCCGGGGTCAGCCGGTCGCCCGGCACGCGGCGGGTGAAGCGGGAGATCGCCACGTCCTTGCCCATGCCGATCACCGAATCGTAGTCGCCGCACATGCCCGCATCGGTGAGGTAGGCGGTGCCGCCCGGCAGCACCTGGGCATCCGCCGTGGGCACATGGCTGTGCGAGCCGACCACCAGGGAGACCCGCCCGTCGAACGCGTGGCCGAGCGCCATCTTCTCGCTGGTCGCCTCGGCGTGCACGTCCACGACGATCGCCGCGATGGTGGCCCCCAGGCGGTAGCGCGACAGGATGTCCTCCAGCGCCTGGAAGGGATCGTCCAGCGGCTCGAGGAAGAGCCTGCCCATCACCTGCACCACCAGCACCTTGCGCCCGTCGGGCAGCGAAATCTCCGCCGCGCCGCGCCCCGGCGTGCCCTTGGGGAAGTTGGCGGGGCGGACCAGCCGCGCGTCGCCGTCGATGTAGGAAATCAGTTCCCTCTGGTCCCAGACGTGGTTGCCGGTGGTCAGCGCATCCGCTCCCGCCTCGTAGAAGTCGGTGCAGATCTTCGGCGTGATGCCGAAGCCGTGCGCCGCGTTCTCGCCGTTCACCACCACGAAATCCAGCTTCAAGTCGCGCCGCAAACCCGGCAAGGCGTCGAGCGCGGCGGAGCGTCCGCTGCGCCCGACGATGTCACCCAGAAACAGAATTCTCATGAAAACTCGCCGCTCTTCCGATGGGCGCGCAGCCCGTCGCGCAGGGGCAGGACGCCCCGCTCGGTCAACACCATGTCGAGGCGGCGGTCCCAGGACTCATGGGGCACCATCTCGATCTCCTGCACCGCGAAGGCGGTGCCCAGGGCGGAAACGCGGTAGCCCGCCTCCGCCAGGGCCGCCAGGGTGCGGTCGTAATAGCCGCCGCCGTAGCCGAGGCGGTAACCGTCGGCGTCGAAGGCCAAAAGCGGCATGAGGATCACGTGGGGAACGCAGCGCGGCGCGTCGGCCGGGGGATGCCGCGTCTCGAAGGGGCCGCGCTCCAGCACCGCGTCGGCGGCCCACTCGCGGAAGATCAGCGGCGCGTCGATGGTCTCCACCACCGGCAGCGCGATGCGCCAGCCGACCTGGCGCAGCCAGTCCACCAGAAGCCGCGTGTCGAGTTCGCCGCCGATGGGATAGTAGGCGGCGATCACGCCGTTTTCCGGCGGCACCGCGAGCAGAGGCACGGTCGCCGCATGGCGCACCACGCTTTCCGCCGCGTGGCGGCGGTCCACGGCGTCGATACGGCCGCGCAGGAACTTGGCGTTGCCGCGCAGGGCCCGCTTCGTCGCGGCCACGGACTCGCCCACAACAGACGGCATCAGCATGACCAACGCACCCCCTCGTGCGTGCGCCGCCCCCGATGGGCGGCGCCGGTTATCGGACGGTCGGCAGGGAAGCAGCGGGGCCGTTACGACCGTCGGTGTGTGGAATCCACAAGGGCCGCTCCAACAAAGTGGGCGCCATGTGACCAGACCACGGTCAGGTCAGGGACGGCTCCCTTACTATCAACGTTGGCCCCAGTGATGTCGCGGACCTAACGCATCGCACAGCACCCGCCTTACCCTTAACTTAAGCACCCCGCAGCCGTTCGGCAATCGTTTCGATTCGCGTGGAGAGGGCTTCGATGGCGTCCACCGCCACGGCTTCCGCCGCAGCCTTGGTTTCCGCCCCGCCGAAACCCGAGGCGGCACGCAGTTCCTCGAGCTCGCCGTAGGTCTCGGCCAGTTCGTCGGCGATGAGAAGGCCGACCATGGCGAGCAGCAGATTTTCCTGGATCGGCCCTATCGCGGCGGTGAGTTCGCGCCCGCGCTGGTCGAGGTAGCGCCCGAGGCGGCCGATCTGCGCCTCCTGCCCATCGTCGCAGGAAATGTGATACTGGTGTCCGGCGATGGTCAGCGTGACCTGGGCCACGGGGTTATCCTTCCAGCAGGCGCTTGAGCCGCGCCATGGTGTCTCCGATACCCTCCGAGGCCTGCTGCGCCGCCGCTTCCAGGGCGTCGCAACGGTCGCGCAGGCGGGCGGTTTCCGCCCCGTCGTCCGCCCCGAGGACGGGGATATCCCCCGCCGGGCACGGCTCGGCGGCGCTCTCCAGGGATGCCACCGCGGCGTCGAGGCGGCGCAGCGCCGCTTCGATACGAGAAAGTTTATATACCGCGAATGGTTTCAATGTATTATCGCCGTATTCCGTGAAGCGGACTTAAGGATAATTCCGGAACCCCTTGACGTCAATCGCAGGTATTCAAGCAACGTGACTTTCCGTGACTTACCGGTTCTGATCGCCAACGACCGCGCCCAGGCGCTTGCCGCCTTCGCCGCCGCCGCGGCGTGCGGCCGCGCCGTGCAGGTGGAAACCCCGGCGGACATGGCGGAAGTTCTGGGGCCGGCGTGGATGCGCGCCTTCCTCGACGCCTGCGCGGCGGAAGGCGCGGTTCCGCCCGGGCCGGTGGTGTTCCACTGCGGCGGGTCCGCCGGACTGGCGCAGGCGGGGCTGCGCCTCGCCCTGCCCGCCCTGCGCTTCGACCCGGAGGCGGACGCCCCGCCCCGCGTCGCCGCGGCGCTTGCCGAAATCGCCGCGGCGCAGGGCTCTACCCTGCTGCTCGGCCCGCCGGGGCCGCCGCACTGGCGCTTTCCGCCGCCGGTGGCGCGGCCCAACCCCGCGGCGCTTTCCGCCGCCGCAGCCGCGTGGCTCAACGGCCTGTGAAGGCGGGCTTGCGCTTCTCGGCGAAGGCGGCCATCCCCTCTTTCTGATCCGCGGTGGAGAACAGCGCGTGGAAGCTCTGCCGCTCGAAGCGCAGGCCCTCGGCCAGCGTCGTCTCGAACGCCGCGTTCACCGCCGCCTTCGCCGCCAGCGCGGCGAGCCGCCCCATCCCGGCGATGCGCGCCGCCGCGGCCAGCGCCTCGTCGAGCAGCGCGTCGGCGGGCACCACCCGCGCCGCCAGGCCGATGCGCTCCGCCTCGTGCGCATCGATCGTCCGCCCGGTCAGCACCATGTCCATCGCCTTCGCCTTGCCCACCGCGCGGGCGAGGCGCTGGGTGCCGCCCGCGCCGGGGATGACGCCGATGGTGATCTCCGGCTGGCCGAACTTCGCGGTCTCCGCGGCGATGATGAAATCCGCCATCATCGCCAGTTCGCAGCCGCCGCCCAGCGCATAGCCCGCCACCGCGGCGATCAGGGGCTTGCGCAGGTGCGACGCCGCCTCCCACCCGTCGGTGATGAAGTTCTCGCGCACGCAGTCCGCATAGGTCTTGCCCGCCATTTCCTTGATGTCCGCCCCGGCGGCGAAGGCCCTCTCCCCGCCGGTGAGCACCACCGCGCCGACCGCGTCGTCGGCGTCGAAGGCGGCGAGCGCGGCCTCCAGTTCCTTGATCAGCGGGGTGCAGAGGGCGTTGAGGGCGTCCGGGCGGTCGAGCGCGATCACCCCCACCGGCCCCTTGGTCTCGACGTTCAGGTATTGATACGGCATGGCGGTTCCTCCGATGACGATGCCCCATGATGCGGCGGCGCGGCGGCGCACGCAAAGCCGAACCCTTCCCTCCGCGCGGAATTTGCTCTAGCGTCCGGGGATAAACCCTTTTTCCGGAAACCCGACGCCATGCCCTGCCGCCTCTACCTGATCACCCCGCCCGCCCTGCCCGACCCCGCCGCCTTCGCCCGGGCGTTCGCCGCGGCGTTGGACGCGGGCGACGTCGCCTGCGTGCAGTTGCGCCTCAAGGACGTGGACGACGACACGGTGCGCCGCGCCTGCGACCTGTTGCGGCCCCTCGCGCAGGAGCGCGGCGTGGCGTTCCTGATCAACGACCGCCCGGACCTGGCCCACGAACTCGGCTGCGACGGCGTGCACGTGGGGCAAGAGGACACCCCCTACGCCGAGGCGCGGAAGATCGTCGGCGCGGATGCCATCGTCGGCATCACCTGCCACGATTCCCGCCACCTCGCGATGACCGCGGGCGAACAGGGCGCGGACTATGTCGCCTTCGGCGCGTTCTATCCGACGCCGACGAAGATTCCGAAATCCACCGCCGAGCCGGAGATCCTGGTCTGGTGGTCGGAACTGTTCACCGTGCCCTGCGTCGCCATCGGCGGCATCACCGTGGACAACGCCGCGCCGCTGGTGGAAGCGGGGGCGGACTTCCTCGCGGTGAGCAGCGCCGTGTGGGCGCATCCGGAGGGTCCGGCGGCGGCGGTGGCGGCGTTCAACCGCCTGTTCTGAGCCCCGCCCTCCCCGGCTATGGAAACCATAGCGCATCGGTATTTCCCCGTGCGGCGGCGTTGATTGAGACTGATTCTCAGGTCAACCCCCGCGAGGAGACAGCCTCATGCGCACGTTCCACACCCTTGCCCTGATCGCCGCCATCGCCGCCGCGCCGCTTGCCGTGGCCTCGGCCGCCGAGATGAAGCCCAAGTCCGAAGGCGCGATGATGTCCTCCGGCGAGGCGATGAAGCCCGCCGGCGCGATGACCAAGCCGGACGACAAGATGACGACCTCCGGCGACACGATGACCAAGCCGGGCGACACGATGACCAAGCCCGGCAACGCCATGCAGGGACCGGCCGGAAATGCGCGCGGTCCGGCGATGATGAAGAAGTAACCCCGCCCCGCGCCGCGGCGGCTCTTGCCGGGCCGCCGCGCGCCCCCATTTCTTGAGGAACGGCAACCGGTTGGGACGTTCCCGATGGAGATGCATCAGGTCCGCTACTTCGTGGCGTTGTGCGAGACCTTGAACTTCACCAAGGCCGCCGAGGCCTGCAACGTCGCGCAGCCCTCCCTCACCAAGGCGATCCGGAAGCTGGAGGAGGAACTGGGCGGCCCGCTGTTCGTCCGCGAGCGCGGCCTCACCCACCTCACCGATCTCGGCCGCCTCACCCGGCCGCACCTCGAGGCGATCTACGAGGCGAGCGAGGCGGCGCGCGTCGAGGCGCGCAGCTTCCACGACCTGGAAAAGGCCAACCTGCGCATCGGCGCGATGTGCACCATCGGCCCGGCGCGGCTGATCGACTTTCTCAAGCGCTTCCGCGCCCTGGTGCCCTCGGCCGTCCTCAACATCCACGACGCGCCGGGGCGCGAGCTTTCCGCCATGCTGCTGGCGGGGGATCTGGACGCCGCGCTGCTCGCCCTGCCGCACCTGCCCGAGCGCTTCGACACCCTGCCGCTGTTCCGCGAGGCCTATGTGGTGGCCTTCCGCCCCGGGCACCGCTTCGAGGCGATGGACGTGGTGCCGCTCGCCGAGTTGAACCACGAGGACTACCTCTCCCGCGTCAACTGCGAGTACCCCGAACACTTCGACGCGCTCGGCATCCCCGACCCCGCCGCCGAGTCCCGCATCTGTTACGAGACCGAGCGCGAGGACTGGATCCAGGCGATGATCCTCGCGGGCCTGGGCTGCTCGGTGATCCCCGAATTCCTGCCGATGCTGCCGGGCATCGCAACCCGCCCCCTGGTGGAGCCGGAGATCAGCCGCAACGTGGTGCTCGCCACCGTTTCCGGACGGCGGCATTCTCCCGCCCTGCGGGCGTTCGTCTCTCTGGCGCGGCGGCATCAGTGGGGATGAACGCACGCCGGGCCTTGGCAGGCGCGTCCGGTCGGCCTACCTTGTGCGGGCTTTCCTTCTGTGATTGTCCGGTTTCATGCTTGCAAAGTTCGGTCCGCGCGGCCAATGGGCCGCCCTGTTGCTTATGAGCGTCGCGGTCACCGTGATTCTCAAAATCATCGACCTGCCCGGCGCGCTCCTGCTCGGCGCCATGGCCTCCGGCATCATCGTCGCCCTGAACGGGGCAAAGCTCAAAGTGCCCGGACGCGTCTACATCCTCGCCCAGGCGGTGATCGGCGCGATGATGGCGGGCGCCGTCACGCCGGACATCCTCAAAACCTTCCTCGGCAACTGGATGCTCTTCCTCAGCGTGGTGCTCAGCACCGTCATCGCCAGCGGCGTGGTCGGCTGGGCGATGAGCCGCTGGCGGATGCTGCCCGGCACCTCCGGAATCTGGGGCAACTCGCCGGGCGCGGCCTCCGCCATGGTGGTGATGGCCGAGGAGTTCGGAGCCGACGTCCGCATCGTCGCCTTCATGCAATACATGCGGGTGCTCTGCGTCGCGCTCTCCGCCGCCGTCATCGCCCATATCTCGGCCGGGGCCGCCGCGCCGCATCCGTCCGGCCCCGGCTGGTTCGCCGTGCCGGAACTGCGGCCCTTCGCCGAGACTCTCGCCCTCATCGTCGGCGGCGTCATCCTCAGCCGCGTGGTGAAGATACCCTCCGGCTCGCTTCTCATCCCGCTCATCATCGGCGCGGTGCTGCGCAGCCTAGGCCTGCTCGACCTGGTCCTGCCGCAGCCCCTGCTGCTGTTCGCCTATGCGATGATCGGCTGGACGGTGGGGCTGCGCTTCACCGCCGAGATCATGAGGACGGTGGCGGCCAAGCTGCCGCACATGATGAGCTCGATCATCGGCCTGATGATCTTCTGCGCGGGAATCGGCTGGCTGCTGACCCGGGTGCTCGGCATCGACATGCTCACCGCATACCTCGCCACCAGCCCCGGCGGCGCGGATTCGATCGCCATCATCGCCGCCTCGACGAACGTGGACCTCGGCTTCGTGCTCGCGTTCCAAACGGTGCGCCTGATCGTCGTCGTCGTCGTCGCGCCGATCATGGCGCGCCGCCTCGCCAAGTCGATGGGCCACAAGCCGGGGTAAGCCCCCGGAAAAAACAAAAACTTTGCGAGGGGACTCGGTCCCCTCGCGCTCCCCATAACTTTGATGGTTTTTGCGCGAAGCGCCATCCACCTGTTGCGATTGCCGCAAAGGCGTTGTCTGCCGCTTCGCGGCAAAGACAAGTTTATGGGGTCAAGGGGCCTCCCGGCCCGGTTTTTATTCCACGGTCACGCTTTTCGCCAGGTTGCGCGGCTGGTCCACGTCGGTGCCCTTGAGGGCGGCGATGTGGTAGGCGAGCAGCTGCACCGGGATGGCGTAGAGGATCGGCGCGGCGAAGGTCTTGACCGTGGGCATGGTGATGGTGGCGAAAGCCTTGCCCTTGAACTGCGCCACGCCGTCGGCGTCGCCGATGAAGACGACGCGGCCGCCGCGGGCGATCACCTCCTCGACGTTGGAGGCGGTCTTTTCGAAGAGTTCGTCCGGCGGGGCCACCACCACCACCGGCACGGTCTCGTCGATCATCGCGATCGGGCCGTGCTTCATCTCGCCGGCGGCGAAGCCCTCGGCGTGGATGTAGCTGATTTCCTTGAGCTTGAGCGCCCCTTCCAGGGCGATGGGATAGGCGGTGCCGCGGCCGAGGTAGAACACGTCGGCGACGTCGAGCATGGTCTGGGCGATGCTGCGGATGTGGTCGTCGCTCTTCAGCACCTCGGTGGCGTAGGCGGGGATTTCGGTGAGCGCCTTGGAGAGCGCCGCCTCGCCGTCGCGGTCGAGCGCCCCCTTCTCCTTGCCGAGCACGATGGCGAGGCAGGCGAGCACGATCAGCTGGGTGGTGAACGCCTTGGTCGAGGCGACGCCGATTTCCGGCCCGGCCAGGGTCGGCAGCACCGCGTCCGCTTCGCGCGCCATGGTGCTTTCCGGCGCGTTGACGATGGCCACCGTATGCATCTCCGCGTCGCGGCAGAAGCGCAGCGCCGCCAGCGTATCCGCAGTCTCGCCGGACTGGGAGATGAACACCGAGAGCCCGCCCTTTTCCACCGGCGAGCCGCGATAGCGGAACTCCGAGGCGATATCCAGGTCCACCGGCACCCGCGCGAAGCGCTCGATCCAGTATTTGCCGACCATCGCGGCGTAATAGGAGGTGCCGCAGGCGACCAGGGTGACGCGCTCCACCGCCGAGAGGTCGAAGGGCATGGGCGGCAGGGTGAGGGTGCGCTCCACCGGGTTGAAGTGGCTGTTGAGGGTGTCGCCGATCACCGTCGCCTGCTCGTAGATCTCCTTGAGCATGAAGTGGCGGTAGGCGCCCTTGCCGATCATCGCGCCGGACAGCTGGGTGATGTGGATGTCGCGCTCCACCGGCTGGCCGAGGAGGTTGAATATCTGCGCGCCCTCGGCGGCGAGCACCACGAAGTCGCCGTCCTCCAGGTAGGAGATGCGGCGGGTGAGCGGCGCAAGCGCCAGGGCGTCGGAGCCGAGGAACATCTCGCCCTCGCCGTAGCCGATGGCGAGCGGCGAGCCCTTGCGCGCGCCGATGATCAACCCGTCGTGGCCGGTGAACAGAATCGCCAGAGCGAACGCGCCCTTGAGGCGCTGTAGGGCGTCCTGCGTCGCCTGCTTCGGCGTCTTTCCGGCGGAGATTCCGGCGGAGATGAGGTGCACCACCACTTCGGTGTCGGTCTCGGATTCGAAAACGTGGCCCTGCGCGGTGAGTTGGCGCCGCAGTTCCTGGAAGTTCTCGATGATGCCGTTGTGGACCAGGGCGACGGTGCCGTCGGAATGCGGGTGGGCGTTGGTCTCGTTGGGCACGCCGTGGGTCGCCCAGCGGGTGTGGCCGATGCCGGTGGCGCCGTGGATCGGCCGCTTTTCCACCGCGGCTTCGAGATTGACGATCTTGCCCTCGGCGCGGCGGCGGTCGATGCCCTTTGCCGTCACCGTGGCGATGCCCGCGCTGTCGTAGCCCCGGTACTCCAGGCGCTTCAAGCCGTCCAGAAGGAACGGCGCAACTTCCGACTTTCCGATAATTCCGACGATACCGCACATGCCCGATCGCTCCCCGGGCTCTCTCGCCCGATGTTGTCTGGTCTCAGTTCTTCTTCGCCTTCGCCGCGCGCATCTTGGCGCGGAAGCGGGCGGCCCAGCCCGCCAAAGTCTTCTGCGGCGCGCGGGTGACCGCCAACGCGTCCGCCGGAACCTCGTGGGTGACCACCGAACCCGCGCCGACGATGGCGCCGTCGCCCACGGTCACCGGCGCCACCAGAGAGGTGTTGGAGCCGATGAACGCCCCCGCGCCGATATCGGTGAAGCTCTTGGTAAAGCCGTCGTAGTTGCAGGTGATGGTGCCCGCGCCGACGTTGGCCCCCGCGCCGACGCGCGCATCGCCGATGTAGGTGAGGTGGTTGACCTTGGCCCCTTCCTCGACGCGCGATTTCTTGATCTCGACGAAGTTGCCGATGTGCGCGCCCGGCCCGATCTCCGCGCCGGGGCGCAGCCGCGCATAGGGCCCGAGGATCGCCCCCGCGGCCACCTGCGCGTTCTCGAAATGGCAGAAGCTTTTGATCGTCACGTCGTCGCCGATGGAAACGCCGGGGCCGAACACCACGAAGGGATCGATGACGACGTCGCGGCCGAGCCGCGTGTCGGCGCTGAAATAGACGGTGGTGGGGTCGGTCATCGTCACCCCCCCGGCCAGCCACTTGGCGCGCAGGCGGGTCTGGGCGGTCGCCTCCAGCGCTGCGAGGTCGGCGCGGGTGTTGACGCCGAGGAACTCCTCCTCCGCGCCCTCCACCACGGCGCAGGCGCGGCCCGCAGCGCGCGCCAGCGCGACCGCGTCGGTGAGGTAGTACTCGCCCTTGGCGTTGGCGTTGCCCACCGCGGAAAGCAGGTCCCAGGCGATGCGCCCGTCGAGCACCATGACGCCGGAGTTGCAGAGCGTCACCGCACGCTGTTCGGGGGTTGCGTCCTTGGCCTCGACGATCGCCTCGAGCGCGCCCCCCGCCCCCAGGATGAGGCGGCCGTAGGACCCGGGATCGGCAGCGTCGAAACCGAGCACCACCACCGCCGGATCGGCGGCGGAGCGCCGCGCATCGAGCGCGCGGCGCACGGTTTCGGCGGAGATCAGCGGCGTGTCGCCGAAGGCGACGAGAACGTCCCCGCCATGCCCGGCGAGCGCGCCCTTGGCCGCCAGCACCGCGTGCGCGGTGCCCAGGCGCTCCGCCTGCACCGCCACCTGCGCGCCGGACGCCTCGGCCAGAGCCGCAACTGCGGGGGTATCGGGGCCGGAAACGACGACGCGGCGGGCGACCGCCAGTTCATCCATCAGGGCCAGCACATGGGCCAGCATCGGGCGGCCGCAGACCGGGTGCATCACCTTCGGCAACTCGGACTTCATCCGGGTGCCCAGCCCGGCGGCGAGGATGACCGCGGCGACGGAAGGTTCGGACATCGGAAAAAACACCTGTGCGAGAAAATTTTCACCGGGGCGAAACGCCGGAACGTCTGTAGCATACTCCCCCGCGAGACACCACATGTCAGCACAGTTGACCGGATTCGGCCAATCACTCCATGTTACGATGCGTTGCAAGACCCTTTCGTTCCAATGACATGAGACACCAGATGCCCCACACCTCAGCCGCGGCGACGGACCCCAACGGCTATGGCGCCATCCTCTTCGACCTGGACGGCACGCTGGTGGACAGCCTGCCCGCGCTCGCCCGCAGCCTCAACGCCGTCCTGCGCGAGGACGGCCGCCGCGCCGTCTCCGACGCCGAGGTGCGCGCCATGGTCGGCGACGGCATCAAGGTTCTGGTCGCCCGCGCCTATGCCGCCACCGGCGACGCGCCGGACTCCGACGCGCGCCTGCGCGCCCTCACCGCGCGGTTTTCCGCCCACTACGAGGCCGACCCCACCGCCGGGTGCGCGCTCTTCCCGTACACCGCGGAAATTCTCGCCGGGCTTGCCGGAATGGGCTACCGCCTCGGCGTGGTCACCAACAAGCCCTATACCCCGGCGATCTCGCTGCTGCGCGATTTCACCCTGCTGCCGCTGCTCGACATCGTCGTCGGCGGCGACACCACGCCGCACCTGAAACCGCACCCCGAGCCCTTCCTGCACGCCGCCGACCGGCTGGAGCTTTCGCCCGAGCGGGTGGTGGTGGTGGGCGATTCGATCAACGACGTGGACGGCGCGCACCGCGCCGGGATGCGCGCCGTCGCGGTGAGTTACGGCTACACCCGCATCCCACCCGCGGAGTTCGGCGCGGAGGCGCTGATCGACGGCCTCGCCGCCCTGCCGCACGCGCTCGCCATGCTGCCCGCAACCGAGGCGATTGCCACTTGACAGGCCGCGCGGGGAAAGGCTAAACATCGCCCCTCACCGCGAACGGGGGCGCGTAGCTCAGCGGGAGAGCACTGCCTTCACACGGCAGGGGTCACAGGTTCAATCCCTGTCGCGCCCACCATCGGCTTCAAGGGGTCATCCGGCAACGGATGACCCCTTTGCCGTTTCCCCCGGCGGCTTCCGGGGGCCGCCGCGGGCGTGCCGGAGGCCGTGCCCGGGCGGCGGCGCACGTGCCGCATCGTCGCTCTTCCGGTTTTGCCGGAATCTGCTATCGTGCGCAGTCCTGGGGGAGACAGGGGGGGTGTTTGCGCGCGCAGAAGCGCGGTTCCGGGGCGGATGCCCGGAACGACCGATCAGTCGAGGTACCCGTGTCTCCACCGAAACCTTCCGCCGCCTGCGTTCAGAAACGACGTCTCCAGCTTCGCGCCGCCGCCGCCGCGGGGCACGGCCTGCCCGCGCCGCGCCGCTATTTCGCCTGGGCCACGATCATCGTGGGGCTGAGCCTCGCGGTGCTCGACGGCACCATCGCCAACGTCGCGCTGCCGACCATCGCCGCGCATTTCCACGCCGGGGCCGCGGCCTCGATCTGGATCGTCAACGGATACCAGCTCGCCATCGTGATGACGCTGCTGCCGCTCGCCGCCCTGGGCGAGATCTTCGGCTACCGGGTGGTCTATCTGACCGGCATCGCGCTGTTCACCGTGGCCTCGGTCGGCTGCGTGCTGGCGGAGTCCCTCGCCCAGCTCACCGCCGCGCGGATCGTCCAGGGCCTCGGCGCGGCGGGGATGATGAGCGTGAACATCGCCGTGCTGCGCCACACCGTGGCGCGCGAGAAGTTCGGCGCCGCCGTCGGCATCAATGCGCTGGTCGTCGCCGTCGCCTCCACCGTCGGCCCGGCGTTCGCGGGCTTCGCCCTGGCGGTGGTGGACTGGCGCTGGCTCTTCGCCGTCAACATCCCGCTCGGGATCATCACCGTCGGCCTCGGCATCCCCAGCCTGCCCGACAGCCAGCGCGCCACGCACCGCTTCGACTGGCCGAGCGCCGTCCTCAGCGCCGCGGCGATCGGGCTGATCGTCACCTCGATCGACAGCTTCGGCCACAATCTGCCGTGGTACGCCACCGCGGCGCAGATTCTCGCCTGCGTGCCCTGCTTCGTCTTCCTGGTGCGGCGGGCGCGGAGCTCTGCCCGGCCGATGCTGCCGCTCGACCTCCTGCGCATTCCGGCGTTCACGCTGGCGGTCTGCACCTCCATCGCCTCCTTCGCGACGCAGCTTCTCGCCTTCGTGGCGCTGCCCTTCCTGTTCCAGCTGGTCCTGCACTATCCGCCGGAACAGGTGGGCCTGATGATGATGCCCTGGCCGCTCGCGGTGGCGGTGGTCGCGCCGCTCGCCGGACGGATGTCCGACGCCTATCCGCCCGCCATCCTCGGCGGCGTCGGGCTCGCGCTGCTCGCCCTCGGCATGGCGGCGCTCGGCTTTATCGGGCCCGGGGCGAGCCTGCCGGACATCTGCTGGCGCATGGCGCTGTGCGGCTTAGGCTTCGGCCTGTTCCAGGCGCCGAACAACCGCGCCATGTTCGATGCCGCGCCGATGGACCGCAGCGGCGCGGCCAGCGGCATGCTCGGCACCGCGCGCCTCACCGGGCAGTCGATCGGCGCCGCCCTGGTGGCGCTGATGCTGGGGCAGGCCGGGCTCGCGGGCGCGAACGGCGCGCTCTTCCTCGGCACCGGCTTCGCCACCCTCGCGGCGATCACCTCGCTCTCCCGCCTGCCGTTCGGCAAGCCGCGCTGACCCCTCCCCCTTTGCCATAGCGGCGGCGCGCACCGATATGACAGGGATGGGCCATCGGCGCGGGCGCACGGCGCGCCCGCGCCGCCGCCCGGAAAGGAGCCTGCCATGCCGCTCTCAACCGCGTACATCGTCGTTCCGGCCATCGTGGCGGTGGCCGGGCTGCTTGCCCTGAGCGTGAAGATTCTCCGCGAATACGAGCGGGCCGTGGTCTTCACCCTCGGACGCTTTCGCGGCATCCGGGGGCCAGGGCTGGTGTTGCTCATCCCCTTCATCCAGGTCATCGTGCGCGTCGATCTGCGCGTCCACGTGATCGAGATTCCCAGCCAGGACGTGATCTCGCGCGACAACGTGTCGATGAAGGTGGACGCCGTGGTCTATTTCAAGGTGGTCAATCCGGAGCGCGCGATCATCCAGGTGCAGCAGTACCAGCCCGCCACCAACATGCTGGCGCAGACCACCCTGCGCGCGGTGCTGGGGCAGCACGACCTGGATGAGATTCTCTCCGAGAGAAAGAAGCTCAACGCCGACGTCCAGAGCATTCTGGACTCCCACACCGAGACCTGGGGGATTACGGTCAGCAACGTCGAAATCCGCACCGTCGAACTGACCGAAAGCATGGTGCGCGCCATCGCCAAGCAGGCGGAGGCGGAGCGCGACCGCCGCGCCAAGGTGATCCACGCGGAGGCGGAGTTCCAGGCCTCCCAGACACTGGTGGATGCGGCGCGCATCCTCGGCGCGACCCCCTCGGCGATGCAGTTGCGCTACCTGCAGACCCTGAGCGAAATCGCCAGCGAGCAGAACTCCACGGTGGTGTTCCCGATGCCCATCGACATCCTCAAGCCGCTGCTGGACCTGCTGGAGAAGCGCGCCGCGCCGCCCGGCGCCGCCGCCTGACCTACCGGCCGCGGCGCACGGCGCGCCGCGGCCGCCCGCCCGCTTTTGCCCATGCCCGCAGGCAAAGCGCGCAGAGACCGTTCCGTTTGGCTACATCGTCTTCCTAAGAGACACAAAGTGTAGTCTTTAAATACATATCCCTGTCGCCATCACGCCCCATTCCCGGGCCCGGCATCGTCCGCCGGGCTCCGCCCTTTCGATATTCCCTGCATTTCCCGGCACATGCCGCGCTTTCCGCCTGCCATGGCTACGCCATCCGCGGGAAAAACGCGTTGGCTTGGCGTTTGCTATGGTTGTGGCGATGGAACCCGAAAAACACGCGAACAGTCCATGTCGTAGAGGAAAAACATGAGCGATCTCAGCAGAAAGGTCATCGTGACCGTAGCACCGACCGGAGCCTGGCCCTCCAAAAAGGACAACCCGGCCATCCCCCTGACGCCGCAGGAGATAGCGGACGACGTCTATGCCTGCTGGCAGGCGGGAGCCGCCGTGGCGCACCTGCACATGCGCGACGCCGAGGGCAAAGGCACCATGGACACGGAGCGGTTCAAGGAGACGGTCGGCCTGGTCCGGGAAAGATGCGATATCGTGCTCAACCTGACGACCTCGGGGGACCTCAACGCCACGGACGAAACCCGCATGGCGCACTTCATCGCGCTGAAGCCGGAGCTCGCCTCCTACGACTGCGGCAGCATGAACTGGATGCACAACAGCCTGTTCATCAATCATCCCGCGTTTCTCGAACGGCTGGCCACCGCCATGAACGACAACGGCGTCAAGCCGGAGATCGAGATCTTCGACGCGGGCATGATCTACAACTCGTTGTATTATCAGAAGAAGGGCTTCCTCAAGGGGCCGCTGCACTACCAGTTCGTCCTCGGCGCCGCGGGCGGCATCGCCGCCACGGTGGAAAACCTCGTCTTCCTCAGGGGGCTGATTCCGGCGGAGTCCACCTGGTCCGCATTCGGCATCGGCCGGGGCCACATGCCGATCTTCTACGCGGCGCTCGCCCTCGGCGGACACGTGCGCGTCGGCATGGAAGACAACGTCATGTACGGCAAGGACCGGCTTGCCGCTTCCAATGCGGAATTCGTCGAACGCGCGGGCCGCGTCATCCGCGAACTGGACAAGGACCTCGCCACGCCGGACGAGGCGCGGGCGATCCTCGGCGTTGCGAAACGCTGAACCTGGGAGGCGACAATGACTACGCTCGAACGCATTTCGGTCATCGGATCGGGGCTCATGGGGCATGGCATCGCGCAGGTCTTCGCGCTGCACGGCCACGACGTGACGCTCTACGACATCCGGCAGGACTTCCTCGACAAGGCCATCGCCGGCGTCAAGGCCAACCTCGGCGCCTTCGCCGCCAGAGGGATCATCGGGCAGGCCGAGGCCGAGGCCGCCCCCGCCCGCATAACCTGTACCCTCCACCTGGAGGAAGCGGCCAAAAGCGCGGATTTCATCGTCGAGGCCGTGCCCGAGAACATGACGCTCAAACAGGACATCTTCAGCCGCCTCGACGCGATGAGCAAACCGGAGGCGGTTCTGGCCAGCAACACCTCGGTGATGAGCATCACCGAGATCGCCTCCACCTCGCGGCATCGCGCACGCATCGTCGGCACGCATTTCTGGAACCCGCCCTACCTCATCCCCCTGGTCGAAGTGGTGCAGGCCGGAGAGACCACCCCGGCAACCGTGGAATTCACCATGGACCTGCTCCGCCGCGTGGGGAAACACCCCGTCCACTGCCGCAAGGACGTGCCCGGCTTCATTGCCAACCGGATGCAGCATGCCCTGTGGCGGGAGGCGATCTCCATCGTCGAGCAGGGCATCGCCGACCCGCGCACCGTCGATGAGGCGGTGCGCCTCAGTTTCGGCATGCGCCTGCCCATTCTCGGTCCGCTGGAAAACGCGGACATGGTCGGACTGGACCTCACCCGGGCCATTCACGACTACATCCTGCCCGCCCTTTGCGACAGCCATAAAACCTCGCCCGTGGTGCTCGACAAGGTTGCCGCCGGCGAACTCGGCTTCAAGACCGGAAAGGGTCTGCAGGACTGGCCGGCCGACAGGCAGCAGGCATCCCGCGACGCCTTGCGCGACTACCTGCTGGACGTGGCGGAAAAGCAAGTAAAATCCGGCCGATAGACGCCGGAACAGACAACAGGGGACAGGCTGTCCATCCGTTTTTTTAACGTCAAAGGAGGAACAGACATGTTGTGGAGTCTCTCCAAGCGCTTTCAGTTCGCCGCAGATAGAATCATCCCGGAATCGTTCGTCTTCTGCATTATTTTAACCTTGATCGCCTTCGCTCTCGGCCTCGCCGTACATGGCGGCGGCCCCTTGGTCTTGATCGACGGCTGGTACAAGGGCCTGTGGAGCATGATCGCCTTCGCCTTCCAGATGTCGTTCATGGTCGTCACCTGCGCCGCCGCCGCCAAGGCCCCGACCGTGGCCCGCGGCCTCGCCGCGGTCGCCCGCATGGCCAAGACCCCGGCCATGGCCTATGTCGTGCTGCTGGTCTTCGGCGTGGCATCCTCCCTGATCAACTGGGCGTTCTCCACCATCCTCACGCCGATCCTGGCGATGTACCTCTCGCGCAACGTCAAGGGGCTTCACTTCCCCTTCATGATCGCGGCGGGCTACAGCATGATGATCCTGGGCCAGACCTGGTGCCCGAGCGCCAGCATCTATGCCCTCTCCGCCTCCCCCGGGCACTTCCTGGCAGGCAAGATCGGGGTGATCACGCAGGATGTCTCCGTCTACAACCCGGTCAACACCATCCTGTTCTTCGGCACCTTCTTCCTCATCCTCCTGCTGTGCATCTTCACCCGTCCGCCGCAGGACGAGGTGATCGAATACCAGGGCGACATCACCAGCGGCGCCTCCGACGTCGAGGAAGACAAGGAGCAGACCATCGCCGGGTTCATGAACCGCAGCCGCGCGCTGATGTGGATCATCGGACTGACCGGCCTGATCCTGATCGTCCGCTCCTTCCTGCAGAAGGGCATCCTGCCGTCCCTGAACTTCAACTTCGTCATCTTCATGTTCCTGACCCTGAACTGTTTCCTCTACAGTTCTCCCAGCAAGTTCCTCGGCGCATACCGCGACAGCATGCGGTCCGCCACCGACGTGATGATTCAGTTCCCCTTCTACGGCGGCATCATGGGCATGATGACGGCCTCCGGCCTGGACAAGGCGATCTCCAACATGCTGGCCACCGTCGGCAGCGCCGACAGCTTCTACACCCTGTCCTTCCTCAGCGCGGCCCTGCTCAACCTGTTCATTCCCTCCCAGGGCGGCCAGTGGATCGTTCAGGGCGGCATTCTCACCGACGCCGCCCAACAGCTCGGGGCGCACATCCCGTATGTGATGAACGCGTTCGTCGCCGGTGACGAGGTGACCAACCTGTTGCAGCCGCTCTACCTCATTCCGGCGCTCGCCCTCGTCGGCATGAAGCTGAAGGAGGCCTGGGGCATATGCGCTTTCCTGTGCGTCTTCTGGCTCGGCTTCATGAGCATCGGCTTCTATGTCTTGCCTAAGATCTTTCTGCCCTGATAGTCTTTCCCCATAGGTCGTCCGTTCCGGCAATCCGCCGGAACGGACGGTATCTTCGCTTTCGCCGTCTCCGTTATCCAGACGCTTTCGCAAGATCCCGGCGGACCAGTACGATGCCCTGCCCGACCCTTGCAGAATTGACCATGGAGCTGTTGCCGCCCGGCGTCCTGCCAGGCCTCCACATGGCGCTGGTGGATGACGACGGCCGGATTCTCGACCTCCATACCGTCGCGCCGGAGGCTCCGGATCAGGCCTCCCCGCCGGGGAAGATTCCGCACCTCGCCGAACTGCGCAGGCTGATCGCGGCCGAGGGAAGCCGCCCGGCCCCCGTCTTCTGTTCGCGGGGCTGCTGCATGGCGATCCCTCTGGCCGTGCACGGCCCGAAGCTTTCGCGCGCGCCGTTGTCCTCGTGCCGCAAGATTTGCCTGACCACGGGCAAGGGATTCATGGCCGTCTCGCCGATGCGCAAGGACTGGCCCCCCTCCACCGCGGTTCTGGCGCAGGCCGTGCTGGCGTCTCTCGGCAGGGAACTGTCCAACCGCATATGGATGGAGGAAATGCGGGACAGGGACCGCTTCTCGGAGAGCATCGTCAGTTCCATGTCGTCCGGCTTCATCGTCCTGCTGCCGGATCTCACCGTCACCCACGCAAACCCGCCTGCGGCCAAGATTCTGCACACCACCGAAAAGAAGCTCGTCGGCCACAAGCTGACGGAGTTCATCTTTTCGGACCTCAAGGTGCGCAGGGTGTTTCAGACCGGCAAGCCCCTGATCGACGAGGAACAGTTCATCAAGCTGGCCGACGGCACGGTGCACATTCTCAAGACCTGCGTGCCGATGTTCGACGACCGGGGCAAAATCATCGCCGCCCTCGACCATTTCCGGCAGATCAAGGACGCGCACCAACTGGTCAGCCGCCTGTCCGGCACCAAGGCCGGCTTCACCTTCGACGACATCATCTTCCGCAGCGAGGCGATGAGCACGGCGGTGGAACTCGCCCGCATGGCGGCCTCCGGCAATCTGTCCGTCCTCCTCCACGGGGAAAGCGGCACCGGCAAGGAAATGTTCGCCCACGCCATCCATCAGGCCAGCAGCCGCAACGCCGCGCCTTTCGTCGTCATCGACTGCGCCTCGATGCCGCGCGACCTGGTGGAAAGCGAGCTTTTCGGTTACGCGGAGGGAACCTTCACCGGAGCGGTCCGCGGCGGCCGTCCCGGCAAGTTCGAACTGGCGAACGGCGGAACCGTCTTCCTCGACGAACTGGGCGAACTGCCCCTGGAACTGCAGTCCCGGCTGCTGCGGGTTCTCCACAACCGCGAGGTGGTCCGCCTCGGCGGCGCGGAACCGCTGCCGGTGGATATCCGGGTCATCGCGGCGACCAACCGCGACCTCCACGAAGAGGTGCGCCGCGGCAACTTCCGGGCGGATTTGTTCTACCGGCTGAACGTGCTGACCATCCAGATCCCGTCCCTGCGCTCCCGGCCCGAAGACATCGGCCTCCTGGCCCGGCACTTCTTCGAAAAGTACAAGGTGCGGTTCATGAAACCCAACCTGGAAATCAGCCCGGAGGCTCTGTCGGTCCTGCAAAACAGGCCGTGGCCGGGCAACGCCCGGGAACTGGACAACACCATCGCCCGGGCGGTGCATCTCTGCCGGGACCGGATCGAACCGGAACACGTGCGGCAGAATCACGCGCCGCATAAGGCGGGCACAGCGGAACCCGATGCCTCCCCGAGGGCCGAAGCGGCTCTCGCAACGCCGGTCTCGTTGCAGGAAATACAACGCAAGGCCATCGAAGACGCCATCGCGGCATGCGACGGCAACGTCTCCCACGCCGCCCGCAGGCTCGGCGTGGCCCGCAGCACCATCTACAAACAGCTCCGCCGAACATCGCGCGGCACGCCGCAGCCCGCCTAGGCTCAGGACCGCGTCAGGTCCATGATTCGTCCTCCCAGGGCAAGCCCGCGCCTTCCGGCCAGGCGAGCAGGTGGCTTTCGCACACCCGGCAGTCGCTGCTGCCGAACCCCGGAATCGGCACCGGAAAGCCCGCCCCCGCCAGCCGCTGCGCCAGGGCGCACTCGTCGCCGCCGGGGAACGCCCATGCGCCCAACACCCGCCCCGCCTCGGTCAGGCGGTCCACATGCCAGCGTACCGCCTTGCCCTTGCGCATGTGCCGGGCCAGCCGCGCCTTCAGCCCGCCGGGGCCCTTGGCGCTGCCGCAATAGAGATACCGCCCGGGCGGCAGCCCCGCCGCTGCGCGGTCGAGCGCCACCGCCAGCACATATGCGCCGGGAACGGCGGGAACGGTCTCCGCAGTCGGATGAAAATCGCTCATCGCCGTAGCGTAGCCGAAGGGCTGGGGGAGAAAGCAAAAACTTTGCGGAGATCGAAGCCGACCGCCGCAACTTTGGTTCTTGCGCGTAGCGCGATAAAATCATCACGCGGCGTGACGGTTGATGGCCGCTGTGCGGCGAAAAACTTGGGGGGCGCGCGAGGGGACCGAGTCCCCTCGCAACGTTTTAGTTTTCAGAAAATTTCGGCATCACCCGACGATGGTCACCGGCTCCTTGCGCTCGGGGTGGAGGCGGCGTTCGAGGAACCACAGCATGTGGGTGAGGGTATAGGTGATGACGAGGTAGAACGCCCCGGCGGTGACGAAGGTTTCCACCGGCAGGTAGTTCTTGGCGTAGAGGGTGCGCGCCGCGCCGGTGATGTCGAGCAGGGTGATGGTGCTGGCGAGCGCGCTCGCCTTGAGCATCAGGATCACCTCGTTGCCGTAGGCGGGCAGCGCCATGCGGAAGGCGCGCGGCAGCACGATGCGGCGGTAGACCTGGGCGCGGGTCATGCCGATGGCGCGCGCCGCCTCGATCTCGCCCGGCGGCACCGCCTGGATCGCTCCGCGCAGAATTTCGGTGATGTAGGCGCCGGTATGCATCGAGAAGGTGAGGATGGCGCACCAGTAGGCGTCGTAGATCACCGGCCAAAAGAAGCTTTCGCGCACCGTCACGAACTGGCCGAGGCCGTAATACACCAGGAACAGCTGCACCAGGAGCGGCGTGCCGCGGAAGAAGAACACGTAGGTGCGCGGCAACAGGCTCACCCACCAGGTGCGCGACGCCTTGGCGAGCGACATCGGCACCGCGATGCAGAACCCGGCGGCGCCGGAGACCACCAGGAGCTTGAGGGTCAGCACCGCGCCCAGAGCGAGCTGCGGCAGCATCCCAAGGACGACGTCCCAGTCCATCAGGCGAGCTCCCGCACGCCGCGTCCGGCGCGCTTTTCCAGACGCCGCAGCCCGAGGGAGGCGGCGGAGGTGAGGCAGAGGTAGATCAGGGCGGCGACGAGGTAGAAGGTGAAGGGCTCCTTGGTCCGCCCCACCGCGAAGGAGGTGACGCGCATCAACTCCTCCAGGCCGACCACGGAGACGAGCGCCGTATCCTTCATCAAGATCATGAACAGGTTGCCCAGCCCCGGCAGGGCGAGCCGCCAGACCTGCGGCAGGGTGATGCGGAAGAAGGTCTGCCGCCGGTTCATCCCGAGCGCGCGCGCCGCCTCCGCCTGGCCGGGCGGAATGGCGATGATCGCGCCGCGGAAGAGTTCCGACGCGTAGGCCCCGAAGATGAAGCCGAGCGCCGCGGTGCCCGCGGCGAAGGCGCTCACCTCGATGTATTCGTCGTAGCCGAAACGCGCGGCGACGGCCATCAGCACGTCGGTCGCGCCGAAGTAGAAGGTCAGCACCACCAGGAACTCCGGCAGGCCGCGCACCAGGGTGGAATAGCCGTTGCCGAGCACGCGCAGCGCCGGAAATTCGGAAAGCTTCGCCGCGGCCCCGAGCAGCCCCAGCACCAGGCCGAGGCTGAGCGCGGAGAGGGTGAGCCGCAAGGTCACCAGGGTCCCCGTCATCAGGAGCGCGCCGAAGCCGTGCAGATCCATCATCGAACGAAAAATCCGGAATGAAAATGCCTCGGCGGGGTCATGCCCCGCCGAGGTCTTCACGCATCAATAGATCGGAAACGGGAAGTACTTGGCGTTGATCTTCGCGTAGGTGCCGTCCGCGACGATCTCCTTGATCGCCGCATTCAGCTTGCCGCGCAGGGGGTCTCCCTTGCGCACCGCGATGCCGATGAGGTCGCCGTCGAACACCGGCTTGCCCTTGAACTCGTAGTCCTTGCCCGCGTCGGACTTCAGCCACTCGTAATTGACGAAGGCGTCGGCGAGAATCGCGGTGAGGCGGCCCGCGCCGAGGTCGAGGTAGGCGTTCTCCTGGGTGTCGTAGAGCTTGATGTCGGCGCCGGGACGGTTCTTCTCCAGCCACTGGCCGCTGATCGTGGCGCGCTGCGCGCCCACCGTCTTGCCCTTCAGCCCGTCGGCGGAGATGTCGAGCGGAACCCCCTTCTTGCCGATGAACTGCAACTTGTTGGTGTAGTAGCGCTCGGAGAAGTCCACCGCCTTCTTGCGCTCCTCGGTGATCGACATCGAGGCGACGACGGCGTCGAACTTGCGCTTGTTGAGCGCCGGGATCATGCCGTCCCAGTCCTGCTTCACGAAGGTGCACTGCGCCTTCATCTTGGCGCACAGGGCCTTGGAGATATCGACGTCGAAGCCCTGCAACTCGCCCTTGGAATCGACCATGTTGAAGGGCGGATAGGCGCCCTCCGTACCGATACGCAGCTTCTCCGCGGCGCGCGCGCCGGAGGCGGAAACCGCAACCACCGCAAGGGCGGCCACCGCCATTTTCACCCACATCTTGGTCAGGTTCATTTTCCTTGCTTCCTTCCCTGTTCGCCCAAAGCGGCGTCTCAACTCACGTGACTGGACATGAACTGGCGGACCCGCTCCGATTCCGCCCGGTTGAAGATCTTTTCCGGCGGGCCCTGTTCCTCCACCTTGCCTTCATGCAGAAACATCACCCAGTTCGACACCTCGCGGGCGAAGCCCATCTCGTGGGTGACGATCAGCATGGTGCGTCCTTCTTCCGCCAACGAGCGCATCACCAGCAGCACCTCGCCCACCAGTTCCGGGTCCAGGGCCGATGTCGGTTCGTCGAAGAGAATCACCTCCGGATCCATCACCAGGGTCCGCGCGATCGCCGCGCGCTGCTGCTGGCCGCCGGAGAGGTGCGCCGGATAGTGCCCCATGTGGTCGGAAAGCCCGACGCGGGCGAGCATCGCCTCGGCGCGGGCGGCCGCCTCCTTGCGCGGTTTCCGCGCCACCTGCACCGGCGCCTCGATGACGTTCTCCAGCACCGTGAGGTGCGGCCACAGGTTGAACGACTGGAAGACGAAGCCGATGCGCGCGCGCAGCCGCGCCAACTGCCGGTGGTCGGCGGGCACGGCGCGGCCATCCTTGGCCGTCTTGGTGTGAATCTCCTCGCCGCCGAGGATGACGCGGCCCTTATCCGGAGTTTCCAGATAGTTGATGCAACGCAGGAAGGTGCTCTTGCCCGAGCCGCTGGAACCGAGAATGGAGATCACGTCGCCGGTGCGCGCGCTGAGCGAGACCCCCTTCAGGACTTCGTTGCCGCCGAAGCGTTTATGGATGTTCTCGACTTGCAGAAGCGGCACGCCGTCAACGGTCGGGTTGGGACTCATCGGCAGGGGTATCCTCGTGGCTTTTCGCGCACCTTATGCCGCGCGGAGGCGCGCCACAACATTTTATTGGCAGGGTACAATTCCGTCGCCACCGCGTCTTGAACGGTTTTCCACACGCGGTATAAAACTCCCTCGTCCCGTTCGAAGCGAAAGTTCATCCCGATGCGCCGCCTGTACGCCAACCTGCTGCTGCTCACCGCCGCCCTGATCTGGGGCGTCACCTTCTCGATCCAGCAGATGGCGATGCGCCATATCGGACCGATCACCTTCACCGGGCTGCGCTTCCTCATGGGCGCGGCGGCGGTGCTGCCGTTCGCGCTTGCCGAGGCGCGGGCGAAGCGCCGCAACGGCTGGCGGCTCGAACCCGCCGCCCTGCCCTGGTTGGCTCTCACCGGCTCCGTGCTGTTCTCCGCCGCGCTGTTGCAGCAGATCGGCATCGCCGGAACCTCGGTGGCCAACGCCGGGTTCCTCACCGCGCTCTACGTGCCGCTGACGCCGATTCTCGGCTTCCTGGTGCTGCGCCACGCGCCGCACCCGGCGATCTGGGCCGCCGCCGCCGCCTGCGTCGCCGGGGCCTACCTGATGTCCGGCGGCGCGCTCGACACCCTGCGCGAAGGCGACGCCTGGGTGCTGGCGGGCAGCGTGTTCTGGGCCTGCCACATCCTCCTGATCGGCGCGATGACCGCGCGCCTCGGCGCGCCCTTCGTCATCTCGTGCGTCCAGTTCGCGGTGTGCGGCGCGCTCGGCACCGTCTGGGGCCTGACCGGCGAGCCGTTCCACTGGGGCATGGCCGTCGCCGCCTGGCCGATGCTGGCGTTCTCCGGGCTGATGTCGGTGGGCGTGGGCTTCACCCTACAGGTGGTGGGACAGCGCCACACCCCCGCCGCCGACGCCTCGATCATCCTCAGCGGCGAGACGGTGTTCGCCGCCATCGCCGGCGCGATCCTCCTGGGAGAGCGCCTCAGCCCGCTGGAACTCCAGGGCTGCGCGCTGATTCTCGGCGGCGTGCTGGCGGTGGAGCTGTTGCCGCTGACCCTCGGGCGGCTGAAACGCCCCCGCCCTCTGGATGCGCCGTAAATCCGCTTCCATATAGAACCTTTCCCATCCCGCTTCGTGGAGTTCTCCCGTGTCCGCATCCCCGCTCGCCGCGCTTTCCCCCGCCGCCCTGTGGTCCGCCTTCGCCGACATCTGCGCCATTCCGCATCCCTCGCGGCACGAGGCCGCGGTGATCGCGCACCTGCGCGACCGCGCCGCCGCCAAGGGCCTTTCCGCCGAGATCGACGTCAAGGGCAACCTGATCGTGCGCAAGCCCGCCACGCCGGGCCGCGAAGGCCGCCCGGGGGTGATCCTCCAGGCGCATGTGGACATGGTGCCGCAGGCCAACGCCGCGACGCAGCACGACTTCCGCGCCGACCCGATCCGCCCGCGGGTGGAGGGCGATTGGGTCTACGCCACCGGCACCACGCTGGGGGCCGACAACGGCATCGGCGCCGCCGCGATGCTGGCGCTGATGGAGGATGCAACCCTGCCCCACGGGCCGCTCGAATTCCTCTTCACCGTGGAGGAGGAGATCGGCCTCAACGGCGCGCGCGCCGTCGCCCCCGGCGTGCTGAAAGGCTCGATTCTGCTCAACCTCGACAGCGAGGACGAAAGCCGCATCACCATCGGCTGCGCCGGCGGCCGCGACCTCGCCATCCACCTGCCGATGGCGCGGCAGGCTCCGCCCGCCGGGGCGGCGGCGCTCTCCGTCGCCATCCGCGGGCTGAAGGGCGGGCACTCCGGCCTCGACATCCACAAGGGCCACGGCAACGCCATCCGCCTGCTGGCGCGGATGCTGCGCGCCGCGGCGGACGCCGCGCCGTCGCTGCGCCTCGCCGCGATGTCCGGCGGCTCGGCGCGCAACGCCATCCCGCGCGAGGCGGAAGCCGCCATCCTGCTCGACCCCGCCGAGGCCGCCGCGGCCAAGGCCGCCATCGCCGCCGTCGAGGCGGAGGCCGCGGCCGAAATCGCCGCCGCCGACCCCGGCCTGACCGCCGCGATCGCCGCGGCCAAGCCCGCCCCGGCCTTTTCCGCCACGGAAACCCTGGCCTTCCTGCGCGCGCTCAACGCCTGCCCGGACGGCATTGCGCGCCTCAGCGACAGCCTGCCCGGCACGCCGGAAACCTCCAGCAACGTCGGCGTGATCGCCGCGGCGGACGACGGCGTGCGCATCGTCTGCATGGTGCGCAGCAGCGTGGACGCGGCGCGCGACGCGCTGTGCGGCCGCATCGCCGACGCCTTCGCCCTGGCGGGCGGCAGCTGCGCGCCGGGCGCGCCCTACCCCGGCTGGCGGCCCGACCCGGACGCGCCGATCCTCTCCCTGCTCTCCCGCGTCTACGCGGCGCAGAAGGGCAACCCGCCGGAAATCTCCACGGTGCACGCGGGCCTGGAATGCGCCATCCTCGGCGCCGCCTATCCCAACTGGCAGATGGCCTCGATCGGCCCCAATATCCGCGCACCCCACTCGCCGGACGAACGCGTCGGCATCGAAAGCGTCGCCAACTTCTGGAACCTGATCGCCGGCACGCTGGCGGAGGTTTGAAAAACCAAAACTTTGCGAGGGGTCTTGGACCCCTCGCGCAGCGCGATAAGACCGTCACGCGGCGAAAAACCCGTTATGAGGGGTGCGGGGAGACCGAGTCTCCCCGCAAAGTTTTTATTTTATACCCCGCTCACAGCGGTGCGTTGTCCACCTTCGGCGCGAGGGCCTGGAACAGGCGGGCGGGGTCGGCGAGGTCGGGGCCCGCCTGTAGCCCGGCCGGGCCGCGCTGCAACAGCAGGAGCGGCGCGGCGGCGGTGGTGCGGATGCGCAGCGGCTTGCCCTGATAGGCGAAGGGCTCCAGCGCCTTGGCCATGGTTTCGGTGAATTCCGGCGGCATCCAGGGCTGGGTCCCGGTGCGGATGTCCGCCTGCACCGCCGTGACCTGTTCGCGCACGATATCGTCCACCGGACGGCTGTCGCCGGTGTCCTTGGCGTGGATTTCGGCATGGCGGCGCACGCCGCCGAGATCGGTCATGGTGAAACCGAAATCGCCGAGTTCCACCTTCTCGATGGTTTTGCCCACGGTCTGGCCGAACAGGGCGACGGCGATCATCGGCGGCACGCCGCTTTGCAGCGCGTCGCGTCCCCAGACGCCGACGTCGCGCAGGGTGGCCGCGGAAAGGCCGCCCACCGTCAGCTTGGTGGAGAAGGCCACGTAGTTGCGCAGTGTCAGCCCGCCCGCGAGGCGCAGGCGCTTCGCCGCATCGTCCATGTGATAGGCGAAGTCGAGATCGACGAGGAGTTCCTCGACGCCGTTGTCGAGCATCTCCTGGGCGTCCGCGGCATAGCCGCAGGAAGCCCCGGTCTCGGCGCAGTCCTTGCTCCACTGCGCGAAGGCGAGGTGCACGCCCCGCACCCCGACCACGGCGTCGCGCAGGAGTCCCTGGGAATCCTCGGCGAGGTCCGCCATCTCCACCCGGTCGATGCGCCAGACCACCGTGCCTTCCTCGCTGTAGGCGAGGTCCGCCACGGTGACGCCGCGCGAGAACGGCGAGACCGTCACCGCGCCGTAGCGCACGGACTCGGCAACGCCGAGGTCCGCCAACTGCGCATCGAGGCGCGCCCGCGCCTTGCCCTCCGCCACGTGCTCGAACGCCTTGAAACCGCCGAAGGCGAGCACGCCGAGCGCCGCCACCGCCACACCGATCTTGCCGCTGCGCCGCATTCCTGCCTTCTCCTTCACGCCGGGAAAGCCGCATCAGAGCATGCCGCCGGATGCCTGTCCAGCCGTCGCCGCGCGCACAAAATCGCATGTCGCTCAGATTGTGTGAAGCGCTTCACTGATTTACCTCCGGCTTCACGGGATACTCTCTTCCGGCTGGTTTGTGGTTTCGACACCCCTCGACATCCCCTCATCTCCCGTCGGCCCACAGACGTACCATCCCTAAAGGCCCAGAAGCCCCGGTCACTCCCACGACCGGGGCTTCACCTCTGCGGAGGAGAAAAAGCGCAACTCGGGGCGTCCGCCGAATCCGGCGGTTTCGAGCCAGGCGCCGATTTCCTCCGCCTCTTCCTTCAGCTTCCACGGCGGATTGACCACGGCGACGCCCGAGCCGTAGAGGCCGCGCCCGCCCTCCGGCGCGCGGCGATGCCATTCGCTGATCAGAAGCTCGGGAAAGCCCGCCCCGGCCAGCGCCGCGACCAGGGCCTCGTGCCGCCCTTCCGGCAGCAACGGATACCACACCAGGAACACTCCGGCGCGCCAGCGCGCGAACGCCTTGGCCACCGCGGCGGGCACGCTGCGGTATTCGTCCTTCACCTCGTAGGCCGGATCGATCACCACGACGCCGCGCTTTTCCGGCGGCGGCACGAGCGCCACCAGAGCCTCCAGCGCATCGCGGCGGTGCAGATGGACGCGCGCATCGCCCCGCATCGCGCGCTTCAGCGCGGCGAAGGCCTGGGGGTGCAGTTCCACCGCCAGCAGGCGGTCGTTCTGCCGCATCAGGCGGCGCGCGATCTCCGGCGAGCCGGGATAGGCCGCCGCATCGGCCGCCAGGGCGGCATAGGCCGCCGCCGCATCGGGCGCGCCGGGGAGCGCGCGGAAGCGCGCCACGCCCTCGGCCGCCTCCCCCGCGGCGAGGGATTCCGCCGACGCCAGATCATAAATGCCTTCCCCGGCGTGGGTGTCGATGACGCAATAGGGCGACGCCTTGCGCCCGAGCGCCAGGAGAACCCGGGTGAGCAGCAGGTGTTTGTGCACGTCGGCGAAGTTTCCGGCGTGATAGCGGTGGAGATAGCTCAGCATCGCATGCGCCCAACGGTGGAGAGGCCCCGGCACTCTGCCAAAGCTCTCCCCCGGTTGTCCACGGGCACGATCGGGCAACGCGGATTTCCGCGCGGATTCGGCTCAGAGCAGGTTTTTGCCGTCCGTCAGTTCCCGCCGGACCTGGGCCGACAGGGCGCGCAGGCCGATGCGGCGTTCCGCCTTGCCCGTGAAGGCGCGCATCAGGTCGCCGTAGAGCCGCGCCATCAGGCGGATGCAGCGGCCGTCCTCGAGGCAGACGTCCTCCTCCGCCGCGAGCATCTGCAGGTTTTCGAAGATGGTTTCCAGAAGCTCCTCGTCGGGATCGGCCTGCACGGCGAGAACCCTGTCCCCGGCCGAACCGCGGCCGGCGATCAGCCAGTCCAGGGAAACCTGCAACAGGTCCGACAGACGCACCAGATTGTCGGAAGACGGAAAGCTGACGCCGCGCTCCCACCCCGCCACCGTGGTCAGGGGACAGTTCAGGTGCGTCGCCAGTTCCGCACGAGTCATCCCAGCGCGCGCTGCGATCAGACGCTCGGCAAAGGGGGTTCTGGGCTTCAAGCGCCGGGCCATGGGATCATCCTCCCGAGCGCGCAACCCTTTCCGGTTGCAAATACGCGGTCATACGATTTTTTAATCGAGGGCACTGACGGCGCAAAAATACAGCGCACGCGAAGTACGGACACGACAGCATTTCGTGTATTGCGTTTAACGAAAAACGCGTTTAACGTTTTTCTGCACATGGCGACCTCCGGCCCCGGCACGGCGTTCGAGTATGATTTGGAGTTTCCACGTCTCACGGCTCGAACGGTCGGCTCAGGGACCACGGCTTCTCCCCCCTCAAGGGAAAGCTACAGGGTTGTTTTGTCTCTCGGGCAACGAATTATTCACTCTGCACGAGGCGTTCGGCGATTGCCACAAATCCTTTTAGAGGTTTTTCCTCGAGGGTTTTCCAGTCTGGCGCGTACTACCTTCGAACTATGCCATTCCCTGGTTTCTCCCTTGAGGCGGCTTTTTTTCCGCGACACGCAATAGGGAGCAACACGTCATGCGATGGTTCGACAACCTGAAACTGGGACGCAAATTGCTGCTGGTGTTCGCCTTGCTGACGGCGTTCGTGGCGGCGATGGGCGGCAGCGCCTTGCAGCAGATGTCCCGCATGAGCGCCGCGACGTCGGAGCTATCGCAAGTCCGTATGCCCGGGATTCAGGTCAACGGAGAAATTCGCTACCTCCTGGCGGCCCGCCGGACCCTGGAATACATGCATGTCCTCTCCACCGACGATGCCGAAATGAAAACCTTCGAGGGCCAGCATACCAATTATTTGAAGGCGTTGGATGCATTACGCAAGAGTTACGGCACGCTTCTCACCTCGGAGCGCGGCAAGGCGCTGCTCGCGCAGTTCGAGGCGCGCTACGCCGCCTACGACAAGGACGTCGCGCCGGTGATGGCGCTCTCCCGCGCGCACCAGCCCGCGGAGGCCGCCGCCCTGATGAACGGCAAGCTGCGCAGCGACTTCCTCGCCATGTCCAAGGAGTTCGAGGATCTGGGCAAGCTCACCGCGGAAGCCGGGCAGCAATCCGCCGCCGCCGCCGTGGAGGTGGAAAACACCGCGCGCACCGCCACCATCCTCATCCTCGGCGTGGTGGTGGCGCTGGCGGTCGGCGCGGCGCTGACGCTCAAGTCCGGCATCGCCGTGCCGATCCTGGCGATGACCGAGGCGATGCGCCGCCTCGCCGCGGGCGACAAGAGCATCGAAATTCCGGCGCGCGGCCGCACCGACGAGGTCGGCGCGATGTCCGCCGCGGTCGAGGTGTTCAAGCGGAACGCCATCGAGGCGGACCGCCTCGCCGCCGAGCAGGAGGCGGCGCGCGCCGCCCAGATGAGCCGCGCCGCGACGATCGAAACCCTGACCCGCGACTTCGACTCCCAGGTGTCGCAGGTGCTCGGCGTGGTCACCGGGGCGTGCACCGAGCTGGACGCCACGGCGCAGAACCTCTCCGCCACCGCCGAGCAGACCAACCGCCAGGTCGGCACGGTGGCCGCGGCATCGGAACAGGCCTCCGCCTCGGTGCAGACCGTGGCGACCGCGGCGGAGGAGCTTTCCGCCTCGATCGGCGAGATCGGCCGTCAGGTCGATACCGCCAGCAGGATATCCCAGAACGCCGCCGACGAGGCGCGGCGCACCAACGACGTGGTCAAGGCCCTGGCCGAAAACTCGGCGCATATCGGCACCGTGGTCAACCTGATCAACGACATCGCCAGCCAGACCAACCTCCTCGCCCTCAACGCCACGATCGAGGCGGCGCGCGCCGGCGAGGCGGGCAAGGGCTTCGCCGTGGTCGCGGGCGAGGTGAAGAACCTCGCCAACCAGACGGCGCGGGCGACCGAGGAGATCGGCAACCAGATCGGCGCAGTGCAGGAGTCCACCGGCAACGTGGTCACCGCGATCGCCCGGATCGTCACCGATATCGGCGAACTCAGCGAGATCTCCGCGGCGATCGCCGCCGCGGTGGAGGAACAGTCCGCCGCCGCGGTGGAGATCGCGCGCAACGTGCAGCAGGCCGCGATCGGCACCCAGGAGATCTCTTCCAACATCTCCGGCGTCAGCGAGGCGGCGGGCGAAACCGGCGCCGCGTCGCGGCAGATGCTCGCCGCCTCGCAGTCCCTGGCGGGAGAGGCGGTGAGCCTCAAGACCGTCGTCGAGAACTTCCTGAACGGCGTGGGGGGGGGCGGGCCCCCCCCCCCCCCCGGGGTCCGGGGCACGGAGAACGCCGAAGGCGTTCGTAGGGACGTTGCCGAAGGCAACGGTCCGAGGCGAAGCCGAG
>JAQAZG010000010.1 GCA_027864655.1 Oleispirillum naphthae
GAGGCGTCCCGCGGTGAGCGCCTTCAGCGCCTCGATCACCGCGTGAATCGGGTTGACCAGGCTCTTCTTGGAGATCGCCAGGCCGATGCCGATGCCGAGCGCGATGCCCGCCGCCGCGGCCGCGATCATCAGCAGCGACAGGGTGTCGGCTTCTCGGCTCGCCGCCAGGGAGACCTCGTCGCTCTGCTTGTTGAGGCGGGCCACCAGGGCGTTGACCTTTTCCTCCAACGGCCGGGCGATGGTGCGGGATTCCCGGACCGCCGCATAGATCGCCTGTTGCGCCGCGCCGATCTGCAGGTTTTCCTGCTTGCGGGCGACGGCGACCGCCGCGTTCACCTTGTCGAGGTAGACCGCGAAATCCTGCCGGATCGCCTCGATCTCCGCCTTCTGTTCGGCGGGGACGAGGGACAGCATCTTGGCGCTGCGTTCCTCGAACTGACGCGCATCGTTGTTCAGTTTCTGCGTTGCGTCTTCCAGATCGGCGGGATTGGCGGCGAAGCGGTAGGTGGAGCGGCTGATCGCCTCCAGCTGCGCATTCAGGCGGGCGCCGTAGCGGCTCATGTCGCCATAGGTGCCGACCTGTTGCGTGATGCCTTCCATTTCCTGCAGGCCGTAATAACCGACGCCGCTGATGAGAGCGGAGGCCAGGGCGAGCACGCCGATGACGATGCCGATTTTGCCGTTGATCTTGATGTTGTCTATGGAACGCACAGTACATCTCCTTCTCGTTTCTGCCGTGAACGGGCAGCAGCGATTTCGGGGGGTGAGATATGGCGGAGGTCTGCGCAGCCTTCCAACTCGGCGGCATGCTACACTGCTGCTGACTATATTTTGAGTCTTTTCAGATAGATAGCGGCATATATAAGAAACGTCTTAATATAAATGAGCCTGTACTTTCGTATTATTTGAGTCTTTTCATAGGGATAGCGGATATTCACAAGGCCGGAAGGGGGCGGAAAATCCGCCACATGCGTCCTATGCGCGCATTGCCGTCCGGATCGGCAGCACGCCGCTCCCCGGAAAACCACAGGCGGAGTCGCTTTTAGATTGAGAATTCACAAAAGGCGGAGGCGCCGCACTCATCTAGCCGCAGGTGGAATAGCCGCAGTTGAGGCACTTCTTGCAGCCCTCCTGGCGGAACACCGTGGGGGCGTGGCACTTCGGGCAGATCTCGCCCACCGGCGCGCCGGAGTCCGCGGGCGGCAATGCGCCGGAGGGTTCCTCCCCGGTTTCGCCGAGGCCGAGGTCGGCCATGTGGCGGCGCATCACCTCGGCGATCAGGGCGACCACGCCGTTGACGTAGCGTCCCTGCACCCAGGCCCCCTGCGCGCCGCGCACCGTCTTCAGGTCCTCGATGAGGAACGAGGGGTCCTCGGTGCGGCGCATGATCGCCGAGATGGTGATGGTGAGCGCGGAGAGCAGCTCCGCGAACTCGGCGGAGCGCGAGGCGATGAAGATTTCGAAGGGCCTGCGCCCGCCGCCCTCGGTCTCCACGTCGTTGATGGTGACGTAGAAGTTTTCGTCGGTGAGCGGCCACTTGAGCTTGTAGGTGGTGCCGGAGAGCGCCTCGGGCCGCGGCGCGGGGGCGGCGCACGGCGGCGGCTCCTCGCCGCCGCTTCCCTCGGTGCTGAGGATGGGTTTGCGCAGCGGCGACGGGCGGTAGGTGGTGCAGCCCTTGCAGCCGAGCTCGTAGGCCAGCGCATAGACCGCCCTGAAGGCGTCGAAGTCCATCTCCGCCGGGCAGTTGATCGTCTTGCTGATGCTCGCGTCCACATAGCGCTGGCAGACCGCCTGGGTGCGCAGGTGCTCCTCCACCGAAAGCTCGAGCGCGGTGACCATGTAGGAAGGCAGGTCGGCGAGCGGCGCGCTCTCCGGGTCGAGGCCGTTGACCCGGCACCAGGCGAGGAAGCCCGCATCGAGCACCGCGAACTCGCGCTGCGCGCCGTCGGCCTGCAACACCTTGCGGAAATAGCGCCAGCCGAAGGTGGGCTCCAACCCGGAGGAGACGTTGGCGTTGTAGAGCGCGGTGGTGCCGGTGGGGGCGATGGTCAAGAGAACGCCGTTGCGGATGCCGTGCTCGGCGATGGCGTCGCGGATCGGCTGCGGCAGGGCGTGGACGAACGGCCGGTCGAGGAAGGCCTCCTTGTCGAACAGCGGGAAGGGCCCGCGCTCGCGCGCCAGCTCCACCGAGGCGCGGTAGCAGGCGTCGCGCAGCGTCTCCATGATCCGCGCGGTCGCCGCCTCCGCGTCGTCGGAGCCGTAGCGCAGGCCGAGCATCTGAAGCGCGGTGCCGAGGCCCATGATGCCGATGCCGGTGCGCCGCTTCGCCGCCGCCTCGGCGGCCTGCTCCGGCACCGGATAGGGCGTGGTGTCGAGCACGTTGTCGAGGAAGCGCACGCCGATCGCCGCCACTTCCGCCAGGCGCGCGAAGTCGAGGCGCGACTCTTCGGAAAACGGCTCGCGCACCAGCGCGGCGAGGTTGACGCAGCCGAGGTTGCACGCGCCGTTGGGCGGCAGCGGCTGCTCGCCGCAGGGGTTGGTGCAGTGGATGGTCTCGGCATAGGCCAGGTTGTTCGCCGCGTTCACCCGGTCGATGAAGATCACCCCGGGTTCGGCGGCGTCGTAGGTGGCGCGGATGATGCGGTCCCACAGGGCGCGCGCGGGCAGGCGCTCGTAGACGTACCACGGGCGGCCGTCCTTCTCCTTTACCGCGACGATGCGGGCGGGGTCGGCGGGCTTCACCGAGAAGCCGAGGTCCCAGTCCGCATCCGCATCCACCGCGCGCATCAAGGCGTCGGTGACCAGCACGCTGACGTTGAAGTTGCTCAGCCGCCCCGGCTGCCGCTTCGCGGCGATGAAGTCGAGAAGGTCGGGATGGTCGTCGGCGAGCGTGCCCATCATCGCGCCGCGCCGCGTGCCGCCGGACATGATGGTGCCGCACATCGCCTGCCAGATCTCCATGAACGAGATCGGCCCGGAGGCGATGGAGCCGGTCTTGTCCACCAGCGCGCCCTTCGGCCGGATGGTGGAGAAATCGGTGCCGATGCCGCCGCCCTGCTGCATCGTCAGCGCGGCGCGGGTGTTGGCGGCCATGATCCCCGCCATCGAGTCCGGCACCATGTCGTTGACGAAGCAGTTGATCATCGTCACCGCGCGGCCGGTGCCCGCGCCCGCGAGAATGCGCCCGGCGGGGCACCACTCCATCGCGTTCATCGCGGCGGCGGCGCGCGGCGCTTCGGTCTCGGCCTTCGGGTCGGCGGCGTACACTCCGGCGCAGACCCGCGCGTGGGTGTCCGCCGGGGTTTCCTCCATGGACTCGCCGGTGGCGGAGACGGCGCGGTATTTCTCGCGCCAGATCATTTCGGAAATCGCCTGGCGCAGGTCGCCGAAGGAGAAAGGCATGCGGGAAGCTCCGGTGAGGGGAAGGCGCGCTTCCGCGCCGGGCGGACGGGGCGGCGCGGCGGCGATGCCGGAACCCGAACCGGAAATTTTTAGTGAGGAGTTGTCCACAGGTCCAGCGCCATGTGAAACGCCTTGGGATTTCTCGGCTGTTTCGCCGCCTGCGCGCGGTGCGCGCGGCGCGCAGGCCGCCGCCGAGTCGTGCCGCCGCCGCGGCAGGCCGCCGCTGCGGCGGCTTTGTCCGTTGATTTTGAATGATGATTAAGTGGGGTCGCGGCGCCTGCCGGCGATTCGGCGGCGCGGCCCCGGAATTTCCCCCGTGGGCTTGCCGCAAAGCCGGGAAAGCGGCTTCGACTCGCCGCCCGGCCCTATATATCATAAAATACTGATGTACGGTTTTCCGTCCACAGAGTTATCCACATCACTCATTGGGAGGAGAACTGTTTGCGCCCTTCGGACTCGAGCGCGCGGGTCTTGTCCTCGATGCGGCTTTGCAGTTCGTTGAGGAAGGCGCGGCGCTCCATCCCCCGCGGCATCGGCGGCAGGAATTCCACGATGATCGTCCCCGGCCGCTTGAGGAAGGCCTTGCGCGCCCAGAACAGGCCGGAGTTGAGCGCCACCGGCACCACCGGCGCATCCACCGCGGCGGCGAGCATGGCGAGTCCCGGCATGTAGCGGACCGAAGCGCCGGGCGCGGTGCGGGTGCCCTCGGGGAAGATCACGATCTGCCGTCCGGCGTCGAGCGTCGCCTGCGCCTTGGCGAGCAGCAGGTGCATCGACTTCACCCCGGCGGAGCGGTCGAGCGCGATCATCTCCGTCTTGCGCATGTGCCAGCCGACGAAGGGTATGGAGAGCAGTTCCTTCTTCAGTACGTAGACCGCATCCGGCAGGATGCTGTCGAAGAAGAGGGTGTCCCACGCCGACTGGTGCTTCACCGCCAGGATCACCGGCCCCTTGGGCAGGTTCTCGAGGCCGCGCACCTCGTGGCGGATGCCCGCGACCCAACGTGCGATGAACACGATGCCGCCGGTCCACAGGCGCTTGCCCTCGACCATGTAGCGGCGCGGCAGGGGGAGGAGGAGGACCAGCCCGGTACTCAGCAGGATGGTCCAGACGATGTAGAGGATGTTGAAGAAGAACGATCGGATCACGGGAATTCCTCGGAAGTCAGGCCGAACATGTGAACCAGGCTCGCGGCCAGGAACTTGGAGTATTCGCGGGTCATCAGCAGCAGGGTGCCGGGGTACTTCCACCACTGGCCCTGCTTCACCGCGTCGGGGAACACCGGGTGCGGGATGATGCGCACGTCGGGCATGGCGTGCTGCAACTCGAGCAGGCTGCGCTTCATGTGGTATCCGGCGGTGACCAGGCGGATCGAGCGCACCCCCTCTTCGCGGCACCAGGCGGCGGTCTCGAAGGCGTTCTGCACGGTGTTGGTGGCCATGTGGCCGAGGGAGACGCGGCGGCGCAGCTCCGCCGGATAGTCGGTGAGGTTCTGCTGCTCCAGCAGGCGTTCGAGGGTCAGGGTCTCGGCGACGCCGGAGATCAGGAGGCGTCCGGCATAGTCCTCGCGCAGCAGCTTGAGGCCGGTGGCGAGGCGGTCGCTGCCGCCGGTGAGCACGACGATGGCGTCGGTGCGGGTGCGGTTGTCGGAGACCTCGCCGGGCATGGTGGCGACGAAGCGCACCAGCCCCAGCGCCCACAGGGCAAGGGCGATGGCGAAGGCGACCAGGAGGGTGCGTGCGGCGCGTCTCATAGCATCCTGGACAGGGTTCCGAGCACGGTGAGGAAGGCGGAGGCCATGGCGAGCAGGGCGGCGGCCACCGGCACCGCGGCGAGGATCGCCCAGTGCGCGGGGGACAGTCCGATCTCCGCCAGCAGGCCGCCCTCCAGGGTCTTGGCCATGGCGCCGAGGCCGAGCAGCACCGGCGCCGCGAGGGCGAACCCCGCCGCCGCGCCGCCGCCGCCGAGCGTGAGCGCGCGCAGCGCGTACTGCCGCCCGATATAGCCGTCGCGCGCGCCGACCAGATGCAGAATCTCGATGCTCTGGCGGTGGATCGAAAGCCCGGCGCGGGTGGCGAACACCACCGCCGCGGCGGCGGCCAGCGTCACCAGCACCATCACCGCCTTGGCCAGCATCTCGAGCCCGTCGGCGAGGCGCACGACGCGGGCGAGCCAGATGCGGTGGTCGTCCACCGAGGCGCCGGGCACCGCCTTCTTCAGGCGCGCGGCAAGGCCCTCCAGGCTGGGCGGGCTGTCCTCGCTGATCGTCACGTCGATGAGGCGCGGCAGCGGCAGGTCGGCGACCAGACCGGAGTCGCCGAGCCAGGGTTCGATCAGCGCCGCAAGCTCCTGCGCCGAGAGGGGCCGCACCTGGGTGACGCCCGGCGTCTCCTCGAGGATGCGCACCGCCTTTTCGACGCGCTCTCTGGTCAGCTTCGAGGACGGGTCGGACTCCGCGGGCAGCACCTGCACGGTGAGCGTGCCCTTGATGTCGCGGTTCCAGCGCGAGAGCAGGTTGTCCAGCACCAGCGCCCCGGAGAGCGCGAGCGTGGCGAGGAACACCATCATCGCGATCATCGCGGGGAGGAAGGCGGCGGTGGCGTCGTGGTCGAACGGCAGGTCGGCGCGGCGGCGGAAGCGGATCATGGTTCCGCCTCCATCGGGCCGAGGGTGACCAGGCCGCCGCCCTCGAGGTGCAGCCGCGGAAAGCCGAAGCGGCGGATCAGGGGCTCGTTGTGGGTGGCGATCACCACCGTGGTGCCGAGGCGGTTGAGTTCGATGAACAGGTGCATCAGGCGCTGCGCGATGCGGTCGTCCACGTTGCCGGTGGGCTCGTCGGCGAGCAGCAGGTCGGGGCGGTTGATCACCGCGCGGGCGATGGCGATGCGCTGCTTTTCGCCGCCGGAGAGCTCGGGCGGCTTCGCCTTCATCGTCTCGCCCAGGCCGACCCAGTGCAGCAGCTCCGGCACGTGGCGGGCGATCTCGGATTCCTTCACCCCGGCGACGCGCAGCGGCAGGGCCACATTGTCGAGCGTGGTCAGGTGGTCGAGCAGGCGGAAATCCTGAAACACCACGCCGATGCGGCGGCGCACCCGCGGCAGCATGGCGTGCGACATCCGCGTCGCGTCGATGCCGAACATTTCGATGCGGCCGCGCGAGGGCCGCCGCGCCAGGTACATCAGGCTCAACAGCGAGGACTTGCCTGCGCCGGAATCGCCGGTGAGGAAACGGAAGGACCCGGCCTCCAGCACCATCGAGATGTCGCGCAGAATCTCGTTCCCCTGGCCATAGCGCAAACCGACGTTTTCGAGCCGCACGATCGCGGACTCGACAGGGGCGCGGCGGCCAGGCAGGGGGCGTTCGGGTTTCATGGGGCTCACAATGGCACGAGCAAAGGGCGCGGTCCAGCTTCCGCTCGGGCGGTGCGCGTGGGAATGCTTGAGTTCCGGGCGGCACTCCCATATAAGTGAAAAACCGTAGTCCGGCCAATTGCTAAAGAAGGTCTGGCGGCATGATCATCTCCTGCCCCGAGTGCGCGACTAAGTTCTCGATCGCCGATGCGATCCTGGGAACGAAGGGCCGCAAGGTGCGTTGTTTCAAGTGCGGCCATACGTGGCATCAGATGCCGGAAGCCGCCCCCTTCGCACAGCCGCCGGTCTCCGTGGAGCCGATGGGGCCGATGGATGCGATGGAGCTGCCGCCGCGCCGCCCCGCGCCGCCGCCCCTGATGCCGCCGACCGCCACCGTCGGCGCGGGCGACCTGCCGCTCGAATCCGATCCCGTCGGCATGCCGGATATCGCGCCGCCGCCTCCCATGGGCAGCCGCAGCCTGCCGATGGAGGCGGGCCTCGACGTCCCTGCGGCGAAGGCGGACGACGACTTCGACATCCCCACCATCGCGCCGCCGGACGACCCCTCCGCCCTCGCCGGGACGCGCAGCGCCGACGACGCCTCCGCCAACACCATGGACGTGGATTCCCTGCTCGGCGCGCGCGCCGAAGATATCCCCAAGGTGCTCGCCAACCGCATCGAAACCACCGAGAAGAAGGGCATCTGGGGCAAGCTGATCTTCCTCGTCGTGCTGCTCGGCGGCATCGGCGCGGCCCTGTGGTTCGCGCGGGTGCAGATCGTGCAGCGCTTCCCCGGCGCAGCGCCGCTCTACAAGTCGCTCGGCGTGCCGATCGAGGTCCTCGGCGACGGCCTGGAATTCCGCGGCGTCACCTCGGAAATGGTCAAGGAGGGCAAGCTCTCCGTGCTGCTGGTGCGCGGCGTCATCGCCAACGTGGTGAAGGAGGACCGCCCGGTTCCCCTGCTGCGCCTCGTCCTCCTGGACACCGGCGGCAGCACCATCCAGGAAGCCTACGCCAAGCCGCGCAAGGACAGCCTCGAAGGCGGCGCCCAGGTCGGCTTCCAGATCCGTATGGAAGACCCCTCCGCCGCGGCGGTGCGCTACGAGGTCACCTTCGCCGAGGCCCCGGCCGCCAAGTCCGCGATGCAGGAAGAAAAACCTGCCGCCAAGCCGGAAGCCCCGGCCCCGGCCAAGCCGTAAAACCAAAACTTCGCGGAGGGTCGCGGACCCTCCGCACCTCCCCCAAGTTTTTTCGCCGCGTAGCGGCTATCGACCGTCACGCCGCGTGACGGCTCTGCGGCGCTGCGCGCAAAACCCAAAAGTTATGGGGGGGCGGGGGGGCCGAGTCCCCCCGCGACGTTTTGGTTTTCAACCCGTCACAGCCAGTTGGGCAGGGTTTCGAGGGCGAGCATGTCCTCGTAGTCGGGTCTGCGGCGGGTGACGCAGCTTTGGCTGCCCTTGACCAGCACCTCGGGCACCAGGGGGCGTCCGTTGTAGGAGGACGACATCACCGCGCCGTAGGCCCCGGCGGTGCCGAAGGCGACGAGGTCGCCCGCGGCGAGCGGCGGCAGCAGCATGGCGCGGCCGAAGGTGTCGCCGGTCTCGCAGATCGGGCCGACCACGTCCACCGGGGCGATCTCGGCGTCGGGCGCGGGTTCGGCCACCGGGATCACCTCGTGGTGGGCGCTGTACATCGAGGGGCGGATCAGGTCGTTCATCGCCGCATCGACGATGACGAAGGTCTTGGTGCCGGTTTCCTTGACGTAGATCACCTTGGCGACGAGCACGCCCGCGTTGCCCACCAGCATGCGGCCGGGTTCGAACATCAGGGCGCAGCCGAGGCCGCCCAGGGTCTCGCGCACCATCGCGGCATAGGCGGCGGGCGAGGGCGGTTCCTCCCCCGGCGCATAGGGCACGCCGAGGCCGCCGCCGAGGTCGAGGTGGGAGACCGGCACGCCCGCCTCGCGCAGGGCGAGGGTGAGGTCCCGCACCTTGGCGAAGGCCTGGGCGAAGGGCGCAAGCTCGGTGAGCTGCGAGCCGATGTGCACCGCGAGGCCGCGGAAGTCGATGCCCGGCAGTTCGTCGGCATGGCGGCAGACCGCGAGGGCGGAGTCCCAGGCGATGCCGAACTTGTGCTCGGCGGCGCCGGTGGAGATTTTCGCGTGGGTGTGGGCGTCCACGTCGGGGTTGACGCGCACCGCCACCGGCGCGCGCCTGCCCATGCGCACCGCGAGCGCGTTCAGGCTTTCCAGCTCCGGCAGGGATTCGACGTTGATCTGGCGGATGCCGGAGACCAGGGCGAAGGAAAGTTCGCGCCCGGTCTTGCCGACGCCGGAAAACACGATGCGCTCCGCCGGAACCCCGGCGCGCAGGGCGAGGCGCAGCTCGCCCTCGCTCACCACGTCGGCGCCGCAGCCGCGCTGCGCCAGGGTGCGGATCACCGCGAGGCTGGCGTTGGCCTTCACCGCGAAGCAGATCGCGGCATCGAGGCCGTTGTCGGCGATCGCGGCGGCGAACACGTCGTAGTGCCGCGCGAGGGTGGCGGAGGCATAGCAATAGAACGGCGTGCCGACCTCCGCCGCGATGTCGGCGAGCGCCTTGTCCTCGACGAAGAGCCGTCCGTCGCGGTAATGGAAATGGTTCATCGCGGCTGTCCTCAGCGGGTCGGATAGGTGGTGGGGTAGTTGCCGTCGGGCACGTGCTCCGGCGGTCCCTTCTTGCCGCAGGCGGCGGTGGCGAGCAGCGCGGAGAGCAGCGCAGCGGCGATCAGGAAACGGGATTTGGCCATGGCGGTTCCCCTCACAGTCCGAAGCGGGTGCGCGCCGCGGCGCACTGTTCGCGCACCCGCGCGGGCGCGGTGCCGCCGAAGCTCATGCGGCTCGCCGCCGAGCTTTCGACGGTGAGCACGGAATAGACGTCGGCGGTGATCCGCGGTTCGGCCGCCTGCATCGCGGCGAGCGGCAGGTCGGTCAGGCCGCAGCCCGCGGCCTCCGCCGCCTTGACCAGCGCGCCGGTGACGTGGTGCGCCTCGCGGAAGGGCATGCCGAGCGCCCGCACCAGCCAGTCGGCGAGGTCGGTGGCGGTGGCGAAGGCCTTGCCCGCCGCCGCCTTGCACGCCTCGCGGTCCACGGCAAGCTCGGAGATCATGCCGGTCATCGCGGCGAGGCAGAGCGCGAGGGTGTCGAACGCCTCGAAGGTCGGCTCCTTGTCGTCCTGCATGTCCTTGGAGTACGCCAGCGGCAGGCCCTTCATCACGATCAGGAGCGCGTTGAGGTCGGCGATCAGGCGTCCGGCCTTGGCGCGGCACAGCTCCGCCGCATCGGGGTTGCGCTTCTGCGGCATGATCGAGCTGCCGGTGGAAAAGGAATCGGGCAGCCGCACGAAGGCGAACTGCGCCGAGGTCCAGATCACCAGTTCCTCGGCGAGGCGCGACAGGTGCACCCCCGCGATCGCGGCGGCGGCGAGCGCCTCCAGCGCGAAATCGCGGTCGGAGACCGAATCCAGCGAATTGGCGGTGGGCGCGGCAAAACCGAGAGCCGCCGCGGTGTGGAAGCGGTCGATGGGGAACGAGGTTCCGGCCAGCGCGGCGGCGCCGAGCGGGCATTCGCCCGCCCGCTTGCGCGCATCCGCAAAGCGCCCGCGGTCGCGGCCGAACATCTCCACATAGGCCAGCATGTGGTGGCCGAAGGTCACCGGCTGCGCCGTCTGCAAATGGGTGAATCCCGGCATCACCGCATCGGCCTGCGCCTCCGCCTGGGCGAGCAGCGCGCACTGGAGCGCGCGCAGCTGGACGTCCGCGGCGTCCAGCGCGTCGCGCACCCACAGCTTGAAGTCGGTGGCCACTTGGTCGTTGCGCGAGCGCGCGGTGTGCAGCCGCCCGGCGGGCTCGCCGATCAGTTCCTTGAGCCGCGCCTCGACGTTCATGTGAATGTCCTCGAAGGCGACGCGGAAGGGGAAGGCGCCCGCCTCGATTTCCGCGAGGATGGCGTCCAAGCCGGAAACGATGGCGTTTCCGTCGGCTTCGGATATGATGCCGCACGCCGCCAGCATCGCGCAGTGCGCCTTCGACCCCGCGATGTCCTGGCGGTAGAGACGCTTGTCGAAGCCGATCGAGGCGTTGATTTCCTGCATCACGGCGGCGGGGCCGGAAGCGAAGCGCCCGCCCCAGATGCTGCTGGGGGTCTCGGAATCGGAAGTCTGGCTCATGAGCGTCTCTGTAATCTGAGAAAAACGGGTCGCGCGACGAACACCTGGGGAACGCAGAACGATGGACTTGGAGCCTTCCACGCCGCCGGAGAATCCGCAAGCCGAAAACCCGGAGACGGACCGCCGCACGCTGATCAAGGCGATCGCCACGGCGGCGGTGCTCCTCGCCGTCGTCGGCAGCCTCTTCTTGCTGATCCAGCGGCAATTTGCAAGACCCGGAGACGACGAAAAGTACCGCGACGTCGCCGCGGCGCGCGCCCGCGTGATCGATTTCAAGACGCCGCGTCCGGTGCCGCCCAACACCTTCACCCAGCACATCCCGATCGATTCCCGCAGCACCCGGCGGCTCGAAGCCTCGATCGCCGACTTCGCGGGCCGGCCGGTGCTGCTCGCCTTCTGGGCGTCGTGGTGCCGCCCCTGCCGCCCCGAGGTGATCGAACTCGACAAGATGTACGGCGAACTCACCCGCCTCGGCCTCGCCGTGGTGCCGGTGATGACCGCCGACAAGTCGGGGATCGACGGCGCGCGCCACTTCTTCCGCGGCGCGGATGTCGATACCCTGCCGTTCTTCCTCGACCACGGCCAGGAATTCCTCGAAGCGATGGGCGGCCGCGCGCTGCCCAGCCTCTTCTTCATCGACAAGGACGGCCGGGCGCTCGCCTTCGCCAACGACCTCGACCTCCGCCAGCAACCCGCCCAGGACCTGCTGCGCATCTTCGCCAAAACCGGCACCCTGCCCTAAACACCAAAACTTTGCGAGGGGACTCGGTCCCCTCGCGCACCCCATAACTTTAGGTTTTTGCGCGCAGCGCCATAGAGCCATCACGCGGCGTGACGGTTGCCTGCCGCTTACGCGGCGAAAAACCAGTTATGGGGTCTGGGGCCAAGGCCCCAGCGGGGTCCGGGGCACGGAGAACGCCGAAGGCGTTCGTAGGGACGTTGCCGAAGGCAACGGTCCGAGGCGAAGCCGAGGATGAGGAAAATGCCTTGAGCATTTTCCGAACTGCAGCCCCGGCCTGGTTTTCCCCCGTTACCGGTCCACCCGCAACGACCGGCCGTGGCGTTCGAACAGGCGGCGCAGGCCCATGGTGACGGCGAAGCCGAGATAGGCCCCCATGATCACGTCGGAGGGGTAGTGGATGGTGGTGAGCGCGCGGCTGCTGCCGACGAGCACGGCGATGAGGACATAGAGCAGGTTGTAGCGCGGATAGATCAGCATCAGCGCGGTCATCGCCGCGACGATGGTCTGGGTATGGCCGGAGGGGAAGCTGTACATGCCCATGTGGACGCCGAAGGGGTCGAGGCCGTAGAGCCCTTCCTCGAACAGGTAGCGCGGGCGGTAGCGTCCGGCGCAGAACTTGACGATCTGGCCGAGGATGCCCGAGGAGGCCATGGAGACGATGATGAACCAGGCGGAGCGCGCGAGGTTCATGAACTGGTCGTGGGTGGTGGTGGAGCCGGAAAACCCGGCGAGGATGCGCGCGCCGAGCAGCAGCGCGGCGGCGAGCACGTACCACAGGCCGGTGAGGCTGACGTCGGTGAGGACCTTGAAGAAGCCGTAGGTGTTGGGCGGCAGGCGGTTGCGCAGGACGTGGGCGAGCGGCAGGTCGATCCAGGCGATCATCGCCGCGCACAGCAGGCAGACGCCGCAGGTGGCGGCGGTCCAGGGGTGGCGGCGGCAGAAGCGGCCGAAGGCGCGCGCGGCGGCGGCGGCGCGTGCGGCGGCCTCGCGGGGCGTCATGGCCCGCCCTGCAGGCGATAGAGGAAGAGGCGCACCGGCTTGCCCTTGGAGTAGTTGAAGCCGTCCACCTCGGCGCGCGGCGCGGGCGGCGCGATGCCGAGGGCGGCGATGTGCGCGGCGAAGGCTTCTTCGCCGCGCGCCTCGACGATGCCGATGGCGGCGGGATCGGCGGCGAGGGCGTCGGCCACGCCCTCCGGGCCGGTGAGGCGGGTCCCGGTGCCGAGGGCGAACACCATGCTGGGTTCGTGATAGCCGCTGATCGCCACCGCCGCGCCCTCGGGGGCGAGGATGCGCGCCGCCTCGGCGAGGCGCGGCCCCACCCACAGGCGGGAGAGCGCGGGCAGCACCACCTGGAACACCCCGGCGTAGACGGGAATGCAAAGCGCGATGGCGAACACCGCGGCGGGCAGCGGCCTGCCGCGCTGGAAGCGGGCGAGCGGGATGGCGGCGGCGGCGAGCGCGCAGGCGGCGACCGGCACGCTCATCCAGGCGAAGCCGTCGCCGTAGACCACGGGCAGCACCAGGGAAGCGGCGGCGAGCGCCACCCCGACCACCGCCCACAGCACGCCGAGCGCCTTCGCCCAGAGGCGGGAGAACAGGGCGTAGGCGTCCTCCCGCACCGCGAACAGGGCGGCGGCGATGAGCAGGCAGAGCGCCGGATAGACCGGCAGCGGATAGTGCGGCAGCTTGGTCGGCACGATCTCGAACACCAGCCACGAGGGCACTGCCCAGGCGAGGCAGAAGCGCACGCCGGGCTGGGCGCGCTCCTTGAATGCGCGTACCAGCGCGGGGGCGAGCAGCAGCGAGCCGGGCCACAGGGTGGCGAGCGCGATGGCCGCATACAGGCCGGGGAAGCCGCCGTGCGCCTCCTGCCCGCCGATCAGCTTGGGCAGCAGGTCCTTCTGCACCGCCTCGGAGACGAATCCGGTCTGCGGCCCGGCGGCCACGGCGACGAGCCAGGGCACCACCACGGCGAGCGCGATGGGAATGCCGGTGACCGGGCGCAGCGTGCCGAGCCAACGCCAGCGTTTGTCGGCGATGGCGAGCGCGGCGATGGCGAGGATCATCACCATCGGCGGGATCGGCCCCTTCACCAGCATGCCGACGCCGAGCGCCAGCCACATCGCCGCGACCTGCGCCGCGGGCACCGCGGGACCCTTGCGCGCCTGCATGTAGAGCCGCCCGAGCGCGCCCATCGCCGCGGCGACGCAGGCGAGCTGCACCGCGTCGGTCTTCGCCTGGTGCGCCTCCGCCACCAGGATCAGCGAGGAGGCGAGCAGCGCCGCGCCGACGAAGGCGACGCGCCGGTCGAACAGGTATTGACCGAAGCCGAAGGTGAACAGCACCGCGGCGGCGGCGCCGATCAGCGAGGGCAGGCGGTAGGGCCACGCGGCGCCGGACGCGGCGTCGGAGAAGAGGGCGACGGAGGCGGCCTGCGCCCAGTAGATGCCCACCGGCTTCTTGTTGCGCGGGGTGTCCTGGAAGTGGATGGAGACGAAATCGCGGCTCTCCAGCATCTGGCGGGAGGCCTGCATATAGCGGGATTCGTCGCGGTCCAAGGGCGGCACCGCCGCCTGCCCGGGCAGATAGAGGCCGAGGCAGAGCAGCAGCAGCGCGAGATAGGGGCGGAAACCGGTCAGCAGGCGGTGCACCGAGGGGCCCCCTTCATTCTGTCGTCGGGCGGATCAGCGGTTGAGGCAGTCGATCAGCGCGGGCACCGCCTCGAACACGTCGGCGACGAGGCCGTAGTCCGCGACCTGGAAGATCGGGGCCTCGCCGTCCTTGTTGATCGCGACGATGACCTTGGAGTCCTTCATTCCCGCGAGGTGCTGGATCGCGCCCGAGATGCCGACCGCGATGTAGAGGTCCGGCGCCACGATCTTGCCGGTCTGGCCGACCTGCGCATCGTTGGGGATGAAGCCCGCGTCCACCGCGGCGCGGCTTGCCCCCACCGCGCCGCCGAGAATGTCGGCAAGCTGCGAAACCAGGGCGAACGCGCCGTCGGAGCCGATGCCCCGGCCGCCCGCGACGATGACGCGCGCGGAGGTGAGTTCCGGCCGCACCGATTCCGTCACCCGGCGTTCGAGGAACTGCGACAGCCCGGCGTCCGCCACCGCGGCCACCGGCTTCACCGCCGCCGCGCCGCTGCCTGCCGCCGCCTCGAAGGCGGTGGTGCGCACGGTGATCACCTTCTTGGCGTCGGCGGAGCGCACCGTGGCGAGCGCGTTGCCCGCATAGATCGGGCGGACGAAGGTGTCGGGGGAGACCACCGCGACGATGTCGGAGACCTGCTGCACGTCGAGGAGGGCGGCGACGCGCGGCATCACGTTCTTGCCCGCGGCGGTGGCGGCGGCGAGCAGCGCATCGTAGCCCCCGGCCAGCCCGGCGATGAGGTCGGCGAGCGGTTCGGCGAGCGCCTGCTCGAACACCGCGTCGTCGGCGAGCAGCACCGTCTCCACCCCGGGGATGGCGGCGGCGGCCTCGGCCACCGCGGCGCAGCGCGCCCCGGCGACGAGGATGTCCACGCCGCCGCCGAGCTGCCGCGCCGCCTCGGCGGCGGCGAGGGTGGCGGGCTTGAGGTGGCGGTTGTCGTGTTCCGCGATGACCAGGGCGCGCATTCAGAGCACCTTCGCTTCGTTCTTGAGTTTATCGACGAGTTCGGCGACCGAGCCGACGATCACCCCGGCCTTGCGCGTCGGCGGCTCCGCCACCTTGAGCAGGGCGAGGCGCGGCGCGACATCGACGCCGAGGTCCGCGGGCGTGGTGACGTCCAAGGGCTTCTTCTTCGCCTTCATGATGTTGGGCAGCGAGGCGTAGCGCGGCTCGTTCAGGCGCAGATCGGTGGTGAGCACGCAGGGGGTGGCCAGCGAGAGCGTCTCCAGCCCGCCGTCGATCTCGCGGATCACGGTGATGCGGCCCGCCTCGTCCGGCTTCGCGGCGGAGATGAAGGTGCCCTGCGGCAGGCCGAGCAGGGCGGCGAGCATCTGGCCGGTCTGGTTGGAGTCGTCGTCGATCGCCTGCTTGCCCAGCAGAATGACGTCGGGCTTTTCCGTCTTGGCCACCGCGGCGATCAGCTTCGCCACCGCCAGGGGTTCCGTCTCGGTTTCGGTCTTCACCAGGACGGCGCGGTCCGCGCCCATGGCGAGGCCGGTGCGCAACGTGTCCTGCGCCGCCTGCGGCCCGATGCCGATGAGAACCACTTCCGCCGCGTGGCCCTTTTCCTTCCAGCGCACCGCCTCTTCGACCGCGATCTCGTCGAAGGGATTCATCGACATCTTGAGATTCGCCGTATCGACGCCGGAGCCGTCCGGCTTGATCCGGATCTTCACGTTGTAATCGACGACGCGTTTCACCGCGACCAGGACTTTCATCGGCGCACCCTCACCTGATGTTACGCACGCACAGTTCTCCGCGACGGCAGGCTACGCGTTCCCGCCGCGGAAAAAAAGATATTCGTGATCCGCGCGGGGGTCCCCCGCTCAGCGGTTGGCCCCCGGCACCCACAGAATGTCCGCCGCGCCCTTGTCGTTGAGGTAGCGGCCGAGCACGAACAGATGGTCGGAGAGGCGGTTGGCGTATTTCAGCGCCTCGGGGTTGACCGGCTCCTTCTCGATCAGCTCCGAGATTTCGCGCTCGGCGCGGCGGATCACCGAGCGGGCGAGGTGCAGATAGGCCGCGGCGGGCTTGCCGCCGGGCAGGATGAACGACTTGAGCGGCATCAGGTCGGCGTTCATCGCGTCGATTTCCTTTTCCAGGCGCTTCACCTGCTCGGGCTGCATGCGCAGCGCCATCGAGGCGTCCTCGCCTTCCTTGATCGGCGTGCAGAGGTCGGCGCCGAGGTCGAACAGGTCGTTCTGGATGCGCCCCAGCATCGCGTCGGACTCGGCCATCGCCGGGTCGGCGGCGGTGTGCGCCCGCGCCAGGCCGATGATGCCGTTGGCCTCGTCCACGGTGCCGTAGGCGCTGACCCGGAGCGCCCCCTTGTTGACGCGCGTGCCGTCGCCCAAAGAGGTTTTCCCCTTGTCCCCGCCTCGGGTATAAATGCGCGTGAGCTGTACCATGGCTGCCGTGATCCTTTCCTGCCTCGAGGTCGCGCACCGTCTTCCGGCCCTCCCCGAGGCCGCGTGGGGCGGCTCTCCGGATTTCCGGTTGCAATGACGCCTAGATCGTGAAAGCTATGGCGCGACGATGCAAGACGGCAGTGTAACCAACGAGACGCGGGAATGCGACTGTCACCGATCATCAGTTTCTATGTCGCGCGTCATTTCGTGTTGGCGTTCGTGTTCACGCTGCTCGGAATCATCGGCGTCACGCTGCTGTTCGACAGCATCGAGCTGTTGCGCCGCCTGACCAGCAAGGCCGACGTCGGCCTTTCCGTGGTGCTGGAGATGGCGGTGCTCAAGATGCCGCAGATGATGACCACGGTGTTGCCGTTCGCGGTGATGCTGGGCGCGATGATCGCCTTCTGGCGGCTCACCCGCACCCACGAGCTGGTGGTGATCCGCGCCGTCGGGGTTTCGGCGTGGCAGTTCCTCGCGCCGGTCTTGCTGGTCGTCTTCCTGTTCGGGCTGTTCAACCTGTTCGCGATCAACCCGCTCGCCGCCTCGATGTACCGCGAGTACGAGCGCATGGAAGACAGCCTCCAGATGCGCATGGACAACCCGCTCACCTTCTCTTCCGGCGGGCTGTGGATGCGCGAGGCCACCGGCGACGGCGGCCAGGCGGTGATCCACGCGCTCGACGTGCACCAGCGCGAGGGCCGTCTGTTCATGCGCCAGGTGAGCGTGCTCGCCATGGGCAAGGGCGGCGGCTTCGCCTCCCGCTACGAGGCGGCCTCCGGCGCGATCCACGACCGCGTGCTCACCCTCGCCGACGTCTGGGTGCTGAAGGCCGGGGAGCCCTCGCGCCACGTGGCGGAAATCCACCAGCCCACCGCGCTGTCGCTCTCCAAGATCCAGGAGAAGTTCTCCTCCCCCGCCAGCCTGTCGTTCTGGGATCTGCCGGGGTTCATCCGCTTCTTCGAGTCCGCCGGGTTCTCGGCGCACCGCCACCTGCTGCACTGGCATTCGCTCCTGGCCTCGCCGCTGTTGCTCTGCGCCATGGTGTGCGTCGCCGCGGTGTTCTCGCTCAACCCCAACATCCGCAAGGGCGGCCTGCTGTTCCGCGTCATCTCCGGAGTGGCCGTCGGCTTCTCCTTCTATTTCTTCACCCGCATCACCTACGCGCTCGGGCTCTCCAACACCCTGCCGGTGTTCCTTGCCGCCTGGTCGCCGGTGGCGGTGACGCTTTTGATGTCGCTCGCCGTGCTGCTCCACCAGGAGGACGGCTGAGATGACCCCGCGCGACGCCGCGGCAGCATCCCGCGAGCCGGGCCGGGGCCTCGTCCTCTTCGCGGTGGCCGCGGTGACGCTGTGGCGCATCGCCGAACTCGCCGCCTCGCCGCTGTCGCTCTCCTTCGACGAGGCGCAGTACTGGTCGTGGTCGCTCACCCCGGCGTTCGGCTATTTCTCCAAGCCGCCGGTGGTCGCCTGGGCGATCGCCGTCACCACCGCGCTGTTCGGCGACGGGGAATGGGCGGTGCGCCTCGGCTCGCCCTTGGCCCACGCGGGCACCGCGCTCGCGCTGTTCGCGCTGGGGCGGCGGCTGTGGGGCGGGCGCGTCGGCTTCTTCGCCGCGGTGCTCTTCCTCACCCTGCCGGGGGTGTCGCTCTCCGCGCTCCTCATCTCCACCGATCCCTTCCTGATGTGCGCCTGGGGCTGGGGCCTCGCCGCGCTCGCCGCCGCGCTCGACGATGAGGAGGAGGGCAGGCCCGCCCTTGCCGCCTGGATAGGCCTCGGCGTCGCGCTCGGCCTCGGCATGCTCGCCAAGTACGCGATGATCGCCTTTCCGCTGTCCGCCGCGCTCGCCTTCGCCTGCGTGCCCGCCTGGCGCGGCCTGTGGCGCAAACCCGGGCCGTGGATCGCGCTCGCCCTCGGCGCGCTGATCTTCGCCCCCAACGTCGCGTGGAACGCCGCCAACCACTTCGTCAGCTTCGCCCACACCCGCGCCAACGCCCACCTCGACGCGGGCGGCCTCCACCCGCTCAAGGCGCTCGCCTTCCTCGGCGGGCAGTTCGGGGTGTTCGGGCCGATCCCCTTCGCCGCGCTGCTCGGCCTCGCCGTCCTGCTTTTCCGCCGCCGCCCCGACGCCGCCACGGCGGAGGGCCGCCGCACCATCCTGATGGCCGCCTTCGCCCTGCCGCTGCTCGCGATCATGACCGTGGAGGGCTTCCTCTCCCGCGCCAACGCCAACTGGGCTGCCCCCGCCTACGTCGCGGGCAGCCTGTGGGTCGCCGCCGCGCTCTCCCGCCGCGACATCTGGCTGCGCCTCGCCATCGGCGTGCACCTCCTCGCCGCGCTCGCCATGGTCAACTATGACGCCCTGGCCCGCACCGCCGGGGTGCAGCTCTCCGCCAAGACCGACCCGATGAAGCGCCTGCGCGGCTGGGATCGCATGGGCATGGCGCTCGCCGACGCGCTCGGCCCGGCGCGCACCGACGGCGCGGTGCTCGCCTTCGACGAACGCAAGATCCTCACGCCGATGCTCTACTACCTGCCGCAGCCGCAGCCGCCGCTCGCCAAATGGAACGCCGACGGCCACATCGACGACCACTACGACCTCACCGCCGACCTCAAGAACTTCAAGGGCCGCGAGGTCTGGCTCGCCACCCGCCGCGCCGACGTCGCCGACTACGCCGCCGGATTCACCGGCCCGGTCTCCGGCCCGGTCACCCTCTCGGTGCCGATCCACAGGGATTACACCCTGACCCTGAACCTCTTCCGCATGGGCCGCTTCACCGGCTATCCGCCCGCGGCGGGGAAGTAAAAACCAGGCCAGGGGCGCTGCCCCTGGCCCCCGCAAGGGGTCGCAGACCCCTTGACCCCCCTAACTTGTTTTTGCCGCGCAGCGGCCATCAACCGTCACGCGGCGTGATGGTTCTATGGCGCTACGCGCAAAAACCAAAAGTTATGGGGAGCGCGAGGGGTCCAAGATCCCTCGTAAAGTTTTTTCTTTTCCTGAGTTTTCCCTTGCTACCCCCGCGCCACCGGGTCGGCGGGGGTGAGGGTTGCGATCATTTCGGCGAACTCCGGCCATTCCGCGGTGAGGCTGGCGCGGTCGCCGTGTTCGTAGTCGGCGAATTCGAAGCCCGGCGAGACGGTGCATCCCATCAGGGCGAAGCGGCCGCCGGGTTTGAGGCGGGCGCCCTGCCAGGTGCCGTGCGGCACCAGGGACTGCGGGCGTTCCCCGGCGGCGATGCCGGAGCCGAGGCGGACGATTTCGCCTTTTCCTCCAGGGGTTAGGCGAAGCTGCTCGACGGCGTCGCCGAGGTAGAAGTGGAAGATTTCGTCCGAGCGCACGCGGTGCATGGCGGAGAGGGTCTGCGGCGTGAGCAGGTAGTAGATGGCGGTTCCGGCGCAGCGCGGGCCGCCGTAGGCCTGGCTGAGCGCGGGATCGGCGAGGATTTGCGCGGCGCGCCAGGTTTCGCGGAAGTATCCGCCCTCGCTGGGGTGGGGGATCAATCCCAGTTCGGTGATCAGTGCGTCAATCAAGGGGTCCATGCGTCTCGCGAGGGTTGTGAAGAAACGTTGAATAATTGTAAAAGTTACGTAATATAGTATACGACTCGGCGCGGAATCGCGTCAACCTTCGCCCGAGGCAAGGAACTTTTCGCGGCATTCATGAAAAGGGTCGCGCATGTGGTTCGGTTTTCTGAAGCGGGATGATGCATCAGTCGCGGTCTCCGAGCCGATGGACATTCCGTGGGAGAAGAACGACAAGGGCCGTTTTTGGAAACTCTTGATGGTCCGGCCCTCAACTCTTGGGATTGCCGGCCGTGGCGGCGTTGCGGCGTTCTTCCACCGCGGGGTGAAGCCCGGCTGGGTGTTCGTCTGCGCCACCGACGATCTCGGCGCGCTGCTGGACGCGGCGCAGGACGACAAGGGCATCATGGATTACGAGGCGCGCGGCGGGGTGTATGTCACCTGGTCGTTCGTCAAGCCGGAGTTCCGCGAGGGCGTGGCGCGGCATCTGCGCGACGTGCTGCGGCCCGAGGTCGCGGACAGCGGCCTCGACGGCCACCGCGCCTATGCGGTGGAAGCGGTTCCGGTGAATCCGCCGAACTAGGACATTTCTTCTTCCAGGGCTTCCGCATCCGGCGCGTCGATGACCCGCCGCGCGGTGTCGTAGTCGAAACCGGCGCGCCCGAGCGCCGCGAGGTCCTTGTCGCGCCTGTCCTGCCGCTCCGCCGCGGCGCGGAAGGGGCCGAGGCGGCGGCGGCGCGCCAGGGTGAGGGCGGCGGCGAGGGTGAGGTCGCGGTTCTCGCCTTCCTCTTCCGAAAGGGTGGCGAGCGCCGCCTCCGCGTCTTCCGCGCCCACCCCGGCGGCGGCGAGGCGGCGGCGGATCGCCGCGGGCGGCGTGCCGCGGGCATAGAGGCCGCGCGCCTTGCTCCGCGCGGTGCGCGCGTCGTCGATGTAGCCGAGGCGCAGCATCTTGGCGACCGCGGCGTCGATCCAGGCCTGGGCGGCCTCCGTATCCACCTCCGCCTGGGGATGGGCCGCGGCGCGGCGCACCTTGTTTTGCAGCACGCGGCGCAGGTGGGCGGCGGTGCCGTCGAAGCGTTGCAGGTAGTAGAGCGCCGCGTTTTCCAGCGAGGCGGCGGTGATGCGGCGCAGCGCGGCGCGGCGGCTTTTCGGCGGCTGGGTTGCGGACATGCGGCGATCATAGCACTTGAGACGCGGGCGCGGCGATGTCATATGGTTGGCCCGAGACGCAGAAGAAACGACGGACGCGATGACACCGCATTTTCCCGAACGCATGACCCCGCTGGGGCCGATCAACTGGATCGGCTTCTACACCCTGTTCGCCAAGGAGGTGCGGCGCTTCCTCAAGGTGTGGCTGCAGACGGTGGCCGCGCCGGTGATCAGCACCCTGATCTTCATGGCGATCTTCGCCCTGTCGCTCGGCCGCACCGGGCGGGTGATGGGCGGCGTGCCGTTCGAGCAGTTCCTGCTGCCCGGCCTGGTGATGATGACGGTGATCCAGAACGCCTTCGCCAACACCTCGTCGTCGCTGGTGATCTCCAAGGTGCAGGGCAGCATCGTCGATATCCTGATGCCGCCGCTGTCGCCGTGGGAACTGGCGCTCGCCTATGTCGGCGGCGGCGCGGTGCGCGGCATGCTGGTCGGCGTGGCGGTGGGGGCGATCCTCCTGGCGTTCACCCCGGTGCCGTTGCACGCGCCCGCGACCGCGCTCGCCTTCATGCTGGAGGGCTCGGTGATGCTCTCGACGATCGGCGTGCTCACCGGCATCTGGGCGGAGAAGTTCGACCAGTCCACGGTGATCACCAACTTCGTGGTGACGCCGCTTTCCTTCCTCTCCGGCACCTTCTATTCCATCGACCACCTGCCCGCGGCGCTGCACTGGGTGGCCGTGATCAACCCGTTCTACTACCTGATCGACGGCTTCCGTTCCGGGTTTCTCGGCGGCGGGGCGCACGGTCTGCCGGTGCTGGCGGCGCTGACCGCGGCCAACCTCGCGCTGCTCTGGTGGGCGCAGCATCTCTTCCGCATCGGCTACAAGCTGAAGGCGTGAAAAGCCGCTGAAAGAGCTTGACGCCGTACCCGGAGCCCCCTTCTAATAGGCGCTTTCTAAAAAAGAGACCGGGCGGACCATCGCCCGGCCCGTCCGGATTCCAGGCGGTGGACGGACCCACCGCCTGAAGTGTTTTCGAAATCCGCGTCCCGGCAGCGCCGGGCGCCTGCGCTGGAGGAGTTGACGTGATCCCGTCCGTGATGCCGACTTATGCGCGGCTCGACGTCGTGTTCGAGCATGGGGAAGGTCCCTGGCTTGTGGCGACCGACGGGCGACGATTCCTCGACTTCGCCGCGGGCATCGCGGTGTGCTCCCTCGGGCACTGCCACCCGGTGGCGGTGGAAGCCCTGAAGGCGCAGGCGGAAAAGCTCTGGCATTGTTCCAACCTCTACCGCATCGCGGGGCAGGAGGAACTGGCGCAGCGGCTGACCGAGACCACCTTCGCCGACACCGTGTTCTTCGGCAACTCCGGCGCCGAGGCGGTGGAATGCGCGATCAAGGTGGCGCGGCACTTCCAGTTCGACCAGGGACGGCCGGAGCGCTACCGCATCGTGGTGATGACGCACGCCTTCCACGGCCGCACGCTCGCCACCGTGGCGGCGGGCGACCAGGCCAAGGGCAAGCACGGCTTCGGGCCGCAGATGGACGGCTTCGACCGCGTGCCGTTCGGCGATATCGACGCGGCCAAGGCGGCGGTCGGGGCGGAGACCGCGGCGATCCTGCTGGAGCCGGTGCAGGGCGAGGGCGGCATGGTCGCCGCCGACTTCGCCTATCTGCGCGCGCTGCGCAAGCTCGCCGACGAGAACGGCCTGCTGCTTTTGTTCGACGAGGTGCAGTGCGGCGTCGGCCGTACCGGCAGGCTCTTCGCCCACGAGTGGTCGGGCGTCGCCCCGGATGTGATGGCGGTGGCCAAGGGCCTGGGCGGCGGCTTCCCGGTCGGGGCGTGCCTCGCCACCGAGCGGGCCGCTGCGGGCATGGTCGCGGGCACCCACGGTTCCACCTTCGGCGGCAACCCGCTGGCGATGGCCGCGGCCAACGCGGTGTACGGCGTGATCGCCGCGCCGGGCTTTCTCGACCGCGTCAACGCGGTGGCCGGGGTGCTGCGCCGCGCGCTCGCCGACCGGGTGCAGCGCTACCCCGACATCTTCGAGGAGATCCGCGGTCTCGGCCTGATGGCCGGGCTGAAATGCCGGGTCGCCAACACCGATCTGGTCGATCGCCTGTTCGCGGAAGGGCTGCTCGCCGTTCCCGCGGGCGACAACACGTTGCGTTTCGTGCCCCCTCTGATCATCGACGAGGGGCATGTCGAGGCCGCCATGGCGAAGCTCGACCGGGTCTGCGAGGCGTGGAGCGAAAAGTCATGAAAACCACTTCCCCCCGGGCCGTAGCGCCGTCACGGACGGCGCCGCCCCGGCATTTCCTCGACCTCGCGGAGATCGACGCGGGCACCCTGCGGCGGATGATCAACCTCGCCGCCCACTACCGCGAAGGCGCCGCCCCCGAGGCGCTGCGCCATCCGCTCGCCGGCAGGACGCTGGCGATGATCTTCGAGAAGCCCTCCACCCGCACCCGCGTCTCCTTCCAGGTCGGCATGCAGCAGCTCGGCGGCGAAGTGGTGGTGCTGAGCCACCAGGACACCCAGCTCGGCCGCGGCGAGACCATCGCCGATGCGGCGCGGGTGCTGTCGCGCTACGTCGATATCCTGATGATCCGCACCTTCGACCCGGCCACCCTGCACGAACTGGCGGACCACGCCTCGGTGCCGGTGATCAACGGCCTGACCGACGAGACCCACCCCTGCCAGGTGATGGCCGACATCGCCACCTTCGAGCAGCATCTCGGCCCGATCGAGGGCAAGGTGGTGACCTGGACCGGCGACGGCAACAACGTCGCGCAGTCGTGGATCGAGGCGGCCCCGAAGTTCGGCTTCGAGATGCGCCTCGCCTGTCCCGAGGGGCTGGAGCCGAATGCGGAGATCGTCGCCGCGGCGCGCAAGGCGGGCGGCAGCATCGTCCTCGGCTCCGACCCCGAGGCGCTGGTGGACGGCGCGGACTGCGTCGTCACCGACACCTGGCTTTCGATGCACGACACCGACACCGACCGCTCCAACCTGCTGATGCCCTACCAGGTCAACCGCCGCCTGATGAGCCGCGCCAAGCCCACGGCGCTGTTCATGCACTGCCTGCCCGCGCACCGCAACGAAGAGGTCACCGACGAGGTGATGGACGGTCCGCAGTCGGTGGTGTGGGACGAGGCGGAAAACCGCCTGCACGCGCAGAAGGCGATCATGGTCTGGTGCATGGGCAAGATTTCATGATCGATGCGGCGCGCAGCATGGATCTCGTGCTGCCGTTCACCGTCGGCGGCGGGGCGTTCCGCGGGTGCCTGGTGCGCCTTTCCGCCGCCGCCGACGCCGCGATTGCGGGCCACGCGCCGCACCCCGCGGTCGGCCGCCTCGCCGGTGAGGCGCTGGCGCTCGCCGCGGCGCTGGGGTCCAGCCTCAAGTTCGACGGCGTGATCACCGTGCAGACCGCCTCCGACGGGCCGGTCCCGCGCATCGTCGCCGACATGACCTCCGCGGGCGGCATCCGCGCCAGCCTGGCGGTGGATGAAACCCGGCTCGCCGCGCTGCTGCGGGCGGCGGCGGAGCCCGCCTTCGCCGCGCTTGCCGGGCACGGCCGGATGGCGATCACCATCGACCAGGGCGAGCACACCGACCGTTACCAGGGCATCGTGGCGTTGCAGGGGGCCTCCCTGGCGGAGACCGCGGCCGCCTATTTCCGCCAGTCGGAACAGATCGACACCGCGCTCACCCTCGCCGCCGCGCCGCCCGCGGACGGTTTCGGCTGGCGCGCCGGGGGCATCCTGCTGCAGCGCCTGCCCACCGACGGGGCGGCGCTCTCCGCCGACGAGGAGGCGGACGCCTGGGAGACCGCGCGCATCCTCCACGCGAGCCTCACCGCGCACGAACTCCTCGACCCGGCGCTGCCCGCGGCCGAGGTGCTGCGCCGCCTGTTCCACGCTTCGGGGCTTGCGGTCTATGCGGGCTCCGAGGTGCGCTTTTCCTGCCGCTGTTCGCGTGGCCGCCTCGCCGCGGTGCTCGCCGCGCTGCCGCCCGCCGACCTCGCCGCTGCGGCGAAGGACGGCGTGATCGAGGTCACCTGCGATTTCTGCAAGACGCGCTATACCTTCGACCCGGCGGCGATCGAGTCCGATAAACCCGCTTGATCGGACGCCCCGCTGCGGGCACCCTGAACCCCGGTATCGCTTCGAGGAGCTTCGAAATGCCGTTCTTCTCCCCCTTCCGGCGCGGTCTGCTGCTCGGCCTCTTCGCGGCGCTCGCGCTCGCCGCCTGCACCAGCACGCCGCCCGCGCCCACCTATCCGGACATCCGCTTCAGCCAGGGCGAGGCCCTGCCGATCCGGGCGATGCGGGTGGACATCTCTTCCTCCTACCAGCCGACCTTCGCGTCGCCCAACGTCGAGCACCTGATGCCGGTCTCGCCGGAGCGCATGGCGCGGCAGTGGGCGCTCGACCGCCTGCAACCGCTGCGCGCGGGCCGCGCGGTGGCGCGTTTCGAGGTGCTCGACGCGCGGGTGACGGAGACCAGACTCAAGGTCAAGACCGGCATCGTCGGCACCTTCACCGACGAACCGGCGGAGCGCTACGACGCGACGCTGACCGCGCGGCTGACCCTCGACGATCCGGAGCGCAGCTACCACGGCTCGGTGGAGACCACCGCCAGCCGCAGCCTGACGGTGCAGGAGGGCGCCTCGATCAACGACCGGGAAAAGGCCTGGTACGAGCTGACCAAGAAGCTCGGCGAGGAGTTCGACCGTGCGATGAGCGCCAACATCAAGCGCTATCTGCCCGAGGCGCTGGGCAACTGAGCGGAAACGGAAAAGCCGGGGAAACCCGGCTTTTCCGTGGCCTATTCGCGCCAGAATGCGGGCTGGAGGAGCACCAGCACCGAGAGAATCTCCAGCCGTCCGATCAGCATGCCGAAAGCGAGCATCCACTTCGCCGCATCCGGCAGGGTGGCGTAGGTGCCCGCCGGGCCGATGATCTCGCCGAAGCCGGGCCCGACGTTGGAGATCGCCGAGGAGGCCCCGGAGATCGCGGTGGTGAAGTCGAGGCCGAGGAACGACAGCCCCACCGCCAGCCACGACACCGACAGCGCGTAGAGGAAGAAGTAGGCCATCACCGCATCGGTGGTGCCGGTCAGGAGCGGGCGGCCGTTGTAGTGCGGCAGCATCACGATGTGGGGGCGCAGCATGCGCGCCACCTGCTGCTTCGCGGCGAGGAACAGCACCTGGAAGCGGAACACCTTGAAGCCGCAGGTGGTGGACCCGGCGCAACCGCCGACGTATTGCAGCACGAACAGCAGAAGCACCGGCAGGCCGCCCCACAGCTGGATGTCGGTGGCGGTGTAGCCGGTGCCGGTGATGATCGAGGTGGCGTGGAACACCGCGCCGAGCACCGCGAGACCGATGTCGTAGCCGCTGTCGGAGATCAGCCAGGCGGCGATCAGCGCGGCGGCGAGGCCCAGCGTGGCGAGGAAGACGTGCACCTGATCGTCGGAAAAGAGCGGCCGCCAGTTGCCGCGCGCCGCCTGTAGGTAGAGGGCGAACGGCAGGGCGGCGACGATCATGCCGCCGGTGGCGACGGAGAGCATCGCCGGGGAGCGCCAATGGGCGAAGCCGTCCGGCCGGGTGGAGAAGCCGCCGGTGGAAAGCGTCGTCATCGCGTGGTTGACCGCGTCGAAGGGGGTCATCCCGACGAGCCAGTAGAGCGCCGCCCAGAGCGCGGTGAGCAGCGCGTAGATCGCGGCGAGTTCGAGCGCGATCGGGCTGACGCGGGAGAAGATCTTGTCCGGGGTGTCGAAGGCCTCGGTCTTGAACACCTGCATGCCGCCGACGCGCAGCATCGGCAGCAGCGTCACCGCCATCAGCACGATGCCGATGCCGCCCAGCCATTGCAGGGTGGAGCGCCACAGCAGGATCGCCGGACTCTGCGCGCCGACGTCGGCGAGGATGGTGGCGCCGGTGGTGGTGAGCCCGGACATCGCCTCGAAGAAGCCGTCGGTATAGGGCAGGGCGGCGCTGCCGAAGCAGAAGGGCAGGGCGGCGAACACCGGCAGGATCGCCCAGATCGAGGTGGCGAGCAGGAAGACGTGGCGCAGGTTGACGCGGCGTTTCGCGCCGCCGCAGCTGAGAATCATCGCCAGCCCGACGAACACGGTGACCGCGGCGGCGGCGGCGAAGATCACCCAGTCGCCGCCGCCCTCGGAGAGGGAAACGGCGGCGGCGGGCGCCATGGCCACGGCCAGAACGATCAGGAACAGCCCGACGACGAAGACCACCGGACGGATATCGAGCACGCTTTCCCCCACAACAGGCGACGAGGCCGTACTATGCGCCAAACCGCCTCTCCTGTCATCCGCGCGGGCCGGTGCGGCGGGGCAGCCGCCGTTCGAACTCGCGGTGCGGCGCGGGGTGGCCGCCCAGGTATCCCTGCATGATGTCGCACCCGGAGCGGGCGAGGAAGGCCTTCTGCGCCTCGGTTTCCACCCCCTCGGCGACGACCATCAGGCCGAGGCCGTGGGCCATGGCGACGATCGCCTCGATGATCGCGCAGTCGCCGCGGTGGTCCGGCACGTTGTGGACGAATTCGCGGTCGATCTTGATGATGGTGACCGGCAGGTCGCGCAGGTAGGCGAGCGAGGCGTAGCCGGTGCCGAAGTCGTCGATGGCGAGTTCCACGCCGAGGGTCCGCAGGGCGTGCAGGCGGTCGATCGACCCCTGGGTGCCGCGCATCGCGAAGCTCTCGGTGATTTCGAGCTTGAGGAGTTCGGGCGGCAGGCCGGAGTCCGCCAGCGCCGCGGCGACGGTCTCGACGATCGGACTGGAGGTGATCTGCACGCCGGAGATGTTGACCGCCACCGGCACCGCGGCGAGGCCCGCATCGAGCCAGGTCTTGACGCGGCGGCAGGCGTCGAACAGCAGGTGTTCGCCCATCGGCACGATCAGGCCGGTCTTCTCGGCGCGCGGGATGAAGGCGTCGGGCGGGATGATGCCGCGCTTCGGGTGGCGCCAGCGCGCCAGCGCCTCGGCGCCGCAGAGCGCATCGTCGGCGAGGCGGAATTGCGGCTGGTAGAACAGCTCGATCTCGCCGGCGTCGATGGCGCGGCGCAGGCTGGTCTCGATCCGCAGGTTCTTGAAGGCGATCTTGGTGAGTTCGCGGGTATAGATGCGGAAGCGGTTGCCGCCCTCGCTCTTCGCGTGGTGCACGGCGGAATCGCAGTTGCGCAGAAGCGCGGTGACGCTCTGCCCGTGCTCGGGGAAGAGGGTGATGCCGATGGACAGGGTGACGAACGCCTCGAAACCGTCGAGGTCGAACGGCTCGGTGCAGGCTTGCACCACCTTGCGCGCCACCCGCGCCGCGTCGTCGGCGGAGGAGACGTCCTCCAGCAGCACCGCGAACTCGTCGCCCGACATGTGCGCCACCAGGTCGGCGGCGCGCACCGAGTTGGCGATGCGCGAGGCGAGCGCCTGCAGCAAAAGGTCGCCGGTCTGGTGCCCCAGGGTGTCGTTGATCGTCTTGAAGCGGTCGATGTCGATGAACAGCAGCGCCAGCGCGCGGCCGGTGCGCCGCGCCCGGGTCAGCGCGCGCTCCAGCGCCGCGCCCAGCATCAGGCGGTTGGGCAACTGGGTCAGCGGGTCGTGGTGGGTGAGGTGTTCGAGGCGGCGCTCGGACTCCTTGAGCCGCGAGATGTCGGAGAACACGCAGACGTATTGCGCGGGCGCGCCCGCATCGTCGCGCACCGTGCCGATCGCCATCCACATCGGCAGCGCCTCGCCGGACTTGCGCAGGCTCCACATCTCGCCCTGCCACTGGCCGGTCTGCTCCACCGCCGCCCACAGTGCGGCGTAGAAGGCGTCGCCGTGGCGCAGCGAGCGCATCACCGCCACCGGGCGGCCGACCACCTCGTCCGCGGCATAGCCGGTGACCTGCACGAAGGCGGGGCTGACCGCAACGATGTCGCGCGCGGCGTCGAGCACCATGATCCCTTCCACCGCGTTGTCGAACACCGCCGCGGCCTGGCGCAGCCGCTGTTCGGTGCGCATGCGCTCGGTGATGTCGCGCCCCACCGCGATGGCCAGGCGCTCGGCATCGCCGGCGCGCAGGCTGACCGCGATCTCCACCGGGAAGCGGCTGCCGTCGGCGCGGCGGAATGCGGTGACGATGGTGCGGCTGCACATCTCCGGGCGCTGCGCGCAGCCGGAGTGGTCCTCGCGCAGGAAGGCGAGCACCTCCTCCGCGCCGATGGCGGAAAGCGGCGGCGGCGCGGCGTGGCCGAGGGCGTCCTGGGCGGTGCGGTTCCAGTCGGCGATGCGCTCCGCCGCGATGTCGAGGATCAGCACGATGTCGGAGGAAAGGTCGAACAGCGCGCGGAAGCGTTCCAGTTCGCGCAGGCGTTCCTGCAATTCCGGGTAGTGGCTCTTCTTCAGGGACTCTTCGCCGAGGCCGATGATCCGGCCCTGGAGTTCCTGCCAGTCGATGGTCCTAGAGCGCTTCGGCATAGACCGTCTCGATGTCGCCGCGGCTGGGGCGGCGGGGGTTGGTGACGATGCAGGCGTCGGCGAGCGCATAGTCCGCGAGGTCGGGGATGTCGGAACGCTTCACGCCGCAGGAGGCCAGCGTGCCGGAGATGCCGACCTCGCGTTTCAGATCCTGGATGAAGCCGAAGATGCGGGAGAGCGCCCGGGGGCCGGAGAGTCCGCGCAGGTCGAGGCCGAGCGCCTCGCCGATGCGGCGGCAGCGGTCCTCCGCCGCGGGGAAGTTGTAGGCGAGCACGTGCTCCAGCAACAGCGCGTTGCATTGCCCGTGCGGCAGGTCGAGCAGGCCGCCGAGGCTGTGCGCCATGGCGTGCACCGCCCCCAGGCTGGCGTTGGAGAAGGCGAGCCCGGCCTGCAGGCTGCCCATCATCACCGCCTCGCGGCGCGCCGCATCCGCCGGGGAGGCCACTGCGCCCGCCAGGTTCTCGCGGATCAGGCGGATCGCGGCCAGCGCGTGCATGTCGGTGAGCGGCCCGGAGGCGACGGAGGCGAACGCCTCGATGGCGTGGACCAGGGCGTCGATGCCGGTGCAGGCGGTGAGGAAGGGCGGCATGCTCGCCGTGGTTTCCGGGTCGATCAGCGCGAGGTCCGGCACCACCGCCTTGGAGATGATCGCCATCTTCACCGGCTCGCTGGGGTGGCGGATGATCGCGAACTGGCTGACGTCGGCGGAGGTGCCCGCGGTGGTGGGGATGCAGATCAGGGGCGGGCAGGGCCTGCCCACCGCATCGACGCCCTCGAAGTCCTCGATCGGGCGGTGGTTGGACGCCACGATGCCGATGCCCTTGGCGCAGTCCATGACGCTGCCGCCGCCGATGGCGATGATGCCGTCGCAGCGTTCCGCCGCATAGAGCGCCGCGCCGCGCATCACCTCGGCGGCGCGCGGGTTGGGGCTGACCTCGGTGGTGGCCACCGCCTCCACCCCTGCGGCGGCGGCGGTGGAAAGGGTTTCGTCCAGCCAGCCCGCGGCGGCGACGCCGGGGTCGCTCACCACCAGGATGCGGGACAGGCCGAGGTTGCGGGCGTAGCGTCCGGCGAGGTTGCGGGAGCCGCCGCCGAAGACGAATTCCGGGGCGACGAACTTGCGCAGGCCGGAGACGTCGATCTCATCTTGCATCGCGTCCGTTCTCCCTCCGGGTATTCTCCGGTCTTCTTCGTCGCAGCGACCGTCATAAAGAACAGGTTGCATCTCCGGGGAGGTATTTCAATGTTTGCGCCGCGGCGTGGGGCGGCGCGTTTTCCGCCTATGCGCCGTCCGGCCAGGCGAGCCGCGCGGCCAGCCCGGCGAGCACCGTGCCGGTGAAGCGGCTCTGCCACTTCCACACCGCCGGATGGCGCGCCAGCGCCGCGCCGATGGGGCCGAAGGCGATGGCCGCGGAGGCGAGCACGGTCAGCCCCAGCGCGGCGAAACTCACCCCGAGGAGGAAGAGCTGCGGCGTGATCGGCCCCGCCGCCGGGTTGGTGAACTGCGGCAGGAAGGCGATGAAGAACACCGCGAGCTTGGGGTTGAGGAGGCAGCTCAGCGCCGCCTGGCGGAGGATCACCAGGGGCCGCGCCGCGGCGAGCGCCGCCTGCGGCGCGGCCCCTGCGCGGAAGGCCTGCGCCGCGAGCCAGATCAGGTAGACCGCGCCCGCGATCTTGATCGCCGCATAGGCCCACGGCAGGGCGAGGAACACCCGCGACAGCCCGAGGGTGATCAGGGTGACGTGGATGACCAGGGCGCCTGCGATGCCGAGCGTGGCGAGAAGCCCCGCGCCGCGCCCCTGGGCGATGCTGCGGGCGATCACGTAGGTGAGGTCCGGCCCCGGCGTGACCGCAAGGGCGAAGGCGGCGGCGAGAAACGCCCAGTAGAGAGTCCAGTCCATTCAGCGTACGCGGGTGATGCCGGGAAGGAAGCTGCCCATGCGGGTGTCGGTGCCGTAGGGGTTGGGCGCGGCGAAGCAGGAGACGTCGGCGAGCGAGCGGTAGCAGAAGGGCTCGGGCGGCGGGGTATAGGCGATCCGGATGGGGCGGCAGTAGCGGTCGCCCTGGCTGGCGCGCACCGAGGAGCAATCTTCCGAGCGGAAGTAGGAGACGATGTGGTCCACCATGGTCTTGTCGGTGACCATCAGGGTGGCGACGTCGGCGGCGAACAGCGCCTGGTAGCCGTGGTTGAAGGGGGTGAGCTTCTCCACCCCGGCGCTCGGCACAGCGTCGTCGAGGGAAGAGAACCAACACCCGCCGAGCGTAAGCAGGGCGAGACAGGAAAGAGGAACCCTCCACACCGTCGGACACTCCGTTTGAAAACAGGCCGTCGCAGTATACTATCTTCGGGTTCCGTTAAAAAATCCTGAAGCCGGCGCGGCTCGCGGCGGCCGGCGCATGGGGGAGAGCGGTCTTGTCCTTCGGCTCGGTATTCATCACCGACCGCGCCTTCTGGCGTCCCGGCTCCGGCGTCGCGGCGCGTCAGCGCGAGATGCTGGGCTATCTGGCGGAACAGGGGCCGGTGGACCTGATCTACCTCGGCACCGCGCTCGGCGAGTTCGAGCGGCTTGCCGCCAACCTCGCCGCCTCCGCCGCGGCGCGGGAGATCCGCTGCGAGGCTCTGGTGCCGACGCTGGACCTGCGGCGCGCCGCGGCGCGCCTCGGCGGGCTGATCGCGGAGCGCCGCCCCTCCCGCGTCCTGGTGATGTCCGACGATCTCGCCTGGGTGCCGGATTTCGTGCCCGCCACCATTCCCGTTCTGCTCGACGCCGAAGCGGCGGAAACCCCGGTGCGCCTGGGCGAGGCCGAGCTTTTCGCCCTCGCCCGCCGTTTCGACCGGGTGCTGTGCGCCTGCGAGGGCATGCACGCCCGCGCCGCCGCCGCGCTGGGTGCGGCGCGCTGCGGCTTTGCGCCGCACCCGGTGGCGGTGGCCGACCCCCTGCCGCCGCTGCGCCGCGAGGTGGCGCGCATCGGCGTGTTCTTCGGCGACGGCTGGGTGGACGCCGCGGCGCTCTCCTGGCTGCACGACGCGGTGTGGCGGCGGCCCGAGCTCGCCGCCGCGCGCGGCGCGGTGGAGGTGGTGGTGGGCGGCGCGGTCGGCGGCGCGGGCGACCTGCCGAAGGCGTGCCCGGATTTCCGTTTCGTCGGGCCGGTGGACCGCGCCCTGCCGTTCTTCGCCGCGGTGGATGTGGTGGCGGCGCCGCACCGCGCCCCCGGCGCGGCGCGCACGGTGGTGGAGGCGCTGGGCCACGCGCGGCCGCTGCTCGCCACCCCCGCGGCGATCGCCGGTCTCTTCTCCCTGGCCGCGCCGGCCTGCCTGCTCGCCGAGGCGGCGGAGGACTTCGCCGCCGCGCTCGCGCTCCTCGTCGGCAGCGCGGTGGAGCGCCGCCGCCTGGTCGATGCGGGGCTCGCGGTGGCGGTGGGCGCGCTGTCGCCCGAGGCGTGCTTCCGTCCGGTGATCGAGGCCGCCGCCGGGCTGCGCCCGCCGCCCGCCCAGGCCGGGGCGGGCGAGCCCGCGGCGGAGATGTCCCTGCCGCAGGCGCTGAGCCAGGGCCTGGCGCACCAGCGCGCCGGGCGTCTGCACCAGGCGGAGCAGGTGTTCTCGCGCATCCTTTCCTCCGCGCCGGACCATCCGGAAACCCTGCACGCCCTCGGCACCCTGCTCATCCAGAAGGGCGACACCGCCGCCGCGGTGCCGGTGCTGCGGCGCGCCACCGACCGCCGCCCCGGCAACGCGGTGAGCTGGAACAATCTCGCCACCGCGCTCAATGCGCTCGCCCGCCATGCGGAGGCGGAAGAGGCGGCGGAGCGCGCGCTCGCCCTGCGCGAAGGCTATGTCGAGGCGCTGCTCAACCGCGCCCGCGCGCGCCGCGGCCTCGGCCGCGCCGAGGCGGCGCTCGCCGACTGCGCCGCGGCGCTCGTCCTGCGCCCCGAAGCGCCGGAACTGCTGCACGAACGCGGCCTGGTCTTCGGGAAGCTCGGCGACGCCGCCGCCGCCGAACGCGACCTCAAGGCCGCGGTGGCGCACCGCCCCGGCGAATCGGGGTGGAACGCCGACCTCGCCCGCCTGCTTTCGGCGCGCCGCGCCGCCGGGCTGCCGCGGCCGCGCGTCGCGCTGTGCTGCGCCGGCGGCGGCCTGCCGCCGGACTGGGAGCCGGTGTGGGCGCTGCCGGGGGTGGAGGCGGTGGCGGTTTCCGCCGCGGCGGCGCTTTCCGAACGCTGCGACCTCCTCATCACCGACGACGCGGCGCTCGCCCGGCGCGCCGCGGCGGCGCGCCGGGCGGTGTGGCTGCGCGGCGCGGGCGCGGGCGACTCGGAACGCATCCGCGCCTTCGCCGAAACCCGGGACGGCGGCTGGGCGGTGGCCGATATCGCGGCGCACCTTGCCGTCTGGGCGCGCGCCTGGGCGCTTCCGCCCGCCTCTTGACCGAAAGCGATTGCCGTACCGCCGCCGGAGAGGTATATCCCGCCCGTGGCACGGCGGATGAGGTGCGGCGTGGACAGTTTTCCCTGGTCGGATGAATACGCCACCGGCAACTGGGCGATCGACGCTCAGCACCGCCGTCTTCTCGAGCTGGCGAGCCTGCTCGGCGAGGCGCTGGCGGCGGGGCGCGCCGACGAGATCGCCGCCGAGGCGCTCGCCGCTCTCGAAAACTACACCCGCTATCACTTCGCGGAGGAGGAGGCCTACTTCGCCTCGATCCGCGCCCCTAGCCTCGCCAGGCACCGCCGCATGCACGCCTCGCTGGTCCTCGACGTCGAATCGATGCGCTTCAATCTGGTGTCGCGCCATCCCGGCGTCGGCGCGCAACTGGCGCGCTGGGTGGTATCCTGCCTGTTGCCGCACATGATGTACGAGGACACCGCGGCGATCGCCGCGACCGGCGGCAAGCGTTCCACACCGCGCGCGCAGGCGGCGGCGGAAGAATAACGAACACGGAGAATCGAATATGAGCGACGGCCGCAGAGGGGGAGACGGACGCGGCAACACCCGCATGCTGCACACCCGGGTGAAGACGGCGCGCGGGCGCAAGTCCTCGTCCACCCGCTGGTTGCAGCGCCAGCTCAACGATCCCTACGTCGTCGCGGCGCGGCGCGAGGGATACCGCTCCCGCGCCGCCTTCAAGCTGCTGGAACTCGACGAGCGCTTCGGCCTGCTCAAGCCCGGCCGGCGGGTGGTGGACCTCGGCTGCGCGCCGGGCGGCTGGACCCAGGTGGCGGTGGCGGCGGTGAAGCCCGATGCCTCGGGCGGCCAGGTGGTCGGCCTCGACCTGCTGGACATGGACCCGGTGCCGGGCGCCGTCACCTTCGTCTGCGACTTCACCGACGACGATGCGCCGGGCCGCCTCAAGGCGCTGCTCGGCGGGCCGGTGGACGTGGTGCTCTCCGACATGGCGGCCAACACCACCGGCCACCCGCAGACCGACCATCTGCGCATCATCGCGCTGCTGGAAATGGCCTACGCCTTCGCCTGCGAGGTGCTGGCCGAGGGCGGCTGTTTCGTCGCCAAGGTGTTCCAGGGCGGCGCGGAGTCGGACTTCCTCGCCCGCATGAAGCAGGACTTCGAAACCGTGCGCCACGCCAAGCCCCCCGCCAGCCGCAAGGATTCCGCGGAAATCTATGTGGTGGCGAAGGGCTTCCGCAAACCGTCAAGTCTCTAGCGCGGTTTTTGCATGGCCGCCGCCTTCCCTCCGACGCCTAAATGTGTATAGTGCGGCAACGGAAATTCTCCAGGAGGCGAAGGTGCGCATCGAAGAAGCCCTGACGTTTGACGACGTGCTTCTGGTCCCCGCCGAATCCAGCGTTCTGCCGGCGCAGGCGCAAACCAAGACCCGGCTCACCCGCGACATCGAACTCGGCATTCCCCTGATCTCTGCGGCCATGGACACGGTGACCGAGGCGCCGATGGCGATCGCCATGGCGCAGTCCGGCGGCATGGGCGTGATCCACAAGAACATGGATATCGGCGCGCAGGCGGAGGAAGTCCGCCGCGTCAAGAAGTTCGAGTCCGGCATGGTGGTCAACCCGGTCACCATCTATCCCGACCAGACGCTCGCCGACGCGCTGGCCCTGATGGACCGCCACCACATCTCCGGCATTCCGGTGGTGGAGCGCGGCTCGGGCAAGCTCGCGGGCATCCTCACCAACCGCGACGTGCGCTTCGCCACCGACCCGATGCTCAGCGTCTCGGAACTGATGACCAAGGAAGGCCTGATCACCGTCACCGAGAACGTCGAGCGCGCCGAGGCGAAACGCCTGCTCCACCAGCACCGCATCGAAAAGCTCGTGGTGGTGGACGGCGCCTATCGCTGTATCGGCCTGATCACCGTCAAGGACATGGAGAAGGCGCAAACCTTCCCGAATTCCTGCAAGGACGTGCAGGGCCGCCTGCGCTGCGCCGCGGCCACCGGCGTCGGCTCCGACGGCATGGACCGCGCGCTGGCGCTGATCGAGGCGGGGGTCGATGTGGTCGTCGTCGATACCGCGCACGGCCACTCCAGGGGCGTGCTCGAGGCGGTGCGGGCGATCAAGAAGCTCTCCGCCACCACCCAGATCATCGCGGGCAACATCGCCACGCCGGAAGGCGCGATGGCGCTGATCGACGCGGGCGCGGACGGCGTCAAGGTCGGCATCGGCCCGGGCTCGATCTGCACCACCCGCATCGTCGCGGGCGTCGGCGTGCCGCAGTTCTCCGCGATCATGGAGGCCTCGAAGATCTGCCGCGCCGCGGGCGTGCCGCTGATCGCCGACGGCGGCCTCAAGAACTCCGGCGACATGGCCAAGGCGATCGCCGCCGGGGCCGACACCGCGATGATGGGCTCGCTGCTCGCCGGCACCGACGAGGCCCCGGGCGAGGTGTTCATGTTTCAGGGACGCTCGTACAAGTCCTACCGCGGCATGGGCTCGATCGGCGCGATGGCGCGCGGCTCGGCGGACCGCTACTTCCAGGCCGAGGTCAAGGACAGCCTGAAACTGGTGCCCGAGGGCGTGGAAGGCCGCGTCCCCTACAAGGGGCCGGTGGCGCCGATCGTCCACCAGCTGGTCGGCGGCCTCAAGGCGGCGATGGGCTACACCGGCAACGCCACCATCGACGACATGCACGAAAAGGCGCGCTTCCGCCGCATCACCGGCGCGGGCTTCCGCGAAAGCCACGTCCACGACGTGGCGATCACCCGCGAAGCCCCCAACTACCAGCCGCCGTCGGTGTGATGGGGCCGCGTGGAAACCACCAGGCCGGGGCTCCGCCCCGCCCCACGGCAAGCCAAGTGACGGGATCCAAGGGCTCAAGGCCCTTGGTGGGGTCCAGGGGTGAAACCCCTGGCCTCGTTGTTTCCAGGGGGATGCCATGACACCGGGCGGGCGGTTGCAGGCGGCGATCGAGGCGTTCGACCGGGCGCGGGAAGAGGATCGCCCGGCGGACCGGGTATTGCACGATTATCTGCGGGAGCGGCGCTACATCGGCGCGCGCGACCGGCGTGCGGTTTCGGAGTTGTTCTGGGGCCTGATGCGCAGCCGTGCGCGGCTGGCCGCCGACTGCGCCCTGGCCGACGGGCGCAACCTCACCGATGCGGCGGTGCGCGCCGAGGCGGGGCGGCGGCTGGCGATTGCGCTGTGCGTGCGCGAGAAGACGGCGGGGGTGGCCGATCTCGCCCTCTTCGACGGGCAGAACTATGCGCCTGCGGAAATTGCGGCGCGGGAGCAGGCGTGGGTGAAGGCGCTGAAGCAGGCGAAGCTTGCGGAGCGGCCGGACTGGGCCTGGGCCGAGACGCCGCAATGGCTGTGGCCGCGCTTTCAGGAGATTTATGGCGACGCGGCGGAGGCGGAGATCGCCGCGGCCCGCGCCGAGGCGGGCGTGGACCTGCGGGTCAATGCGCTGAAGGCGACGCGGCAAGAGGCGGCGGCGCGCCTCGCCGAAGAGGGCGTGGCCACCGACCCGATGCGGTTCTCCCCCCTGGGGCTGCGCTGCCGCGAGCGCGCCAACGTGGCGGCGGCCAAGGCTTTTCTCGAAGGCTGGGTGGAGGTGCAGGACGAGAGCGCGCAGCTTGCCGCCCTGCTGGTGGATGCGCAGCCCGGCGAGACGGTGGTGGACTTCTGCGCCGGGGCCGGGGGCAAGACGCTGGCGCTCGCCGCGGCGATGAAGAACGCAGGCCGCCTGATCGCCTGCGACGTGGCGCAGGCGCGGCTCGACCGTTCCGCCGTCCGCCTGCGCCGCGCCGGGGCGTTCAACGTGATGCGCCGGGTGCTGGCGGGCGAGGCCGACAAGTGGGTGAAGCGCCACAAGGGCACCTGCGACCGCGTGCTGGTGGATGCGCCGTGCAGCGGCTCCGGCACCTGGCGGCGCAACCCGGATGCGCGCTGGCGGCTTTCGCCGGAAGGACTGGCGGAGCTGACCGCGTTGCAGGGGCGGATTCTGGCGAGCGCGGCGCGGCTGGTGCGGCCCGGCGGGCGGCTGGTCTATGCCACGTGTTCGCTTTTCCTTGAGGAAAACCGCGAACGGGTCGAAGACTTTCTGTCGGCGCATGGGGAGTTTTCCCTGGCCCCGGTGGCGGAGGCGTGGCCCGAAAGCGCGGGGCCGGTTCCCGCGGCGTTCGCGGAGATGCAGACGCTGAACCTGACGCCGGGACGGCATGGGACGGACGGATTTTTCGTCGCGGTGATGCGCCGCGCCGAGACAGCGGCAGAGGAAGGGGACGAGACGCCATGAGCGAGCGGATTCTGATCGTCGATTTCGGCTCCCAGGTGACGCAGCTGATCGCGCGCCGGGTGCGCGAGGCCGGGGTCTATTGCGAAATCCACCCGTTCCAGAAGGTGACGGAGGAGAGCATCGCCGCCTTCGGGCCGAAGGGGGTGATCCTCTCCGGCGGCCCGGCCTCGGTGACGGAAGAGGACAGCCCGCGCGCGCCGCAGGGCCTGTTCGCGATGGGGTTGCCGGTGCTCGGCATCTGCTACGGCCAGCAGACCATGGTGACGCAGCTGGGCGGGCTGGTGGAGGGCTCGGACCACCGGGAGTTCGGCCGCGCCTACGTGACCGTCTCCGGCGACTGCGCGCTGTTCACCGGGGTGTGGGCCCCGGGCGCGCGCGAACAGGTGTGGATGAGCCACGGCGACCGCGTCACCCGCCTGCCGGAAGGTTTCCAGGCGGTGGGCACCAGCGAGGGCGCGCCGTTCGCCGCCATCGCCGACGAGGCGAAGAAATTCTACGCCGTGCAGTTCCACCCCGAGGTGGTGCACACCCCCCACGGCGCGCAGTTGCTCGCCAATTTCGTGCACGGGGTGTGCGGCTGCAAAGGCGACTGGACGATGGCCGCCTTCCGCGATCAGGCGGTCGCCGCGATCAGGAAGCAGGTGGGCAAGGGCCGGGTGATCTGCGGCCTGTCCGGCGGCGTGGACTCCTCGGTGGCCGCGGCCCTGATCCACGAGGCGGTGGGCGATCAGCTCACCTGCGTGTTCGTCGATCACGGCCTTCTGCGCATGGGCGAGCGCGACCAGGTGGAAGAGGTGTTCGGGCGGCGCTTCAACACCCGGCTGGTGACGCGCGACGCCTCGGACCTGTTCCTGGAAAAGCTGGAAGGCGAGACCGACCCGGAGAAGAAGCGCAAGACCATCGGCGCCACCTTCATCGACGTGTTCGAGGAAGAGGCGAAGAAGATCGGCGGCGCGGAGTTCCTGGCGCAGGGCACGCTGTACCCGGACGTCATCGAGTCCGTCTCGTTCACCGGCGGGCCCTCGGTGACGATCAAGTCGCACCACAACGTCGGCGGCCTGCCCGCGCGGATGAAGATGAAGCTGGTGGAGCCGCTGCGCGAGCTGTTCAAGGACGAGGTGCGGGCGCTGGGCCGCGAACTCGGCCTGCCGGACGAGATGGTGGGCCGCCACCCGTTCCCCGGGCCCGGCCTCGCCATCCGCATTCCCGGGCAGCCGATCACCCGCGAAAAGCTGGACATCCTCAAGAAGGCGGACGCGATCTACCTGGAGGAAATCCGCAATGCGGGCCTCTACGATACGATCTGGCAGGCCTTCTGCGTGCTGCTGCCGGTGCGCACCGTCGGCGTGATGGGCGACGGGCGGTCCTACGACTATGCCTGCGCCCTGCGCGCCGTCACCTCCACCGACGGCATGACCGCCGACTTCTATCCCTTCGACATGGCGTTCCTGGCGCGGGTGGCGAACCGCATCATCAACGAAGTGCGCGGCATCAACCGCGTCACCTACGACGTGACCTCGAAACCGCCGGGGACGATCGAGTGGGAGTGAACGGTCGATGACCGAGGTCGTCAACCTGCGCCAGGCCCGCAAACACAAACAGCGGGCGGACAAGGACCGCCGGGCCGAGGAAAACCGCGCCAAATTCGGCCGCCCCAAGGCGGAAAAGACGCACGCCGCCGCCGAGGAAACCCTCGCCCAGCGCCGCCTCGACCGACACAAACTCACCCCCGACGAATGAACAAGGGCGCTGCACAGCGCCCTTTTCGTTGAACCGGGCTGCCGCCAAGGCCGAGCTGCCCGCCCGGCCCCGCCTGGAGCGCAGCCTAGAGACCTTCAGGTTTTCATTGTTTCGCAGTCATCGCAACTTTATGAGGTTACGATACGGATAATGATTTTCTCAAAATAGAGATGGTTGCCCGTATGACGCTGGGGCTTCCCACTGGCCTTCGATAGCTTCTTGTACACGCTTTAGGTTAGCTCGCCCGGTGCTTCGATTTCGAGCAAGCGGAATTCCTCCTTTTCCGATCAAGATAGTATTGCCCAAAGCACTTTCTCGTGCCTGTTCGTAAACGGCAACAAATAAAGGTTTGGACAAGGAAAGCGTGGTAAGTCCCGCGTTTAGGGTTCCACCTTTCTCCCCCGCTTCGATCACGATCATCGCACGGCTTAAAGCGATGATCAGGGTATTCCGATCCATTGCCCGGTATACTTTCCAGGCGGCATCTGGCGTGAATTGGCTGATTACCAAAACTCGGTTCCAGTCCCATATGGGTTGGAATTCTTTTCTAATGCGAAAATGATCTATCCCCTCCGGAAGGGCTAGAATCGTGGTTCCCCCGGCCTCTAGAGTAGTCCGATGCGCGATGAAATCGACTCCTGCGGCATTGCCCGAGATTACGGAGATACCTAAGGAACAGGCTTGTTCCGCGCAGTCTCTCGCTGTTTCCAACCCTTTGTCGCTGGCCTTGCGCGATCCACAGAATCCAACGCCGGGTTTTGTGAGGAGAGAGAGGTTACCTTGACACCAGAGGGTAGGAGCCTTGCCGTTGAATGCAGCGACCACTGATCCAGGATATAAGTCGTTTTCCGGCGTCAATTGAGTGATGGGCGGTGCATTCATTGTTATGAACTCTTTTGCTTTTTCTATGTGTTATCAGTGTCTCGGAGCGTTTTAACGATACAAAGACCAAATACCTTATCGGCTCCGGCATTAATTAATTTTGATGCCACGAACTGGAGCGTGGTTCCCGACTGATACTTATCATCGACAAGGATCACCGCGCCGCCTTTAATTGGTGGAGAGAGTTCCAAGCCGGTAGATTCCCATGCTTCCCATTTTTGATCAACGGGAAGCTGCTTCACAGTTCCTTTCTTCTCTTTGAAAGAAAAGCGAGGGGTTAGGTCTTCTTTCCCAAGTGACGCCGTTACACGTGCGGCTAGAACTGAGGGCAGATCGTAGGTTTTGCCGGGCTTTGGGGGAACTGCGGCGATGAAAGGGGCATTTCGGTATCCAGGTAATGAGCGAATCTGATCTGCAATTATGTCGGTTAATTCAGAAAGGGCCGCTTCATCAGGCGCGTTCTTTGCTCTTGCTTCTAAGGCACCAAGATGGGTGTATGTTCCTGATTCGTTGTCTACAAGGTTTTGGTCGAGGGCAATTGATAAATCAAGGCAATCTCGTAAGAAAATACGTGTTCCTTGCCCTCTGCACCACGTATCAATTGTGCGAAATTCACTTTCAGATTGAATTGACCTAAAATAACCATATTTTCCCTTGAAAAGCTCAAGATCTGTTTCTTCTCCAAGAATAAACCCTACGGAATTGAGGAAGGGTACGTTAAAGAATCCAATGTTAGGCGGATCGGCTCGTTTTGGCTCTTTTGCGTGTTGATGCGCAAAGCAAATTCTGTGCACGCCAGTGCCCCGTAGCGATTCGACATCGGCTTTTGTTATATTCTTCCGGCCTGAAAAACCGACGAATTTCATTTTCTGTCCCTCTTGATCTATGCACGGCCTTCGGACAGATAATTGTCCCGAGTTCGTGTTGCATCAAGCAAAAACCCGTATAGAGAGCATAATTGATTTGCGTATTCGCTTAACCTTCTTGGTTGACGAAGGACATGATGGGTTTCGACAGGTCTGCTGCCCATCTTTCGGTATCCGATGTACCGTCGTTTGGTGTTGCGGGGGCGGGCCGCCGTCGGGTCATCCTCGCCTGATTGGCAAACAAACCGGAGGCCTGGAGGCTGTGCCTCCAGGCGGGTCCGGGCGGCAGCCCGGTAAGCTTAAGTGCGCTTTTCAGCGCCCTTAAGCTTGCGTATGGCAGCGGCGGCGGGTTAGCGGCGTTTGGGGGTGGTTTTGTCCTTGATCACCGCGCGGACCATCTTGCCGAAGGTGCGGTCGCGGGCGCGGCGTTCGGCCAGGCTGGCGGTATTGAAGCTTTCCTCGGCGGCGAGTTTCCGCCATCGCGCGAGGCGTTCCGGGTCGAGGCTTCCCGCCGCGATCGCCGCCTTGATCGCGCAGCCCGGTTCGGCGTCGTGGGAGCAGTCGGAGAACCGGCACTCTTGCGCCAGGGCGGTGACGTCGTCGAAGACTTCCTCGGTTCCGGCGTGCGCGTCGGCGAGTTGCAGTTCGCGCATGCCGGGGGTGTCGAGCAGCCAGCCGCCGCGTTCCAGGCGGTGCAGTTCGCGGGCGGTGGTGGTGTGCCGCCCCTTGTCGTCGTCGGCGCGGGTCTCTCCGGTGGCGGCGGAGCTTCCCGAAAGGCTGTTGATCAGCGTCGATTTGCCGACGCCGGAGGAGCCGAGCAGGGCCACCGTCTGCCCCGGTCCGCACCATGCGCCGAGCCCGGCGGCGGCGTCCGCGTCGCGGGCGTCGAGGGTTTCGACGACGAGGCCGGGGAGGAGGCGCCGCGCCGCGTTGGCGTAGTCCGCCGCGTCGCCGGTCCGGTCCGCCTTGGTCAGCACCACCACCGGCATCACCCCGGCCTCCCGCGCCAGGATCAGGTAGCGTTCCAGCCGCGCGGGGTTGAAATCCCGGTCGCAGGAGGAGACGACGAACAGCGTATCGACGTTGGCGGCGATCAACTGAATGCCGCGTCCGGTTCCGGCGGCGCGCCGCTTGAACAGGCTGGCGCGGCGCAGGATGCGTTCGGGGCGCAGGGTGGTGCGTTCGACGACCAGCCAGTCGCCGATGGTGGGGAAGTCTTCCTCCGCCGTCGCGTTCGGCATGTGGGAGGAAATCGTGGACTCGAAGCCGTCCCCCGCGACGGCGAGCAGGCCGCGATGCACCGCCATGACGCGGACGGCGCGGAAATCGGGAGAGTCCCCGGGGGAGAACTGGGAGGCGAAAAACGAGGTCCAGCCGAGGTCGGCCAGACTGGAGAACCGTGAAGTCATTTCGAGTGTCACCGGCAGTTGCGATTCCTCTGCGGAATCGGAAGGTACGACAACAGGCGCGGAGCCCGTTTGAGGGCGTCCGGCCGCAGGGTCGGTTTCCAAGGCCGATGAGTCACGCCCAGGGGGCGGGACCGATCACCCGGCCTTGCCGACCGTGTCGAAAACAGCCGTCGTCACGAAAATCTCCTTTGCGGTTCGTTGCATCCACGGTTTCGTGGTTTTAGGCGATTTGCGCGGCATCCGCAAGTTCCGCGGTCTTTGCCCCGGTTCCGGCGGCCCCTGACGCATCGGCAAAAGCGTCGGTAATTTCAGAATAAAACCATAATTAAAATCCGCAGATTTATCCCGTTGATTCAGAACGGAGAACCGCCGTTTTGGACGGAAAATCCGGGTTTCGCGCTGCGCCGCGCCGGTCGGCTCTCTGTTTCCGCGGGGGCTCCGATCTTATCTGTTTGACGTATCGTGCAAAGGGGGAGATCCCCGTTTCGGTTGATGCGCGGGACGTTCTGTGCCCGCCGTCCTCGTATGGTGAGGCGAAAGCCTCGGCACGCGCCGCGGAAGGCCGTGCCGGCAAAACGCGCCTGGGCCCCGTGCGCGGGGCCCGAACCCGGGCGGTGCAAGACCCGGGCGGCCATATGCCGATGTTCTTCCACTGGTTTTTGCGTATCGGCGCGGTCTGCCCCGACGGAGGGGCTGCACCTGGAAAGTTTCGGACAACGAAGAAGGAGCAGGATATGGGTAGCAGCGACACTATGAAACCGATGGGGGGCAAATGCCCCATCATGCACGGGGGGAATACCCATGCCGGCAGTTCGGTCATGGATTGGTGGCCCAACGCGCTCAACTTCGACATCTTGCACCAGCACGACGCCAAGACCGACCCGATGGGGAAGGGCTTCAGCTATCGCGAGGCGGTCAAGACGCTGGACTATAAGGGAATCAAGGCCGACCTGCTCGCCCTGATGACCGACAGCCAGACCTGGTGGCCGGCGGATTGGGGGCACTACGGCGGCCTGTTCATCCGGATGGCCTGGCATTCCGCCGGTTCCTACCGCATCGCCGACGGGCGCGGCGGCGGCGGCACCGGCAATCAGCGCTTCGCGCCGCTCAATTCCTGGCCGGACAACGTCAGCCTCGACAAGGCGCGGCGGCTGCTCTGGCCGATCAAGAAGAAATACGGCAACAAGATTTCCTGGGCGGACCTGATCATCCTCGCCGGGACCGTGGCCTATGAGAGCATGGGCCTCAAGACCTTCGGCTTCGGCTTCGGCCGCGAGGACATCTGGCATCCGGAAAAGGACACCTACTGGGGCGCCGAGAAGGAATGGCTCGCCCCCTCCGACGAGCGCTACGGCGACGTCGAGGACCCCACGACCATGGAAAACCCGCTGGCCGCGGTGCAGATGGGCCTCATCTACGTCAACCCCGAGGGCGTGAACGGCAAGCCCGACCCGATGAAGACCGCCGCGCAGGTGCGCGAGACCTTCGCGCGCATGGCGATGGACGACGAGGAGACGGTGGCCCTGACCGCCGGCGGGCACACCGTCGGCAAGACCCACGGCAACGGCGACGCGAGCAAGCTCGGCCCCGACCCCGAAGCCGCGGGCGTCGAGATGCAGGGGCTGGGCTGGGACAACCCGGACCAGCAGGGGCTCGCCAACCGTGTCGTGACCTCCGGCCTGGAAGGCGCGTGGACGACGCATCCGACGACATTCGACATGGGTTTCTTCGACATGCTGTTCGGCCACGAGTGGGAACTGAGGAAGAGCCCGGCGGGCGCCTGGCAATGGGAGCCGGTGAGCATCAAGGAAGAGGACAAGCCCCTCGACACCAGCGACCCCACCAAGCGCCACAACCCGATGATGACCGACGCCGACATGGCGATGAAGGTGGACCCGGTCTACAACGCGATCTGCCGCAAGTTCATGGCCGATCCGGAGTACTTCAAGGACGCCTTCGCCCGCGCGTGGTTCAAGCTGACCCACCGCGACATGGGCCCGAAGCCGCGCTACATCGGCCCCGACGTGCCCGCCGAGGACCTGATCTGGCAGGACCCGGTGCCGCAGGGCAGCGCCTCGTGGGACATCGCCGCGGCCAAGGCGAAGATCGCCGCTTCCGGCCTGACCATTGCGGAGATGGTTTCCACCGCCTGGGACAGCGCGCGGACCTTCCGCGGCTCGGACATGCGCGGCGGCGCCAACGGCGCGCGCATCCGCCTTGCGCCGCAAAAGGACTGGGAAGGCAACGAACCGGCGCGGCTCGCCAAGGTGCTCGCGGCGCTCACGCCGATCGCGGCCGCCGTCGGCGCCAGCATCGCCGACATCATCGTGCTGGCGGGCAACGTCGGCATCGAGCAGGCGGCCAAGGCCGCGGGTCTCGACGTCGCGGTGCCCTTCGCGCCGGGGCGTGGCGACGCCACCGACGCCACCACCGACGCCGCCTCCTTCGCGCCGCTCGAACCCCTGGCCGACGGCTACCGCAACTGGCTGAAGAAGGACTACGTGGTCAGCCCCGAGGAGCTGATGCTCGACCGCACCCAGCTGATGGGCCTCACCGCCTATGAGATGACGGTTCTGGTCGGCGGCCTGCGCGTTCTGGGCGCCAACTACGGCGGCGCCAAGCACGGCGTGCTCACCGCCCGCGAAGGCGCGCTGACCACCGACTTCTTCGTCAACCTCACCGACATGGGCAACACCTGGCATCCCGTCGAAGGCGGACATTACGAGATCCGCGACCGTAAGACCGGCGCGGTGAAGTGGACGGCGACGCGGATGGACCTGGTGTTCGGCTCGAACTCGATCCTGCGGGCCTATGCCGAAGTCTGCGCCCAGGACGACAACACCGGCAAGTTCGCCGCCGATTTCGCCGCCGCCTGGGCCAAGGTGATGAACGCGGACCGCTTCGACCTCGCTTGAAACGGGGCTGCACACACGAAGACAAAGGGCGCCGCGAGGCGCCCTTTGCGTGGAAAGCGGCGCCGGTCTGCCACGGGCAGCGTCGTCACCGTCGCTTTGCAAGGGGATTACGGCAAGCCCCGGCCCGCCCTGATCATCCAGTCCGACCTGTTCGCCGAGATGATGTCGGTGACGATCCTGCCGATCACCAGCGAACTGCGGGACGCGCCGTTATATCGCCTGCCTTTGGGGCCCTCCCCCAGCAACGGCCTTCGCCTGTTTTCGCAGATCATGATCGACAAGCCCCAGTCCATTCCCCGCGGGAAGATCGGGCGGGTTATCGGGCAACTGGACGACGAGACCATGGTCTCGGTTACACGGCTTCTTGCCGTGTTCCTTGGCTTCGCCTGAGAAGCGAACAGGCTAAAAATAGGGCCGTCCGGTCGGGGGCGGCCCTTTTCGTCGTGAAGGATGCGGTGCGGTCTCACTCCGCCGCTTCGGGCGAAACTTCCTCCGCCGGTTCCTCGGTTTTACGGTTGAGCAGCGCATAAAGCAGGATCGCGCCGAAGGTCGCGGTGCCGATGCCGCCCAGGGTGAAGCCGCCGAGGTTGAGGGTGAGGTCGCCCGCGCCCGCGATCACCGCCGCGGCGGTGGTGATGAGGTTCTTGGTCTCGGAGAAGTCCACCTTGTTCTCCACCCAGATGCGCCCCGCGGTGGCGGTGATCAGGCCGAAGATGACGATGGACAGCCCGCCGATCACCGGGCCGGGGATGGTGAGGATGAGCGCCCCGAACTTCGGCGAGAAGCCGAGCAGGATGGCGAAGCCCGCGGCGACGACGAAGACCAGGGTGGAGTAGATGCGGGTCACCGCCATCACCCCCATGTTCTCGGCGTAGGTGGTGACGCCGGTGCCGCCGCAGAAGCCGGAGAGGATGGTCGCCAGCCCGTCGCCGAGGAAGGCGCGCCCGACGTAGGGGTCGAGGTTGCGCCCGGTCATCGCGCCGATCGCCTTGATGTGGCCCAGGTTCTCCGCCACCAGGATGACCGCCACCGGGGCGATCAGCGCCATCGCGCCCGCGTTGAACGCCGGGGCGGTGAACTGCGGCATGCCGAGCCACGGCGCGGCGGCGAGGCCGGAAAAGTCGATCGGCTTGCCCAGGCCCATGCTGCCCGCGCCCACCGCATAGAAGAGATACCCGACGAAGCCGCCGATCAGCACCGGAATGCGCCGCAGCACGCCCGGCGCATAGACCGCGGCGACGCCCACGGCGACGATGGTGACGAGGCCCGAGGCGCGGTCGAAGCCGCTGGCGCTGACCCCCTTCACCGCGATCGGCGCGAGGTTGAGGCCGATCGCCGCGACGATGCCGCCGGTGACCACCGGGGGCATCAGGGTCTCGATCCACCCGTAGCCGATGCGGATGACCACCAGGCCGATTGCCGCATAAACCACGCCCGCCGCGATGATGCCGCCGAGCGCGGTGCCGATGTTGAGGTTGGGGCCGGAGCCGGAATAGGCCGAGGCCGCGATCACCACCGCGATGAACGAGAAGCTGGACCCGAGGTAGGAGGGCACCCGTCCGCCGACGACGAGGAAGAACAGCAGCGTGCCGATGCCCGAGAACAGCACCGCGACGTTGGGGTCGAAGCCCATGATGATCGGCGCGAGAACGGTGGAGCCGAACATCGCCACCACATGCTGGAAGCCCGCGACCACGGTCTGCGGCCAGGGCAGGCGCTCGTCCGGGGCGACGCGGTCGGCGGTGGTCGGTTTCCACTCGGGAAACCAGATCTCGGGGGAAATCTTATTCATGGCGGTCTCGGTTTTTGCGTGAAAGGGCTGGGCGGAATCAGGTCGCAGCGAGAGTGTCACCATTGCCGCCGGTTGACAATCCGGTGACGCCGAGCGGGCGAAAAGGCGGGAGTCGGCGGGCCTTTTCGTTTGCCGCCGCCGCGCAGGCGGCGGATAGTGCGCACATCGGAGTCGAAGGAGGCGGACGAGTGAAGCGTGGCGTGTTGAGCGCGCGGGCGGTAGGGCTGCTGCTGCTGGTGCCGCCGCCGTTGTTCTGGGCGGGCAACTTCATCGTCGGGCGGGCGATGCGCGGCGACGTGCCGCCGTTCACCCTGTCGTTCTGGCGCTGGGTGATCGCCTTTTTCTGCCTGCTGCCCTTCGCGTGGAAGCCGATGCGCCGCGATTGGCCGCTCTATTGGCGCTATCGCCGGCACCTGCTGCGCATCGCGCTGGCGGGGGTGACGGCGTTCAACTCGCTGATCTACGTCGGCCTGCAATGGACCGCTGCGGCCAACGGCCTGTTGCTCAATTCCTTCATCCCCATCCTCATCGTCCTCTTCGGCGCGGTGTTCTACCGCCAGAGGCTGAGCCTGGCGCAGGCCGCGGGCCTCGCGCTGTCGTTCGCGGGGGTGCTCGCCATCATCCTGCATGGGGAGTGGGAAAGGCTCGCCACGCTCTCCTTCTCGGCGGGCGACCTCGTGGTGTTCTGCGCGATGATCTCGTGGGCGCTCTATACCCTGTGGCTGCGCGCCATCCCGCCGGAGATCGACCGCATCGGCCTGATGGGCGCGCAGATCGCCGTGGCGTTCCTGTTTCTCGTGCCGATGTACCTGGGGGAACTCGCCTTCGGCTATGCGCCGAACTGGCGGGCGGAAAGCTTCGCCGCGCTCGCCTACCTCGGGGTGTTCCCCTCGGTGCTGGCGTACCTCTTCTACAACATCGGCGTCGCCCGCGTCGGCGCGGCGCGGGCGGGGATGTTCATCCACCTCATCCCGGTGTTCGGGGTGATCCTCGCCGTGCTGTTCCTCCACGAAACGCTGCACCTCTACCACGCCCTCGGCATGGCGGCGATCCTCTCCGGCATCGCGCTCGCCACGCTGCGGGTGAAAACCAAAACCTTGCGGAGGGTCTAGACCCTCCGCGCCTCCCATAACTTCTTGTTTTCGCGCGAAGCGCCATAGGTTTGCGGCGGTTGCCACAGGGGTGCTGCCTGCCGCTTTCGCGGCGAAAAACTTAGGGGAGGCCTGGAGGGATTGGAACCCCGATCCCCGAAGGGGACAAATCGCCCCGGTGGGGCGATTTGAGGGTGGAAATCCCCCGGAGGGAAAGCCCTCCAGGCGGGGAGCGAGGCGGCAGCCCCGCGAAGACTAGAACCCCTCCAGCACGATCTTGCCGCACGCCTTGCCGCTTTCGAGGAGGGCGTGCGCCGTCTTCAGGTTGGCGGCGTCGATCGGCCGCATCACCTCGGTGAGCGTGGTGCGGATGCGCCCCGCATCGACGAGGCGGGCCACCTCGTCCAGCAGCTTGCCCTGCTCGTCCATGTCCGGGGTCTGAAAGATCGGGCGGGTGAACATCAGCTCCCAGTGGATGGACACCGCCTTGCGCTTGAAGGGCAGAACGTCCAGCGTCTCCGGGTCGTCGATCAGGCCGAAGCGGCCCTGCGGCGCGATCAGCTCGACGATCTCCGCAAGGTGGAGCCGCGTCTGCGTGGTGGAAAAGACGAACGACGGCGCGCCGAGGCCGAGCGCCGCAACCTGCGCGGCCAGCGGCTTGCGGTGGTCGATCACGTGGTGCGCGCCGAGCGACTTCACCCAGGCCACGGTCTCCGGGCGGGAGGCGGTGGCGATCACCGTGAGGCCGGTGAGCGCGCGCGCCAGCTGGATGGCGATGGAGCCCACGCCGCCCGCGCCGCCGACGATGAGCAGGGCGTTCGCCCCGCCCGCCACCGGGCGGCGCACGTCGATGCGGTCGAACAGCATCTCCCAGGCGGTGATGCTGGTGAGCGGCAGGGCCGCGGCCTCCGCATCGGAGAGGCTTTTCGGCTTGTGCCCGACGATCCGCTCGTCCACCAGATGGAGCTGGCTGTTGCTGCCGGGGCGGGCCAGCGACCCGGCGTAGAACACCGCGTCCCCCGGCTTGAACCCCCGCACCTCCGCCCCGGCGGCGGCGACGCGGCCCACCGCATCCCAGCCGAGCACGGCCCACTGTCCGGGTTCGGCCCCGGCGCGGCGGCGCACCTTGGTGTCCACCGGATTGACGGAAACCGCGGCCACCTCGACCAGCAGGTCGCGCGGACCGGGGGTGGGGTCGTCCAGTTCGACGTCGAGAAGCGAATCCTCCCGGTCGATGGCTCCGGCGGTCTTGTAGGCGACGGCTTTCATGGTTCGTGCTCCTTGGCGGCGATGGCTATGAGCCGAAGATGCTGCTATATGCTCTTGAAGCCAATACGCACAAAGAACGCCATTAGTGTAAAAAAGGATACCGTCATGGCCAAGGTCCGCTTCGCCCGCTTCGACGGCAGCCCCGGCTGCCCCGTGGAGGCCGCCATCGGCCTGATCGACGGCAAGTGGAAGTCGGTCATCCTCTTCCACCTGCTCGCGGGCACCCTGCGCTTCGGCGAAATCCGGCGGCATATCGTCAAGGTCACGCCGCGCATGCTCACCAACCAGCTGCGCGAGCTGGAGGAGGACGGCCTGATCGAACGCAAGGTCTATGCCCAGGTGCCGCCCAAGGTGGAATACAGCCTCTCGCCGCTCGGCCGCAGCATGGAACCCGTCCTCCTCGCGCTCAAGACCTGGGGCGACGCGCACATCGGCCTCTACGGCAAGCCGATTCAAAAACCAGGCCAGGGCGCTGCCCTGGACCCGCAAGGGGACTCGGTCCCCTTGACCTCATAACTTGGTTTTTGCGCGCAGCGCGATAGAGCCATCGCGCGGCGTGACGGTTGCTTGCCGCTGCGCGGCGAAAAGCCAGTTAGGGGGTCAAGGGGCCTCCCGGCCCCTTGTGGGTTCGGGCGAAGCCCGACCTTGTTTTCCCCCGCGAGAATCGCGGCTATGATGCCGCGATCGATCGAGCATGGGGGGACGAATGACTGCGATTGCGAAGATTCTGCTGCTGGGCTCCGGCGAACTGGGCCGCGAGTTCGTGATTTCCGCCAAGCGCCTGGGGGCGCATGTGGTGGCTTGCGACTCCTACGCCGGGGCTCCGGCGATGCAGCTTGCCGACGAGGCGGAGGTGTTTTCCATGCTCGATGCGGCGGCGCTCAACGCGGCGATCGCGAAGCACAAGCCGGACTACATCGTCCCCGAGATCGAGGCGATCCGTACCGAGGTGCTGAAGGAGGTGGAGGACGCGGGGTTCACCGTGGTGCCCTCCGCCCGCGCCACGATGATGACGATGAACCGCGACCGCATCCGCGAGGTGGCGGCGCAGGAGCTCGGCCTGCCCACCTCCACCTACACCTACGCCGAGACGTTGGACGAGATGCGCGCCGCGGTGGAGCAGATCGGCGTTCCCTGCGTGGTCAAGCCGGTGATGTCGTCCTCCGGCAAGGGGCAGAGCATCGTGCGCGACGCGGCCAAGGTGGATGCCGCCTGGGATTATGCGGTGGCGGGGATGCGCGGCGACCGCCGGCGGGTGATCGTCGAGGCGTTCATTCCCTTCGATTACGAGATCACCCTGCTCACCGTGCGCACCCGCGAAGGCGTGCTGTTCTGCCCGCCGGTGGGGCACCGGCAGGAGCGCGGCGACTATCAGGAAAGCTGGCAGCCCGCCGCGATGTCCGCCGCCGCGGTGGCGGAGGCGGAGCGCCAGGCCAAGGCGGTGGTGGACAACCTCGGCGGCTACGGCATCTTCGGCGTGGAGTTCTTCGTTTTGGGGGACAAGGTGATTTTTTCCGAACTGTCGCCGCGGCCGCACGATACCGGCATGGTGACCCTGATCTCGCAGAACCTCACCGAGTTCGACCTGCATGCCCGCGCCATCCTCGGCCTGCCGATTCCGGCGATCCGGCAATACGGGCCGAGCGCCTCGGCGGTGATCCTCGCCGACCGCAATTCCGCGGACTTCGTGGCCGGGGGGCTGGCGGCGGCGCTGACGCCGGAGGTTCCGGGCATCGACCTCGACCTGCGCATCTTCAACAAGCCGACGACGCGGCCCTACCGCCGCATGGGCGTGGCCCTGGCGCGGATGTGCGGCGGCGGAGATGCCGACGCCGCCCGCGCCGCGGCGAAGGCGGCTGCGGCGAAGGTGAGGATTTCCTACAAGGAGTAAGCCCCCGATGAGCGTCACCGTCTACGGCATCAAGAACTGCGGCACCATGCGGAAGGCGTTCGCCTGGCTTGCGGAGAGGGGCGTCGCCTATGCCTTCCACGACTACAAAAGGGAAGGCGTGACGGAAGAGGCGCTGGCGCGCTGGTGCGAGGCGGCGGGCTGGGAGAAGGTGATCAACCGCGCGGGCATGACCTTCCGCAAACTGCCGGACGCGGCCAAGGCGGACCTGACGCGGGAAAAGGCGATCGCCCTGATGCTGGCCCAGCCGGGAATGATCAAGCGCCCGGTGCTGGAAGCCCCCGGCACCCTGGAAATCGGCTTCAAGCCGGAAAGATACGCGGAGATTTTCCGGTAATCGGATCGTCACCCCGCCCGGCGGCGGCGGCGCAGTTGTGCGTGGCTGCGCGGGGGCGATTCGCGCCCCGCGACGGCGGCTAGGGCGGCCGGGCGGCGCTTTTTCCGATGCAAACATGTGCAGACGGTGGCGGGTTTCCGCCTCTGGCAGGTTTTTGTGCACGTAAAATGAAAAGACTGTTGCACTTTTTAAAAATCATGGAACACTGCTTTCATGATCGATTCACTCACAGCACCCGCCCGTTCCGCCGAAGCGTCCAACGTGTTCGACCGCATCCGGCAGCTTTACCCCACCCTGGCGAAGCAGCAGCGTGCGATCGCCGATCTGGTGCTGGAGCGCGGCCTCGAGACCGCCTTCCTCTCCACCACCCAGATCGGCGAGGAATCCGGCACCTCGGCGGCCACGGTGGTGCGCTTCACCCAGCTTCTCGGTTTCGAGAAGTTTGCGGATTTCGCCGACGAGCTGCACGAGCTGGTGCTGGCGGGCAAGCGGCCGATGAGCCAGCTCAAGGCCTCGCTGGAGGCCGCGGGCAGCGGCGGTTTCCCCACCCTTTCGGAAGGCCTGCGTCATGAGGCGGAGGGCCTCGCCGCACTCGCCAACCTGCAGCAGGACGATTCCTTCGCCGAGGCGGTGCGCCTGCTCTGCGCGGCGCGGCGCATCCGCGTGACCGGCGCGCGGTCGGCCTATGCGCTGGCCAACTACACCGGCTTCCTGCTGCGCGAGATGGTGGACAACGTCCGCTATTTCCCCGCCGGGGCGGAAGACGCCTTCGAGATTCTCGAAACCGGCGAAGAGGAGGACGTCCTCCTCGTCATCTCGTTCCGCCGCTATGCGCGGAATTCGCTGCGCCTCGCCGAATTCGCCGCCAAGCGCGGCGTGCGGGTGATCGTGCTGACCGACGTGCGCGCCTCGCCGCTGGTGCCGCTGGCGGATGTGGCGTTGTTCGCGCCGACGATCACGCCCTTCTATTCCTACGTCGCGCCGATGGCGGTGCTGAACGCCCTGGTCTGGGGCTTCGCCCGCGCCAAGGGCGACAGCCTCCTCCGCGCGTTCGAGCGGCGGCAGCAGATGCTGCTCGAACAGAAGGTCTTTATCTGACCGGATTTCTCCCACAACGAAGCGATGTCCATCATGTTCGAGGAAACCTATTTGCTGTCTCCGGGCCCGGTGAATATTCCCGAGCGGGTGTTGCAGGCGATGCAGATCCGCTCGATGCACCACCGCTCGGCGGAATTCTCGGCGCTGCTTGCGCGCCTGCTTTCCAACATGCAGGCGATCTTCCGCACCGCGCAGCCGATCCTGCCGGTGCACGCCACCGGCCGCGGCGCGGTGGAGGCGACGATCACCAACCTGCTCAGCCCCGGCGACGAGGTGGTGAGCGTCTGCAACGGCCGCTTCGGCGAGATGTATGCCGATATCGCCGCGGCCTACGGCGTCACCGCCCACCGCGTCTGCACCGACTGGGAGAAGGACGCCGACCTCGCCGCGGTCGATGCCGCGCTCGCCGCGCACCCCGCGGCCAAGGCCCTCACCCTGGTGCACAGCGAGTCCGCCACCGCGCTGGCCAACGACGTGGAGGCCCTGGCCAAGGTGGCGCATGCGCACGGGCGGATGGTCTTCGTCGATGCGGTGAGCTCGCTCGGCGGCATGCCCTTCGAGTTCGACGCCTGGGGCGTCGATGCCGCGGTCACCGCCTCGCAGAAGGCGCTGATGGGGCCGACCGGGCTGTCCTTCGCCGCGCTGAGCGACCGCGCGTGGGAGGCGGTGGAGGCCTCGACGCTGCCGAAGTACTACACCAAGTTCGCCTCGATCCGGAAGAACGTCTGCCGCGAGCGGCCGGAGACCCCCGGCTCCACCCCGGTCGCCCTGGTCGCGGCGCTGCTGGAAAGCACCTCGATGATTCTCGAAGAGGGGACCGACGTGGTCTATGCCCGTCACCGCCGCCTCTCGCAGGGGATCAAGGCGGCGCTGGTCGCCCTCGGCTTCCCGCTCTTCCCCGATGTCTGCGCGGCGCGCAGCGACACCCTCTCCGCCGCCTGGATGCCGGATGGGCTCAAGGCCGCGCAGATCAACAAGCCGATGCAGGAGATGTTCGGCGTGGTCGGCAAGTCGGGGCTGTTGCAGTACAAGGACAACGTGCTGCGCATCGGCCATATGGGCCACTTCCGCCAGAAGGATGCGCTGATCTGCGTCTCGGCGCTGGAGTTCGCCGCCCGCAGGCTCGGCATCACCCGGCGCATCGGCGCGGGGATGGAGGCTCTCCTCGGCACGATCGAGGAGCGGCCGTGATGGGCGCGACGATCGCCGAGAAGATTCTCTCGCGGCGGGCCGGCCGCGCGGTCGCGCCCGGCGACGTGGTGGTGATCGACGCCGACTATGCGATGGCCAACGACGGCTCCGGGCCGATGTCGATCCGCCTGTTCGACCGCCTGGAGATGCCGGTGCGCCATCCGGAGCGCATCGTCCTCGTCGTCGATCACTACGTGCCCTGCCCCAACGACAAGGTGGCGGGCCTGCTCAAGGAAATGGCGGATTTCGCCGCCCGCCACGGCATCAAGCTGTTCCGCGCCGGAGACGGCATCTGCCACCGCCTGATGCCGGAGCAGGGCTACGTCCGCCCCGGCGCGGTGGTCGTCGGCGCGGATTCCCACAGCACCACCTACGGCGCGCTCAACGCCTTCGCCGCCGGCATCGGCTCTTCGGATTTCGCCGGGGTGCTCGCCACCGGCCGGCTGTGGTTGCAGGCGCCCGCCTCGATCCGCATCGAGCTTGCGGGCGCGCTCGGCGCCGGGGTCTACGCCAAGGATCTGGCGCTGCATGTGGTCGGCGAGATCGGCGCCGACGGCGGCACCTACCGCGTGCTGGAATACGGCGGCGCGGGCGTCGCCTCCATCGACATGGAAGGGCGCTTCACCCTCTGCAACATGGGGGTGGAGACCGGCGCCAAGGCGGCGGTGATGCCGTGCGACGCGGTGACGGAGCGCTGGATCCGCGACAACCCGCACCTCGAAGACGCGGCGGCGGCGGGCGGGGTGGCGGCGGATGCGGATGCGGCCTATGCCGGGCGTCTCGCCGTCGATCTGTCCCGCCTCGAGCCGATGCTCGCCGCGCCGCACCGCGTCGATAACGTCCACCCGGTGGCGGACTGGCAGGAAACGGCGATCTCTTCCGCGGTCATCGGAACCTGCACCAACGGCAGTCTGGAGGACATGCGCATCGCCGCGGCCATCCTCGCGCCGCGCGGCATCGCCTCCGGGGTGCAGCTGCTGGTGGTGCCGCCGTCGCGGCAGATTCTCGCGCAGGCGATCGCCGAAGGGCTGATCTCGGTGTTCGTCGAAAAGGGGGCGGTGATCGTGCCGCCCGGCTGCGGCCCGTGCTGCGGCGCGCTCAACGGCGTTCCCGCCGACGGCGGCGTCGCGGTTTCCACCGCCAACCGCAACTTCAAGGGGCGCATGGGCAACGTCAATTCCGAGGTCTTCCTCGCCTCTCCCGCCACCGTGGCGGCCTCCGCCGCCACCGGCCACATCACCGATCCGCGGAGGTTGTCCGATGTCTGATCCGGCGGCCGGCAAGGCCTGGGTGTTCGGCGACGACGTCAACACCGACTACATCATCTCCTCCAAGCGCAAGCGCGACACCCTCGACCCGGTGAAGCTCGCCGCCTTCCTGATGGAAGACATCCGGCCCGGCTTCGGCGGCATGGTCTCTCCCGGCGACTTCCTGGTCGGCGGCAGGAACTTCGGCTGCGGCTCGGCGATGGAGATCGCCACCGACGTGATCCGCGGCGCGGGCATCCGCGCGGTGCTGGCCAAATCCTTTTCGCGCACCTTCTTCCGCAACGGCATCAACGGCGGCCTTCTGATGATCGCCGTGGATACCGACGGCATCGCCGAGGGCGACCCTCTGGCGGTCGAGGAGCGCGGCGGCGCAACCGGTGTGCGCAACCTGCGCACCGGCAGGGACTATGCGGGGGCTGGGGTCTCCCCGCTGCTCGACGAGATCGCCCGCGCAGGCGGGCTGATCGCCTATCTCCGGCTCAATCGCGGCTTCGGGCTTACCCCGGACGGGCGCGCAGGCAAGGACTGATACCGTGATACTCGACATGTTCAAGGATAAGACGCTGAGCTACGGCTCCGGCCGGAGGACTCTCTCCGGCCCGCTCGCGATCGCGGCCTCCCTGGTCTCGATCGCGTGGATCACCTTCCACGTTCTGCTCGCCTCGGACCTCGTCTACGCGCTGCCGATGCAGGTGAAGCTCGTCCACCTGATGGCGGCGCTCTGCCTGTGCTTCCTCTTCGTGCCGCCGCTCAAGCGCTGGTCCGGCCGTCCGCCGATGCTGATCGACTATGCCCTCATCGTCGTCACGGTGGCCTCTCTCGGCTACCTGCTGGTGCGCTACCAGGCGCTCGCCCGCATGGCCGGAACCTACGAACCCGCCGATATCGCCATGGGCTTCGTCGCCTTCCTGGTGCTGCTCGAAGCCGGGCGGCGGGCGATCAGCATGGGACTCTACGTCCTCGTCCTCTTCACCCTGGTCTACGCCATCTTCGGCCGTTCCTTCCCCGCGCCGTTCACCCACGTCGGCTTCGGCGTCGAGGCGCTGACGCACCACCTGATGCTCACCGCCGAGGGCGTCTTCGGCTTCGTCCTCGGGGTTTCGGCCGAGATCATCATCGTCTTCGTGGTGTTCGGCTGCGTTCTCCAGGAAGTGAAGATCGCCGACTTCTTCTTCGACCTCGCGCGCAGCATCACCGGCCGGGCGCTCGGCGGCCCGGCCAAGGTCGCGGTGATTTCCAGCAGCCTGATGGGCATGGTCAGCGGCGAGACCTCGGCCAACGTCGCCACCACCGGCGCCTTCACCATTCCGCTGATGAAGCGGGTGGGCTATGCGCCCTACTTCGCCGGGGCGATCGAGACCGCGGCCTCCGCCGGCGGCCAGATCATGCCGCCGATCATGGGGGCCACCGCCTTCGTCATCGCCGATGCCCTGGGCGTGCCCTATGTGCGCATCGCCACCGCCGCGATCTGCCCGGCGATCCTCTACTACGTCGGCGTCTTCGCCGCGGTGCATTTCCGCGCCGCCCGCCGCGGCCTCTACGAGTCCGACCCCGAGCAGCTGCCGCGCTTCCGCGACGTGATGCTGAAGAAGGGCCACCTGCTGTTGCCGATCGGCGGCATCGTGGCGCTGATGGTGATGGAGTACACCCCCACCGTCGCCGCGTTCTGGGGCGGCATCATGGTGTCGATCCTGCTCACCGTGTTCAACGCGGCGACGCGGCTCACCCTGCCGAAGATCATCAACATCGCCGAGACCGCGGCGCGCACCGCGATGAGCCTCGCCATCGCGATGGCGCTGGTCGGCGTCCTCGTCGGCGTCGCCTCGCTCACCGGCATCACCGTCACCATCGCCGACAAGATCTTCGCGCTCGCGGGCGGCAGCATGTGGGCGGCGCTGGCGCTGACCATGGTGGTGTCGCTGGTGCTCGGCATGGGCGTGCCGACGACGCCCGCCTACGTGCTCGCCAGCATCAGCGCCGCGCCGGTGCTGATGCGCATGGGCGTTCCCGACATCGCGGCGCACATGTTCGTCTTCTACTTCGCCTGCATGTCGGCGCTCACCCCGCCGGTGTGCACCGGCGCCTACACCGCGGCGGGCCTGGCTGGGGCCAACCCCAATCAGGTGGGTTTCACCTCGCTGCGCCTCGCCCTCGGCGGCTTCATCGTCCCCTTCCTCTGCATCGAGTACCCCAGCCTGCTGCTGATCGAGCGCACCTTCTCGCTGGTCAACCTCGTCTACGTCATGTTCGCGGTGTCGGTGGCGCTCGTCCTCGTCACCGTGGCGTTCGAGGGCTTCATGCTGCGGCCGGTCCCCATCCTCGTGCGTGCCGCGCTCGTCGTCGCGGCCGTTCTCATCATCCTCCCCAACGCCGTGCCCGCCGTCATCGGCTGGGGCGGGGCTGGGCTGTTCTTCGCCTGGCATTGGTTGAAGCATCGGGCCGCCGCGCGGGCGGACCGGGAACCCATCGAAAACATCATGGAGGTTTGAATGTCTTGGCAATCGGTTTTCAAGTCCTTGGCGGCCGCCGCAATCCTCGTTCCGTCCTTCGCCGGCGGGGCGCTGGCGGAGGATGCCTTCCTCAAGATCGGCACCGCGAGCATGGGCGGGAACTTCTTCCCGATGGGCGCCGCGATGGCGGAAGTGCTGGGGCCGCAGATCAAGGGCTACAGCTTCACGCCGATGGCCACCGCGGGCTCCGCCTACAACATGACGGCGCTGCAAAAGGGCGAACAGGACATCGGCCTCTGCCAGGGCTCGGCGGTGGCGGCCGCGGTCAAGGGCACCGGCGAGTTCGCCGGGCGTAAGACCGACAAGGTCTATGCCATCGCGCAGTACCATTCGACGCCGCAGCACATCGTCTACAACGCCAAGCTTTCGGTGAAGTCGCTGAAGGACCTCAAGGGCAAGCGCATCGAACTGATGTCGCCCGGCGACGGCATCGAGGTGGCGACCAAGCAGATTCTCTCCGCGGTCGGCCTGTCGATGAAGGACGTCGTGGGCGAGCACAGCGGCAACCGCCAGCAGTCGAGCTCGCGGCTGAAGACCGGCCGCATGGACGCGATCATCGACGGCACCGGCGTCGGCGCGGCGTGGATGGTGGACGTCATCGGCGAGGGCCGCTTCAAGCTGCTTTCCCTCTCCCCCGCGGAGATCGAGGCGATCGTCACCAAGAATTCGGAATTCAGCCCGGCGACGATCCCGGCGAAGAGCTACGTCGGCCAGGATGCGGACGTGCGGACGGTGGCCAACTGGACGATCGTCGTCGTCCGCGCCGGCCTGCCGGACGATCTCGTCTACGCGATGACCAAGGCGATGTTCGAGAACCAGGCCGATCTCGCCAAGCGCCACACCTACTTCAAGGACCTGCGTCCGGAGAACGTGAAGGGCGGCATCGCCGCGCCGATGCATCCCGGCGCGCTTCGTTACTACAAGGAAAAGGGCATCCTCTAAGCCCGCCGCGACTCCAACTCCGAGGATCTTTTTGTGATCGCATTGTCCGATATCCAGGAGGCGCGAGGCCGGATCCGGCCTCACGTCCTGGCAACCCCGGTCCTCCCCGCGCCCTGGCTCGACCAGGCGGGCGGGGGGCCGGTCTACCTCAAGCCGGAAAGCCTGCAGGCGACCGGCTCGTTCAAGGCGCGCGGCGCCGGCAGCCTTCTGCTCTCCCTGGGCAGGGAGGCGCTCGCCAAGGGTGTGGTCACCGCTTCGTCGGGCAACCACGGTCTCGGCGTCGCGTTCATCGCCGCGCGGCTCGGCTGCCCGGCGACGGTGATCGTCCCCGACGGCTGCACGCCGATCAAGATGTCCGGCCTCAAGGCGCTGGGGGCGCGCGTCGTCGCCTACGGCCGCAGCTCCAAGGAGCGCCGCGCCTACGCCCACACCCTCGCCGACGAGGAGGGCATGCTGTTCGTCCACTCCCACGACGACCCGCTGATCGCCGCGGGGCAGGGGACGATCGGCCTGGAAATCCTGGACTCCCTCCCCGGCCTCGGGGCGGTGGTGGTTCCGGTGGGCGGCGGCGGCCTGATCGCGGGCATCGCCACCGCGATCAAGGAGAGCAATCCCGCGGTCAAGGTCTACGGCGTCGAGCCGGAGATCGGCTGCTGCATGAAGATGTCGCTCGACAAGGGCGAGATCGTCGAACTGCCCGCCACCCCGGCGACGATCGCCGACGGCCTGCGCGGCACCCGCCCCGGCGCCCTGCCGTTCGCGGTGGCGCAAAAGTACGTCGATGGCGTGGTCACGGTGAGCGAGGCGGCGATCCGCGCCGCGGTGCGCGGCCTGCTCCGCCGCAGCAAGCTGGTGATCGAGCCGTCCGGCGCGGTGGTGGCGGCGGCAGTGATGCAGGGCCTGATTCCGCCCTGCGAGGGTCCGGTGTGCGCCGTCTTGAGCGGCGGCAACATCGACGAACGGGTGTTGATCGACATTCTCAGCGAAGGAGAGGACTGATGCTCGAAATCTTCGATTGTACCCTGCGCGACGGCGGCCACGCCCTCGCAGGCGGCTTCTCCGCCGCGGGGGCGGCGCAGGTGGTGCGCGGGCTGCTCGACGCCGGCGTGCGCGGCATCGAGTTCGGCCGCGCCTCCGGCATCGGCTCGCCGAAGGGAAAGGTCGCCGACGAGGACTACCTCAAGGCGGTGTCGCCGATGTTCGGCGAGGGCGAGATCGGCATGTTCTGCCGTCCCGACTGGTACGGCGATGCGCAGCATGCGCTCGCCACCGGCTACCGCCTCGGCTTTTTGCGCGTCGGCGCCAACTGCCGCAAGGTGGAGGCCTCCGCGCCGGTGATCGAGCGCATCCGCAAGGCGGGGATCATGGTGCGCTACAGCCTGATCGAGGCGCACATGCTCTCGCCCAGGGAACTTGCCGAGAGCGCCCATAAGGTGGAGAGCTACGGCGCCCAGGTGGTGACGATCATGGATTCGGCGGGCACCCTGCTGCCTGCCGAGGTGCGCGACCGCGTCGCCGCGCTGGTGGACCGGGTGGGCATTCCGGTCGGCTTCCACGGCCACAACAATCTCGGCCTCTCCATCGCCAACGCGCTTGCCGCGCTGGAGGCGGGGGCATCCTCGCTCGACGGGGCGCTCACCGGGCTGGCGCGCAGCGCCGGCAACGCCCCCACCGAAATGCTGGTGACGGTCCTCGGCAAGCTCGGCATCGACACCGGCATCGACCCCTTCGCGCTGTTCGACTTCATCGACGGCGGCTTCCGCGAGGCGGTGCCCGCCGCGCCCGCCGTGCCGCCGCTCGACATCGTCTACGGCATGGTCGGCTTCCACTCGCGCAACCTGCCGGTGGTGGAGGCAGTGGCCGCCGCCGAGGGCGTCGGCGTCATCCGCTTGATCGCCGAGACCGCCAAGGGCGGCGGGGCGATCGACGAGGCGGCGGCCAAGGCCGCCGCGGCACGCCTGCGCAAGGCGTGAACCCAGGACGGCGTGGAGGGCTGCCCCCCTCCGCGCCGTCCGCACCGGCGGCGGCCCGGTTTCGGCGCCATACCCATAGTTCCTGATTTGTCCCGAAGGGTCGTGGCGCGGCGGGATTCTCCCGTTTGCGGCGGGCGCACCGTCCGTTCCCGAACCTCAGGCGGTGAGCGTCGGCGGGGCGAGGCAGGCGGGCAGCTCCGCCAGGGTGCGGATTTCGCGGTCCGGCGCGCCGGGCAGGCGCTCGCCGCGCTGGCCGTAGCGGTTGCACCACACCACCCGCATGCCGCAGACGGAAGCGGCATGGGCGTCCCAGGGGTTGGAGGACTGGAAGGAGACCTCCTGCGCGGTCACGCCGAGGCCATCGACGGCGGAACGGTAGACCGAGGGGTGGGGTTTGAAGGTGCGCAGCGGATCGACCGAGAACACCGCATCGAACAGGCCGGTGAGTCCGGCGTTGGCGACCGCGGCCTCCAGCATCGCGGGCGCGCCGTTGGAGAGGATCGCGGTGGTGAACCCCGCCTGCCGCAGGGCGCGCAGCATTCCGGGGACCTCGGGGAAGGCGGACAGGCCGAGGTAGAGGTCCATCAGCCGCCGGTGCAGCCCCGGCGTGCGGATATCCAGGCTGTCGAGGGCGTAATCCAGGCTGTCGGCGGTGATCTGCCAGAAATCGGCATAGCGGCCCAAGAGCGCGCGCAGCCAGGTGTATTGCAACTGCTTGTCGCGCCACAGCGCGGTCAGCGCGGCGCGGCGGTCCTCCGGAATGCCGGGGCAGCTTGCGGCGGCGGAGGCGAAGTCGAAGATCGTGCCGTAGGCGTCGAAGACGCAGGCGCGGATTCCGGTGAGCGGCGGCAGCGTGGCGTGTTCGGAAGCGGAGACGGGGGAGGCGGTCATGGTGCGGGGGCTCCTTTGCCGGAGAGGGAAGGCGGTCGGTGCGGGGGACGCGCCTCCCGGGGGAGGAGGGGCGCAAGCGCCGCATCGACGAGGCGGCGCAGGCGGCCGGGGTCGGGATCGATGCGCGCGAGGACGCGCATCGCCAGGGCGCAGGCGAGAAGGCTTTCGGCCAGGGCGTCGGGGTCCGCGTCCGGGGAGAGCCGCCCCGCGGCCTCGGCGCGGCACACCTGGGCGCGGAAGAAATCCTTCATCTCGTCCAGCCGCGCGCGGGCGAGGCCGCGCGCGCCCGGCACCGTGGCGGCGCCGTCGAGGGCGGTGTTGACGAGGAAGCAGCCGCGCCGCTCGGGGTCCGAGATCGAGAGGTCGGCCAATTCGTGAAGGAAGCCGGAAACCGCCGCCAGCGGGTCCGCCAGGGCGGAAAACCGCGCCATGCGTTCGGCCGGGCCTTCCTCGGCATAGCGGCGCAGGGCCTCGACGAACAGGCCGTCCTTGTCGCCGAAGCGGTGGTAGAGCGCGGCTGCGCCGAGGCCGGAGGCCTCCGAAACGTCGCGGATCGAGGTGCCGGCATAGCCGCGCCGCCAGAACAGGGCGATGGCGTGGTCGAGCACGGTGTCGTCGTCGAGAATGCGGGTGCGCGGCATGCGGCGCTCCGGATGGGGCTGAAGGGCGGGGTTATATTAATAAGAACGTTCGTTAAAATACAAGCGGAATGTGGCGGGCCACGGATCCGTTACGGCGGAGGGCGGCGGGCTACTCCGGGTCCTTGCAGACGTCCACCCAGGCCGCGCCGGTGATCTCGGCGAGGCGGGCGGGGGAGATGCGCAGGGCGCTGTTGGTCGAGCCCGCGGCGGGCAGCACCTCGTCGAAGGCCTGGAGCGACACGTCGCAATAGACCGGCAGCGGCGAGGCGAGGCCGAACGGGCAGACCCCGCCCACCGGGTGGCCGGTGATCTCCACCACTTCCTCGGCTTCGAGCATGCGTGCCTTGCCGCCGAAGGCGGCCTTGGCCTTTTTGTTGTCGAGCCGCGCGGTGCCGCAGGCGACCACCAGCAGCGCCTTGCCCTCCACCTTGAGCGACAGGGTTTTCGCGATGCGCGCGGGTTCGACGCCGAACCCGGCGGCGGCCAGCTCCACCGTGGCGGTGCTCTGCGGCAGTTCGACGACGGCGAGGTCGGGGGCCTTTTCGGCGAGGAAGGCCCTGGCGGATTCGAGGCTCATGGCGGGTTCCGGAAGCTGCTTGGAAGGCTTCCGTGATACCTCCGCCCGCCGGAGCGCGCAACCCCGGAGGATTGCACGGCGTTTCCGAATAATAACTAAAAATAATAAATAAAACGAAAAGATATATTGGAGTTATATCTTGCCGACTGCGACTCTCGAGCATCTTCCCACCCGATAGAGTGGATGTCCCTGAGGCAGCAGGAGGTATGATAAAAATGCGCGAGGCGCTCGACCCGATCGGTCTCAACACCGCGAGAATCGCCGAGGTGCGGTGCGGAGTGGTGGACCTGCCCCTGAAGCGGCCGCACAAGCTCGCCATGGCGACGATCGAAGTGCAGTCCAACGTTGTCGTCCGCATCGTCACCGACGACGGAGAGGAAGGGTGGGGCGAGGCCGCCACCATTCCCGGCTATGGCGCCGAGACGGTGGAAACCATGGCGCAGGTGGTGCGGACGAGCCTGGCCCCCGCGCTGGTCGGCACGGAGATTTCCAGTCTCGGCGGTGCCGCGGCGCGCATGGAAACCGCAATCAAGCGCAATCCCTATGCGAAATCCGCGGTGGAACTGGCGGTGGCGGACCTGATGGCGCGCCGCGCCGGGGTGCCGATGTCCGCCCTGTTCGGCGGGCGGCGGCACGACCGCATCGCCGGGCTGTGGGTGCTCGGCGCGGGCGAGGCGGAGGCGGACATCGCCGAAGCGAAGAAGCTGTTCGAGCAAAAGCTCTTCCGCTGCTTCCTGCTCAAGGTCGGCAAGGGCGCGCCGGAAGACGATCTCGCCCGGGTGCGCCGCGTCGCCAAAGAGCTCGGCGACGGCGTGGAACTGCGCGTAGACGTCAACCAGAGCTGGGACGAGCCCACCGCGATGCGCTTCATCCCCCAGCTCGCCGAGGCGGGCATCACCGTGGTCGAGCAGCCGGTGCGCGCCGACAACGTCGAGGCGATGCGGCGGCTGACCGGGCGCTTCCCCTGCCTGATCATGGCCGACGAGCCGGTGGAGACGCCGCAGGATGCGCTGCGCTTCGCCGCGGCGCACGCCTGCGACGCCTTCTCGGTGAAACTCGGCAAGCACGGCGGCCCCACCGCGACGCGGGCGGTGGTCTCCATCGCCGAGGCCGCGGGCTTCCGCATGTTCGCGGGCACCATGCTGGAATCCTCGCTGGGCGTGGCGGCGCATGCGCAGTTCTTCTCCACCGTGTCGTCGGTTTCCCTCGGCAACCAGCTGTTCGGGCCGCTCCTGATGACCGCCGACCCGGTGGTGGCGCCGGTGCGCTACGAGGATTTTTGCCTGATCGTGCCCACCGGGCCGGGCAGCGGCGTCGAAATCGACCGCGATGCGCTCAAGAGCCTGATGCGAAAGGAGGACGCGGCATGCCTTATCTGATCGAAACCTTCGACAAACCCGACAGCCTGCCGTTGCGCATGGCGGTGCGGGACAAACATCTGGAGTTCCTCGTGGAGAATGCGTCCCTGCTGCTCGCCTGCGGGGCCAAGCTCAACGACGACGGCACGGATCTGGGCGGCGGCATCTACATCGTCGCCGTGGAGACCCGGGAGGCGGCGGAGGATTTCATCGGCCGCGATCCCTTCCACGCCGCCGGCCTGTTCGCACGCGTGGCGATCACGCGGTGGCGCAAGGCCTATGTGGACGGACGCAACTACCTGCCCGTGAAAGCGGCGGCGAAACCCGCCGGCTGACGGAAACGACGGCACGACAATAAAGGGAGGACGTCATGAATACAGTGATGCGCGTATCGATGGCCGCCACGATGATGCTTGCGGCCGCCTCGGGAACCGCCCTGGCGAAGGAACGGCTGACCTACGGCAGCTATCTGCCGCCGTCGCATTCCTCCAGCAAGGGAATCCAGGCCTTCATCGACACGGTGAAGACCAAGACCAACGGCGACATCGTCTTCGAGTTCTATCCCTCGGGTTCCATCGCCTCGGGCAAGACCAGCCTCAGCGCGATCCAGGACGGCCTGATGGACGGCGGCATGCTGGTGAACCTCTACTTCCCCACCGAGGTGCCGATCAATTCGATCATCAACGACATGTCCTTCTGGAACGCCGACACCCGGGTGATCTCCGCAGCGATTTCCGACACCGTGGTCAACGATTGCCCGCAGTGCCTGGCCGAGTTCACCAAGCACAACGTGCACTTCCTCGCCACCTACGGCGCGCCGCCCTACAACGCGCTCTGCGCCGCGAAGCCGGAAGGCTTCACCCTCAAGGGCAAGCGCATGCGCGTCGCCGGCGAGGACATGGGGCGCTGGGCGCAGAGCATCGGCGCGATCCCGGTCAACATTCCCAACAGCGAGTCCTACGAGGCGATGCAGCGCAAGCAGGTGGACTGCGTGATCGGCGCGGTCTCCTGGCTCAGCTCGCTGTCGCTGGTGGAGGTCACCGAGACGGTGCTGGAAATGCCGATGGGCGCCTTCCAGGGCGGCTCCCTGCTCAACGTCTCCGAGGAGGTGTGGAAGCGCCTCTCCGCCAAGGACCGCGGCATCCTCGAAGATGCCGCGATCATCGGCATCGCGCGCACCGTCTATGCCTACCTCGACGAGGAGAAGGTCGCCCGCGTCGCCGCGGAGAAGAAGGGCATCACCTTCCTTGCGCCGTCGAAGGAGATGTCGGATGCGCGTGCCGCCTTCCAGGAATTGCAGCGTACCCAGTCGGCCAAGACCGCGGCCGGGCGTGGCGTCAAGGACGGTTCCAAGGTCGCCGAGGCGCTGATCGCCAACATCGCCAAGTGGCAGAAGCTGATCGACGACGCCAAGCCGGACGAAGCGGCCTACGTGCAGATGCTCAGGACCAAGATCTGGGGGAAGTGACATGCCCGCATTCAAGCTGATGGCACGGGTGGGGGTCATCCTCACCGGCGCCGCAACGCTCCTGATGCTGGTTCATGTCACGCTGGACGCACTGGGGCGAAGCTTCCTGCACATCCCGGCCACCGGGGCGATGGAGATCGTGAGCTACTACTACATGGTCATCATCATCTTCGTGGGGAGCTTCGTCGCCGCGTATCAGAAGCATCACATCATGGTGGACGTGATCTACCGCCTGCTGCCGCGCAAGGGCCGCGCCGCGGTCTACGTGATCGGCCAGGCGCTGACGCTCGCCTACCTTGCGGCCTTCGCCCTCGCCCTCGGGCGCCAGGCGCTGCGCCGCACCGCCGAGTTCGAGGAGATCGACGCCCTCGTCGCCTATCTGCCGATCTGGCCGGCGCGGTGGATCGCCTTCGCCGCCATCGCCGCCATGGCGGCGCTGGTGGCGGTCCGCATCGCCGCGTTCCTCCGGGGCGGCGAGCAGGAGGAACTGGACGTCGATGAGATACGGGATCTCGAACCCGAGGACACCATCAGCGAGGAGAACGGGTCATGAGCGCGGTCCAGATCGGCTGCATGGGAATTGCCTGCGTGCTGCTGCTGGCGGCGCTGCGCATCCCGATCGGGGTGGCGCTCGGCGGCACCGCCGCGGTGGGCGTGCTGCTCATCCGCGGCCAGACCGCCGCGCTTTCCATCCTCGGCGCGGCGACCTTCGATTTCGCCGCGCACTGGACGATGACGGCGGTGCCGATGTTCCTGTTCATGGGCAACGTCGCCTATCACTCCGGGCTCGCCACCATGCTCTACCGCGCGGCGCGGGCCTGGCTCTCCTTCCTCCCCGGCGGGCTGGCGCTCGCCACCACCTGCGCCAGCGCCGGGTTCGCCGCCACCTCCGGTTCCAGCGTCGCCATGGCCGGGGCGATGTCGCGCCTCGCGGTGCCGGAGATGCTGCGCGCCGGATACGACAAGGGCCTCGCCTCCGGCGTCGTCGCCGCCTCCGGCACGCTGGGCGCGCTGATCCCGCCCAGCATCCACTTCATCCTCTATGCCACCTTCATGGAGACCTCGGTCAGCAAGCTTCTGATGGCGGGCATCATCCCCGGCCTCCTGACCATGGCCGCGTACTTCGGCCTGGTGGTGATCCGCACCACGCTCAACCCCTCGCTCGCGCCGCGCACCAACGATGCGGTGCCGATGGAGGAGAAGCTGCGCCTGCTCGCCCAGGCATGGCCGCTGCCGATCATCTTCATCGGCATCATCGGCGGCATCTACAGCGGCATCGTCACCGCCACCGAGGCGGGCGCGGCGGGCTCCGCCCTCGCGCTGATCGTCGCGGCGCTGAGCGGACGCCTCAACCGCGCCATGCTGCTCGCCGTGGTCAAGGACACCGCCGGCACCACCGCCGCGATCTTCTTCATCGCCATCGGCGCGGTGCTGTTCAGCCAGTTTCTCACCATCAGCCGGGTGCCCCTGGTGATCGGCGGGCTGATCCGCGGCCTGTCCGACAACCTTCCGCTGTTCCTGCTGATGATCTCGGTGTTCTATCTGGTGCTGGGGATGTTTCTGGATGCGGTCGGCCTGATGCTGGTGACCCTGCCGATTCTCGCGCCCGCGGTCAGCGTCATGGGTATCGACGTGATCTGGTTCGGCGTGATCGTCGTCAAGTTCGTCGAGATCGGCCTGCTCACGCCGCCCATCGGCTTGAACCTCTACGTCGTCACCGCGGCGGTGAAGGGACAGATCACCTTCTCCGAGGTGGTGCGGGGGACAAGCTGGTTCCTCTACGCCGAGGCGGTGGTGATGGTGCTGATCCTGAGCTTCCCGCAGTTGTCGCTGTTCATCCCGAACCTGATGAACTGACGCCACGGGCGTCCGGCGCGGCCGCCGCGCCGGACGCGAGATACAAGGGGAGGAGCCGATGCTGACGCTCCGGCAGTACGAATACTTCGTCACCCTGGCGCATGAGCTGCACTTCGGCCGCGCCGCCGAGAAGCTGCACATCGCGCAGCCCGCCTTGACGCATCAGATCAAGGCGATGGAGGAATACCTCGGGGTGCGCCTGTTCGAGCGCACGCGGCGCAGCGTCGCGCTCGCCGCCGCGGGGACCGCCCTTCTGCCCGAGGCCGAGGCGCTGCTGCGCCAGATGCACCGCACCGAGGCGCAGGGCCTGCGTGCCGGGCGCGGCGAGATCGGCTCCCTGGAAATCGGCTACGTCGGCTCGGCCGCCTACGGCGGCATCCTGGCGGAGGCGATTCACGGCTTCCGCCAGATCGCCCGCGATGTGGAACTCAACTTCCACGAGGTGGATATGGACCGTCAGCTCCTGGAGGTCGCCGCGGGGCGCCTCGACGTGGGGTTCATCCGCCTGCCCGCCGCCGAACTGCCGGATACGGTGCGCACCGTGACCATCCACCGCGAGACCATCTTCGTCGCGCTGCGTCGCGACCATCCCCTCGCGGCGCGGGAGAGTCTCTCCCTGTCCGCGCTGCGGGGGGAATCTTTTATCCTGACCCACCTGCCGCCCTCCATGGGCTTCGCCGGACACATCCACCGCATCTGCGCGGCGGCGGGGTTCTCGCCGCAGGTGGCCTACCGCGCCTCGCAGTTCGCCACCATCGTCAACCTGGCGGGGGCGGGGCTGGGCGTTGCCCTGGTGCCGGATTCGGTGTGCAACCTGCATCTGCCGGACGTGGTCTACCGTCCGCTTGCCGACGAGGTGGCGACGGCGGAGATCGCCGTCGCCTATTCGGAGCGGCGGCTGCCCGCGCCGGTGCGGCTGCTCGTGGAGCATCTGCGCGCCGCGGCGGGCGAGAGCGGCTCGATCCTGCGCAAGTGAGCGCGGGGCGCCCGCAGGGGACGCCCCGGCAAAGGCTCAGAACTTCATCCGCGCGCCGACATAGCCGGCGCGGCCGCTTTCCGCGTACCAGCTCTTGGTGTGATAGTCCTTGTCGGCGATGTTCTCGAGGCGGCCGTAGACGCTCGCCCAATCGGTGATCGCGTAGGTCGCGCCGAGGTCGAACACCGTGTAGCCGCCGATGAAGGGTTTGCTGCTGGTGTTGGCGGAGTCGTAGCTCCAGGTGGCGAAGCGCGCCTTCACCCAGGCGTCGAGACCCTTCACCTCGTCCGGCGCATAGGCGACGCGGAGGTTGCCCTGGTGGTGCGGGCGGGTCGCCAGCACCTGGCCGGTGGTGTTGTCGCGCGCCTGCATCCAGGTGTGACCGGCGGACACCGAAACCTCGTCGCTGACCTGGGCGGTGGCGCTGGTCTCCTGGCCGTAGACCCGCGCCGAGGCGGTCTGCGCGTACTTGCTGGTGGCAAAGTCGTAGGTAATGGCGTTGTTCAGGCGGGTGTTGAAGAAGGTGGTGTCGATGACCAGGCGGTCGTCGAGGAAGCTCTGCTCGATGCCCACGTCGTAGCCCCGGCTTTCCTCCGCCTTGAGGCCGGGGTCGCCGTAGGTCGGTTCGTAGAGCTGGTAGAGGCTGGGGGCGCGGAAGCCGGTGCCGTAGCTGGCGTGCAGGCGGGTGCCCCAGTCGGGGATGCGGTAGGCCGCGGTGCCGCGGTGGGTGGTGGTGTCGCCGAAGGCCGAGTGGTCGTCCTGGCGCGCGCCCGCGGTCAGGGTCAGGGCGTCGTCGAGCAGGCCGAGCTGATAGTTGGCGAAGTAGCCGTCGTTGGTGATCTCCTTGGCCGACACGCTGTAGGTCCGCATGTGCTGGCGTTCGTGGTCCGCGCCGAAGACCACGGCATGGTGGTCCAGGGGCTTCAGCGTGCCGGTGTATTCGTACTTGGTGACCTCGCTGTCGAAGTAGTTGTTGCGCTTGTCGTTGGTGTAGTAGTCGCGCCGTATCCGGCTTTGCGCCGCCGAGACGGTGTTGGCGAGCAGGCCTTCGAACAGGTCGGCGGAGACCGAGACCTTGCCCGAGCGCTGCACCGAGCGGATGTCGCGGTCGTTGTCGGCGGTGGCGCTGCCGTCGTATTCGGTGTGGGCCTCGATGGTGCTGCCCAGCGCCTCGACGTTCAGGCGGTCGAGAATGCCGAGATCGGTGATCAGGTCGGAGCCGACGCGCAGGTTGGCGGAACGGTTCTTGTAGCCGTCGCTCTCGCCGGTGTCGGCGCCGATCGGCGAGACGTCGAAGCCCTGGGTGGTGAGGCCGGAAAGCCCGGCGCTGTAGTAGACGCCGCCGCTTTCGCCGCGGGCGTTGACGTGGCCCCTGGCGGTGCCGTAGCTGCCCCACTCGAAGCCGCCGTCGCCGCCGATCGCCTTGCCCGAGCCCTTGCCCGACTTGGTGGTGATCGAGATCACGCCGCCGATGGCGCTGGAGCCGTAGAGCGTGCTCTGGTTGCCGCGCAGCACCTCGATGCGCTCGATGTCGTCGGCGAGCAGGTGGGTGAGGTCGTAGCTGGAGGCGGCCCCCGAAACGTCGCTGACGTCCATGCCGTCGATGAGGATCTTGATGTAGGCGTCGCCCATGCCGCGGATCGACAGGCTGGTCGTTTTGCCGATGCCGCCGTTGCCGTAGCTGGAGACGCCCGGCACCTCGCGGAGCACGTCGAGCGCGGTGACCGCCTGCTTCTTGGCGATGTCCTCGGCGGTGATCACGGTGACGGTGCTGCCGGTCTGCGCCACCGGCGTGGCGGTGCGGTCGGCGGAGATCACCATCTTGCCGAGGTCCTGCGCCTCGTCGGCGAAGGCGGGCGTGGCGGCGGCCGCGGAAAGAACCAGAAGTCCGGCGCCGAGCCGCCGCGGAAATGGAGTGTGCGTCTGTCGCATCGTTTCCCCCTTGAGCGCGGGCCTCCGTCGCCGCGCGCCGGTTGTGTCGTCGATGCCGTGGGGGAGAGGAGAACACCGTCCCGCCGCGGCGAAGTACGTCACCGCAACGGTCGGAAACCGTCCCCCCGCACCCCCGCGCGGAAGAAAGCGACGTCCGACGGCAGGTCTCCTGGCTTGCGGGTCAATGCGTCTGCGGACCGCCTTCCCGGCATGGATTTCCATGCCAGTGGCTTTCTCGGTCCGGGCGCTCGCCGCTTACAGTTGCGGAGGCAGCTCCGGCCTTGGCGCGCCTGCGCGCGCCGCACCGGATTCCCTTTTCATCCGCGGGGCAACCCCCGCGAACACCGTCGAAAGCGGTGGTACAGGCTGATGCGGGGTCTGTCAATCCCGATGTAACATTAGAACGTACTTGTTTCCGCCACCCCGAGAGTCCGCTTTCCCTCTTCCGGTCCTATCCGTATAATCCATCACGGTTTTTCAGCCATGGCGGGGCCGCAACGGACATGGACTTTCGCGCTCTCGAGACGTTTCTGTGGATCGCGCGCCTCGGCGGTTTCCGCCTTGCCGCCGATCGCCTCAACACCACCCAGCCCTCGGTCTCCGCGCGCATCCGCGCGCTCGAGGAGGAACTCGGGGTGCGCCTGTTCGAACGCAGCGCCCGCGCCGTGACGCTGACCGCCAAGGGGCGCGACCTGCTGCCCTATGCCGAGCGGGTGCTGGCGCTGAAAAGCGAGATGCTGGCCAAGGTCGGCGACCCCGCGGCGATCCAGGGCACCATCGTCCTCGGCGTGGTGGAGACGATCGCCCACACCTGGCTGCCGCGCCTGATCGAACGCCTCGCCCAGACCTATCCGGCGCTCTCGCTGGAACTCGACATCGACATCACCGCCAATCTCTCGCGCCGCCTGATCGCGCGGGAGATCGATCTCGGCCTGCTGATGGGGCCGATCGCGCACCCGGAAATCGAGAATCTGCCGTTGAGCACCTATCCCCTGGTCTGGGTGGGCAGCCCGCGCCTCGGCCTGCACGGGCGCACCCTCGGCCTCGACGACCTGCGCCGCATCCCGGTGATCACCTTTCCGCGCAACTCGCGCCCCAACATGGACATCCTCTCCATCTTCCGCGATGCGGGGGAGCGCGCGCGCATCCACAACAGCTCGTCCATCGCCACCATCGTGCGCATGGCGGTGGACGGCATCGGCGTGTGCGCCCTGCCGCAGGAGATCGTGCAGGGCGAGTTGGACCGCGGCGTGCTGGTGCCGCTGCGGGTCTCCGTGGCGCTGCCCGCGCTCACCTTCACCGCGTCGTTTCCCCATGCGGCGGATACGGCGCTGCCGCGCGCGGTTTCCGACCTCGCCTACCGCACAGCGATTGAGCACTCCGGCGCTGCGGCCTAATCCATAGGCAATCCTGATGGGAAACCATCAGGATTCGCGTTTGGACGCGATCAATAACATTTGTCACCATAACGTCTTTGCGATACCCAGGCGGAGACGGACGATGACACCCGGCGATTCCTCTTCCCTCAGGTCGATGAGCGCGCGCGAGGTCCGCGCCCGCATCCGCGCGGGCGCGGTGGACGCGCCGACGGCGGGCATGGCGGACGGCTTCATGCAGGCCAACCTGGCGATCCTGCCGCGGGAACACGCCGCCGATTTCCTCGCCTTCTGCCGCGCCAACCCCAAGCCCTGTCCGCTGTTGGGCGTCTCCCGCGCGGGCGAGGCGGGCATCCCCGGCGTGGCCGAGGACCTCGACATCCGCACCGACCTTTGCGGCTACCGCGTCTACCGCGACGGCCGCTGCACCGACCGGGTGAGCGACATCGCCGCGCTGTGGCGCGACGACCTGGTGGTGTTCGCCCTCGGCTGCTCCTTCTCGTTCGAGCACGCGCTGCTGCATGCCGGTCTTGCGGTGCGTCATATTGATTGCGGCTGCAACGTGCCGATGTTCAAGACTGCGATTCCGACGATGCCGCGCGGCCGCTTCTCCGGCCCGCTGGTGGTGTCGATGCGCCCGTTCGCGCCCGCCGACGCGATCCGCGCGATCTGCCTGTCGGATCGCATGCCCTTGGCGCACGGCGCGCCGGTGCACTTCGGCGACCCGGCGGCGATCGGCATCGCCGACCTGCAATCCCCCGACTACGGCGATGCGGTGCCGGTGGCGGCGGGGGAGGTTCCGGTATTCTGGGCGTGCGGCGTCACGCCCCAGGCGGTGTTGGAGACGGCCCGGCTCCCCTTCGCCATCACCCACGACCCGGGCCACATGCTGATCACCGATATCCGCAATGCCGACGTCTACGACCTCGGCGGACTGGTGGAGGACGACTCGATTTCGTTTTGACGGTTTCCAGCCCAAAGAACAAGGAGGCACCCATGCGAGGTTTCAAGGTGGTAACGACCGCGGCGCTCGCCGCGCTGCTCGGCTCGACTGCGGCACATGCCGAAATGAAGGGCACCAGCCTGACCTATGTCGGCAGCTGGAGCGGCCTGGTGCTGTTCAAGCAGTTCGAGAAGCCCTTCTGGGGCGAGACCCTGCCCGCCGATTCCAAGGGCAAGATCAAGGTGGACGTCTCCACCTTCGACCAGATGGGCCTGAAGGGCGCCGAGGTGTACCGCATCCTGGCGAAGAACGTCTTCGACATCGGCGCCACGGTGGCCGACTACACGGTGGCCGACGCGCCGGAGGTCGAGGGCCTCGACATCCCGATGCTCGCCCGGGACCCCAAGACCGCGCAGGCGGTGGCGATGGCCTATAAGCCGGTGCTCGACGACGCCTTCGCCAAGCGCTTCAACGCCAAGGTGCTGGCGGTGGTGCCCTATCCGGCGCAGATGCTGTTCTGCAACGCCGAGATCAAGGGGCTTTCCGGGATCAAGGGCCTGAAGGTGCGTTCGAGCGGCGGTTCGGCGGCCGAGTTCCTCAAGGCCGCGGGCGCCGAGGCGGTGACCATGGCGTTCTCCGAGGTGCCGGGCGCGCTGCAACGCGGCGTCATCGACTGCGCCGTGACCGGCTCGCTCTCCGGCTATTCCTCCGGCTGGCACGAGGTCTCCAAGGTCCTCTACCCGATGCCGATGGGCGGCTGGGACGACGTGGTGACCGCGATCTCGCTGAAGAAGTGGAACAGCATGGACAAGGAAACCCAGGCCTTCCTCAAGGACGAGGTGGAGCGCAAGTTCGAGGCGGCGGTGTGGGCCGCCGCCACCGAGGACACCCAGCAGGGCATCGCCTGCCTGACCGGCGTCGGCACGCCCGCGTGCACCCACGGCAAGGCCGGTTCGATGAAGCTGGTGGAAGTGTCCAAGGCGGACGTCGAGGTGGCGCGCAAGCTGCTTACCGAAAAGGTGCTGCCGAGCTGGGCCGGCCGCACCGACAAGGCCTATGTGGACCGCTGGAACGCCACGGTCGGCAAGGTCGTCGGCCTGACCGCCAAGAAGTGATCCCTCCCGCCGGGACCGGCTTTTGCCGGTCCCGGCCCCCGCTGCAAGGACCCCGCCGATGCTCGATGCCCTCGATGCCCTGATCCGCCTGGTGGAGCGCCTCTCGCGCCGGCTTGCCGGACTGGCGGGGGTGGTCCTGATCGGCATGGTGCTCTTGATCTCGCTGGAGATCGTGATGCGCCGCACCATCGGTCATTCTCCCGGCTTGTCCTTCGAGTATTCGGGCTACGTGCTCGGCATCACCGCCTCCTGGTCGTTCGCCTATGCGCTGTTCCACAAGGCGCACATCCGCATCGACGCCGCCTATGTGCGGTTTTCGGCGCGGGGACGGCTGGTTCTCGACCTTCTGGCGCTCGCCGCGTTCACCGCCTTCGCGGTGATGGCGGCGCAGGCGGCCTTCGGCGTGCTCACCGAGACGATCGCTCGCGACAGCGTGTCCAACACCCCGCTGCACACCCCGATGTGGATTCCGCAGGTATTGTGGGCCGCGGGCTGGCTGTGGTTCGCCTTCGCCACCCTGCTGTTGTTCGTCCGCGTCGCGCTGGCCGCCGTGACCGGCGACGCCGAGACGGTGCGCCGCCTCGCCGGCAGTTCCACCCTCGACGAGCAGATCGAGGAGGAAGCCCTCAACCTTAAGGAGCAGGGCTCATGATCGGGGTCGCCTTCGTCGTTCTCATCGTCCTGATGCTGCTGTCGATTCCGATCGCGGCGACGCTGATGGGCCTCGGCCTCTTCCTCGGCGAGACCTATTCGCGCTTCCCGCTGCACCGCGCGCTGGGCGAAGTGCTGTGGTCGGCCTCCGACAGCTTCCTGCTGATCGCCATTCCGCTGTTCATTCTCCTCGGCGAACTGCTGGTGCGCAGCGGCATCGCGCGGATGACCTACCAGGCGCTGGAGGCGTGGCTCTCCTGGCTGCCGGGCGGGCTGCTGCACGCCAACATCGGCACCGCCACCTTCTTTTCCGCCACCTCCGGCTCCTCGGTCGCCACCGCCGCCACCGTCGGCACCGTGGCGATGCCGCAGGCGCGCGCGCTCGGCTACGACGAACGCCTGTTCGCGGGCTCCATCGCCGCGGGCGGCACCCTGGGGATCATGATCCCGCCGTCGATCAACCTGATCGTCTACGGCTTCATGACCGAGACCTCGATCCCCCGCCTGTTCATCGCAGGGATCATGCCCGGCACCCTGCTCGCCCTGATGTTCATCGCAGGCACCGCCGCGCTCTGCACCCTGCGGCCGGAGTGGGGCGGGCCGCGGCGCACCCATTCCTGGGCGGCGCGGGCGAGGGGCCTCGCCGCGCTCGCCCCGATGTTCGGCCTGTTCGCCCTGATCATCGGTTCGATCTACACCGGCTGGGCGACCCCCACGGAGGCCGCCGCGGTGGGCGTGCTCGCCGCGCTCGGCATCGCCCAGGCGACGCGCACCCTCTCCATCTCCATGCTGCGCGGCGCGATCCTCGGCACCATGCGCACCACCGCGATGATCATGCTGATCATCACCTCGGCGTACTTCCTCAACTTCGTGCTCTCCGCCGTCGGCGCCACCCAGGCGCTCTCCCGCCTGGTGACGCAGAGCGGCTTCTCGCCGCTCGCCACCATGCTGCTGATCGTCGGCATCTACGTCATCCTCGGCTTCTTCATCGAGACCCTGTCGCTGATGGTGATCACCGTGCCGGTGATCGAGCCGGTGGTGGTGAGCCTGGGCTACGACCCGATCTGGTTCGGCGTGATGCTCATCCTGCTCATCGAGATGGCGCTGATCACCCCGCCGGTGGGGCTCAACCTCTACGTCGTGCAGGGGGTGCGCGGACGCGGCGCCTTCAGCGACGTGATCATGGGGTCGATTCCCTATGTCCTCATCATGCTGCTGATGGCCGGGCTGCTGCTCGTCTTCCCGGGCATCGCGCTGTTCCTGCCCAACGCCATGAACTGACCAGGGAGGTCATCCATGCTGAGCCTGAAAAGCGCGGATGGCGCGCCGCTGTCCGCCGAAGTCCGCGACCTCATCGTCGCCGGGTGGGCCGGGCGCGACCGCGCCGCGGTGGACCACCACATCGCCGAGCTTGCGGCGCTCGGCGTCGCGCCGCCCTCGCAGGTGCCGCTCTACTACCGGGTTTCCGCCGACCGCCTGACCACCGCGCCGCGGGTGCAGGTGCTGGGGACGGAAAGCTCGGGCGAGGCGGAGGCGATCGTCCTTCCCATCGGCGGGGTCCTGTGGGTCGGCATCGCCTCGGACCACACCGACCGCAAGGTGGAGTCCTATTCCGTCGCGGTCTCCAAGGAGATGTGCGTCAAGCCGATGGGCGCCGAGCTCTGGCCCTTCGCCGAGGTGGCGGACCACTGGGACGAACTGGTGCTGCGCTCCTACGCCACCATCGGCGGCGACCGCGTGCTCTATCAGGAGGGCAAGGTGGCGGGCCTGCTGCGCCCCGAGGAGCTGATCGCCGGGTGGGAGGCGGCGCACGGGCGCTTCTCCGACGGCCAGGCGATGCTGTGCGGCACGGTGCCCGCGATCGGCGGCATCCGCCCGGCGGAGCGCTTCGAGATCGTCCTCGAGGACCCGCTGCGCCGCCGCAGCCTGACCCACGCCTATTCCATGGAGAGTCTGCCGGTGGTCGCCTGACCCCGGCCGCTTTGGGAGACCGCTCATGTTCGTCGATCTGCGTGCCTTTGCGCAATTGCGCCGCGCCCTCGCCGACGGGACGGCGACGGCGGAGTCCCTCGTCCGCGAGGCGCTTGCGCGCGCCGCGGGCGAGGCCGGACGCATCGTCTTCACCGAGGTCTTCGCGCCGCAGGCCCAGGCCGAGGCGCGCGCCGCCGACCTCTACCGCGCCGCGGGCGTGGCGACGGGGCCGCTCGCCGGGCTGCCGGTCTCGGTGAAGGACCTGTTCGACGTGGCGGGCCATGTCACCCGCGCCGGGTCCCGGGCGCTCGCCGATGCGCCCGCCGCCGCCGCCGACGCCCCGGCGGTGGCGCGGCTGCGCGCCGCGGGGGCGGTGATCGTCGGCCACACCAATATGACCGAGTTCGCCTTCTCCGGCCTCGGCATCAATCCGCACTACGGCACGCCGCCCAACCCGTGGGACGCGGCGCGCATCCCCGGCGGTTCGTCCTCCGGCGCGGCGGTTTCCGTGGCGCTCGGCATGGCGGCGGCGGCGCTGGGCACCGACACCGGCGGCTCGGTGCGCATTCCCGCGGCGTTCTGCGGCCTCGTCGGCTTCAAGCCGACGGCGGCGCGCAGCGACATCCACGGCGTCGTGCCGCTGTCGCCGAGCCTGGATTCGGTGGGGCCGATCGCCCGCTCGGTGGCCGACTGCGCGCTGATCGACGCGATGCTGGTGGGCGGCGCGGTGCCGCGGCTTGCACCGCCGCCGCTTGCGGGCCTGCGCTTCGCGCTGCCGCAGGCCTATGTGCTCGACGGTCTCGACGACGGGGTGGCCAAGGCCTTCGGCCGGGCGCTCTCGGCGCTTTCCGGTCTCGGCGCGCGGCTGGAGGAGGTTCCCTTCGCCCACCTCTCGGCAATCCCCGAGCTGCTCGCGGGCGGCGGCCTGGTGGCGGCGGAAAGCTATGCCTGGCACCGCGCCCTGCTGGCGGAAAAACGTGCCCTCTACGACCCGCGCGTCGCGGTGCGCATCGACCGCGGCGCGGCGATCTCCGCCGCCGACTACCTCGATTTGCAGGCGCTGCGCGCCGTGCGCATCGCCGAGATGGACGCGGCGATGGAGCCCTTCGACGCAGTCCTCATGCCCACCGTCGCCTGCGTCGCGCCGCGCCTCGCCGATCTGGCGGAGGATGCCGCCTACACCCGCGTCAACGCGCTGGCGCTGCGCAACACCACGGTCGGCAACCTCCTCGACCTCTGCGCCGTCAGCCTGCCGTGCCAGCAGCCCGGCGACCTGCCGGTGGGGCTTTCGGTGGTGGGCCGCCGCGGCTCCGACCGCGCCACGCTCTCCTTCGCCGCGGCGGTGGAGGGCGCGCTGTGCGGCGCCGGGCTGGGCCGCCCGATGATGCAGCAGGCATGAAAAAAACCGCCGCGGTTTCCCGCGGCGGTTCTTCATCGGCAGGGGCCGGTCACTCGGCCGGGGCCTTGCCCGCGTGCTTGCGCCCGAAGGCGTAGAAGAACGCGCCGAAGGCCACCGCCGCCGCGGCGATGCCGATCCAGTTGGCGACGTCGTAGGGCAGGCTGAAGCCGATCTTTTCCGCACTGATGTAGGCGAAGGTCACCGCGGTCATGAAAGTGGCCGGGATGGTGCAGATCCAGTGCAGCTTGCCGCGCTTGATCAGGTAGGCGGCCGCCGCCCACAGCATCACCATGGCCAACGTCTGGTTCGCCCAGCCGAAGTAGCGCCAGATGATGTTGAAGTCGCCGAGAGAGATCACGTAGCCGATGGCGAACAGCGGCACCGCGATGATCAGGCGCTTCACCGCGTCCTTCTGCGGCGCCTTGAGGAACTCGGCGATGGTCAGGCGCGCCGCGCGGAAGGCGGTGTCGCCCGAGGTGATCGGCAGGATCACCACGCCGAGGACGGCAAGCGTGGTGCCGATGCCGCCGCCGAGGAGGGCGGTGGCGATCTCGTTCACCACGCCGGAGGGCGAGCCCTTGGCGATGGCGGCGCCGAGCGCGGCGGAGCTGTCGTAGAACGACATGCTGAGGGTGGCCCAGATCAGGGCGATGATGCCCTCGCCGATCATCGCGCCGTAGAAGACGAAGCGGCCGTTCTTCTCGTTCATCAGGCAGCGCGCCATCAGCGGCGACTGCGTGGCGTGGAAGCCGGAGATCGCGCCGCAGGCGATGGTGATGAACATCAACGGCCAGATCGGCAGGTTCTTCGGATGCGCGTTGGCGAGGTCGAGGCCCTGCGGCAGCACGTGGTGCTCCGGCGAGACCAGGATCATGATCGTCAGGCTGATCGACATGAACAGCAGGAGCGCGCCGAACAGCGGGTACAACCGGCCGATGATCTTGTCGATCGGCAGGATGGTGGCGAGGAAGTAGTACCCGAAGATGGCGAACACCCAGGCGGTGACCGGCCAGCCGGTGAGTGTGGACAGGAGCTTGCCGGGCCCGAGCACGAAGACCACGCCGACCAGCAGCAGCAGGATCACCGAGAAGCCGTTCATGAATTGCTTGAACGCCGGGCCGAGTTCGCGGCCGACGATGTTGGGCACGCTCTCGCCGTTGGAACGCACCGACAGCATGCCGGAGAAGTAGTCGTGCACCGCACCGGCGAAGATGCTGCCGGCGACGATCCACAACAGCGCGGACGGCCCGTAGAGGGCGCCGAGGATCGGCCCGAAGATCGGCCCGAGACCGGCGATGTTGAGGAGCTGGATGAGAAACACCTTCCAGGTCGGCATCGGCACGTAGTCAACGCCGTCGGCCATCGACTGGCTGGGAACCGCGTGGCCGGCATCCGCCCCGAAGATGCGATCGACCAGGGAGCCGTAGACGAAGTACCCCCCGATCAGCAGAGCGACGCAGAGAAAGAAGAGAGCCATGAGACGTCTCCGTGAAATCCGTGTGCGTGAAGCTGTTGTCCTTGTTGGGGCGAGGCCGGAAACCCCCCTGATTGCAAGCCCGGACATCGCCCATACGGGTAGTCGGCAACCATGCAAAAGAAAGACGATGCAAAGCAGCGGGAATGTATCTGCCGGGGAAACCGGCTTTTCCTGCTTGACACGAGTCTAAGCAGATTTGCGGCGCTTTTTTGGTATGGATCACGGGAATTGTCGCCAAGGCCGCCTTGCTTTGGGCAATACATGCCATGGTTGGGGCAGCAGACTCTGCGCGCGGGCAACGAAAAAACCGCCGCGGTTTCCCGCGGCGGTTTTCCGTTCGAGTCAGGCCCGAAACGTCACTCGGCCGGGGCTTCGCCGGACCTCTTGCCCCCGAAGGCATAGAAGAACGCGCCGAAGGCCACCGCCGCCGCGACGATGCCGATCCAATTGGCGACGGTGTAGGGCAGGCTGAAGCCGATCTTCTCCGCGCAGATGTAGGAGAAGGTCACCGCGGTCATGAAGGTGGCCGGGATGGTGCAGATCCAGTGCAGCTTGCCGCGCTTGATCAGGTAGGCCGCAGCCGCCCACAGCATCACCATGGCCAGCGTCTGGTTGGCCCAGCCGAAGTACCGCCAGATCACGTTGAAGTTGCCCAGCGAGACCACATAGCCGATGCCGAACAGCGGCACCGCGACCATCAGGCGCTTCGCCACGTCCTTCTGCGGCATCTTGATGTATTCGGCGATGATCAGGCGCGCCGAACGGAAGGCGGTGTCGCCCGAGGTGATCGGCAGGATCACCACGCCGAGGACCGCAAGGGTCGTGCCGATGCCGCCGCCGAGGAGGGCGGTGGCGATCTCGTGCACCACGCCCGCGGGCGAGCCCTTGGCGATGGCGGCGCCGAGGGAGGCGGCGTCGGGATAGAACGACAGGCCGAGGGTGGCCCAGATCAGGCCGATCACGCCTTCACCGATCATCGCGCCGTAGAAGACGAAACGGCCGTGCTTCTCGTTCATCAGGCAGCGCGCCATCAGCGGCGACTGCGTGGCGTGGAAGCCGGAGATCGCGCCGCAGGCGATGGTGATGAACATCAACGGCCAGATCGGCAGGTTCTTCGGATGGGTGTTGGCCATGTCGAGGCCGCGCGGCAGAAGCGCGTGGTCCGGCGAGACGATGATCATGATCGTCAGGCTGACCGACATGAACAGCAGCAGAGCGCCGAAGATCGGATAGAAGCGCCCGATGATCTTGTCGATCGGCAGGATGGTGGCGAGGAAGTAGTAGGCGAAGATGGCCGCCACCCACACGCCCACCGGCAGGCCGGTCATCGTGGAGAGAAGCTTGCCGGGCCCGAGGACGAAGACGATGCCCACCAGCAGCAGCAGGATCACCGAGAAGTAGTTCATGAACTGCTTGAACACCGGGCCGAGCTCGCGGCCGACGACGTTCGGGACGCTCTCGCCGTTGGACCGCAGCGACAGCATGCCAGCGAAGTAGTCGTGCACCGCACCGGCAAAGATGCAACCGGCGACGATCCACAAAAGCGCCGACGGTCCGTACAGGGCGCCCAGGATCGGCCCGAAGATCGGCCCCAGCCCCGCGATGTTGAGCAGCTGCACCAGCCACACCTTATAGGTCGGCATCGGCACATAATCGACGCCGTCGGCCATCGAGGCCGAAGGCACGGCACGGCCCGGATCGGGCTCGAAGATACGATCGACCAGCGAACCATATACATAATAACCCGCGATGAGCAGGCCCACGCACGTAAAGAAGAGAGTCATCGGACGTCTCCTGAAGTATCTGCTTTTGGGTCGATGCAGAAATGCATTCGCTTTCGAGGGGCCTCCCCACTGGCGGCACGCTCTGCGCGCGAAGTACCCCCACCAGTTATCCCTCTGATTTCAGACTCTCGCCTCATGTAAGGAAAGATTCAACACTTTTTTGCCGGAATTTTGCCGGAAAAATTATCGGGGAATTTCCGAGGGTTGAGGCTCGGCCGCACGGCGCGAGGGTGGGGCGGTCCTCCCGCGCGGAGCTACCCGTTCGGTTAGGGCGCGCCTTATCCCTTGTTTGGCATCGTTCTATTCCGTCACAACCTCTTCGGGTGGATTTTCCGCACCCGCCCCGGACGGCGACTCGCACGGCGGCGCAAGCCCCCCTCCGGGGGATTCGATTGACGGAAATTCCGCCGCTCCGTATAAGGCTTGTGGGCCGCGACCTCCCAACGGGTCGCCAAGCCCTTCTGCAATGGAAGGGAGACATCGATGACTGCCATCGCCAAACCGGCCACCCGGCCGGCGAACCCCAATTTCTCCTCCGGTCCCTGCGCCAAGCGCCCCGGCTACAGCTTGGCGGCGCTCGCCACCGACTGCCTCGGCCGCTCGCACCGCGCGAAGATCGGCAAGGCGCGCCTCAAGGAGGCGATCGACCGCTCCAAGGCGCTGCTCGGCGTCCCGGAGGGCTATCTGCTCGGCATCGTTCCGGCGTCCGACACCGGCGCCGTGGAGATGGCGCTGTGGAGCCTGCTCGGCGCGCGCGGCGTCGATGTGCTGGCCTGGGAGAGCTTCGGCTCCGGCTGGGCCACCGACATCGTCAAGCAGCTGAAGCTCAAGGACGCCCGCGTCCTCGAAGCGCCCTACGGCGAGATTCCCGACCTCAAGCAGGTGGATTTCTCCCGCGACGTGGTGTTCACCTGGAACGGCACCACCTCCGGCGTGTGCGTGCCCAACGGCGACTGGATTCCCGCCGACCGCGCGGGCCTGACCATCTGCGACGCCACCTCCGCCGCGTTCGCCATGGATCTCGCCTGGGACAAGCTCGATGTCGTCACCTACTCCTGGCAGAAGGTGATGGGCGGCGAGGGCGCGCACGGCGTGCTGATCCTTTCCCCGCGCGCCGTCGCCCGCCTGGAGAGCCATGCCCCGGCCTGGCCGATGCCGAAGATCTTCCGCATGACCAAGGGCGGCAAGCTGATCGCGGGCATCTTCGAAGGCGAGACGATCAACACCCCCTCGATGCTGGTGGTGGAAGACGCCATCGACGGCCTGAAGTGGGGCGAGGCGATCGGCGGCCTGCCCGCGCTGATCGGCCGCAGCAAGGCCAACCTCGCGGCGGTCGCCGCCTGGGTGGAGGCAAGCGGCAACGTCGCCTTCCTCGCCGCCGACCCGGCGGTGCGCTCCAGCACCTCGGTGTGCCTGAGGATCACCGCGCCGTGGTTCGCCAAGCTCTCCGCCGAGGCCCAGGCCAAGGCGCAGAAGGCGGTGGTCGGCCTGCTCGACAAGGAAGGCGTGGCCTACGACCTCGGCGCCTACCGCGACGCGCCCCCCGGCCTGCGCATCTGGGCCGGAGCGACGGTGGAGACCGCCGATCTCGAAGCGCTCTTCCCCTGGATCGAATGGGCCCTCGCCGAAGCCGCCAAGGACTTCGCCGCCTGATCGTCCGACCGCGATGCGGGGCCGGGTCCGCCCGGTCCCGTCCCGCCCCGTTTTTCTCCGCGAAGGAGCCTTCCGATGCTGAAAGTCCTGATTTCCGACAAGATGAGTCCGCTTGCCGCCGAGATATTCAAGGCGCGCGGCCTCGAGGTCGATTGCAAGCCGGGCATGACGCCCGACGAATTGAAGGCGGCGATCGGCGAGTACGACGGTCTCGCCATCCGCTCCGACACCAAGGTCAAGGCCGACATCATCGCCGCCGCCAACAACCTCAAGGTGATCGGCCGCGCCGGTATCGGCGTCGATAACGTCGATATCCCCGCCGCCACCGCCAAGGGCATCGTGGTGATGAACACCCCCTTCGGCAACTCCATCACCACCGCCGAGCATGCGCTTTCGATGATGATGGCGCTCGCCCGCCAGATTCCCCAGGCCTCCGCCTCCACCCACGCCGGAAAGTGGGAGAAGTCGAAGTTCATGGGCGTCGAACTCTTCGGCAAGACCCTCGGCGTGGTCGGCTGCGGCAACATCGGCTCCTGCGTCGCCGAGCGCGCCATCGGCCTGAAGATGCGGGTGGTCGCCTTCGACCCCTATCTCTCGCCGGAACGCGCCAGGGACCTGGGCGTCGAGAAGGTGGAGCTGGACGAGCTGTTCGCCCGCGCCGACTTCATCACCCTGCACACCCCGCTCACCGACGCCACCCGCGGCATCATCTCCGAAAAGTCGTTCGCCAAGATGAAGAAGGGCGTGCGCATCGTCAACTGCGCGCGCGGCGGCCTGGTGGACGAGGCGGCGCTCAAGGCGGCGCTGGATGCGGGCCGGGTGGCGGGCGCGGCGCTCGACGTGTTCGAGCAGGAACCGGCCAGGGAGAACATCCTCTTCGGCCACCCCAACGTCATCTGCACGCCGCACCTGGGCGCATCCACCACCGAGGCGCAGGTCAACGTCGCGGTCCAGGTGGCGGAGCAGATCGCCGATTTCCTGCTCACCGGCGCGGTGACCAACGCGCTGAACATGCCCTCGGTCTCCGCCGAGGACGCGCCGAAGCTCAAGCCCTACATGAAGCTGGTGGAATACCTCGGCGCTTTCGCCGGGCAGATCACCCGCACCGGCCTCAAGGCGGTGTCCATCGAGTACGAGGGCGCGGTCTCCGGCCTCAACACCAAGCCCTTGACCGCGATCGCGCTGGCCGGTCTGCTGCGCCCGATGCTGGACGCGGTCAACCTGGTCTCCGCCCCGGTGATCGCCAAGGAGCGCAACATCGGGATCTCGGAAACCAAGCGCGAGACCTGCGCCGAATACCAGAGCCTGGTCAAGCTGACGGTCACCACCGAGACCCAGACCCGTTCCGTCTCCGGCACCTTGTTCGCGGGCAAGCCGCGTCTCGTCGAGGTCAACGGCATTCCGGTGGAGGCGGAGTTCGGCGCCCACATGCTGTTCTTCACCAACAAGGACAAGCCCGGCCTGATCGGCAAGCTCGGCACCGCGCTCGGCCTCGCCGGGGTGAACATCGCCACCTTCCATCTCGGCCGCAACGAGGTGGGCGAGGATGCGGTCGCCCTGGTGCAGATCGACGGCGCGATCAAGCCCGACGTGCTCGACTCCCTGCGCGCCGTGCCCAACGTGGTGCGGGTCGAGGCGCTGCGCTTCTGAGGCGCATGTCCGGCGGAACAAACGATCGGGCCGCGCCTTCGGGCGCGGCCTTTTCTTTTCGCCGCCCGCACGCGGCGGAGGGCGGGCAGGGCGGAGCCTATAAAGAAAAAGAAGAAGCGGCGAAGAAGATTCGCCGCTTCCCGGGGGGGTGCCGACAGATGGCGGTATCGGCTATGGGTTTTCCTCCGGATCGGGTCCGGGACTTATCGGGGCAGGGTCACAAGTCCATACTGTTGGGGATGAACAGAACGATGTCGGGGAAGATGACCAGGCACGCGACGACGACGAGCAGGGCGATTACGTAGGGAACGACCCGCAGGGACAGGGATTCGATGCTCACCTTGGTGATGTTGCAGGCGACGAACAGGCACAGCCCCACCGGCGGCGTGATCTGGCCGATCGCGAGGGTGAGGATCATCAGGACGCCGAAGAAGATCGGGTCGATGCCGGCCTGAATGGTCAGCGGGTAGAAGATCGGGGTCATCAGGACGACCGCCACCGCGTTGTCGAGGAAGGTGCCGACGACCATGAGGGAAATCACCACCATCGCCAGCAGCGCGTGGGGGTCGTGCGAGATGTTCAGCATGGCCACCGTCAGCTTCTGGGGAATCTGTTCGCTGGCGAGGATGTAGCTGAAGATGTGGGCGGTGGCGATCAGGAACATGATCACCGCGGTGCTCTTCCCGGTTTCCAGCAGAATTCCGGGAATTTGCCCGTGCTTCAATTCGCGGTGGATGTAGAGCCCGACCAGCAGGCCGTAGAACACCGCGACCACCGCCGCTTCGGTGGGCGTGAAGACGCCGCCGTAGATGCCGCCGAGGATGATCACCGGCATCAGCAGGGCGAAAAAGCTGCGCCGGGCGCTGGTGGCGACGGCGGAGGCGGAAAAGGCGTCGCCGCCCCGGTGGCCGTGCCGGACGCAGATGATGTGGTTGACGGCCATGATCGCCGCGGTCATCAGCAGGCCGGGAAGCACCCCGCCCATGAACAGCTTGGCGATCGACGTGCCGGTGATCACCCCATAGATCACCAGGGTGATGCTGGGGGGAATCAACAGGCCGATGGTGCCGGAGGACGCGGCCACGGCGGCGGCGAAGGCCGGGTCGTAGCCTTTCTCCTCCATCGGCTTGACCATCACCGAGCCGATGGCGGCGGTGGTGGCGGGGGCCGAACCGGAGATGGAGCCGAAGAAGGTGCAGGCGACCGTGGTCACCTGGGCCAGTCCGCCGGTCATCCGCCCGAGCAGGGACCCGGCCAGATCGACCAGGCGGCGCGACACGCCGCCCGAACTCATCACGTTGCCGGCGAGGATGAAGAACGGGATCGCCATCAGGGTGAAGGAATCGGCGCCGCCGTATACCTTCTGGACGATCACCATCAGCGACGTATGGCTGAACAGCGACAGAGCGATGACCGACGAAAGCCCGAGGGCGATCGCGATCGGCACGCTCATGGCGATCAGAGCGAAAAACGATGCGAAAAGTACGATGCCCACCTTCGCCTCCTAGGATTGGCGGATGATGTCGAGGCAGATCGGATAGGCCTGCTCAACCAGATTCAGAATCATGAAGAGACACCCGATGGGGATCGCGAAATAGGTGACGCCTATGGGGAGGAACTCCATGGTCGGGGAAACCTGTCCAAGGGAGAAGACGCGCTGTGCGACGACCAGACTGTTGGTCGTCAGGATGTAGAGGAAGACGATTCCCGCCACGCAGGCGGCAAGACGCAAGATCGCATTGAGTTTCTTGTTCTTCACCAGTCCGACGATTTCGGACACCTTGATGTGCGCTTTTTCGCGCATGGCGATGCTCGCACCGAGGAAGGTCAGCCAGATGAACATGTAGCGGGCCAATTCCTCGGACCAGGACAACGAGTTCTCAAGCACGTAACGAAAGAACACCTGCATCAGAATGATCGTCGTCATGGCGGCGAAGAGCAGGACGACGGCATGTCCGATCAAGCGGTTCGCCGTTGCGTTGAGAGCGGAAAGCATCTTCATGAGTATTTCCCCCTTGGACAGCGCAATGGTTCAGCGCGCGGCCTTGATCCGCTTGATCAAGCTGCCGAACTTGCTTTCGTACTTCGCGTAGACCGGTTCCGACGCGGCTTCGAAGGCGGCCATGTCGGCCTTGTTGATCGCGATCTTGCCTTCCAGCTGCTTCATCTGGGCGGCCTCGATCCGGTCCACTTCCTTGCGGACCCAGACGGCGGTGTCCTTGCCGGCCTGCTTGAGGAGCTTCTGCTGGTCCGCGGGCAGCGTCTTGAACACCGCGGTGCTGATCAGGAGCGGCTCCACCGAGTGGATGTGCGAGGTGAGGGAGAGATACTTCTGCACCTCATAGAACTTCTGCGTGAGGATATGGGCGATGGGGTTCTCCTCGCCATCCACCACGCCGAGTTGCAGAGCCGTGTAGATTTCGCCGAAGCCCATCGGCGTGGCGCTGGCGCCGTACGCATTGAAGGTATCCACGAACACCGGCCCCTTGGGGGTTCTGATCTTCAGGCCCTTCATATCCTCGGGCTTGACGACCGGCCGCTTGGAATTGGTGACGTGACGGAAACCGTTTTCCCAGTAGCCGACGACGGTGAGGCCCTTCTTTTCGAGATTGGCGGCCAGTTCGTCGCCGATGGGGCCGTCCATCACCTTCGCGACCTGCTCGATGTTCTGGAACAGGTAGGGCAGGGTCAGCACCGAGAGCGTGGGCTCGAACGAGGAAAGCAGAACGTCGGAGGTCAGCACCATGTCTACGGTGCCGAGCTGCGCGCCTTCGACGAGCTCGCGCTGCGTCCCCAACTGGTCGGAGGGATAGATCTGGATCAGGAGCGCGCCTTTGGAGCGTTCCTCCACCAGTTTCTTGAACATCTCGCTGCCCTTCTGGTAGTGGTGGTCAAGGGCGCCGGTATGTCCCAGTCTCAATGTCTTTGCGGCGGCCATGGCCGGTCCGCACGATAAGGCCACCACCAAGGCTGCGGCCACTGCGGTCGTCAACCCGAAACGGCGTGTCGTCTTCATTGCTATACCTCCCTAATGTTTTTCCGACTCTACTCCATTCCATTTTCTTCTTATCAAAGATAACTCCGCCGGAACCTCGATGTTTTCATACGCAATCGAGAAAAGGCGCCGCGGCGGATTTTTGCGGCGGGGGGCGGCGTTTCTCCCCGCCGTTACAAAACGCCTTCCTGGCGCAGTGCGAGAATCTCCTTTTCCGACAGCCCCAGAATTTCTCCATACACTTCGCCGTTGTGCTGCCCGAGTTCGGGCGAAGGCGTGCGGATCGCGGAGGGCGTGGCCGACATCTTGATGTGCGAGCCGGTCAGCTTCGTCTCTCCCGCCTTGGGGTGGGTGACGTTGACGAACATCTCCCGCGCGACCGCGATGTGCGGGTCCTTGACCAGCCGGTCTATGGTGTTGATCGGCGCGGCGGGAACGCCCGCGGCCAGCATTTTCTCGACGATCTCGTCGATGGAATGGAGCTGGGTCCACGCCTCGACGAGGGGTTTGACCTCGGCATGCCGCTTCACCCGCTTGGGGTTGGAATCGAAGCGCTCGTCGGCGGCCAGGTCGGGGCGGCCGATCACCGAGCACACCAGGTGCCAGAGCTTGTCGTTTCCCGCGCCGATGACGATGCTGCCGTCGTTGGCGCGGAACGAATCGTAGGGATAGACGGATTCGTAGCGATTGCCGATTCGTCCCGGAATCCGGCCCTCGGTCAGATAGATCTGGGTGATGATCTCGAGGCTGGCGACGACGGAATCGACCAGGGACACATCCACCATCTGGCCTTCTCCGGTGAGGTCCCGGTGGCGCAATGCCGCGAGGACGCCGATCGCCACGGAGAGCCCGCCGAGAACGTCGCCGATGGCGGTGCCGGTTCGCGTCGGTTCGCCATCCGGCCATCCGGTCGTGCTCATCAGTCCGCCCATGGCCTGCCCGATGATGTCGTATCCGGCGCGCAGGCGATAGGGGCCGGTGTTGCCGAACCCGGAAATCGCGGCATAGACCAGGCGGGGGTTGATCGCCTTCAGCGTCTCGTAGCCCAGCCCGAGCTTGTCCATGGTTCCCGGACGATAGTTCTCCACCACCACGTCGGCGGTTTCGGCCAGGGAGAGAAAAAGCTCGCGCCCCTTTCCCTTGAGATTGAGCGTGACGCCCTTCTTGTTCCGGTTCAGGTTCATGTAATAGGCGCTCTCGCCATTCTGAAACGGCGCGAAGTGCCGGGAATCGTCGCCTTTTCCGGGTTCCTCGATCTTGATGACCTCGGCGCCCATGTCGGCCAGCATCATGGTGCAGAACGGCCCGGCCAGAACCCGGGTCAAGTCGAGAATCCGCAGCCCAGACAGTGCGCCTTTTTGCTCATTCATCATGATATCCTTACAGACAGGGTATTTTTTGAGACGCGTCGGGCGTGAAGGCATGGAGTTCGCTGCTCTTGCCCGCATGCATGACGTGGCCGGGCATGTCGTGGCCCAGCAGCTTCGGCATTTCCCGCGACAGGGAGAGCAGGGAGTCCAGGTCCACGCCGGTCGCGATGCCGCAGCCTTCGAGCAGATGGACCACATCCTCGGTGCAGACGTTCCCGGTCGCGCCGGGAGCGTACGGGCAGCCGCCGATGCCTCCGAGAGATCCCTCGAAGCTGCCGACCCCGGCCGCAAGCGCGGCCATGACGTTGGCCAGGCCCTGGCCCCGGGTATCGTGGAAATGCAGCGTCAGCGGCACCTTCGGAAAGGCCTTCCGCACCGCGCCGCAATAGGATTCGACCTGGGAGGGGAAGGCCATGCCCGTGGTGTCGCACATGGTGATCGCATCCATGCCGAGCGCCAGATAGGACTCGATCGCCCACATCACCCGGGAGAGCGGCTGCGTTCCCTCGAACGGGCAGGCGAACGCGGTGGCGATGACGCCGTTGACCTTGACGCCGCTGCCCGCCACCAGATCCATGACCGCACGGAACCCCGCGAGGGATTGCGCGCAGGTCATCCGCATGTTCGCGAGGTTGTGCCGTTCCCCGATCGACATCACCAGGTTGATTTCATCCGCCTTCGCGGCGAGGGCCCGTTCCGCGCCTTTGGCGTTGGGGACCAACGCGCAATAGGAGACGCCGGGATGCCGGGCGATCCCCGCCATGACCTCCGCCGCGTCGCGGAGATTGGGGATGGCCTTGGGGGAGACGAAGGAGGTCACCTCGATCTTGGCGACCCCGGTCAGAGACAATCGGTCGGCCAGTCGAATCTTCTCGTCGGTCGGCACGAACGCGGCTTCGTTTTGCAAGCCGTCCCGCAAGACGACCTCGTTGATGTACACACGAGATGGGGCATCGAGAGAGATCATGGACCACCTTTACGTAATCGAACTAAAGGGTTATCCGCTCTTTCAGGCGCTACGTGGAAATTTTCACACAGCTCTCCCTCTCTGCCGAACAAAGCAGAGATGAGAAAGGCCACAAATATAATGTGATTATTCTTTCCCGTGGCGTGCCATGGAATATCCTCCAGTTGTGCTTCTTGTATTCTTGATTGAATTGATGATGGGGAAATTTCGCCGGTATGTCTAATCACCTTACGCCAACGAGCGTTCTCCAACGGAGAACGCTCGCCGGGGCGGAAGCCGCTGGGTTCTTGGCCGCGAGGGATCGTTCAGAGGATGTCGGGGGCGGGGCGCTCGCCGGAGGGATTCCTGCGGGGGGCGGACTTGCCGACGGCCGCCAGGTAATCGAACAGCATCTTCGAGGCCGGCGAGAGAACGTGCTGATTGCGGCAGACCAGCATCAGCTCCCGGCGCGCCCAGGGGTCGGTCAGGCCCACGGCGCACAGGCCGAGCGGCTGGCCGACCACTTCGAAGGCGCGGTCGGGCATGATGCCGATGCCCAGATTCGCCTGCACCATCCGGCACAGGGCGTCGAAACTGGTGACGTGGATCTTGACCCGCAGGGGGGAGTTCGTCTGCCGCGCGGCGACCAGCAGTTGCGTGAAGATCGAGCTGTCGCTGTGCAGGCACACGTAGTCGTAGCCGAGGGTCTGGCCGAAGGACAAGGACCGCTCGGAGGCAAGCTTGTGGTCGGGGCGCAAAACCACCATCAGCCGGTCCCGCCGGTACGGCGTGCGGACGAGCTGGTACATGTTGGTGTCGCCGGCGCAGATGCCCAGATCGGCCTTGTGGTTCTCGATTTCCTCGACGACCTTGGGGCTGGAAAACTCCGCCAGGTCCACCTTGATCTCGGGATGCAGGGTCAGAAAATCCTCGAGGTCCTCGGGCAGGAACTCGATGAGCGACGAAATGTTCGCCAACACGCGGACATAGCCCCGCACGCCCTGGGCGTACTCGCCGAGCTCGATGCCGATGCTCTCGACGTTCTGCAACATGGTGCGGGAATGGTAGAGCAGGGTCTGCCCCGCCATGGTCAAGGCCATGCCCCTGGCCTGACGGACGAACAGGGCGACCCCCAGGGCCGCTTCCAGGTCCGCCAGCCTCTTGCTGACGGCGGAGGGGGCGATGGCCTCATGCTCCGCCGCGTGGGTCAGGTTGCCCTCTTCGCAGACCGAAATGAAAAGCTTGAGCGTGACGAAATCGAGCTTACGGAGAAGCGGGCTGATGGCCAATGCTCTTGCTCCAGCGGATGAAGGCACGGTCCACGGTGCCGCATTCGGCCATCGCGGGCAAGCCTTCGCTCAGGGATTCGGGGCGGCCGCGGTTTTCATTCGTCGTCGGAAGGGTAGAAAGTCAGCGTCGCGGGCGGCGCGTCCTCGACGGAGTGGATGTCGTCGCGCTGCCAGGAGATCACCAGCGCCGCGGTGTAGTCGTTCTTGCGTGCAAAGCCGAAGCGGGGCGGCCCGGTGAACAGCGCGGCGCCGGTCTTGGCGTCGTAGATCGCCGCCGCGAACTTCGCCACGCCCAACTGGCGCGCCTTCTCGAACAGGGCGATCTTCGGCGTGGTGATGTCGGACCCGGCCAGCGGCACCGGCACCTTGTATTCGGGAAGCCCGACGATGGTGTCGGAATTGTCGATGCCGAGCGCGCCCGCGCGAATCTCCACCACCACCTCGGCATCCTTGCGCTCCGCCGCCAGCAGCGCGCCGCGCGCCAGAACCGCGGCGCGGATCGCGCCGATCGCGTACTTGCCGTCGGTCGCCTCGAAGTTGCCCGCATCGACGAAGGTCTTCTTGCCGGGCGGCACGGCGCGCACCACCTCGACCGCGGCGCGGTCGGCGGCGGCGGAAATCAAAAGCTGCTCGGTGGCGGTGCGGCTGGTGGTGGTCTGGCGCTCGGTGGTGCAGGCGGCGAGCGCGAGGCAGGCCAGGGCAACGGCGAAACGGCGCGGCATGGAGTCTCCGGGTCGGTTGAAACGCTCCCAGTCTGTTTCGTGTCGGCACCCGCCGATGTCAACCCGGCCTCTGGCGGCGGCCGCCGGATTCGCTATACTGGGAGGCCCCAGTCTTGAACCCGCATCCGCCGGTCCCGGCGGACAAGGAGACCCCCGATGAAGGACCGCTGCTATACCATTGCCGTCATCCCCGGCGACGGCATCGGAAAGGAAGTCGTGCCGGAAGGCGTGCGCGTGCTCGAGGCCGCGGCGAGCCGCTTCGGCTTCCGCCTCGACCTCCAGGACCACGACTTCGCCTGCTGCGACTATTACGCCAAGCACGGCCGGATGATGCCCGACGACTGGCAGGCGCGCATCGGCGCCGTCGATGCGCTGTTCTTCGGCGCGGTCGGCTGGCCGGATACGGTGCCCGATCATGTCTCCTTGTGGGGATCTCTGCTGAAGTTCCGCCGCGACTACGACCAGTACGTCAATCTCCGCCCGGTGCGCCTGATGCCGGGGGTGGAGTGCCCGCTCGCCGGGCGCGAGCCGGGGAGCATCGACTTCCTGGTGGTGCGCGAGAACACCGAGGGCGAATACTCCTCGGTCGGCGGCAAGATGTACGCCGGGACCGAACGCGAGGTGGTGATCCAGGAAACCGTGATGAGCCGCGTCGGCATCGACCGCATCCTCAAGTTCGCGTTCGAACTCGCGCAGAAGCGCCCGAAGAAGCACCTCACCTCGGCCACCAAGTCCAACGGCATCTCCATCACCATGCCCTATTGGGACGAGCGCGTCGTCGAAATGGCCAAACAGTTCCCCGAGGTGACCTGGGACAAATACCACATCGACATTCTCACCGCGAATTTCGTCCTCCACCCGGACCGCTTCGACGTCGTCGTCGCCTCCAACCTCTTCGGCGACATCCTCTCCGACCTCGGCCCGGCCTGCACCGGAACCATCGGCATCGCGCCCTCGGCCAACATCAACCCCACCCGCCGGTTCCCCTCGCTGTTCGAACCGGTGCACGGCTCCGCCCCCGACATCGCGGGCAAGGGCATCGCCAACCCGATCGGCCAGATCTGGTCCGCCGCGATGATGCTCGACTTCCTCGGCGAGCCCGAAGCCGCCGCCGCCATCGTCGCGGCGATCGAGAAAGTCGTGGTCAACCCCGCCCTGCGCACCGGCGACCTCGGCGGCACCGCCAACACCGCCACCTGCGGCGCGGCCATCGTTGCGGCGCTGGGGTAAGGCCGGAAAACCAAAACCTTCCGGAGGGTCGCGGACCCTCCGGGCCTCCCATTACTTTAAGCTGTTAAAAGCCGCGCTGGCCCGACATGTCGGGTGCGCGAGGTCTTCTGTGCGCCCATGCCAGTCGTTGCGAGGTAGTTCTCATCGCCCTGAAAGCGGACAGCAGCACGACACGTCTCATCTACGGAGGTTCCACCTGCCAAGAGGAGAACGGCTATGGGACTTTCCGAATTTGATCCAGAGGTACGCGATCGGCGTCCTTGGAATGCGGATCGATATATTGGTGCCAAACGTGCGCTGAAACCACAACAAGTATGGGCGATCCGGTTCTGGTTGGACCGGGAGCGTAGGCTGCGTGACCGTGCGATGTTCGACCTGGCTATTGATAGCAAGCTTCGCGGATGCGACATCGTCAAAATGAAAATTGGAGACCTCGTCAGAGGAGGGCAAGTCCTATCCCGGGCAATCGTCGTCCAGCAGAAAACCGGTCGGCCTGTTCAGTTCGAACTCCTCGAACCTGCTCGTGCCAGCATTCTCGCATGGCTGGAACGTCGAGGTGGAACATGACCTGCCGTACCAGAACGCATTCATACGTAAGTGCAATCCCGCCCCATAGGTAGATTCCGAAACTTACGCCGGCAGACCCAAAGGGGGTAAATTTTTGTCGAAGGGCCGCAGACACCGGTCGGTGTTCGTCTGTCGCGCCTCGAGTGACGCCGTCGGCTCCTTGGCAGATGCAATGGAGGGCGACATGCGTCTTTTGCTGATCAATCCGAAGCTGCCCGACAGTTTCTGGAGCCTCGGGTGGGCCATCCACACGATCTTGCCGGGCAAGCGCGCCGTCAACCCTCCGCTGGGACTGGCGACCGTCGCGGCCCTCTGTCCGCACGGCTGGCAGGTCGAAATCGTCGATGAAAACATCGAGGCGATCCCCCTCAATCCCGCAGCCGATATTATCGGCATCGGCGGCATGGGCGTGCAGGCGCCGCGTCAGCGCGAGCTGCTCGCCTATTACCGGCAGCGCGGTCATCATGTCGTTGCCGGAGGGGCCGCCGCCTCGCTTTGTCCGGAGACCTACGAAGGGGTCGCCGACACCATCGTCGCCGGCGAGGCGGAATATATCTGGCCGGAATTCTGCCGCGACTTCGCAGCGGGCAGGCCGCAAGCGCTCTACCGGGAAACCGGAACCGTCGAGATGGCGGATTCGCCGGTGCCGCGCTTCGATCTGTTGAAGCTCCCCCGCTACGGCAATGCCACCCTCCAGTATTCCCGGGGATGCCCGTTCGCCTGCGAGTTCTGCGACATCATCGTGATGTTCGGCCGCACGCCGCGCACCAAGAGCCCGGAGCAGATCGGCCGCGAACTCGACGCGTTGCGCGAACGCGGCGCACGCAGCGTCTTTTTCGTCGATGACAACATGATCGGCAACAAGTCCCGGGCTAAGGCCCTGTTGCGTTTCCTCGCGGCGTATCAGCATCGCCACGGCCACGCGTTCTCCTTCGGCACCGAGGTTTCGCTCAACGCCGCTCAGGACGACGAATTGCTGGGCCTGTTCCAGGCGGCGCATTTCGGCTGGGTTTTCATCGGCATCGAATCCCCCGACGCCGCAAGTCTGAAGGAAACCGGCAAGACGCAGAACCTGCGCGAGGACATTCTCGTCTCGGTGCGGCGGATCTACGCGCGGGGCATCGACGTGCTCGCAGGCTTCATCATCGGCTTCGACAACGACACCCCCCAGACCTTCGACGCGCAGTTCCGCTTCATCACCGAGGCGGGCATCCAGTCGGCGATGATCGGCCTGCTGTCCGCCCTGCCGCGCACCCCGCTTTACGCCCGCATGGAGCGGGAGGGCCGCCTGCGCGAGATCGACGAGGAATCCGACAACACCAGCCTGCGCACCAACATCATTCCCAAGACGATGAGCGACGAAGAGGTCGCCCACCTCTACCGCGACATCTACCGCCGCCTGCTGACCGATGCCGGAATCGGCACGCGCATCCGCAACAAGACGCGATTCCTCGGGCCGGTGGGCTACGGCGGCGGCTATACCTTCGGGCAAAGCACCGGCATCGTTGCGCGCCTGCTGTTCCGCGGCATCATTCCGGGCGGTCCACGGCGGATGTATCATTTTCTCCGGTCGCTGCCGTTCCGGCGTCCGTCGCTTCTGCCTCTGGCGATCTCGGACTGGATCATCGGGTTGTCGATGCGCGCCTTCGCCCGCGATCATCTCTGGTCGGCGCTGCCCGCGAGCACACCCGAACTCCATCTGCTCGATTCGGTGCGGGCGGCGATCGCCCGCCAGCTGAGCCAGGACGAGGTTTGGGTCACCCGCGAGGCGACGGCGTCGCCGAACCTGACCATCCATCTCGGCGATGCGTTGAAGCGGCGCTTTTTCAAAGCCGCGGCGCCGCATCTCTGCCGGCTGCTGGAGCAGTCCCCCGCGCGCGTCACCCTCGCGGCCGAGGGCATGCCGCCGCAGTACCTTGGGCAGTTCGAGCGGCTGCTCGCGCGCCTGGCCCGATACGGGGACCGGGTTTCCCTCGTCCTCAGCGAAAACCTCGGCAGGCGGATGACCCTCGACCTGTCGATATTCGATCTGGTGTTGACCCCGGCCGCCGAACCGGCGCCTTAGCAGGGTGCGGACAGGCTGAGTGATTTCCGAGGCCGACGCGGTCGGTCGCCGCACACCATATAGAAGGGTGTCTCGGCCGGTGCGGCACGTCCTGCCGCGCGCCTGGGCGCGGATCGCCCATTCGCGCGGGCACCCCGGCCGAAATCAGGTGATGACATGACCAAATCTCCTTCGAGGTTTCGCCTCGGGACCGAATACGACGCCTTTCTCTTCGCTTCCGTCGGCGAGGACAAAAGCGGAGGGATGCTCAGCACCCTCTCCGCTCTCGCACGGATGAACCTCGATCCCTGGCGCGAAGCCGCGGCACTGGCCGGACTGCCGGCGGACGCCGCGGTGCGAAGATTGTCCGCCTTGATCGTCGCGCTTCCCGACCCCCTTTCGGGCACGCCGGATTTCCCCGGAATCGCGGCGCGTCTGGTCGCGCTTTTGCCGCGCCCCACCCCGGTGGAGACCCCCGCCGCGCAGACGGCCACTGCGCCCGAAGTGCCGGTCCGCACCATGGGCCTCGCCTTCCTGCTGCTGATGCTTCTTGGGGTGGGGACACAGTGGATGATGGCGCACCGTCAATCCTCGGCCCAGGATCAGGCCGCCCGCCCGTCGATCTCCGACACGGGTCCCCGTACGCCGCCGCCCGCATTCCGATGACCGACGGGGGATAAAGGCCCGCGCGGGCGCTCGCATGCCGTCATCCGAGTTCCAGCCTGAGTTCATGCGTGCCGCCGTCCGCCGACGCGACGCGCACTTCTCCGCCGTCGCAGGATACTTCTTCCCCATCCAGCCATGCATGCGCGACCCGACGGCCGCCGCGCCCGGCCTCGACGCGGATGTCGTAGCGCGTCCCCGCCAGGGTCGCCCCGGCCTCGAAGCCCGGCCACTCGGGCGGCAGGCACGGCGCGACGACAAGGGTCGTTCCCTCGCGCCGAATCCCCAGAATTCCCTCCATGCCCGCGCGGTACATCCAGGCGGCCGAGCCGCTATACCACGTCCATCCGCCGCGCCCGGCATGCGGCGCCACCGAATAGACGTCGGCGGCGACGACATAGGGTTCGACCTTGTATCGCTCGGCCCCTTCCGGCGTGCGCGCATGGTTGATCGGATTGAGCAGCGCGAACAGTTCCGCCGCCTTGCCGCCATCGCCCATCCGCGCATGGGCGAGGACCGCCCACATCGCCGCGTGGCTGTACTGGCCGCCGTTCTCGCGCAGGCCGGGCGGATATCCCTTGATATAACCGGGGTCGCGCGGCGTTTCGTCGAAGGGCGGGGCGAACAGCAGGGCAAGGCCGTCGTCGCGGCGGACCAGATGCCGGTCCAGCGACGCCATCGCCACGGCGGCGCGGGCCGGATCGCCGCCGCCCAGCACCGCCCAGGACTGCACGATGGAATCGATCCGGCATTCGTCGCACTCCGCCGAGCCGATCCAGGTTCCGTCGTCGAACGTCGCGCGGCGATACCACGCGCCGTCCCAGGCGTCGCGCTCCAGCGCATGCCGCATCCGCACCGCCTGGGTCCGCCAGCGCAGCGCCCGGTCCGCATCGCGGCGATCCGCCAGCAGCGCGAAGAGATCGACGGTCCGCGCCAGCAGCCATGCGAGCCAGACGCTTTCGCCTTTTCCGCCCGTGCCGAGCCGGTTCATCCCGTCGTTCCAGTCGCCCGCGCCGATCAGCGGCAGGCCGTGTTCGCCGAGGCGCTCCAGGCTGCGGTCGAGCGCGCGCGCGCAGTGTTCGAACAGCGACGCGGTTTCCGCCGCGGCCGTCGGCTGAAAGAAGGCGGAGTCCTCGCCGTCATGCAGAAGCGGCCCGTCGAGGAACGGCACGATCTCGTCGAGAACCGCCGTGTCGCCCGAAGCCGCGACATACGTGGCGGCGGCATAGGCGAGCCAGCCCCGGTCGTCCGAGATCCGCGTCCGCACGCCCGCGCCGGAATCCGGCAGCCACCAATGCTGCACGTCGCCCTCGACGAACTGCCGCGCCGCCGCGCGCAGAAGATGCGCGCGCGTCTCTTCCGGCCGCGCGAAGCTCAGCGCCATGCCGTCCTGCAACTGATCGCGGAAGCCGTAGGCGCCGCTCGCCTGATAAAACGCCGAGCGCGCCCAGATGCGGCAGGCGAGGGTCTGATACAAAAGCCAGCCGTTCAGCATCACGTCCATCGCACGGTCTGGCGTCTTGACCGTGACCGCGCCGAGCACGGCGTCCCAATGCGCGGTCACCTCCGCGAGGACGCCGTCGAGATCGGCCGCGCGGTAGCGCGCGATCAGCTCGCGCACCGCCTCGACCGATCCGCATTGGCCGATGAAGGCGACGATTTCCCTGGTTTCGCCGACCCCGAGATCGACCGTGGTCTGTAGCGCCGCGCAGGGATCGAACCCGGCGCCGGCGCTTCCCGACAGCCGTGCCGTGCCGCACAACGCCACGGGCGCATCCGGTCCGCCGTTGCGGCCGAGAAATTCGGTGCGATCCGCCGTCAGCGCGGTCTGGCGGCCGCCGAGATCGGCGAACGCGACGCCGCCCGAGAACCCGATCGACCAGGGATTCCGCGCCAGAAGCGCGCCGGTGGCGGCATCGACTTCGGAGACGATGAACGGTCCGGAAACGCCCCGCGAGGTTCCCAGGACCCATTCCGCATAGCTGGTGACCGAAAGCCGCCGGGGGCGGCCGGACAGGTTCTGCAGGGTCAGACGGGAAATCTTGATCGGGTCGGCGAGCGGCACGTATTGCAGCAGGCCGAGCGCAATGCCGCCCGCCCGGTGCTCGAAGCGGCAATAGCCGTAGCCATGGCGCGCGACATAGCTGCCGCCGCCGCGGAGCGGCTGTGCGGTCGGGCTCCAAAGCTCGCCGGTGATCTCGTCGCGCACGTAGATCGCCTCCCCCGCCGGATCCTCGATGGGGTCGTTCGACCATGGCGTCAACTGGTTCTCGCGGCTGCTTCCGGCCCAGGTGTAACCGCCCCCCTCCGCCGATGCCTGAAATCCGAAATCCGGGTTGGCGACGACGTTGATCCATGGCGCGGGCGTCGTCCGCGCCGCGTCGAGAAGCGTCACGTATTCCCGGCCATCCCGGCCGAACCCGCCGAGGCCGTTGAAGAATTCCAGGTTTTCCGGGGGCTGCGCCGGGCTCGCCGCCACGGGCGATGCCGCGATTGCCGCGCCGTGCACCGGCCGCGCCCATGTCGGCGCGGCGGGCACGCGGGCGAGCTGGTCGGCAAGCGGGCCGCTGCCCGCGCCGATCGTCACCCGGGCAACGGATTGCAGCAGGGCCCGCGCCTCGCGGCCGATCAGATCGGCGCGCAGCGTGGAGACCGACCCCTGCGCCAGCTCCTCGCCGAATTCCGGCCCCAGCTGACTGCTGCGCACCGCGGTTTCGATCGCGGTCTGGAGATCCTGGGTGTACGAGGACGCCCGCTCGTTGACGATCACGAGATCGACGCTCAGACGCTTCATCCGCCAATATTCGTGAGCGCGCAGGAGCTGATGCACCTGGGCGATGTCCTCGATGTCGTCGATCCGCAAGACCACGATCGGCCGGTCGCCGGAAATTCCCAGAGGCCACAGATCCGACTGCGCCGCCGCGCCGCGCGCGATCGCCTCCGGATGCGGACGGAAGCGCGGGTCGGCATAGAGAATCGGCGCGGCCAGCCTCTGGAAGTCCGCCGCCTCCTCCGCCTTCACCCCGATGTGGCGCATCTGGACCTGCGCCTGGGTCCACGCAAGAGTCTTCGCGCGGGAGAACGCGTTGCGGTCGTGATGCTTGTCGATCAGCCCCAGAAGCTCCTCCCGCGAGGGTGCGACGGTCGTCCAGAAGACGACCCGCGCGACGGAGCCGGGCGGCACCAGAACCTGCTGCCGGATCGAGAAGATCGGGTCGAGCACCACCCCCGCCGTATTCGACAGCGGCCGGTCGCCGGCGACGGCATCGGCAGCGGCGAGGCCATGGCCGCGCCCGAGGAAAGCGGCGCGATCGGTTTCGTATTGCGGGGCGGCGGCGATGTCGCCCTCCACCACCGCAAAGTGGGCGGCCCAGATCCGCGCTTCCCCCGCCTCGCGCGGACGGCGGGTGGCGATCAGGGCGCCGAATTCGGCAAGATATTCGGTCTCGACGAACATCTTGGCGAACGCCGGATGCGCGGCGTCGGCCGCTGCCGTGGTCAGCACCACCTCGGCATAGGAGGTCAGCGCAATCTCGCGCAGCCTGCGGCCGCTGTTGACCAGAGACACGCGGCGCACCTCGCCGTCGTCCTCGCCGGAAACCAGAACCTCCATGATCGTGGTCAACGGGCCGTCGCGGCGGGTGAACCGCGCATGGTCCTCGCCGAACACCACATCCTCGTCGTCCGGCGTGCCGCCTCCCGCAACCGCCGCGGCGGACCACCGGTTGCCGCTCTGGGCGTCCCGCAGGAAGACGAACGATCCCCAGTTGTCGCGGGTCGCATCCTCCCGCCACCGCGTCACCGCGATATCGCGCCAGCGGCTGTAGCCCGCGCCCGCCGTGGTCAGCATCACCGCGTAGCGCCCGTTCGACAGCAGGTGGGTGACCGGCGGACCCGCCGCCGAAGCCTTGAGGCGGCGCACCGTCGGAACCTCGGTCCAGGCCTCGTCGGGATAGGCGGCCGCCTCCTCGGCGTGGGGCTGTGCGACCGCGACGTCCCGCGGCATGCGCTCCTGGAGCAGGAGTTCGCTCGCCCGAATCATCGGTTCGCGGTGGAACCGCGCGCGCATCAGCCCATCCTGCACGGCGTTCGCGATGGCGGCGATGGTCATGCCCTGGTGGTGGGCCATGAAGCTGCGGATGACCGCGACGTCGGCGTCGTCGGGGAGACGCGACCGGGTGAAGTCGAGCGCCTCGTAGAAGCCGTAACGGCCGCACGCGCCCATCGCCGCGAGGCGGGCATAGTTCGCGCAGGCGCCGGGGGGATCGACCATCGCCGCGAGGCCGGTGGCATAAGGCGCGATCACGACGTTTTCGGACAGGCCGCGTTTCAACCCGAGACCGGGGATGCCGAAGTTGGAGTACTGATAGGTGAATTCCACATCGCGCACGTTGTAGGCGGATTCCGAAACGCCCCACGGCACCCCGAGCGACCGCGCATAGGACTTCTGGCGCGCCACCACCAGGCGGCTGGTCTGTTCGAGCAGGCTGCCGATCGGCGCGCGCATCACCAGGGACGGCATCAGGTATTCGAACATCGAGCCGGACCACGAGAGCAGCGCCGAACCGTTGCCGAGCGGCGTCGCTGCCCGCCCGAGGCGGAACCAATGGCGTGTCGGCAGGTCGCCCTTCGCCACCGCGAACAGGCTGGCGAGACGCGCTTCCGAGGCGAGGAGATCGTAGCAACCCGGGTCGAGACGGTTGTCGGCCAGCGAATAGCCGATCGACAGAAGCTTCCGCTCGGGGTCGAGAAGGAAGGCGAAATTCATCTCGAGCGCCAACCCGCGCGCCTTGGCGGCGAGCGTCCGCAGCCGCGCCTCGACGAGCGGCGCCTCTTCGGCGGGACGCGCCCGATCGGACAGATGGTCCGCGACCGCCTGTTGCAGCGCCCCGGTCCAGAAGATCAGGTCCGGTGTGTCCTCCGCGCCTTCGCACAGGCACGCGCGCGCCGTCGCGGCGGCCTTTTCGCTCAGCCGCTTCAGCGTCGGGAAAAGGCTGTCGAACGCTTGCGTTCCGGCCAGCCGGGTTTCGATCTCGGTCAGCGTCGCGGCGAGCGCCCGGCCGCGCTCGCCGTTCGCCGCGGCCCCGCTTTCCAGCGCATCGCGCGCCAGGGCGAGGGTGTCCTTGAGGCCCGCGCGCGCCGCCGCCGCCAACGGGGTCTCGGCCCAGTCTTCGCAGGCATTGGCGAGCGCGATCAGGTGCCCGGCGAGGTTGCCGCTATCGACCGACGAGACGTAGGCCGGGTCCAGCGGGCGGAGATCGCGGGTGTCGTACCAGTTGTAGAAATGTCCCTTGAAGCGCTGCATCTTCCGCAGGGTGACGACCGTCGCCTCCAGGCGGGCGAGGGTCGCGCCGGTGCCCGCCCAGCCGAAATCGCGGGCCGCGGCGGCGGACAGCAGATAGAGGCCGATGTTGGTCGGCGAGGTGCGATGCGCGACGACGGGCTTGGTGTCCTCCTGATAGTTGTCCGGCGGCAGCATGTTGTCGCCGTCGGTGACGAAGGTCTCGAAAAAGCGCCAGGTGCGGCGCGCGATCAGGCGCAACGTACGCGCATCCGCGGCGGAGACCGCGAGCCGCCGCGATACCGCCCGCGGCCGGCTGGACCACAGCGCCAACCCCGGCGCGGCCAGCCAGAGCGCGGCGAACGGCAGAACCAGCGGCCACGACGGCGGCGCGGCGGCGAGCGCGCCCGCGGCCGCACCCAGCCCAAGGACGACGCCGCCCGCCATCTCCCGATAAAAGCCGGGAAACCCCAGGCGCGGCCGTCCGGTGGATTGCGCGGCGGTCGTCCATTCGAGAAGGTGACGCCGGGTGACGAACAGCCGCGTCAGGGTTCTCGCCACGGCATCGCCGGTCCGCCAGGCATGGTCGGCGAGAAAGACCACCGACAGCAGGGACTGCATCGCCGCCAGACGCAGATCGGACGCAAGGGCGGCGAGATGCGCGCGCAGGCGGCTGTCGGTTCTGCGCGGCAGCACGGAAAACAGGGTCGGGAAAAACGCCGGGATCGCGATGGCCGAAAGCACCAAGAGACCGGCGTCCATCCCCGCGATACCGGGCTGCGTCCAGGAAAACGCCAGGGCCGCAAGGGCGAACGGCGCCAGCAGGGACCGCCGCAGATTGTCGAGCATCTTCCATCGCCCCAGCGGAGGAAGCGCACCGGCGCCGGGGCGGAGTCCGAAAGCCCAGGGAAGGAGCTGCCAATCGCCCCGCGTCCAGCGATGCCGGCGCTTGGCGGCGACGTCGTAGCGGGAGGGGAATTCCTCGACCACCTCGATATCGGACGCGAGACCGGCCCGCGCGAATATGCCCTCGAAGAGATCGTGACTGAGCATGGCGTTGTCCGGCACCCGGCCGGACAACGCGGCCTCGAAGGCATCGACGTCGTAAATCCCCTTGCCGGTGTAGGACCCCTCGCCGAAGAGATCCTGATAGACGTCGGACGCGGCGGAAGCGTAGGGGTCCATGCCGCCGGGGCCGGAAAATACCCGTTGATAGAACGACCCCTCCCGTCCGAGCGGCAAAGCGGGGGTAACGCGCGGTTGAAGAATGGCGTAGCCGTCGGTGACGCGGTGATCGGCCCGGCTGAACTTCGGGCGGTTGAGCGGGTGGGCCATCTTGCCGATCAGCCGCAGGGCCGCATCGCGCGGCAGCCGGGTATCGGCATCGAGGGTGATGACGTAACGCACCCCGGGCGGCACCCGTGGCGGCTGCCCCGCGATGGGGATGAACGTCGTATCGGTGGCGCCGCGCAGGAGACGGTTGAGTTCGTGCAACTTTCCCCTTTTGCGCTCCCATCCCATCCATTTGTTTTCGCCCGCATTGAACAGGCGGCGCCGATGCAGGAGCAGGAAACGGTTTCCCCCGCCGGGCCCCGGGCCGTGGTGGCGGTTCAGGCGGTCGATCGCCTCGGCGGCGACGTTCAGCAGGGCGGCGTCGCGCGGAAGAACCTCTTCGTCCGCATCGATGCCGTCCAGAAGAAGCACGAACGTCAGATCGCCGCTCGCGCCGGAAAGATGGTGGATTTCCAGCCGTTCGATCTGCTCCAGAAGGTCGGCCTCGCTGGTCAGCATCGTCGGCACCGCGACGACGGTGCGCAGCGATTGCGGCACCCCGTCGATCAATTCGAGACCCGGCAGTGCCGTCGCGCCGAAGGTCCAGGCGGCGGCACGGTTGACCAGGGCGGTCGCGACCTCGGTCGCCGGCAGGAACGCCAGCGCGGCGAACCCCGCGAGCCAGACGGAACTCAGGCCGAAGGCCGCGAGCGCCCACAGGGCGAGGACCAGCGCGGCTGCCGTAACGGACAGGATCGCGCCGACATAGCCGCCGATGCCGAGGCGGACGTTGAAGCGGTAGATCCACAGCCGGAGCGGGGGACGGAAGCCGATGGTTTTCTCGAACGCGCGGCGGCCTCTGCCGATCAGGTGGTAGCCGGGATCGCCGACACGCCGCGCTTCCGCGGCGTCATGCGTTTTGGCCGCCACCGCGCGGGCGGCTCCCAGCACCCGGGCGACGACCTCGATCTCCGACAGCTTCGAACCGCGCGCCAGGTGTTCGATGGCGCTGCGGTACAGGTTGCGTGTCGGAAAATCCATGGCGGCAAAGGCGCTTGCCGCGCGCAACCGTGCATCGACAAGGCTGACGCTCTCGAACAGGTCCGCCCAATCGACATCGGAAATCAGCCGCATGCTGGTGATGATGTTGCGCACCGTGACGTTGGATACGCCCTGCCTTTGATGACTGTGCCGCACGACGTCGTCGATGGAGACGTCTTGCAGCTTGAGCCGGTCCTCCAGCCACCCCAGCGCCGGGGTCGTATGGGGATCGTGGTCCCGCAGCCGTTTCGCAAGCTGGGCGGCGAAGCGTTCGGATAACGGTTCCGGCGCGTCCGGAAAAACCTCCCCCGCCGTCTCCGCCCGGGTGTGTCCGAAGGCGAGAAGACGATCCGCCAGATCGTCGGCCGCAAGCGTCGCCGTGCGATCGGCGGCGATCTGGTCGGCCAACCGGCGCAGATTCTCGACGAGGACGATGCGCAGGGTGATCGCCACCGCCCACAGCTCGCCGATCGTCAGGGGTTGAACCCGCTGATAGGCGGTGATGAAGCGGCAGAGGATGGCGGGATCGAAGTGACTGTCGGTATGGGCGACAAAGGCCCAGGTCAAGCCGAACACCCGCGGGTATCCGGCGAACGGCCCCGTCGCCAGCTTCGGCAGCAGGCGATAGTAGCCGGGGGGCAGATCGTCGCGAATCTCGCGAATCTGCTCCTCGACCAGATGGTAATTGTCGAGCAGCCATTCCGCGGCAGGGCCGACCTCCCGGCCTCTTTCCATCTCTTCGAGGTTCGCTTTATAGGCGCCGTGCAAGGCTTCGGCGTTCTCGCGCAGCCGCGTGTGCAGCGGCAGGACCGGCGTAAAGTCAGCGGCGACCGACTGAGCCGCGGCGAGGCTTTCCGCATGCTGCTCCAGCCGTTCGCCGCCGAACAGTTCCTCCCGTACCGGGGCCTTGTCGCCCCACAAAAGCGACGAGCGGCGGCAGCGGAAGAATACCCCGGGGAACAAGTTCATAACGACCTTTCCAGCTTGGATTGCGGCCCGCGATCAGGCGAACCGGACAGGACCCCGCAGCGGCGCCGGATCGGCAGGCCGCAGGGCGCGGCACGCGTCCGATTGCCCGAGCCGTCCCGTCGGCGGCCGGAGCTGGGCGGCGTGGACCGCGGCGAAGCGGATCCTCCCGGCGAGGAGACCGACGTGAGTTTGATTGCGACAGGATGATCGCCGTGGCGGCGTGGAGAAAGCGTTCTCAGCTTCCGCGCAACCTCGCCGAACGACGCGACCTTGTCGCTGAAAATCAGCTTCAGACTGCTATTGCCCGAACGAAAGACCGAAGACGATCCTCCTCTGTCGATGGCAGGCCGTTCGGACGCCTTCCCCGCGCGGCACGAACCGCGCGGGCGGCGCATTCCCGCAGAATACCCATGGACGGCGCGTCCCGGCAGATTCGGAAATTACCTACGAAGGTCCGGAAACGGCTTCCGGGAGTCCGAACGGCATCGCGCCGCGCCGATCGCTACGGCCCAAGCCGGGCCTGCGTAGTTTCCGAGCCTGCCGCGCGAGACGGCGTCCAGCTAGAGTCGGTCGTTGCACGCCCGGTGGACCCACCGTTCGCCGGAACGTATTTCTTCGCCGACAAAATCCGCCATTCAGGGAGATATCGTCATGCTACGCCGCATCATCGCTTCTTTGTTTTTCGTGGTTTTCGTGGCCGGCGTCGCCGGCTGCAGCGACACCTGGCACGGTGCGAAACAGGATACCGGGGACAACCTCCGCACCACCGGAAACGCGATCAGCAAGTAGGTCCGCCGCCGGCTGTTCCTACGCGGTTGCCGGGCCGGGGGACTCCGCGTCCGTTGCGGCGGCAACGGCCAGCCGGGCCAGCGCCGGGAGCGACTTCGCCCCGGTTCGCCGCATGATCGCGGCGCGATGGTTCTCGACCGTCCGCTGGCTGATGCCGAGATCGGCGGCGATGTTCTTGCTGGGATGACCGGCGAGAACCCTGTCCATGATCTCGCGCTGCCGGGGCGTCAGGTGCCCGATATGGTCCGCGGCTCCCTTCCGCCAGGCGGAAAGCTTGGCCGCATCCTGCGATTGTTCGAGCGCGCGGCCGATACCGGCGAGCAGGTCGCTACAACCGATCGGCTTCTCGATGAAGTCCATCGCCCCCGCTTTCATCGCATCGACCGCCAGGGGCACGTCGCCGCTGCCGGTGATCATGATGCTGGGCAGCCGCGCCCCCGCTGCGCGCATCCGCCGCAACAGATCGAGCCCGCTCATTCCGGGCAGATAGGCGTCTACCAGGAGGCAGCCCTCGCCCCCCGGGCGGTAGGCCGCGAGGAAATCCTCGCCGGTTGCGAAGTCCTCGACGATATGGCCGTGGGCCTCCAGCATTTCGCGGATTCCGGCGCGCAGGAGGTTGTCGTCGTCGATCACGAAGATGACCTGCCCCGCCGGAACCGCGGCTGGAACCGGAAGAGGCGGCGGGGCGGGGCGTGCCTCCAGGCCTTGCCGGACGACCCGCATCAATTCCGTCAACTTCACCGGCTTGTTGATCTGCACGCAGTCCTGCCGTGCGATGTCGCGCAGGCTGCCGGTCGAGATGTCGCCGGTCAGGATGATCACCGGAATCCGCCGCCCGTCGCCTTGCCGCAGTTTCTCTGCGGCCTCAAGCCCGTTCAATCCCTTCGGCAGATTGTAGTCCGCCAGGATGAGGTCGGGCCGGAAGGCTCCTTGCCCCACGAGTTCCAGCGCCGCGATCCCGTCGGCTGCGGTCGCGGCGCGATGGCCATCGCCCTGCAGGGCAAGACCGAGCAGATCGCGGACCTCGGGGTCGTCCTCGATGACGAGGATATTCCCGGTGCGATGTTCCGCCTGCGGCGAACCCGGAACGGCCCCGTCGGGGGCCCGTGGCCGGGAGGAGGCTCCGGAAGGGTACGTGCCCGGCGGCAGCTTCGCCTCGATCGCAAACACCGAACCGCACTCCAGCCGCGAGCGGACCTCGACCCGATGGTCGAGCAGGTTCGCAAGGCGCCGCACGATCGAAAGGCCGAGGCCGAGGCCGAGGCTTCGTTCCCGTGCGGCATTGTCGATCTGGTGATATTCCTCGAAGATCGCCTGTAATTCCTCTTCGGGAATGCCGATCCCGGTATCCCAGATTTCGATCCGCAGGTTCCCCTGCCGTCGGCGGCAGCCGAGCAGAACCTTGCCGTTCCTGGTATATTTCAAGGCATTCGAAAGCAGGTTGCGGATCATCTGTTCGAGCAGGCGCGGATCGCTTCGGATCGACAGACCGCAGGGCACGACGCGCAGGGACAGCCCCTGCGCTTCCGCGTGATAGACGAACTCGTCGTGCATGCGCGCGAGCAGACCGGCGATCGGAAAGTCGGCGATTTCCGCCTGGACCGTGCCCGCCTCGATCTGGTTGATGTCGAGCAGCGTGTTCAACATGTTCGAAACCGCGCCCATCGTCTCGTCGAGACGGGCGACGAGGCTCCGCCCCTTTTCCCCCTCGATGGTTTTCGCCAGGAGGCCGTGCAGCAAGGCCAGGGTTTGCAGCGGCTGGCGGAGGTCGTGGCTGGCCGCGGCGAGAAAGCGGGACTTCGCGGCGTTGGCCTGCTGCGCCTGCCGTCTCGCCTCCTCCAGCGCATCCGCCGTGTGCTTCCGCTCGGTGCTGTCGGCAAAGGTGATGACGACGCCTTCGACGCCGCTGGCCTGGGTCCGATACGGCAGGATGCGGCGGATGAACCATGTGCCGTTGCGGGTCTCGATTTCCCGCTCGATCGGCGTAAAATTCCGCAATACGGTCTCCGCGTCGCGCAGCAGGGCCGCGTCCGTGGCGAGCGAGTTCAGGTCCGCGAGCGGCCGCCCGACATCGCCCGGGATCACGTTGAAGAGGGCCTTGGTGGCCGGCGTGAAGAACCGGATGTTCAGGCGGCTGTCGAGGAAAATCGTCGCGACGTTGGTGCTGTAAAGGACGTTCTGGAGATCGTCGGAGGTGGAGCGCTGCTGCTCCAGCGCTTCCTGGAGCTGGGTGTTGAGGGAGGTCAGCTCCTCGTTCAACGATTGCAGCTCTTCCTTCGATGTCATCAGTTCTTCGTTGGTGGACTGGTACTCCTCCTGAACCGAGGACGTTTCCTCGTTGATCGCCTTCTGCTCCTCGCCCAGAATTTCCAGGCTGCGCAGCGCCGCTTGCAGCTCGGTCCGGGTGGCTTCGAGTTCCTGCTCGATCTCGGTGGTCGGCGGCGTGTCTCCCGGGCTCGCCGGAAAATTCTGACGCGGCGGCGGTCGCGGCTCGTCGATGAAGCCGACCAGCAGCAGGTCCTCCCCTTCGCTCACCACCGGCTTGACCTCGATGCGGAACCCGAACGTGCCGCCTTCGCGCTCCAGGCGTCCGCCGGGGATGACGGTCCGCTTGTTCTCCCGGCAGGCCTGCCGGATCGCCAGGCGCAGCTTGTTCCGCACATCCTCCCGCACCATCGCAAGCAGGTCCTGAACCGGCTGTCCGGGCTTCACGCTCAAGTACGTATCGACCGGCCCGAGGAAATAGAGGCACTTGCCCGTGCGATTGATCAACGCCACGGCCGGCGCATAGGACTCCAGCACCAGCTTGCGGCAGATCGCGGCAAGCGCCGCCGAACGGTCGGGCGGCGCCTGATGCTGTTCCACGCGCGCCGCGGCATGCACGTCGCCCGGCCACGTGGGAAGGTCGGGCCCTCCCGCATGACCGAGGCCGATATGGCGATAGAGGCGGTCGGATTTGGAAACCACCTCGAACCGGTTCTCGACGGTGCCGACCGTCTCGGAATTGCCGAGCAGAAGCAGCCCTCGCTCGCGCAACGCGAAGTGAAACAGCGAGATCACCCGCTCCTGCGCCTCCGGGCGCAGGTAGATCAGGAGGTTCCGGCAGGAAATCAGGTCGAGGCGCGAAAACGGCGGATCGGTCAGGACATCCTGGGTGGTGAACACCAGCATATCGCGCAACTCGGGGAGGACCCTGTAGCCCCCATCCTCCCGCGCGAAGAAGCGGGCAAGCCGCTCCGGCGACACGTCCGCCGCGATCGCTTCCGAGTAGAGTCCCGCGCGCGCGGCGGCAACCGCCGCCGGATCGATGTCGGAGGCGAACACCTGAAGCTTCGCCGGGCTCCCCGCCGCCGTGATTCCCTCGGAGAACAGGATCGCGAGGGAATAGGCTTCCTCTCCGGTGCTGCACCCGGCGCTCCAGATGCGGACGGGGTGGTCGGCGTCATGGCCGCCGACGATCTCGGGAACGATCTCCGCGGCGAGGCTTTCGAAGACCTTCGGATCGCGGAAGAAGCCGGTCACGCTGATCAACAGGTCGTTGGCGAGCCGGTCGAGTTCGCCCATGTCGGCCCGCAGGATGGCGAGATAGCGTTCCCATTCCTCGTCGCCGAGCGACGCCATCGCCATGCGGCGTTCGATCCGGCGTTGCAGCGTGCCGAGCTTGTACAGCGTGAAGTCGTGGACCGTCCTGGTGCGCAGGAGCTCTATGATCTCGGCCAGCCAGCCCGCGCCGGAATCCTGCGCCGCCGTTTCCTTGTGTGTGCGCGCCTGGACCATCCCCTCGCCGTATCGGATCAGCGCGGCGGGGATCTCCGCCGCCCGCAGAACGAAATCGACGCCGCCGGTCGCGATGGCGTTGCGCGGCATGCCGTCGAAATCGGCCTCGCCGGGATCCTGCGCGATCACCAGCCCGGATTTTTCCTTCACCGCCTTCAGCCCGAGGCTGCCGTCGCTGCCGGTCCCCGAGAGCACCACGCACACCGCCCGCGCGCCGCAATCCTCGGCCAGCGACTGCAGGAAAAAATCGAACGGCATGCGCGCACCGTGACGCGCCTGCGGCTGGGACAGGTGAAGGGTGAGGCCGACGACCGAGAGATAGACCCCCGGAGGAATGAGGTAGAGGTGGTCGCGCTCGATCGACATGCCGTCGGCGGCTTGCCGCACCGCCATCGGGGTGTGCCCGGCGAGCAGATCCACCATCATGCTTTCATGATGGGGATCGAGATGCTGCACCAGGACGAACGCCATGCCGGTGTGGGCGGGGATCGCGCCCAGCATCTTGCGGCAGGCATCGAGCCCTCCCGCCGAAGCCCCGATCCCGACGATCGGGAAATCCCCGGAGGCGCGGCGATGCGGCGATCGGACGATCTTTGCCTTCTGCGGACGGCGTTCCACCATATGCAAGAGCTTTCAATCCCGCCTCCCGAAGGGAGGCTGCGGATGATGATAGCATATTCCCGCCTTGATGGGGATCGCCGCCTCGACGCGTGCGTCGGCATAATCTTGAGTAGTTTCCGAGTCTGCGCTTCTCAACTCTTTGCCCCTATGATTCCGGCAGGCGGGATTTCGCCCGGGCCGCCGATTCCTGGTGCGCCGCTCACACCGGCGCCCCACTCGCCCCCACACGTAAACGAGGGAAGGGGCGGCCCTTTTTCGCGATCAGGAGTAGTGAGATATGCTGCCGACATTGAATACGTTGCCCGAGGGTATCCGAGGACAATCCGTCGATGTGCTGAACATGCATCTGGCGGCGGCGATCGATCTGCAAGCGCAGATGAAGCAGGCGCACTGGAACGTGCGCGGACCGGGGTTCACCGCCGTCCATGAGCTGTTCGACACCATCGCCGCGGCAGTCGAGGGCTATATCGACCTTCTCGCCGAGCGCGCCGCCGGACTCGGCGGCATCGCACACGGCACCGTCCAGGTCGCGGCGGAGCAGTCGTTCCTCGCTTCCTATCCCCTCGATGGCGCCGCCGATCCGCAACGGCACATCTTTGCGGCCGCCGGGGCTCTCGGCGCCTTCGGTCAATCCCTTCGCGAAGCGGTCGGCCGGACGGCCAACCTGAACGATCCCGTGACCGCCGATATTCTGACCGAGATTCTGCGCGGCATCGACCAGTACCTCTGGCTCATCGAATCGCACGTGGATGCGGACAGCTTGCATCTGCTTCCGGAAATGCACCTTCCCTTGCGAGGCGAGGTTCCCGTGCAGATCTACGGCAACGATACCGACCAGACCGGTACGACGCGAAGCGGCTCCGACTGGCACTTCACCGCGACGACGGGCAAGAAGGCCACGGCCCAAACCCGCGACGGCGTCGAAAAGAGGATGAGCGAAGGCGATGACGGAAACGATCCGGCCTGAAACGCCGGGTTCCCGCACTCGATACTGGCGCGGCCGAACATCGGTCCGCCGCCGATATCTTGCCGATCGGCTTCCCTCCAGGGGTTCCCCCCCCTAAGCCGATCGGTGCGGGCCTCGTCCTTACCCCCTTTGGACGAGGCCCACCCCCATCTTCGATCCGCCCGCTCCCCGGATATCCGCCCCAAAGACGAGAAAGCCCGCCTCTCACGAGGCGGGCTTTCGAGCTTGAGCGGCAGGACGAAACCTACTGCAGGATGATTGTGGTCCGCCGATTCTGCGGCTCGCGCACGCCATCGGCCGTCGGCACCAGTTGGCCGTCTTCGCCATCGCCGATGGTGGCGATCTCAGACGCCGGTACGCCGTCCTTGACGAGTTCCGCCATCACCGCATGAGCCCGTCGCTCCGACAGAAGCTGGTTGTAGGCGTTCGTACCGGAAGAGTCGGTATGACCCGTGAGCTTGAGGACGGCCACATTGCTCCGCTTCGCCTCGTCCGCAGCCTTGCGGATCACCTGAGCCGCATCCTCGCTAACTTCCGAGCGATCGAAGGCGAAGAACACCTGGAAGTTTTTCTGCACCGTCGGGGCCATGGACGTCGCGGGCTTTGCCGCCGCCGTCATGAATTGCGCCTCAAGACCCGGGTATTCCTTGATGCAGTACTTGCCGCTCGCATAATGCTCCCATTCCTCCAGGAGCCAGCAGTCGTAGATGCCCTGGGCATGGGCGGCCTTGATCGGCTGAAGAGTCCGCCCGCCGCCGTCCAGATACGCCATCAGGCGAACCCGCGCGGCCGCGAGTTCATTCACCCGATCGGCAGGAATCTGCACGACCTCCCCCAGTTCGCCGCGGCGCAGCCAGGCGCCCTCGGGCGCCGCGATGGGAGCCGACGGCATCACGACCTCGCCCTTGGCGGCCCGAAGCCCCTTGCGGGCGAACCAGGCCCCGTCCATCCACATCACGTGATCGTCGGCCTGCCAGTTCGACAGGCGACGATATTCATCCGTAAGTCCGTGCGTGAAAGGCGTGCCGCCTTGCGGCTTCACGGTTCGCATGTCGTTGACGGCATGGATTTCGCTGAAGCTCGTACACCCGCTCAGGGCCAATCCCGTCGAAATCATCAGTATATATTTGGTGGCCTTCATGATCGTTCCAATCTTCGATGGCGTTGCGGCGGCTTTCCTGGCCGGAACCGAAGCTCCGTGCCGCCTTCCCACACTGAAAAGTACGTAAAACCCGGCGGAAGACCCGAGCGTCGAAAGGAAAAGATTCCGGCCGGAAAACGTCCGTCCGGAATCGTCCAGGCCGATGGCGACGCAGGCATGCGGGCGGCAATCAACTCCGCCGGATCAAAACCGTGTCGGCCTCGGGCGATTCCGCCGGACCGGGACGGATCATCCCGGCGGCGGGCTTCGACCCATAGTATTGGCCACAACCAGTCATACCGGCCTCCAGGATAAGGCGCCAGAGTCGGAATCTACTCATCACTGCGTGCCGAATTTTGGTTTCGTATGCGCGGGTTGCAGCATCTTCGTTTTCGATTTCTCTGCACAATTTCTTGGCATCCGGCGGCAAGCGTGCGGATATTGCGCGAACACGAAGGCGGCGTGGTCTTCACTCTCGGGCGGTTCCAATGCGTCAAGGGACCGGGATTCGTGCTCCTGATTCCTCTCGTTCAGGAAATGGTTCGCGTCGATTTGCGTATCCAGGTGATCGAGATCCCCAGCCAGGACGTGATCCCGTGCGACAACGTTTCAATGAAGGTTGATGCCGTGCTCTACTTCAACGTCGTCAACCCGGAACGCGCAATCATCCAGGTGCAGCACTATATGCCGGCCACCAACATGCTGGCGCAAACGACCCTGCGCGCCGTGCTCGGCCAGCACGACCTCGACGAAATGCTGTCCGAACGGAAAAACTCAGCGCCGACGTCCAGAACGTCCTTGACGCCCAGACCGAAACCCGGGGCATCAAGGTGAGCAATGTCGAGATCGGAACCGTGGAGCTCACCGAGAACATGGTGCGCACCATCGCCAAGCAGGCGGCGGCCGAACGCGACCGGCGCGCCAAGATCATCCATGCGGATGCCGAATTCCAGGCATCGCAGATCTTGGTGAACGCGGCTGTGATTCTTTCCGCCTCCCCCGCCGGGATGCAATTGCGCTACTTGCAAACTCTGGCCGAAATCGGGACGGAACAGAATTCCGCGGTGATCTTCCCGATGCCGATCGACCTCATCAAACCGTTGCTCGACCTTGCGAAAAAGCAGGATAAGCCGACCCACGCGAATGGTGAGGTTACGACTGCGGCCACACGCATCAATCCTGCGTTACCGCAGCAACGCCGTCCGGCGCGAAGAGGCTATAATCGGCCCCAACCCAGTCATGGGGTCAAGGGGCCCTCCGGCCCCTTGCGGGTCCGGGCAGCGCCCGGCCTGGTTTTTACGCCGCGAAAATCCGCACCTGCACGTCGGCGGGGCGGGCGGTGTAGGGCCAGGAGGTGACGAGGACGCGGGCGCCTGCGTCGGCGTAGGCGGCGGCGTTGGCGGCCGAGATGCCGCCTGCGGCGGCGATGACGGGTTGCGGGCCGTCGGTGGCGGCGATGGCGGCGGCGAGGCGGGCGACTTCTTCCGGGGAGAATTTTTCCAGTTGCAGCACGGTGGCCCCGGCGTTGCGGGCGGTCATCGCCTCTTCCGGGGTTTTGACCTCGACGACGATGCCGCGTTCCGGGTTGCGCAGGCGCAGGTCCGTCACCTGCTGGCGCAGGGCATCGGGGCCGTGGCCGAAGGCGCGGTGTTCCGGGAACAGCAGGATGGTGTCGGAAAGGCCGCAGCGGTGCAGGGTTGCGCCCGCGACGCAGATCGCCTTGGCGGAGAGGGCGCGGGTGCCGGGCACCGCCTTGCGGGTGCAGGCGACGGTGACGGTGGGGTCCACGGCGCGGGCGGCGTCGATCACCGCGCGGGCGGCGGTGGCGACGCCGGAGGTCCATTCGATCAGGGTTTGCGCCACCTTCCAGGCGGAGAGCAGGCATTCGGCGCGGCCCGAGCCTTCCAGCAGCAGGGTTCCGGCGGCGGCGTCGCGGCCCGAGGCGGTGGCGACCTCGGCGGTGCAGCCGAGCAGCGCGAGGATGCGCGCCGCCTCCTCGGTGCAGCAGGCGACCATCGGGCCGCGCGCCGAGAAGCTGATGCGCCCGGGCATCTGGCCGATGGCCAGCGAGCGGGTGGTGAGGTCGCCGTAGGGGATGTCTTCGGCGATCAGGCCGTGGAGGACGGAATCCGGGATGTGGTGCATGGGGGGCTTCTCCGGGCGGGCGTTATGTGTGTCGCATATACGACGAAGCGCACAGCGAGACCCGGGAGAAGCAAATCCCGGACCATCACGCCCGTTGGGGCCGGATCAGGAGGTTTCGCCCTCGGTGAGTCCCATGCGCGCGGCGGCGATCACCGCGCTGGTGCGGTTGGGCACGCCGAGCGCCTTGAGGATGGCGGTGACGTGCAGCTTCACCGTGCCTTCGGAGAGGTCGAGGACGTGCGCGATGTCGCGGTTGGACAGCCCGCGGGCGACCAGGCGCAGCACGTCCATCTGGCGCGGGGTCAGCGCCGCGGCGGCGTTGGCGGCGTCCTTGTCCGCCGGGCCGGTTTCCTCCGCGTCGTCGTCGAGCACCAGGGGCGGGATGTAGTGGCCGCCGGAGAGCACCAGGTTGATCGCGTTGATCATCACCGAGCTGGAGGAGGTTTTGGGGATGAACCCCCGCGCGCCGGCGCGCATCGCGGTGGTGATCAGCGCGCGATCGACCAGCGCGGAGAGGATGACCACCGGCACCTCGGGGCGTTCGCTGCGCAGGGTGCGCAGGGCTTCCTCCCAGGTGAGGCCGGGCATGCGGATATCCAGGAGCACGAGGTCGAGGATCGGCGTCGCCCGTGCGGTGTCCAGGGCCTCGCGGTGGTCGCCCGCGGTGAGGCAGCGGGTGCCCGGGGCGAGATGTTGCAAAACCATTTTCAGTCCGTCACGAAACAGTTCGTGATCGTCTGCGATGAGAACCGTGTACGACACAGCGCGGTCAATCCCGTCAAAGCGCCGGAAAGATGCCGGCAGGGCGCCGCCGCAGATGCGGCGGGCGCGTTCCGCAGATTAACGAAGATGCAAGCGATGGCAAAGGGATAAATCACGCCCCCGGCGTCTCGCTCGGCACTTCGAAGAACACCGTGGCGCCCGCGCCGGGCGGGGAGACCGCGCCGACCCGCCCGCCGTGCAGGGCGATCAGGGCGCGCACGATGCTCAGGCCCAGGCCCGAGCCTTCCGCGGGGTCGCTGCCCGCCTTGCGGATGCGGTTGGCGATCTGTTGGAAGCGGTCGAACATCACCGGCAGGAAGTCCTCGGGAATGCCCGGCCCCTGGTCGGAGAATTCGACGCGGATGAAGCCGTTTTCATCGCGCGCGCGGATGGCGATGACGCCGCCCTGCGGCGAGAAGCGCACCGCGTTGCCGAAGATGTTGACCGCGATCTGCGACAGGCGGTCGGCGTCGCCGTGCACCCACAGCGGGCCGGGGGGCAGGCTCCAGGCGATGGTGAGGTTTTTCGTCTCGGAGAGCAGGCGGTGGCTTTCGATGCTCTGGCGCAGCACCGTGCCGAGGTCGGTGGGGCCGGGGTTGAAGGCGATCATCCCGGCGTTGATGCGTTCGAGGTCGAGGAGGTCGGTGATCAGGCGCATCAGCCGCCGCCCGTTGCGTTCGGCGATGGCGAGCAGGTCGCGCTCCCGGTCCGGCGCCAGGCTGCCGCCGTTGACCAGGCGCAGCGCGCCGAGAATGCTGGTGAGCGGGGTGCGCAGGTCGTGGCCGACGGTGGAGACGAGTTCCGACTGGATGCGCGCGATGCGCTTGCGTTCCGAGATGTCCTGGACGATGGCGATGTAGAGGTCGTCCTTCTCCGAGACGAGTCGGCTCACCGAGATTTCCGCCGGGAAGGTCTGGCCGTCCTTCTTCGCCGCGAGGATTTCGCCGCGGGCGCCCTGGGTCTCGGTGGTGAAGGCGGAAGGCCCTTCGCCGTCCGCCACGGCGAGCAGCGCGGCGTTGCGGCCGAGCACGCTTTCCAGGGAGTGGCCGAACAGGTGCTCCGCCGCGGCGTTGAAGCCGATGATCGCGCCGTTCTCGGCGGCGATGACCACGCCTTCCTGGATGTTGTCGAAGATCGTGCGCACCCGCTCCTGGCTGGCGCGCAGGTCGCGCGTCGTCTGGCGGCGGTGGCGCTCGGCGGTGTGCAGGGAGAACAGCGCGGCGGCGGTGGAAAGCGCCATTTCCAGGGTGGCGACGAGGGTGTCGTCGAAGCGCGCCGGGCGGTCGGAGAGCGCGATCACCCCGAGAACCCGGCCGCGCGCCGTAACCGGCAGGACGATGCTGTGGCCGAGGCCGGGGGCATCGTCGGGGGCGTCGTTGCGCGTGGTGCGGCGTTCGGCGAGCGCGCGGCGCAACAGCGGCGGCATCGGCGGGGTGGGGGCGTCCCAGGGGCCGCTGGCGGCGACGGGAACCAGCCGCGGCGCTGCGCCCTTCGCCATCGGGGCCAGTTCGGCGATCAGTCCGGCATGGCACCCGGCGAGCCGCGTCAGGCCTTCGAGGAAGCGCAGCAGCGCCTGGGCGGGGTTGCCGCCCGCGATCTCCGCGGTTTCGCCGAGGAGGCGCAAAAGCGCGGTCTGGCGATCGACGCGGTCCTGCAGCATACGGGTGCGGGTGACGTCGGCGACGCGCAGGATGTGCTCGCCGTCGGCGGTGGCGTGCATGCTGAATTGCAGCTTGCGGCGGTTCTCGGCATGGAAGTCGAAGGGGCGGCTGCCGCGTTTGCCCAGGTGGCGCAGGATGGCGCGCACCTTGCCCGGCGCATCCGGCGGCGCGCCGGTGGCGGCGGCGAGCACCTCGGCGAGCGGCATGCCGGGGGAGAGCGGCGCGGCGGCGAGGCGGCGCAGGGTGTCGTTGCAGCGCAGCAGCAGAAGGTTGCCGTCGAGCACGGCGAGTCCGGCCGCGGCGTCCTCGGTGTCTTCCGCCTCGGACCAGCCGGGCAGGTCGTGGGCGGTGAACAGCACCGCGGCGGCGGCGCCCGCGGCGTCGCGCACCGGGGTGTAGCTGCCGAGCAGGATGCGCCCGCCCGCGGGCGAGGGAACGTGGTGGATGGCGCGCATCGGCGCGCCGCTGTGCGCGACGCGCAGCACCGGGGCGTCGTAGATGTCGGCGAACGGCCCCAGCCTGTCGTGCAGGGTTTCGCCCGGGCGCACCGCAAGAATGGCGCAGAATGCCGGGTTGGCGTAGGCGATGCACAGATCCGGAAGGAACACCGCGACGGCGTCTTCCGACGCATCGAACAGGCGGGCATAAGCGCCCGGATCGAACGGGGCGGAAGCCTCCGCCGCAGGTGTGCTCATGGGCAGGTCATCCGTTGCCTTCCGCCCGGCGCGCCGCCGCCGGGGCGATGGCCGCCGCGCCGCTCGGGGTATGGGCAGAACCTAATACGCATGTAGGGCGATGTCGACTCCGCGCGCGGCGGCTACGGCAGAACGCCGATGGCGATGTGGCGCGGGTCGGCCTTGGCGAGCTTCTTCAACCCGGCGATCAGGGGGCTCAAGTGGTCCTCGCCGCGCTGGCGGCTGTCGGCGCGGATGCGCACCACCGCGGCGCTGACGGTCAAGAGCGGGAAGGCGCGCTCGGTGCCGTAGCGGTCGGCCACGGTGATGAAGCCCCTTTCCCGCGCCGCGTCGTCGTAGAAGGCCGCCACCTCGTCGCGGAAGGTCTCCACCGCGCTGCCGACCTCGGCGAGCAGGGCGTCGAAGTCGTCCACCGCCTTGCGCCCGGAGACGAAGTCGTCGCCGCCGATGTGGGCGATGAAGTCCTCCGGCTTGCCGAACAGGCGGCGCAGCACGTCGGCGAAGGCCTGGATCGCGCGGTCGCCCTGGCGGAAGCCGTAGTGGTCGTTGAAGGGTTTGAAGTTGTCGAAGTCGTAATAGACCATCACGTGCTCGCAGCAGGCATCGCCCAGGCACTCGGAGAGGAACTCGTGGATCACCGTGTTGCCGGGCAGGCGGGAGAGCGGGTTCTGGTCGCGCGCGATGGTGAGGTTCTTGTCGTTGATCACCCGCAGAAGCGCGTTGGCGGAGAGGAAGCCCGCGTACTTCGCGGTGGAATCGACGATGATCAGCCCTTCGGCGTCGCTGCTGCCGGAGAAGATTTCGAGGATGCGTTCCGCCGGAAGGTTGAGCGCCGCCACCGGGCAGGGGGTGACGAACTGGTCGAGCGAGCGGCCGTAGGCGCGGTTGGTCATCAGGTCGCGGCCGAACTGCGAGTAGGTGTATTCCTTGAGGTCGCCCTCGCGGATGACGCCGCGCGGCTCGCCCGCCGCATCGACGACGGGGAAGAAGGTGCGCGTCTTCTCGGAGCGGAAGCGCTCGAACACTTCAAGCATGCGGGTGTCCAGGCGCAGGGGCTCGATCGCCTCCATGCGCTCCACCAGGATGCGCTCGTCGCTGCGGGCCTGGCGGCGGTCGCGGCGGGACAGATCGCGCACCAGGGCATAGTCGCGCGCCGCCTCGGCGATGTCGCCCAGGGGCGGGCAGACGACGAAGCCCTGGATGAGGTCGCAGCCCACCTCCTTGCAGGCGAAATATTCCGCCTCGTTCTCCACGCCCTCGGCCACCACCATCACCCCGAGGAGGTGCGCGATGCTGACGATGTGGGAGAAGAAGATCTTCTTGCGGGCGTCGTCGGCGACGCCGCCGAGCAGCGCCCGGTCCACCTTGATGAAGTCCGGCTCCGCGCCGTAGAGGGTTTGCAGGCTGCCGAGCCCGGCGCCGAAGTCGTCGATGGCGTAGCGCAGGGAGGACCGCCGCACCTGCCGCTCGATGCGGAACTCGCGCAGGAAGCTGCCGAGCCGGGCGCGCTCGGAGACGTCGAGGATGACCGCGGATTCGGCTAGGCCGCACGCCGCGATGACGCGGCGGGTGCGCGCCAGGCCGTCGCCGCTCGCGTCCTCGAAGACGCGGGGGTCGATGTTGATGAAGAGCTTGCGGTCGTGGCAGAACGGCCACTGCGCATAGGTGCGGATGGCGCGGTCCTTCAGCGCGCACTCCACCGCCGCGAGCACGCCGTCGGCGTGCGCCGCGTCGAGCAGCGCGGCGGCGCTGTCGAAGCCGTGCGCCTCCATGCCGCGCAGCAGCGCCTCGAGGCCGTAGGTGTGGCCGGAGTGGATGTTCACCACCGGCTGGAAGGCGTGGGTCAGGCTGTCCAGGCGCGCGAGCCACACCCCCGGCAGCGGAGCCGACGGGTCGGCGCTGCCGGTTGCAGTCTGCGGCGCGGCCGGGGAGGGGGCCTCCTCGGCCGCGGATGTCTCCTGGTCCTCGGCGAACGAATGGGACGTGCGCCTGCGACCAAACAGGCTCACCATGACTTCCCCCTTTCCTGGCGAAATCGGTGCAGCGGCGCGGGCGCCCTTGGATTTCGCCGGATGATTGATGCAGGCCTTTGCACGGTGCGTCAATCAAGCCCGGTGCATGCAACAAAATATTCACGGCGAAGAAGGCCTAGTCTGCGGTGGATCGGGACTGGTTTGGTCTTGAATATGGCCTGACCGTGGCTTTCGCCCGTTATGGTAGTTTTCTGTGGCTATGCAGGGCGTATACTTATTTGTATAGACGATATCAGGATGTTTCCTTGCATATTTCGAATGGCGCGGCATGGCGCGGCGCGGCGACTCCGGTTTGCGTTTGCGGCATGGCGCTTTTTCTTGATGCGGCGGGCGGAGGCGACTAGAAGACGGGCGAAACGGTGCCAAGAACGGCGAAACAGTCTGGAGCGAACCTGATATGAGCCTGCCCAGCATCCGCAAGATCAACGGACCGGAAGACCTGGCCGGGGGCTCCGGCTACCGCCTGGACGGGGCGCTGCGCCCCTTCATGTACGGCAAGATCCACCGCGTCACGGTGACCGAGGCGCGGCTCGACTACATCGGCTCGATCACCATCGACCCGCTGATGCTGCGGGCCGCGGGCATCCTGCCCTACAGCCGCGTCGATGTGGTCAACATCGCCAACGGCAACCGCCTGCAGACCTATGTCATCGAGGGCCGCGAAGGGGCGGGCGACTGCTGCCTCAACGGCGCGGCGGCGCACCTGTTTTCGCGCGGCGACCTCGCCATCGTCATGGCCTACGAGGAGGTGCCGGGCGAGGCCCTGCCGGGGCGCGAAAGCGTCGCGGTGATGGTGGACGCGCAGAACCGGGTCACCGAGATCTGGACCTACGCCACCCCGGGGCCGGAGACCGTGGGACAGTCCTGCCGCCATGGCCAGGTCTATGGCCAGGGGGCGTGAGCGCCGCCCCGCACGGCTGAACGCCGCGCCGCTTTCGCTTTGCGTGGAGAGCGTCGGCGCGGGCGGCGACGGCATCGCCCTGCATGACGGCGTGCGCCACTTCGTGCCCCTCGCCCTGCCCGGCGAGACGGTGCGCGCAATGCCGGTTTTGCGCTCCGCCGAAGGGGTGCGCTGCCGCCTGGAGAGCGTCGAAACGCCCTCTCCCCGCCGCGTCGCGCCGTTCTGTCCGGCGTTCGGGCGCTGCGGCGGCTGCGCCTTCCAGCACTGGGAGGCGGCGGACCTCGCGGCGTGGAAGCGCACCCGCCTGCTCGCCGCGCTTTCGCACCGCGGCTTCGCCGACGCGCCGGTGGCGGAAACCCTCTCCTGCCCGGCGCGCACCCGCCGCCGCGCCACCCTGGCGCTCAAGGGGAAGAAGCTCGGCTTCCGCGAGGAGGCGAGCCATGCGGTGGCGGCGATCGACGCCTGCCCGGTGCTGCTGCCGCAGCTTTCCGCCCTGATCGCGCCGCTGCGCGCCGTGCTCGCGCCGCTCACCGCCGACGCGGCGGTGGCGCTCGCCTGGACCGACTCGGGGGCCGACGTGCTGGTGCGTTGCGCCGACGAGCCGGGATGGGAGGGCCGCGAGGCGCTCGCCGCCTTCGCGCGGGCGCACGATCTCGCCCGGCTTGCCTGGGATTCCGGCTTCGGCGCGGCGCCTCTGGCGGTGGAGCGCCCCCCCGCGATGATCTTCGGCGGGGTCTCCGTCGCCTTCCCCGATGCCGCCTTCCTCCAGCCCTCCGCCGAGGGCGAGGCGGCGCTCCGCGATGCGGTGCTTGCCGCCACCGAAGGCGTATCGGCCCTCGCCGACCTCTTCTGCGGCCTCGGCACCTTCGCCCTGCCGCTCGCCGCGCGCGGCGCGCGGGTGCTCGCCCTCGATGCCGACGGCGCGGCGGTCGCCGCCCTCGCCGCCGCGGCGAAGGCCGCCCCGGGGCTTGCGGTCGCCGCGCGCGACCTCTTCCGCGAGCCGCTCTCCGCGGCGGAGATGCGCGGCCTCGACGCCGTGGTCTTCGACCCGCCGCGCGCCGGAGCCCAGGTCCAGGCGCGCGCCATCGCCGCCTCGGCGGTGCCGCTCGCGGTGGCGGTTTCCTGCAACCCCGCAAGCTTCGCCCGCGACGCCCGCATCCTCGCCGACGGCGGCTTCCGCCTCGTCTCCGCCCTGCCGGTGGACCAGTTCCCCTTGAGCCCGCATCTCGAAGTGGTGGCGGTGTTCCGGCGGTGATAGGCTTCCCCTTCGCGTTGCCGTAGGAAGGGCCGTCGATGTCCGCCGAGCGTTCTTTCGCCACCCGCCTGCTTCTCCATGCGCTGCGCCGCCGCGCCGTGCTGCGCGGTCTCGGCCTCGCCGCCGCCGGTGTGGCCCTGCCGGGGTGCGCCACCCAGGCGCGCGCCGCCGCCCCGGAGCTGGTGGAGATTCCGGTCAATCCGCAGGGCAGGCTGGAGGCCGCCTATGCGGTCGCGGGCCACGTGCCCGGCAGGCCGGTGACCGCGCTGTCCGGCCCGGTGGCGAAGCGCCTCGCCGCGATGGTCCCGCCCGAGGCCGCCACCCTGCGCCTGCTGCACTTCAACGACCTGCACAACAACCTCGTCATCGGCGACGCGGAGAAGGGCGAGACCCACGCGCTGGCGCAGATCGTCAAGCAGGCGAAGGCGGCGCGCGCCAAAGCCAAGCCCGGCGAGGTGGTGCTGCTGGTCACCGCCGGGGACGACCGCACCGGCGGTTTCTTCGACCCGCTGCTCGGCGATATCGCGGGCAACGGCTGGCGCATCGACCCCGGCTATGCCGCCTATTCCGCGGCGGGGGTGGACGCCTCCGCCATCGGCAACCACGAGTTCGACCACGGCGCGCGCACCCTCGCCCGCGGCATCCGCGGCGACGCGAAGTTTCCCCTCCTCGCCGCCAATATTTCCGGCCTGCGCGAGGTGGCGGCGGGGCGCGACTACCACCCGGCGATGATCGCGGTGGCGGGCGGGTTGCGCATCGGCTTTCTCGGCGTCACCTGCTCGGTGATCAAGCACTTCCGCAAGGCGGCGGAGCCGGGGCTGACGCTGGCCTCGCCGGTCGCCGCGGCAAACCAGCTGCTGCCCGCCGTCGCCGCGCTCTCCGACGTGGTGGTCATCCTCTCCCACTGCGGCTATGGCGACGATTACGGCCCGCCGCGCGCCGCCGACGGCTGGCGCTTCTTCATCCGGGAAGGCGACCTGCCGCTCGCCCGCGCCGCCGCCAGGCTCACCGCCAAGCCGGTGGTGGTGGTCGGCGGCCACACCCACACCACGCTGAACAAGGGCGGCCTCGACCCCGAGAACCTGGTGGACGGCGTGCCGGTGCTACAGGCGGGGGCGCGCGGCAAATACCTGGGCGACGCCAGGCTGACCCTGAAATCCGGGGAGAAGACCAAATTCTCCACCCGCCTGATCCGCATCAAGCCGCGCAACGATGCCCTCGCGCCGGACCACGCGGATTACGCCAAGGCGGAACGCGACGCCGATTTCGACACCGGCTTCGAGGCGCAGGTGATCGGCTCCCTCAAGGCGAGGATGCGCGGATGAAGGGGCGGTTCCTCCTCCTCTGCGCCGTCCTCGGCCTTGCCGCCGCGCCTGCCGCGGCGGAGCCGGGCTTCGCGGGTTTCTCGCCGCCCGCCGCCTGCACCCTCGGCGAGACCTGCTGGATCATCAACTACCCCGACGTCATCGATGCGCAGCCGGGCCGCGACTACCGCTGCGGGCCGCGCTCCTACGCCCATCACGACGGCACCGACTTCGCCCCCGCCGACATCCGCTCCATGTCCGTCGGCGTGCCGGTGGTCGCCGCCGCGCCGGGCACCGTGGCGGGCATGCGCGACGGCCAGCCCGACGGCGCCTATCTCGCCCGCGGCCCGGCCGCGGTGAAGGGCCGGGAATGCGGCAACGGCGTGGTGCTGCGCCACGCCGACGGATGGGAAACCCAGTACTGCCACCTCAAACGCGGCAGCGTCGGGGTGCGCAAAGGCGAAACCGTGGACCGCGGCGCGCGCCTCGGCCTGATCGGCCTCTCCGGGCGGGCGGAATTCCCCCACGTGCACATGACGGTGCGCCGCGCCGGAATGAAGATCGACCCCTTCACCGGCAAGGGCCTGGGCGGCGGCTGCGGCGAAACCGGCGAAAGCCTGTGGAAAAAGGGCGAGGAACCGCCCTATGCGGCCTCCAGCGTCTATGCCGCGGGGCTCGCCTCCGGCATTCCCACCGCTGCGGCGCTCAAGACGGATACCACCCTGCCGGGCCTGCCGCCCAAACCCGCCGCCGAACTCGTCGCCTGGGGCGCGGTGTTCGGCCTCAAGCCGGGGATGACGCTGACCGTCGAACTCTTCGGTCCCCAGGGCGACTCCCTCGCCAAACGCGATACCGCCGTGGACAAGCCCAAGGCCTGGCAGTTCTCCGCTGCCGGACGCCGCGCCCCGATCGGCGGCTGGCCGCCCGGCCGCTACCGCGCCGAGGTCACGGTGACGGAAGAGGGAAAAACCCTGTCGCACCGCAGCGCGGAGACGGAGTTCCGGTGAGGGGAAAATCAGGCCAGGGCTCCGCCCCGGACCCCGCGAGGGGACTCGGTCCCCTCGACCCCATAACTTTTGGTGTTGGCGCGTAGCGCGATAGAGCCATCACGCGGCGTGACGGTTGATCGCCGCTGCGCGGCAAAAAAAGTTATGGGGGGAGTGGGGGGACCGAGTCCCCCCACGAAGTTTTAGCGTTTTACAGCAGCTTCAGCGCCGCGGCGACCGCGGCGGCGGCGCCGTCGGCGATCTGGCCGATGGTGGAATTGAGCATGTAGCAGGGGCTGGTGACGATCTTGTTGGCGTTATCCACGCAGACTTCGCCGTAGGTGCGTTCCAGCGGGTTGCCGCCCATCGCGGCGATCGCCTTGGCGGTGCCTGCGTCGTTGCCGATGGTGACGTCGATCTTGCCCAGCACCTTGGCGACGAGGGCGGGGGCGATGCACAGGGCGACGATGGGTTTCTTCGCGGCGTGGGTGGAGCGGATGGCTTTTTCCGCATCCGGGTTGACCGTGCAGTCGGGGCCGTCCACGGCGAAGGTGCAGAGGTTCTTCGCCGCGCCGAAGCCGCCGGGGAAGGCGAGGATGTCGAAGTCGGCGGGTTTGTAGTCGGCGAGCGGCAGGATCGCGCCGCGCGCGATGCGCGCCGATTCGACCAGGACGTTGCGGCTTTCCGCGCCGGGCGTGCCGACCACGTGGTTGATCACGTGCATCTGCGGCACGTCGGGGGCGAAGCACTGATAGGCGCCGCCCGCGCGGTCGATGGCGAGCAGGGTGAGCACCGCCTCGTGGATTTCCGAGCCGTCGTAGACTCCGCAGCCCGACAGGACGACGGCGAACTTCGCTTTTGCGGACATGTGTTCTCCTCCGGTAGGATGCCTTTCGCCGTATGATGCGGCGGCGCGGCGGCGGATGGCAAGGGACGGAAATGCGAATGCGGGCGTATGAGCGGTTGACGGAGCGGTTTCACAGGCGGTCGGCGATTTCCGGCGCGGTGGCGATGTTGCAGTGGGACCGCGCCGCGATGATGCCCGCGGGCGGCGCGTCGGCGCGGGCCGAGCAGGTGGCGGTGCTGGAGACCCTGGCGCACGGGTTGATCGCCGACCCGGCGGTGGCGGAGGATTTGGCCGCGGCGGAAGGCGAGGACCTGGCCGCGGCGGAGCGCGCCGACCTGCGCGAGATGCGGCACGCCTGGGTGCATGCCGCGGCGGTGCCGTCCGATCTGGTGGCGGCGCTGGCGCGGGCCGGGGCGGCGTGCGAGATGGCGTGGCGCGCGGCGCGGGCGGCGGCGGATTTCCCCGCGGTGCTGCCCGGCCTCTCCGCCCTGCTTGCTTTGGTGCGGGAGGAAGCGGCGGCGACGGCGGAGGCGCTGGGCGTTTCCCCCTACGACGCGCTGCTGGACGCCTACGAGCCGGGGGGCAAGTCGGCGGAGATCGATGCGGTGTTCGCCGACCTCGCGGCGTTCCTGCCGGGGTTCCTGGACGAGGTGCTGGCGGTGCAGGCGGCGCGGCCCGCGCCCTTGCCCCTGACCGGAAAGTTCCCCGTGGCGGCGCAGAGGGCCTTCGTGCGCACGGTGATGACGGCGATGGGCTTCGACTTCGCGCACGGGCGGCTGGACGAGAGCGCGCATCCGTTCTGCGGCGGCATCGCCGACGACGTGCGCCTGACCACGCGCTATGCGGAGGCGGACGCGTTCACCGGCATCTTCGGGGTGATCCACGAGACCGGGCATGCGCTCTACGAACGCGGCCTGCCCGAGGCGTGGCGCGGCCTGCCCGCGGGCGAGGCACGGGGGATGAGCGTGCACGAGAGCCAGTCCCTGACCATGGAGATGCAGGCCGGGCGCGGCCGGGCGTTCCTCTCCTGGCTCGCGCCCGCGATGGCGGCGGCGTTCGGCGGGACCGGCCCGGCCTGGGCGGTGGAGAACTTCGTCGCCCTGGCGCAGACGGTGGAGCGCGGCTTCATCCGCGTCGAGGCGGACGAGGTGACCTATCCGGCGCACGTGATTTTGCGCTATCGGCTGGAGCGGGCGATGATCGCGGGCGACCTCGCGCTTGCCGACCTGCCCGGCGCGTGGGACGAGGGGATGCGGGAACTGCTCGGCGTGGCGCCGCCCGACGACGCGCTGGGGTGTTTGCAGGACATCCACTGGTACGACGGCGCGTGGGGTTATTTCCCCACCTACACCCTCGGCGCGATGACCGCGGCGCAGCTCTTCGCCGCAGCGAAGGCCGCGGAGCCGGGGCTGGAGGCGGCGCTGGCGCGCGGCGACTTTTCGCCGCTGCTCGGCTGGATGCGGACCAACGTGCACGCCCACGGTTCGCTGCTGGAGACGCCGGAGCTTCTCACCCGCGCCACCGGCGCACCGCTTTCCGCCGAGGCGTTCAAGGCGCACCTGCGGGCGCGCTACGTGGAGGGGGCATGAGCGCGCCGACGCCCGAGGACCGCGCCAATCTGACCGTGCGGGTGCTGGAACAGGCGATCCGCGAGGGCCGCAACGAGACCGCCATGCGCAGCAAGGGCGGACGGCCGGGCATGTCGTTCCGCGCCTGGCAGGACGTGGCGCGGGTGGAGATCGCCAACGCCATCCGCGATGCCGAGACGGAGATGCAAAGGCGGCGCGGTTTCGGCAACCGCATCGCGATGACCGCCGGCGCGTGCCTGGTGACCGTGGGGTTCTGGGGCGCGGCGGTGGCCTGGGGCCGGGTGGACCGCAGCATGGCGGCGCTCGCCTGCCTGGGGGCGGGGGCGTGGCTGATCGCCACCGCGCTCGAAATTCCGATCAGCGCCGCCTGGCGGCGCAATCGCGCGCGCCGCCGCGCCAAGCGCTTCGAGAACATCCGTTCCCTCGACCGCCAGCTGCGCCAGATGGAGCGCTTCCTGGAGGAGAAGAAGGCGGCGCTGGAAGAAGAGATCGACGCCTAGGCGAAGGCCCCGATGCGCCCCGGCTCTTGTGGTCCGGCGCGGCGGCGGGTATAGGTTACGGCTTGTGCCTGCGGCGGGAGCCGCGGGCTGGCTTTGCTGAAAGAGGCGGTTTCAGGTGCGCTACATCAGTACGCGGGGCGAGGCTCCGGCTCTTTCCTTCGACGACGTGCTGCTCGCGGGGCTGGCCCCGGACGGCGGTCTCTACGTGCCGGACGCGGTGCCGGTGATCGACGGCAAGACCTGGGACGCGTGGCGCGGGCTGTCGTACCCCGGGCTCGCGGCGGCGGTGATGCGCCCGTTCGTCGGCGGCGCGCTGCCGGATGCGGAGATCGCCGCCATCGCGGCGGAGGCCTACCGCGGTTTCGATCACCGCGCCGTGGCGCCGTTGAAGCAGATCGACACCGACCTGTGGATCATGGAACTGTTCCACGGCCCCACCCTCGCCTTCAAGGACATGGCGATGCAGGTGCTGGGCCGCCTGTTCGACAGCGTGCTGACCAAGCGCTCGCGCCGCGTCACCATCGTCGGCGCGACCTCGGGCGACACCGGCTCCGCCGCGATCGAGGCGTGCCGCGACCGCGAGGCGGTGGACGTGTTCATCCTGCATCCGCACGAGCGCGTCTCCGAAGTGCAGCGCCGCCAGATGACCACGGTGACCTCGTCCAACGTGTTCAACATCGCGATCAAGGGCACCTTCGACGACTGCCAGGACCTGCTCAAGGCGATGTTCGCCGATGTCGCCTTCCGCGACCGGGTGAGCCTGGGCGCGGTGAATTCGATCAACTGGGCGCGGGTGATGGCGCAGGTGGTCTACTACGTGTGGGCGGCGCTGCGGCTCGGCGCGCCGGACCGCGCGGTGGGCTTCTCGGTGCCGACCGGCAACTTCGGCAACATCTTCGCGGGCTATGTGGCCAAGGCGATGGGCCTGCCGATCGAGCAGCTGATCGTCGGCTCCAACCGCAACGATATCCTCACCCGCTTCTTCGCCTCCGGCGCGATGGAGATGACCGAGGTGGTGCCGACGATCAGCCCCTCGATGGACATCCAGATTTCCAGCAACTTCGAGCGCCTGCTGTTCGACATGCTGGGCCGCGACGGCGCGGCGGTGCGCGCCACGATGAACCGCTTCCGCCAGTCCGGGCGCTTCGAGGTGGCGGAGATGGTGCTGGCGCGTTCGCGCGCCACCTTCTCGGCGCTCAGCCTCGACGACGATGCGACGCGCGCGGCGATCCGCGCCGAATACCGCGCCACCGGCGAGGTCCTCGACCCGCATTCCGCCATCGGCGTGGCCGCGGCGCGGGCGCGGGCCAAGACCCCGGGCGTGCCGGTGGTGGCGCTGGCCACCGCGCATCCGGCGAAGTTCGGCCAGGCGGTGGCGGAAGCCACCGGGGTGACGCCGAAGCTGCCCGCCCGCCTCGCCGATTTGATGGAAAGGCCGGAACGCGTGACGATTCTTCCCAACGACCTCAAGACCGTGCAGGATTACGTTCTGGCGCGCGCCCGCGCCGCGGGAGGCCGCGCATGACGGTGCGGATTTCCACGCTTTCCAACGGCCTGCGGGTGATCACCGACGAGATGCCGGAGGCGGGCACGGTGTCGCTGGGCGCCTGGGTGGGCGTCGGCGCGCGCTTCGAGCCGCCGCACTTGAACGGCGTTTCCCACCTTTTGGAGCACATGGCGTTCAAGGGCACGGAGCGGCGCTCCGCGCGCGCCATCGCCGAGGAGATCGAGGCGGTGGGCGGCCACATCAACGCCTACACCTCGCGCGAGACCACCGCCTATTACGCCAAGGTGCTGAAGGACGACATGGCGCTCGCCGTGGACATCGTCGGCGACATCCTGCAGCACTCCACCCTCGATCCGGAGGAACTGGACCGCGAGCGTTCCGTGGTGGTGCAGGAGATCCACCAGGCGCTCGACACGCCGGACGACATCATCTTCGACTGGTTCCAGGAGACCGCCTATCCCGACCAGGCGATCGGCCGCCCGGTGCTCGGCACCGCGGAGATCGTGCGCGGGCTTTCCCGCCAGACCATCTTCGACTTCATGGCGGCGGGCTACACCGCGCCGCAGATGGTGGTCTCCGCCGCGGGCGGGCTGACCCACGAGGCGTTTCTCGAAGAGGTGGACAAGACCTTTTCCGCCCTGCCCACTGCCTGCTGCGCCGTGCCCGATGCGGCGGCGCGCTACACCGGCGGGCATTTCCGCGAATCCCGCGACCTGGAGCAGACGCATCTGGCGCTCGGCTTCGAGGGCGTCGCCTACCAGGACCCGGACTACTACGCGCTTGCGGTGATGGCGGCGCTGTTCGGCGGCGGCATGTCGTCGCGGCTGTTCCAGGAGGTGCGCGAGGCGCGGGGGCTGGCCTACTCGATCTATGCCTACGCCTCGTCCTATGTGGATACCGGGATGTTCTCGATCTACGCGGGCACCGCGCCGAAGGAGGTGCCGCAGATGGTGGCGGTGATCGCCGACGAGGCGTCGAAGCTTGCCGACACCCTGACCGAGGCCGAGGTGGCGCGCGCCCGCGCGCAGCTCAAGTCGAGCACCATCATGGGCATGGAGAGCACCTCGTCGCGCTGCGAGCACCGGGCGCGGCAACTGATGATCTTCGGCCGCACGCTCTCGGCGGAGGAGACCATCGCCCGCATCGAGGGGGTGGACATCGAGGCGGTGCGCCGCGTCACCCGCCGGGTGTTCGCCGGCCCGCTCACCACCGCCGCGGTGGGGCCGCTGAAGCACCTGGAATCCGACGAGGCCCTGGCCGCGCGGTTCCGCTTCTAGCAGGGTGCGGAAAAACCATTGCCCGGCTGCGCTCGGGCAAGCCTTTTCCGCACCCTTCCAGCCTGTTTCGCCCTTGCGCTTACGCGCCCACCTCGTCGTCGAGGGGGGCGGAGGCCTGCGGCTTGCCGCCGCGGGCGGCGACGCATTTGTGTTCCGCATGGGCGATCAGCCGCGCGCAGAGGTTCGCCGCCGGGGCCGAAAGCGTGCGCTCGGCGTGGCGCACCAGGTGGATGTTGCGGTACGCGTCGAAGTTCGAGAACGGCACGATGGCGATGCCCGGATCGCGGAACTGGTAGAGGGTGAGCTCCGGCACGACGCAGGAGCCGAGCCCGTTGGCGACCAGTCCCATCATCGTGGTGAGCTGCTCCACTTCGAGCGAATCCTGTAAAATCTGCGGCGGAATGACCTTCTCGACGCGCTGGCGGATGCTCGTGGAGTGGCGGAAGTTGAGCAGCGGCGAGTCGTAGAGCTCCTCGATGCGGATGGTTTCCCGCTGCGCCAGAGGATGCCCCACCGGGCAGATGAAGTAGAAGGATTCCGTATACAGCAGCTCGGAGACCAGGTCCGGATTGTCGGTCTCGCAGGCGGTGACGGCGAAATCGACGACGCCGTCGATGAGAAGCTGAAGGCAGCGGTCGGAGACCGCGTCGATCATCTCGACGCGCACGCCGGGGTAAAGCCTGCGGAAATCCGGCAGCACCGCGGGCAGCCAGGCCACCGCGGTGGAAGGCAGCGCCGACATCGACACCCGGCCGCGTTCGCCGCGGCGGATCGCCTCGATCTCCTTCATCGAGGAGTCGTGGAAGCTCACCAGGTGCTCCGCAACCTCGGCGAACGCCTTGCCGTCCTCGGTCGGCCGCACCTGATGGGAATCGCGGTCGAACAGGCGGAAGCCCACCTCCTTTTCCAGGCCGGTGATCAGTGCGCTGAAGGCGGGCTGGGAAAGGCAGACGCTGGCCGACGCCCGGGTGAAGTTGCGGTGCGCGAGAAGCGAGAGGAACGCCTTGAGATGCTTCTGGGAGATGTTCATGCGCCGCGCTTTCTCCAGGTTGCCGAGGGGGAACGCCGACCGGTTCGCTTGCGGCAGGAAACGCCGCTCCGAACAGACAGGGGGTATGAACCGGGCCGGAAGCATGCCATAGCCCGTCGGGCGCTGACAAGGGGCACGCCCGCGCCGCCGTGGCGGAGGGGCGGAACCTGGGGTTTCGGCGCGGCGAGTCCGCGAGGCGGCGGGGAAGCCCACCCTGAAAGATGGGGCCTGGCGCTTCCCCAGGTGGGTTTTTAGTCTCGAAAAACTCCAGAAAGGTAGCTAGAGCCTATTGAAATCGCTATCTATTGAAACGATGGATAGCTCTATCAGAAGTTCCGATTTCCACCCATGACAACCCTCCTGCATCCTCGAAAGTGTTGAGAACATTTTTTCCTGAACCCGGGAAACCGGGTTCCGGAAACGGGAGAGTTTTGTTTTCCGTACGAGCTTCACTCATCAATAAAAAGCACAGGGGGGCTATATCATGGTTGCCTTATTTGGGCTTCTTACTATCCTTCTCGTCCTTGCCGGTATCCTCAGCAAGCGCGTTACCCCGATCACCGCTTTGATCGTCGTGCCGATCATCACCGCGCTCCTCGCGGGTTTCTCGGCCAAAGCAACCGGTGGTTTTGCCGTGACCGGCATCAAGGCGCTCGCGCCGGTGGTCGGCATGTTCATCTTCGCGATCCTGTTCTTCGGGATCATCAAGGATGCGGGCACGCTCGACCCGATCATCGACGGCATCCTCCGCGTCGTCGGCGTGCGTCCTTCCCGCATCGTGCTCGGCACCGCGGTTCTCGCCGCGATCGTCCACCTCGACGGTTCGGGCGCGGTGACCTTCCTGGTCACGGTTCCGGCGATGCTGCCGCTGTTCGACCGCTTGAAAATGGATAAGCGGCTTCTCGCGTGCGTCGTCGCCATGGCGGCGGGCACCGCCAACATGCTGCCATGGGGCGGTCCGACGCTGCGCGCGGCTTCCTCGCTGCATCTCGACATGAGCGTCCTCTATCTGCCGATGGTTCCGGTGCAGATCGCCGGTATCCTCTTCGTGTTCCTGTGCGCGTGGTTCCTCGGCAGCCGCGAAGAAAAGCGCCTTGCGCTCCTCGGCGGCGATTCCACCGAGACCATCACCAGCTACTCGCGTCCGGCCCTCACCGAGGCCGAGCAGAAGCTGATCCGTCCGAAGCTGTTCTGGTTCAACATTCTGCTCGCCCTCGTCGTGCTCGGGGTGATGATCTCCACCAAGACGCCTCCGGTGCTGTGCTTCATGGTCGGCACGGTGATCGCCCTGGTGGTCAACTATCCCGATCTCAAGATGCAGCGCGAGCGCATCGACGCCCACGCCAAGGCGGCGTTGATGATGGGCTCCATCCTGCTCGCCGCGGGCGTGTTCACCGGCATCATGAAGAACACCAAGATGCTGACGGAAATGGCCACCTTCGTTTCCGCCCACATTCCGGCGGGCCACGGCCAGATTCTGCCGCTCATCCTCTCGATCTTCGCGATGCCGCTCAGCCTGCTGTTCGACCCGGACTCCTTCTACTTCGGCATTCTGCCGGTTCTGGCGGAAGCCGGTAAGGTGATGGGCGTTCCGGAAGTGCAAATGGGCCAGGCCGCGATCATCGGACAGATGACCACCGGCTTCCCGGTGAGCCCGCTCACCCCCGCCACCTTCCTGCTCGTCGGGTTGTGCGGCGTGGATTTGGCCGACCACCAGAAGTTCACCATCCCCTTCTTGTGGGCGACCTCGATCGTGATGACGATCGTCGCGATCCTCTTCGGTATTTTCCCGATCTTTTGAGTGCGTAAGGGAGACCTACGATGAAAACTATTCGCATAGGTACGGGCGCGGGGTATTCCGGCGATCGCATCGAGCCTGCGGTGGAATTGGCGGAAAAGGGCGGAATCGGCTATCTCGTCTTCGAGTGCCTGGCCGAACGCACCATCGCCATCGCGCAGCAGGCGCGGCTCGCCAACCCCGACATGGGCTACGATGCGCTCATGGTGGACCGGCTGCGGGCGGTTCTGCCCGCCTGCCGCAAGAACGGCGTGCGCATCATCACCAACATGGGCGCCGCCAACCCCCTCGCCGCCGGCCGCAAGGCGGTGGAAGTGGCGAAGGAAATGGGCTTCACCGGCATCAAGGTGGCGACGGTTTCGGGCGACGAGGTGCGCACCCTCGTGATTTCCGAGAACCTGCGCCTCGACGATAGCGGCAAGCCCGCGGCGGAGATGGCGGAGGCTATCGTCTCCGCCAACGCCTACCTCGGCGCGCGCCCCATCGCCGAGGCGTTGGGACAGGGCGCCGACATCGTCATCACCGGCCGCGTCGCCGACCCGTCGCTGTTCCTCGCGCCGATGCTCCACGAGTTCGGCTGGTCGGACACCGACTGGGAGAAGCTCGGCAAGGGCACCGTGGTCGGCCACCTGATGGAGTGCGCCGGACAGGTGACCGGCGGCTACTATGCCGATCCCGGGGTGAAGGACGTTCCCGGCCTCGGGCACCTGGGCTTCCCCATCGCCGAGGTGGACGAGACCGGAGGCGCGGTGATCACCAAGGTCGCCGAGGCGGGCGGCATGGTCACCACCGACACCTGCAAGGAGCAGATCCTCTACGAGCTCCACGATCCGCATGCCTACAAGACCCCGGACGTGACCGCCGACTTCTCCGGCGTGCGCTTCATCCAGGAGGGGCCCGACCGGGTGCGGGTCGAGGGCGCCAACGGGCGGGAGCGCCCGGAGACGCTCAAGGTCTCGGTGGGCTACAAGGACGGCTTCCACGGCGAGGGGCAGATCTCCTACGCCGGGCCGGGCGCGGTGGCGCGCGGCCGCCTCGCGCTCGACGTCGTCGCCGAGCGCCTGGAGACCGTCGGGCTCAAGGCGGACGAGATCCGTTACGACCTGATCGGCATCAATTCCCTGCACGGGGAAGGGCTCTCCCAGGGCGGAGACCCCTACGAGGTACGGGTGCGGGTGATCGCGCGCACCCGCGACAAGCGCAACGCCACTCTGGTCGGCAACGAGGTGGAGACCCTCTACACCAACGGCCCGGCCTGCGGCGGCGGCGCGGCGAAAAGCGTCAAGGAAATCGTGGCGATGGACTCGACGCTGGTTCCACGCGCCGCGGTGAATCCCCATGTCGATATGCTGGAGGCCTGAGCGATGAAACTGCACGAAATTGCGCACTCCCGCACCGGCGACAAGGGGAACATCTCCAACATCTCCTTGATCGTCTACAAACCCGAGGACTACGAGCGGGTGAAGGCCGCGGTGACCCCCGAGCGGGTGAAGCAGTATTTCTCCTCCATCGTCACCGGGAAAGTGGTCCGCTACGAGCTGCCCAACCTGCATGCGCTGAACTTCGTCATGCACGGCGCCTTGGGCGGCGGCGTGACGCGGTCCATCGCGCTCGATGCCCATGGCAAGTCCCTGGCTTCGGCGCTGATGAACATGGAAATCAGCTGACACGAGACGCGGAAAAGGGGCGTTTGCGCGCCCCTTTTCCTCTCTCGAAGCCGGGTGAAAAAAAATCCCCTAAAGATGATTGACATTCATCGTCGATCTGAGCAAACGTTTGCGCGTGCCGACCAATTGTCCGCCATGCGTTCGCGAGTGGGTCGGCAGGATGGTTTGCCGGCTTCGTACGGCGCGGGCGGCGCTCCGCGCGACATACCTCTTCACCGGTTTGTGGCCGGGGAGGCAACAGGAAGGACAAAATGACGAACAAGGTCATATCCTACGAAGGGGCGGTGGGCCTCATTCCGGACGGCGCGGTTGTGATGATCGGCGGTT
>JAQAZG010000011.1:0-11155 GCA_027864655.1 Oleispirillum naphthae
GACACCCTGGTCCACCTGCACGTGCACGCCACCACCGGCGTCACCATGGTCTCCCTGATGAAGGCGATCGAGGCGGGGGTGGACATCATCGACGCCTCGATCAGCGCGCTGTCGCTCGGCTCCGGCCACAACCCCACCGAGGCGGTGGTGAAGATGCTGGAGCATACCGGCTACGCCACGCGGCTCGACATGGACCGCCTGCTCAAGGTGAAGAGGCACTTCGCCGCGGTGCGTCCGCGCTATCGCGAGTTCATGAGCGAATTCTCCGGCGTGGACACGGAGATTTTCGACAGCCAGATACCCGGCGGTATGATCTCCAACCTCGAAAGCCAGATCAAGGGCCAGGGCGCCTCCCACCGCCTCGGCGAGGTTCTGGCCGAGGTGCCGCGGGTGCGCGCCGACTGCGGTTTCCCGCCTCTGGTCACCCCGTCGAGCCAGATCGTCGGCACCCAAGCGGTGTTCAACGTACTGATGGGCCGCTACAAGATGCTGACCACCGAGTTCATCAACCTGATGCTCGGCTACTACGGCGCCACCCAGGGCGAGAAGAACCACGAGGTGCTGCACAAGGCCCTGGCCCAGTCGAAGAAGCCGCCGATCACCGAGCGCCCCGCCGACCTCCTGAAGCCGGAGTGGAACCACCTGCGCGACCATGCGCTGGCGCTCGAAGGCTGCAACGGTTCGGACGAGGACGTGCTGACCTTCGCGATGTTCCCGCAGGTTGCGCCCAACTTCTTCCAGACGCGCCCGGAAGGGCCGAAGCGCCTGGGCAAGGACCCGGTGAAGACGACGATCGCGGCCCCGGTGGCGACCCCGGTGGACGAGACCAAGGTGTGCCGCAGCCCGCTTACCGGCATCGTGGTGCGGATCGCCGCGCAGCCCGGCCAGGCGGTGGAGAAGGACGCGCCGCTACTGGTGGTGGAGGCGATGAAGATGGAAACGGTGGTCGCCGCGCCGTTCGCCGGAACGGTGAGGAGCATCGACGCGGCCAAGGGCGAAGGCGTCAAGGAGCAGCAGGTGCTCGTCACCTTCGCATAGGCCGAAGCAACATGAAACGCCCGGAGGACGGCGTTCCTCCGGGCGGTTTCGCGTCAGTGCGCCGCGGCCCAGGTGCGGCCCTTTCCGGCGTCCACCACCAGCGGCACGGAGAGCGTCACCGCGTTTTCCATCACCGGCTTGATCAGGGCGACGAGGGCGTCGGCGTCGGCCGCCGCAACCTCGAACACCAGTTCGTCGTGCACCTGGAGGATCGCCTTGGCGGCGAGGCGCGACTCGGCGAGCGCGGCGTCCACCTCGATCATCGCGCGTTTCATGATGTCCGCCGCGCCGCCCTGGATCGGCGCGTTGATCGCGGCGCGCTCGGCGAAGGCCTTCTGCGCCGGGTTCTTCGCGGCGATGCCCGGGGTGGCGCACAGCCGCCCGAAGGGGGTGCGTACGTGACCGTGGGCGCGGGCGAACTCCTTGGTGGTTTCCATGTAGGCGCGGATTTCCGGATAGCGGGCGAAGTAGGCGTCGATGTAGGCGCGCGCCTCGGACTGCGGAATGTCGAGCTGGCGTGCCAGGCCGAACGGCGAGATGCCGTAGATGATGCCGAAGTTGATCGCCTTGGCGCGGCGGCGCAGCATCGGGTCCATGCCCTCGACCGGCACGCCGAAAACCTGCGAGGCGGTGGCGGCGTGGATGTCCGCGCCGCCTGCGAAAGCCGCCTTGAGCGCCGCGACGTCGCCGACGTGGGCCATCAGGCGGAGTTCGATCTGCGAGTAGTCGGCGGAGACCAGCAGGTTGCCCGGCGCGGCGATGAAGGCCTCGCGGATGCGGCGGCCCTCCTCGGTGCGGATCGGGATGTTCTGTAGGTTGGGGTCGGTGGAGGAGAGCCGCCCGGTGGAGGTGATGGTCTGCGCGAAGGTGGTGTGGACGCGCCCGGTCTTCGGGTTGATCTGGCTGACCAGGGCGTCGGCATAGGTGGATTTGAGCTTCTGCAACTGCCGCCAGTCGAGCACGCGGGCGGGCAGGTCGTGGCCCTGCGCGGCGAGGTCGTCCAGCACCTCGGCGTCGGTGGACCAGGCCCCGGTCTTGCCGCTCTTGCGGCCGCCGGTCAGGCTCATCTTGTCGAAGAGAATCTCCCCCAGCTGCTTCGGCGAGCCGAGGTTGAACGCCTCCCCGGCGAGGGCGTGGACCTCTTTCTCCAGCGCCGCCATGCGGGTCTCGAAATCGCGGCTCATCGCGGCGAGGGCTTTGTCGTCCACCGCCACGCCTTCCTCCTCCATGGTGAAGAGGATGGAGACGAGCGGCCGGTCGTAGCGCTCGTAGATCGCGACCCGCCGCTCCTGCAACAGGCGCGGGCGCAACAGCGCATGCAGGCGGAAGGTGACGTCCGCGTCCTCGGCGGCATAGGCGAGAGCGGCCTCCAGCGGCACCTTGTCGAAGGTGATCTGGCCCTTGCCCTTGCCGCACACCTCGGAGAACGGGATGGTCCGATGCCCGAGGTGGAGGAGCGCCAGCTCGTCCATGCCGTGGCCGTGGGCCGCGCCGTCCAGCGCATAGGACATCGCCATGGTGTCGTCGATGGGGGCGACGGCCAGGCCCTCGCCCGCCAGCACGTGCATGTCGAACTTGATGTTGTGGCCGATCTTCAGCACGCCCGCGTCGGCGAGCAGGGGCTTGAGCAGCGCGACGGCGCGGTCCACGGGCACCTGTTTCGGCACGGCGACGTGGGCGGAGCCGAAGTCGAAGCCGCCGTCGGCGGGCTGCGCCTCGATCAGGCCGTGGCGCAGCGGGATGTAGCAGGCCTCGCCGGGGGCGACGGCGAGCGACACGCCGACGAGGCGCGCGGTCATCGGGTTCAGCCCGGTGGTCTCGGTATCCACCGCGACGCGGCCGAGGTCGGCGGCGCGGGCGATCCAGCGGGCGAGCGCCGCCTCGTCGGCGACGAGCTCGTAGCCCGCGCGGTCCACCGGCGACGGCGGCGGCACCGCGACGGCGGCCTCGGCGGCGGCGGCGGTGCGCCCGGCGGGGGCGGAGCCGTTGCCGACTCGGGTCATCAGGCTGCGGAAGCCCTGCGCCTGGAGGAAGTCGCGCAGCACCGCGGGGTCGAAGCCGGGAATCTTCAGGTCGCCGGGGCCGACGTCGAGCGGCACGTCGCGGTCGAGCGTCACCAGGCGCTTCGAGACGCGGGCGAGGTCGGCATGGTCGATCAGGCTCTGGCGGCGCTTCGGCTGGCGGATCTCCCCGGCGCGGGCGAGCAGGGTTTCGAGGTCGCCGTACTCCGCGATCAGCTGCGCCGCGGTCTTCACGCCGATGCCGGGCACGCCGGGCACGTTGTCGCTGGCATCGCCCGCCAGCGCCTGCACGTCGATCACCCGGTCCGGGGAAACGCCGAATTTCTCGCGCACCGCGTCGATGTCGATGTCGCGGTTCTTCATCGGGTCGTAGAGGGCGACGCCCTCGCGCACCAGCTGCATCAGGTCCTTGTCGGCGGAGACCACCACCACGTCGAAGCCTGCCGCTGCGCCCCTCTCCGCCAGGGTGGCGATGATGTCGTCGGCCTCGAAGCCCTCCTTCTCCAGGCTCGGCACCTGGCAGGCGTGGGCGGCCTCGCGGATCAGCGGGAACTGCGGGATCAGGTCTTCCGGCGGCGGCGGACGGTTGGCCTTGTAGTCGGGGTAGATGTCGTTGCGGAAGGTTTTCCTGGCCGAATCGAAAACCACGGCCAGGTGGTCCGCCTTGAGGTCGGCGATCAGCTTCAACAGCATCGCGGTGAAGCCGTAGACGGCGTTCACCGGGGTGCCGTCCGGGCGGGTCATCGGCGGCAGGGCGTGGTAGGCGCGGAAGATGTATCCCGAGCCGTCCACCAGGTGCAGGGTGGGCTTGCCGCTCACGCCGCGGCCCCGGCCTTGGAGTCCGCGGTGAAGACCTTGCCGCAATAGGGGCAGACGGCGCGGCCGTCGGCAAATTCCAGATAGACCTTGGGGTGGCCCAGCGCGCCGCCGCCGCCGTCGCAGGAAACGGCGCGGTGCTGGTGGGCGGTGTCGCGGGGGGTGGAGGCGGTGTCCGTCATCGTCGATCCTTCGTGTCTCTGCGGGCGGGGCCATCATAGACCGGCTTTCCGGCGGATGCCAGAATCCGGGGAGACTTGACAGGTGGGCACGGCGTGCCTTTCTTGGGAGGCACCTTCACAGCCGGTTTTTGAAAATCATGCCCGTTCCGCCGGAGTCCGCCCTCGTCATCTCCGATCTCTGCAAGACCTACCGCGCCCGCGACGGCAGCGGCCTGCGCGCCGCGTTGAAGAACGTCTCCTTCGCGGTGCCGCGGGGGTCGATGTTCGCGCTTCTCGGCCCCAACGGCGCGGGCAAGTCCACGCTGATCAACATCATGGCCGGCCTGGTTTCCAAGACCGCGGGGTCGGTGACGATCTGGGGCCACGACATCGACGCCGACGGCCGCCAGGCGCGCCGCGCCATCGGCGTGGTGCCGCAGGAATTGAACCTCGACCCCTTCTTCACGCCGCGCGAGACGCTCGACGTGCAGGCGGGCTATTACGGCATCCCCAGGGCGGAGCGCCGCACCGACGAGATTCTCGAGACCGTGGGCCTCGCCGACAAGGCGGACGCCTACGCGCGCACCCTTTCCGGCGGCATGCGGCGGCGGCTGCTGATCGCCAAGGCGATGGTGCACAACCCGGAGATCCTGGTCCTCGACGAGCCCACCGCCGGGGTGGACGTGGAGCTGCGCCAGCACCTGTGGCAGACCATCGGCGAGATGAACGCCCACGGGCGGACCATCCTGCTCACCACCCACTACCTGGAAGAGGCGCAGGACAACTGCGAGACCATCGCCATCCTCCGCCACGGCGAACTGGTCGCCTGCGAGCCGCGCGAGCGCCTGCTCTCCCGCCTTACCGAAAAGCTGGTGAAGGTGCGCTTCGCCGCCGACCTTGCGGCGCCGCCGCAGGCGCTGGAGGCGTTCCTGCCGCAGGCGGCGGACGCGCGCACCCTGGTCTTCCGCGTCCAGCGCGGCGACGGGGCGGTGGCGGCGCTGCTCTCCGCGCTCACCGGCTGCGGCGCGGCGGTGGAGGACATCTCGACGGTGGAGCCGGACCTGGAGGACGTGTTCCTCCGCCTCACCCGCGACGAGACCCCGGCCACCGTGCCGATCTGAGCGCGGCTTTATTGCGGTTTGATGAACTCTGCATGCCCGCGGCCGCCGCGCCTGGACAACGCGGCGGCGCGGGGGCCATGTCTCCTTGCGGATGTGTGACGCAGGGATGACGCCATGCGGGTTCTGATCGTCGAGGACGACGCCGAGACCATCGACTTCATTTCCAAGGCGCTGCGCGAAGGCGGCTATCAGGTCACCGGCGCGCGCGACGGCGCGGAGGGGCTCTACCTCGCGCTGACCGAGAGCTTCGATCTGCTGGTGCTCGACCGCATGTTGCCCGGCCTCGACGGCCTCGCCCTCCTGGAAACCGTGCGCAAGGCGGGCAAGGCGGTGCCGGTGTTGATCCTCTCCGCGCTGGCGGACGTGGACGACCGCGTCGGCGGCCTGCGCAGCGGCGGCGACGACTACCTGTGCAAGCCCTTCGCCATCGCCGAGCTGATGGCGCGCATCGAGGCGCTGTTGCGCCGCGGCGCCAAGCCGGTGGCGGAAAACGTGATGCGCGTCGGCGACCTGGTGGTGCAGCCGCAGGTGCGCGGCGCGCGGCGCGGCGGGCGCGCCCTTTCCCTGCAGCCGCGGGAATACCAGTTGCTCGAATACCTGGCGCGCAACGCCGGGTCGGTGGTGACCCGCACCATGCTGCTCAACGCGGTGTGGGGCTACGACTTCGACCCCCAGACCAACGTCATCGACGTGCACATCAGCCGCCTGCGGCAGAAGGTGGACAAGGGCTTTGCCGTGCCCCTGATCGCCACGGTGCGCGGCGCGGGGTACATGCTGCGTGTTCCGGACTAGCGTTCTCTCCGCCAAGACCTTCTGGTGGACCTTCGCCCTGGTGGTGCTGTTGACCGCGGGCGGGGCGTTCGGCCTGCGCGCGCTCTACCGCTCGGCGGAGCAGGTGCTGGACGCCGACGTGCGCGCCGAGATCGAGGACGAATTGCAGCGTCTGGAGGAGGTGCACGCCGACCGCGGCGCGGACCGCCTGCGCCGCGCCGTGGCGGAACGCATCTTCCTGTTCCGCGAGCGCGCGCCGTTCTACCTGCTCGCCGATTCCACCGGCCTGCTCTCCAGCGCCGCCGCGCCGCCGGGCATCGAGTCGCTCGCCCCCGGCTGGCATGTTTTGGCGCTGCCGGGGCGGCCGGTGCTGGCGCGGCTCGACGTGCTGCCCGGCGGCGCGCGGCTGCTGGTCGGGCGCGGCCGCGGCGACCGCGCGGCGCTCGACCGCATCGCCGGGCTGACCGTGGCGGTGGCGGCGGGCGGCACCCTGCTGCTCGGCCTGGCGGCGAGCTGGCTGATCGGCCGCTCGGTGATCGGCCGCCTGGAAAGCATCAACCGCCTGACCGGGGAGATCATCGCCGGGCGCTTCGACGGCCGCCTGCCGGGGCGCGCCCAGGAGGACGAATTCGGCCGCCTCGCGGCGCACATCAACGCGATGCTCGGCTGCATCGAAAGGCTGGTCGCGGCGCAGCGCACCGTCACCGCGGAGATCGCGCACAACATGCGCACGCCGCTCACCCGCCTGCGCGGACGGCTGGAGGAAGCCGCCCGCCTGCCCGGCGCGCCGGAGGCGGCGCGCGCCGCGCTGGAGGCGGGCCTGGCGGAGACCGACACCATCATCGCCAACTTCAACGCGCTCCTGGGCATCGCGCGGCTGGAAGCGGAAACCGGGCAGGCGGACCTCGCCGAGGCGGCGCTGACGCCGTTGGTGCAGGACGTCTGCGATCTCTATGCGCCCTTGGCCGAGGACCGCGGCATTGCGCTTGCCCTCGACTGCGACGAAACCGTGCGCGCCCCGGCGGATGCGCGCCTGCTCTCCCAGGCGGTGGCCAACCTTCTCGACAACGCGGTGAAATACGCTCCCGCGGGCGGGCATGTGCGGGTTTCGGTGCGGCAGGGACCGGAGGGGGCGGAGATTGCGGTGGCCGACGACGGCCCCGGCATTGCGGCGGCGGCGCGCGAGCGGGTGCTGATGCCCTTCGTGCGCCTCGACGCCGCGCAGGGGGTGCCCGGCTCCGGCCTCGGGCTTGCCGTGGTCGCGGCGATTCTGGCGCGCCACGGCGGGCGGCTGGCGCTCGCCGACGCTGCGCCGGGGCTCGTCGCCACCCTGGCGCTGCCTCAGCCGAAGCGCCCGGTGATGTAGTCCTGGGTGCGCTTTTCCTGCGGATTGCTGAAGATCGCGTCGGTGGGGCCGCACTCCACCATCTCGCCCAGGTACATGAAGGCGGTGCTGTCGCCGATGCGCGCCGCCTGTTGCAGGTTGTGGGTGACGATGATGATGCAGAAGTTGGTGCGCAGTTCCCAGATCAGCTCGTCGATCTGCGCCGTGGAGATCGGGTCGAGCGCCGAGGCGGGCTCGTCGAGCAGCAGCACGTCGGGCTCGATGGCGATGGCGCGGGCGATGCACAGGCGCTGCTGCTGCCCGCCGGAGAGCGACAGGCCGGAGGTCTTGAGCTTGTCCTTCACCTCGTTCCACAGCGCGGCGCGGCGCAGCGCCCGCTCCACCACCTCGTCCATCTCCGGCTTGCGCAGCCTGCGGCGCAGGCCGACGGGGAAGGCGATGTTGTCGTAGATGCTGGCGGGGAAGGGCGTGGGCTTCTGGAACACCATGCCCACCTTGGCGCGCAGCGCGGTGAGGTCGCCGTGGCGGCGCAGGATGTTCTCGCCGTCGAGGAGGATCTCGCCGCTGGTGCGGTGGCCGGGGTAGAGGTCGCAGATGCGGTTGATGGCGCGCAGGAGCGTCGATTTGCCGCACCCCGAGGGGCCGATCAGGCTGGTGACGTGGTGGTCGGGAAAGTCGATGCAGACGCTCTTCAGCGCCTGGTTGGCGCCGTAGTGGAAGTCGAGGTTGCGCACCGAAATCTTGGCGGAGGCGGGTTGGGTCATCGGGGTCCTCATCGACGGCGCCGCGCGAGAAAGCGCGCGCAGATGTTGAGCAGAAGAACGCTGGCGCTGATCAGGAGCGCGCCGGCCCAGGCGAGTTCCTGCCAGTCGGCATAGGGGCTCATCGCGAACTGGAAGATCACCACCGGCAGGCTGGCGGTCGGCGCGTTCATGCTGGAGGAAAGGAACTGGTTGTTGAGCGCGGTGAAGAGCAGCGGCGCGGTCTCGCCGCTGATCCGCGCCACCGCCAGCAGGATGCCGGTGAGGATGCCGACGCGGGCGGAGCGCCAGGCGACGGAGACGATGAAGCGCCAGTAGGGAATGCCCAGCGCCACCGCCGCCTCGCGCAGCGAGGCGGGGACCAGGCGCAGCACGTCCTCGGTGGTGCGTACGATCACCGGCACCGCGACGAGAGCCAGCGCCAGCGCCCCCGCCCAGCCGGAGAAGTGGCCCATCGGCACCACCATGAGGCTGTAGACGAACAGGCCGATGATGATCGACGGCGCGGAGAGCAGGATGTCGTTGATGAAGCGGATGGCGTGGGCGAGGCGCTCGTGGCGGCCGTATTCGGCGAGGTAGGTCCCGGCGAGCACGCCGAGCGGCGCGGCCGCGGCGATGCCCGCGCCCGACATCGCGAGGCTGCCGAGGATGGGGTTGAGCAGGCCGCCCTTGCTGCCGGGCGGCGGCGTGGTGAGGCGCAGGATGTCCCAGGACAGCGCCGCCCCGCCGCCGAGGATGAGCCGCCAGAGAATCAGCGCCAGCGCCAGCAGCGCGGTGGCGGCCGCGCCGCCGCACAGCCCCATGAGAATGCGGTTGCGCCAGCGGCGGCGCGCCGACAGGGCGAAGCGGTCGGTGCGGCTCATCGCGCGTCCCCTTTCTCGATGTGGCGCAGCATCAGGCGGGCGAGCGCGAGCACCACGAAGGTGATGACGAAGAGGATGAGGCCGAGCGCCTGTAGCGAGGAGAGGTAGAGGTCGCCCACCGCCTCGGTGAACTCGTTGGCGAGGCTGGCCGAGATGGTGGTGCCCGGCGCGAACAGCGAGGCGGACACGCGGTGGGCGTTGCCGATGACGAAGGTCACCGCCATGGTCTCGCCGAGCGCCCGGCCGAGGCCGAGCATGGAAGCGCCGAGAAGCCCGGCGCGCCCCTGCGGCATCAGCACGTTGCGGCAGACCTCCCAGGTGGTGGCGCCGACGCCGTAGGCGGCCTCGCGCAGGAACGGATCGATGGCGAAGAACACCTGGCAGGCCACCGAGGCGATGAACGGCAGGACCATCAGGCCGAGGATCAGCCCGGCGGTGAGGGTGCCGATGCCGAAGGGCGGCCCCTGGAACAGCGCGCCGAGCAGCGGCAGCGGCCCGAGCCGGTCGATGAGGAACGGCTGCACGTGGTTGGCGAGGAAGGGGGCGAACACCAGGAGCCCCCACATGCCGTAGATGATGCTGGGCACCGCGGCGAGCAGTTCCACCCCGACGATCAGGCTGGTGCGCAGGCGATGCGGGCAGATCTCGGTGAGGAAGAGCGCGCTGCCGACGGCCAGCGGCACCCCCACCAGCATGGCGATGAGCGAGGTGATCAGCGTGCCGAAGATCGGCGCGACGGCGCCGAAGCGCTCGGTCACCGGGTTCCACACCTGGGTGGTGAGAAAGCCCGGGCCGAAGGCGGCAAGCGCAGGGGCGGCGTTGACCGCCAGCACCACGAACACCGCGAGGAGAAAGCCCGCGACGGTGACCGCGGCGGCGCGGCAGAGCAGGCGGAAGGCGTGCTCGGAGGCGGGGGTGCGGCCATTATCCGCGCAGGCCTCGGGCAAGGGCGGTTCAGTCCGCATGGGTACCCTCGAAAAGCGGCAAAAAACCGCGACGGGACGGGGTCCCGCCGCGGAGGTCTTACCGGAGTTACTTTACTTCGCCGGCCAGATCGCCTTGCCGTCGGCCGACTTGATCTGCTCGGTCCACACGCCGGCCACCATCGTCGCCACGTTGGCGGGCATCGGCACGTAGTCGAGCGCTTCAGCCATCTTGCCGCCGTTGGCGTAAGCCCAGCTGAAGAACTTCAGCACCTCGGCGGCGCGCGCCGGGGCGGCCTGCGAGGCATGCATCAGGATGAAGCTCGCGCCGGTGATCGGCCAACTGGTCTTGCCCGGCTGGTTGGCGAGCACCAGGCTGAAGCCCGGGGCTTGCGCCCAGTCGGCGTTGGCCGCCGCGGACTGGAAGGTCGCGGAGCTCGGCTTGACGAACGCGCCGTCCTTGTTGGAGAGCTGGGTGTAGGCGAGCTTGTTCTGGAGGGCGTAGGCGTATTCCACGTAGCCGATGGAATCCGGGGTCTGGCGCGCGAAGTTGGCGACGCCCTCGTTGCCCTTGCCGCCGATGCCCGCCGGCCACTCGACCGCGGTGCTGACGCCGACCTTGTCCTTCCATTCCGGGTTCACCGCGGCGAGGTAGCTGGTGAACAGGAAGGTGGTGCCCGACCCGTCGGAACGGTGGACCACGGCGATCGGCTTCTTCGGCAGCTTGAGGCTGGGGTTGAGCTTGGCGATCTCGGGGGCGTTCCAGGTCTTGACCTTGCCGAGGTAGATGTCGGCGAGGACCTTGCCGGAGAGCTTGAGCTCGCCCGCCTTGACCCCCGGAACGTTGACCACCGGCACCACGCCGCCCATGATCATCGGCCACTGCACGAGGCCCGAGGTCTTGAGGTCGTCGGGCTTGAGCGGCATGTCGGAGGCGCCGAAATCGACGGTCTTGGCCTTGATCTGCTTGATGCCGCCGCCGGAGCCGATCGACTGGTAGTTGAGGCTGATGCCGGTCTTGGCCTTGTAGGCCTCGGCCCACTTGGCATAGACCGGGTAGGGGAAGGTGGCGCCGGCGCCGGTCATCTCGGCGGCCTGGGCGGAACCGGCGAGACAGAAGGCGCCCACGGCGGCCGCAATCGCCGCGCCACGGACGGAAGAGGGAGCAAAACGCATCGGAGTCTCCGTTTGCTGGGTGACGTGCGGAGCGCAGGGGCGATCCGCGCGGAAAACCCTATGTGCGGCAGATGAAGGGCCTCCGTCCGGAAGATGAACTCTCGGTAATCTTGTGCGAACTTCATCCAACCGTCACAAACGCCGCGGCGGAACGGGGTT
>JAQAZG010000011.1:11255-132160 GCA_027864655.1 Oleispirillum naphthae
GGTACAGTCCCGCCCCTGCGCGCCCGTAGCTCAGATGGATAGAGTGTCGGCCTCCGAAGCCGAAGGTCGTGGGTTCGGCGCGTCGGCAACGCCGACGCGCGACGCCGCGAAGCGGCGGTCCGAGGGCGCGCCCGAGGATGAAAACGCGGGCTTGCGCGCGTTTTCACAATCCCGCCGGGCGCACCGTCGTGCGCCGCGCCGAATTTTAGCCGTTGCCGCGGCGGAACGGGATTGGTACAGTCCCGCCCCTGCGCGCCCGTAGCTCAGATGGATAGAGTGTCGGCCTCCGAAGCCGAAGGTCGTGGGTTCGAATCCCGCCGGGCGCGCCAAAGGCCAAGAGGGGGTCTCCCCCTCTTGGCCTTTGGCGCATCCGGTGAGGCCGAGAGCCCGCCGGGTTCGGCGCGGCGGCTCCGCCGCCGCGGACGCCGGGCGCATGCGGGAACGGAGGAAGCCCCTTCCCGAGGATGGAGACGCGGGGCCAACCCGCGTTTCCATGCCCCGGCCGGGAGCGGCTGGGCGGAGCCGCCGCGCGGTTTTTTCTGGCCGCCTAGACGTAGCAGGGGCCATCGATCAGCGGGTGGGCATCGACGAATGCCTCGTCGATGTCGAGGCCGAGGCCCGGCCCCTCCGGCGGGCGCACGCAGCCGTTCTCGTCCAGCCGGTCGGCGGTGCCGCCCAGGTGGTCGCGGAAGGGGTTGTGCCGCGCCACATCCGCCTCGAAGTAGCCGGGGTTGTCCACTGCGGCGAGCATGTGGATCGAGGCCGCGATGTTGATCGCGGTGGCGGAGGTGTGCGGGTCGAAAGGAATCTTCCAGGCCGAGCACATCGCCGCGATGCGCATGAGTTCGGTGACGCCGCCCGCCTTCGAGGCGTCGGGCTGGGCGATGCGGACCGCGCCGTCCTCGATCAGACGGGTGAACTCGAAGCGGGTGTAGTGGTTCTCGCCCGCGGCCAGGGGGATGGTGGTGCGCGTCGCGGCGTCGCGGTAGAGGCGGTAATCGTGCGGCGTGAACGGCTCTTCCAGCCAGCCGATCATGCACTCCTCGAAGGCGGGGACGACGCGGCGGAAGTCGTCCAGGCTGTAGTTGGTGTTGGCGTCCACCAGGATGTCGATGTCGGCGCCGACGGCGTCGCGCACCGTGCGCACCCGCGCGACGTCGCGCGCCGGGGTGTCGCCGCAGCGCAGCTTGAGCGCGCGGTAGCCGCGCGCCACGTAGGACTGCGCCTCCTCGGCAAGCTGCTGCGGGGATTGCTGCCAGCCGAGGGAGATGCCGCCCGCATAGGCCTTCACCGGCCGCGCCGCGCCGCCCAGCAGGCGATAGAGCGGCCAGCCCGCCGCCTTGCCGCGGATGTCCCACAGCGCGATGTCGAGACCGGAAAGCGCCATGGCCGCCGCGGTGCCCATGCCGTGGCTGGCGAGCTGCATCTTGTGCACCCGCTGCCACACCGCGACCACCTCGAGGGCGTTCATGCCCACCACCAGTTCGCGGATCGTCGTGTCGATCAGCTTGGCGACGGCGCCGGGGCAGCGGCCGTGGTGCGCCTCGCCCCAGCCGACGATGCCCTCGTCGGTTTCCACCTTGACCAGCACGGCGTCGCGCTTGACGGCGCGGCCGATGCCCAGGGTGACGTTCTGGCCTTCCGGCACGCGGTAGGAAACCGGTTTTGCGGTAACGGATGTGATCTTCATCATGGTCCTTCCAGGATACGCAGGTGGGTAAGAGGCCGGCCGGGGCGAGTCCGTCATCCGGCGGAGGCATGCCGCGGTTTCCTCGCCGATCCCTTGCCGCGCACGAAGAACAGCACCGATGCCGCGGCGAGCGCCAGGCAGCCCATGGTGAACGGCCGGGTCAGCAGGGTGGCGGGGGCGGTATGGAAAAGCAGGACGCTCATGCGCAGGTTGGATTCGAGGATCGGCCCGAGAACCAGGCCGAGGACGATGGGCGCGATGGGATAGCTAACGCGGCTCAGCAGGTATCCGACGCCGCCGAGGATCAGCATGATCCAGACGTCGGACAGCGACGTGGACAGGCTGTAGGTGCCGAGGCAGCAGAAAACCAGGAGCAGCGGCACGATGTACTTCGTCGGGATGCCGGATATCTTGGTGTAGTACTTCAGCGTCGCCATCTGGAACACGAACATGATGATGTTCGAGATGAAGAAGGCGATGAAGATCCCGTAGACGACGTCCGGAGAGTCGACCACGAACATCGGGCCGGGGATCAGGCCGTGGATCATCAGGCCGCCGAGAAGCACGGCGGTCACCGCGTCGCCGGGAATGCCGAGGACGATCATCGGCACCAGGGCGCCGCCGGTGGTGGCGTTGTTGCAGCATTCGGAGGCGGCCACCCCCTCGATGCAGCCGGTGCCGAACTCCTCCGGCGTCTTGGAAATCGCCTTCGCCGCGTCGTAGGAGATGAAGCAGGCGATCGCCGCGCCGGAACCGGGCAGGATGCCGATCAGGGTGCCGATCAGGGAGGAGGACACCAAGGTGCGGCCGATGCGGCGGATATCCGCCCATCGCAGCAGCATGCGGCTGATTCCGGCGTCGAAGACCTGGGTTTCCGCGCAATAGCGGGCGGCCTCCTGCAGCAGCGGCGGCAGGGCGAACAGGCCGATCAGGGCGGGCATCAGGGGAATGCCGCGCAACAGGGCGATGCTGTCGAAGGTGTAGCGCGGCTGGCTGGTGATCGGGTCCGGCCCGATGCAGGAGATCAGGATGCCGAGGCAGGCGGCCCACACCCCCTTGGCGATCGAGCCGCCGGAGGCGCCGGCGACCAGGGTGAGGCCGAGCACCGAGAAGGCGAAGTATTCCGACGGGCCGAATTCGAGGGCGAGGCGGGCGAGCGGCGGCGCCACGGTGGCGAGGATGACCGCGCTGACGGTGCCGCCGACGAAGGAGGTGAACACCGCGGTGGTCAGGGCGCGGCCGGACTCGCCCTTGCGGGTCATCGGGTAGCCGTCGAACATCGTCACGAAATTCGAGGGCGTTCCGGGGATTCCCAGCAGGATCGAGGAAAACGCGCCGCCGGAATAGCCGCCGACGTAGACCCCGAGCAGCAGCCCCATGCCCATCAGGGGCGGCATGGTGAAGGTGAACGGGATGAGCAGGCCGATCGCCATGGTTGCGGTCAACCCCGGGATCGCGCCGATGAACGTCCCCAGGATCACGCCCGCCGCGATCGCCGCCAGAACCCCGAACTGCATGACCAAACCCAACCCGGCGAGCCAGTCTTCCATGGCGTCCCCTCCCGTTGCGCGGCGTGCGCGCGTGAAATCGTCAGAACAAAAGGGCTCCGCGCGTCGGCATCTTCAGGATCACCGCGAACATGAAGTAGCAGAGCGCCGATGCGAACACGGAGAACGCCGCGTTGCGTGCCCAGTTCTTCCGGAAGTCGGTTTCGAGAATGGCGGTATTCGCGAAGATGAAGACCAGCACGGAGACCGCGAGGCCGACCTTCACTACGGAGAGGGCGAACAGCGCCGCGACGGCGACGCAGGCGGCCTGCACGGGGACGAGAATCGCCTTCTCTCGCGTTCGCGCGCCCGCGCGGCGCAGGGCGGCGGTGTCCCGCGCGAGGATGAGGCCGCCGACCAGCAGCATCACGCCGAGCACGATGAACGGCACGAAATCGATGCCGCAGGACACCCCGGAAGCCTCCTTGGGCAACTGCAGCGTCAGGTATAGCGCGGTCAGGACGAAAACCGCGGTCACGACGCCGGACACGACTTTGGAAATCATGGCCATCCTCCCTCGGGGCGGGGGCCGCCCGGAGTCCTCCTCCGGGCGGTTCCGTGGACACGCCTACTTTTGGGCTTCCTTGGCGATCTCGGCCATTTCCGAGAACAGCACGCCGATCTGTTTGTCGAGGGCCGCACCGGAACGGAAATCGATGGTGATTTTCATCTTGTCGGTGTGGTCCTTGAAGGACTGCGCGGCGGCGGCCTTCTTGAAAATCGCGACCAGCTCCGCCTTGACGTCGGCGGCCAGGCCCTTGGGCGCGGCGATCCAGCGGCTGTCGTCCCAGGCGAAGTCGATGCCCTGTTCCTTGAAGGTCGGCACGTCGGGGATGTCGGGGGAGCGCGTATCGGTGACCGCGCCGAGGACGCGCACCTGCTTGGCCTTCATCTGCGAGACGAATTCCGAGGGATGCATGCTGGCGATGGAGACGTGGCCGCCCAGCATCGCCGTCTTGGCGAGCGCGTTGCCGCCGAACGGCACCACCGTCATCTTGATGTTGCCGCGCTTCTCGATGCCGAGAGCGGTCATGTGGGCGAGGGTGCCGGCCCCGCCGACGCCGATCGTCACCACGCCCGGGTTGGCCTTGGCGAAGGCCACGACGTCGCGCATGTCCTTCCACGGGGAACTCGCCTTGACCACGAAGCACAGAGGTTCCGAGGTGATGTTGGCGATGTGGTCGAAGGCGGTCTGGTCGAACTTCACCATGCCGAGCTTGCTCGCCACGGCGAAGGCGGAGGGAACCAGGACCAGGGTGTAGCCGTCGGGCTTGTAGGTCAGCGCCTCGGTGAGGCCGACGGCGCTGCCGCCGCCCGACTTGTTGACGATGACCAGCGGCTGCCCGGTGATCTTCTGGAACGGTTCGGCCAGGCCGCGGGCGATGATGTCGGTCGATCCGCCGGGGCTGTAGGGGACGATCAGGGTGACCGGCGCGTTCGGGAACTTGGCCTCGGCCGCAGCCGGCAAGGTCAGGGGCAGAAGGGCCATGACCGCGGTACAAATCCATCGCTTGGCATGCATTTCTTCATTCCTCCCTTGGTATATGTTTGTTTTTACATACCTTTTTATTTTTTGCTTTTGACCTTCTTCCAGGTCTGACGGGCGTTGTCCTTATGCTCCTTGAACAACCGGTTGGAGAGCTCTCCGTCGCGCGCCCGCAACGACGCGACGATGCGCACATGCGCATCGAAGGATTCGCGGATCTTGTCGGGGTTTAGGGCGAAGACGGCGCGTTCCTGCGGCGTCTCGGACTGCAACTGGTGGACGATGCGCTGCAGCACCGGGTTGCCGCACTTGCGCAAGATGAACGCGTGGAAGGTCTGGTCGAGGTGGGCATAGGCGGGGACGTCGTTGGCCTCGACGGTTTCCCGCATGTCGTCGAGCATGCGCTCGAGAATCCAGAAATCCTCGTCGTCGAGATATGCCGCGGCCATCGCCGTCGCCGCGCCCTCGAGAATCTGGCGGACCTGGAACACGCCGTCCTGTTCGGAGTATTTCGGCACCGCGACCGAGAATCCGGCGTGCGGCCGGTTCTCGACCAGGCCCTCCGCCTCGAGCGCCTTCAGTGCCTCGCGCACCGGGATCTCGCTGACCTGGGCTTCCTGCGCCAGCCTGCAAATGGTGAGCTTCTGGCCGGGCAGATAGATGCCCTCCATGATCCGGCTGCGCAATTGCTCGAAAACAAGGCCGCTTTTGGTTTGAAACAGCATCGCCATCCACCCGGGTTTCAAAATCATATATCATATATGATATACGATTTCAACGCCGATGCCGAGAGCGAAACGCAGCGCGCCGCCGCTCCCGGGGCGGGAGGGCGGCGCGGACGGAACCGGAGGGCGCACAGGCCCTCCGCAGCGTGTCAGGAGTCGGCGGTCACATCAGGAAGGTGACGGCGACATAACCCGCGCTCATCGCCAGGAAGAAGGCGAGGCCCGCCCAGCTGAGGAGGGTGAGGATCGGGCCGGGGCGCATCTGCACGGGCACGTTGTCGCCCTTCATCACCTTGAAGTTGATGTAGGCGAGCACCGGCGAGGTGAGGAACGAGACGATCGAGGCGAACGCCAGCATCTGCATCAGGTTCTTGACGAAGAACAGGATCACCCCCGCGCCGATGACCACCGACAGCACGATGCAGAGGTTCTGGATCTGGCGGAAGCGCTCGGCCTTGAGGTCGCCGATGATGACGCACGCCGCGGCGAGCGAGCGCGGATAGCCGTCCTGCACGGTCAGCGCGGTGCTGAACATGGTGACGAAGGCGGCGGTGAGGATGAGGCTGCGCGACCACGGGCCGATGGTTTCGGCATAGAGGTTGACGAACTGCTTGGAGAAGCCGACTCCGCCCGCGGAGAACTTCACGCCGGTGCCGTGCATCACCAGGGCGCCGAGCGCGACGAACAGCACGGCGAGCACGATGCACGCGCCGTAGCCGATGAGGAAGTCCACGGTGTTCTCGCGCGGCGTCGGGGAGTATCCGGTCTGGCGCTTGCGGCTGATCATCCAGAGGGAAGACCACGCGGTCATGTCCACCGGCGCGGGCATCCAGCCGAGCAGCATCACCAGGAAGGGCAGGGTGGCCCAGGTCCACGGGTCGGGCGCAACGAAGCCCGGCGCGGTGGCCGCCGGATGCGCGGCGGCGAGGATCACCGCGGCGACGGTGCATATCGTCAGCACCGCGATGATCACCTTCGACAGGCCGTCGAGCAGGGAATAGCGGCCGAGCAGCAGGATCAGGCCGCACACGGCAAGCACCGCGATGGCGGCGTGCGGCACCGTGAGCGGCACGAAATCGTAGGTGGCGAGCAGCGCGCCGGAAAGCATCGCCACCGCGGTGATGCTGATGATCCCGGTCATGATGTTGATGCCGAGGAAGGTGTAGACGTAGCCGATGCCCTGGCGGCGGTAGCCTTCGAGCAGGCTTTCGCCGGTGGCGGCGGCATAGCGGTGGCCGTAGAGGAAGAACGGGTACTTCAGCACGTTGGCGAGGATCACCAGGCCCATCAGGCTCCAGCCGAATTCCGCTCCGGCGCGGGCGGACCACACCAGGTGCGAGGCGCCGACCGCGGCGCAGGCCATGAGGATGCCGGGGCCGATCGCCTTCCACAGGTTGCCCTGGGCCTGGGCTTCGTTCTCCGGCGGGGTGTCCTCGGTTTTTTCGTCGATCGTGGCCGCTACGTCCTGCACGGTGCCTCCCGGAATATCCTTATGCGTTGGCCTTGCCGGGCGGGACCCGGGAAACGCGCAATCTAGCGGCTTCGCGGCGGCCTGTCGCCGGTTTATCGGCGCGCGCGGGCAAAAAATTGGAGGCGTTCTATTTCCGCAGGGCGATTTCCAGGCCGAAGAACACGAACAGCGCGCCGGAGGCGCGCTCGATGCCGCGCCGCGCCTTGAGATAGGCGGCCTTGACGCGCGCGAGCCCCAACCCCCAGGCGAGCAGGCCGTACCACGAGCCGGAGATGGCGACCATGGTGCACACCGCGGCGATCCCGGCGGAAAGCGGCGCATCCTGCGGCATGGTGGCGGCGAAGATGGTGGCGACGAAGGCGCCGCTCTTGGGGTTGGAGAGCTGGGTCATCAGGCCGCGGCGGAAGGCGCGGCGGCCCGCGCCGCGGGTCGCCGCGGGCAGGGCGGCGGGATGCTCGCCGCCCTTGAGGATCAGCCGCGCGCCGAGATAGACGATGTAGCCGCCGCCCGCGAGCTTGAGGCCGAGGTAGACCCACGGCGCGGCGCGGAAGAGAAGCCCGACGCCGAAGAACCCGGCGCTGCCCCAGACCACGGTGCCGCAGAGGATGCCCGCGACGGTAAGCAGGGATTCGCGGCGGCGCAGGGCCACGGCGGAACTGCCGATCAGCAGCACGTTGGGTCCCGGCGTCACCACCGCGACGAACCACAGAAGGGCGAAGCTCAGCATCGAGGTCATGGCCGGGAATCCTTGCGCCGGGGAAAACCGCTCTCCGCTGTGTGCGCTTGCGCGCGGGCGCGGTCAAGGGAGAAGAAACTCGACAAGGGCGGGGCGGGAGTCCTAGGGTCGGGGGACAGGCGCTTTCACCAAGGGGAACCCGAAATGACCGAGGATCCGTATGTCCTGCGCGACGACGCGGCAGGCGTCGCCACCCTGACGCTCAACCGCGCGCAATCGCGCAACAGCCTGGGGCTGCCGATGCTGACCGCGCTCAAGGAAGCGCTCGACGGCGTCGCCGCCGACCCGGCGGCGCGCGTCGTGGTGATCGGCGGCGCGGGACCGGCGTTCTGCGCCGGGCACGACCTGCGGGAGATGTCCGCAGAGCTGTTCGACGCGGTCTACGCGCACAAGCTGTTCACCCTGTGCGGCGACGTGATGCAGGCGATCGTGCGGATGAGGAAGCCGGTGATCGCGCGGGTGCACGGCGTCGCCACCGCGGCGGGCTGCCAACTGGTGGCGAGCTGCGACCTCGCGGTCGCGGCGGAGGGCTCGCGCTTCGCCACGCCGGGGGTGAACATCGGGCTGTTCTGCACCACGCCGATGGTGGCGCTGACCCGCGCCATCGCGCCGAAGCATGCGCTGCAACTCCTGCTCACCGGCGACCTGATCGACGCGCCGACGGCGCTGCGCATCGGCCTGATCAACGAGATCGTGCCGGAAACCGAACTCGATGCGCGCATCGACGCGCTCGCCCGCAAGCTCGCCGGGAAGTCGCCGGTGACGCTGGCGATGGGCAAGGCGGCGTTCCAGGCGCAGCGCGACCTGCCGCTTGCCGAGGCCTATGCCTACGCGGCGGGGGTGATGACCGAAAACCTGCAAACCATGGACGCGCAGGAAGGCATCTGCGCCTTCCTGCAGAAACGCACTCCGGAGTGGACGGGGCGCTAGGTGCGGAAAACCAAAACGCCCCGGAGGGTCGCGGACCCTCCGGACCTCCCCTAACTTTTTATTTTTGCGCGGAGCGCCATAGGCCCGTGCGGTCGCCACGGGAGGTGCTGCCTGCCGCTTCGCGGCAAAAAAAGTTATGAGGTGCGCGAGGGGATTGGAGCCGACCGCCGAAGGCGGTGGGAACGCCCGGTGGGCGTTCCCAAGGCGGAAATGTCCCCTCGCAATGTTTTGTCTTTTAGGAATCCCCCTCCCGCCAGCGGCGCCAGCCGTCGGCGCGCAGGCGGCAGGCCGGGCATGTGCCGCAGCCGTAGCCCCAGCCGTGGCGGTGCGCGCGGTCGCCGAGGTAGCAGCTGTGGGTATGCTCCAGCAGCATCTCCACTAGGGCGTCGCCGCCGAGGCCGCGGGCGAGGCTCCAGGTGCCCGCCTTGTCGATCCGCATCAGCGGCGTGTGGAGGACGAAGCGGCTTTCCATGCCGAGGTTGAGCGCCACCTGCACCGCCTTGACGGTGTCGTCGCGGCAGTCGGGATAGCCGGAATAGTCGGTCTCGCACACCCCGGTGACGATGTGGCGCAACCCGCGGCGATAGGCCGCCGCCGCCGCCAGGGTGAGGAAGAGGATGTTGCGTCCGGGGACGAAGGTGGTGGGCAGGCCGTTCCCGCCGGTTTCGATCGCCACGTTCTCGATCATCGCGGTGTCGCCGATCTGCGCCAGCGCGCCCGCATCCAGCACCCGGTCGCCGCCGAGGCGCGCCGCCCACTGCGGAAAACTTTCGCGCAGCGCGGAAAGGAAATCCTGCCGCACGTCGAGTTCGACGCGGTGGCGCTGGCGATAGTCGAAGCCCACCGTCTCGACGCGGGCGAACCGCGAAAGCGCCCAGGCGAGGCAGGTGGCGGAATCCTGCCCGCCGGAAAACAGCACCAGTGCGCCTTCGTCGGTCATCGCGGTCGTTCCTTTCGCGCAGGTTCCCGCCCCCTATAGCACCGATGGCCGGTTTCCGCATGTGTCGTCCGTGTCACAGACCGGGGCGCGCATGTGCGCCACTCTTGCCGGAACGCCGCAGGTGCGCCACCTTCGGAAAGAGACTGAAAAACAAGGTCCGCCATGCCCGCCTCCGATGCCGCCGACCTGATCGCCTGCCCGGACTGCGGCGCGCTCTACCGCCGCGCCGCCGTCGCGCCGGGGGAAAAGGCGCGCTGCCGCCGCTGCGGCCGGATGCTCTACCGCGGCGCACGGCTGAATGCGGAGCGCCTGCCGGCGCTGGTGTGCGCCGCGCTGATCGTGCTTCTCATCGCCAATTCCGCGCCGATCGTCGATTTGCGGGTGCAGGGCATTTCCAACTCCGCGACGCTCGCGGGCAGCATCCGCGCCCTGTGGGCGGACGGCCGCCCCCTGGTCGCCGCCCTGGTCGCCGCCACCACCCTGGCGTTCCCGCTGCTCGACCTCTGCGCCCTCGGCGCGGCGGTGCTGCTGTTGCGCCGCGACCCTGCCTGCAATGCCGCGGCGCGGCTGTTGCGCGTGCTGCAGGCGGTGCGCCCGTGGGGCATGGTGGAGGTGTTCATGCTCGGCGTCCTCGTCGCCCTGGTGAAGCTTTCCCACATGGCGGAAATCCGCCCCGGCGTCGCGCTGTGGGCCTTCGCCGCGCTCACCGTGCTGCTTGCCGCGATTCTCTCCTACGACCTGCGCGGGTTGTGGGAGTCGCGCCCGGTCGCGCCCCATCCGCCGCCGCCGGAGGCCGCGCCCCTGGTGCCCTGCCACGTCTGCGGCCTGGTCGGCGCGCCCGCGCCGCACTGCCCGCGCTGCGGCGCGCCGGTGCACGCGCGCAAGCCCGCCAGCCTGGCGCGCACCTGGGCCTTCCTGCTCGCCGGGGCGATTCTCTATATCCCCGCCAACGTGCTGCCGATCATGCGCACCAGTTCCCTCGGCGGCGTGGAGTCCGACACCATCATGAGCGGCATCGTCTATTTCTGGACCTCCGGCTCGCCGGACCTGGCGGCGCTGATCTTCTTCGTCAGCATCTTCATTCCCCTCGCCAAGATCGGTTCGCTCACCATGCTGCTGTTCACCGTGGGGCGCGGCTCGCCGCGCGGCAAACGGCGGCGCACCGCGCTCTACCGCATCCTCGCGTTCGTCGGCCGCTGGTCGATGCTGGACGTGTTCGTCGTCGCGCTGATGGTCGGCCTGGTGCGCTTCGGCGCGCTCGCGGCGATCGACGCGGGGCCGGGGGCCGCCGCCTTCGGCGCGGTGGTGGTGCTGACGATGATCGCCGCGCACGATTTCGACCCGCGCCTGCTCTGGGACTCCGAGGCTCCGCATGACTGATCCCGCCCTTCCCGATCCCGAGATTTCCCCGGCCAGCCGCTGGCTGCCCTCCCTGGTGTGGATCGTGCCGCTGGTGGCGGCGCTGATCGGCCTGTCCCTGGTGGTCAAGGCGGTGCGCGGCCGCGGCCCGACGATCACCGTGAGCTTTTCCACCGCGGAGGGCATCGAGCCCGGCAAGACCAAGGTGAAGTTCAAGAACGTCGATATCGGTTCGGTCACCGCGGTGCGCCTTTCGGAGGACCGCAAGCGGGTGCTCGCGGCGATCGACCTCGACAAGCAGGCGGAGGCCTTCGCCGCCGCGGACAGCCGCTTCTGGGTGGTGCGGCCTCGCCTCGCCGGGACCGGGGTCTCCGGTCTGGGCACCCTGCTCTCCGGGGCCTACATCGGCGTCGATGGCGGACGTTCGGACGAGCGGCGCAGCGAATTCACCGGCCTGGAGGAGCCGCCGGTGGTGGCCTCCGACGCGCCGGGGCGGCGCTTCGTGCTGCATGCGGAGGATATCGGTTCGCTGGACGCGGGTTCTCCGGTGTTCTTCCGCCGCATCCAGGTGGGGCATGTGGAGAGCTTCAAGCTCACCGCCGACGGGCGGCGCATCGACCTCGGCATTTTCGTGCGTGCGCCCTACGACCGCTTCGTCACCGCGGAGACGCGCTTCTGGCACGCCAGCGGCATCGATCTCAGCCTCTCCGCCGCGGGCCTGAAGCTGGAGACCCAGTCGCTCGCCAGCGTCCTCATGGGCGGCGTCGCCTTCGAGACGCCGTCGGGGGAGGCGGACCTCGCCGCCGAGGGCGCGGACTTCGCCCTCGCCACCGGGCGCGACGAGGCGCTGAAGGCCCCGGACGGCGCGCCGGTGGAGGTGCTGGTGCGCTTCGGCGGTTCGGTGCGCGGCCTGGCGCCCGGCGCGCCGGTGGACTTCCGCGGCGTGCGCATCGGCTCGGTGCGCTCGGTGCGCCTCGCCCACGACGCGGCGGCCGACACCTACGACGCGCCGGTGGTGCTGGTGGTCTACCCCGACCGCCTGGGCGCGGCGAAGGCGGGCGCCGATGCGCCGCAGAAGGTGGCGGCCCTGGTGAAGCGCGGCCTGCGCGCGCAGTTGCGCAGCGGCAACCTGCTCACCGGGCAGCTCTACGTCGCCTTCGACTTCTTCCCCAAGGCGCGGCCCGCAACCCTGCGCACCTCCGGCGGCCTGCCGGAACTGCCCGCCGTGCCGGGCGAGATGGAGGCGATGCAGCAGCAGGTGCAAACCATCGTGCAGAAGATCGCCGCCGTGCCGTTCGACGAAATCGGCGCGGAGGCGCGCGCCGCGCTCGCCAACCTCAACGTCACGCTCAAGCGCGTCAACGGCCTCTCCGCCACGGCGGAAAAGGACCTGCTGCCCGACCTGCGCGAGGCGCTGGCCACGATCAACCGCACGGTCGCGGGGGATTCGCCGATGCAGCAGGATACCCGCGCCGCCCTGCGTGCCCTGGCGGATGCGGCGCGGGCGCTCACCGCGCTCGCCGACGGCCTCGACCGCCGCCCCGAATCCCTCCTCCGCGGAAAGGACTCCACGCCATGAAGCCGCCTCGCCTGCTGCTCTGCGCCCTGCTCGCCGCGGGCCTCTCCGCCTGCGGAGCCTCGCCCGCGACGCGCTACCACACCCTCGCCGCCCCCTCCGGTCCGGCGGCGGGCGGCGGCGCGGAGCGCCTGGTGGAGGTTCTGCCGGTGGCGCTGCCGGGCCGCGCGGACCGTGCCGCGCTGGTGCTCTCCCGGGCGGACGGCAGCCTGGAGGTGCGCGACGCCGACCGCTGGGCCGGACCGCTGGCGGAGGAACTGCGCGCGGTGATCGACGCGGCGCTGTGGCGCGCCGCCCGCGCCGCGGACGTCTACGCCGCGCCGCTGCCGGGCTCGGCGCTGCCGCAATACCGCCTGGCGGCGCGCATCGACCGCTTCGACGCGGTGCCCGGCGGCAGCGCCACGGTGGAAGCCTCGTGGACCCTGCGCCGCCTGCCGAAGGGCGCTTCCGCCGCCTGCCGCGCCGCGTTCTCCGCGCCGCTCGCCGGGGACTCGGCGGATGCCGCCGCCGCCGCCCTCGCCGCCGCCTCGCGCCGCCTCGCCGATGCGATGGCGGACAGCCTGATCAGGCTGGAAAGCGGGGAACCGCCCTGCGCAGGGGTGCGGTAAAACCAAACCTTTGCGGGGGGACTCGGTCCCCCCACACCCCCCATAACTTGTTTTTCGCCGCGCAGCGGCAGACAACATGCCTGTTGCCACCGCCACAGGCTTATGGCGCTGCGCGCAAAAACCAAAGTTATGGGGAGCGCGAGGGGATTGGAGCCGACCGCCGGAGGTGGTGGGAATGCCCGGTGGGCATTCCCAAGGCGGAAATGTCCCCTCGTGAAGTTTTGTCTTTTCAGATCGCCCGTAGCGCGGCGGCGGCGGCGACGCCTGCGATCACCACCACCGGCATCGGCAGGTACTTCGCCGCTGCGGCGACGAACAGGGCGGCGGCGCTTTCGCGCCAGCCGCCGGTGATCACGGCGGGGGCGATCAGCGCGGTGAGCACCGCCACCGGCATCGCGGCGAAGGCGGCGGCGAGGCGTCCTTTCCCGGCGAAGTCCGGCGGCAGCGCCAGTCCGGCGAGGCGGGTGGCGACGGTGACCGCGGCCATGGCGGCGATGGCGGCGAGGGTATGGGGGTTCATTGCGCCGTCTCCGGCTTGTGGGCGATGGCGGCGGCGGCGATTCCCGCGATCGTGCCGCCGATGATCGAGGCCGGGCCGGGGTGGACCCAGTCGATGGCGGTGGCGGCCGCGGCGCTGGCGATCAGCGCGGTGGCGAAGCCCGGCTGGGCGCGGAAGCCGCGGATCAGCACGATGAAGATGGCGACGAAGGCGAAGTCGAAACCCCAGGCGCGCGGATCGGCGATCCACTGGCCGAGCAGGTTGCCCGCCGCGCCCGCAGCCACCCAGCAGGCATAGAACGGCAACGCCAGCCCGGCGAAGTAGGCGGGGGTGAGGGGCTGCCGTGCGGCGCGCGCCTCGGCGAAGGCCCAGACCTCGTCGGCGAGGAAGAGCATGGCGAGCGCCCGCCCGGCGCGGGGAAAGCGCTCCATGCGGCGGAGGACCGAGGCGCTCATCAGCACGTGGCGCAGGTTGACCACCAGGGTCAGCCCGGCGAGCGCGAGCCACGGCGCGGGGTCGGTCCAGGTGTCGATCGCGGCGAACTGCGCGCTCCCGGCGAACACCAGGGCGGACATCAGCGCGGTTTCGAGCGGGGTGAACCCCTTGGCGGCGGCGAGCCCGCCGAGCAGCAGCGCGAACGGGACGAGCGCCAGGGTCGGCGCGGAGGAGGCGGCGGCCCCGGCGCGGAACTCGGCGGCGGGAGAGGAGGAAACGGTCATCGACGGAACACCTTACGGCGGAACGCGGCATTCTTTCTTAGCCGGTTCCGCCGTGGAGGTCACTCCTCGAACGTGCCCTTCACCTCCACCGTGCCGCCGCGCATCAGCATGCGGCCTTTGGCGATGACGTAGCGCAGGTCGAAGCGCGAGTCGAACAGGCAGAGATCGGCATCGGCCCCGGCCGCGATCACGCCCTTGCCGGGGAGGCCGAGGTGCTTCGCGACGTTCGAGGTGAGGAAGGGCAGCGCCTGCTCGGGTTTGAGCCCCAGGTCCAGCAGCGACCGGAATTCCCGCAGGTTGCTGGAAACTCCGCCGATGCCCAGGCCGACCATCACCCCCTGCGCATCGAAGCGCGGAATGCTGCCGTGCCCGTCGGTGCTCATGGTGATCCGCTCCGGTTCGACGCCGTCCTCCAGAGCGGCGCGGATCGCCTTGGCCGGGGTGTCGAAGCAGCTGCCGCCGGAGGTCACGTCGATCACGCCGCCGCTTTTGGCGAAGGCGATCGCCTCGGCGAACAGGGCCTTGTCCCGCGCGCAGTGGGTCGGCCGCAGGTGACGCACCGGAATGCCGCGGCGCACCACTTCCGCCAACTGGTCGAAGGCGCCGGGCAGGTTGCCGAGGTGGATGTGGAGGAAGCCGATCTTGCCCGCGATCATGCCGCCGACGCGGATGTCGGAGACGATGCGCATCAGTTCGTCGATGGTGGGGAAGGAGCAGCGGTGGTCGCCCATGGCGATCTTCACGCCCAGCACCTCGGGCACGCAGAACAGGTCCTTGCGGATGCTCCCGGTCAGCAGGGTGGGCGGCACGGCGTAGTTGCTGGTGTACATCCACGTGCTGACGCCCTCGGCGGCCAGCGCGCGCACCTTGGCGAGCAGGCCCTCGATCGGACGGGTCACCGAATCGGTGCCGGAAACCCCGACCACGGTGGTGGTGCCGCACTCCACCAGTTCCGACAGCACCAGTTCGGGGGTGCGGCTGGCCGGACCGCCCTCGCCCCCGCCGCCGGTGACGTGGATGTGCTGGTCGATCAGTCCGGGGGTGAGGGTAAGCCCCCGGGCATCCAGGGTTTCCAGTCCGGGCAGGCTGACGCTGAGGGCGTCGTCCACGGCGACGATCCGGTCACCGACGACGAACACGTCCTTGACCCCCAGGGGGGCGGGCGCGAAGACCGCGGCATTCTTCAGGAGCAGAGACATCTTATCGCCTTCCTCGGCAGGGAATTACAGGAACACCAGGCTGGATACGACGGTCATGATCAGACCGGCGATCATCACCGGCGTGGTGCGGCGGACGATATCGAAGGGGGTGACTCCCGAGATGCCGGAGACCGCGATCACCACCCCGACGATGGGCGACATGGTGCGGGCCAGCCCGGCGGCGAGTTGCACCGGGACGACGAGCGGCAGGAGCGGCACGCCGACGCTGGCCGCGGCGTCGGGGAGAAGCGGCGAGAAGGCGAAGAAGGCGGCGTTGCCCGAGCCGGTGACCACGGAGGCGAGGATCATGATGCCCATCATCACGGTGAGCATCACCGGCAGACCGGCGCCCTCCAGTCCGGCCGCGGCATGCAGCATGGTGTTGATGCCGCCGATCTTGGTGAGGCCGGTGGCGAAGGTCTCGGCGCAGATGATCAGGGACACCGTGGAGATGAACACCTTGCCCATACCCTCGAAGATCGCCTTGGTGGCGTCCAGCACGTCGCGCAGGGCGCGGCGGGTGAGGAGGTCGGTGAGGAGCGCGGCGACGAGCGAAACGAAGATGGCGGTGACCAGGCTCAGTTTGACCCCGGCATAGACCATCGGCGAGAAGACGATCAGCAGCACCAGGGGCAGCATCGGCAGGATCGCGTAGTGGACCGGTCCGGCGCCTTCCATGGCCTTGCTCAGGTCCTCGGGCGTGGTGTCCTGCGCGGTGCAGCGGCCGCTGGCGATGTCGCGCTTGTCGAACCAGCGCTGCATGAAGAAGTGCATCGCCGCGACCACGGCCACGGTGCACAGGGCCACCGGGATCTGCCCGTGGATGAAATAGCTGACCACGTCGGTCTTGACCAGTTCGGCGGCGCGCATGGCGTTGCTGGACGAAGGGCCGAGGTCGAGGCAGCAGGTGGTGGCGATCACCGAGGCGGCGGCGACGCGGGTGACGCCGAGGGCGATCAGCAGCGGGTACACCGACGCCATGAGCAGCAGCCCGAGGCCCACCGCGGAGTTGATGAACAGGGCGATGAACTGGCCCACCACGTAGGTGAGGGCGAGCAGCAGGTAGGGGGAGCGGATCGCCTGCAGCGGCTTGACGCACAGCTTGACCAGGGCCTTGCTCGCGCCGATGCGCTCCATGTAGGTGGCGAAGCCGCCGATCGCCATGATGTTGAGCCCGAGCCCGGCGAGGCGGCTGGACATCAGGTTGCTCATCACCTGGACCACGTCGAAGCCGAGGAAATGGGTGGTGTGCTTGGCGTCCAGGGGCGGGGTTCCCGCCGCGCTCGCCAGGGCCAGCAGGGCCAGACCGGCCACCAGAAGGACGATTTGCGGATAATGGTTTTTAACCACGAACCACGACACGGCCACCACCGCGGCGACCGTCAGGATGATCCCGAACATGGCATGTCTCCCAGAGGCAGGAACGCGAAAAACGGAATTGAAAGGGTATGAAAAAAAACTGACATTTATGTATTTTTATGTCAATTAAATTTTCACAAGCGGCGGTTTTCCGAAAACCAATTACGATTGCCGGCGTTTTTTTCGTATGGTTGCGTACCGGCCGGGCGCTCGGGCGCGGCCCTTTCCGGATTGAGGCATGGAAAAGAAACTGCTGGAACGCATCGCGCAACTGGACCGCCTGTCGGAGTCCGAACGGCGCCTCGCCGAGGTCTTCGAACGGGACATCCGCCAGGTGGCGTTCATGAATCTCGTCGGCATCGCGGAAAGGGCGGGCGTCGGCACGGCTACGGTGACGCGCTTCATCCGCAAGCTCGGATATCCCGGATTCATCGCCTTCATGAAAGCCTTGCGGGAAGATACGGCAGAGATGCTCGACTCCCCGATCTCCCAGTACATCCGCGCCACCCACTGGGATGAGAACGTCCCGGAATCCGCGGGTATCCTGCAGGCGCATATCGAAAGCGTCGCGCACAATCTGCACCAGTCCCTGGCGTCGGTGCCCCCCGACATGTTCGAAAAGGCGGTGGACCTGCTGGCCGATACCCGCAGGCAGGTCTACGTCACCGGCGGCGGTGCCGCGGAACCGCTGGCCGCCTACTTCACGTTGCTGGCCCAGTACTTCCGCGACGACGTGCGGCTGCTCGAGCCCAATGCCGGTTCGGTCGGCCATCAGCTTGCCGGGATGCGCCCCCGTGCGCTGCTGGTGTGCATCGCCTACCATCGGTGTTCCAGGATTTCGATGCAGATGATGGAGTTGTTCCGGCGTTGCGGAGGGGCCGTCGTCCTGGTTACGGATCGGGGGAGCAGTCCGCTGATTCGCCTCGCCGACGTGCCGCTGGTGGTGCATTCCGAGGGCGGCGCGGGAATGTTCAGCAGCCGGGCGGCGGGCCTGGCCCTGCTCGAAGCGCTGCTGGCCGCCCTGATGCCGCGGCGGCAGGATGCCATTCCGGAGCGCCTCGCGCGCATGGAAGAGGTGTTCTCGACCATCGACGCCTTCGCCTATCCCGAGGCCGAAAGCCGCCGCGTGCGGGGCGGTCCGGAAGGCGACCCCCAGACCTGATCTCCTCCCTTCTTCCTGCAGGCGACGATCGTCACCAATGGTTCACGGAACCGCCCCAAAAGCTTTCGCGTGAAGGGGCTAACATACCGGGCCATATGTGAAAAACGGTTTTTCCGGTTCGAACGCATGCCAGGGAGTCCGGTCATGAAACTGCCGAGGACGATCGCCGCCGCGCTGCTGGGCGGCCTGCTTCTCACCCCCGCGGCCCACGCCGCCACCGAGATCCAGTGGTGGCACGCCATGGGCGGAGAACTGGGCGAAAAGCTGGCGTCCATCGCCGAAGGCTTCAACGCCACGCAGTCCGACTACAAGATCGTGCCGATCTACAAGGGCAACTACACCGAGACGATGACCGCCGCGGTCGCCGCCTTCCGCGCGCGCCAGAACCCGGCGATCGTGCAGGTGTTCGAGGTCGGCACCGCGACGATGATGGCGGCCAAGGGCGCGGTCTACCCGGTCTACAAGCTGATGGCCGACACCAGGCAGCCGTTCGATCCCAAGGTCTACCTCGCCGCGGTGACCGGCTACTACACCGATTCCCACGACAACATGCTGTCGCTGCCGTTCAACAGCTCGACGCCGGTGATGTACTACAACAAGGACGCCTTCAAGAAGGCGGGCCTCAACCCCGATATGCCGCCGCGCACCTGGCCGGAGCTGGAAACCGCGGCCAAGGCGCTGCAGAAGGCGGGCACCCCCTGCGGCTTCACCACCGGCTGGCAGTCCTGGGTGCAGATCGAGAACTTCAGCGCCTGGCACAACCTGCCGATCGGCACCAGGGAGAACGGCATCGCCGGTCTCGACACCAGGCTCGCCATCGACAGTCCGGCGCACGTCAAGCACATCGGCCGGATGGCGGCCTGGCAGAAGAGCAAGATCTTCGACTACGGCGGCCGCCGCTCCGACGCCGCGCCGAAGTTCTACAAGGGCGACTGCGCGATGTACATGAACTCCTCGGCCTCCTACGCCGGGGTGAAGAAGAACGTCGGCTTCGCCTTCGGCGTCGCGCCGCTGCCGTTCTGGCCGGAGATCGCCAAGGAGCCGCAGAACACCATCATCGGCGGCGCGTCGCTGTGGGTGTTGAACGGCCGCCCGAAGGCGGAATACGCGGGCGTGGCGAAGTTCTTCTCCTACCTCTCCTCGCCTGCGGTGCAGGCCGACTGGCACCAGTTCACCGGCTATCTGCCGATCACCAAGGCGGCCTACGAACTGACCCGCAGCCAGGGCTTCTACGACAGGAACCCGGGCACCGACGTGGCGATCAAGGAGATCACCCACAAGGCGCCGACCGCCAACTCCAAGGGCCTGCGCTTCGGCAACTTCGTGCAGATCCGCGACATCATCAACGACGAGCTGGAATCGGCGTGGGCCGGAAAGGTTGACGCCAAGACCGCGCTCAAGACGATGGTGGAACGCGGCAACAAGCTGCTGCGCGCCTTCGAGAAGGCCAACAAGGGTTAACTTTCCCCGCAGGGCTGCCATCCCCCCGCAAGCCCTGTCCCCGCCGCTGCCGGCTCCCCTCGGCGGCGGCGGCCCTTATCGGCAAAGGAGCAGACCGCGTGGCCGTTCAGGTGGTGTTCCGCAACCGCTTCCTGCCCTATCTTCTGGTCGCGCCGCAGGCAGCGGTGACGCTCGTCTTCTTCTTCTGGCCCGCGGCGCAGGGGATGCGCCAGTCGCTGCTGCGCGAGGACGCCTTCGGCCTGTCCACCGAGTTCGTCGGCCTCGACAACTACGTCGAGGCGCTCACCGACCCGCGCTATCTCGACACCTTCCTCCGCTCGGTGGCGATGAGCGCCCTGGTCGCGTTCCTGTCGATGAGCACGGCGCTGCTGCTCGCGGCGATGGCCGACCGCGCGGTGCGCGGCGGACGCGCCTACCGCACCCTGCTGATCTGGCCCTACGCGGTGGCTCCGGCGCTTGCCGGGGTGCTGTGGTTCCTGATGTTCAACCCGACCATCGGCGTCGTCGGCGTCGGCCTCAACCGCATGGGCATCGCCTGGAACCCCTATCTCGACGGCGCGCAGGCCTTCGTTCTGGTGACCGTCGCCGCGTCGTGGAAGCAGGTGAGCTACAACTTCGTGTTCTTTCTCGCCGGGTTGCAGGCGATTCCCGCCGCGTTGATCGAGGCCGCGGCGATCGACGGCGCGTCGCCGTTCCGCCGCTTCTGGACCATCGTCTTTCCGCTGCTCGCGCCGACCAGCTTCTTCCTGCTCGTGGTCAACGTCGTCTACGCCTTCTTCGAGACCTTCGCGGTGATCCACGCCACCACCCAGGGCGGCCCCGGCGGCGCCACCGAGACCCTGGTCTACAAGGTGTTCAACGACGGCTTCATCGGCCTCGACCTCGGCGGCTCGGCGGCGCAGTCGGCGGTGCTGATGGCGATCGTCGCGGCGCTCACCGTGGCGCAGTTCCGCCTGCTCGACCGCAAGGCGGGGGCGTGATGGTCGAAAACCGCCCCTTCCTCGGCCTGATCCGCCATACCGTGCTGATCGCGGGGGTCCTCCTCCTCGCGCTGCCGGTGTGGCTCGCCTTCGTCGCCTCGACGCAGGAGGGCGGACGCCTGCTCAGCGGCGACGTCACCTTGTGGCCGAGCGGCCACTTCCTGCAGACCTACGGCGCGGTGCTGTTCGAGGGGATGCGCTCGGCGGGGGTGCCGCCGGTCGGGCGGATGATGCTCAACAGCCTGGCGATGGCGGTGCTGATCGCGGTGGGCAAGATCGCGATTTCGCTGCTCTCCGCCTTCGCCATCGTCTATTTCCGCTTTCCGCTGCGCAAGACCATCTTCTGGATGATCTTCCTCACCCTGATGCTGCCGGTGGAGGTGCGCATCGTGCCGACCTTCCAGGTGGTCGCCGGTCTCGGCCTGCTCGATTCCACCGCCGGGCTGGTGCTGCCGCTGATCGCCTCGGCCACCGCCACCTTCCTGTTCCGGCAGTTCTTCCTCTCGGTGCCGCCGGAGCTTGCCGAGGCGGCGCGCATCGACGGCGCCGGGCCGATGCGCTTCTTCGCCGACATCCTGGTGCCGCTGTCGCGCACCAACATCGCGGCGCTGTTCGTCATCCTCTTCATCTACGGCTGGAACCAGTACCTCTGGCCGTTCATCGCGACCACCGACGAGGCCCATTACACCGTGGTGATGGGCATCCAGCGCATGGTCGCGGTGCCGGATTCCGAGCCGATCTGGAACCTGGTGATGGCCACCGCCATCCTCGGCATGCTGCCGCCGGTGGCGGTGGTGGTGGCGATGCAGAAGCTCTTCGTCAAAGGACTGGTGGACAGCGAAAAGTAAAGGACGAGCGATGGCGACCCTTTCCCTGCAAGCCCTGACCAAGCGCTACGACAACGGCGTTCCGGCGGTGAACGCGGTGTCGCTGGACGCGGCGGACGGCGAGTTCATCGTCATCGTCGGTCCCTCGGGGTGCGGCAAGTCCACGCTCCTGCGCCTCGTCGCCGGGCTGGAAACGGTGAGCGGGGGCCGCGTCGTCATCGACGGCGCGGTGGTCAACGACCGCGAACCGGGCAACCGCGACATCGCCATGGTGTTCCAGAACTACGCGCTCTATCCGCACATGACGGTGGCGGGCAACATGGCCTATGGCCTCAGGAACCGCCGCGTGCCGAAGCCGGAGATCGCGGCGAAGGTGCGCCGCGCCGCCGAGATTCTCGAACTCACCGAGCTGCTGGAGCGCCGCCCGGCGCAGCTTTCCGGCGGGCAGCGGCAGCGCGTCGCGATGGGCCGGGCGATCGTGCGCGAGCCCAAGGTGTTCCTCTTCGACGAGCCGCTCTCCAACCTCGACGCCAAGCTGCGCGTCTCGATGCGCGTCGAGATCAAGCGCCTGCAGCGCCGCCTCCGCACCACCGCGGTCTACGTCACCCACGACCAGGTGGAGGCGATGACGCTGGCCGACCGCCTGGTGGTGATGAACCGGGGCGTGGCGGAACAGATCGGCCCGCCGCTCGCCCTTTACGAGCGGCCCGCCACGGTGTTCGTCGCCGGGTTCATCGGCTCCCCGGCGATGAACCTGCTGCCTGCGGAGTGGGACGGCCGCTTCGCCCGCGTCTCGCCGCACCTGGCGCTCGCCCTGCCGGGGCTCGGCGCGCCGCCGGGGCCGCTGACGCTGGGCATCCGGCCGGAGCACCTGGGGCTCGAAGGCGGCGCGGCGGCGGCGGTGGAACTGGTGGAGCCGCTGGGGGCCGATACCCTGGTGCATGTCCGCCTCGCCGACGGTCCGCTGCTGGTGGCGCGCGCCGCGGCGGCCCCCGCGCCGGATGCGCCGCTCGCCCTTGAGATGCCGCTTGCGCGCCTCCACCTGTTCGATGCGGCGGGGAACCGCATCCCCTGGGAAGCCCCGTCCGCAGCTTTGGAGGCACGTCCATGCCGGCCGGTCGCGTAATCGGTCACCGCGGGGCCGTGCGCCTCGCCCCGGAGAACACGCTCGCCGCCTTCCGCGCCGCGGCGCGCGTCGGTGCGCGCTGGGTGGAAACCGATGTGTCGCTGCTCGGCGACGGCACGCCGGTGATCTGCCACGACGCCGACCTCGGGCGCATCGCCGGGCGGCGGGAGCGCCTCGCCGACCTCGCGGCGGAAGACCTCGCCCTCCTCGGCGTCGCCGAAAAGGTGCCCACCCTCGCCGCGGCGCTGGAGGCGCTGGACGACTTCGGGCTTTCGGTCAACCTCGACGTCAAGGCGCGCGGCGATGCCGAAGACCTCGCCGCCGCCCTGGTGCTGGAACTGACGCGGCGGCCGTGGCCCAGGGAGCGGCTGCTGGTGTCGAGCTTCGACGCGGAGGTGCTCGCGGTTCTCGCCGCGGCGCGGCCGGATATCCGCCTCGGCATTCTCTGCGAGGAAATCCCCGACGACTGGGCGCTCCAGGCGGCGCGGGTGAGGGCCGTGGCGCTGCATCCCTACCGCCGTGCCCTCTCTCCGGCGTTCGCCGTGGAAATGCTCGCCGCGGGGCTGGAAATCTATGCCTGGACGGTCAACGACCCGGCGGAGGCGATGCGCCTGTGGGGCTGGGGGGTGACCGGGGTGATCACCGACGACCCGGCCCTGCTGCTGGGTCTCGCCGGAGCGAGCGCGTAACACCAAAACGTTGTGGGGGGACTCGGTCCCCCCACACCCCCCATAACTTGTTTTTCGCCGCGTAGCGGCAGTCAACCGTCACGCCGCGTGATGGCTCTATGGCGCTGCGCGCAAAACGAAAAAGGCAGGGGGAGCGCGAGGGGTCCAAGACCCCTCGCAAAGTTTTTGTTTTACGCCTCGGCGGCGTCTTCGATACGGTCGCGCAGGCGGGTGTTCGGCAGGCCGAGGGTGAGCAGGAAGGCGATGCCCATCACCGCGCCGGAGAGCCAGAAGCACCACATCAGCGCGTGGTGGTAGACCCCGGCGATCGCCGCGAGGTCGGCGGGCGAGAGGCGGTGGAGCGCCCCGGCGGAGAGGCTCGCGTGGTCGCGCCCCAGCGCGGCGAGCAGGTGCTGCGCCATGATCGTGCCGGAGGCGGCCACGCCGAGCGCGCCGCCGAGCGAGCGGATGAAGGTCATCATCCCGGTGGCCGCGCCGAGTTCGCGGTAGGGCACGGCGTTCTGCACCGTCACCGTGAGGTTGGGCATGCCCATGCCCATGCCGAAGCCGAGGCAGAAGGTGGAGAGCATGAAGGCATAGGCCCCGCCGCCGATGTGGGCGAACCAGCCGAGGCTCATCAGCGCCAGGGCTTCCACGGCGATCCCGGCGCGCAGGAAGGCCCGCCCGCTGCCGAGGCGGGAGACGATGCGCCCGCCGATCACCGAGGTGATCATCATCCCCACCACCTGCGGCAGCAGCATCGCGCCCGCCGCCGTCGGGCTCATCCCCAGCACCAGTTGGAAGTAGAGCGGCAGGAACACCGTGGAGCCGAGCATGGCGAAGGTCATCATGCCGCCGATCATCACGCCGCGGGCGTAGGTGACGTTGCGCAGCAGCGAAAGCCGCACCAGCGGGTCGGGGGCGCGCTTCTCGCGCCGGACGAACAGGGCGAACAGCACGGCGACGGAGAGGGCGAACCCGGCGGTGGTGACCGAAATCCAGGGGAATTCGCCGCCGCCCCAGGCGAGCAGCAGCAGCAGCGCGGTGGTGGCGGCGACGAGAAGCGCGATCCCGGCGAAGTCGATGGGGTGGCGTTCGTGCCGCACGGTGTCCTTGAGGCCGAGGAAGATCATCGCCAGCGCGGCCAGCGCGATCGGCAGGTTGACGAAGAACACCCAGCGCCAGGAGAGCAACTCGGTGATCGCGCCGCCGGTGATCGGCCCGGCGACCGAGGCGAGGGCGAAGGCGCCGGTGATGATCCCCTGATAGCGCGGCCGCTCGCGCGGCGTGAACACGTCGCCGATCGCCGATTGCGCCAGCACCAGCAGTCCGCCCGCGCCCAGGCCCTGCAATGCGCGCAGGGCGATCAGCTGGGTCATGCTGCGCGCCATGCCGCAGAGCAGCGAGCCCACGATGAACAGGCCGATGGCGATGAAGAAGAGAGGCCTGCGCCCGTGGATGTCGGAGAGCCGCCCGTAGAGCGTGGTGGTGGCGGTGGCGGTGAGCATGAAGGCGGTGAACACCCACGACATATGGGCGAGCCCGCCGAGGTCGCCGACGATGCGCGGCAGCGCGGTATTGACGATGTTCTGGTCGAGGGCGGCGAGAATCATGCAGAGCAGCGCGCCGGTGAGCACGACGCGGCGCTGCACCGGCTTCGCCGTGGCGTCGGGGGGGAGGTCGGCAGAGGCGGACGGATCGGACACGGGACTTCCCGGCAGAAACAACGCCGGTCCCTCTCGCGGGACCGGAACCCTTCAAAGGAATAAGCGCACTGCCGCCGGATTGCTAGGGGCAGGCCGGGTTTTTATGCCGCGGGCTTGCGCGCGGCGATGAACGCGGAGACGACGAAGTCCTCCGCGCCGCTGCCCGGCGCCCAGCCCGCGATCATCTCCCGGCTTGCCGGTTTCAGGCTCACCGCCGCCTCGGCGAACCCGGTGGCGGCGAGCCAGGCTTCGATTTCCGCGGGGCTCGCCGCGCCGGAGATGCAGGCGCACAGGCCGTCGGGGTCCGCCGTCATCGCTGCGGGCATCGCGCCGATGCGCACCACGTCGGAGATAGCGACCCGCCCGCCGGGCTTGAGCACGCGGAACGCCTCGGCGAAGACGCGCGGCTTGTCGGGGGAAAGGTTGATCACGCAGTTGGAAATCACCACGTCGGCCAGTCCTTCCGGCAGCGGCAGGTCCTCGATCCGCCCGAGCAGGAAGGAGACGTTGGCCGCCCCCGCCTTGCGGGCGTTGGCGCGTGCCTTGTCGAGCATCTCCGGCGTCATGTCGATGCCGATCACCCGGCCTTCCGGCCCCACCTGCCGCGCCGCGAGAAAGGCGTCGAACCCTGCGCCGCTGCCCAAGTCCACCACCACCTCGCCCGCGCGCAGCGCCGCGATCGCCTGCGGGTTGCCGCAGCCCAGCCCGAGGTTGGCGCCCTCCGGCGCGGCGGCGAGTTCCGCCTCGGCATAGCCCATGCGCCGCGACTTTTCCGCCGCGTCGCCGCAGCAGGCGGATTGCGGCGCGCAGCAGCCGGGGCCGGTGCCGCCCTCTTCGGCGATGCGGCCATAGCGTTCGCGGACCAGGTCGTGGACATCGGACATCGGGGAACCTCGCGTGCGGGATAAGGGGAAAGGGGTCAGGCCGCCTCTCGGGCGGGGAACAGGGTGCGGCGGAAGAACAGCGCCACGTGCACCAGGCCGAGCATCACCGGCACCTCGACCAGGGGGCCGATCACCGCGGCGAAGGCTGCGCCGGAATCGATGCCGTAGACCGCCACCGCCACCGCGATGGCGAGTTCGAAGTTGTTGCTCGCGGCGGTGAAGGAGAGGGTGGCGCTTTTCTCGTAGTCCGCGCCGAGGCGGCGGCTGATGGCGAAGGAGAAGAGGAACATCAGGACGAAATAGACGAGAAGCGGCAGCGCGATGCGCGCCACGTCGAGCGGCAGGGAGAGGATCAGCCCGCCCTTGAGGCTGAACATCACGACGATGGTGAAAAGCAGCGCCGCCAGGGCGAGCGGCCCGATCTTCGGCACGAAGCGGCTGTGGTACCACTCCTTGGAAACGAAGCGCAGCATGATGAAGCGGGTCGCCGCCCCGGCGAGGCAGGGCAGCCCGAGGTAGATCAGCACGCTCTCGGCGATCTGGCGGATCGAGATGTCCACCGCCGCGCCGGACAGGCCGAGGAGCGGCGGCAGCACGGTGACGAACAGCCAGGCGTAGGCGCTGAAGAACAGAACCTGGAACAGCGCGTTGAAGGCGACGAGACCGGCGGCGTATTCGGTGGAGCCCTTGGCGATCTCGTTCCACACGATGACCATGGCGATGCAGCGGGCGAGGCCGATGAGGATGAGGCCGGTCATGTAGTCCGGCTTGTCGGGCAGGAAGATCACCGCCAGGGCGAACATCAGCACCGGGCCGATCAGCCAGTTCTGCACCAGGGAGAGCAGCAGCACCTTGCCGTCGGCGAAGACGCGCGGCAGGTCCTCGTAGCGCACCTTGGCGAAGGGCGGATACATCATCAGGATCAGCCCGGCGGCGATCGGCAGGTTGGTGGCGCCGACGCGGAAGCGGCCGATGAACTCGGCGGTGCCGGGCACGAGGTTGCCGAGCGCGACGCCGAGCGCCATCGCGGCGAAGATCCACAGGGTCAGATAGCGGTCGAGAAACGACAGCCGCCCGCAGGCCGGGGCGGCGCTCACCGCGCGGCCTCCGCCGCGGCGCGCTCGCGGCCGATGTCCTGCAGGCGGCGCTGCAGCGACAGGCGGTCCAGCGAGGCGAGCGGCAGGGCGCAGAACAGGCCGATGCGGGCGCGCAGCATGCGCATCACCTCGGCGCAGAAGGCGATCTTCTCGGTTTCGCCGCCCTGGAAGGCGGCGGGGTCGGGCAGGCCCCAGTGCGCGGTCACCGGCTGCCCCGGCCAGATCGGGCAGACCTCGCCCGCCGCGTCGTCGCAGACGGTGAAGACGAAGTCGAGGGCGGGCGCGCCGGGAACGGCGAACTCGTCCCACGACTTGGAACGCAGGCCCGCGGTAGGCAGCCCGGCGGCCTGCAGCAGCTTGAGCACCGCGGGGTCGAGCGCGCCCTTCGGGTGGCTGCCCGCGCTGAAGGCGCGGAAGCGGCCGCCGCCCTCGGCATTGAGGATCGCCTCGGCCATGATGCTGCGCGCCGAGTTGCCGGTGCAGAGGAAGAGTACGGAATAGGGGGCTTCGCGCATCGGGGTATCCTTGTCGCGGGGGGAGGAAAACGCCTGGACGCAGGCCTCGGCAAGGTCCATGCCGCCGACCTGGGCGAGCCGCTTGCGGTCGGCGGCCACCACCGGGTCGTCGGCGGGCAGCGCCGCGGCGAGCGCCAGCAAGCCGGGCACGAAGCCGCCTTCGCCGCGCGGGGCGAGGCGGTAATAGGCCCAGCGCCCGTCGCGCCGCTGCAGCAGCAGCCCGGCGGCGCGGAGCAGGGAGAGGTGCTTGGAGACGGTGGCGGGGGCGAGCCCCAGCACCGCGACGATCTGGCAGACGCAAAGCTCGCCGCCCTCCAGCATCTTGAGGATGCGCAGGCGGTTGCGGTCGGCCAGGGCCTTGGCGGCGGTTGCGAGTGCGTCGATCATGGGTTGACATTAACATCATTTCGCTAAATGACGAAATGAAAAATGCCATAAGGAATACCCGGCCGCGCCGCAGGGAGGGGGCTCAGGCCTCGGCGGGAGCCTCCGCGCCGATGGCGTCGAGACGGCGCTGCAGGGCAAGGCGGTCGAGACCGCGGATCGGCAGCGCCACGAAAATTCCGATGCGGGTGTTGAGCATGCGCATGATGTCGGCGCAGAAGGCCGCCTTCTCCGCCTCGCTGCCGGTGAACAGGGCGGGGTCGGGCAGGCTCCAGTGCGCGGTCATCGGTTGCCCCGGCCATACCGGGCAGGGCTCGGCGGCGGCGGAGTCGCAGACGGTGAACACGAAGTCCATCGCCGGCGCATCCGGGGCGGCGAACTCCTCCCACGATTTGGAGCGCAGGTGCGCGACCGGATAGTTGGTCGAGGTGAGAATCTTCAGCACCGTCCCGTCGATCTCGCCCCGCGGCTTGCTGCCGGCGCTGAAGGCGTTGAACCGGCCCACGCCCTCGCGGGCGAGAATCGCCTCGGCCATGATGCTGCGCGCCGAGTTCCCGGTGCACAGGAACAACACGTTGTAAACGCCGCCGCTCATCGGAAAATCCCCCGGACGCGTAAGAAGCGGAAAAACTCTAGCGCGCCCGCGCTCTTCCGGGGGTGAAGAATTCGTGACCGCGGATGCAGGGAAAAACTTTCTGGAGGGTCGCGGACCCTCCAGACCGCCCCTAACTTTTTTCGCCGCGCAGCGGCAGGCGATATCCCCCGCTGCAACCGCACGGGGGATTATGGCGCTACGCGCAAAAACCAAAAGTCATGGGGTGCGCGAGGGGTCCAAGACCCCTCGTAAAGTTTTGATTTTTTCAGGCGAGCGGGAAGGCGATACGGTGGATGCGGCAGTAGGCTTCCAGGGTATTGCGCAGCAGCATGGCGATGGTCATCGGCCCGACGCCGCCGGGCACCGGGGTGATCAGGCCCGCGACCTTGACCGCCTCGTCGAAGTCCACGTCGCCGACGAGGCGGGTGGAGCCGTCGCCCTTGCCCGCATCGATGCGGTTGATCCCCACGTCGATCACCGCCGCGCCGGGTTTCACCCAGTCGCCCCGGATGAAGCGGGGCTTGCCGATGGCGGGCACCAGGATATCGGCCTCGCGGCACAGCGCGGGCAGGTCGCGGGTGCGCGAGTGCGCCATGGTGACGGTGCAGTTCTCGCGCAGCAGCAGGGTGGCCATCGGCTTGCCGACGATGTTGGAGCGCCCGACGACCACGGCGTGCAGGCCTGCGAGGTCGCCGAGTTCGCGCTTCAGCAGGGTGAGGCAGCCGAGAGGCGTGCAGGGGATCGGCGCGTCCTGTCCGGTGGCGAGGCGGCCGACGTTCATCGGGTGGAAGCCGTCCACGTCCTTCTCGGGGGAGATCGTCTCGATGACCTTGGCCTCGTCGATCTGCGGCGGCACCGGCAACTGCACCAGGATGCCGTGGATTTCCGGGTCCTCGTTCAGCCCCTCGATCAGGGTGAGCAGGGGTTCTTCCGGGGTGTCGGCGGGGCGGCGGTAGACCACGGACCTGAACCCCGCCTCGGCGGCGAGCTTTTCCTTGCTCTTCACGTAGACCTGGCTCGGCGCGTCGTCGCCGATGAGGATCACCGCGAGGCCCGGCTGCACCGCGCGCTGCTCGCGGATGATCGCGACGTGCCGGGCGAGCTCCGCGCGGATCGCGGCGGAGACGGCCTTGCCGTCGATGATGCGGGCGGGGGAGGTCTTGGTCATGATGGCGGGCCTTTGTCCGGCAGGGTCTCTGCGATGCGGCGGAGAATACGCTCGGGATCGCCCGAGATCGACAGAATCTTGTGGCGGTCGGTCTCTCCGGAAACGATGGCGACGGCGCTTTTCGGCACGCCCCAGAGCTTGGCGAGAAGTTTGATCAGCGCGCGGTTGGCCTTGCCGTCTTCCGGCGCCGCGGTGACGGAAACGCGCACCTCCGCGCCGCCCGCCGCGGTTTCGGCCAGGCCCTCGACGCCGTCGCGCCGCGCCTTCGGGGTGATCCGCACGCAAACGCGCACGCCGCCCGCGGCGGGCTGCGCAGCCGCTGCAAGCCCGGGCGGCACGCCTCAGAATCCGATGTAGCGCATGGCGATGCGGGCGAGCACGTTCTGGATGAAGACGATGGCGAGCAGCAGCACCACCGGGCTCAGGTCGAGGCCGCCGAGATCGGGCAGGAAGTTGCGGATCGGGCGCAGCAGCGGCTCGGTGATGCGGTAGAGGAAGTCGCCGACCAGATAGACGAAGCGGTTGCGGGTGTTGATCACGCCGAAGGCGATCAGCCAGCTCATCACCGCCTGGATGATGATCAGCCAGACATAGAGATTCAGGGCCATCTGGATGACGGTGATCAGGGGTCCGAGGATGACGTCCATGAATTCGGCTCGCTTTTTTTAGGGTCGAAGGTCAAGAAGGTAGCCTCTCGACCGGCACGGCGCAAGTGCCGCACGACAACCCTTGACAGGTGGAAAACATCTCAGCATTATCCCCGCCTCGTCCTGCGGGGCCGTAGCTCAGATGGGAGAGCGCCGCAATCGCACTGCGGAGGTCAGGGGTTCGATTCCCCTCGGCTCCACCAAACTTCTCCAACTGCCGAATCCATCGACTGTGATAGCACAGTCGATGGCGGCGGGGCAAGGCAAGGCCATGCTTGGAGAGGCGTGGAATCCCAATGACATAAGCAAAAGGCCGCTAATCCGAAGGATTGGGCGACCTGTTGCACGTCTAAAAAGAGAGCGTTCGGCAGCCTCCTTTGCCGCGCGCGGCGGGACGCCTCGTCAACGGGAAACCGCGCGTTTTCCGAACGGATGGTTGCGGCCTTTTTCCCTGTCGTTCCACGCCCTTCGGAGGGAAGGGCGTGTGCGAATCCAACACGCGTGCCGAGCTGCTGGACCTGCTGCCGGTGGCCGGGCACGTCTTCGGTCTGTCGCGTCGCGAGATCGAGCATCTGCTGTGGGCGATCCGGCGGACCAGGGTGGCCGATTGGCAGCCTGGAAGCCGCGCCGTCGTCTACGTTTCCGTTGCGGAAACGGCGACCGAACGGGGCGTGTCTCCCCGGCAGATCAACAACTACGAACGGGCGATCGCGGCGGCCTTCGGCCTGCCGGTCTCCATCGCCTACAACCGGCGGCGCTACGGCCGTCGCGATCCGGCGACGGGGCGCATCCTCACCGCCTTCGGCTTCGAACTGACGGGGCTCGACCTGGCGCTCCCGAGACTGCGTCAGGTCAAAGCGGAGATCGACGAATTGAACCGACGACGGCGGAGCCTCAAGGAGGAACTGGCCGCGGCGGACTTGGAAAGGTTGATCCTTGCGGGGAAAACCTGTGGAGGAGACGGGGAAATTTCCGACGCGTCGGAAACGGATTTCCGACGTACAGAGCCTTCAATTGATTTTCGATCCACCTTCGGTGGTTGTAGTCCACATGTGGACACCGCCACCCGACGGCCCGCCCGCCGTCACCGGCACGGGCGCCGAACGCATCAAGCCGCGCATGGCCCTGGCGGCCGCATCCAAGCGGTTTCGTGCGCATGCCCCGCCTCACCCGCAAGCCGACGACATCCGATGTGGTGGACGCCGCCAGATCGCTACTCCCCGAGATCGGCATCGACGCTTCGACCTGGCGCTACGCATGCGAGATCATCGGCCTCTACCCCGCCGCCTTGGCTCTCTTGATCGCCGACCGTGCGGCACTCGATAGGGGTGTCTTGGCTCCCGGCGCATATCTCCGCGGCATGTCCCGTCGGGCCATTGATGCTGACCTTGCGCTCGACCGCTCGATGTTCGGCTTGGTCGGCGGCTGATGCGCCCGTACCGATCCATAAGGGGCCGGAATCGGACGGACGGGCTGTGGGCGGGCAATGCAAAAGGCCGATTGTTGGCTTAGTCCGCACCCTGCTAAGCTCTGTCGATAAAACTTAATGACCAAAGTTTGGCGGCAGCGAGTTTCAGGCATTCGAGGAAGGATTACTCGGATCGCCGGAGTCGATAGCCGACGGTGGGGTCGTTGACGATGATCGCGGGATGGGCGGGGTCGGCCTCCAGCTTCTGGCGCAGCTGGTTGACGTAGACCCGCAGGTAGGCGGTGTCCTCGACGTGCGCCGGTCCCCAGACCTCTTTGAGAATCTGCCGGTGGGTGAGGACGTGGTCCGCATGCGGGACGAAGAAGGCGAGAAGCTCCCATTCCTTCTTGCTGAGGTGCACCTCGGTGCCGTCCCGGCTGACGATGCGGCGGGCGAGATCGACGGAAAGTCCGCCGGAAACGAAGGTTTCCCCGCCGTCCCCACCTCCGCGGGAGCGCAGCGCCGCCCGCATCCGCGCCATGAACTCGGCGATGCCGAAGGGCTTGACCACATAGTCGCTGGCGCCGCGGTCGAGCGCCTCGACCTTGTCGAACTCGTCGGCGCGCACCGAAAGCACGATGATCGGAACCGCGGAGAACCCGCGGATTGCGCTGATCGCTTCCTGGCCGTCCATGTCGGGCAGGCCGAGGTCCAGCACCACCAGGTCCGGCGCCCGCTCGCGGGCGGCGGCGATGCCCGCCGCCGCGGTTTCCGCCTCGCTCACCGCATAGCCGTTGGCGGCGAGGGAAATCCGCAGGAACTTGCGGATTTGGGGTTCGTCGTCAACGACGAGAACGCGGACGCTCATGATCCGGCCTCGGGCAGGGCGGGCGCCTCCGGCAACGGCAGGTGGATGACGATCGCCGCTCCCACGCCGTTCATCCCCGCATCGATGTGGATGGTGCCGTCGTGCGCCTCGACGATGCCGCGGCAGATCGCGAGCCCGAGGCCGGTTCCCGACTGGCTGTCCTCCTGCCGCACCCGATAGAACATCTCGAACACCTTCTCCCGCTCTTCCGGTGGAATCCCCGGCCCCTGGTCGAGCACCTCGATGGATATGTGCTTCGGCGTCGGGTTTGCCCATACCTTGATCGCGCTGCCCGGCGGCGCGTATTTGCAGGCGTTGTCGAGGAGGTTGAAGAACACCTGCTCCATCAGCACCGCATCGATGCGCAGGAGCGGCATCCTTGGGGAAATCTCCACCTGAATGGTGTGCGCCCGGGCGAGGCGGCCGATGCGCTCCACCGCCGCGGCGACGACGTCGCGCAGGTCGGTCCAGTCGGCGCGCGGTTTCAGCGCTCCGGCGCCGAGGCGGGTCATGTCCAGCAGGTTCTGGACATAACGGTTGAGACGCTCGGCCTCGTCCTGGATGGTCTGGGCGAGGTCCTGCCGCCCGGATTCGTCGAGCAGGCCGCCGTAACTGGTGAGGCTCGACGCGGCGCCGAGGATCGACACCAGGGGGGTGCGCAGGTCGTGCGAGAGCGAGGAGAGCAGTGCCGAGCGCAGGCGTTCGCGCTCGGTGTCGACCTTGGCCGCCTCGATATCGGAGACCAGGATGGTCCGTTCGATCGCCACCGCCGCCTGGTCGGCCAAGGTTTCCAGGAGCCGCATCTGCTCCGGACCGGGCGGTACGGTGCCCTTTTCCATCTGCACCCCGAGCACGCCGATCGGCCCGCGCGCCGTGGTCAGCGGGATGAACAGCCATTCCGCCGCGGGCAGGGTGCTCGATCCGCGCCCGGCCACCTTGCCGTGCGTCCAGGTCCACGCGGCGGCGGCGGCGGACTTGTCGTCGATGCGATCCTCGGGTGGATATCCGGCGGCGACGGAGAGGATGGACTTCTCCGGCATAAGGACCAGAGACTTGCCGTGAATGGTCGAGGCGACGTGGAAGACCACCGCCCAGAGCACGTTGTCGAGGGTCACGGCGGCGGATATCTTGCGGCCGAAATCGTAGAGCGCCGCGGTGCGCCGCGCGCCCTCGCGCGTGCTTTCCATCTGGGCCCTCAGGCGGGCGGCGAGATTGCTCACGAGGATGGCCGCGACGAGGAAGAACACCACGGTGAGGATGTTCTGGGTGTCGGTGATGGCGAAGGTGAGGCGCGGCTCTGTGAAGAAGAAGTTGAATGCGAAGAAGCTCAGCACCGAGGTGAGGATGGCGGGTCTGAGCCCGGTGCGCACCGCCACCAGCAGTACCGCCATCAGGTAGGCGACGGAAATGTTGGTGATCGGCAGGCCGATCGCCTCCACCGCGAAGCCGATGCCGGTGGCGGCGGCGCTCGCGGCCAGGGCGAAAAAATAGAACCAGGAGGGCGTGGCCTGCCGCGGCACGGGGGACTGCTTCGGCGCGGCCTTGTCGGCGGCACCGACCACCAGAACGTTGATGTCGCCCGCCTCGGCGATCAGGCGGTCGGTGACCGACTTGCCGAAGCTCCGGTGCCCGGCTCGCGTGCGTCCGACGACGAACTGGGTGACGTTGTTGTCGCGGGCATAGGCGAGCACCGTCGCCGCCACGTCGTCGCCGGAGAGCGTCGCGGTCTCGCCGCCGAGCTGCGTGGCCAGGCGCATCGCTTCGGTGATGCGGTCCTTCTCCGCCTCGCCGAGGGCATAGGCGCGCGGTGTCTCCACCGTCACCGCCACCCAGGCGGAACCGCGGCGCTCCGCCGAACGCTTGGCGACGCGGATCAGGCGCGGCGCATCTCCTTGCGCATCGACGCACACCAGGGTCCGCTCACGTGCCGGCCACGGCCCGGCGATGGCATGGGCGCGCATGTAGTCGATCATCTGGCGGTCGACCCGTTCGGCGGCGTGGCGCAGCGCCATCTCGCGCAGCGCGGTGAGGGTGCCGAGGGAGAAGAAGTGGCGGATCGCCCGCCGCGCCTGTTCCGGCACGTAGACCTTGCCCTCGTGCAGGCGCTTGATCAGGTCTTCCGGCGGCAGGTCGATCAGCTCGATCTCATCGGCGGCGGCGAACAGGCCGTCGGGCACGGTTTCCCGCACCTTGACCCCGGAGATCTGCTCGACGACGTCGTTCAGCCCCTCGATGTGCTGGATGTTCACCGTGGTGTAGACGTCGATGCCTGCGGCGAGCAGCTCCTCCACATCCTGCCAGCGCTTGACGTGGCGCGCACCGGGTACGTTGCTGTGGGCGAGTTCGTCCACCAGGGCGAGGCCGGGGCGGCGCGCGAGCAAGCCGTCGAGGTCCATCTCATCGAAGACCCGCTCGTGGTAGTCGATGCGGTGGCGCGGCACCACATCGAGGCCCTCGACCAGGGTCTCGGTCTCGCTGCGGCCGTGCGTCTCGACGAAACCGACCGCGACGTCGATGCCTTCCCGGCGGCGTTCGTGGGCGGCGCCGAGCATCGCGTAGGTCTTGCCGACGCCGGGGGCGGCGCCGAGGAAGATTTTGAGGCGGCCGCGTCCCTCCCGCTCGGCTTCGGCGAGCAGGGCGTCCGGTGACGGGCGCGCCTCGGTCTGGTTCATGCGCGGTCTCCCTTCCCGCCGAGTTCACCGCATCGGCCGCCGTTCGTCCAGGGCGAGATTGAGGGCGAGTACGTTGACGCGCGGTTCCCCGAGGAGTCCGAAGGTGCGCCCCTCGGTACGCGCGGCGATCAGGGCGCGCACCTCCTCGACCGCGAGGCCGCGTGCCAGGGCGACGCGTGCCGCCTGCCAAGCCGCCGCCGCAGGCGAGAGGTGCGGGTCGAGGCCGGAGGCCGAGGCGGTGACGAGGTCGGCGGGCACCGGGCCTCTCTCCCCCGGGTTGGCGGCGCGTTCGGCGGCGATGCGTGCCCGCACCGCCTCGGCCAATGCCCGGGCGGAGGGTGCGAGGTTGGAACCGCCGGAGTTCGCCGCGTCGTAGCCCTGCCCCGCCGCCGAGGGACGGCCATGGAAATAGCCGGGACCGGAAAATGCCTGGCCGATCAGGGCCGAACCCACCACCTTGCCGTCCCGTTCGATCAGGCTGCCGTGCGCCTGGCGGGGGAAGGCGAGTTCGGCGATGCCGGTAACCGCGAAGGGATAGGCGATGCCGGTGAGCGCGGTCATCACCAGGGTGAGAACCAGGGCGGATCGCAGATGGGAGATCATGGTGCACTCCTTCGTTTCAGGCGAGGCCGAGCGCGGCCACCGCGAGGTCGATCAGCTTGATCCCGGCGAACGGGGCGATCAGGCCGCCCATGCCGTAGACCAGGAGATTGCGCTTGAGCAGGGTTCCCGCCCCTGCCGGACGGTAGCGCACCCCCTTCAGCGCGAGCGGAATGAGAAGAACGATGATCAGGGCGTTGAACACGATCGCCGAGAGGACCGCCGATTGCGGACTCGCCAGCCCCATGACGTTGAGCGCCTGAAGCTGCGGATAGGAGGCGAGAAAGAGCGCCGGGATGATAGCGAAGTACTTCGCCACGTCGTTGGCGATGGAGAAGGTGGTGAGTGCGCCTCGGCTCATCAGCAGCTGCTTGCCGATCATCACGATCTCGATCAGCTTGGTCGGGTCGCTTTCGAGATCGACCATGTTGCCCGCCTCGCGCGCCGCCTGGGTGCCGGTGTTCATCGCCACGCCGACGTCGGCCTGGGCCAGGGCCGGAGCGTCGTTGGAGCCGTCGCCGCACATCGCGACGAGGCGCCCGCCCTGCTGGTATTCGCGGATCAGCTCCAGCTTGCGTTCCGGCGTCGCCTCGGCGAGGAAATCGTCCACCCCCGCCTCGGCGGCGATCGCCGCGGCGGTGAGGGGGTTGTCGCCGGTGATCATCACGGTACGGATGCCCATCTCGCGCAGGGTGGCGAAGCGGTCTCGGATGCCGGGCTTGATGATGTCCTTGAGGTGGATCACCCCGAGCGGGCGGCCGTTGCGCACCACCGCCAGCGGCGTGCCGCCGGTCTTGGCGACGCGCTCCACCAGATGGTCGAGTTCCCGCGCCGAAGCGGCGGAGAGTCCGCCTTCCAGCCCGGCGCGGATGGCATCCGCCGCGCCCTTGCGGATGCTGCTTCCGGCAAAGTCCACGCCGCTCATCCGCGTCTGCGCGGTAAACGGCACGAAATGCATCCCCTCGCCGCCTCCGGTCAGGCCGTAACGGGTGCGGGCGAGCGCGACGATCGACTTGCCCTCCGGCGTGTCGTCGGCGAGCGAGGAGAGGAAGGCGGCCTCGGCGAGGTCGCGCTCGTTGACCCTGGCGAGCGGCAGGAACTCCGCCGCCTGCCGTGCCCCCAGGGTGATCGTGCCGGTCTTGTCGAGCAGCAGGACGTCGATGTCGCCCGCCGCCTCGACGGCACGGCCCGACTTGGCGATGACGTTGAATTTGACCAGCCGGTCCATCCCGGCGATGCCGATCGCCGAGAGCAGGCCGCCGATGGTGGTCGGGATCAGGGTGACGAACAGCGCGGCGAGGAACACCGCGGGCACCGCCGTCCCCGACCAGGAGGCGAAGACGGGAAGGGTGGCGACGACGATGAGGAAGATCAGGGTCATCCCTACCAGAAGGATGGTGAGCGCGATCTCGTTCGGGGTCTTCTGCCGTTTCGCGCCCTCGACCAGGGCGATCATGCGGTCGAGGAAGCTCTCCCCCGGATCGAGGGTGATGCGCACCACGATGCGGTCGGAGACCACCCGTGTGCCGCCGGTCACCGCAGAACGGTCGCCGCCGGACTCGCGGATCACCGGCGCGGATTCGCCGGTGATCGCGCTCTCGTCTACGGTGGCGATACCGGAGATCACGTCGCCGTCGCCGGGGATGATGTCTCCGGTCTCGCACGCCACCAGGTCTCCCGCGCGCAGGGCCGAGGCGGGTACGGCCTCGAAGTCTTCCGCCTCGGCGGCGGCCAGGCGCTTCGCCGTGGTTTCGCTCCGGGTACGGCGCAGAGAGGCGGCCTGCGCCTTGCCGCGGCCCTCGGCCACCGCCTCGGCAAAGTTGGCGAACAGCACGGTGATCCACAGCCAGGCGCTGATCTGCACCATCACTCCGAAGTGCTCGCCGCCGCGCGCGGTGAGGATGCTGGCGGCGAGGGCGACGGCAGCGGTGGCGAACATCACCGGGTTGCGGACGAGGCGGCGCGGATCGAGCTTGCGGACGGCGTCGATCGCCGCCTGTTGCAGGATGCCGCGGTCGAACAGCGTGCCCGCGGCGGGACGATGTACGGTCATCTCGAAAACTCCTCAGAACAAGGTGCCGGAGAACAGGGCGAGGTGTTCCACCACCGGCCCGAGAGCCAGTGCCGGGAAGAAGGTGAGACCTCCCACCACCACGGTCACCGCGATCAAGAGGGTGACGAACAGACGGCCGTGGGTGGGCAGGGTACCGGCGGAGGGCGGAACCGTCTTCTTGGCCGCCGCCGATCCGGCAATCGCCAGAACCGGGACGATCACGGCAAAGCGGCCGAAAACCATCGCGACGCCCTGAAGGATGGCGTTGAGCGGCGTGGCGGCGCCGAACCCGGCAAAAGCCGAGCCGTTGTTGCCGGTGGCCGAGGCATAAGCGTAGAGCAACTCGCTCAGGCCGTGCGGCCCCGGCGCGGCGATCGCCTCCGGCCCGGCGAGCAGCGAAATCGCGCCGAGCCCCAGCACCCCCAGCGGCGTGACCAGGATGGCGAGCACCGCCAGCTTGACCTCGCGGGCCTCGATCTTCTTGCCCAGGTATTCCGGTGTGCGGCCGACCATCAGCCCGGCGATGAACACCGCGAGGACGACGAACACCAGCATGCCGTAGAGGCCTGCGCCGACGCCGCCGAAGATCACCTCGCCGAGGAGGATGTCGACCAGCGGCACCAGCCCGCCGAGCGGCATGAAGCTGTCGTGCATGGCGTTGACCGATCCGTTGGAGGCGGCGGTGGTCGCAGTCGCCCAGATCGCCGAGTTGGCGATGCCGAAGCGGACCTCCTTGCCCTCCATGTTCCCCACGAGGGAATCCATCCCCGCAACGGTAAGGGCGGGGTTGGCCTGGGATTCCGCCCAGGCGGCGAGGGAGACGCAGACCACGAACATCAGCCCCATCGCGGCGAAGATCGCCCAGCCCTGGCGCCGGTCGCCGACCATACGGCCGAAGGTGTCGGTCAGCCCTGCCGCCAGCAGCAGCAGGAAGGTCATTTCGACCAGGTTGGTGAGCGGCGTCGGGTTCTCGAAGGGATGGGCGGAATTGGCGTTGAAGAAACCGCCGCCGTTGGAGCCGAGCTGCTTGATCGCCTCCTGCGAGGCCACCGGCCCTTGCGCGATCAGTTGATGCACGCCTTCCAAAGTGGAGGCCGGAACGTAGGCGTCGAAGTTCTGCGGGGCTCCCTGCCAGACCAGGAAGAGGGCGGTGAGGAAGGCGACCGGCAGCAGCAGATAGAGGACGCAACGGGTCAGATCGACGGTGAAGTTGCCCACCGTCTGCGCGGAATGCCGGGCGAAGCCGCGAATCAGCGCCACCGCCACGGCGATGCCGGTGGCGGCGGAGACGAAGTTCTGCACCGCGAGCCCCGCCATCTGGGTGAGATAGCTCATCGCCGTCTCGCCGCCGTAGGCCTGCCAGTTGGTATTGGTGGCGAAACTGACCGCGGTGTTGAAGGCGATCGTGGGGGAAACCGCGCCGACCCCGGCCGGATTCAGCGGTAGCCAGACCTGCAGCCGCTCGAGGCCATAGACCGCGAGGGTGCCGACCAGATTGAACGCGAGCAGGGAGAAAGCATAGGCGGACCAGTGCTGCTCGCGTTCCGGCGCGGTGCCGCACAGGCGATAGATCGGCCGTTCCGCCCAGGCGAGGAAGGTGAGCCTGCCTTCGAACAGGCGGGCCATGTAACCGCCTGCGAGCGGCGTCAGCGCGACGATTACGGCGAGGTAGAGAAGAATTTGCAGGATGCCGTTGGCGTCCATCGGACTCTCCTAGAATCTCTCGGGATGGATCAGGACCCAGGTCAGATAGACCAGCAGCCCCACGGCGAGGCCGGACCCGAGTACGACGTCGAAAAGCTGGAAACCGTCCATCGGCGCCTCCTATATCCGGGCGCAGGCGTGCACCAGCAGGGCGCACCCGGCGAAAAGACCGACGATCATGGCAAGAAGTGCGGCGTCGAACATGTGGAGCCTCCGTTTGACGACGAATCACCGGACACGATCCTGCCGCCACGGGGCATAAGGATTCCATGCGGAAAGCGAGGTCTGATTTTTACGGAACGCTTATGGGGGGAGCCAACTCGGGGCATCCGCACCCTGCTAACACCGATCGAATGTCCACCTTTGGGATATTCGGCAATTTGGTTAAGCGTCCGGCTATGGGCGCGTTCCGGAAGTAGATCGCCGGGTCACTGCGTGCCCTGAGCGATGGATCGCCAGAACTCCGGCCAGCCCTCTTCCCGCATCTCGTTTGAATTCGTCGCTGAAGGCGGCTTTGCCCATGTCGGTCTCCTTGCCTCAAATTTAGGGGACAAGGCGTCTACCGTTCTAGGGGCTATTCATGGAAGCCTCAGACCACCTGCCACGCGAAGCCGGTGGCGAGCGCGGCGAGGGCGAGGACCGCGAGGGCGGCGAGCGGCATCATCGTGCGGCCCTCCCGGTTCGAGAGGGTGTTTCCGTATCCACAAAAACCTTGCCATGAGAGGTTTTTGTAGATACATTTACTCCATGAACACCTGGGACGAAGCCAAGAGAGCCGTCACCCTCGCCGAACGCGGACTCGATTTCGCGGACGCCGAGCGGGTGTTCGAGGGTCCGACCGTAACCATGGAAGACGGACGGAAGGACTATGGAGAGAACCGCTACATCACCGTGGGATTCCTGGAAGAGCGCATCGTCGTGCTCGTTTGGACGCCACGGGACGGCGGCAGGCGGATCATCAGCATGAGGAAAGCCAATGACCGGGAAGTCGAAAGATACGCGCCCGACCTGGGTTGACCCCGACGATGCGCCGGAGTTGACCGAAGAGATGTTCGAGAAGGGCGTCTGGAAGATCGGCGATCGCGAGGTCGATCGCGCCGAAGGCCAGGCGGCGGCGAGCGCCGTGCGGCGGGGCGGCCGTCCAAGGGCGGAATCCCCCAAGAAGCCGGTGAATATCCGTCTCGATCCGGACGTGCTCGCACATTTCAAGGCGACCGGGCCGGGCTGGCAGACGCGGATCAACGACGCGTTGCGCAAGGCGGCGAAACTGCCCAAGGCGGGCTGAGGACGCATTTTCATCGGCCGTCCTCCTGCGCTGTGTGGAGGAGGTGCGGCCGCTGTAGGCGCAGTTCGCCGTTCCGCATCACCCAGTGGTCGTTGCGCGGCTCGTAGACGTCGGTGATGCGGCGGAAGCCGGAAGCGTCGCGCTTGATCTGCACGATCACGTCGACCAGTTCGGCCAGGAACTCGGGGATGTCCGACATCCGTTCGCCCGCCCAGGCGATGTTCCGGACGAACTTGCGCTTGAGCACCTGCAGCGGACTTTCCGCGTGGATGGTGCAGGAGAACCCGGTGATGCCGCTGTTGAGCGCGCCGAGCGCCGCGAAGGCGTTCTGCGTGGAGATTTCCCCGAAGATCACATGATCGGGGGTGATGCGCATCTGGTGGTCGTAGAGTTCGCGCCACGTCACCATGCCGCTGCTCGTGGACGCCTCGCGGGCCGCGACCAGGCCGACGCCGTCCCAGAAGCGGTCGATGTGCAGCTCGGGGGTATCCTCGACGGCCACCACGCGGCGGTCGTCGGGGAGGAATTCGAGCAACTTGTTGAGCAGCGTCGTCTTGCCGGTGTTCGTGGCGCCGGAGACGATGAGGTTGCGCTCCCCCATGATCGTCTCTTCCAGGTACCCGAGCAGGTCGGGGCCGACGCCGACCTGTTCCCAGGTCGGCGTGAACGGATGCTTGCAGCGGATCGCGAGGCTGATCCCCGTCTGCACCGAGGCGCCGACCAGGCATTCGAAGCGATGCCTGGCCTCGGGGATCACGCACGACAGCTTCGGCGCGGTGTCGGGGTCGAACTGGACGCCGGTGTGGTTGGCGAGCGCCTTGCAGATGTCCTCGACGCGCGCGAGCGTGAGGTCCGGCGCATCGACGATCCGCTTGCCTTCGCCGCGCCGGTCCACGACGACCTTTCCGGGCGCGACCATGCGCGAAGAACCAAGAGGTGGATGAGGGCGGGCAACTGGAATTGCTGGCGTGCACAGAGCCGATCGATGAAACCAGATTGGTTACGGGAGACGCTGCGAACGTTTCCCCGGTGTAGGGGTTTGTCCGCACGGTGCGCATGATCGAGATATTCGATGCGCTCACGGAGCCGTTCAGGATATACGCGCCGGAGTAAGTAACCTGCGTATAGGCCGCCGTTTCCGTGGTCGTGCCGCACACGTTGGCGGGACCGACCGGCGAGCCGTCGCCGACGGCCATCTCGTAGACCGTGGCGTCGGGTCGCTCCCACCGTTCGTATCGGGTGGTGGTGTAGTAGGCGTTGCACCCCTCGTAGGTCGCCGCTCCATTCTGCCGGTCGATCGTCGTCGTCTCGTAGGTGATCGTCGGATCGTCGGCGGCCGCCTGGATCGTCGTCGGCTGCGGACTCTCGTAACCGGATGCGAGGTCGTTGCCGCCGACGGCGTTCTTCGAGGTATCGTCCCGTTCGACGGTCTTCTCCTCGTCCTTGCTCTCTCGCCGGTCTTTGCGGGCCTTCCCCTTGCCGATCACGCCGGTACAGGGGGCAATCTTCCATCCCGATTTCCATAAATCCCTCTCCTTTTCAGGATGGGGAATAGCTTGACGCCCCGTCCAATTTTCCGGGGCCGCCTCTCGGATTTTTCTTGCATGGATGCCTTGGGTGTGGTTTTTTATATAAAACCATAGGTTCAGTATACAGAACCAAACGAACCCAGGGAGGACGGTGTGGATGGCTCCCAGGCAGTCACCACACACTTAAAATACCAGAATAAATGTGATGTCTGTTTGTGTCTGTGCAGTATGCGCCATGTATGTGCGCATTATTAGGGCATGTTCATGTAGATCACATTCTGATGCATGCGCTTAATCTGGAGTTTGTTCGGATGAAAAAAGTCAAATGCGGAATAATCGGTTCTGGAAATATTGGAACCGACCTGATGATCAAGGTGATGCGCAAATCGAAGCATCTGGAAATGGGAGCGATGATCGGCATCGACCCCGAATCCGACGGCCTCGCCCGCGCCGCGCGCATGCATGTTCCGACCACTCACGAAGGAATCGAAGGGCTGTTGAGGATGCCCGCCTACCAGGACATTCGGGTCGTTTTCGACGCCACTTCCGCGAAGGCGCACCTGCACAACAACGCCCTGTTGCAACGCGACGGCAAGAAGGTCATCGATCTGACTCCGGCGGCGATCGGCCCGTTCACCATCCCGGTGATCAACGGCGACGCCAACATCGACGAGCCCAACGTCAACATGGTGACCTGCGGCGGGCAGGCGACCATTCCGATGATCTACGCGGTCAAGCGCGCCGTCGGCCGCCTGGTCTACGGCGAGATCGTCGCCTCGCTCGCGTCGAAGTCGGCGGGGCCGGGGACGCGCGCCAACATCGACGAATTCACCGAAACGACGTCGAAGGCGATCGAGATTCTCGGCGGCGCCGAGCGCGGCAAGGCGATCATCATCCTCAATCCGGCGGAACCGCCCCCAATGATGCGCGACACCGTGTTCACGCTTTCGCAGGGCGGCGACAGGGCCGCAATCGAGGCGTCGATCCACGAAATGGCCGCCGCGGTGCAGAAATACGTGCCCGGCTACCGTCTGAAACAGAGCGTCCAGTTCGAAGTCATCGGCGACGATGCGCCGCTGCGGATTCCCGGGATCGGTTTCGTCTCCGGATTGAAGACCACCGTCCTGCTCGAGGTCGAGGGGGCCGCGCATTACCTGCCGGCCTATGCCGGCAACCTCGACATCATGACTTCTGCGGCCCTCGTCACGGCAGACCACTGGGCTGCCCGAATTCTCGCCAAGGAGATTGCATGATGGCGCGTCCGAACAAGAACAAGCTCTACGTCCAGGACGTCACCCTGCGCGACGGGATGCACTCGGTCCGCCACCAGTACACGCTCGAGAGCGTGACTGCGATCGCACGCGCGCTCGATGCGGCCAAGGTCGATGCGATCGAGATCACCCACGGCGACGGCCTGACCGGCTCGACCTTCAATTACGGCTTCGGCGCCCATGACGATGTCGAATGGATCTCCGCGGTGGCCGAGGCGTGCACCCACGCGGTGGTGACGGTGCTGCTCCTGCCCGGAATCGGCACCGTGAGCGACCTGAAGCGGGCCTATGCGGCGGGGGCGCGCTCCGTGCGCATCGCGACGCATTGCACCGAGGCCGACGTCTCGTGCCAGCATATCGAGGCGGCCCGCGCCCTCGGCATGGATGTCGTGGGTTTTCTGATGATGGCGCACATGCTCGAACCCAAGGACCTGGTGGCGCAGGGCAAGCTGATGGAAAGCTACGGCGCCGAGTGCGTCTACATCACCGATTCCGCCGGGGCGCTGCTGCCGGAAGGCTGCGCCGGGCGCGTGCGCGCGCTGCGGGACGCCCTGGATGAACGGACCGAGGTCGGCATCCATACCCACCACAATCTCACCCTCGGCGTCGCCAATGCGGTCGCCGGCATCGAGGCGGGCGCGGTGCGCGTCGATGGTTCGCTCGCCGGGATGGGCGCGGGCGCCGGAAACGCGCCGATCGAGGCGCTGATCGCGGTGCTCGACCGCAAGGGCGTGGAGACCGGCTGCGACCTGTTCAAGCTGATGGACGCCGCCGACGATCTCGTCCGGCCATTGCAGGACCGCCCCGTGCGTGTCGATCGCGAAAGCCTCTCGGTCGGCTACGCGGGCGTCTATTCGAGCTTTCTCCGGCACGCCGAAAAGGCCTCCCGCGCCTATGGCATCGATACCCGCGAGATCCTCATCGAGCTTGGCCGCCGCCGCATGGTCGGCGGTCAGGAAGACATGATCCTCGATGTCGCCCTCGACCTCCGGAAGTAGTTATCCGCATGAGTTCTGTCAGCTTTTTCTTCATCATAGATTGAACTGGGAGAGAATAATAATGAACCCGATGTCCGCTACCATGACGCCTGGAATATTCCTTGTTACGTTGGCTCTCGCCATCGCGGCGTTGATCGTGCTGATCATAAAACTCAAGATGCATCCCGTGCTCGCCCTCTTCCTGACGAGCCTGGGACTGGGGCTCGCTCTCGGGAATGGGCTTATCGGTTCCGTGAATCTGGTCAATGCCGGGTTCGGGGGCACTCTCAATGGGATCGGGGTCACCATCATCCTCGGCTCCATTCTCGCAATGGGCATTCAGGACACCGGTGCGGCGACCGCCATCGCCAATTTCTTCACCCGCCTGTTCCGGGGCAAGGCGCTCGAGCTCGCACCGTCCCTCACCGCCTTCATCGTCTCCATTCCCGTGTTCGGCGACATCACCATGGTGCTGACGGCGCCCATCGCATCCATCCTGGCGCTGCGGAGGAAGATTTCCATGTCCTCCATGGCGGCGTTCACCGGCCTCGGCCTGTTCCTGACCCATGCCCTCGTCCCGCCAACCCCCGGCATCCTGGCCATCGCCCTGATGTACGGCGCGGATCTGGGGCTGACGATCTTCTGGGGCACGGTCATCAGCGCCGTGGCCTTCTTCGGCACGTGGCTGCTGATGCGCAAGTGGTGCGAAAAGGAATGGATCGACCCCCGTCCGGATTTCGTGGAAGGCTTCGAGCCCGCCAAATCCGATAAGGTGGAGGATATCATCATCCATGCGCCCGGCCTGCCCAATGCCTTCGTGGCCCTGCTGCCGGTGCTGATTCCGGTGGTGCTCATCACCTTCGGCTCGTTCGCCAAGGTGTACATGGGTGAAGGAACGGCGGCGCGGGTCTTCTTCACCTCGACGGGCGACCGCGTCATCGCGCTGCTGCTGGGCGTGGTGTTCACGCTGGTGCTCGGCTTCGCCAAGGGCGACAAGGTGCTGGCCCACCACCTCCGCACCACCGGAAGCGACAAGGAATCCCTTAAGGAGATCCTGTTCGGCACCTGGGTGGGGCGTGGGCTTCTCGTCGCGCTGCTGCCCCTGCTGATCACCGCCATGGGCGGCGCCATGGGCGGCGTCCTCAAGACCGCGCCCGTGATCAAGGAACTGGGCGTCATGGTCACGTCCAGCCACATCATGCCGCTTCTGGTGCCGTACCTGACCGCCGCGATCCTGATGACCGCCGTGGGCTCCATGACTGCCGCCGGCCTGACCGCGGCGGGCATCATCCTGCCGATGATGGATACCCTGGGCCTGTCCCCGGTCGCCGCGACCCTCGCCATCGGCAGTGGAACCCTGATGCTCAACCATTTGAACAACAGCGGTTTCTGGATCATGTCGCAGTTCTTCAACCTGAACACCAAGCAGGGGCTCAAGTACATCACCGCGCCCTGCATGGTGGGCTCGCTGATTTCCATCATCACGCTGATGATTCTGGTTTCCGTCGGTCTAATCTAGCGGATCGGTTTTACCGCGTCCTCCCGGCCCCGGCGGGGAGGACGCGCTCGGGTGCGGCGGCCCGGACGAAGAGCTCCGGGTCCCCGCCGGTTTTTTCAAAAGGACGGTCACGGCGATGCCCGTTCGCATCCATCCAGGTTCGCACGCCTCATCCCCCCGGGGAGACCTGTAAGCAAAAAGCGATCCATAAAACAGTCCACGGCGTGCCTGTAAAAGGGAGCACGACTATGCGTAAATATGATAGTGAAGCGATTTTGCAGGGTGAAGGCAGCGGCTTTTATCGTTCCCTTTACAAGGCCATGGGCTATTCCAACGACGAATTGGACCGTCGCCCGATGATCGGCATCGCCAATTCGTGGACCACGCTGGTCCCCGGGCATGCCAACCTGAGGCAGGTGGGAGAGTTCGTCAAGAACGGCATCTACCGGGGCGGCGGGACCGCCGTGGAATTCGGCGTCATCGCCGCCTGCGACGGCATCGCCCAGGGGCACGACGGCATGCATTTCATCCTGCCGTCGCGCGAGTTGATCTGCGATTCCATCGAGGTGCAGGTGCGGGCGCATCGCCTGGATGCCCTGGTGATGCTCGCCTCCTGCGACAAGATCGTCCCGGGCATGCTGATGGCCGCGGCGCGGCTCGACATTCCCGCGATCATGGTGCACGGCGGGCCGATGGCCGGCGGCGTGTGCTTCGACGGGCGCAAGTCGGACCTGACTTCCATCTCCGAGGCCCGGGGCATGTATTCGTCCAAGAAGATCTCGCTGGAGGAATACACCGCGCTGGAGGACCTGGCCTGTCCGGGCTGCGGCTCCTGCTCCTTCCTCGGCACCGCCAACACCATGTGCTGCCTGACCGAGGTGCTGGGCATGTGCCTGCCCGGCGGCGCGCTCATTCCGGCGGTGCATTCGGACCGCCTGCGTTCCGCATACGCTTCGGGCATGGCCGTCTGCGAGCTGGCGCGAAAGGGCATCACCGCCCGCCGGGTGATGAGCGCGGCGGCCATGGAGAACGCGGTCAAGGTGACCATGGCGATCAGCGGCTCCACCAATGCCGTGCTGCACCTGAGCGCCGTCGCCAACGAGGCGCAGATGGGCGTGAGCGTGCTGCAGCTGTTCGAGAAGCACAACAAGAGCATCCCGCAGATCGCCAAGGTCAATCCTGCGGCCAAATGGGACATGGAGGCATTCTGGCAGGCGGGCGGCATCCCCCGCGTGATGCGGAACATGCGCGTATTGCTGGACGAGGACGTGGCGACCTGTACGGGCCTGTCGCTGAAGGAAAACCTGGATGCCTATAGGTTCCAGTTCCCCGAGAATCGGGAGATCATCCGGAAGCTGGACGATCCGTTCGGCCTCACCGGCGGCATCGCCGTGCTGCGGGGCAACCTTGCGCCGAATTCCGGCATCAGCAAGCCCGGCGCGATCGACCCGGCCCTGCACCGCTTCAAAGGCAAGGCCAAGGTCTTCAACTCGGAAGAGGCCGCCGAGGAGGCCATCCTGAACGGCGGGGTAGTGGACGGCGACGTGGTGGTCATCCGCTATGAGGGCCCGAAGGGCGGCCCCGGCATGCGGGAAATGTTCATGGCGATGAAATACCTTTACGGCCGCGGCCTGAACAAATCCACGGCGCTGATCACCGACGGCCGGTTCTCCGGCACCAACAACGGCTGCTTCGTCGGGCACATCTCCCCGGAGGCCGCCGAGGGCGGACCGTTGGCGATCGTCGAGGACGGAGACCTCGTTTCCATCGACGTGATCGACGGCATCCTCAACCTGGAGGTCTCCGACGCGGAGATCGCGCGTCGCCTCGCCGGGTGGAAGAAGCCGCCGCGCAAGTTCACCACCGGCTATCTGGAGCTGTACTCCCGGGTCGCTTCTTCCGCCGCCGAAGGCGCGATCATCCGGAGGGAGATGGAATGATGAATCTCGACTTCACGGGCAAGAGCATCGTGGTGACGGGCGGAACCTCCGGCATCGGCCTCGACATCGCCACTCTGCTGGCCGAGCTCGGCGGCAAGGTTTCCATCTGCGCCCGTTCGGCGGACAACGTGGCGGGCGTGGTGGAACGGCTGCGCGCCCGGAACTTCACCGTGCACGGAAAGGCCGTGGACGTGGCCGACAGCCGCGCCATGTTCGCCTATGCGGACGAGGTGGAGGCGGCCTTCGGCGGCATCGACGTCTGGATCAACAATGCCGCGGTCTATCCCCAGTACCAGATCGTGGATACCCCGGAGGACGTCTGGGAGAGCACGGTGGCGATCAACATGCGCTCCGTCTACATCGGCGCGCGCATCGCCCGGCAGAAGATGGCGTCCAAGGGCGGCGTGCTGATCAATGCCTCGTCCTTCGCCGCGCTCATGCCTTCGGTCGGCAGCGGGCTCTACGCGGCCACCAAGGCCGCGGTTTCCAGCATGACCAAGGTTCTGGCCGCGGAACTGGCCCCCTACGGCATCCGGGTCAACTGCTATATTCCCGGGCTCATCGATACGCCCATGACCAGGCCGTTGCTGGAGCGCAACGGCGACGCCATGCGCCAGAGCATAGCGATGAACCGGTTCGGCGGCGGCGCGGATGTGGCCCATGCCGTGGCTTTTCTGGCTTCGCCCTATGCCGGGTACGTCACGGGGGCCGCGCTGGAGATCAGCGGCGGCAAGTTCTGCGTGCAGAATCCCATGGCCGCATGGGCGGGGGCCGCCTCCCCGGAAGCAGGCGACTGAAGACCCGGCCGTCTATCCGCGGGCCGGGCGGGAGCCGGACGGCGTATCCGGGCGGTGGCCGAGGCAGCGGGACATTTCCGCGCACGCCCGGAGCGTCTCCTCGGCGAGTTCGGGGATGCGCGCGTCGGGAATCTGGAACGCCGCCCCCACCACGCTGACGGCCGCGACGATGTTTCCGTCCACACCCCGGATCGGCGCGGCGATGCAGCGGAGATCCTCGTAGCGCTCGCTGTCGTCGAACGCCCATCCCCGTTTCCGCGCTTCGCGCAGGTCTTCCTTGAGGCGCGAGACCGTGGGCAGGGTGTGCGGCGTGAACACCTCCAGGTCTTCGCCGGGGTAGAGCGCCGCGATCGCGGCCGCCTCATGATCGATCAACAGGGCCTTGCCGACTGCGGAGCTGTGCAGCGACAGCCGGAGGCCCTCCCAGGTTTTGACGCCGATGGTGCTCGAACTTTCCAGTTTGACCAGATAGATCGCATCGTTGCCGTCGAGAATCCCGAGGTGGCAGGTGAGGTTGGTGTGATCCCGCAGGAGATGGAGAAACGGCATGCATTCCTGCCGCAGATTGATATGGGAAACCGCCTGGCTGCCGAGCTCGTAGAGGCGGAAACCGAGGTTATAGGATCCATCGTGCCTGACCTTGACGTATCCATACCTGATAAGGGTCTTCAGAAGAATGTACAGGCTGCTTTTCGATATATCCAAGTCCTTCTGCATGTTGCCGAATCGAGCCGACGGATGATTTTTGAGATATTCAAAAAGGACATCCATCCTCGCTATGGCTGGGGTTTCGACTTCACGCGGTTTCATCGTCGTATCTTTCAAGGATGCTGTCCGAAGCGGCCGTCGCCCGATGCCCAATCCATCCGGCATGCCGCGGTTCCCCAGTCGAGCGCCGGCCGACGCGGTGTTCGCTGCGCCTTAGGTTTAGCAAAATTCTCCGATTTAGCCTAACCGGATAAAAAACGATGTGGGTTTTATCGAGGCGGCATCCGGCCCGCCGCGAGGCGCTTTGGGGGGCTTGGGCATTTTGCCGGATGCCTTGCCCGTCTTCGGTCTTGCCTTCGCTCCGGCCTCGGCCGTGCCGCGAGGTCGATCGCGCCGAAGGCTGGGCGACTGCCGTGCGGCGGGTTTTTCCGTTTCCGGGGCGGGGCGGGCGTGGTATTGCCCGTGGAGCGGCGATTCGCCGCGCGGACAGGAAAAACCCATGGCCCCGGCGTCGATCTTTGCAGACCTCCCCCTGACGGAACTCGCGGTGCGGATGGCGGCCACCGCCTTCGTGGTGATCGCGGTGTCGTGGGCGGTGGGCGCGTTCGGGCCGTTCGTCGGCGGGGCGCTCGCCGGGCTGCCGATCGTGCTCGGGCCCGGCTTCTATTTCCTCGCGATGTCCGCGCCCGCGCCGTTCGTCTTCCGGGCCGCGGCCTATGCCCTGCTCTCTCTGTGCGCGACGCAGTGCTTCCTGCTCGCCTACATCGTCACCGCGGGCCGGTCGCGGGCGGCGGTCTCCCTGCTTGCCGCGGTGGCGGCGTGGCTGACCGCGGCGCTGGCGGTGCGGCTTCTGCCGGGGCAGCCGCTGCCCGCGCTGGCGCTGTTCCTCGCGGTCACCGCCGCGGCCTGGCGCTTCGGCGGGCGCTTCGTGCGGCGCGACCTCGCGGTGCGGGGGCGGGCGGGGTTTTCCCTGCTGCTGGCGCGCGGGATCATCGCCGGGGTGCTGGTGGCGCTGGTCACCGCCGCCTCGGCCCGGCTCGGCCCGGCGGTGTCCGGCCTGCTGATGGCGTTCCCCGTGGGGTACACCATGGTGGGTTTCACCCTGCACCAGAAGCTCGGGGCGGCAAGCGCCGTCGCCATGCTGCACTCGGCGATCACCGGCAGCATCAGCCTCGCCGGGTTCTGCATCGCCCTGGCGCTGACGATTCCCCACTGGTCCGCGGGCGCGGCGCTGACCGCCGCGCTCGCCACCTCGGCCGCGGTCACCTGCGGCATTCTGCTGCGGCGGCGGGTCTCCCGTCGGGGAGCGTAGAGACCCGCCGCCGCCGCGGCGGGCCCGGTCAGGCGGTCGTCAGCGCCTCGGGGTTGACCACGCAGACCGGGTCCGGCCGCTTGCCGTCGAACACCGTGAGAATGTTCCGCACCGCCTGCAGCCCCACCCGCGCCGACGCCTCGCGGGTGACTCCGGCGACGTGCGGGGTGACGATGACGTTGGGCAGGCCCCACAGCGGATGCTCGGCCGGGGCCGGTTCGGTGGCGAAGCTGTCGATCCCCGCCCCGGCGATGACGCCGTCGCGCAGGGCGGCGGCCAGGGCGTTCTCGTCGATCAGCCCGCCGCGTGCGGTGTTGATGAGGAAGGCGGTGGGCTTCATCGCCGCCAGTTCCGCCGCGCCGATGATGTTGCGGGTGGTCTCGGTGAGCGGGCAGTTGAGGCTGAGCACGTCCGCCTCGCCCAGCATTTCCGCCAGGGAGCCGACGCGGCGCACCCCTTGCGGCACCGCCTCTTCCGGCACCGCCGGGTCGAAGGCGAGGATGCGCATGGCGAGCGGCGCGGCGAGCGCCGCGAGGTTGCGGCCGATGCTGCCGAGGCCGACGATGCCCAGGCACTTGCCGGTCAGTTCCATGCCGTTGAAGCCCGGTTTTTCCCAGCGTCCGGCGCGCAGCCCGGCGTCGAGGGCGAACAGCCGCTTGACCAGGACGTAGATCATCGCCATCGCCATTTCGGCCACCGAGCGGGCGTTGGCGGCGTGCGCCACCATCACCGGGATGCCGCGCCGCGTCGCCGCGGCGACGTCGATGTTGTTGTAGCCGACGCCGTGCTTGGAGATCGCCTTCAGGCGGTCGGACGCGCCGATCACCGCGTCGTCGATCTCCCCCATGCGGACGAGCAGGGCCTCCGGCCGCTCGCGCGCCACCATGGCGGCGAGATCGGCGGGCGTGGTGTAGGGGGGGACGAAGGCGGCCTCGACCCCCCGCTCGCGCAGCAGCGCCATGGCCTCGTCGGCCAGGGACGGCCCGGTGACGATGATCCGCGCCGACATCAGAGGTCCTCTCCCTCGCCGAGGACGCCCTTGGCCCGCAGGGTGGCGATCAGCCAGGCGGGATAGATCTCGGAATCCGCGCCGTTGCGGATGGTGTCGAGACGCTTTTCCTCGGCGGCCAGCTTTTTCCGCGCGCTCTCGATGGCGATCTCCGCCATCGCGGCGGGCACCACCAGCACGCCGTCCGCATCGCCGATGACGATGTCGCCGGGGTTCACCGGCACGCCGCCGCAGGCGATCGGCAGGTTGACCTGGCCGTCGCCGTCCTTGCCGCCGCCGAGCGGGCAGACGCCGCGGGTGAACACCGGAAAGCCGATCTTGACGATGTCCTGGGAGTCGCGCACCGCGCCGTCGATGACCAGGCCGCCCAGCTTCTTGCGCATCGCCACGGTGGTGGTGATCTCGCCCCAGACGCCGTGGTTGAGGTCGCCGTGGGCGTTGACCACCAGCACGTCGCCCGGCTTGGCGAGCTTGAGCGCGGCGTGGATCATCAGGTTGTCCGCGGGGTCCACCTCGACGGTGAGGGCCGGGCCGCAGATCGCGGTCTTCGGGTCGAGCGGCTTGATCCCCGAATCCATGATGCGCTGACGGCCCAGTCCGTCGCCGATCACCGCCACGGCGAACTGCGCCATCGCCGCGATGACGTTCTGCGGCGGGCGTTCGAAATCCGGAACGATGCAGAGACCCGGTCTACCGTACATGATGTTTTCCTCCCTCTTGACCAGACTTGACGAAAAAAACCGTTTCAGAACGCGGCCACCTTGTCCGGCGGCTCGCCGCGCGCCATGGCTTCGATCGCCGCGAATTCCGCGGCTTCCAGCGGGATGCCGCGGGCGGTGCGGTCCGCCAGGGTGCGCGCCTCGACCTCGCCGGGGATGAGCACCGGCGCGGCGGGGTCGAAGGGCGGGGTTTCCGCCATCAGGCGGCAGAGCGTCTCGATGCGGTCGCCGTAGGCGTCGCGGCCGAGCAGCCGCGCCGGGTCGAGCGCGATGAAGAAGTGGCAAACCCCCTGCGGCTCCCTGGCCTGCTGGAACAGCGAGCGCACCTCGGGGGAGACCGCGCCGCCGGTGAGAACCCCGGCGAGAATGTCCACGGCGAGCGCCAGGCCGTATCCCTTGTGCCCGCCGATCGGCAGGACGAAGCCCTTGAGCCCTTCCAGAGGGTCGGTGGTGGGGCGGCCTTCGGCGTCGAGCGCCCAGCCGGGCGGGATCGCCTCGCCGCGCTGCTGCGCCAGGCGCATCTTGCCGCGCGCCGCAACCGAGAGCGCGATGTCGAGGATGAACGGCGGCGCGCCGCGGCGCGGCGCTCCCAGGCCGATCGGATTGTTGCCGATCCGCACCTCGCGTCCGCCCCAGGGGGCCATGGTGGCGAACGCGGTGCTGCCCAGGAGGCAGATCATTCCGGCCTCCGCCGCACGGCGCGCGTAGGGGGCTAGCGCGCCGAAGTGCTGGCTGTTGCGGCAACCGACGTAGGCGATGCCGGTTTCCGCCGCGATTTCGAGGGCGGTGGAGAGCCCCCGCACGCCGACCACCGGGCCGAGGCCGCCTCCGCCATCGACCAGGGCGGTGGCCGGGGCGGTGCGGTCGATACGGATCGTCGGGGCGGGGGCGAACACGCCGTCGCGGAGGCGCGCCACATAGGGGCCGAGGCGGCGCACCCCGTGGGTGCCGATTCCCTGCAAGTCGGCGGAGACCAGAATTTCCGCCGCCGTGGCGGCGTCGGAGGCGGGCACGCCGACGCGTTCGAAGGCGGTGCGCACCAGGCGCAGGAGATCTCCGGAAGCGATGTGCAGGGTGTCCGGCATGCCGGTTGTCCTTTGTGTGGCCGGGCGCCATCCGGTCCCGATGCGGCGGGTCCGGAGTCCGGTGGACTTATATAGTCAAAAACAAATATAGAAACCAACAATACAAGGCAAAGTTATGTCTCTCTCTATAGAGAAGTAATATATGATGAGTCTATCAACGCTATTGACTTCCTGAAAGATCAGAATCATCATGATCAGGATTAGATTGTCTAATCATGATCATGGCATGGCGTGGGGGCGTGTCGGAACCGGTCGGCGGACCGCAAGCGGGATGAACGCCAGTGGACATCAGACAACTCAAGACCCTGATCGCCATCGCCGATCACGGCACCTTCGGGGCCGCCGCCGACGCGGTGGGCCTCACCCAGTCGGCGGTGAGCCAGCACGTGCGCTCGATCGAGGGCGACCTGCAGATCAAGCTGTTCGACCGCACGCAGCGGCCGCCGATGCTGACGGTGCAGGGCCAGGCCCTGGTCGAGGCGGCGCGCCAACTGGTCAGCAGCTACGACGAGATCGTCCACGCCCTGGTGGGCGGGCGGCTCACCGGCACCCTGCATCTCGGGGTGATGCGCACCAGCGTCACCGGCGGGCTGCCGGAGGCCCTGGTGAGCCTGCGCGAGCGCTTTCCCGAACTGCGCATCCACGTGATCACCGGCGACACCTCGGAACTGCCGGGCATGGTGCTCGCCGGACGTCTCGACGCGGCGATCATTCCCGACCAGGTGGAGGGCAACGACTACCGCTGGAAGCCGTTCGCCCGCGAGCCGATGCGGGTGATCGCCCCCGTGTGGGCGGAGGGCGTGACCGACCGGGAGATTCTGGAGAACTATCCCTACATCCGCTTCAGCCGCCCGGTGCCCTCGGCGCGCTCGATCGATCAGGAGATCCGCCGCCGCAACATCCAGGTTTCCGAGGTCATGGCGATCGATTCCTTCGCCGGCATCATGGTGATGGTGGCGAGCGGCCTCGGCGTTTCGGTGATGCCGCAGCAGATCGGCGAGCCGCCGTTCCCCGAAGGGGTGCGCCACGTCGCCTTCGGCGACCCGCCGATCACCCGCACCGTCGGCCTCATCGACAAGTGCGGCGGCGGCAAGTCGCAGCTGGTGGACGCGCTGCACGACGAGCTGTGGCGGCTTTCCGGCTATCCGGATTTCGGCGCGGGCGGCTGAGGCGCCGCCCGCACCCCGGAGGAAGCGGAGCAGGGCAGTGCTCACGGCTGTCCTCCGGCATGGTTGCGCCGCGCCGCCTTGCGCCTGGCGAGGCGGCCGCCGATCAGCGGCCACAGGAACACCGCCGCGATCAGGGCGATGATCACCAGGCAGATCGGCCGCGTCCACAGGATCGACCAGTCGGACCGGCTCATCCTGAGCGACAGGCGCAGGTTGAACTCCGCGTACTCGCCGAGGATGAGGCCGAGCACCGCAGGCGCCAGCGGCATGCCCAGGCGCTCCATGGCGTAGCCGACGAGGCCGAAGCCGAACATCAGGTAGACGTCGAACATCCGGGTGTTGATCGCGTAGACGCCCACCACCATCAGGCTCAGCACCATGGCGGCGAGGATCGGCCGCGGCAGGTGCAGCACCTTGGCGAAGATGCGGGTCGCCAGGGTGCCGCCGAAGGCGAGCAGCAGGGCGGCGGAGATGAACAGCTGGATCATGAAGCCGTAGACCACCTGGGGATGCTCGCGGAAGAGCATCGGCCCCGGCTGCATGCCGTGGATCAACAGGCCGCCGAGCACCAGCGCGGCCACCGGAGTGCCCGGAATGCCCAGGGTGAGGGCGGGGATCATCGCGGCGGCGGTGTCGGCGTTGTTGGCGACTTCGGCGGCGGCGACGCCCTCCGGGTTGCCCTGGCCCCAGGAGTCGGGGTCCTTGGCGGCGCGCTTGCCCTCGTTGTAGCTGAGGAAGGCGGCGAGCGAGCCGCCCGCGCCGGGCAGGATGCCGACGAAGATGCCGATCAGCGAGCCGCGCACCCAGGTCTTCCAGTAGCCGAGCATCTTGGGGATCGAGGAGAGCAGGCTGCCCGCGAGCTTGCGGCTGCCGACCACCGCCATCTTGAGGTCCGCGTCCTCGAGCAGTCCGAACGCCGGGGGCAGGGCGTAGAGGCCGACCAGCAGCACCACGATGTTCACCCCTTCCGCCAGTTCCAGATAGCCGAAGGTGAAGCGGTCGTAGCCGGTGATGTTGTCCACCCCGGCGAGCGAGACGATGAGGCCGATGCAGGCGCTGAGCAGGCCCTTGACCGGGTCCTTGCCCATCAGGAGCGCGATGCTGGCCAACCCGAACACCGCGACCCAGAACACCTCCGGCGGGCCGAAGGCGAGGGTGATGCGGGCCAAGGGGGGGGCGAGCAGCATCAGGGAGAGCGCGCTCACCATGCCGCCGATGGCCGACGAGACCACGGCGACGTGCAGCGCCTCGCCGGCGCGGCCGCTCATCGCCATCGGGTAGCCGTCGAAGCTGGTGGCCACCGCGGCGGGGGTGCCGGGAATGCGCAGCAGCACCGCGGAGATCGAGCCGCCGTACATCGCGCCGTTGTAGATGCCCGCCATCATGCCGAGCGCCACCAGCGGGTCGAGGCCGAAGGTGAAGGGAATGAGCACGGAAATCGCCATGGTGGCGCCGAGGCCGGGCATCGCGCCGACGAAAATGCCCATCACCACGCCGACGACGATGGAAACGAGGTTGGCGGTCTGCAGCACCGCGGGCAGGGCTTCGATCAGTGCGTCAAACATGGCCGGTCCCCCGAATGAGCCGCAGGAGAAGCTCCGGCGGGAACTGGTAGTTCATGGCGGCTCCGAAGATCAGCGCCATCCCGGCGATGAAGACCGCGGTGGAGATGGCGATGGCCAGGGGTTTGCGGTAGCCGAACACCACCGAGACGGCGGGCACCAGGATCGCCGTCGAGGTGTAGAAGCCGATGGTGTTGATCCCGGCGACGTAGACGCCGGTCATGCCGCAGGCGATGAGGAAGCGCCGCCGGTTCTTGAAGAACCGCAGCGGGGCATCCCCCGCGCGGCTCTTGGCCAAGCCTTGTGCGATCATCAGAACGCCGAGAATGGACGCCAGCCCGAGCACCATCTGCGGAAAGATCGCCGAGGTCGCGGGCAGCTCCAGGGTCTGCCACTCCAGGAACAGGCAGACGCCGATGGTGACGAGCCCGCCCACGGCGTCGGGATTACCGAAACGCCGCCGCCACTCCGAATTCATTCGAACCTCCCAAGGCAACGATCACAACGGGACGGAGCGGCGCGGCCTGCGGCCGCTCCGCCCCGGGGTCGGCTCACTTTTTCCAGGGATCGGTGCGCCACACCTCGCCGATGAAGTCGGATTGCTTCTTCACGAAGGCCTTGTACTTTTCGCCGGGCAGAATGCGGAGGACGAGCCCCTGCTTCTTCGCGATCTCCTGGAAGGCCGGGTCGTCGTAGGTCGCCTTGATCGCGGCGATGTACTTGTCGCGGATCGCGTCGGGAAGGCCCTTGGGGCCGACGAAGCCGCGCGTGCCGCTCATTTCCACGTCATAGCCCTGCTCGCGCGCCGTCGGGCGTCCCGGCGCCAGGTCGGAGCGCGCCTCGCCCATGATGCCGAGCACGAGGAGGTCGTTGTCGTAGCCGTGAATCTCGCTGATGTTGATGCCGGCCACGTCCACATGGCCGCCCATCACCGCGGCGCGGCAGGGGGCGGTGCTGTTGAAGGGAATGAAGGTGAAGGTGACGCCGGCGGCGCGGGCGAGTTGCAGCCCGGCCAGATGGTCGTCGCCGCCGAGGCCGGAAATGCCGTAGGTCACGCCGCCCGGGTCCTTCTTCGCCTTGTCGAGAACCTGCTTGAGGCTGGAATAGACGCCCTTCTTCGCCACCACGATGTTGGTGTCATCGACGATGTTGGCGAGATAGGTGAAGCTGTCGATGGTGTAGGCCGCCTTGCGGTCGTAGGTGCGGGCCACGGTTCCCGGCAGGTTGAGGTTGCCGATGGTGTAGCCGTCGGGGTCCGCCTGCGCGAGCTGGGTGATCGCCACCTGGCCGCCGGCGCCGGGAACGTTCTTGACCACCACCGTGGCCTTGCCGCCCAGATACTTCTCGATGAAGGGCGCCATGGCGCGCGCCATGATGTCGGTGCTGCCGCCCGCCGCATATCCGATGAGCATGGTGACGTCGCGGTCGGGGAATTCTGCCTGAGCCGGTTGCGACATCAAGGCAAGTGCAAAAGGAATCGCGGCAATAATTTTATTGTACTTCATGTTGTCTTTTTACCTCCCTTGAAGTATTTGAGATATTTCTCAGGCTCTCCTTGATATTATTCGTTAATCTTAGATTAAGAGGCAGGAATGCGGGGAAGTCAAACTTATAAAATTTGCAATATGTATTAGGAAAATTTCTGATGATTGCGGGAAGCGCCGCCTGCCGGTCATTTTCAATAAGAAATCAGCAGGTTCCTCCGGGCTTTCCGTGCGCCCCGTTGTCGGGGCGCGCCTTCTGCCGCCGCGGCTCGGACCCGCCGCCAGTAGGTATTTTCCGAGTCTATCGTAATGGTTCCGCCGACCCATAATCATAGACTGCTTCCCCTGGTATCCAGACTGTCCGATCTGCCGTCGCGGCCGGGGTAAGCTGTGCGGCGGCCGACTCAACAGCGGGTTTACTCGATGAATTTAAATTCCTTCATGGTCGCACCGGTCGTCGCCTTGGTGGCCGGTATCCTTATCCTGGTTAGGCCGGAATTGCTCAGCTACATCGTCGCGGTCTACCTGATCATCGTCGGTGTGCTTGGGCTGGCCCCTCATTTTCTGCATTGAGCCGCCAGCGCAATCAGACTGCTCCCCGCCAAGGCGAACCAACGGCACTCCACTGAAGCAGGGCGGGCCTGAGCTGCTCCCGAGTCTGCGGGCGCCCTTTTGGTAAAGCCCCAGCCGCTCACCCACAGGAGAATGAAAATGAACGTGACGAAATCGGCAAGGCCATTGTTTCCCGCGCGAATCGGCGATTCCGCAAATCCGCCGTTCTCCGGCAGGATTCCCCCGGCGAGCGCCGGTTCTTTCAGGGGTTTTAAGCGGAACGCCGCCGCCATCGCCCTCGCGGTGTCGGCCGTCCTGCTGGTGGCCGCCTGTGCGCCGGAATATTCCGCGCCGCAGCAGGTGCAGGCGAGCAATCCGCGCGTGACCTACAAGTATCACGGCGACCAGGAACTGGTTCAGGTCAACCAGAGCGCGGTGTCGTTCTGTAGCCAATATCAGTCCGCCGCGCATCAATCGGTCCCGCGGACGCTGAATTTCTCCGACGATCCGGACGGCAGCAAGCTGGTGGTCTTCGAATGCGTGCAGACGTTGCCGCAGGCGGCCTTGCCGGTGCAATACAATCCCAGCCTCACCTACACCTACCGGACGGACCAGGAACTGGCGGATGCGTCGCGGAACGCTCAGATCTACTGCATGAACAACGGCGGCCAGCAGGTGATCTCCAGCATCGGCGCCAACGCGAACGGGTCGCGGACCGTCGCGTTCCAGTGCAGTTCCACGCTCGTCTCTCCGGTGATGCAGCCCATGTCCGTGATCATTCGCTGACCGTACGGGGCGCAGGGCCTTCCACAAGCGTAAGAAGCGGCGGCAGCCATGAGGACATACCTCATGGCTGCCGCCGTTTTTTTTCGGGACCCTTCCGGTCGCGTTGCGGGCGTGGCCCTCCGCAATTTCCCGCCTTCACCACCGCGGAAACGGTTCAGCCGGACTACGGACGCTTTCGCGGCTTTTCTGAAGTCCCGGACGCGGGGATCCGCAATGGGGGACTTGTCAGCGGCATGCGGCTGGCTCAAAATCGAAATTCCGTAGCCCTGCTAAGGAGTTCCCCCGATGGATGAAAAGGTCGTTCCGCTGCCCGCAGGCGCGGCAGAGGTTCTGCAAGGCGTCACCACCGCGACGATCACCACGATCCTGCTGAAGAAGGGCCTGCGCAACGTCTGGATGCGCGGCGCGCGGCCGCTCGCGGCGGATCAGCCGCGCCTCGTCGGGCGCGCCTTCACCCTGCGCTTCGTCCCGGCACGGGAGGACTTGGCGACCCCCGCCTCGTGGTCCTCGCCGATTTCGACCCGCGCCGCCATCGAGGCGATGCCCGAGGGCGTGATCGCGGTGATCGACGCCATGGGGATTGCCGATGCCGGGGTGTTCGGCGACATTCTCTGCTCGCGGATGAAAAAGCGCGCGGTCGCCGCGCTGGTCACCGACGGCGTGCTGCGCGACGTCGAGGGGGTGCGCAAGAGCGGTCTTCCGGTGTGGTGCCGGGGCTTCGCCGCGCCGCCTTCGGTCGCCGGGCTCACCTTCGTCGCCTGGCAGCAGCCGGTGGGCTGCGGCGGCGTCGCGGTGTTTCCCAACGACGTGATCGTGGCGGACGCCGACGGCGCGGTGGTGATCCCCGCGGCGCTCCTGGACGAGGTTCTGGCGGAAGCGCCGGAACAGGAGCGCATGGAGGCGTGGATCATGGACGAGGTGGAGAAGGGGGTGCCGCTCCCCGGTCTCTATCCGATGAACGCGGAGACCAAGGCCCGTTACGAGGCATTCAAAAAAACCGTCTGACGGCGGCAACCCGATAAAGAGAGGGGAAGACCATGTGGGCGAAGCGCCTCATTCTCGTCGCATCGGCGGCGGTTCTGTCCGGTTGTGCGAATCCGTGGCACAAGCCGGGGGCCACCCAGGCGGAGTTCGAGCAGACCCTGAGCGTCTGCCAGCTGGAGGCGCAGCATGCGGTGCCGGCGGTCATGGCCTACCGGATGACTCCGGGGCGCACCCACACCACGTCGAAGTGCAAGGACAACAAGTGCACGGAGACCACCACCTACTCGCCGCCGGCGATGACCGCCTACGACTCCAACGACGGGGTGCGGGCGCAGTATCTGCGCGCCTGCCTGTTCCGCAGCGGCTGGAGCGACGAGGAAGAGAAGAAGTGAGCGGCGGACGGACCGGGGAAAGCCGGTCCGTCCGCGGCGTTCAGGCGCTGCGGGCCTGCTCGGCGGCGCCCGCGGTCCACTCCAGCATCGCCGGGGTGGCGAGCAGGCGTTCCGCATAGGCCTTCGCCGTGGCGGGCAGCGGGATGCCGTAGATGGTCAGACGCGCCGCCACCGGGGTGAAGAAGATGTCGGCGAGACAGTACTCGCCGAAGAGGAACGGCCCGCCGTGCCTGGCGAGCATCTCCTCCCAGATCGCGACGGCGCGGTCCACGTCCTCCTGCGCGTCGGGGGTGAGCACCTTGCCGGGGAAGCTCTGGTTCAGCTTCATCCCCATTTCCTTGCGCATGTCCGGGAAGCCGCTGTGCATCTCGGCCACCACCGCGCGCGCGAGGGCGCGCTTCGCCGCGTCCTTCGGCCACAGGCCGGCGGCGGGGAACTTCTCCGCCAGGTATTCGGAAATCGCGAGCGAGTCCCAGATCGTCACGTCGCCGTCCACCAGCACCGGCACGGTGCCGCAGGAGCTGACCGCCTTCAGCGCCGCGGTGGACCCTTCGCGGTAGATCGGAATCCAGGTCTCGGTGAAGGGGGCTCCGGTCGCCTTCATCGCCAGCCAGCCGCGCAGCGACCAGGTGGAAATCGTTTTGTCTCCAACATACAACGTCAACATGGCGTCATCCTTCCGGGGGCAAGGAGGGGGGCAAAAAGTCTGGGGGAAGAGCAGCATAGAGCGCGGAGTATAGGAGTTGAAAACCCCCTTCGTCCAGAGCCTCCCGCCCGAACGGGCAGGTCAGAGTCCGTACTGGTATTTCACCGTCAGCACGATCGGCAGAGGCGCGATGCCGAGAATGCCGGGGCGGCGCACCGCGCCGTCGGATTCGTGCAGGGCGCGGAAGGCGTCGGCATCGAGCGTCGGGTCGCCGGAGCTGCCGATCAGGGCGACGGACTGGAAGCGGCCGCGCCCGTCCACGACGATGCGGAAGGTGGCGTTGCCGATCAGCCGCCCGTGCGCGCCGACCGACAGGCGGTGGGCATGCACGGTTTCGGAGAGGGTGTCGAGGTACTGCACCAGCGCCGTCCTGCGGCGGTCGGCGGCGTCGGGCTGCGCCGGTTCCGCCGGGGCGGCCTGCTCCAGGGTGATCGGCGCGGCGAGCGAGAGGCCGACGTCGGCGTGGGTGAGATCGACGATCACCGCCCCCGCGCCGCCGTCCACCGGCGCGGCGGAGGGCAGGCCGAACAGCAGCGCGTAATGGCAGGCCAGCGACACCGCCACCGCGGCGGCGATGCGTTCCCCGTCGGTCACGGCCTGGTCTCCGGGCGCGCCGCCGGTTCGGCGGCGATCACCAGGTGCTCGCCGCCGCTGTCGCGGATCAGGGTGACGGTGTGCAAAAAGGCGTCCACCGAGGCGTCGCGGTCGGGGATGAGGAGAATCTGCCGCGCCGCGCCGTTGCCCTCGGCGGCGCGGCGGACGAGGTGGGCGAGGTCGAGCGCGGTGATCGGCTGCTTGTTGTGGGAGAGCGAACCGTCGGCATCGAGCACGATTTCCAGCGGGTTTCCGGCATAGGTGCGCGCGGTGGAAACCCGCGGCAGCCGCATGTCGATGCCGTGGATGGCGAACGCCGCGGCGATGACGAAGAAGATCAAGAGGATGAACACCACGTCGAGGAGCGGCGTGACGTCGGGCAGCGGGCTCTCGCGGCGGCGGCGGGTGAGCGGGATCATCGCGGCGCATCCGCGGGCGCGGGGCGGGCGAGCATGCGGTTGGCCAGCCGCCCGAGGATGAAGGCGACGCGGTCCTCGCGCCGCAGGAAGGCCTGGTGCGCGGCGACCGCGGGAATGGCGATGAACAGGCCCGCGGCGGTGGTGAGCAGCGCCTGCCAGATGCCGTCGGCGAGCAGCGTCATGTCGATCGCGCCGTGCGCGGTGGCGAGGCGGGAGAAGGTCTGGATCATCCCGAGCACGGTGCCGAGCAGCCCGAGAAGCGGCGCGACGCGGCCGGAGACGGCGAGCAGGCCGAGGCGCGAATCGAGGCCGCGCACCACTTCCTCGATGGCGATCGCGGCGGAGCGTTCCCTTTCTTCCGGCAGCACCGGCTCGAACGCCGCGTCGATCAGCGGGATAAGCGCGGGGGCGGCCTTGGCCGCCTCGTCGGCGGCGGCGCGGTTTCCGGCGCGGGAAGCGGCGATCAGCGCCGCCTCCTCCGCCGCGGTGGCCAGCCGCAGGGTGGAAAACGCGATGCCGCGGTCGATCAGAATCGCCAGGGTCAGCACCGACAACGCCAACAACGGCCACATCAGGAGGCCGCCTTGCTCTATCAACTCCATACCCGACCTACTCCTTGATCAGCGGGCGCCAGTGGCGGCGCACCTCCTCCTCGTTCAGGCCGCGTCCGATCACCAGCAGGAAGGGCGGCGTATCGTCCGCCTTTTCCGTCGGACGGCAATCGTAGCGTCCAGGTACGTATTGCACCACCTGCGGCGTTTCAACGCCCGTCAGCCGGGCGATGCCCTTGACGCGGAAGACCGAAGGCGGGCAGGCGGCGAGCAGGGCGTCCAGCGTTTCGCGCGCGACCGCCGGCGCGAGCGTCAGCCGGATCGCCGAGAAGCCCTCGTCGAGATGGGTGACCGCGTGGCCATGCGCGTGGTCGTGATGGCGGTGGTGCGCATGATCGTGGTGGCGGTGATGGGGGGGGCGGTCATGATCCTGACAGTCACAGGCCTGGGATGGCCCGTGATCGTGGGGGAGATGTGCAGGATCATGACCGCAGCCGCAGACCGGACAGGGCTGGTCGGTTGCGGCATGACGCGACAAACCTTCGGAAAACAGCACCGGGTTGACCCGGCCGAATTCCGCCTCGACGATCCGCGCTCCGGGGTTGCGGCGGCGGATGTCGGCGGCGATGGCGGCGCGCGTGGGCGCGTCCACCAGGTCGCATTTGTTGAGCACCACGGTGTCGGCGGCGGCGATCTGGCCGCCCGCCACCTCGGAGGCGGCGAGGCTCTGCCGATAGAGCGCCGCGTCCACCACCGCGACCACCGCGGAAAGCTCGGCGATGTCGCCGATCTCGGCGAACTCCGCAAGCATGTTGAGCGGGTTGGCGAGCCCGGTGGTCTCCAGCACGACGATCTCGGGCTTCAGGGTTTCGGCGAGGCTGCGCAGGCCGCGCGTCAGGCTGCCCGCCAGGGTGCAGCAGACGCACCCGGCGTCGATGGCGAGGACGGAGTCGTCGCCCTCCAGCATCTTGGCGTCCACGCCGGTTTCGCCCAGCTCGTTCTGGATCACCCCGACGAGGCGGTCGTGCGCCGCCTGGAACTCGATGAACTGGTTGAGGAACGAGGTCTTGCCGGAGCCGAGAAAGCCGGAGAGCACGATCAGCTGCGGCCGGTCGGCGGCGACGATTTCCGCCGCGTCGGGGGCTTCCGCCCCGGCGGCGAGGCGGGCGAGGCGGTAGGCTCCGGCCTCCTCGGGGGCGGGCAGCGCGCCGGGGCAGGCGTCCGCCGCGCCCCAGGAAAGGGCCTCGGTGACGCGTCCGCCGGGAATCTCTCCGGCGGGAACGAGGGCGCCGCCGCGGATTTCCCAGGCGGCCGCCGGGGCGGTGCGGCGGCGGGGCGTGCCGGGGGGGCTCCCCGTCGCGGCCGCGAGCCCGGCGGCCAGCACGCGGAACAGGCCGCGCGCGATGGCGAAGGCGGGCAGGTCTTCCTCCAGCCCGCCGGGGGGGACGATCCAGCCGCCCGCGGGCGCGGCGATGCCGTCCGGCGCGGCGACGCGGCGGGCGAGGTCGGCCTCGAGCGCGAGCCCCACCGCGAGGGCGGGCTGCGCCAGAACCAGGCGCATCTCGGCGATGCAAAAGGCTTCCGCCGCCTCCGGCCGCGACGGAAAGTCGCGGATCCAGGCGAGCGCCTCCGGGGCGGAGGCGGCGATCGCGGCGGAAAGCGAAAAGGAGTCGAGCAGCGGGTCGTCCGCCGCGGGGAAGTAGAACAGGCGGAACGCCGCGGCGGCGGGCTCGGCATCGGCGTTTGCGGCCACCGGCAGCACGCCGAACACGCCCTTGTAGGCGGCGAGGCGGCAGGTCCACGACTTCGGCGCGGAGGTGCACCAGCCGAACCCGAGCCAGCCGGAGAGGCGGCGGAACCGGCCGTCCATGCAGGCGGCGGTCATCCAGGTGGCGGGTAGCGCGGCGAGGTCGTGCGCCGCAAGCCTGCGCGTGGGGTCGGGTCCGAAAATCGCGGAAAGCATGGCCTCGCCTCGCGGGATGGGAAAAAAGGGCCGCGCCGGAGCGCGGCCCAGAACCGGCCGTTAGAAGGTGATGGTGTCGCCGTTGCCGAGGTAATCCGGCGACGTGGTGCGGAAGCGCGCGGTGCCGCGCACCACCGGATAGCCCACCTCGACGAACTTCTTGGCGGTGAGGTGGCCGGTGCAGTGGTTGCAGCCGACGCGCTCGAAGTTCCACTTGCCGAGCGAGATGACGAGATCGTCGTACTTCGGATCCCAGTCCTCGAACGGCGAGATGTGGAGCCCGCCATAGATGCCGTAGAAGCGGTCGTTGTCGTACTTCAGCTTCGAGTACGCGGTGCTGGTCATCTGCAGGATGCCCTGATGGTTGCATCCGGAGATCAGGACCAGACCCTTGTCCTTGACGTTGAAGGCGAGAGAGGTTTCGCCGTAGACCCGGCAGATGATCGGCACGTCGAACTTGATCAGCATCATGCCGGGGCGGACCTGGGTCATCTCCTTGTCTACGACCTTCGGATCGCCCTTGTAGCCGGAGTCCTTAACGTACTGCTTGCCTTCCTTGTAGAAGCCGTTGTGGATGTAGAGCGGCAGGTGGTCGTTGTACTTCATCGCCACCGGGAAGCCCCAGAAGTGATCGAAGTGCTCGTGACTGATGAACAGGGCCTCGATCTCGCCCGAACGCAGCATCTGGTCGATGCCTTCGCGCTTGAAGCTCTGATCCATCCAGTCGTAGGACCAACCGACGTCGAGCAGGTACTTGTGCTTGCTGCCGTCCAGATCCTCCACCTCGATCAGGCAGGCATAGCCGCCCGGGTTGTCGGGGTGCAGGGAAGATTTCTTCTGGACCGCCCAGGCGGCTTCCAGGTCGTTCGGGATCATCTTCTTGATCGGTGCGATCCCGTCTTCGTAGCTCGACTTGCCCGGGCCCTTGCCGTTGCCGAAAGGACCCCAGCCGATGGTGTACTGGTCAACCAGAAGACCGCCGGAGGTGCGGATGTCTTCCATCAGGTGTGCGTTGTTGAACCAGCTCGTCTCCGAGATGTTGGTCACCTTGACGCTCCGCACGGCGCCGAAGTCCTGCTGAGCGCGGGCGACCTTCGGCAGGCGGTTGTAGGCGGAGCCGGAGTAGGAATAAAACCCCATCCCGGCGAGCGCGCCACCGATTGCGCCGGTGGCGGCACCTTTCACGAAGTCGCGCCGGGAGGTGGTGATGTCGTCGGTCATAATGATGCCTCCTTCCCTTTGCTCACTTGATCATCTGGATTTGGCCGATCCACGGCATCACGGCGATCACGGCGAAGTAGGCCGCGACACCGGCAGTGGCTCCGACCACCAGGCCCTTGGCGAGACTGGGCGTCCATTTGACGTCGTGCGCGACGATGGTTTCCTCGACCTGCTCGAGTTCCTCGGCGGTCTTGGGCACGGCCTTCCAGCCGGGCCAGCCGTCCATGAACCACATGTTGACGAGGAACAGGTTGATCAGCCAGATCATCGGAATCATCGGGAACTGCTGCGGATGCGAGATGCCCTTCTGGGTTCCGAGGAAGAGGTGGGCGTAGCGGTAGTAGAGGAAGTAGACCGCGGCGCCGATCACCGCGCTGATCAGGGTGCGCAGGAAGACGTTGACCGGACGGCTGTACTTGGTCGGGTAGTTGCCGCAGAAGAAGCTGAGGAACAACACGCCGACCAGCCAGAAGATCGCACTTTCGCCGACGTGCAGCCAGCGCCAGTCGGGAGCCATTTCACGGCGGGTGCCGCGGATGTGCAGGCCCCAGGAGAGGTCCTGTGCGTAGAACAGGAAGAAGCACAGGCAGAACGCCACCGCGATGATGCCGAAGAAGGCGGAGGTGCGGCGCAGCCAGTCGGTCTTGATCAGGTTGAAGGGATAGCGTTCCCAGATGCTTTCATACACCCAGACCACCACCGTGCAGCTCATGATCCACGCGATGTGGAAGTTGCCGGAGACGGTGTTGGCGAAGCTCTCCCAGTAGGGCGGGGTGATCGCCGTGTACTTCTGCCACGGGTAGAACAGGATCGCCATGTGGGAATGCATGGTGACGAAGTAGACGATGGTGCCGAGGAAGAAGGTGACCACCGCGATGGTGATGCCGCGGGTCGGCTGTTCGAGCTTCTGCCAGGGCGCGTTCTCGCAGGCGACCACCCAGGAGGGCGACAGCCACGAGGCGATCGCGGCGAACATCATGATCGCCTCGGTCGCGTATTCTTCGGCGTAGAAGTGGGTCAGCCCCATCGCCCGCAGGCGGTCGGGGTTGAAGTACGCGATGCCGTACCGGCCGAGAATGCCCATGAAGAATCCCTTGATCAGGATTTCCATGGCGAGCACGCAGACGGCGGTGAGCACGATGCCCTTGACGACGGGGTGCGTGCGGTTCAACCAGCTGCGTTTGAACGGCCAGTAGTCGAAAATGTATGCCATCCAGATGAACAGGATCAAAAGCCAACGGCATACCATGTAGCCGACATACGGCGTGTACATGCGCATGATGCCGCGCGGATCCTGAAAGACCCACCAGGTGGCATAGAAAATTGCGAAGATCATGAGGGTGTTGACTACCGCAGGCCACGGCCCGTTCCAACGTTTGACGAGCTTACGGCTTTCGAGATAGGTTACCCCCCGATTGTCCGCTTCCATGAGACAACCTCCTTGAGATGCCGGACGGTCCGGCGCGGGGAGGGGATTTCGACTTGCCGGTCCGTTCCCCCCCTCGTGCCGCTCTCACCGTCCTGTGGTTTCAAGCGTACCAGCGTTCAGGCCGAGCAGCTCCGGCAGCCGCTCGGGATCCACGGTTGCGGGGTCGATGCCCCGAGCCATGGCGAGGCGGAAAAGCGCGTCCGTACGCTCCCTCTCGCTTCCGGCATCGCGCCCCCCCTTGGGCGCATCGGCCCGGAATGGATTCATCCGGGTGAAAAAATCCCTTCGGTTCATGCCACGTTCTCCCGGGCTTGGGGCGCCTCGGCGTGGCCGAGCATGGCGGAAAACGCATCCAGGCTGTGCCCGGCGAGCGGCAGGGCGCGCCGCGTGTCGCGGTTCTGGATCGCCTGCAACAGGCTGACGTGCAGGGCGAAGAAGGAATCGACGCCGCTCTTGTCGAGGCCGACTGGGTGGTCCGGAAGCCCGCGCGCCGCGGCGATCTCCTTCATCAGCAGTTCGAGGTAGGGGTTTCCCGCCAGCGCGGCGAGGACGACGAAGAAGGTGACGTACTCGCGCGCCGTCTGCGCCGCGTCGCGGTTGACCAGGAAACGGCCCATGCGGGCGGTGACGTTTTCCAGGCGGCGCGCCTGTTCCGGCACGCAGCGCTTCGCCGCGAGCGCGGCGATGTGCGGGCCGATGACGCGCAGCGCGCCGATGGCGGCGGAGGAATCGGCCAGGGCGTGGAGGTTTTGCCAGGGCGTGGGCGGCGCGGCGGAACGCAGGTAGCAGCCGGAGCGGTGGCGGATTTCCACCCGGCCCTGGGCGGCCAGCGCGACCAGGGATTCGCGCACCGTATTGCGGCTATAGCCGAGTTCGGCGGCCAACTCGCGCTCGCCGGGCAGACGGTCGCCCTCCCCCAGGCCGAGGGTATCGACGAGTTCGACGATGCGGTCGGTGCAGGCGCTTGCCATTGCGTGCCTTCTGGTCCAACCAATAAACCCAATAGAGAGTCATGCGTCTCTCGACGCACTCTCAGGTTAGCCTACTCGAAGGTGGGGAAAAAGCAAAAAACGTTACTGGACCAACCAGCGCCCAGGAGGGAGGTTTTCGTCACATTTCCGCCGGTTCCGGCGGAAGCGGCGATGCCGGGAAGGCGACGCGGCAAGGTAGGTCGGAAGGCTGCGGAGATGCTGGTTGGACCAGCATTACGACTCCGCAGACTTCCGCCGCGGCAGGCCGGGCAGAAGACGCGGCAGTTCGCCCCACAGGCTCTGCGCCAGACCGGCATAGGGGGCGAGGTTGTCCTCGGAAAAGGCGTGCGGCGCGGTGGAGCAGAAGATCAGCACCTCGCGCAGGATGCCTTCGACGAACAGCGGCAGCGCGACGTAGGACCGGATGCCCATGGGGATGAACAGCGCCCAGTCGATCGGCTTGATGCTTTTCGTGGTGTCCTCGACGATGACGTGGTCGAGGTCGAACAGCACCATGTTCTCGGCGATCGAGCCGGGATAGGGGTGGGTGTCGTTGTCGTGCACCGATTCGAACGGCGCGCCGATGCCGGTCACCGCGACGCGGCCCTCGGCGATGAAGATCTGCGACAGCATCACCGCGCCGGCGCGGCGCTCCGGCGGCTGGTTGTCCATCAGCACGCGCAACAGGCCGCGGATGTCGGTGGCGGCGGCGAGCGCGCGGGCCACCGCCGGGGCGGGGGTTTCCGCGGCGGGCTGCTTCTCCAGCGCGGAGGCGGCGGTGCGCGGATTGAGCGAGAACCACAGGAGGCCGCGGCCGTCGCGGTCGTAGGCGCGCACCCGCGCCATGCACACCACCGGGCGGCCCTTGGCGTCGTGGATGGTGAGAAGGCCGTTCCACACCCGGGTGAACAGCAGGCGCTCGTAGATGTCGCGCAGGTAGGCGTCGGCGTTGGCGGCGAACAGGGTGGTGAGCCGCGACCCCGAGGCCCCGGTCTTCAGCCCGAAGGCGGCGCGCGCCGCGGCGTTGGCGGCGCACACCCGGCGCGAGCCGATGTCGGCCATGAACACCGGGTTGTCGAACAGTTCGACGTGCTCGGAAAGCCCGGTCTCGGTGCCGCGCTGGAGGATCGCGTTGGCGAGCCCGGTGCAGTCGGCCAAGAGGCCGATGTAGCAGAAGGTCATCTCCGGGTCCGGCGTGCCGAGGATGTAGAGCCAGCGCATCAGGCCGTCGCGGCCGTGGGCGCGGAACACCTCGGAAACCGGCTGGCGCTGGCGCAGCCGCTCGTGGAAGCGGGCGAACACCGCGCGGTCCTGCGCGGCGAGGATCGCCTCGGCGGAGGCGGCGTCCTGCAACAGCCGCGGGATGCTGTCCTCGAGGCCGGGAATGGCGTGGTCGGTGAGGAAGGTGATCTCGTTCTTCACCAGGTCGGCGCGCCACACCAAAGCGGGGATCGAACCGATATCGCTCGAAACCAGGCGGATCAGGCGGTCGTAGGGAAGTTCCCCGAAGTTGCCGGTTTCGGTCATGGCGTGCCTTTCGAAATGCGGGGATTCCAATGAAAAAGTCTCTTCCCCGTGGCGCGGCCTGTCAATCGTGCTCGCAGATCGGCAGCCGCACCACGAAGGTGGCTCCGGGCGCGGCGGTCTCGTCGAGGAAGAGCTTGCCGCCGTGCTTCTTCACCACGATGTCGAGGCAGATGGAGAGCCCCTGGCCGGTGCCCTTGCCCACCCCCTTGGTGGTGAAGAAGGGGTCGAAGATGCGTTCGCGCAAGTCCTTCGGCACGCCGGGGCCGTCGTCGGCGACGCGGATCTCCACCCAGTCGCCGTCGCGCCGGGTGCTGATGCGGATGGCGCCGATGGCGCCGTCCGGCTTGTCCGCCACGGCGTGCGCGGCGTTGACGATGAGGTTCAGGAGCACCTGGTGGATGTCGGAGGGGAAGCCGAGAATCTTCGGCAGCTCGGGGTCGAGGTCGGTTTCCACGCGGGCGACGTGCTTCCACTCGTTGCGGCACACCGTCACCGTGCTGTCGATCGCGTGGTTGATGTCGGTGCCCACCTTGGCGGCGCTGCCGGGGTGGGAGAAGTCCTTCATCGAGCGCACGATGTGGGTGACGTGGCCGACCCCCTGCAACGCCTGGCCGATGGCGTCCGGGTAGTCGTCGAGCAGATCGGCGATGCCGCCCGGCTTGAGGATCGGCTCCGCGGCGCCGGGCGGCAGGGCGGCGGTGAGCGCGGCGATCGCCGCGGCGATGTCGGGAAAGGTGTCCTGGATGTAGCGCAGGTTGTCGCCGACGTACTGGATCGGGGTGTTGATCTCGTGCGCCACGCCCGCGGCGAGCTGGCCGACGCTGGCCAGCCGCGAGGCCTGCATCGCCTCGCGCTGCGCCTCCTTGATCGCGTCGATGCCGCGGAAGGAGATCACCGCGATGCGGGTCCTGCCGCCTTCGTCCAGGGGCGCGGCGGCATAGGCCATGGCGATGCGCCGCCCGCTTGCGGTGACCAGCACCGCGTCGTCGTCGATCAGGGTTTCGCTGCCGTCGATGACGCGGACGAGCGGCCCGTCGGAAGACCCCACGGAGCCGCCTTCCGCCTCCAGCCGCACCACGTCGTCGAGCAGGCGTTCGAGCAGGCTGTCCGCCTCCAGCCAGCGGTGCGCCGAGGGGTTGGCGAAGACGATGATGCCGAAGCGGTCCACCAGCAGCACGCCCTCGAACAGGCTCTCGGTGATGCCGAGCAGCCGCCTGCGGCTTTCCTGCAGCGCCTGGTCGATCTTGACCCGGGCGGCGATCTCCTGGGAGAGCTCGCGGGTGCGCTCGGCGACCTCCTGCTCGAGGAGCTTCTGGTGGTCGGCGATGCTCTCCTCGTACTGCTTGCGCAGCGAGATGTCGCGGAACACCAGCACCGCGCCCGCGAAGTTCTTGTTCTCGCAGATCGGGGTGAGGGTGTATTCGGCGATGAAGGATTCGCCGTCCGTGCGGCGGCAGACCATCTCATCGATCCGCGACTGCTTGCAGTGCAGGGGGAAGGCGGGCAGCGCCGCGCCGCCGAGGATATCGCCGAACGGGCGGCCGAGGAGCGCCGCGGCCTCCGCGCCGAGCATGCGCGCCGCTGCGGGGTTGGCGAAGCGCACGCCGCCCGCGGCGTCGATGCCGACGATGCCGTCGCCCGCGGACTCGAGGATCAGTTCGTAGCGCGACTTCAGGGCTTCCATCTCCGCCTCGCGCTCTTTCAGCGCGGTGACGTCGGTGCGGATGCCGACGACGCCGCCGTCGCGGGTGCGGTTTTCGCGGCTGATCAGCCAGGTGCCGTCGGACATGCGTTGCAGGGTCGGGTGGCCGTCGGCCGCCTTGTGCGCGGCGAGGCGCTTCTCAACGAACTTTTCGCGCCGCATCCCGGCATAGTCGTACATCCCCTGGTCGGCGGCGAACGCGACGATCTCGGCGAAGGTGCGGCCGATGGCGAAGGCGTCCGGCACCTCGGGGAACATCCGGCGGATGCGGCTGTTGGCGAGCACCAGGCGGTCCTCGGCGTCGTAGAGGGCGAAACCCTCGCTGATCGCCTCGATCGCCTCCCCCAGCTGCTGCTCGGCGCGGTGCGCCCGCTGCTCCGCCTCGACCTCGCGGGCGATGGTGGCGCGGATGTTGTCGAGGCTGGCGTGCAGGTCCTCGGCGTGGGCGAGCATGCCCTCGATCTCGCCCGCGAGTTCCGGGCTCGCGCCGAGGTGGCGGGCGAGGTGGCGGGTCATCTCGGCGCGCAGGCGGTTGACGATCTCGACGCGGCGCAGCCGCGCCCGGGTGAAGTATTCCTGGAAGCGCGCGTAGTGCACCGGGAAGCGCTCGACGAAGTCGTCGGAGAAGCTGCCCTCGCCCGCGTCGAAGAAGGCGACGGCGGTGAGGGTCTGGTTGATGTTGATGCCCAAGAGCTCGCCGAAGGTGGAAAGCCCCGCCGCCGGGCACGGCCACAGGCCGGTGAGGCCCGCGAGCGCCGCGGCGTTGTTGAGCCGCCGGAGGATGCAGTCGTTGAGGATGACGCCCAAGGGCGGCGGCTTGCCGGCGAGGAAGCGGGCCACGTCGGCACGGGTTTCCGCCACGAAGTCGGTGGCTTCCAGCAGGATCAGCTGATCGCCCGGATTGACGTCGCAGAAGAAGTGGATCAGCCCGGTTGCGGCATCGATGTGGGAGATCGAGCGGACGAAGATCTCGTCGTCCACCTCGATGCCGAAGGTGCGCCCGGAAAGCGCCTCCCCCAGTCCGGCGGGCGTGGTGCCGAGCGCCTCGGCCAGCACCTCCACGGCGGGGCGCGCGGTCTCCCCCGCGGCGTCCATCACCGTGGCGAGGGCGCGGCGGTCGGGGTCGGCGTCCACCGCGACGAAGGTCTTGTCCGTCTTGTGGAAGTTCTGGCTCTTGAGCACGCCGTAGCGCTTGCCCGGCGCGAGCTTGAGAAACACCAGCACGGCGTGGTTTTCGAGCGCGCGGCCGCCGTCGAACAGCCAGGTGTGGTCGAAGGAGAGGCTGCCGCCCGCCGAGCCGCCGACGAACAGGCAGGGGAAGCGCCCGCTGCGGTAGACCGCCTGCATCACCTTGTCCTCGCAACAGGAAAGGCCGTCGAAGCAGGCGAGGCAGAGGGTGTCGCGGGCGTCGATGGAAAACGGCACCTCGATGGCGGAAAGCGCGTGGGTGAGCGCCGCGATGCGCGCCTCCTGCGTCGGCACCGGACCGGGGCGGCGCAGGTCGGCGGATTGCAGGTCGAGGGCGCGCACCGCCACGGCGGAGAACAGCTCGGGAGAGAACGCCTGCACCGCCACCACCGGACGCGCCGGATCGGCTTCGCGGTAGAGCGGGTCCGCCGGAGTGGGGGCGACCAGCTCGCCCGCGGTGGACAGCGCGACGAGCGGCGTCTCCCCGGCGAGCGCGGCAAGCCGCGCGGTCACATCGGCGAAGTCGAGGAACGGCGAGACGAAGGCGAGGGCGAGCGCCGCGGGGCGGCCCCCGAAACGGAACGCGGACGCATCTATGGAGGCGAGTCCGCCGTCATCGGCGAACACGCGCACGGCATCGGCGGTGCGGGGAGAAGCGGACACCGGAGCCCTACCTTCACGCGGTTTTCCCTCTGTCTTTTCTACAAGATGGTGCATCCGCGCGCCAGAAAGAAGCCCCCCATGGTTCGGCCACGGCGACGATCGCCAATTAGCATTGGACCCGCCGCGCCACGCCGCCCTATGCTGGCGCGATCAGCGCAATCGTCAAGGGAGTTCCGGTCATGCTGGGCGTCCTCGGGGGGATGGGTCCCCTCGCCACCGTCGATTTCTTCGGCAAACTCGTCGCCGCCACCCAGGCGGAGACCGACCAGCAGCACATGCCGGTGATCATCCGCTCGGTGCCGCAGATTCCCGACCGCACCGCCTGCCTGCTGCATGGCGGCGAAAGCCCGCTGCCCGCCCTGCGCCACGGCATGCGCGAACTCGCCCGCGCCGGGGCCACGGTGGTGGCGATCCCGTGCAACACCGCGCACCATTGGGCCGGCGACCTGGCCGCGCCGGACCTGCCGCCGATCCTCCATATCGTCGATGCGGTGGCCGAGCGCCTTGCCGCGCTCTTGCCCGGCGGCGCGCCGGTGGCGCTGATGTGCACCGAGGGCACCCGCGCCGCCAAGGTCTACGAGAAGCGCCTGGACCGGAACCGCTGGCCGATCCTCGCGGAGAGCCAGGCCGCGCTCGATGCGGTCTCCCGCGGCATCGCCATGGTCAAGGCGGGGCGCATCGAGGCCGCAACCGCGCTGTTCGCGCAACAGGCGGAGGACTGCCGCGCCCGCGGCGCTGCGGCGGTGATTCTCGCCTGCACCGAGATTCCGGTGGCGCTGCGGGAGGGCGAGCCGTTTTTCATCGACGCCACCGACGCGCTGGCGCGGCGTTGCGTACGCTGGTTCATCGAAACCTACCGCGGCGCGCCGGGCGGCTGCGCCGCCTCCTGAACGGAGGAAGGCAGGATTTCTGCGGCTTTCTGGTCCTTTTCGGGTTGACGCGGACGGCGCTTTCCGTGAGTCTCTCCCCACCTTGCCGGGTGCGGCGGAAGGGGGGCGTACGATGGTTCTGTTGAAGCTGGGCGTCGGTCTGGTGCTGCTGCTGGTCGCCGGAGACCTCCTGGTGCGCGGCGCCGTGGTCTTGGCCCGCCGCGCCGGAATCTCGCCGCTGGTGATCGGGCTTACCCTGGTCGGCTTCGGCACCTCCCTGCCGGAACTCCTGGCCAGCCTCCAGGCCGCGCTGATCGGCGCGCCCGGCATCGCGGTGGGCAACGTCGTCGGCAGCAACGTCGCCAACATCCTGCTCATCCTCGGCACCGCCGCGCTGATGTTTCCGGTCTCCTGCGAGGCGCCGGGCATCCGCCGCGACCTCGGGGTGCTCGCCTTCGCCACCCTGGCGGCGATCGCGCTCCTGCATTGGGGCCAGGTGCCGCGCAGCGTCGGCGCCAGCCTGGTGGCGGCGCTGCTGCTCTATACCGGCACGGCAATTTTTTTCGACCGCCGCGAATACGCCACCGTCCGCCTGCGCGAAGAGGAATCCCGCCTCGCCGATGCCATGCCGCCGGTCCGCCTCGGCATCGCGGGGGCCTTGCTGCTCACCATCGCGGCGATGGCCGGAGTGGTGGTCGGCGCACGCTTCCTCGTCGAGTCCTCGGTGATCCTGGCATTGCGTTGGGGCGTCTCGGAAAGCCTGATCGGCGTCACCGTGGTCGCCGTCGGCACCTCGCTGCCGGAACTCGCCACCAGCGTCGTCGCCGCGATCAAGCGCGAAAGCGACGTCGCGCTCGGCAACGTCATCGGCAGCAACATCTTCAACATCCTGGGAATCCTGGGGGTGACCAGCGCGGTCTCGCCGATCGTCGTCCCGGCGGAAATCTCCGGCCGCGACACCTGGGTGCTGGCGCTCGTCACCTTCGCCCTGATCGGCGTGGTGCTGGGGCTGAAACACATCCCCCGCGCGCTCGGCTTCACCTTCCTCGTCGCCTACGGCGTCTATATCACCGGCCTCGCGGGCGGCCTGCCCGACCTGCCGGTGGACCTGCCGATCGACCTGCCGAGCCTCCCCAGCCTGCCGCTGCCGAGCTTCTAAAACTTTGCGGAGGGTCTCGGACCCTCCGGGACGTTTTATTTTCCCCGCCTCAGTACCGCGCCTCGACGAAATAGAGCCCGGCGGAGGGGGCGGTCGGCCCCGCGGCGGCGCGGTCGCGCGCGGCGAGCGCGGCGCGCATGTCGTCCGCCGTCCACTTGCCCGCGCCCACCAGGTGCAGCGTGCCCACCATGTTGCGCACCTGGTGGTGGAGAAACGAGCGCGCCGCGGTGCGGATTTCCACCACCTCGCCCACCCGCGTCACCTCCAGGCTGTCGAGGGTCTTGAGCGGCGATTTCGACTGGCAGGCGGCGGCGCGGAACGAGGTGAAATCGTGCCGCCCGACCAGAACCTGCGCGGCCTCGTGCATCGCCTCCGCATCCAGGGGCTTGGGCACCCACCAGGCGCGCCCGGCGTCCAGCGCCAAGGGCGCGGGGCGGTTGACGATGCGGTAGAGGTACGACCGCCCGAGGCAGGAGAAGCGGGCGTGGAAGTCCTCGGCCGCCACTTCCGCGGCCAGCACCGAAACCGCATGCGGCTTGAGATGATAGTTCAAGGCGGCGCGCACCGTCTCCGGCGGGTCGTCGCGCGGCAGGTCGAAATGCGCCACCTGCCCCAGCGCATGCACCCCGGCGTCGGTGCGCCCGGAGGCGAAGGTGGGGCATGCCGCGCCGCAGTAGCCCGCGATCGCCGCCTCCAACACCTCCTGCACCGACAGGCCGTTCTCCTGCCGCTGCCAGCCGACGAAACCCCGGCCGTCGTATTCCAACGTCAACTTGATGCGTGGCATGAACCCGTCCCATCCCGATCCGGGATCGATACATACCCTCTCGGCGCGGGAAAGACAAAAAAACAAGGCCGGGCTCCGCCCGGACCCGCGAGGGGCCGGGAGGCCCCTCGACCCCATGACTTTGGTTTTTGCGCGCAGCGCTATAAGCCTGCGGTGGTGGCAACATGAGTGTTATATGCCGCTTCGCGGCGAAAAAAATGTTTAATATAGTCGATAAATATTATATGTCATTCATCGTATTTACGAAATAATAGTGACTTCTGCCAGTTTTTCTGGAGATGGTCTGGTCTCAAATGTAACGATATTTCGCTCTTCGTCTGGCGAATATCCCGCTCTTGTTATTGCACAATATATTCTTTCCTCGATCCATGCGGCACTTTCTTTGAGAAGCTCTAGGGAATTTCGACCTTCATAAGGCCCATACTTCATTAGAAGTGAAAGGTGCTCTCTGGCAATAGGCTCTCCAAGAATTGTTTGGTGATATTCTTGAGCGTTTCCTTCTGTGTCTAGATAAGATAAATATGCATCCCATTTGTATTCGTGTATAATATTGTCACGCTCTCTTCTTAAGAAATCCCAAAATATAGAATTTTCTTTCTTATTATCTTTGATGTATCGCCATTCTGATTGGATGCTATTTTTAATCTTTTCATTAATACAAGATTTTACGTCAACCTGGAACAAATCTATGGAACTTCTCAACGTAGTACACGTGCCTACCCATAAAATTTTCCAGTAATCGAGAGAAAGTTTATCTTCATCCAAAAGGGATTGGATCTTGGATATTCCATATTTCCCCTCGAGAAAAGCTCTGTAACTATTTAGAAAAAATTTTATTGGAAGATATATGTTTCTGTATGTTTCTGGAATCAATTCCCACCCCCTGATAGACCTTCTTGCAAGCAAGAGTTATGGGGTCGAGGGGCCTCCCGGCCCCTCGCGGGTCCGGGGCGGCGCCCCGGCCTGGTTTTACTCCCCCTGCAGCGCCGCCATGGGGTCGGTGAAGCTGGGGTCGAGGCCGGCGTTGCGGAACATCTCCGCCACCGCGTCGATGGCGGCGTCGAGTTGGCTGCGATCGGTGGAGCGGCCGACGACGCAGGTTCCGATGCGGTCGCCGAGGCCGAAGGGATAGCTGCCGAGGTCCACCGTGGGGAAGCTTTCCTGGATGGCGGAGAGGGTTTCGGCGATATCGCCTTCCCGCGCGGTGGCGGAGACGGCGCGGGAGAGCACCGGCGCGCCGCCGTCGAGGGTATGGGCGATGCCGTCGAACATCGCCTGCATGATGCGCGGCACCCCGGCGAGCACGTGGACGTTGCCGATGCGGAAGCCCGGCGCGGCGGAGACCGGGTTGGGGATGAGGCTTGCGCCCTGCGGCGTATCGGCCATGCGCATGCGCGCGGCGTTGGCCTCCGCGCCGTAGTAGGCGGTGAGGATTTTCTCCGCTTCCGGGTGGCGGCTGCACGGCACGCCGAAGGCGGCGGCGACGGATGCGGCGGTGATGTCGTCGTGGGTGGGGCCGATGCCGCCGGTGGTGAACACATAGGTGTAGCGGCTGCGCACCGCGTTGACGGCAGCGACGATGTCCGCCTCGACGTCGGGGATGACGCGCGCCTCCTTCACCGGGATGCCGCGCGCGGCGAGCGCGGCGGCGAGGTAGGGGAGGTTTTCGTCCTTGATCCGTCCGGAGAGGATTTCGTTGCCGATGATGATGACGCAGGCGGTGGGGTTGGTTTCGGGCATTGCGGACCTTCCTTGTTTCGTCACAGCGCGTCCTGGATCGCGGAAATCAGCGGCAGGTCGGCCGGCGGCATCGGGTAGTCGCGCAGGCGCGCGGGCGGGACCCAGGAAAGGGCCTGTCCTTCGCGTCCGGTCGGGAAGCCGCGCCAGGATCGTATCAGGAACACCGGCATCAGCAGATGAAAGGTTTCGTAAGCATGGGAGGCGAAGGTGAGCGGCAGCAGGCAGGCGGGCCTGGTTTCGATGCCGAGTTCCTCCATGAGTTCGCGGATCAGCGCCGCCTCGGGGGATTCGCCGTCCTGCACCTTGCCGCCGGGGAACTCCCACAGCCCGGCCATGGACTTGCCCGGCGGGCGCTGCGCCAGCAGCACCCGGTTGTCGGGGTCGGCGAGCACCGCGGCGGAAACCAGCACCACCGGCAGGCCCGGCTTCAGCGCCGGGCCGGGGGCGAGCCAGCAGCCGCCGCAGTCCTGTGTGGGGTCAGGTGCGGTAGTCGGCATTGATGGTGATGTACTGGTGGGTGAGGTCGCAGGTCCACACCGTGGCCTTGCCCTTGCCGACGCCGACATCGACGGCGATGTCGATTTCGCGGCCCTTGAAGTGTTCGGCGACCGGGGTTTCGTCGTAGCCCGGCACCACCGCGCCCTTGGCCGCCACCGGGATGCCGCCGATCGCGACCAGCAGGCGGTCGCGGTCGGCCTTTTCGCCGGATTTGCCGACGGCCATGACGACGCGGCCCCAGTTGGCGTCCTCGCCCGCGATCGCGGTCTTGACCAGGGGCGAGTTGGCGATGGCGAGGCCGATCTTGCGCGCCGCCTTGGGCGAGGCCGCGCCCGAGACCCGCACGGTGACGAATTTCGAAGCGCCCTCGCCGTCCCTGACGATCTGCTGCGCGATGTCGATCAGCACCGCGGCGAGGGCCTTCTTGAACGCCTTGAGGCGCTTGTCGGAGGCCTTCCGGACCACTTTGTGATCGGCGGCGCGGGTGGTGAACAGCAGCAGGGTGTCGGAGGTGGAGGTATCGCTGTCCACGGTGATGCTGTTGAAGGATTTGTCCGCGCCGTCTTTCAGGAGGTCCTGCAACACCTCGGGCGGCAGGTTGGCGTCGGTGAAGACGAAGGCGAGCGTCGTCGCCATGTCCGGCGCGATCATCCCCGAGCCCTTGGCGAATCCGCCGATGGATACGGTCTCGCCGTCGATCTCGGCGGTTGCGGCAGCGCCCTTGGGGAAGGTGTCGGTGGTCATGATCGCGCGGGCCGCGGTTTCCCAGTTCGCCTTGCCGGTTGCCGCCTTGGGCAGCAGCGCGGCGATCTTGGAAGCGTCGAGCGGCACGCCGATGGTGCCGGTGGAGGCGATGAACACCTCGGTCGGTTTGCAACCGAGGGCCTGCGCCGCGGCGCGCGCGGTTTCCTCCACCGCGGCGACGCCCGCGCTTCCGGTGAAGGCGTTGGCGTTGCCGGAATTGACCACGACGGCGCGCGCCGAGCCGCCGGCCAGCGCATCGCGGCACCAGTCCACCGGCGCGGAGCGGGTCTTGGAGCGGGTGAACACGCCCGCCACGGCGCTGCCCTCGGGCAGCACGGCGACCATCAGGTCGTCGCGCCCGGCATAGCGCAGGCCGGTGTTGCCGGTGAAGAAGCGGACGCCCGCAAGCTTCGGCATCTTGGGGAAGGCGGCGGGGGCGAGGGGGGAAACGGCGTCGGTCATCGCGATGTCCTCGAAGCGGAAAAACCGGTTACGGCTTGGCGGCGGAACCGTCGAGCGAGAATTTCTTGACGGCGGCGTGTTCGCGCAGGCCCTTGACGATCTGCATGGCGATATCGCCCGCCGCCTTGTCGTGCAACTGCGGCTTCATTTCCTCGAAGGAGGGGGCCTTGGCGGTGCGCTTGTCCTCCACCTTGATGACGTGCCAGCCGAACTGCGTCTTCACCGGCTCGCTGCTGGTTGCCCCCACCTTGAGCGCGAAGGCGGCGTCGGCGAAGGGCTTCACCATGTCGGCCTGCTTGAAGTAGCCGAGGTCGCCGCCGTTGCTCGCCGAGGGGCCGGTGGACTTCTCCTTGGCGAGGGCGGCGAAGTCCTTGCCCGCCTTGAGTTCGGCGATCGCCGCGCGGGCGTCCTTCTCGGTCTCGAGGAGGATGTGGCGGGCGTGGATTTCGGTCTGCGGCGGGTTGTCCTTGAGCCAGGAGTCGTAGTCGGCCTTGAGCTTGGTCTCGTCGATCTTCTTGTCGATCTCGCGGGTGAGGTAGACGGTGCGCAGAATCTGCCGTTCCGCCGCCTTGATGTTGCGCTGCACCACCGGGTCCTTTTCCAGGCCGGTCTTGCGCGCCTCCTCCGCCACCAGGGTGAGGTCGATGACGTTGTCGAGGAGCGCGTCGTAGACATGCTCCAGCGGCACGTCCTTGAGGTAGGGAATGGCGGCGCGGATCTGCTCGAGGGCGGAGCGGTGGATCTCCTCGCCGTTGACGGTGGCGACCACCGGGTCGTCGGCGGCGTACGCGCCGGTGGCGGCAAGGCAGAGGGCGAGCGCAAGACCGGCGGTGCGGGACTTCAAGGCGGACAGCATGGGGTGCATGGAGGCGACAACCTAAGGAGGGGGACAAGACGACGCCCTGCCGCGCGCCGGAAGCGGCGCGGCGGGCCTGGACATATATCCGACGGATTTTCCCCGCGCACAAGGGGCGGGCTCCGCCCCTTCGCGGAAAATTCGGCTGCCGCCGCGGCGGGCGCGGCGGCGGCCGGTTCAGATGCTTTCGGCGCGGCGCGGCGCGGGGCGGTTGGGCACCGCCTCGGAGCCGCGCGTCGCGATCGGCACCGCGAGGTCGGCGACGAACTGGGCGAGTCCGGCTTCCGCCTGGCGCTCCTGGCGCGGGGAGTCGCGGACGAGCAGCACCGCGCCGTTGTCGGCCTCGTTGCGCGCGCCGTCCTGGTTGAGGTCGGGCCGCGCCGCGGTCTGCGCGTCGGTCTGCGCCGGGCGTGCGGCGAAGCGGTCGAGCGCGCTGGCGCTCGCGGCGTCGCCGGTGGTGAAGTAGGTGCCGCGGCCGGCCTGGGAGAGGTCGGCCGGGGCGCCCGACTCGTCGGTGCCCTGGGTGCCCGGCGCGACCAGCAGACTGCCGGTCGGTTCGTCGGCGGGCGCATAGGCGAATTCGGCCGAGCCGATATCGACGGAAACCTCCGGGGGCTCCGCCGGGTCGTCGGGAAGGCTCATCTGCACCGCGATCTGGCGGATGATCAGGTTGAGTTCCTGGCGCACCTGGGCATCGATGGTCGGGGGCTCGACCGTGGCGGCCACCCGCTGCACTTCGTTGCGGATCGCCTCGATCACCTTGCCGCCCGCGACATTGGTCTGCGAACTGTTGACGCCGTAGACCGCCATCAGGCGGTTGAGACGCATCGAAACCTCGGACAGCGCGGCGTTGGCGCTGGAGAGTACGCTTTGCTGCGACCGCGTGGTCGCATCGTCGGTCTGCGTGGCGTTGCCCGCGATCAGTTGCTGCGCCTCGGCGGACAGATCGACCTGATCTCCGGGGAACGCCGCCTGCGGCGTTTGCGTGGCGGCGCCCGCATGGGCCTGCGCCTGCTTGGCCTGCATGCGCTCGGAAATTTCCTGGGTGCGCAGCGTGGTCGTGACATCGGACATGACTTCCTCCTTCTGGGGGCATCTCAATCCGCAACGCCGGCGGCACCCTCCGGGTGCGCCGGTTTGTCCCACTCTCGTTCTGAGAGCATCACGCAATTCTAGTTTACCGGGGGTGTCGGTTCAAGGCCGAAGAACGGGGCTTCGATTGACAGGGGACGCCGCGGATTCTACATCTTTTGCGCCGTCCGCGCGCGCGGACGGCGAAAAGAGGGGTCCTTCTCAATCCACGTGGCGCGGGCCCGGCCCGGCCGCCGCGCCAACAACCGGGGTTTTTCATGTTCGGTTCCATAGCCAGGCGCGTGTTCGGCAGCGCCAACGATCGGATCGTCAAGGGAATGCGCAAGACGGTCGCCGCGATCAACGCGCTGGAACCCCAGACCGCGGCGCTCGACGATGCGGCGCTCGCCGCCAAGACGGAGGAATTCCGCGAACGTCTGGCCGGCGGCGCGGACCTCGATTCCCTTCTGCCGGAGGCCTTCGCGGTGGTGCGCGAGGCGGCCAGGCGCTCCCTCGGGCAGCGGCACTTCGACGTGCAGCTGATGGGCGGCCTGGTGCTGCACCAGGGCAGGATCACCGAGATGAAGACCGGCGAAGGCAAGACCCTGGTGGCGACGCTGCCGGTGTACCTGAACGCGCTGTCCGGCAAGGGCGTGCACGTGGTCACGGTGAACGACTACCTGGCGAAGCGCGACGCCGAGTGGATGGGGCGCATCTACCGCTTTCTCGGGCTTTCCGTCGGCTGCATCGTGCACGGGCTTTCCGATGAGGAGCGCCGCGACGCCTATGGGGCCGACGTCACCTACGGCACCAACAACGAATTCGGCTTCGACTACCTGCGCGACAACATGAAGTTCAGCCTCGAGGAGATGGTGCAGCGTCCGTTCAACTTCGCCATCGTGGACGAGGTGGACTCCATCCTCATCGACGAGGCGCGCACGCCGCTGATCATCTCCGGCCCCGCCGAGGACTCCTCGGAGATGTACGTCAAGGCCGACGCGCTGATCCCGCTGCTTGCGGCGGAGCACTTCGAAAAGGACGAGAAGCAGCGCGCGGTGACGCTCACCGACGCGGGCGTGGAGTTTCTGGAGAGCCTCCTGCGCGAGAAGGGCGAGATCGCCGAAGGCGGCAGCCTCTACGACATCGAGCACGTCTCCCTGGTGCACCACATCAACCAGGCCTTGAAGGCGCACAAGCTGTTCGCGCGCGATACCGACTACATCGTGAAGGACAACCACGTCGTCATCATCGACGAGTTCACCGGCCGCATGATGGAGGGCCGCCGCTATTCCGAGGGTCTGCACCAGGCGCTGGAGGCGAAGGAGAAGGTGAAGATCCAGCAGGAAAACCAGACGCTGGCCTCGGTGACCTTCCAGAACTATTTCCGCCTCTACCCCAAGCTCGCGGGGATGACCGGCACGGCGCAGACCGAGGCGGCGGAATTCGAGCAGATCTACAAGCTCTCGGTGGTGGAGGTTCCCACCAACGTGGCGGTGGCGCGCAAGGACTACGACGACGAGGTCTACCGTTCCACGCGCGAGAAGTTCGAGGCGATCATCGCACTGGTCGAGGACTGCCATGCGCGCGGCCAGCCGATCCTGGTGGGCACCACCTCGATCGAAAAGTCGGAGCTTCTCGCCGACATGCTGCGCAAGAAGGGCAAGGTCAAGCCGCAGGTGCTGAACGCCCGCTACCACGAGCAGGAAGCCTTCATCATCGCCCAGGCGGGCGTGCCCGGCGCGGTGACCATCGCCACCAACATGGCGGGCCGCGGCACCGACATCCAGCTCGGCGGCAACGCCGACATGCGGGTGGCCGCCGAGCTTGCCGAGTTGACCGACGAAGCCGCGCGCGCCGCCAAGGAGGCGCAAATCCGCGCCGAGATCGCGGCCTTGGGCGAAACCGCGAAGGCGGCGGGCGGCCTCTACGTGGTCGGCACCGAACGCCACGAAAGCCGCCGCATCGACAACCAGCTGCGCGGCCGTTCCGGCCGCCAGGGCGATCCCGGCGCGTCCAAGTTCTTCCTCTCGCTGGAAGACGACCTGATGCGCATCTTCGGTTCCGAGCGCATGGACGGCATGCTGCAGAAGCTCGGCCTGCAGGACGGCGAGGCGATCACCCATCCCTGGATCAACAAGGCCCTGGAAAAGGCGCAGCAGAAGGTCGAGGCGCGCAACTTCGAAATCCGCAAGAACCTGCTGCGCTTCGACGACGTGATGAACGACCAGCGCAAGGCGATCTACGGCCAGCGCAAGGAACTGATGCAGGCGGACGAGGTGGTGGACCTGGTCGGCGACATGCGCCACGAGGTGATCGAGGATATCGTTTCGGCGCGCATCCCCGAACGCGTGATGCCCGAGCAGTGGGACGCCGAGGGCCTGGCGCTCGACGTGCGCCGCGTCATGGGCCTCGACCTGCCGATCGCCGGCTGGGCGGCGGAGGAAGGCATCGCCGACAAGGAAATCCTCGAGCGCCTGCTGCGCGAGGCCGACCGCCTGATGGCGGAAAAGGCGGCCAACTACGGCCCCGGCACGATGCGGATGATCGAGAAATCCCTGGTGCTGCAAATCCTCGACCAGACCTGGAAGGAGCATCTGCTCGGCCTCGACCACCTGCGCCAGGGCATCGGCCTGCGCGCCTACGGCCAGCGCGACCCCTTGAACGAATACAAGCAGGAAGCCTTCGAGATGTTCGAGCGCATGCTGGCGCTCTACCGCGAGCGGGTGACCACCATGCTCTGCCGCATCGAGCTGCGCTTCGAAGAGCCGGCGGAAACCGCGGGCGCTTCGGCGGCCATGGGCGAAGCCGCGCCGGGGGTGGACCCCGGCGACCCCTCCACCTGGGGCCGGGTGCCGCGCAACGCGCCGTGCCCCTGCGGCTCGGGCAGGAAGTACAAGCACTGCCACGGCAAGATGGGCTGAGTCAGCGGCTCCGTGACGGAACCAGGGCGGGGAGAGCGATCTCCCCGCCCAAATTGCTGCCGACGATCAGCGCATAGAAGCTCGCCCGCGCGAAGTCGGGGCGCGCCATGTCCGCCGCGATCGCCGCGGTCAGTTCGGCGACGTAGGCCGCGGTCCCGGCCTCGCGGCGGTCGGGCCGCCCGGTCAGCATCGGCCGGGTGATGTAGCGGGCGTGCACGGCGTTGCAGCGCCCCGCCCCCAGCGCCACCGCGGCGGCGAAGGCGCGCGCGCCGAACAGGGCGGCGATCTCCTCCAGGCGGCGGTGCGAATACTGGCGGTAGCCGTGCCAGAGGTACAGCCACAGGCAGGCGGGCGACGGCATCAGGTGAATCTGCAACAGCGGCGCGCCGTGCGCCTCCGCCTCCGCCGCGGCCTGGCGGAAGAAGGTGAGGTCCTCCTCGAAGTGTTCGAGGGCGCTTTGCGTCACGATGAGGTTGCGCCCGCGCAGGATGTCCGCGACGTTCCTGGCGTCGGCCACCCGGAAGCGGAAGCGTTCCGAGGTGCGTTTCTCCCAGTCCGGATGGGCGAAGAGGTCGCAGCCGGTGTAATCCGTCTCCGGCGCGTATCCGGCGATCAGCCTGCCCAGATAGCCGCTGCCGCAGCCGATCTCCGCCACGTCGAGCCGCCCGCCCAGGGCGCGGGCGATCTCCGCCCAGGGCAGGCTCATCCAGAACATGTCGCTCAGCCGCCGCGACGGGCTGGACTTGTCGTGGCATTTTGCGGCCAGGGCGGCCTGCCGCTCCGCATCCAGAACGAAGTCGAAGGCCGGGAGCGCGCCGCCGCGCGGGGCGGCCGTCCAGTTGTTGGCGACGTTGAAGCCGAGCCAAAGCAGGCGCTGCGCGAGCGAGAGGCGGCGGTCGCCGCTGATTTCGGCGCGCTGCACCAGGGACGAGGTGTGGGATCGGGCATCCATCGGGCGTCTTCCGCAGGGTGGCTTCGGGCTGCCACCATGGCCCGAAGCCTTGGGCGAATCAAGCCGGGCGATCCGGCCGCGGAAACATTCGCAAAATTTTGGAACCGTGCTAAACTGAATGCTTCATCGGTAGAGACAACCGGCACGGAAGGACCGGCGATGGACGCGGCGACCGCGGTGGTGACGAATCAGGCGATGCTGCAGCAGACCTTGGCGCTGGCGGCGCTCAAGCAGTCGGCCGCGCTGCCGCAGGCCGCCGCCCAGATGCTGGCCAACGCCGCCACCCCTGCGCCCGAGGGCAACGCCCCCTCGGTTCCCGCCGGAACCACCGGCCGGGTGCTCGACATCCTGGTGTAGGCTTCCCCGGAAGACGAAAACTTTGCGAGGGGCGTACCCACTGCCTTCGGCAGTCGGTCGCGCACCCTGTTGGGGGGTCAAGGGGCCTCCCGGCCCCGTGCGGGTCCGGGCGGAGCCCGGCCCGGTTTTTCCGCGCCAGGGGGGACGAAGCGTTCCGGGGTATCCTCCGGCAGGCTCTCCACATAGACCGACTGGCTGGGGAAGGCGAAGCCGGTGCCCGCCTGGGCGACGATGTCCTTGATGCGGTAGGCCAGCGCCTCCTTCACCCGCAGCCACTCGCCCCAGTCGGTGGTGCGGGTGAAGCAGTAGACGAGAATGTCGATGGAGGAATCGGCGAACTTGTCGATGCGCACGAAGAGCGGCACGTCCGGCGGCTGCGCGATGTCGCTGGAGGCGCGCAGGTAGGCCTCGATGTCGTCGCGGACGGTGCGCAGCTGCCGCACCGAGGTGCGGTATTCCACGCCGATCGTCCAGTTGATGCGGCGGTAGGTCATCTTGCTGAAGTTGGTCACCGCATGGTCGGAGAGCGCGGTGTTGGGCACGAACACCGGCGCCTTGTCGAAGCGGCGGATCAGGGTGGAGCGGAAGCCGATGGTCTCCACCACGCCCTCCACCACGCCGTCCACGCGCACCCAGTCGCCGGGGTTGAAGCGTTTTTCCGCGATGATCAACAGGCCGGAGATGAGGTTCTTGAACAGGTCCTGCGCGCCCAGCGCCACGGCGACGCCGAACAGGCCGAAACCGGCGAGGATCGGCCCGACCCGCACCCCCCAGAGGTCGAGGATGGTCGCCGCGCCGATGGTGACGACGAGAATCTTCACCGCCTTGATCGTCCAGTCCATCAGCGACACGGAGAACACGTGCTGCAACCGGACGGCGACGAAGGAGAACGGCTCCACCAGCAGATAGAGCGCCCAGAACACGTTGAACGCCAAGAGCGAGCGCACCACGGTCATGTGCACCGCCGCGATGTCCCTGGAGAACTGCATGTGCCGCCCGGCGATCAGCACGCCGAGGATGAAGGGCACGCCGCGCAGCGGCCCGCGCAGGGAGTCCAGCGCCTGGGCGGCGCGGCCGCGCGGCGTGGCGCGGGTCTCGATGCGCCTCACCACCAGGTTGCTGATCAGGCGGCGGAAGAAGATGAACGCGGCGAGGATGGCGAGGGATTCCAGGGTGCGCCGCATGTCCGGCCCCCACAGGTCGGCGACGCGGAAGTCGGAGACCGCCTTGCCGACGTCGGCAAGAAAACGGGAAAACGGATCGGAAGCGGTCACGATGCGGAAACTCCCGGAGGCCCGAAGGCGCTTGTTGCGGGGGGCGAAATATCTTAAAATCGACGCGTTTTGCGGCGTGTCCGGCAGGTTGCCGGCCGCCGCCGCGTCCCTGGTCGTTCAGGAAAGCCTAGCATGGAAACCGGCGGCATCAAGTCAAGCGGCCTCATACGCCCCCAGGATCTCGGCTCGCGGCCGCAGGTCCGGCGCGTTTCCGCGCAGACCGGCGCTTCCGTCTCCTCCGGCGACTCGCAGCAGGCGGGCAACCGCCGGGTGCCGGAAACCCCGAACCTCGTCTCCGCCAACGGCCAGGTCTACGACCGCTCCTCGCCGCGCGGCACCTACCTCAACATTCTCGTCTGACACCGGGCAGAGCAAGGCCAGGGCTCCGCCCCGGACCCCCTAACCTTTGGTTTTTGCGCGCAGCGCCATAGAACCATCGCGCGGCGTGACGGTTGACGGCCGCTGTGCGGCGAAAACCAGTTATGGGATCAAAGGGTTCGCGACCCTTTGCGGGGTCCGGGGCAGAGCCCCGGCCCGGCGTTACCCCTCCGGCGGCAGGCCGAGGAGGCCGCGGGCGTAGTCGCGGGCGGAGAACGGGCGGAGGTCTTCGGCGCTTTCTCCGACCCCGGCGTAGTGGACCGGAATTTTGTACTTCTCGGCGAGCGAGACGACGACGCCGCCCTTGGCGGTGCCGTCGAGCTTGGTCATCGCGAGGCCGTCCACGTGGACCATCCGGCTGAAGATGTCCACCTGCTGGTGGGCGTTCTGGCCGGTGGTGGCGTCGAGCACGAGGAGGGTGGAGTGCGGCGCGTCGGGCACCAGTTTCTTCAGCACGCGGGAGATTTTTTCCAGTTCCGCCATCAACTCGGTGCGGTTGTGCAGGCGTCCGGCGGTATCGATGAGCAGCACGTCGTCCTTGCGCGCGGCGGCGAGCTTGAGCGCGTCGAAGGCGACGCCCGCGGCGTCGGCCCCGGTTTCGCGCGCCATCACCGGGCATCCGGTGCGCTGCCCCCACACCTGGAGCTGTTCGACGGCGGCGGCGCGGAAGGTATCCCCCGCCGCGAGCACCACGCCGAGGCCCTGGTCCTTCAACTGCTTGGCGATCTTGCCGATGGTGGTGGTCTTGCCCGCGCCGTTGACGCCGACGACGAGCACCACGTGGGGCTTCCTCGCGGGGTCGAAGACCAGGGGCTTCGCCACCGGGTCGAGGATCGCCTCGATCTCCTCGGCGAGCGCGGCGCGCACCTCGTCGGCGGTGACGTCCCGGCCGAAGCGGGCCTCGCGCAGCGCGGCGACCAGGCGGGCGGAGGTGGTCACGCCGATGTCGGCGGTGATCAGCAGGTCTTCCAGTTCCTCCAGCGCCGCGTCGTCGAGGGTGCGGCGGGTGATCAGCGCGCCGATCCCCTGCCCGAGCCGGGCGGAGGAGCGCGCCAGCCCGGCGCGCAGGCGGGCGAGCCAGCCGGAAGAGTCTTGGGTTTGTCCGCTCATGCCGGGGTTCCGTGCAGGGTGGCGCCGTCGTGGCCGGAAATTTCGACCGCCGCGACGGTGCCGACTGCGGGCGCGCGCGTCAAGGCATTCTCGTCGATCCGCACCGGCAGGTAGTGGTCGGTGCGCCCCTGGCCGTGATTCTCCACCACCATGGTGGCGGTGCGGCCGACCCAGGTGGAAAGCAGGGCGGCCATGCGGCGCGCCCCCGCTTCGCGCAGGGCGCGGGCGCGCTCCTTCACCGCGTCGCCCTTCACCTGCGGCATGCGCGCCGCCGGGGTGCCGGGCCGCGGCGAGAAGGGGAAGACGTGGAGGTGGGTGATCTCCGCCTCGTCGATCAGCGCCAGGCCGTTCCTGAACATCTCGTCGGTCTCGGTGGGGAAGCCCGCGATGATGTCCGCCCCCAGCGCGATGTCCGGGCGCTCGGCGCGCAGGGCGCGGGCGAGCGAGAGCACGTCGGCGCGGTTGTGGCGGCGCTTCATCCGCTTGAGGATCATGTCGTCGCCCGCCTGCACCGAGAGGTGGACGTGCGGCATCAGCCGCGGCTCGGTCACCAGCAGGCGGAAGAGCGCATCGTCGATCTCCACCGGGTCGAGGGAGGTGAGGCGCAGGCGCGTCATCTCCGGAATCTCGTCGAGCAGGCGGCGCACCAGCCCGCCGAGGGGCGGCAGGCCCGGCGCGTCGGCGCCGTAGGCGGTGACGTCCACCCCGGTGAGCACGATCTCCGGGGTGCCGCCTTCCAGCACCGCGCGGATCTCGCGGACGATGCGCTCCGGCGGCTGGCTGCGGTTCGGCCCGCGGGCGAAGGGGATGATGCAGAAGGTGCAGCGGTGGTCGCAGCCCTGCTGCACCTGCACGAAGGCGCGGGAGCGGCCCTCGAAGCCCTCCAGCAGGTGGGCGGAGGTCTCGCGCGCGGTCATGACGTCGGTGACGCGGATGGCCTCCCCGCCGTCCTCCGCATAGGCGGCGGCGGTCAGCTTCTCGCGGTTGCCGAGGACGCGGGCCACGCCCTCCATCTCCGCATAGGCGGCGGGGGCGAGCTGCGCGGCGCAGCCGGTGACGATGATCTTCGCCTGCGGGTTCTCGCGGTGCAGCTTGCGGATGGTCTGGCGGGTCTGGCGCTCCGCCTCGGCGGTGACCGCGCAGGTGTTGACGATGATCGCGTCGGCGAGGCCCGCCTCCTCGGCGTGGGCGCGCATGAGCTCGGATTCGTAGGCGTTCATGCGGCAGCCGAAGGTGACGACGCGAACCGGGGCGTCGTTGCTCATGCCGGTTTTCCCGCCGGGAGAATTTCGCCGAGCGTGCCCGTAAAGGCGAGGGTCGCCGGGCCGGTCATCAGTACGCGGCCGTCTTCCGTCCATTCGACGAACAGCGAGCCGCCGTCCAGCACCACTTCCGAGGCGCGCCCGGCGAGACCGCGCCGCGCCGCCGCCACCGCGGTGGCGCAGGCCCCGGTGCCGCAGGCGCGGGTGATGCCGGTGCCGCGCTCCCACACCCGCATGCGGATGCGGTCCGGCGCGATCAGGTGGGCGAATTCCACATTGGTCTTTTCCGGGAACATCGGGTGCACCTCGATCACCGGGCCGATGGCGGAAAGCGCCACCGCCTCGGCATCGTGGACGAAGAACACCGCATGCGGATTGCCCATGGACACCGCCACCGGCTCCCCATAGCCGCCCGCGGCAAGCGGCAGGGCCAGGGTGTCGTGCGCCTCGGCGAGCGGAATGGCGCGCCAGTCCAGCCCCGCCGGACCCATGTCGGCGGTGATCAGCCCGTCCTTTCCGGCAAACGCGCGGATCAGCCCGGCGCGGGTGCGCAGCGTCGTTTCGGCGGTCCCCGCCTCTTCCATCAGCAGCCGCGCGACGCAGCGCGTCGCGTTGCCGCAGGCGGACACCTCGGAGCCGTCGGCATTGTAAATCCGCATGAAGGCGGCGGCCTCGCCGTCGCCGGGCTCGATCACGATCGCCTGGTCGCAGCCCACGCCGCTGCGCCGGTCGGCCAGCGCCGCCGCAGCGGCAGGCGACAGGGTGAGCGGTTCGGCGCGCGCGTCGATAACCACGAAATCGTTGCCGAGTCCGTGCATCTTGCGAAAACGCCGCCCCGCGAGGGCGCAAAGGTCGTCGTGCGTGCTCATGATGGCTCTATTAAAGGATGCTCCGCCCGCAAGTCCAGAGCTATCGCCGCATGCCGGGGCTGCGGAAAACTAAAACTTCACGAGGGGACTCGGTCCCCTCGCGCACCCCCTAACTTGGTTTTTCGCCGCGTAAGCGGCAAGCAATGCGTTTGTTGCTACCGCCAGGCTTATGGCGCTCCGCGCGAAAAACAAGAAATGGGGTCCGGGGCCCGCGGCCCCGGCGGGTCCAGGGCGGAGCCCTGGCCTGATGTTACCCGGCGCGGATCAGCGGGCCGAAGTTCCGGATGAAGGCGCGCTGGTGGAATTCCGCCTGGTCCTGGCCGTAGGCGTAGTCCTGGCCGATCGGGCAGGCGTGGCGCGCCCTGCAGCCGTTTTTCAGGCAGGCCGCGCCTTCCATGCTTTCCAGGCGGTCGAGGCAGCAGGCGGCGTCGTATCCCTTGGGGGAGAGCGCGCCGCAGATGCAGGCGGCGAGGCAGGGTTTGGCGGCGCAGGCGTCGCAGGGGCCGGCGGCGGTCTCGACGCGCAGCGCGGCGGGGCTGGGGCGGGCGGAGAGCAGCGCGCCGCGCAGGCCGAACCAGGTGCCGTAGCGCGGGTGGATGGCCGGGGTCATCGGCGTGGGAAAGAAGGCGCGGGCGCGCAGGCCCCAGGCGTGGAACGGCAGGTAGGGCGGTCCGGAGAAGGGGTAGACCGCCTCCAGGCCGGATTCCGCGGCGATCGGGTCGAGGGTGCGCCGCGTCCAGGCGTCCAGGGGGTGGGGTTCGCTGCGGCGTTCCGCCTGGAAGGCGCGCCACATGCCGGGCCCGGCGTTGCCGACGAGGGTGACGGCGCGGGCGGCCAGGCCGTCGCGCATCGGCGGCACGCAGTCCTCCGCGGCGGGGGCGAGGACGCCGAGGATGACGAAGCCGCGTTCGGCGAGCCGCAAGGCGAGTTCCGAGGAACAGGCGGCTTCGCGGGGGGCGGTTTCGACGATGGTTCTGCTCCGTCTGGACATGCCGCGCGCCTTTCGTGCCGGAAACCGAGAAGACCGGCCACGGGTTGAGCGTCCCTTTCCCGTTCTCAATGTAGGATGGATAACTGGCTGGGCCAAGACTTTCATCGCCTTTTCACGGGATCGCCGCATCGGGCTTGACGCCGGGCGCGGGGAGGCGGAAAACACGTAAATGCGTCGGGGGGCGCCATCGTAAGGAACGAGCAAGCGTGTCTGAGCCGTCCTCTCCCCCGTCTACGCAAAAAGGCGAGTCGTCGCGCCGCCTGTTCTTCCGGGTTTTCCCATCCCTGATGCTGCCGATGTTCCTGGGCGTGGTCGATCAGACCATCGTCGCCACGGCGCTGCCCGCGATTTCCAGTTCGCTCGGCGATGTGGAGCGGATGTCGTGGATCGTCGTCGGCTATCTCATCGCCAACACCGTGGCGGCGCCGGTGTATGGGCGCCTCGGCGACGTGTTCGGGCGCAAGCGCATGATGTTCGTGGCGCTCGGGGTGATGGTGGCCGCCTCGGCCCTGTGCGCAGCGGCGGGGAGCATTCTGACGCTGACGTTCGCGCGGGTGCTGCAGGGGTTGGGCGGCGGCGGCCTGATGACTCTGGCGCAGTCCCTGATCGGCGAGGTGGTGCCGCCGCGCGAGCGGGCGCGCTATCAGGGCTACATTTCTGCGGTGCTCGTCACTTCCAATGCCTTCGGTCCGGTGGTGGGCGGCTATCTCACGGGCGCGTTCGGCTGGCGGTCGATCTTTCTCATCAACATTCCGCTTGGCCTGGCCGCTGCGCTGGTGATGCGGCGGCTGCCGTCGCGCGTGCCGGGGCGCGGCGACTTCACCTTCGATTTTCCCGGTCTCGGCTGGTTCGCGCTGTTCGTCGTGCCGGTGTTGCTGGCGCTGGAGCAGATTCAGCGCAGCGTCACGATGACCCCCGGCGTGGTGATGCTGGCCGGGCTGTCGGTGTCGGCCCTGGTCATGCTGCTGCGGCGCGAGAAGCGGGCGGCGTATCCGCTGTTGCCGGTGAAGCTGTTGCGTCAGGCGTCGATCTGGCGCTGCGATGCGCTCGCCGCCTGCCACGGTGCGGCGCTGGTGTCGCTGATCACCTTCATGCCGGTGTATCTGCGGGTGGCGCGCGGCGCCACCGCATCCGGCACCGGGCTGGTGCTGCTGCCGATCGCGGTGGGCATCGGCGCGGGTGCGCTGGTCACCGGGCGGCTGGTCAGCCGCACCGGGCGGACGGTGATCTTTCCCGCGGTGGCGCTGATCCCCGCGGCCGGGCTTCTGCTCTGGCTGGCGCTGGTCCACGAGACGATGGCGATGACCGACATGGCGGTGCTGCTGGCGGTTCTGGCGGTGCTGATGGGCAGCGTGATGAACGTGGTGCAGGTGGTGGCGCAGGATGCGGCGGGGCCGCGCATGCTGGGCGCGGCGGCGGGGTCGGTGGCGTTTTCCCGCTCGGTCGGCGCGGCGTTCGGCACCGCTCTGGCCTCGATGCTGATGTTCTCCTCCCTGGCGGTGGCGAGCCCGGTGGCGGCGGAGCATTTCGGCGCGCTGCTGGCGCACGGCCCGGCGGCGCTTTCGGGGCTGGATGCGGCGGCGCGGGAGGGCGTCACCGTGGCGGTGGCGTCGAGCTTCCGCTATGTGTTCCTGCTGATCGCCGGGTTCGTCGCGGCGGGCTGCGCGCTCGCCTGGTCGGTGCCGATGAAGCGGCTGGCTTGACTCTCCCTTCCAAATTGCGTATTCCTCTGCCTCTTCCCGTGTCTGAAGGGCGCGCTGCGCCCGTGACGCTTCCGAGGAAGTCCGTCCGTCCGCGAGGGTTCGCGCACGGGCGCGTTGGGTTTTGGGCAATTTCCGCCGCATGCGCGGCGTCAGGGACGGGCCGATGTTCGATACGCTGAGCGATCGTCTGGGCGGGATATTCGACAAGCTGAAGCGTCGTGCGACGCTGTCGGCGGCGGATGTCGATGCCGCGATGCGCGAGATCCGCGTCGCCCTCCTGGAGGCCGACGTCGCCCTGCCGGTGGTCAAGGACTTCGTCGCGCGGGTGCGCGAGGAGGCCATGGGCCAGGAGGTGATCCGTTCGATCACGCCGGGCCAGATGGTGGTGAAGATCGTCCACGACGCCCTGGTGGAAACCCTGGGCTCGGACGCCACGGAGCTGGACCTGAGGGCGGTGCCGCCGGTGCCGATTCTGATGGTCGGCCTACAGGGCTCGGGCAAGACCACCACCTCGGGCAAGATCGCGCTGCGTTTGAAGGAGAAGGAAAGGAAGAAGGTCCTTCTCGCCTCCCTCGACGTCTACCGCCCCGCGGCGCAGGAGCAATTGGCCCAGTTGGCTGCGCAGGCGGGCGTCGCCTCCCTGCCGGTGATCGTCGGCGAAATGCCGGTGGCGATCGCCAGGCGCGCGATGGATGTGGGCCGCAAGGAAGGCTACGACGTCGTCATCCTCGACACCGCGGGCCGCCTGCACATCGACGCCGGGCTGATGGACGAGGTGGCGAAGGTCCGCGACGTGGCCAAGCCGCACGAGACCCTGCTGGTGGTCGATGCGATGACCGGCCAGGACGCGGTGACGCTGGCGCGCGAGTTCAACGAGAAGGTCGGCATCACCGGCATCGTGCTCACCCGCATCGACGGCGATGCGCGGGGCGGCGGCGCGCTCTCCATGCGCGCGGTCACCGGGCGTCCGATCAAGTTCCTCGGCGCGGGCGAAAAGCTCGACAAGCTCGAGGTGTTCCACCCCGACCGCATCGCCGGGCGCATTCTCGGCATGGGCGACGTGGTCTCCCTGGTGGAGAAGGCGGCGGAGAACTTCCAGGCCGACGAGGCGGAGAAGCTCGCCAAGAAGATGATGTCGGGCAAGTTCGACCTCGACGACCTTCTGGGGCAGCTGCGCCAGTTGCGCAAGATGGGCGACATCAAGGGCCTGATGGGCATGCTGCCGGGCGTCGCCAAGATGAAGAAGCAGATGGCGTCGGCCAATCTCGACGACAACCTGCTGAAGCGTCAGGAGGCGATTCTCCTGTCGATGACGCCGAAGGAGCGCCACGCGCCGGACCTGATCAAGGCGTCGCGCAAGAAGCGCATCGCCGCGGGTTCCGGCACCTCGGTGCAGGAAGTCAACAAGGTGCTCAAGCAGTACGAGCAGATGGCGCAGATGATGAAACAGATGAAGAAGCTCGGCAAAAAAGGCGGTCTGCCGCCGGGCTTCGGCGGCGGCATGCCCCCGGCGGGGGGCGGAATGCCGCCGGGTTTCGGCGGGGGCTTCCCGCCGGGCGGGTTCAAGTTCTGAAGAAGGATCGGGCGGCGGTGCCGCCCATGGGTTCGTCCCGGCGGGGAGCCGGGACGGAAGGTACACACAAGCACGAAGGGTAAAATCGAACCATGCTTCGTATTCGTCTGACTCGCGGCGGCGCCAAGAAGCGCCCGTTCTACCGTATCGTCGTCGCCGATTCCCGGGCGCCGCGCGATGGCCGCTTCATCGAGAAGCTCGGCTCCTACGATCCGATGCTGCCGAAGGAGCACGCCGACCGCCTGGTGATCAAGGAAGAGCGCGTCAAGTACTGGCTCGGCGTCGGCGCGCAGCCGTCCGACCGCGTCGCCCGCTTCCTCGGCCTCTCCGGCGTGATTCCGGCCCCGGCCCTGCCGGAGCAGACCAAGCAGCCCGCGCCGAAGAAGAAGGCTCAGGAGCGCGCCGCGGAGAAGGCCAAGGCCGCCGCCGCCGCCGCCGAAGCCCCGGCCGAGGCGTAAGCCCGGAGGGCCGCGGGTGAAACCGGTAGCGGACACCAGCCGCGTCTGCCTGGGCGTCATCGTCGGCGCGCAGGGCATCCGGGGGGAGGTGCGGATCAAGCCCTTCACCGCGGAGCCCGAGGACGTGGGGGCCTATGGCCCGGTCACCGACGAACCCGGCGAAAAGACCCTGCGCCTGTCGGTGCGGGGCCGGGCGAAGGGGGCGGTGGTGGCGCGCATCGACGGCATTGCGGACCGCAATGCGGCGGAGGCCCTGAAGGGCACCATGCTGTACGTGGCGCGGGACTGCCTGCCGGAGACCGGCGACGCGGAGACCTTCTACCACGCCGATCTGGTCGGCCTCGAGGCCAGGACGCCGGACGGAGCCCCCCTGGGGCGGGTGGCGGCGGTGTTCGATCACGGCGCCGGGGATATCCTCGATATCCGCCGCGCCGACGGAGGCCTGGCATCGGTGCCGTTCACCAGGGCGGCGGTGCCGGAGGTGAACCTGGCCGGGGGCTGGCTCACCGTCGATTGGTCCGAGGGACCGGACGGTGAAGAGGCCCGCGGCGGAGAGAACGAATGACGGCGAACGCTCCGGAAACGGGCGCGGAACGGCGGGAAGAGGAAACGGCGGCGGGTCCGGCGTGGCTGGCCACGGTGCTCACCATCTTCCCCGGCATGTTCCCCGGGCCCTTGGGGTTTTCGCTGGCGGGCCGCGCCTTGGAGCGCGGGATCTGGGAAGTGGCGGCGCACAACCTGCGCGACCATGCCCTGGATCGCCACGGCACCGTGGACGACACGCCCTTCGGCGGCGGGCCGGGCATGGTGATGCGCCCCGACGTGCTGGACCGTGCGGTCCGCGCGGCGCGGCAGCAGGCGGGAGACCGCGCCGGGCCCCTGGTGTACTTCACGCCGCGCGGGCGGCGCCTGGACCAGAAGCGGGTCCGGGAGCTGGCCGCGGGGCCGGGCGCGACGTTCTTGTGCGGACGCTTCGAGGGCGTCGATGAGCGTCTGCTGGAGGCCCACGAAGTCGAGGAGGTGAGCCTCGGCGACTTCGTGCTCTCCGGCGGGGAGCTGCCGGCCCTGGTGTTGCTGGATGCGGTGGTGCGGCTGCTGCCCGGGGTTCTGGGCGCCGCCGAATCGCTGGCGGAGGAGAGTTTCGAGCGCGGACTGCTGGAATATCCCCAGTATACGCGCCCGCAAGTTTGGGCCGGAAGGCCCGTGCCGGATGTGCTGAATTCCGGCCATCACGCCGAGATCGCGGCGTGGCGGCGGATGCAGGCGGAAAAAGTCACACGGAACAGGCGACCCGATCTTTGGCAAGCCTATCAGGCGTCCCAGGGACGTAAGGAAGAGGAATAGGTCATGAACATCATCGAAACGCTGGAAGCCGAACAGATGGCGAAGCTTCTGGAAACCCGCGACGTCCCGGACTTCAAGCCGGGCGACACCCTGCGCGTCCACACCAAGGTGGTGGAAGGCACCCGCGAGCGTATCCAGGTCTACGAGGGCCTGTGCATCGCGCGCCGCAACGCGGGCTTGAACTCGTCGTTCACCGTCCGCAAGATCTCCTTCGGCGAGGGCGTGGAGCGCGTCTTCCCGCTGTATTCGCCGAACGTGGCGAAGATCGAGGTCACCCGCATCGGCAAGGTGCGCCGCGCGAAGCTCTACTACCTGCGCGCCCTGCGCGGCCGCGCCGCCCGCATCTCCGAGGACAAGGCGGCGATGCTCAAGGCGCGCGCCCGCGCCGCCGAGGTGCCCGCCGCCGGGACTCCGGACGCCGAGGCGTAAGACCTCCGCTTCCGCGTCCCTGCGTTTCCGCCCCGGCCGGACCTCGACGTGAGGGCCCGGCCAGGCGGGGCGGGTTTGGATATGCGGCGCGCGCCTGCGCCGCGTCGTGTCCTGTCGGGTGAGGCCGCAAGCCGCAAGCCCGTGCTGGGGAGCCTGAAATGACCGCACCGCGTACGCTGTTCGACAAAATCTGGGAAAGCCACCTGGTCGATCGCCAGGAGGACGGCACCTGCCTGATCTACATCGACCGCCACCTCGTGCACGAGGTCACCAGCCCGCAGGCCTTCGAGGGCCTCGCCATGGCCGGGCGTTCCGTGCACCGCCCCGAACAGACCCTCGCGGTGGCCGACCACAACGTGCCCACCACCGACCGTTCCAAGGGCATCACCGAACCGGAATCCCGGCTCCAGGTGGACACCCTGGAGGCCAACGGCAGGAAGTTCGGCATCCGGGTGTTCGGCATGACCGACGAACGCCAGGGCATCGTCCACATCGTCGGGCCGGAGCAGGGCTTCACCCTGCCGGGCATGACCATCGTCTGCGGCGATTCCCACACCGCCACCCACGGCGCCTTCGGCGCGCTCGCCTTCGGCATCGGCACCTCGGAGGTCGAGCACGTGCTGGCGACCCAGACCCTGGTCCAGGCCCCGGCCAAGAACATGCGCATCCGCGTCGAGGGCAAGCTGCCCCAGGGCGCGACCGCCAAGGACATCGTGCTGAAGATCATCGGCACCATCGGCACCGCGGGCGGCACCGGCTACGTCGTCGAATACGCGGGCGAGGCGATCCGCAATCTCTCGATGGAAGGCCGGATGACGGTCTGCAACATGACCATCGAGGGCGGCGCGCGCGCCGGCCTGGTCGCCCCCGACGAAACCACCTTCGCCTACGTCAAGGGCCGCCCGATGGCGCCCAAGGGCGCGGACTGGGACAAGGCGGTCGCCTACTGGAAGACGCTCGCCACCGACGAAGGCGCGCACTTCGATACCGAGATCGTCATCGACGCCGCGGAGATCGTTCCCCAGGTCACCTGGGGCACCAGCCCCGAGGACGTGGTGCCGATCACCGGCGCGGTGCCCGACCCGGACGCCGCGCCCGACGAGGCCAAGGCCAAGGCGATGCGCCGCTCGCTCGACTACATGGGCCTCGCCGCCGGGCAGAAGATCGAGGACATCGAGATCGACCGGGTGTTCATCGGCAGCTGCACCAACGGCCGCATCGAAGACCTGCGCGCCGCCGCCGCGGTGGCCAAGGGCCGCAGCGTCGCCGCCACGGTCAAGGCGATGGTGGTGCCCGGCTCCGGCCTGGTGAAGAAGCAGGCGGAGGCCGAGGGCCTGGACAAGATCTTCCTCGCCGCGGGCTTCGAATGGCGCGAGCCCGGCTGCTCGATGTGCCTGGCGATGAACGCCGACAAGCTGGAACCCGGCGAACGCTGCGCCTCCACCTCGAACCGCAACTTCGAGGGCCGCCAGGGCCGCGGCGGGCGCACCCACCTGGTCAGCCCGGAAATCGCGGCGGCGTCCGCGATCACCGGCCACCTGACCGACGTGCGCAAGTTCCAGGATTGAGGGGAGAACACGACATGGACAAGTTCGAAACCCTGACCGGCGTCGCCGCGCCCCTGCCGATGATCAACGTCGATACCGACATGATCATCCCCAAGCAGTTCCTCAAGACGATCAAGCGCACCGGGCTCGGCAAGAGCCTCTTCTTCGAGATGCGCTACGACGACGCGGGCAAGGAAGCGCCGGACTTCGTGCTCAACAAGCCCGCCTACCGCGCCGCGAAAATCCTCATCGCCGGGGCCAACTTCGGCTGCGGCTCCTCGCGCGAGCACGCGCCGTGGGCGCTGCTCGACTTCGGCATCCGCTGCGTCATCGCGCCCAGCTTCGCCGACATCTTCTACAACAACTCGTTCAAGAACGGCATCCTGCCGATCAAGCTGCCGCAGGAGGTCTGCGACAAGCTGATGAAGGCGGCGGACAACGGCGCCAACGCCACCTTCACCGTGGACCTCGCGGCGCAGGAAATCACCATGCCCGACGGCGGCAAGGCCGCCTTCGAGATCGATTCCTTCCGCCGTCACTGCCTGCTCAACGGCCTCGACGACATCGGCCTGACGATGCAGAAGAAGGCCAAGGTGGACTCCTACGAATCCGCCCGCAAGGCGGCCCAGCCCTGGGTGTAGGGCGCAGGTAAAACTTCGTGGGGGGACTCGGTCCCCCCACACCCCCCATAACTTTTTTCGCCGCGTAGCGGCCGTCAATCGTCATGCCGCGTGACGGTTCTATGGCGCTTTGCGCAAAAACAAAACCTAGGGGGTCCGGGGACCGAGTCCCCGGCGGGTCCAGGGCGGAGCCCCGGCCTGTTTTTTCTTCTGGCGTTTTCGCTGCGGGACGGAATAATCCGTACCCTCTCCTGCGGTTTGCGAGCGAAAGGTTTCGAGACATGACGGCGAAGAAGAAGGTGATGCTGCTGCCCGGCGACGGGATCGGCCAGGAAGTGATGGCGCAGGTGGTGCGCGTCGTCGAGTGGATGGGCGCTGCGGGCTTGGCGTCGTTCGACCTCGCCACCGGGCTGATCGGCGGCGCCTCGATCGACGCTCATGGCGTGCCGTTGACCGACGAGACGGTGGCCGACTGCCTGGCCTGCGACGCGGTGCTGATGGGCGCGGTCGGCGGCCCGAAGTGGGACGGCGTGCCCTTCGACAAGAAGCCGGAGCGCGGCCTTCTGCGCATCCGCAAGGACATGGGCCTGTTCGCCAACCTGCGCCCGGCGATCGTCTTCCCCGAACTCGCCGCGGCCTCGACCCTGAAGCCCGAGGTGGTGGCGGGTCTGGACATCCTGATCGTGCGCGAGTTGATCGGCGGCATCTATTTCGGCCAGCCGCGCGGCATCGAGACGCTGCCCAACGGCGACCGCAAGGGCTTCAACACCCTGGTCTACACCACGCCGGAGATCCGCCGCATCGGCCGGGTGGCCTTCGACCTCGCGATGAAGCGCGGCAGGAAGGTGACCTCGGTGGACAAGGCGAACGTGCTCGAATCCACCGTTCTGTGGCGCGAAGAGATGGAGGTGGTGGCCAAGGACTACCCGGAAGTGGCGCTCTCCCACCTCTATGTGGACAACGCCGCGATGCAGCTGGTGCGCAACCCCAAGCAGTTCGACGTGATGGTCACCACCAACATGTTCGGCGACATCCTCTCCGACTGCGCGGCGATGCTCACCGGCTCCTTGGGCATGCTGCCCTCGGCCTCCCTCGGCGCGGCGGATGAGAAGACCGGCAAGCGCAACGCGCTCTACGAGCCGGTGCACGGCTCCGCCCCCGACATCGCGGGCAAGAACCTCGCCAATCCGCTGGCGATGTTCCTGTCGCTGGCGATGATGCTGCGCTACTCCTTCGACCTCGACTCCGTGGCCGACCGCCTGGAGAACGCGGTCAAGGCGACGCTGGCGGAGGGGGTGCGCACCGGCGATATCATGCAGGAAGGGGCGACCCGCGTCGGCACCAGCGGCATGGGCGACGCGGTTTTGAGGCATTTGGCGGGCTGACGCGTCGTTTTTGTTGCACTGCCTGCCGGTTGAGGTAGGCTTTTCGCCAAACCGGGAAAGGCTCTGGGAGGGGCCTTTCCCTTCCATGCCTCCTAATCAAGAACGGACATCGAAATGGGCTACAAGGTTGCAGTCGTCGGCGCGACGGGAAACGTCGGCCGCGAGATGCTGAACACACTGGCGGAACGCAACTTTCCGGTGGATGAGGTTTTCGCCGTGGCGTCGAAACGCTCGGCGGGGACCGAAATCTCCTTCGGCGAGAAAACCGTGCTGAAAGTGAAAGACCTTGAGACCTTCGATTTCACCGGCATCGACATCGCCCTGTCGTCGCCGGGCGCCTCGGTTTCCAAGGCGTTCGCGCCGCGCGCCGGCGCGCAGGGCTGCGTGGTGATCGACAACACGTCCTACTTCCGCATGGAGCCGGACGTGCCGCTGGTGGTGCCGGAGGTCAACCCGGGCGCGATCGCGGGCTACACCAAGCGCCACATCATCGCCAACCCCAACTGCTCCACCATCCAGATGCTGGTGGCGCTGAAGCCGCTGCACGACGCCTTCAAGATCAAGCGCGTCGTCGTCTCCACCTACCAGTCCACCTCGGGCGCGGGCAAGGCGGCGATGGACGAGCTGTTCGACCAGACGCGCGGCATCTACATGAACGAGCCGATCGGCAAGACGCAGAACAAGTTCACCAAGCAGATCGCCTTCAACGCCATCCCGCACATCGACATCTTCATGGACGACGGCGAGACCAAGGAAGAGTGGAAGATGGTGGTCGAGACCGCGAAGATTCTCGACCCGGCGATCGCGGTGCACGCCAACTGCTGCCGCATCCCCGCCTTCATCGGTCACGGCGAGTACGTCAACATCGAGACGGAAAAGCCGATCACCGACGCGGCGGCGCGCGCCGCGCTGAAAAAGGCTCCGGGCGTCTCGGTGGTCGATATGCGCGAGCCGGGCGGCTACGTCACCCCGGTGGAGTGCGCCGGCGAGGACAACGTCTTCGTTTCGCGCATCCGCGCCGACAAATCGGTGAAGCACGGGCTCTCCTTCTGGTGCGTCGCCGACAACCTGCGCAAGGGCGCGGCGTTGAACGCGGTGCAGATCGCCGAAGTGCTGGCCCGCGACTACCTGAAGAAGTGACCGGAACCCGATCTTTCCGGGCGGCGCGGTTTCCGGCGGGAACCGCGCCGCCTCCGTTTTCCCCGCCCGCGTCCTGCGCGCGCGGCGGGTGGTGCCCGCACGCGGAGGCCACGCCATGACCCAGCACCCGGAACGTGCCTTCATCCGCGCCGTGATCGAGGCGAAACGCCGCGACGTGCCGATGCATACCAACCCTCTCGCCGCATCGCTCGGCATGGTCCTCCACGCCGCGGAGGACGGCCGCGTCACCGTCGGGTTCACCGCCGATTCCCGCTTCACCCAGGGCAACGGCGTGATCCAGGGCGGCATCCTCGCCACGATGCTCGACTTCGGCATGGTCTTCGCCGCGTTTTCGGTGATCCCGGCGGACAGGACGCTCGCCACCGTGGCGCAGACCACCAGCTTCCTCCGCCCCGCCGCGCCCGGCGTCTTCACCGTGGAGGCGGAGGTGGAGCGCGCCGGACGCCACGTCGTCCACGCCCGCGCCGTCATCCGCGACGCCGCGGGCCAGACCGTCGCCACCGCCACCGCGCCGCTCGCCGTGGTGCCGCTGCCGAGGACGCCATGACGCTTTACGTCGATGCCGACGCCTGCCCGGTGAAGGACGAGATCGTCCGCGTCGCCGAACGCCGCGAGGTTGCCGTGGTGCTGGTCAGCAACCGCGGCTTCCGCACCGGCGGCCATCCGCTGCTGCGCTCGGTGATGGTGGAACCGGGACCGGACGAGGCGGACAAATGGATCGCCGCGCACATCGCCGCGGGCGACGTCTGCGTCACCAGCGACATCCCGCTCGCCGCCCGCTGCGTGGAACAGGGCGCAACCGCGATCTCCCCCACCGGCCGGGTGTTCGACGCCGACTCCGCAGGCCTCGCGCTGGCCACCCGCGACCTGATGACCACCCTGCGCGAAACCGGGGAAATCGCGGGCGGCGGCCAACGGCCGTTCTCGCAAAAAGACCGCTCCCGCTTCCTCGACGCGCTCGACGCGCTGCTGCGGGGGTAAAACTAGGCCGGGGCTCCGCCCCTGGACCCCGCTGGGGCCTTGGGCCCCAGACCCCATAACGTGCAAGCGAGGCTGCCGCCCCGTACCCCGCCCGGAGGGTTGCGGACCCTCCGGACCTCCCTAGACTTGTTTTAGCCGCGTAGCGGCCATCAACCATCACGTCGCGTGATGGTTCTATAGCGCTTCGCGCAAAACCAAAAGTTATGGGGTGCGCGAGGGGACCGATCTCAGCCTTGGAAACGCCCACCGGGCGTTTCCACCACCTTCGGTGGTCGGTTTCGATCCTCGCAAAGTTTTGGTGTTCACACCGCCAGCGGCACGGCGGGGAAGGTTTGCTCCGGGGCGAGCATTTTCGCGCCGGTGGCGATGAGCTGGAGTTCGCGGGTTTGCGCCGCGTGGGTGGTGGCGAACACCTGGAACAGGCCGGAGACGGTGGCGGAGGCGGCCTCCGGCACCGAGAGGCCGTTGAGGGTATGGCCGAGGAAGAGGGCGGCGAGCGCGTCGCCCGCGCCGTTGAGCGGGATGGGGAAATCGAGCAGCGGCGTGGTGACGGTCCAGGCCCCTTCGGCGGTGACGGCGAGCACGCGGATGTCTTCGGCGGCGGCATCGGCGGTGACCAGGCTGGTGACGATCACCGTCTCGGGGCCGAGGGCGAGGACTTCGCGCGCCGCGGCCACCGCGTCGGCGGCGGTGGCGATGGAGCGTTTGGTGATGAGCTCCAGTTCGAACTGATTGGGGGTGACGATATCGGCGAGCGGGATGGCGGTTGCGATCATCATCTCGGGGATGTCGGGGGCGACGAAGATGCCGCGGCCGACGTCGCCCATCACCGGGTCGCAGCAGTAGAGCGCCCCGGGGTTGGCCGCGCGCACCGCCGCAAGCGCGCCTGCGACCTCGCGGACGATGGCGGCGGAGCCCATGTAGCCCGAGAGCACGGCGCGGCAGGCGGGCAGCACGCCGCGCGCGGCGATTCCCTTCATCAGTTCGCCGACGATGGCGGCGTCGAACACCTGGCCGGTCCACGCGCCGTAGCCGGTGTGGTTGGAGAACTGCACGGTGTGGATCGGCCACACCTCGTGGGCCATCAGTTGCAGGGGGAACACCGCGGCGTCGTTGCCGACGTGGCCGTAGGCGACGTGGGATTGGATGGAAAGGATGCTCATCGGTACGTCCGTTCACGCGAAGGGGGCGTTTTTGTGAAAGCGCGCATCTTGCCACCATCGGCGTCTGGATTAAAGTGCGGGGACTTCATATCTTCCTTGGTGCTTACCCGTAAGGTTCGGAGGGATTTTCATGGCCGTCACCGTCCGCCCGCGCCGCAGCATGCTCTACATGCCCGGCTCCAACCGCCGCGCCCTGGAAAAGGCGAAGGCGCTGCCCGCCGACGGGCTGATCCTCGACCTCGAGGACGCGGTCTCGCCGGATGCGAAGCCGGAGGCGCGCAGCAACGTGGCGGAGGTTCTGGCCGGGGGCAAACCCTACGGCAAGCGCGAGGTGATCGTGCGGATCAACGGGCTCAACACGCCGTGGGGGATGGACGATATCGCCGCGGTGGCGGCCTCGGGCGCGGACGGCATTGCGATTCCCAAGGTGGAGAGCGCCGATATCGTGCGCCAGGTGCAGGTGGCGGTGCGCGCCGCGGGCGGCCCCGAGGAGATGCCGGTGTGGTGCATGATGGAGACGCCGATGGGCGTCCTGCGCGCGCTGGAGATCGCCTCCGCCTCGCCCTTCGTCGCCGGCCTGGTGATGGGCACCTCCGACCTCGCCAAGGACCTGCACTGCGAGCACACCTTCGACCGCGAGCCGTTCCTCACCAGCTTCGGGCTGCTCGTTCTGGCGGCGCGGGCCTGCGGCGTCGCGGCGCTCGACGGGGTGCACCTCGACCTGGCGGACGACGCGGGGTTCGCCGAGGCCTGCGCCCAGGGCCGCCGCCTCGGTTTCGACGGCAAGACCCTGATCCATCCCAAGACCATCGCGGCGGCCAACGCCGCCTTCGCGCCGGCGGCGGCGGATGTCTTGAAGGCCCGCGAGTTGATCGCCACCTATGCCGAGGCGGTGGCCCGGGGGCAGGGCGTGGTGGTTCTCGACGGCAAGCTGATCGAGCAACTGCACGTTGATAATGCGCGCCGTTTGGTGGCGCTGGCGGAGGCTATCGCGGAGGTCGAGGCCGCCGTCCCGTCTCACGACTGAATGCATATTCTAGGCTTGACTGTGTATAACTAAAGACTTAGAAACCGGTCACGGTACGGTCGTTGACTTCAACCCGCCAATGTGGGTAGTGTGGTCGGCATCGAATTGATCTGCTGCATGAATCCGGATGGGAAAGTGGACTTCCACGGTCCGATATCTTTCCCGCCTCCACTCCTAACGAGGGGCGCTCCGTCATGACGTTTCTGGAAGCCAAAACCCAGCGGGGGGGGCCGCTTTCCCCGCACCTGCAAGTCTACAACATGTTCGCATTGACGTCGTTCCTGTCGATCGTCCACCGGATTTTCGGCGGGGCGCTGTTCGTCGGCACGCTGCTGTTCGTCTACTGGATCGGGTCCGCCGCCGCGGGGCCGAATGCCTATGACTCCGCGATGAATTTTCTCGGGTCGTGGTTCGGCTACCTGCTGATCTTCGGCTGGTCGTTCGCGCTGTTCTATCACATGTGCAACGGCATCCGTCACATGATCTGGGACACCGGCCGGATGATCGACCTGCCGTCGATCTACAAGTCCGGCTACGTCATGGTCGCCTGCGCGTTCGGGCTGACCGTGGTGGCCTGGGCCATCGGTTTGAGCGTCTGAGGGGAGGGAGGATAAAATGGCTATAATGCGCTCCGCTCTGGGCCGCGCGCGCGGCCTCGGCTCCGCCAAGGACGGTTTCCATCACTGGTGGATCGAACGCCTGACCGCGATCGCCCTGGTGCCGCTCACCCTGTGGTTCGCCACCGGCGTGATCAGCGTCGCCGGCGCCGACTACGCGGCCTTCGCCGCCTGGCTCGGCAAGCCGTGGAACGCCGGTCTGATGATCTGCTTCATCAGCGCCGCCTTTCTGCACGGCAAGATGGGCATGGAAGTGATCGTCGAAGACTATGTCTCGCCGCGCTGCCTGCAGCTGTCGGTGCGGATTCTGCTGAATCTGATGGCCTTCGCGCTCGGCATTTTCTCCATCGTTTCCGTTTTGATTGTCGCCTTGGGGGGGTAACGCACGATGTCTGCCTATGAACTCATCGATCATGAATACGACGTCGTGGTCGTCGGCGCCGGCGGCGCGGGCTTGCGCGCCACCCTGGGCATGGTCCAGGCGGGCCTGAAGACCGCGTGCGTCACCAAGATCTTCCCGACGCGCAGCCACACCGTGGCGGCGCAGGGCGGCGTTGCCGCGTCTCTCGCCAACATGGGCGAGGACAGCTGGCAGTGGCACATGTACGACACCGTCAAGGGCGCCGACTGGCTGGGCGATCAGGACGCGATCGAATACATGTGCCGCGAGGCGGTGCCCTCGGTCTACGAACTCGAGCACTTCGGGGTGCCGTTCTCGCGCACCAAGGAGGGCAAGATCTACCAGCGGCCGTTCGGCGGCCACATGCGCGACTTCGGCGCCGCTCCGGTGCCGCGCGCCTGCGCCGCGGCGGACCGCACCGGCCACGCCATCCTGCATGCGCTCTATCAGCAGAGCCTGAAGCACGATGCGGAGTTCTTCATCGAGTACTTCGCCATCGACCTGATCATGGACAAGGGCGTCTGCCGCGGCGTCGTCGCCTGGAACCTGGCGGACGGCACGCTGCACCGCTTCCGCGCCCACATGGTGGTTCTCGCCACCGGCGGCTACGGCCGGTCCTACTTCTCGTGCACCTCGGCGCACACCTGCACCGGCGACGGCAACGGCATGGTCGCCCGCGCGGGCCTGCCGCTCCAGGACATGGAGTTCGTGCAGTTCCACCCGACCGGCATCTACACCGCGGGCTGCCTGATCACCGAGGGCGCGCGCGGCGAGGGCGGCTACCTCACCAACTCCGAGGGCGAGCGCTTCATGGAGCGCTATGCGCCGACGGCGAAGGACCTCGCCTCCCGCGACGTGGTTTCCCGCGCGATGACCATCGAAATCCGCGAGGGCCGCGGCTGCGGTCCGAAGAAGGACCACATCGACCTCCACCTCGAGCACCTGGGCGGCGACGTGCTGCACAAGATGCTCCCGGGCATCACCGAGACGGCGAAGATCTTCTCCGGCGTCGATGCGGTGAAGGAGCCGATCCCGGTGCTGCCGACCGTGCACTACAACATGGGCGGCATTCCCACCAACTACCTGGGCGAAGTGCTCAACCCCACCGCCAAGAACCCCGACGCGGTGGCCCCCGGCCTGATGGCGATCGGCGAGGCGGCGTGCGTCTCCGTCCACGGCGCCAACCGCCTGGGCTGCAACTCGCTCTTGGACATCGTGGTGTTCGGCCGCGCCGCGGCGATCCGCACCGCGGAAGTCGTCAAGCCCGGCGCGCCGCACAAGCCGCTGAAGAACGACGCGGAGCTTTCGCTGTCGCGCTTCGACCGGCTGCGCAACGCCGACGGCGGCCTGCGCGTCGCCGAAATCCGCCTCAACATGCAGATGGCCATGCAGAAGGACGCCGCGGTGTTCCGCACCGCCGAGTCCCTGCAGGAAGGCTGCAAGGCGGTGGCCGGCGTCGCCGCCACCCTCGCCGACGTCAAGCTGGCCGATCGTTCGATGATCTGGAACTCCGACCTTGCCGAGGCGATGGAGCTGGAAAACCTGATGGTCTGCGCGCAGACCACCATCGTCGGCGCGGAAGCCCGCCACGAAAGCCGCGGCGCGCATGCCCGCGAGGACTTCCCCAACCGCGACGACGCCGAGTGGATGAAGCACACCCTGGCGTGGTGCGACGACAAGTATGCGGTGAAGCTGGATTACCGTCCGGTTCACGCTTACACGCTGACCAAGGATGTCGCCTACATCGAACCGAAAGCCCGCGTGTATTGACCTTTAGGACTGCAAGGGGTGTCCTTTCGGATACCGAGGAGAAAACATGCCTCTCGATTTGGTTTTGCCTCGTAACTCCCGCATCAAGCCCGGCAAGTCCCACAAGGCCCCGGCCGGCGCCAAGAATGTCAAGGAGTTCCATATCTACCGCTACGATCCGGATCAGAAGAAGAATCCGACGATCGATATCTTCGAGATCGACCTCGATGAAATCGGCCCGATGGTTCTCGACGCCCTGATCAAGATCAAGGACGACATCGACCCGACGCTGACCTTCCGCCGCTCCTGCCGCGAAGGCATCTGCGGCTCCTGCGCGATGTGCATCGACGGCATCAACACGCTCTCGTGCCTGAAGCCGATCGCCGACATCAAAGGGCCGGTGAAGATCTATCCGCTGCCGCACCTCGAAGTGATCAAGGACCTGGTGCCGGACGTGAACCACCTCTATGCGCAGTACGCCAGTATCGAGCCGTGGATGAAAAACCGCACCCCGATGCCGAAGAAGGAGCGCCTGCAATCGCCGGAGGAGCGCGACAAGCTCGACGGCCTGTGGGAATGCATCCTCTGCTTCTGCTGCGCCACCTCGTGCCCCAGCTACTGGTGGAACGCCGACCGTTACCTCGGCCCCGCCATCCTGTTGCAGGCGGCGCGCTGGGTGCTGGACAGCCGCGACGAAGAACAGGGCAGCCGCCTGGACGAGCTGGAAGATCCGTTCAAGCTCTACCGCTGCCACACCATCCTCAACTGCACCAAGGCGTGCCCGAAAGGCCTCAACCCGGCCAAGGCGATCGCCGACCTCAAGGTGCTGATGATGGAACGCATCGTCTGATCCAAGCCGGACCGGACCGCCAAAACCCGCCGCCCCGGAGCCTCTCCGGGGCGGTTTGTCGTTGGGGTGGGGGAAAACCAGGCCAGGGCTCCGCCCTGGACCCGCTGGGGACTCGGTCCCCAGACCCCATGAGTGTTTTTCGCCGCGCAGCGGCTATCAACCCTCACGCCGCGTGATGGTCTTATGGCGCTACGCGCAAAAACCTAAAGTTATGGGGTTTGGGGCCCAAGGCCCCAATGGGGTCCAGGGGCAAAGCCCCCGGCATGGTTTTTCCCGTCTCACCCCTCCGCCTGGTCGCGGCGGAGGCGGGAGAGCGTGGCGTGGAGGAGTTCGATGAGGGCCATTTTCTTGTGCCGCCGGCGCGAGATGATGCCGAGTTCGCGGGTCAGCGTATGGTCGCCGAAGGGGACGACGCGCAGGTGGTGCTGGCGGGCGCGCGGCACGTAGAGGCCGGGGACGATGCCCGCGCCGAGCCCGGCGGAGACCATGAGGACGATCGCCTCGAAGGAGTCGAGTTCCACTTCCGCGGTAAGGTGCAGTCCCTTGCGGGCGATGATCGCGTCGATTTCGTGTTCGCTGGGCAGGATCGGCACGAAGCGCAGGTAGGGCGCGGAGATCAGCACCTCGTCGTCGGTGAGGCCCGGGGTGCCGCGCGGCGCGATGACATAGAAGCGTTCGCTGGCGTAGGATTTCCACAGGATGTCGCGGGACTCCTCGCGCGGCGGGCCGACGACGAGGGCGGCGTCGAGTCGCCCGGCGCGCACCTCCTCGGTGAGTTCGGTGGTGAGCCTGCCGCTGCCGACGAGCCGCAGCGAGAGGCCGGGATAGTTCTGCTTCAGCGCGTGCAGCGCCTCGGGCAGGCCGGCGGACAGCGCGCTGCGCACCGCGCCGATGGCGAGGTTGCCGGTGATGTCGATGCGGCTGTGGCGCTCCATGAAGCGCATGTGGGTGTCGAGGATGGCGCGCGCGGTTTCCAGGTACATGCGCCCGACCTTGGTGAGCCGCGGCGGCCGGGCGGTGCGGTCGAACAGGGAGATGCGGAGCTGCTGTTCCAGCTCGCGCATCTGCTGGCTGACCGCGGACTGGGTGAGGTTGACCGCCTGCGCGGCGCGGGAGAACGAGCCGTACTCTGCGGTGGCGACGAAAGTTGCGAGTTTCCTCAGGTCCATGCGCGGCCCTCCCGCAAGGATTATAAGCTAATCTACTGCTAGCTATTAAATAAATTCGTTATCGTGAATTCTAATCGTGCCGTACTGTTTTTTGAGCGTCGGAATCGGCGCGCACAAAATATGAGCAAAAAGCAGCGACGCGGCGGAACGGGAACGGAGCGGCACGATGATCGCGGAACACATGAGTTGCATCAAACAGTCGGCATCCTCGGTGGTGTCGGCGCGGGCGACGGAACTGAAGCAGCAGGGCAAGGACGTGATCAGCCTGTCCGCGGGCGAGCCCGACTTCCCCACGCCGCAGCATGTGCAGCTGGCGGGGATTCGGGCGATCGTCGAGGGCAAGACCAAGTATCCGCCGATCCCCGGCATCATGCCCCTGCGCGAGGCGGTGTGCCGCAAGCTCGCGCGCGAGAACGCCCTGGCCTACACCCCGGATCAGGTGATCGCGGGCGCGGGCGCGAAGCAGGTGATCTTCAACGCCCTGGCGGTGACGCTGAATCCCGGCGACGAGGTGATCGTGCCCGCGCCCTATTTCGGCTGCTACGTGGAGGAAACCGCGCTCTGCAAGGGCGTGCCGGTGGTGGTGGAGACGACGCAGGAAGAGGGCTTCCGCCTCGACCCGCAGCGTCTGGAGGCGGCGATCACGCCGCGCACCAAGTGGCTGATCCTCAACAACCCGAACAATCCCTCGGGCGCGGTGCTGGGCCTCGGCCATTTGAAGGGCATCGCCGAGGTGCTGCGCCGCCACCCGCAAGTGTGGGTTCTGTCCGACGACATCTACGAACACCTGATCTTCGACGGCAAGGCGTTCCACTCGATTCTCGAAGCCGCGCCCGATCTCAAGGACCGCACCCTGGTGGTCAACGGCTTCTCCAAGACCTTCTGCATGACCGGCTGGCGGCTCGGCTACGGCGCCGGTCCGCAACTCCTGATCAAGAACATGACGAAGTACCAGTCGCAGGCGACCAGCGGCGCCAACCAGGTGGCGCAGTGGGCGGGCGTCGCCGCGCTCGACGGCGACATGGGCTTCGCGGTGCGCCAGCGCGCGATCTTCCAGGAGCGGCGCGACCTGGTGATGAAGCTGATCGGCCAGGTTCCGGGGCTGAAGGCGGAGAAGCCGGAAGGCGCGTTCTACGTCTACGTCTCGTGCGCCGGTCTGATCGGCAAGAAGACCCCGGACGGCGCGGTGCTCTCCACCGACCCCGAAGTGGCCACCTATCTTCTCTACGAAGGCGTGGCGATGGTGCCGGGCGAGGCGTTCGGCCTGTCGCCGTTCTTCCGGGTTTCCTTCGCCACCGACGCCAAGACCCTGGAGGAAGCCTGCCGCCGCATCGCCGCCGCCTGTGCGAAGCTGAAATAGGAGGAGACGCCCCATGCCCGAGCCCATCCGCATTCCCGCCGACGTTGCGCGCGATGCCGCGGTCGATATCCTCGCCGCCCACGGCGTCCCCGCAGCGCAGGCCGCGCAGGTCGCCGCGGCGTTGATCGCCGCCGACCTGCGCGGCATCGACACCCACGGGCTCGCCTGCCTCAAGGACTACGTGGCGGCGCTCGACGAGGGGCGGATCAAGGCGCAGCCGAAAATCGCGGTGACGCGGCGCTTCCCCTGGGCGGCGACCGTGGATGCGGACAACGGCCTCGGGCCGCTCGCCGCCTCCGAAGGCATGCGCCTCGCCGTCGAGGCGGCGGAAAGCTTCGGCATCGGCGCGGCGGCGGTGATCCGCAGCAACCACTTCGGCGCGGCCGGGGTCTACGCCGCGATGGCGGCGGAGAAGGGCTGCATCGGCATCGTCGCGGCCAACGCCTCGGCGGTGGCCGCCCCGCACGGCGCGGCCACGCCGCTGCTCGGCACCAATCCCCTGGCGGTGGCGGTCCCGGCGGGCAACCAGCCGCCGCTGATCATCGACATGGCGACCAGCGAAGGCTCGCGGAAGAAGGTGCGCAAGGCGCTGGACGAAGGCCGCCCGATCCCCGCGGGTTGGGCGCTCGGCCCCGACGGCCGGCCGACCACCGATCCGGCGGCGGCGCTGAAGGGGGTGATGCTGCCCTTCGGCGGGGCCAAGGGCTCGGCCTTGTGCCTGCTGGTGGACGTTCTCGCCGGGGTGATCACCGGCGCGGAGTTCGGCGGCCGGGTGCTGAGCGTGATGACCAACCAGGAGCGCGAATCCGGCAACGGCCACTTCATGCTGGCGTTCAAGGCCGATGCGTTCATCGCGGAGGCGGACTTCGTGCGCCGCATGGAGGAAGAGATCGCGCGCCTGCGGGCGCTGCCGGCGGCGGCGGGCTTCGACGCCGTCGCCTACCCCGGCGAACGCAGCGCGAAGAAACGCGCCGATCGGCTGGCCTCGGGGATTCCGATGTCCGCCGCGTTGATCGACGGGCTGGTCGCCCTGGGTGGCGGACGGCTGCTTTCGGGGGGCCGGGGCTGACCCGGACCGTCCGCCAGAAGGGACTTGCAAAACAAGGAGGTCACGATGGGTAAGACTCTGTTGAGTAAGGGACTGGCCGTTGCGGTGCTGAGCGCCGTTCTCGGCGCTTCGCCGGTTTTGGCGGCGGACTATCCGTCCAAGGACGTGCGCATCATCGTGCCGTTCAAGCCGGGCGGCGGCGTGGACACCACCTCGCGCATCCTTGCCGAATACGGCAACAAGCACATGGGCAAGAAGGGCAAGCTGGTGGTGGAAAACCGCGCCGGCGGCGGCGGCATCGTCGGCCAGACCTTCGCGGCCAAGGCCAAGGCCGACGGCTACACCGTGCTGGCGATGACCAGTTCGGTGGTGACCAACCCGGTGCTGAAGGAAACCGAATACAAGGTCGCCGATTTCCGCCCGGTCGCCCTCTACAACATGGACCCGGAGGTGATCGTCGTCGGCGCGTCCTCGCCGTTCACCGCCATCGCCGACCTGGTGAAGGCGGCGAAGGCGCGGCCGCTCACCGTGACCGTGGCGGGCATCGCCACCTCGCACCACATGGCGGGCCTGGCGCTCGAGGACTCCGCGGGCATGAAGTTCACCTACGTGCCGACCAAGGGCTTCGGCGCGCAGTTGCAGGCGGTGATGGGCGGCCACGTCGAGATGGGCCTGTTCCCCCTCGGCGAGATCAAGAAGCACGCCGACGCGGGCACGGTGCGCATCCTCGCGGTGGCCACCGACAAGCCGATGAAGATTCTCCCCGGCGTGCCGACCTGGCAGGACTCGGGGCTGAACGTCAAGCGCTGGACCACCTTCCGCGGCTGGGCGGTGCCGAAGGGCACGCCGGACAAGGCGGTGAAGTTCCTCTCCGACCTGCTCGGCAAGATCAGCGCCGATGAGGCCTACGTGAAGCAGATGACCGACTACGGCTTCCCCATCGCCTACGAGGACGCCAAGGGCTTCGCCGAGGTGGTGACCGACTATGCCGACATCACCGACAAGGTGATCAAGAAGCACGGCCTCAAGGAAAAGAAGTAACCTTTCCGGCGGGCGGCGGCATGCGCCGCCGCCCGTGACACGGTTTGCGCGAGGATGACGGAATGCACGTGGTCGGAATCATCGATTTCTGGAGCGGACTGGTCTTTGCCTGTCTCGGCGCCGCCGCCTGCGTGATGGCGCTCGGCTTCGACTCCGACTCCTCGACCTATCCGGCGGCGCTTGCCGCCGCGTTGATGGGCCTCGGCCTCGCGCTGGTGGTCAAGGCGGTCCGCCGCCCCGCCGCCGCCAAGGCGGTGGATGCCGAGGGCAGCCGCATCATCCTGTGGGGACCGGGCCTCGAGGTCGGGGTGTGGTGCCTGTGGGCGCTGACCCTGTGGGCCGGGCTCGGCTACATCGGCCCGGCGTTTCTCGCCGTCCTCTTCCTGATCATGCGGCATTGCGCCGACCGCCGCACCCGCCTGCACGTGGCGCAGGCGGCGGGCGTGGCGATCGGGGTGTTCGCCATCTTCTACCTGATCTTCCAGGTGCCGCTGCCCGAGCTCGAATTCATCCGCGACATGCTGGAATAAGCACTCAGGCCCCGTTGGTTCGAAAGACACGCCCATGACCGAAATAGCCCTCGGCTTCGCGACGCTGCTGCACCCCACGGTTCTCGGCTTTCTGCTCATCGGCATCGTCGCCGGGCTGATCGTCGGGGCGATCCCGGGGCTGAACGACAACATCGCGTTCGCCATCTTCATTCCGCTGTCGTTTTCGCTGTCGCCGACGTATGCCTTCGCGCTGATGGTGGGGCTCTACTGCTCGGCCGCGGTCGGCGGGTCGATCCCGGCGATCATGGTCAAGGTGCCGGGCACCGCCTCCGCCGTGCTCACCGCGATCGACGGCCACGCCATGGCGCGCAACGGCTTCGCCGGGCGGGCGCTCGGCATCGCCATCACCTCCTCGGTGTTCGGCGGCTTTTCCAGCGCGCTGATCCTGCTGTTCTTCGCGCCGCCGATGGCGGCCTTCGCGCTGCGCTTCGGCTATGTCGAGAACTTCTCGCTCGGCATCCTCGGCATGGCGAGCGTCATCGGACTCTTGGGCGGCAGCATCATCAAGGGGCTGCTCTCGGCGGTGCTGGGGCTCCTCGTCGCCACCATCGGCTTCAGCCTGCAGACCGGCTATCCGCGCTATACCTTCGGCATCGACAACCTCTATGAAGGCGTGCCCTTCGTGCCGCTGCTCGTCGGGCTGTTCGGCATCACCGCGGTGCTGGAACTCTCCGAGGAGCTGATCCGCGACCGCCGCAAGGGCGTCGCCTCCCCCGACATGCCGCGCATCACCGACTCCCTCTTCATCGGCTGGCCGCTGGCGAAGCGCCTGCTGCCCACCTGGTTGCAGTGCTCGCTGCTCGGCAACGTCATCGGCGTCATCCCCGGCGCGGGCATGCTGATGGCGATCTACATGGGCTACGAGCGCATCTCCCACCGTTACCAGCGGCTGTTCGCGGGCAAGCCGGGCGAGCCGGAATGGGGCCAGGGCGCGCCGGAGGGCATCGCCGCGCCGGAATCCGCCAACAACGCGGTGGTGGCGAGTTCGATGGTGCCGCTGCTGTCCCTCGGCATTCCCGGCAACTCGGTGTCCGCGCTGTTCATCGGCGCGATGATGATCCAGGGCATGGTGCCGGGGCCGCTGTTGTTCATCGACCATGCGGACATCGCCTGGATGATCATCGTCGCCTTCCTCGTCGCCAACGTCCTGATGTGGCCGATCGCCTATGCCCTGGTGCGCACCATCTCCGGCATGGTGTTCCGCCTGCCGAAGTACGTCCTGGTGCCGACGATCTCGCTGCTCTGCCTCACCGGCGCCTATTCCGATGAGAACTCGGTGTTCAGCATCGGCGTGGCGATCGCCTCCGGCATCGTCGGCTACGCGACGCGCCGCCTCGGCATTCCGCACGCGCCCCTGATCCTCGCCCTGGTGCTCGGCCGCACCATCGAGGACAACCTCAGCAACGCGCTCAACATCGGCGGCGGCAACTGGCTGATCTTCCTCGACCCGGCGGAGCACCCGATCAGCGTGGCGCTGATGGCCGGCGCGGCGCTGTTCATCGTCGGGCCGCTGCTCTCCGGCGCGCGGCGGCGCTTCCAGGCGCAGCGGCGGGCGGCGGAACTGGAACTGGAGAACGGTTGAGCGGCGTAAGAGTCTTCTGCCGGGGAGTCTCCCCGTACACCTGGCCCCCCACTGTCCTGGGGGGCCTTTTTTTGCCGGTTGAAAAACCAAAACGTTGCGAGGGGACTCGGTCCCCTCGCAACGTTTTGGTTTTTTACCCCGCGGCAAGCCCGGCGAGCATCGCGGCGCGTGCGCCGGGGGCGGGCTGGCGGAGCTGGCGCGCCGCCGGGTACCAGGGCGAGCCTTGTCCGGCGAGGCCCCAGCGCCAGTCCGGGGAGAACGGCAGCAGCACCGTGGTGGTCAGGCCGAGGGCGAGCGCCAGGTGGACCGGCGCGCTGTCGATGCTGACGATGCGGTTGCAGGCGGCGGCGATCGCCGCGGCATCGGCGAAGTCGGCGATGTCGCCGGTGAGGTTGCGCACCCGGGGATCGGCGGCGAGCGTCGCCGCCTCCTCTTCGGTGAGCCCGGTTTGCAGCGGCAGCAGCGCCGCACCGGCGGGCAGCGCCGCGAGCAGTTCGGGCAGCGGCACGGCGCGGGCGGTCTGCGGCGTGGCGCGGGCCTCGGCGCGGCCCCGCCAGGCGAAGCCGATGCGCCGCGCGGGCAGGGAGGCCAGGCGGCCCGCCCAGGCGCGGCGCGTCTCCTCCGGCACGGCGAGGCAGACGGCGGAGGCGGCGGCGATCTCCGCGGCGGAGAGGCCGAGCGTCCCGGCGAGGTCGGGCAGCGCGCAGGCGGCGTCGGCGGTTCCCGCGGCGTCGGTGACCTCCGCCACGCCGGGCAGGGTGCGCAGCAGGCGCACCAGCGGCGCGGGCGCCTCCAGCACGATGCGCGCGCCGCTCCGCTCCGCCGCGGCGGGGATGAAGCGGGCGAATTGCAGGGTGTCGCCGTAGCCCTCTTCGGCGAACAGCAGCAGGGTGCGGCCCTGGCGCATCGCCGCGCCGTTCCAGGCGGGAATGGCGGCGTGGCGGCGCGGCGGGCGGTTGGGCCGCGCGTGGCGTGCGGCGAAATCCGCCCAGGCGGCGGCGTAGTCGCCGGCCATCAGGCGGGAGAGCGCGGCGCAGATGCGGATCTCCGGATTGCCGGGAGAGACCGCGAGCGCCGCCGCGTAGGCGGCGAGCGCCTCCTCCGGGCGGCCGAGGTCGTCGAGCGCCAGGCCGCGGTTGTGCAGCGCGTCGAGGTTTTCCGGGTCGGCGGCGAGCGCCGCGTCGTAGGCGGCGAGCGCCGCATCGAGGCGGCCCATGCCGGAAAGCGCCAGCCCGCGGGCGCTGGAGAGCCCGGCATGGCCGGGGTTGGCGGCGAGCCCCGCCTCGGCGGCGGCGAGCGCGGCGGCGGGGTCCCCCGCATCGGCCAGGGCGCGCGCCTGGTTTTCGCGCAGCGCGGCGTCGCCGGGGGTGAGTTCCGCGGCGCGGGCGAAATCCGCCGCCGCCTCGGCGGGGCGTCCGGCGGCGACGCGCGCCGTGGCGCGGTTGTAGAGGGCCTCCGCATCGCCGGGATCGGCGGCGGCGAGGGCGTCGAACTCGGCCACCGCCGCGGCGTGCCGCCCGGCGCGCAGCAGCAGGACGCCGCGGTTGAGGTGCGCCTCGCGGTGGCCGGGGGCGAGGGCGAGGACGCGGGCGAACGCCTTCTCCGCCTCGCCGTCGCGGTCAAGCGCCATCAGCGCCGCGGCGCGGTTGGCCAGGGTTTCCACATGGTCGGGGCGCAGCGTCAGGGAAGCCTCGAAGCTCGCCAGGGCGGCGGCGGCGCGCCCGGCGCGCATCAGCGCGGTGCCGCGGTTGTTCCACGCGGCGGCATGACCGCGGGAAAGCGAGAGCACCGCGTCGAAGCAGTCGCGCGCCGCCTCCCAGCGGCGGAGCGCGAGGAGCGCGCAGCCGAGATTGAAGATCGCCTCGATGTCGAGCGGCGCGGTGTCGAGGGCGCGGCCGAAGCTTTCCGCCGCCGCCTCGGCGTCGCCGAGCGCGAGAAGCGCGCTGCCGCGGCGCGACCAGGCGGCGCGGTGGTTGGGGTCGCGGGCGATCGCCGCATCGAGGCTGGCGAGCGCTGCCTGCGTCTCCCCCGCGGCGAGCAGCGCCAGGCCGCGGTCGCTCGCCGCCTCCGCCGAGGCGGGGGCGAGGGCGCAGGCGCGTTCCAGCGCGCTGCACGCCGCCGCAAGGTCGCCTTGGGCATAGAGGGCGAGGCCGAGCAGGCGGTGCGCCTCCGCATGCTGCGGTTCGTCGGCGATGATGCGGCGGTAGCCCGCGGCGGCGGCGGCAAGGTCGCCCGCAGTGTGCGCGGCGAAGGCGGCGTCGAACCGGCTTCTCCCGTCCTCGCTCATCGCGGCGCGCCCATCAGCATCTCCTCGCCCGGTTCGACGCAGATGAAATTGGCGCGGGTCGGATAGAAGATGCGGCAGTCGAAGGACTTCTGCTCCTTCAGCACCGGCACCTTGCCGTTCTCGGCGCACACCGCGCGGGCCAGAGCCACCACCTGCTGCGGCGTGGCGGTCCGGCTGTTGTAGCAGATCGACGGCCTGCTGGGGGTCGATAGCCCGACGTAGGTGAGGGTGGAGTGTCCGGCGTCGCGGCGGCGATCGACGAAGGCGCCCCTGGTGCCGTCGGCACTACAGGCGGCAAGCGCGATCAGGCCTGCCAGGGCGAAGGCGCCCGCAATCCGGGAACGGAGCGGCGACGGCGGGAAAACGGGCATGAAAAGGTCTCCGCGAACCGGAAAAGGCGGAAAGTCTAACAGATCGCACCGGCGATGAGAATGCCTTGCGGGGAGTCCGGTTGATCTTGGCAAGCGCCGACCCATCTATGGGAAAGCGTCGGCGCCGGCGCGGAAATGCCTGAGGTTTTTCATCGATGAACGTCGAGGTCGGGGTCGGTACGGTGGAGGGCGGCAGCGCCATGCACGGCGGGCTTCTTTCGGTTTACCGGGCGATGCTGGCCGCGGGCGAAATCAAGCCCGACCCGGCGCAGGAGGAGATCGCCGCCGCCCTGCATGCCCTGGGCGAGCGGCTTGCCGTCTATCGTCCCGCGCCGGTGGCCGAGGGCTTCGGCGGCTGGCTGGAGCGCCTGCGCTTCGGCCGCCAGGGTTCCGCCATTCCGCCGCGCGGCCTCTACGTCTGGGGCGACGTCGGGCGCGGCAAGTCGATGCTGATGGACCTCTTCTTCGCCGCCCTCGATACCCATGCGAAGCGCCGCGTGCACTTCCACGCCTTCATGCGCGAGGTGCACGAGCAGCTCTTCGCCCTGCGCCGCGAACCCCACACCTTCGCCGCCGCCGACATGGTCGATCCTCTGTCCGAGGTCGCCCGCCTCATCGCCCACGACACCTGGGTGCTCTGCCTCGACGAACTGGAGATCAACGATATCGGCGACGCGATGATCGTCGGCCGCCTGTTCGATGCGCTGACCGCGCGCGGCGTGGTGGTGGTCACCACCTCCAACCGTCCGCCGCGCGATCTCTACAAGGACGGCCTGCAACGGGAGAAGTTCCTCCCCTTCATCGACCTCATCCTCTCCCGCATGGAGGTGCTGCACCTCGCGGCGGAGCGCGACTACCGCCTCGGCCGCCTCAAGGGCGCGCAGCTCTATCTCACGCCGCTCACCGCGGAGACGGCGGCGGAGCTGGACCGCCTGTTCCTCCACCTCGCCGGGTCGGTGACGCCGCACCCCGACGTCATTCCGGTGAAGGGGCGCGAGGTGCCGGTGCCGCGCGCCGCGTGCTGCGTCGCCTGGTTCGGTTTCGACGATCTGTGCGCCCGGCCGCTCGGCCCCACCGACTATATGGAGATCGCGGCGCGCTATCAGGCGGTGGTGGTCGCGGGGATTCCGCGGATGACCGGGGAGATGGCTTCCGAGGCGCGGCGCTTCGTCACCATGGTCGATGTCTTCTATGACCATCGGGTTAAGCTGATCTGTTCCGCCGCGGCGCCGCCCGCGGCTCTCTACGACGGCGCCAAGGGCGGTTTCGAGTTTCACCGGACGGTTTCGCGTTTGATGGAAATGCAAGCGGATGATTACCTTGGAGACCCGCACCAGCCCTGACCGGGGCGGGCGCGTGCCCGAGGAAAGGCGATGGCTGCCTTGCTTGAATCGACATGGCAAACAAGGTAGTCAAAGGATATATCCCACCGGGCGCCCGGCGACGGGTCCGCCCATGACAAACACCTGAACGCAAACGCTTCGAAAAGCGTGGGAGCTTTCACTCATGGCAAGAAAGAAAATCGCACTGATCGGGTCCGGGAACATCGGCGGCACGCTCGCCCATCTGATCGGACTGAAGGAACTGGCCGACGTCGTCCTCTTCGACATCGCCGAGGGCATTCCGCAGGGCAAGGCGCTCGACATCGCCCAATCCACCCCGATCGAGGGCGTCAACGCCTCCTATGCGGGCGCCAACGAGTATGCCGGGATCAAGGACGCGGACGTGGTCATCGTCACCGCGGGCGTGCCGCGCAAGCCGGGGATGAGCCGCGACGACCTCATCGGCATCAACGCCAAGGTGATGAGCGCCGTCGGCGAGGGCATCAAGACCTACTGCCCCAAGGCCTTCGTCATCTGCATCACCAATCCGCTCGACGCCATGGTCTGGGTGCTGCAGCAGAAGTCCGGCATTCCGCCCGAGCGCATCGTCGGCATGGCGGGCGTGCTCGATTCCGCGCGTTTCCGCTATTTCCTGTCGCAGGAGTTCGGGGTGTCGGTGGAAGACGTCACCGCCTTCGTGCTCGGCGGCCACGGCGATTCCATGGTGCCGCTGATCCGCTACTCCACCGTCGCCGGCATTCCGGTGCCGGATCTCGTCAAGATGGGCTGGTCCACCGACGCGAAGATCGAGGCGATCGTGCAGCGCACCCGTGACGGCGGCGCCGAGATCGTCGGCCTGCTGAAGACCGGCTCGGCCTTCTATGCGCCTGCGGCCGCGGCGGTGGCGATGGCGGAATCCTTCATCAAGGACAAGAAGCGCGTCTTCCCGTGCGCCGCGCACCTCTCCGGCCAGTACGGCGTGAAGGACATGTTCATCGGCGTGCCGGTGGTGATCGGCGGCAAGGGCGTGGAACGCGTCGTCGAGATCGAGCTCAACGCCGCGGAGAAGGCGATGTTCGACAAGTCGGTCGCAGCTGTGGACACGCTGTGCAAGGCCGCCGCTACCCTGATGTGACGGGCCGCGGAAAGACCCTGAGAAAAGGATAACGAACCGACATGAACATTCATGAGTACCAAGCCAAGCAACTGCTGAAGGGCTATGGCGTCGATGTCCTCGAGGGCGGCGTCGTCTACTCCGAAGTGGATGCGTTCACGGTGGCGGAGCGTCTGGGCGGCCCGGTGTGGGTGGTGAAGTCCCAGATTCATGCCGGCGGGCGCGGCAAGGGCCGCTTTATCGAAGAGGAGGCGGGCCCCGGCGGCGGGGTCCGTCTCGCGCGTTCCGACCGCGAGGTGGAAAAGGCCGCGGCGCAGATGCTGGGTCACACCCTGGTGACGCACCAGACCGGCGCGGAGGGCCGTCGGGTGAAGCGGGTTTACGTCGAGCA
>JAQAZG010000012.1 GCA_027864655.1 Oleispirillum naphthae
AACCGCCGATCATCACAACCGCGCCGTCCGGAATGAGGCCCACCGCCCCTTCGTAGGATATGACCTTGTTCGTCATTCTATCCCCCTGTCGGTTTTTGCGGGCCCTGGTGCGGAGGCGATTCTCGGGATGCGGATACCGCCCCCGGAACCGCCGAAGCCGGTCGTCGCAGCCGCGCCGCGGCATCGCCGGGGGGACCCGTTCGCCCCAGGGCGCCGCACGCACGGCGAATGCTTTCCGGCTTGCAATGGCTATGCCACCGGGCTACCCGAAGGGATGGGAGAAGGAAATGCAGGAATCCTGCGCTTTTCGCGCTTCTTGAATGATTAAAAGCAGCAGAATCCGGTCGTTGAGACCGGGCGAAGTGCGCAACTTCGGGGAACGGGTGCGCAAGATATTGCGCACCCCAAAGGGTGGCCGGCCGGTCTCAGCCGATGCCGTAGTCGAGAAGCTTGTAGAGCAGGGAGCGGCGGCTGATCTGCAACTCCTGGGCGGTGCGCACGCGATTGCCGTCGTTGCGGGCGAGCGCCTCGGCGACCACCTTGGCTTCGTGCTGGCGGATCATTTCCTTCAGGGGGATCTGTCCGTTACCCGCCGCCTCGTCGCCGCCGCTCGGCACGGCGCGGGCGATGCGCTCCGGCATGTCCTCGATGAAGATCAGCCGTCCGGTGCTCATCACCACCGCCCGTTCCACCGCGTTGGAAAGCTCGCGGATGTTGCCCGGCCAGGGATAGCGCAGCAGGCATTCCATGGTGCGGTCGTCGAAGCCGGTGACCTCGATCTGGTTCTCCGCGGCGAACTTGCGCAGGAAGAACTCGGCGAGCAGGGGAATATCCTCCGGCCGGTCGCGCAGGGGCAAGGGCTTGAGCATCACCACGTTGAGGCGGAAGTAGAGGTCCTGGCGGAAGGTGCCCTGGCGGACCATCTCCTCGAGGTTGCGGTTGGTGGCGACGATCACCCGCACGTCGGCGTGGATGAGTTGGGTGCCGCCGACGCGCTCGAACTCCCGCTCCTGCAGCACCCGCAACAGCTTAACCTGGAAGCTCGGCGGGATGTCGCCGATCTCGTCGAGGAAGAGGGTGCCGCCTTCCGCCTGCTCGAAGCGGCCGCGCCGCTGCATCAGCGCGCCGGTGAAGGCTCCCTTTTCGTGGCCGAACAGTTCGCTCTCCAACAGCCCCTCGGGCACCGCCGCGCAGTTGAGCTTGATGAACGGCCCCTTGCTGCGCGGGCTGTTGTAGTGGATCGCCGCGGCGACCAGCTCCTTGCCGGTGCCGCTTTCCCCGGTGATCAGCACCGTGGCGGTGCTGCGCGCGACCTTTTCTATGGTCTGGGTCAGCTCGATCATCTGCGGGTTGTTGGTGAGGATGCGCTCGTGGCGGAAGCTCTCCGACAGTTCCAGGCGCAGCGCGGCGATGTCGTTGCGCATGGTGCGCAGTTCGAGCGCGCGCTCCACCAGCAGCAGCACCTCGGCGATGTCGAACGGCTTGATGATGTAGTCGAAGGCGCCGCTCTTGATCGCCTGCACCGCGGCCTCCACCTCGGCGAAGGCGGTCATCAGGATGATCGCGGCGGAGCGGTCGAGCTGGCGGATTTCCGAGAGCGCCTGGAGCCCGCTCATCTTCGGCATGCGGATGTCCATCAGCACGATGGTGGTGCGCTCGGGTTCGAACTTTTCCACCGCCTGCGCGCCGTCGCACGCGGTGGTCACCTCGAAGCCCTCCTTGGAGAGCACCGCGGACAAGAGTTCGCGGATGCCCTCGTCGTCGTCCACCACCAGGGCGCGGAGCGGATGGTAACTCATGACAGCCTCCCGGGGGCGCGGTGCAGAATCGGCAGGTGCAGGGTGACGCGCGTGCCTTCGCCCAGCGTGCTTTCGATCGTCACCGTGCCGTAGTGGGCATCCACGATGCGGTGCACCATGGCGAGCCCCAGGCCGGTGCCGGTGGGTTTGGTGGAGAAGAACGGGTCGAACACCTTTTCGAGGTTCTCCGGCGCGATTCCGGCGCCGGTGTCGGCCACCGTCACCACCACCTCGTCGGCGTTGGGCGCGATGGTGGAGATGGTGATCTCGCCGCTGTCGTCCATCGCCTGGCCGGCGTTGATGATGAGGTTGAGCAGCACCTGGCCGAGGGCCTCGCCGTCCGCCTCGATCACCGGCAGGCCGTCGTGGAGGTCGAGGACGATGTTGGCCTTGGGCTCCTTGCCCGCGAGCACGATGATCTCGCGGATCAGGTTGTTGAGCCGCACCGGCCCGATCGAGGGCGGGCGCTGGCGGCCGAAGCGCAGAAGCTCGGTGATGATCTTGTTGAGGTTGTCCACCTGGGCGACGATGAGGGGGGCGTAGCGCCGCCACTCCTCGATGCTGTCGCTCGCCGAGAGGTGCTGCATGAAGCCGCGGATCGAGGTGAGCGGGTTGCGGATTTCGTGCGCCACCCCGGCCATCAGCTCGCCGAGGCCGGCGAGACGGTCGGCGCGCATGATCTGCTTGTGCAGGCGCTGCTGCTCGGTGAGGTCCTTGAGCACCACCACCGCGCCGATGGTGTTGCCCGAGGCGTCGTTGAGCAGGCTGCTGCTGGCGTTGACCAGGAAGGTCTGGTCGTGCGCCGGAAAGTCGTAGGTCATGCCCACGTGTTCGCGGCCGGTCTCCAGGGTGTCGAGCAGCATGCTGGTGAAGTGCGCCTCGGCGACGAAGAGGGTGTGGTAGGACCGGCCGATCACTTCCTCCGCGCGGCAGCCCATCATCCGCGCCGCCGCGGGGTTGATCGCGGTCACCCGCCGCTCTTCGTCGATGGCGACCACGCCGTCGGCGATGCTGTTGAGGATGTTCTCGTTGAGGGAACGCTCCTCGAGCAGGCTTTTGGCCATCGCGTTGATCGACACCACGATCTCGCCGATCTCGCCGGAGGGCTGGCGGATCGGCTGGGCGAGGTCGTACTGCATGCGCGAGAGGCCGTTCTTGATCAGCATCACGTCGCGGGCGAGCTTGGACGACATGATGTGCGCCAGCGCGATGCCGAAGGCGATGCCGACGATGGTGACCGACAGCATGATGTGGTCGCGCGCGCGGATCTGGCGCTCGATGTCGTCGGTGAGTTCGTTCGACCAGATGTAGCCCACGGCCTCTCCACGGCGCCGGATCGGCCACATCGCGTTCATGATCGAGCCGCGCACCAGAAGGCCGGTTTTGACCTCGGGCCGGTTGCGCGCCATCACCTCGCGTCCCGGATGGGAGGGGGGGATCGGCCGGCCCACGGTGTTGCCGTATTCCGCGCTCGGGCCGTAGGTGATCATCGCGTCCAGCGACCGGCTGTAGTAGCCGACGCCGATGCCGGGGTTGGCGCGCGCCACCGCATCGGTGAAGCCCGCGAGCTTGCGGTTGAGGAAGGCGACCTTGGCGGCCTTGTCGCCGGGGGCACCGTGGTAGTGGGCGAGCAGCCCCTCGAAGCCGCCGGGGCCGAGGTGGTCGTCGAGGAGACGCGCCAGTCCGAAGAGCTTGTCGATCTTTTCCTCGATGCGGGCTTCGCGCGCCTGGCGGTAGAGGGTGTAGCTGGTCATCGCCGTCGGCACCGAGACGATGAGCAGCGACATCAGCAGCAGCTTCGCATACAGGGACTTGGCGAACGTCTTGAGAAGGAGGCTCGTGACCACAGCTATCCCCCGAGACACTTTGTGCCCGATGATCTCGTCGTACGGTTTTCCGACGCCGTCCCCAGGGATGCCTCGACTACCCATTTTTACTACTTATACCGTCGTTTCAAGGCGTTATGGGGAAGCGCGGGCGAGTTCCGCCCCGGCTCGGATACGAGCCGGGGAAATTCCCCGGCCCAAACCACCACACCCTCCGGGACGCGGGGTCCCGGCGGTTGCGGCGGCTTTCCGGCTTTCCCCCTGCCATGTGGACAGTCGACGCGAAAGGAAGCATACGCCGCTCCGCAAGGAGGGGCAACAGCCTCCCCCGCGGCGGGAGAAATCGGCGGCCCGGGGTTGCGCTTGCCGCTGAGGGGCGGAGGTGCGATAACGGCGGGACGAACCAGAAGAGGGGCGATCCATGCTTTCCGAGGACATTTTGCGCGCCGCCATTCCCGCGGTGCTGACCGAAGCCCACTTCCCCCAATTGCCCAACTATTACAAGGGCAAGGTGCGGGAGAACTACGACCTGCCGGACGGACGGCGCATCCTCATCTCCACCGACCGGCAGAGCGCCTTCGACCAGGTGCTGGCGGCGGTGCCGTTCAAGGGGCAGGTGCTGACCCAGACGGCGCGTTTCTGGTTCGAGAAGACGGCGGACATCTGCCCCAATCACGTCCTCGACTATCCGGACCCCAACGTCGTGGTCGGCCGCAAGCTCGACATGCTGCCGGTCGAGGTGGTGGTGCGCGACTATCTTACCGGCTCCACCGACACCGCGGTCTGGACGATGTACAAGGCGGGCAAGCGCGTCCTCTACGGCATCCCCTTCCCCGACGGCATGGCGAAGAACGACCAGCTCTCCGCCACCATCATCACCCCCACCACCAAGGGGATGACCGCAGGCTCCCACGACCACCCGATCACTCCGGCGGAGATCGTCTCCCAGGGGCTGCTCTCCCAGGCGCAGTGGGACGAGGTGGCGGAAACCGCGCTTGCCCTGTTCGCCCGCGGCCGCGCCATAGCGGCGGAGAACGGCCTGATCCTGGTGGACACCAAGTTCGAGTTCGGCACCGACGCCAAGGGGCGGATCACCCTGGCCGACGAAATCCTCACCCCGGATTCCAGCCGCTACTGGAAGGCGGACACCTACGCCGTGCGCCATGCCGCGTGGGAGGAGCCGGACAGCCTGGACAAGGAGTTCCTGCGCCTGTGGATCGCGGCGCGCTGCGACCCCTACAAGGACCCGATCCCGGCGATCCCCGACGACACCCTGGTGGACTTCTCGCGCCGCTACATCGCGCTCTACGAGGCGGTGACCGGCAAGAGCTTCGAGGCCCCGGCGTCGGACGAGCCGGTGAAGGACCGCATCCGCCGCAACCTCGCCGCCTATTTCTGAGCGGCGCGCCGCGCGGAAAGCCCCGGAGGTTCCGCCCCCGGGGTTTTTCGTGCCTGCCGCAGTTATGAACGTATGCTCATTTCCCTTGAGTCGTGGCGAGGGCGATGCTAGTTATGAACATAGGTTCATAACGGAGGCCGCCATGCCGCGACCCTGCAAATACCGCACCGTGCACGGAGAGATCTCCGTACGCTTCTTCAAGCCTCAGGGCGTGCCGATGCGCGACCTCCAGGGACTGACGCTCGGCGTGGACGGCCTGGAGGCCCTGCGCCTGGCCGATGCGGAAGGGCTGGAGCATGCCGCCGCCGCCGAGATGATGGGGATTTCCCGGCCGACGTTCTCGCGTCTGCTGGCGTCGGCGCGCGCCACCACCGCCACCGCGCTGAGCCGCGGCTGGGCGATCCGCATCGAAGGCGGCGCGGTGGCGCCGGCGGCGCAGGGAACGGGGGAGAACGCGCTGCCTCCCGTGGGAGGAGGCCGCGGACGCGGCCTGCGGCGGCGGCGCGGCCATTGCGGGCGCGCGGGCGCGGCGGTGCCGCTGGCCGATGCGCCGGAATTTCAGGAAGAGGAGGATGACGATGCCCAATCGTGACGGAACGGGTCCGCGCCATGGCGGCGGACCGGGCAGGGGCGGCCAAGGTGGCCGGGCGGCCGGGCAGGGCCGGGGGTTCGGCGCGCGGCGCGGCGGTGCACCGCTGCCGCCGCCGGACGGCGGGCTGACCGCGGTCTCCGCCCTCGGCGACGGCCTGGACGCGGCGGTGGATGCGCGCTTCGGCCGCGCCGCCGGGTTCGTGCTGGTGGACGGGGAAGGCGCGCTCGCCGGGCACCTCGACAACGCCGCCGCCGACGCCATGGGCCACGGCGCGGGGCTCGCCGCCGCCGAGGCGGTGGTGCGCGCCGGGGCGAAAACCGTGCTCACCGGGCGCGTCGGGCCAAAGGCCTCCGCCGCGCTCGCCGCGGCCGGGGTGCGCGTGGTGGAAGGCTGCGACGGGATGAGCGTCGCCGCAGCGCTGGACAAGGCCGCGCGGGGATGATCCTCGCGGTGGCCAGCGGCAAGGGGGGCACCGGTAAGACCACGGTTGCGGCGGCTCTCGCCCGGCTGTGGCCGACACGGCGCATCGCCGTCGATCTCGATGTCGAAGCGCCGAACCTGCACCTCTTCCTCGCGCCCGAGGTGACCGGGCGCGAGGACGCCGCGCTGACGGTGCCGGAAGTGGCGCATCCCGAGCGCTGCACCGGTTGCGGCGCCTGCGGCGATATCTGCGCCTTCAAGGCGGTGCTGGCGTTCGGCGACTTTCCCGTGGTCTTCCCGGAGATGTGCCACGCCTGCGGCGGGTGCTTCGCGGTCTGCCCCGAGGCGGTGTTCGCGCCGGGGCGGCGGCTGCTCGGCGAGATGCGCTGGGGCAGCGCCGCCGCGCCGCAAGGAGAGCGTTTCGGCTACCTCGCCGGGGAGATGCGGGTCGGCGAGGCGATGAGCCCGCCGTTGATCCGCGCGGTGACGCGGCGGTTGCAGGAGATGCTGGCCGCGGGCGGCGGCGACGCCATTCTCGACGCGCCGCCCGGCGTTTCCTGTCCGGTGATGGAAGCGGTGCGCCCCGCCGACGCGATCGTCCTGGTCTGCGAGCCGACGCCCTTCGGGCTGCACGATCTGGACCTCGCCTGGCAGGGCTTCGCGGGCCTGGGCGTGCCCACGGGCGTGGTTGTCAACCGTGCCGGAGGGGGCGGCGCGGCGGGCGATGCGGCGGTGGAAGACTGGTGCGCGGCGCACCGCCTGCCGGTGCTGGCGCGCCTGCCCTTCGACCGCGCGATGGCGGCGGCCTATGCGCGCGGCGTGCCCGCCGATGCGGTCTCCGCCGCGGCGCGCGCCGCGTTTGCCGGCCTGGTGTCGCGGGTGCGCGCCCTGGGGGCGGGGGAGAAGATGCGGGAGGCGTGTCATGGCGGCATTTGAAATCACCATCCTCAGCGGCAAGGGCGGCACCGGGAAGACCTCGGTCTCCGCCGCCTTCGCCCGCCTTGCCGAGCGCGCGGTGATCTGCGACCTCGACGTCGATGCCTCGGACCTGCCGCTCTTGCTGCGCCCCGAGGTCAAGGAAAGCCACGTCTTCGAATCCGGCGTCGTCGCCCACCTCGATACGGTGCGCTGCCGCTCCTGCGGCCTGTGCGTCACCTGGTGCCGTTTCGACGCCTTTTCCGAGGACGCGGACGGCGTCGTGCTCGACCCCGACCGCTGCGAGGGCTGCGGCGTGTGCGCCCACTTCTGCCCCTCCGGCGCGGTGACCATGCAGCCGCGCATCTGCGGTTCCTGGTTCCGCTCCGAAACCGGCTACGGCCCGATGATGCACGCCCGCCTCGACCCGGGGCAGGAGAACTCCGGCAAGCTCATCGCGCTTCTCCGCCAGGAGGCGGCGCGCCTCGCCGCGGAACGCGGCATTCCGCTGATTCTCGGCGACGGACCGCCCGGCATCGGCTGCCCGGCGATCAGCGCCGTGGGCGGCACCGGCTTCGTCGTGCTGGTCACCGAGCCCACGCCCTCCGGCCTCGCCGACCTGGTGCGCGCCGCCGACCTCTGCGCGCACTTCGACCGGCCTGCCGGAATCATCATCAACAAGGCGGACCTCGCCCCCGCGCGCGCCGCCGAAATCGAAGACCTGGCCGCATCGCGCGGCCTGCCCGTTCTCGCCCGCCTGCCCTTCGCCGAAGGCGCGATGCGGGCCCTGGTCGAGGGGCGCTCGCTGCTCGACCTGCCGGAAACCGCACCCGCGCTGCATGGGGCCTGGGAGGCCCTGTGCGGCCATGCCTTGAGAGGAGTATCCCGATGAACGACTGTCTCGCCATTCCCACCGACGCGCCCGGCGGCCTCGACGCCCCGGTCTCGCCGCACTTCGGCCATTGCGGCGGCTTCGCGCTGCTGCGCCTGGAAAACGGGGAGGTCCAAGGCATCGACGCGCTGCCCCAGGCCGAGCACGACAGCTGCATGGAGCCGGTGCTGCGCCTGATCGAATCCGGCGCCACCGCGCTCGCCGTCGCCGGGATCGGCCGCAGGCCGCTGCTCGGTTGCGGCGAGGTCGGGCTGCGGGTGTTCTCCTGCGCCGGGATCGAAACCGTCGGCGAAGTCGCCGCGGCCTGGGCCGCGGGCAAACTGCCGGAATTCACCCCGGACGGCGCCTGCGGCGGCGGCCACGCCCACTAACACAAAAACTTCGCGGGGGGACTCGGTCCCCCCGCGAAGTTTTATTTTTCACACCACCGCGACCGCGGCGTCGCGGATTTCGGCGAAGAGGTCGCGGATCGGCAGGATGCGGGCGTTCATGGCGCGCGCCGCGCGGGTTTCCGCCATGCCGACGCCGAGGGCGCTGAGGCTTTCCTCCGGCACGTAGACGGTGAGGCCGAACTGGCGGGCGATTTCCGCGGCGAACATCAGCGCGGTGCCCGAGAGCGCGCCGGCGAGCACGATGGGGCCGTTCTGGTCGCGGCGGATTTCGTCATGCAGTGTGGTGAGCGGCGTCGGCCAGCCCTGGGCCGGACGGTCGGCCCCGATGCGCGCCACCGGCCAGCCGTGGGCGCGCCAGTGGGCGATCAGGGTGGCGGTCTGTTCCTGCGCCATGGCGGCGGGGAAGGGCGGCGGCGGTCCGGCTTCGCCGCTGTGGCGCGGCGTCATCACGACGAGGGTGGGGGCGGTCATCTCGCGGCCTCCGAGTGGGGATACTCCGGGAGATACGCGCCGCCGCGCCGGATACTGGCGCGGCGGTTTGCGGAAAAGTCAGATGCAGGGGCGGATGTAGGGTTTGTTGAGTTCCCACAGTTCGTCGAGGATCGCCTTGGCCGCGTCGGTGGAGTTGATCACCGGGTCGAGGAGGAGGGCTTGCAGGGCGAGATCCTTGGAGCCATGCACCGCCGCTTCCACCGCGATCTGCTGCACGCTCGCCTGTTGCATCAGCAGCTTGGCCGCGGCCTCGGGCAGCGGGCCGAGGGAAACCGGGTGGACGCCCGCGGCGTCCGCCACCACCGGCACCTCGACGGCGAGGTCGCCGGGCAGGTTGGGGATGGCTCCCCGGTTGTAGACCACACCGCTTTCGATGAAGGTGTGGCGGTTGTGGAGGATGCCGCCGATCACCTGCACCGCGCGCTCGCCCCAGGAGTGCTTGAACCAGTCCTCGGGGATCGGTTTGGTCTTGGCGACCACCTCGTCGATCAGGGTCTTGAAGCCTTCGCGGCCTTTCTCGTCGCCGTCGAAGTCGAAGCCTTCCTCGCCGCCTTCCCAGCCGTAGGCGAGGTATTCGCCGGTGTGGTCGTCGCTGCACGTCGGCCACAGCCCGAAGCTGCGGAAGAGGGTGCGCGCGAGCGGCGTGAAGGAGGGGTCGTGGGCGGCTTCCTTTTCCCGCAGCAGGGGATAGAGGTCGCGGCCCGAGGCCTTTTCGCGCAGGTGCATCACCCATTGGAAGTGATTGAGCCCCGCGCCCCACAACTCCACCTCCGGCTCCGGAATGCCGAGAATTTGGCAGATGAACCAGCGTGCGAGGAAGATGCCGTGGCACAGGCCGAGGGACTTCACCCTGGTGTATTTCGACAGCCCGAGGACGAGGCGGCTCTCCGGATTGGAGAGGTTGATGAACTGTGCGCCGGGGCAGATCTCCTCGATGTCGCGGGCGAAGTCGAACACCAGGGGCATGGTGCGCAGGGTGAAGAACAGGCCGCCGGGGCCGCCGTTCTCGCCCAGGGTGTGGCGGATGCCGTGCTTCTTCGGCACCGCGAAGTCCTGCCGCCACAGGCGGTTGCGGTCGATCGCCGCGGCGTTGACGACGAAGCCCGCGCCGTCGAGCGCGGCGCGGCGGTCGGTGGTGGCCTCCACCGCGATGCCCGCGTCCGCGGCGGCGAAGAGGTGGCGCGCCAAGCCCGCCATGCGGTCGAGGCTTTCCTTATTGGTATCGACCAGGGTGAGGGTGCAGCCCGAGAAACCGCCCTCGGCGACGAGGTCCTGGAAGAGGCTGACGGTGAACGCCGCGCCGCCCGCGCCGAGGAGAACGATCTTGCCGGTGTTGGCCATGGGAAAACGCCTTTTTCCTGTTTTCTTGTCTACATATAAGCACACCGGACGAGGGGCGTGTAGCCCCTTGGCGTTTTGCCGGAATCGGTCCAAACTGGCGGGGCCGGGACCGCGGGAGGCCGCGGCGAGAGGGGAGGACGGAACCATCGAAAGCAGCATATCCCAACGTCCGGCCCCCGCATCCTGGATGGATGCGGCGCGCCGCCATGCGCGGAAACGGCCGTTCACCGTGGCGGGGCTTGCCGCCTCGTCGCTTGCGGTGCTGTTCCTGCTGGCGCAGAGCATCGTGCACATCTTCCTCGGCGATGCGCCGGAGGCCACCTGGCTTGCGCTTTCGGGCGGCATGGCGGCCTTCGCCGCCACCGCCGCCGGGGCGATTCCGGTGGTGGTGGTGCGCAGCATGCCGCAGAAGCTGGAGGACACCCAGCTCGGCTTCGCCGCCGGGATGATGCTGGCGGCGAGTTCCTTCTCCCTCATCCTGCCCGGCCTCGCGGCGGCGCAGGAGATCTCCGGCGCGCCGCTTTCCGCCGCCGGGATCGTGGTGCTCGGCATGGGGCTCGGCGTGGTGCTGATGCTCGGGCTGGAGGAGTTCACCCCCCACGAGCACGAGACCCTGGGGCCGCAGGGGCCGGGCTACGAGCGCCTCGGCCGCGTCTGGCTGTTCGTCTTCGCCATCGTGCTGCACAACCTGCCGGAAGGCATGGCGATCGGCGTCGGCTTCTCCCATGCCGACATGGCGGTCGGCGTGCCGCTGACCACCGCCATCGCCATCCAGGACATTCCGGAGGGCCTCGCCGTGGCGTTGGCGATGCGCAGCGCCGGGTTCTCCGCCCGCACCGCGGCGCTTGCGGGCATCGGCAGCGGCGCGGTGGAGCCGATCGGCGCGCTTCTCGGCGTCGGGCTGTCCAGCGGCTTCGCCATGGCCTATCCCATCGGGCTGGGGCTCGCCGCCGGGGCGATGCTGTTCGTGGTTTCCCACGAGGTGATCCCCGAGACCCACCGCAACGGCCACCAGACTCCCGCCACCGTCGGCCTGATGGGCGGCTTCGCCCTGATGATGGTGCTCGACACCGTGCTCGGCTGAACCCGCATCGTCTTCGAACCTTCACTTATTTTGTCATCGTGGCTGCGCCATAACCGCTGCGTGCGATCCAAAGGGGGAAGGTTGCGATGACGCAGGACATATGGTCCGCGGTGGACGCCTATTTCGAAGCCCACCTGCTGCCGCCCGATGCGGCGCTTTCCGCCGCGCTCACGGCGAGCGCGGAGGCAGGGCTGCCGCCGCACGCGGTGGCGGCCAACCAGGGCTGCTTCCTGCACATCCTGGCGCGCGCGCTCGGGGCGCGGCGCATCCTGGAGATCGGCGCGCTCGGGGGCTATTCCACCATCTGGCTCGCCCGCGCGCTGCCCGCGGACGGCCTTCTGGTGTCGCTGGAGGCCGACGGCGGGCGGGCGCGGCTGGCGCGCGCCAACGTGGTCCGCGTCGGGCTGGGCGAAGTGGTGGATATCCGCGTCGGCGCGGCGCTCGACAGCCTGCCGCGCCTCGCGGAGGAGGGGACCGGCCCCTTCGACCTGGTGTTCATCGATGCCGACAAGCCCAACAACCCGGCCTACTTGTCGTGGGCGCTGCGGCTTGCGCGCGTCGGCGGGCTGATCGTCGGCGACAACGTGGTGCGCGACGGCAAGGTGACGGATGCCGCAAGCGAAGATGCGAACGTGCGCGGCGTGCGCGGTTTCATCTCCGCCCTGGGGACGGAAAAGAGGTTGATTTCGACGGCGTTGCAGACTGTCGGAGCGAAAGGGCACGACGGTTTCACCCTCTCTTTTGTCCTCGGCGGATAGATTTTCCTATGGGGCTTTCGTTTTCACTTTTACTCATAATTAAGATTTCGTGGATTACTTATAAGAAACGGTTTCGAAACGATCTACGGAATGTCGTGTTTCGTGTGGAGCTTGCACCACGATTTACTCATTCTAAAGCATGATTCTGCGCCAACTAGCGTAGAATTTTCTGGAACGCGCCTGCGGCCCATGGTATGCCGTCGCAGAACTTGGAAATGCTCTCGACTGGGGGAAGGTGTGCGGCCAGTAATTGGGCGCGGTGCAGGGCACATGATGCTGCCCGTTGCGCTGGCGGTCTCCTTGCTGTGTCAAGGGGGGGTGTCGGCGCAAGCCGCGGAAACGTCTTTGGACAATGGCGCAATGCCGCCCGCGCGCGAGGTTTCGCGGCCGCGTGCCGCGCCCGTGCCGTCCGAAGCGCCGCCCGCCGCCGACGGGCCGAGTCGGCCTGCCATGGCGCCCGATCTCGGCGTCGAGCGCTCCGCGTTGATGCAGTCGCTCCTGGGCGGCGAGAGCGAGGTCACCCTGGCGGTGCCGCAGGCCGAGGCACCGGATTACGTCGATTCCCTGCGTCTGGATCAGGCGGTGGCGATGGCGTTGAAGAACAACTTCGAAGTCCTGGCGGCGGAGAGCAAGAAAACCGGCACCGGCTGGGACATCGTCGCGGCCATGGGGCAGTATGCGCCGCAGGTGAAGCTCACCCGCGCCAGCGGCACCGAGCGCAGCCAGCCCGCCTCGATCAACGATTCCAGGGGCGCGCGCGTCGAGGACGACCGCCACCACCGCCGCGACGTGGTGCTGGAGATCAGCCAGCCGATCATCGACCTTTCGGTGATCGCCGACATCTTGCAGCGCAACCTCAACGACGACGTGGCCGAGGCGGAGCGCCTGGGCGTGCGCGAGCGCGTCGCCATGGATACCGTGCAGAGCTATTTCAAGCTGCTGTCCGCGGTGCTGACCATCCGCTACGCCGAACTCTACAAGGGCTCGCTCGACAGCCTGATGGAGCGCATGGCGGCCCGCGTGGAGGGCGGAGGCGCGGCCCGGGCCGACCTCGAGCGCGTGCGCTCCCGCGCGGTTTCCGCGGAGACCGCGATCATTTCGGCGCGCTCCGAGCTGGAGGCGGCGCAGGTGGAGTTCCGCCGTCTGACCGGGGTGCTGCCGCTCAAGGTGCGGGTGCCGCCGCGGCTGATGCCGCAGCTCCCCGATGTGCCGGAGGCGGCGCTGTTCCGCGCCGTCGCGTCCAACCCGGAATACCGCGCCTCCAGCCTGCAGGCCGACGCGACGCAGATGGAGAGCTACAAGTCCTACAGCCGCTCCCTGCCGAAATTGAGCTTCGAGATCAGCCGCACCACCTCCTACAATGCAGGGGGCTCGGCCAAGGGCAACCCGATCGACGGCGGCCCCTGGGACTATCAGCACGAGAACCTGGCGATGCTGGTGCTGACCTGGCAGTTCAACGGCGGGGCGGACCTGATCGGCGGCGTCGGCTACGGCTTCCGCGCCAAGGAGGCGCAGTACAAGACCATGGATGTGCGCAGGCGCATCGAGGAAAGCATGTTCAACAGCTATAATGCGCTGCATGCGGCGGACAAGCGCATCCGCGCGACGCGCTCGGCGTTGCGCGCCAATCTCCAGGTGGCGCAGAGCTTCGAGGCGCAGTACCTCGCGGCGAGCCGCCCGCTGTTCGACCTGCTGGACGCCTACGAGCGCCTCTATTCGTCCCGCGTCGAACTGGTGCGCCTGCTGGTGGCCGAGGCGCAGGCCGCCTATCAGGTGCGCCGCCAGATGGGCGAACTGGTGGGCGCGGTCCTGGGTTCGGAGGATGTCCGGCCATGAGCGACTACAAGGAACAGAACTACTGGCCGGGGTTCGTCGATGCGCTCAGCAACGTCGTGCTGACGCTGGTGTTCGTGCTCGTGGTGTTCGTCTTCGCGCTGGTGTTCTCCTCCGACAAGCTGCGCAAGCGCGCCGCCTACCTCGCCACCGCGGTGCAGCAGGAGACGGTGGAGAAGAAGGTGGCGGAGGCGGAGAAGCAGAAGCTCATCGACGAGAACTGCGACATCCGGGCGCAACTGCAGGCGGCGCTGGCGCGCCTGCAGGAACTGGAGACGGCGAACCTGCGGCTGCAACGCAGCCTCTCTTCGACGGAAAGCGAGAAGAAGGCGGTGGAAACCGAGGTCAAGGCGCTGGAGCGCCGCCTCTCGGAGAACAACCTGCTCAAGGAGCGGAACGAGATTCAGGTGCGCGCCGAGAACATCGCCGCGCTCGCCGGCACCGCGGAGCTGGAGGGCGGCGAGGGCGCCATCGTGCTGGTGTTCCCGCGCAACGTGTTCAAGCTCGACGACAAGGCCAAGGCGGCGCTCGACGCGGTGCTGAGCGGCAAGAAGGCGTCGCTGCGCGGCGCGCTGTCCTCGGTGCTGTCGATCATGGGCGCGGAAACCTATAGCGAAGGCAGGCGGCTCGCCTATTTCCGCGGCCTCGCGGTGCGCAACTATCTGATCGAGCAGGGCCTCGGAGACGGCCGGACGATTCATGTGATGATCGAAGAGGGCAAGGAGGTGAACGATGGACGCGTCGAGATCCGCTTCCGCCGGCCTTGAGTCCGTGCTGCCGCGCCTGGCGCGCCGCCTCGAGGGGCCGCGCGTCTTCCTTGCGGCGGCCGCGGCGTTCGCCCTGCTGCTCGTGGCGTGGGCGGCGATCGCCCAGGTGCACCGCGTGGTGCGGGTCGAGGGCCGTATCGTTCCCGCCGGGCGCAGCCAGCAGATTCAGCATCTCGAGGGCGGCATCGTCGCGTCCATCGACGTCGTCGAGGGCGCGGCGGTGAAGCGCGGCGACCTTCTGCTCACCATCGACGCGACCAACGCGGGCGCGGCGCTCGCCGAGATCGGCGTGAAGCTCGCCGGGCAGCGCATCCGCGCCCTGCGCCTCTCGGCGGAGGCCGGCGGCGCGGAGAGGCTCGGCCTGCCGCCCGATCTGGGGGGCGAGGCCTCGGCCGCCACCGAGCTGCAGCTCTTCCAGTCGCGGCGCGAGAAGTTCACCCAGGAGCTTGCGGTCTACCGCCAGCAGGTGGCGCAGCGCACCGCCGAACGGCAGGAGTTGCTCGCCCGCCGCACCCGCCTTGCCGCCGAGCAGGCGACGGCGCACAAGCGCCTGATGCTGCTCAACGGCCTGGCGGCGCGCAACGCCGCCTCGCAGCTGGAAATCCTCGACGCGCAGAGCCGCGAGCAGCGCCTCGCCACCGAAATCTCCGAGGTGGACGGCACCCTGCCCAAGGTCGCCTCGGCGGTCGGCGAGGCGCAGGCCCGCATCGACGAGGCGCGCGCCCGCTACCGCGCCGAGGCGCAGGCCGACCTCGCCGCCACGCTGACCGAGATCGACCGCCTGCGCCAGGGACTGACCGCGCAGACCGACCGCGTCAGCCGCACCGATATCCGCGCGCCGGTGGACGGCGTGATCAACCGCATCTCGGTCAACACCGTGGGCGGCGTGGTCAAGCCGGGCGAGTCGATCATCGAGATCACGCCCACTTCCGGCCCGCTCTTGATCGAGGCGCGGGCCCGGCCGCGCGACCGCGGCGAACTGCGCGACGGGCTCGCCGCCCACATCCGCGTCAGCGCCTATGACACCGGCATGCTCGGCGCCCTCGAAGGCCGCGTCGTCGAGGTTTCCGCCGATACCGTCGCCGATGCGCGCGGCGAACTCTATTACCGCGTGGTGCTGCGCGTCGATACCCTGCCCGCCGCCTATGCCGGCAAGCTGCTGGCCCCGGGGATGACGGTTTCCGGCGATGTGGTGATCGGCAAGCGCACGGTGCTCGACTATCTCACCTCGCCGCTTCACAGATTCTCCACCAACGTTTTTCAGGACGCCCGGTGATGGCTTTGCGACCCTTGATGACCCGTATCAAACAGTCCTGCACGCTGTTGGACGTCGTGTCCTTCCTGCAATGCGTCGCGCCGCTCCTGGCTCTCGCCGTCGTCGGCGTCGCATTCCAGGACTTCGTGCTCAACGCCATCCGCGGCAACCCGATCCTCAACTCGATCATCATCGGCATCGCCTTCTCCGGCGCGATGCTGATGCTCTTCCGCCTCGTCGGCGCGCAGCGCGAACGCTGCGCGCTGCGGCGCTTCCACCGCGAGGCGACCAACGGCGGCGACATGAAGGAGCTGATCGCCGAGTCCTGGGTGGCGCGGCGCATGGTGCACCGCTATCTCTCGCCGATCGCGGAGACCGGGGGCAAGCTCTCCTCGGCGCTCGACCAGGAGGCGATCGAGGGCGAACTGCGGGGGCTCTCCGCCGAGTTCGACAGCCGCCTCGAACTGCCCAACTTCCTGGTCGGCTTCATGGTCGCCATGGGCCTTCTGGGCACCTTCATCGGCCTGTTGGAAACCCTCACCGGCATCGCCGGCATGCTCGACGGGATGTCGGCTTCCGGCGGCAACCTGGAGGAGGAGTTCGTCAAGCTCGTCGGCGAGCTGCGCAAGCCGCTGGCGGGCATGGGCATCGCCTTCTCCGCGTCGATGTTCGGCCTGGTCAGCAGCCTGATGCTCGGCCTGATGCTGCTCACCGTGCGCCGCTACGTGCGGCGGGTGATGTCGGATGCGCGGCAAGTTCTCAGCGCCCTGGTGGAGCGCGTGCGCGGCCCGCTGCCGACCATGGGCGGCATGGTGGCGTCGTCGCGCGGCGGCGTGTCGGAGGCATTCCTCTCCGACTTCATGGCGGAGCTGCTGAGCAACATCAATTCGTTGCAGGACCTGTTCCACCGCTCGCAGGATTCCTCGTTGCAGATGACGACGCGCGTGGATGGTCTCTCCAAGCGCCTGGAGATGGTCTCCCAGTCGATCGAGAACAACGTCGCGGCGAGCAAGAAGACCAACGATCTCCTCGGCTTCGGTCCGCGGATGAAGGAAACCAACGAGCAGATGCTCTCCGAGCTGCGCTCGATCCTTTCCGCCAACGCCGACATGGGCAAGGTCAACGCGCGCCTCATCGACGTGCTCAACTCCATCGACCAGAAGCTCACCATCGCCAACGACACCCAGCGCCTGTTCCAGGACGCCCAGGGCAACATCGGCCGCGACACGCTGACCAAGATCGACGAGGCGGTGGGCCTGCTGCACTCGGTCAACGACCGCAGCGCGGACGCCGAAAACCGCCTCGACCGCCGCCTGCAAGCGCTTGCCGGGTCCTCCACCGCGGTGGCCACCGGGGTGCAGCAGCTCGCGGTGAAGATGAACGAGGTCGCCTCGATCTCGCAGAACCAGCTCACCAACGCGGGCACGGTGCAGCAGGGCATGCGCGACGCCGTGGCCGAGACCCTGGATTCCTTCAAGGATCTCTCCGACCACTTGAAGAAGCTCGAAGAGGTGAACGTCGGCAGCGCGCGTCATCTCTGGCAGCTCAACGAGAGCTTCGGTTCGGTGAACTCCTCGCTCGAACCCCTGGCCCAGATCGCCCAGGGGATCACGCATCAGAGCACCATCCTCGAGGCGACGCTGGAAGAGATGCGCAACAGCCAGCGCAACCTCATCCGCGACATGCAGAAGGAATTCCGCGAGGTTTCGCGCGAAATGGCGCGGGTGATGGCGCAGCAGCAGCAGCAGATGATGCAGCAGGCGCAGGAACGGATGCTGATGCCGGGAGCGCCGGACGGCGGATACGGGCCGACGGAGTAGGCATTCCGCCCGCGGCGTAGGCCCGGGCCGATGGACAGGGAGGCCAAGCCATGCCTCAGACGGCGACGATCATAAAAGCGGATGCGTCCGGGGGCTACAAGCTGCCCCTGGCGCGCGGCGACGTCGCGCGCATCGACGTGGTGGACGTCGATCTGGTGGTGCAGGGCAAGGACGGCACCCGCTACATCCTGGCCGAGGCCGGGCTTGCGGCGATGAGCTCCGGGCCGTCGGCCGTCGTCTTCTCCGACGGCGCCGCCAGCGCCGCGCAGTTGATGGAATCGGTCGGCCACGTCGAGACCCCGGACACCTCGATTCCGGTGATGAGCAGCCTCACCGAGCACGACGCCAAGACCACCTCGGGTCCCAAGTCCTTCCACGGCGACGGCACCGACACCACCGAAGCGGGCGGCCAGCCGACTCAGGAACAGCTGAATGCGCAGGCCGAGGCGCAGACCGGCTCCGACCAGGTGTCGCCGCTCGCCACCGCCTCCGACGCAACGGTGGAGCAGCTGATCCAGAAGGTCAGCAACTCGGTCGAGCAGCTGCACAACAAGGCCGCCGACCCGGTGCCGGAGCAGCCCTACGAGCCGCCGGCCGCGGCCTCGCCCGGCGTCGGCGCGGCGCCGAATCCGGTGAGCCTCACCCCGCTGACGGTGATCTCCCTCGGCAACGTGGTGGGCGACACCGCCGTCGGCTCCAACATCTACTATTCGGGCGGTCCCTCGGGCACCGATTCCCAGTCCGGCTACGAGGTGCGCGATCCCGCGCAGTTCTCCATCGAGACGGTCACCGGCACCGGCGGGAACGACGTGATCTATGCCGACGGCACCGCGGTGGGCGGCGTCTCCTACACCGCCACCGGCACGGTGGCGGGCAATGCCGACCTCTCCTCGGCGACCGCGACCTTCGCCAAGGAGATGACGATCCAGATCTCCGGCTATTTCACCACGCTGACCACGATCACCATCAGCGGCCTGCCCAGCAACGTTTCCCTCGTCGGCACCAGCGGGGTCGGCGACAGCATCACGCAGAACGCCGACGGCTCGTGGGACGTGCCGATCTCGTTCCTCACCGATTCCGAATCCTTCAAGATCGTCTACACCCTGTACGAGCCGGATGCCGCCAACCCGGTGCACCAGGAATTCACCATGACGGTGGCGATCGACGGCATCACCCGCGCCGAGGCGTTCACCTCCACCAGCAACTTCACCGTGCAGGTGCGCGACGCCGACGACGCCACCGACATCAGCCAGACCGACGGCGGCGGCAACACCGTCTACGTGCTGCCCGCGCAGGGCACGCCCAACACCATCGACGCGGGCGCGGGCAACGACACCATCCATGCCGGATACGGCAACGACACCATCACCGCGGGCACCGGCGACGACATCGTCTATGCGGGCTACGGCGCGGACACCGTCTACGGCGGCGGCGGCGCCGACGTGGTCTACGTCAACCTCGGCACCCTCGGCGACCTCGTCTACGGCGACGACGGCGCCGACACCATCTATGCCGGGACCGGCAGCGACACCCTCTACGGCGGCGCGGGCGACGACGTGATCTCCGCCTCCGACGGCGCCAACACCATCGACGGCGGCGAGGGCGTCAACGTCATCACCGCCGGTTCCGGCAACGACGTGATCACCGCGGGCGCGGGCGACGACACCATCACCGCGGGCGAGGGCGCCAACGCCATCACCGCGGGCGACGGGGCGAACACCGTGACCGTCGGTTCCGGCGCGGACACCATCACCACCGGTTCGGGCAACGACAGCATCACCGCGGGCGAGGGCGCCAACACCATCGTCGCGGGCGACGGCGTCAACAGCATCACCGCCGGGGCGGGCAACGACACCGTGACCACCGGCTCGGGCGCGGACTACATCTCCATCGGCGACGGCGTCAATACCGTCACCGCGGGCGATGGGGCGAACACCGTGATCACCGGCGCGGGCGCGGATTCCATCACCACCGGCTCGGGCGACGACACCATCACCGCGGGCGACGGCAACAACGTCATCGTCGGCGGCGACGGCGACAACACCGTGACCACCGGCGCGGGCGCGGATTCCATCACCACCGGCGCGGGCGCGGACACCATCTACGCGGGCGGCGGCAACGACATCATCCACCCCGGCGCGGGCGCCAACGACATCACCGGCGACACCGGCAACGACACCCTGTCGTTCTCCGAGCTTACGGTGGCCGTCACCGCCAGCCTCACCTCGAACACCGCGACGATCTCCGGCGTGGGATCCACCTTCACCGGCATCGAAAACCTGGAAGGCTCGGCGCAGGGCGACACCCTCACCGGTGACGCCGCGGCCAACGTCATCTCCGGCCTCGCGGGCGACGACGCACTGAACGGCGGCGGCGGAGCCGACACCGTGCTCGGCGGCGCGGGCGACGACACCATCGACATCGCCGTCGCCTCGGCGGGGATTTCGGTGGACGGCGGCGCCGACAACGACACCGTCAACGTCAGCGCCGGCGTGGTCGGCGGCACCCTCACCGGCGGCGACGGCAGCGACACGCTGATCATCACCGACACCGGCACGGCGGAGCACCGCATCGACCTCGGCACCGGCGGCGGCACCGGCGGCATCATCGACGATACCCGGATCACCGACTTCACCACCGTGCGGTTCATCGACAGCACCGATGACAGAATCGCCGGGTCGAGCCGCGACGAGACCTTCTACGGCGGCGGCGGCAACGACACCCTGGAGGGCAACGGCGGCAACGACGTCCTGTTCGGCGAGGCGGGCGCAGACAGTCTGGTCGGCGGCGACGGCAACGACATCCTGTTTTCGTCGGCGATCGCCATCGGCAGTCTGGCCGATCTCTCCCACATCACCGTGACCGGCAGCGATTCGTCCAACAACTACCTCTACGGCAATGCGGGCGACGACGTCTTCTTCGGTTCCAACGCCACGTCCTCGATGTTCGGCGGCGTCGGCGCGGACACCTTCTACGGCGGTTCCGGCACCGACTACATCTTCACCGACGACAACACCTTCTCCTCGTCTTCCGACGGCGCGGATACGGCCTATGGCGGCGGCGGCAACGACCGCTTCTATGCCAGCGAAGGGGCGGACGAATTCTATGGCGGCGCGCTCAACGCCTCCGGCGTGCATGTGGACAACGGCAACGCGGATTTCGTCTACTACACGTGGTCGCCGACCGGCGTCACCATCGTCCTGGACGGCGCGGGCAACAGCACCACGGCCTCCGGCGGCTATGCCGACGGCGATGAGTTGTACGGCATCGAACGCATCTACGGCAGCAACTACGACGGCGACGTGCTGACCGTCACCGGGACATCCGGCAACACCCGCTACCTCTATGGACAGAACGGCGACGACATCCTGACCGGCGGAGATTCCGTCGATTACCTGGACGGCGGCAACAACAACGACATCCTCTACGGCAATGCCGGAAACGACAACCTCTACGGCCAGAACCAGGACGACACCCTCTACGGCGGCGACGGCAACGACTATCTCGACGGCGGCAGCCAGAACGACACCCTCTACGGCGGCGTGGGCGACGACCGCCTCTACGGCCAGAACAACGACGACACTCTCTACGGCGGCGACGGCAACGACACCCTGGACGGCGGCAACCAGAACGACATGGTCTACGGCGAGGCGGGCGACGACACCCTGATCTATGCCGCCAGTTCCTCGGCGGGCAGCGACATCCTCGACGGCGGCACCGGCAACGACACCCTGGATTGTTCCGGCTCCGCCAACACCGTCAAGGTGTTCCTGGTGGACACCACCGACGGCATCGCCATCGGCGACCGGCCGTCCAGCGCCGACGGCGTGGTCTCCGGCGGCGACGGCTTCGTCTATTCGAGCGGCGGCTCGATCTACAGCACGATCAAGGCCGACAGCGGCGAGGGCAACAGCAGCATCGAGAACGTCACCGGCGGCAGCAGCGACGACGTGCTGGTGGGCGATTCCGCCGCCAACACCCTGATCGGCGGCGCGGGCGCCGACCACATCTACGGCAAGGGCGGCGCCGACGTGCTCGACGGCGGAACCGACGACGACACCATTCATGTCGCCGCCTCCGAACTTGCCAGCCTGGTCTCGGTGAGCGGCGGCGCGAGCGGCGACGACACGCTGGTGATCACCGGGCTCGCCACGGGCGCGCTCACCGACGCGGTGATCGCCAAGCTCACCTCCATCGAGTACCTCGATGTGCGGGACTCCACGGTGGACGCCACCTACGCCCTGACCGCGACGCAGGTGCAGAACATCGTCGATAACGGCGCGGGATCCACCCTGACCTTCCAACTGGATTCCGGCGACATCTTCACCCCCACCGCGGCGGGGTCGGACCATGTGTCGGCGGCCACCGCCGGCGGCCATACCACCTACAGCTATTGGGCCGACGCAGGGGAGAGCTCCCTGTTGGCCAAGGTGGAGGTCTATCAATGATGGAGGCGTCCAGGCCCTGGGGCGCGGCGCTGGCCGCGTTGCTCGCGGCGCTGGGCGCGGATGCCGCCGACGCGGGCAAGGGGCCGAAGGACCTGGATGCGGCGCTGCGCGGGCAGGGGCTCTCCGGCACGCTGATGCGCCTCAACGGGGCGGGCATTCCCGAGGCGGCGGGCGGCGGCGTGCTGGTGGAGATGGCGGACGGCGGCTGGGTGCCGCTGATCGATGCGGGCGACGGCGGCTTCCGCACGCCGGAGGGGGAGGCGGTGGCCGACCTCGCCGGCTGGGCGGTCTCCGGCCGCGCCGCGCTGATCCGCGCGGCGGGGGCGGGGGTGGCGCGCCCCCTCGGCTTCCTGCGCCGCTACAAGGGCCGCGCCGCCGAGATCATGTTCGGCGGCCTGATGATCAACCTGTTTTCCCTGTGCTTTCCGCTGTTCGGGGCGTTCGTCTACGACAAGGTGCTGAACAACGGCATCACCGAGACCCTGTGGGCGCTGGCGATCGGCCTTCTGCTGCTGATCGGCCTGGACTATTCCATCCGCGGCGTGCGCGCCCACCTGGTGGAGCGCTTCGCCGCCGCCGCCGAGGCGGATATCGACCGCTCGGTGTTCGACAAGGTGCTGTCCGGCACCCTCACCGCGCTGCCCTCGGTGGGGCGCGTCCTCGACCAGTACAAGCAGATTCTCGGCAGCCGCGACTTCCTCTCCGCCAGCGCCATGCTGGCGGCGGTGGACGTGCCGTTCCTCGTGCTCTTCCTGATCACCGTGGCGTGGATCGGCGGGTTCTTGGTGCTGGTGCCGCTCGTCCTCGGCAGCGTGCTGATCGGCGTGCACGCGCTCGCCGCGGTGCCGACCCTGGAGGCGGAGGCCGAGGCCCGCCGCGCCGGGGAGGCGCGCTTCACCCTGCTCGCCGATGCGCTCACCTCCCGCGAGGCGGTGGTCGGCGGCCGCTTCGCCGATGCGTTGCGGCTCTCCTGGCGGCGCGCCAGCCTGCGCGCCGGGGCCGCCTCCGGCCGGTCGCGCTTCTGGCATGCGCTCGCCTATGCCGCCTCGGCGGACTTTTCCAACCTTTCCTACGTCTCGGTGATCGTCACCGGCGCCTACATGATCGAAGCGCGCGAACTCACCACCGGCCGCCTGCTCGCCTGCTCGATCCTCACCTCGCGGGCGATCGCCTCGCTCGCCTCGGTGGTCACCCTGATCATCCGCTACCGCGAGCTGGCCCGCGCGCTTTCCGACCTCGACGCCACGCTGCCGTCGCCGCCGCCCGCCGCCGCCGCCAAGCCGCGCGGGCGGCTTGCGGGCGAGGTGCGCCTGAGCGGCGTCTCCTGCCGCCTGCGCGCGGGCGGGCCGCCCGCGCTCGACGGCGTCGATCTGCTCGTCCGCCCCGGCGAGTTCCTCGGCATCGCGGGCCGCCCCGGCGCGGGCAAGACCACGCTGCTGCGCCTCGTCGCCGGGGCGCTCCGCCCCGATGCGGGCGAGGCGCTGCTGGACAACGTGCCGGTCGCCGCGCTGGCGCCGCACGACCTTTCCCTCAACGTCGGCTACAAGCCGCAGGACCTCTGCCTGTTCGAGGCGAGCCTGGAGGACAACCTGCGCCTCGGCCAGGGCGAGGTGACGCGCGCCGCCCTGGATTCCGCGATCCGCCGCGCCGGGCTGATGCCCGCCATCGCGCGCGGCGAGATCAACCTCACCACCTCCCTGGGGCCGCGGGGCTCCGCGCTTTCCGGCGGTCAGCGGCAGATGGTGGCGCTCGCCCGCGCCTTCGTCGGCGAGCCCTCGGTGCTGCTTCTCGACGAGCCGACCACCGGCCTCGACGCCCCCGCCGAGCAGCACCTCGCCGAGGTTCTGAAGGCGCGTCCGCCGGGCACCACGCTGCTCGTCTCCACCCACAGCCGCGCGCTGCTCTCCATCTGCGACCGCATCCTGGTGCTCGACGGCGGCCGCGTCGCCGCCCTCGGCCCGCGCGACAAGGTCCTGGTTTCCTGACCTCTTGTGACGGCGTGCATTTGCGCGTTCCTGCCGCCGCCCTTATATCCGGAGCGGAGGGGGACATCTGCCAATGGAGTTTGCATGACGAAGATCGGCATGTTTATCGGCGCGGCGGCGTGCGCGGCCTTCATGAGCGTCGGCGCGGCCCGGGCGGACGAAACGCCCACCGCGGCGCAGTGCAATGCGGCGTATGCGACCTGCGACGCCGCCTGCAACGCCGCGGACCCGAAGCACGGCCTCTCCTATGCCGGGTGTTCGGCGAAGTGCGTCGCCAAGAAGGCGGCCTGCGACAGCGAGATCATCTACGACAAGAGCGCCGACTGGACCAAGAAGCAGTACGACGCGGCCAAGCCCTGGGTGCAGGAGAAGGCGCAGCAGACCGAGAAGCTGATCGACGAGGCCCCGGCTCATACCGAGCGCACCTATCCGCCGCAGGACAAGGGCAACTGATCCTCAGCGGTAGGCCCCGACCACCAGGATGACCTCGCCGACGCGGCGGATCAGGCCGGTCTTCTGCATCGGCTTGCCGGTCACCGGGTTGGCCACGCGGTAGTCGAGGCGGCCCGCGCCGTCGGCAAGCGCGATGGCGCGGATCATCTCGCCATAGGGTTTGCCGTCGGCGTCGCGGCTGGCGGCGATGCTGCGCCCGATCATCCGCGGGTCGAAGTGCGACAGGCGCACCCCGTCGGAAACCCGGCTCATCGAGACATAGAGGTCGCGGTCGCGGAAGCCGCCGCCGGTCTCCACGAACGCCTGCGCCGCCAGCGCCACGCCGTTCTTCTGCACGAAGGCGGCGGCCCGGTCCATCATCGCCTCGGCCTCGGCGAGGGTGGCGAAATTTTCCGCCGAGGCGGCGCCGCAACCGAAGGACCAGAACCAGATGAAACAGGCCAACACATAGCGCATCGCTCATCCCCGGCGCTTTCCTGCGCCGGGCCTCCCCCCGAGATTTCTTCTCCGGCGGAAGGGTACGATTTTTGCGCGTTTGCCGCAACGCGGGGCCGCAGGTTTTATGGGTTTTCTTCGCGGGAGATTGCGCGTATATGGGAGGGTCCGATTTTCCGGCGGAGGCCGGAAGGCGGCCCCTTTCCCGCAAGGAGTTGACCGGCACATGGCCGAGACCACCAACTGGACCCCGGAATCCTGGCGCAACCGTCCGCTCGTGCAGATGCCCGAGTATCCGGACACCGCGGCGCTCGTGCGCGCCGAGGCGCGCTTGCGCGGGTATCCGCCGCTGGTCTTTGCGGGCGAGGCGCGCAGCCTCAAGCGCTCCCTCGCCCAGGTGGCGGAGGGACACGCCTTCCTGTTGCAGGGCGGCGATTGCGCCGAAAGCTTCTCCGACTTCCATCCCAACAACATCCGCGACACCTTCCGCATCCTGTTGCAGATGGCGGTGGTGCTGACCTTCGGCGGCTCGCTGCCGGTGGTCAAGGTGGGCCGCATGGCCGGGCAGTTCGCCAAGCCGCGCTCCGCCCCCACCGAGGTGATCGGCGGCGTCGAGATGCCCTCCTTCCGCGGCGACATGATCAACGGTGCGGAGGCGGCGCTCGCAGCGCGCCGGCCGGATCCGGAGCGCATGGTGCAGGCCTACAACCAGTCCGCCGCGACGCTCAACCTGCTGCGCGCCTTCGCGCAGGGCGGCTACGCCAACCTGCAATCGGTGCACCAGTGGAACCTCGACTTCCTCGCCGATACGCCGCAGGCGCACCGCTACAACGATCTCGCCAACCGCATCGACGAGGCGATGAGCTTCATGGCGGCGTGCGGCGTCACCCCCGAACTGGTGACGCAGATGCGCGAGACCGACTTCTACACCTCGCACGAGGCGCTGCACCTCAACTACGAGCAGGCGCTCACCCGCGTCGATTCCACCACCGGCGACTGGTACGACTGCTCCGCCCATCTGCTGTGGATCGGCGACCGCACCCGCCAGATCGACGGCGCGCACGTGGAGTTCCTGCGCGGGGTGGGCAATCCGCTGGGTGTCAAGGCCGGGCCGAGCATGCCGATCGACGACCTCTTGCGCCTGTGCGACATCCTCAATCCGGACAACGAACCCGGCCGCCTCACCGTGATCGCGCGCATGGGCGCCGACGCGGTGGCCGAAAAGCTGCCGCCCCTGGTGCGCGCGATCAAGGCCGAGGGGCGCAAGGTGGTGTGGTCGTGCGACCCGATGCACGGCAACACCGAGAAGGTTGCGAGCGGCCTCAAGACCCGCGATTTCGAGCGCATCCTCGCGGAGGTGCGCGGCTTCTTCGCAGTGCACGCGGCGGAGGGAACCCACGCCGGCGGCGTGCACTTCGAGCTCACCGGGCAGAACGTCACCGAATGCATCGGCGGCGCCTCCGCAGTGACCGAGGAGACCCTGGGCCTGCGTTACGAGACCGCCTGCGACCCGCGTCTCAATGCCGACCAGTCGCTGGAGCTTGCGTTCCTCCTGGCCGGCCACCTCAAGGCCGAACGCGACAAGGCGCGCAACGCCCGCCGCGCCGCGGCGAAGTAAAGGCTGGTTCGATGACTCAAGCATCCAAGCGCCCGGAATCCGTCTGCTGCGCGGCGGTGACGCACCCCGCCGCGGGCGAGGTCTCCTTCTATACCGACAAGTATTTCACCCGCACCCGCGAGATCGTCGAACGCTACGGCGACGTGCCGGTGACCTATGCGGTGTTCATGCGCCGCCCGGTGCTCTATACGCCGCGCCTCGCGTTGGCCTGGCTGGCGCGGGTGATGGAGGAGAAAGGCGCGGCGCTTGCCGTCGAGGAAAGCTTCGCCGAGGGCGACTGGGTGGGGGCGGGCGAGCCGCTGCTTTATTTCACCGGCTCCTTCGTCGCGCTCAGCGAGCTGGAAACCCTGTTCCTGCAAAAGATCGGCGCGGCCTGCGTCGCCGCCTTCGCCGCCTACCAGATGAGCTGCGAGCTGCCGGGGACCGCCTTCCTCGCCATGGACACCCGCCACTGCGCGGGCACCGAGATGGCCGAGCTGATGGCCTACGCCGCCTCCGTCGGTTCCGCCATGGCGCGCGAGAAGAGCGGGGCGGTGGGCTTCGTCGGCAACTCCACCGACGCCACGGCGCACTACTTCGGCAACGCCTGCGGCATGGGCACGATGCCGCACGCGCTGATCGGCTATGCCGGGTCCACGGTGCGCGCCGCCGAGATGTTCCGCGAGACCTTTCCCGAGGTGCCGCTGTTCGTCCTCGTCGATTACTTCGGCCGCGAGGTCAGCGACACGCTGGCGGTGTGCGAGCGGTTCCGCGATCTTGCGAAGGCCGGAGAACTCGGCATCCGGCTCGATACCCACGGCGGGCGCTTCGTCGAGGGGCTGGACACCCAGAAATCCTACACGGTGCTGGAGAAGCACGCGCCGGACGCGTTGCGCGGCTACCGTTCCGAGGTGGAATTGAAGCACCTGATCGGCACCGGCGTTTCCGCCGCCGCGCTGTGGCACGTGCGCGAGGCGCTGGACACCCACGGCTTCCCCAAGGTGAAGATCATCGCCTCCAGCGGCTTCTCGGGAAAGAAGTGCAGCGTCATGGCGCTCGCCAAGGCGCCGATCGACATCATCGGCACCGGCTCGTTCCTGCCGGACCTGTGGAGCGAGACCTACGCCACCGCCGACATCGTCGCCTACGGCGGCGCGCCGAAGGTCAAGGTCGGCCGCGAGTTCCTGCTGCGGCCGCAGCAGGGCGAATAACCCCCTACACCTCCACCTCGGTGCGGTGCGCCGCGGCGTCCAGCGCCGAGAAGAACCGCGCGAGGAAGGCCACGGTCTGCGGACCGTGGCGCTTCGCCACGCCGTCTTCCGCGCTTTCGGCCAACGCCGGGCGCAGCGAGCGGGTGAGCGCCAGGAGCAGCGCCACGGCGTGCCGTTCGGAGAAGCGCCAGTCCCGCTCCTGCGGCGTCTTGCCCGGGGCGAGGTGGGCGTCGATCATCGCGATCAGCCAGGCGAGGCGGCGCTCGAAGTCGCCGAAGTGGCCGATCACCGCCACCTGGATGTCGGTGACCATCTGCCGCGTCCCCGCGTCGGCCATCACCTCGGACCAGTTGGGCTCGCCGGTGAGCGGGCTGAGGTGCGCCTCGGTCACCTGCTCGGCGATGCGGCGGTAGGCGTCGGCGCGGTCCTGGCCGAGCATGGTGGTGACGGCGCAGATCAGCCCCGGCACCAGGCGGCGCGACAGCAGCGGATGCGCCAGCGGCATCACCGCGCCGGGGGTGGAGCCGAAATGCGGGAAGAGCGGCCGCAGCGGCTCGGTGACGATGCGCTCGAACGGCGGCAGGGCGCGGCCCTCCGCCTCGTTGAGCAGGCGGCGGCACTCGTGGAACGACAGCACGGTGAGCGGATGGGTCTGGAGGAAGTCGCGGGCGATGCCGCGCATCACCTGGGCGTCCACCGCCTCGCCGCGTTCCGCGGCGCGCTGTGCGTAATATTGGATGAAATCGGCAAGCAAGGCGTTCGGCGCCTTGAGAGGGCAGTGAACGCCCTCCACCGCTTCGACATGGACGGGAGCGTCGGGTGCGTGCAACATGGCCGCGGCTGACATTTCCTCCTCCATTAGTATGATATTTATCACCCCCATTATACGGCTAATTGCAACTTTGTCATACTTTATAGTGAGAAAGTTACGCCTATGGGCGCATTTTTCTGCGCCATCCACCCCGCGTTGACAGGGATGACGCGGGGCTCTAGCTTGCAAAATCGAGTTTTCTTGAGGAAGCCTCGCGCATGAGCCGTTCTCTGACCGTCAGCCTCGTCCAGATCAATCCCACCGTCGGGGCGGTTTCCGCCAACCTCGACCGCATCGCCGCGGCGCACGCGCGCGCCGCCGCGGCGGGCGCGGACCTGGTGGTGACGCCGGAACTCGCGCTCTCCGGCTATCCGCCGGAGGACCTGGTGCGGCGGCCCGCCTTCCTCGCGCGCATCGACGCGGCGCTCTTGGACCTCGCGCGCCGCGCCGCGGGCGGCCCGCCGCTGATCGTCGGCGCGCCGCGGCCGCGCGCGGGCGACGGCATCCGCGCCTGCGCCAACGTGGCGGTGGTGCTGGCGGAGGGGCGCATCGCCGCGGAGATCGACAAGGCCCACCTGCCCAACTACGGGGTGTTCGACGAGGCGCGGGTGTTCTTTCCCGGGCCGCTGCCGCTGCCGGTGACGATTGCGGGCGTGCGCGTCGGGGTGATGATCTGCGAGGACATGTGGTACGCCGACGTCGCCCGCCACCTGAAGGCGAACGGCGCGGAGATTCTGGTGGTGCCCAACGGCTCGCCGTTCGAGACCGACAAGGAGGGCGAGCGCCTCGCCCATGCGCGCGCGCGCGTCGCCGAGACCGGGCTGCCGCTCCTCTACGTCAACCAGGTGGGCGGCCAGGACGAACTGGTGTTCGACGGCGCGTCCTTCGCGCTCGATGCGGCAGGGGAGGAGGCGCTGCGCCTCGCCGCCTGGCGCGAGGACGAGGGGATGGCGGTGTTCCGTGAGGGGGAGGGGGGCTTCTCCTGCGCCGCGGCGGCGCTCGCGCCGGAGATGGAGTCCTGGGAATCCCTCTATCACGCCCTCATGGTCGGCCTGCGCGACTACATCGGCAAGAACCGCTTCCCCGGCGTGCTGCTGGGGCTTTCCGGCGGCATCGACAGCGCGCTCGCCGCCGCGCTCGCGGTGGATGCCCTGGGCCCGGAGCGCGTCACCTGCGTGATGATGCCCTCGCCCTACACCAGCCGCGACAGCCTGGACGACGCGGCGGCGGTGGCGGGGTTCCTCGGCTGCCGCCTGCACGAGGTCGGCATCGGCCCGGCGATGCGGGCCTTCGCCGACATGCTCGCGCCGCACTTCACCGGGCTGCCGCCCAACGAGGCGGAGGAGAACATCCAGTCCCGCGCCCGCGGCCTCGCCCTGATGGCGCTGTCCAACAAGCTCGGGCCGATGGTGCTGGCCACCGGCAACAAGTCGGAGATGAGCGTCGGCTACGCCACCCTCTACGGCGACATGTGCGGCGGCTTCGCGGTGCTCAAGGACGTCTACAAGACCGAGGTGTTCGCGCTCTGCCGCTGGCGCAACGCGCACCGGCCGGAGGGTGGGCTCGGCCCGCAGGGCGCGGTGATGCCGGAGCGGGTGATCACCAAGCCGCCGACGGCGGAACTCAAGCCGGACCAGAAGGACGAGGACAGCCTGCCGCCGTACTCCCGCCTCGACGCCATTCTCGCCCGCCTGATCGAGGGCGAGGAAGCGCCGGAGAAGGTGGTCGCCGCCGGGTTCGACGCCGACGAGGTGAAAAAGGTCTGGCGCCTGCTCAACGTGGCGGAGTACAAGCGGCGGCAATCTCCGCCCGGGGTCAAGACGACGCGCCTCGCCTTCGGACGCGACCGGAGATACCCCATCACCAACGGTTTCAGGGACTGAATTCCTCCATGGCGGTCAAGGTCCGTTTCGCGCCCAGCCCGACGGGTTATCTGCACATCGGCAACGCGCGCACCGCGCTGATCAACTGGCTGTTCGCCAAGCGCGCGGGCGGCTCCTTCCTGCTGCGTCTGGACGATACCGACGCCGAGCGCTCCACCGCGGAATTCGCCCAAGGCATCCGCGACGACCTCGCCTGGATGGGCCTCGCCTGGGACGACGAGAAAAGCCAGATCGCGCGGCTCGCCCGCTATGCCGAGGCCGGGGAGGCGCTGACCGCGGCGGGGCGGCTCTATGCCTGCTACGAAACGCCGGAGGAACTGGACTACAAGCGCCGCCGCCAGCGCGCCCGCGGCCTGCCGCCGGTCTACGACCGCGAGGGGCTTTCCCTCAGCGCGGCGCAGACCGCCGCCTACGCGGCGGAGGGCCGCCGCCCGCACTGGCGCTTCCTGCTCGATCACGCGGAAACCGCCTGGGACGACCTGGTGCGCGGCCCCCAGGCCTATCACGGCGCGCACCTCTCCGACCCGGTGGTGCGCCGCGCCGACGGCTCCTGGCTCTACATGCTGCCCTCGGCGATCGACGACATCGACTTCGGCATCACCCACGTGATCCGCGGCGAGGACCACGTGACCAACACCGCGGTGCAGATTCAGATGTTCGCGGCGATGGGCGCGGCCGCGCCCGCCTTCGCCCACGTGCCGCTGATCACCGGGCCGGGCGGGGCGGGGCTCTCCAAGCGCGAAGGCGCGCAGGCGGTGCGCGATTTCCGTGCCGAGGGGATCGAGCCCGCGCCGTTGTGTTCGATGCTGGCGAGCCTCGGCACCGCCGAGGCGGCGGATCCGGCGGCGGACCTCGCGGCCCTGACCGAGCGCTTCGACATCCGCCATTTCGGCCGCTCCCAGCCGCAGTTCGACCCGGCGGAACTGGCCGCGGTTTCGGCGCGCCACCTGCACGGGCTTGCCTTCGCCGCGGCGCAGGCCCGCCTCGCCGAGACCGGCCTGGCGGACGCGGACGAGGCGTTCTGGCTGGCGGTGCGCGCCAATCTTCTGCGGTTTTCCGATGCGCATATCTGGTGGCGGGTGCTCCACGAGCCGCTGACGCCGTTGATCGAGGATGCGGAGGTGGCCGCCGCCGCCGCCGAAAGCCTGCCGCCGGAGCCCTGGGACGGCGAGACCTGGGCGGCGCTCGCCGAGGCGGTGAAGGCGAAAACCGGGCGCAAGGGCCGCGCCCTGTTCCATCCCCTGCGTTTGGCCTTGACCGGACGCGAAAATGGTCCTGAACTGAAGACACTACTGCCGATGATCGGGCGGGAGCGGGCGCTCGCCCGCCTGTCCGGCCGCACTGCCTGACGAAAAGGAATTCCGACGTGGCGCTCTGCGTTTACAACACCCTGACCCGCTCCAAGGACCCGTTCGCGCCGCTCGACCCCGGCCATGTGCGGATGTACGTGTGCGGGCCCACCGTCTACGACCGCGCGCACATCGGCAACGCCCGTCCGGTGGTGGTGTTCGACACCCTCTACCGCCTGCTCAAGCGCCTGTATCCGCGCGTCACCTACGCGCGCAACATCACCGACGTGGACGACAAGATCAACGCCCGCGCGCAGGAAAGCGGCCGCTCCATCCGCGACATCACCGAGGAGACGGCGGCCTGGTACCACGACGACATGGCGGCCTTGAACGCCCTGCCGCCGGACGTGGAGCCGCGCGCCACCGAGCACATCGCCGAAATGATCGCTCTGATCGCGGTGCTGATCGAGAAGGGCCACGCCTACGCGGCGGAGGGCCACGTGCTGTTCTCCGTCTCCTCGATGGCCGACTATGGCGCGCTGTCGCGCCGCTCCCGCGACGAGATGATCGCGGGCGCGCGCGTCGAGGTCGCCCCCTACAAGAAAGACCCCGGCGACTTCGTGCTGTGGAAGCCCTCGACGCCGGACCTGCCGGGCTGGGACAGCCCGTGGGGCCGCGGCCGCCCCGGCTGGCACATCGAGTGCTCGGCGATGAGCGGCAAGTACCTGGGGATCAGCTTCGACATCCACGGCGGCGGCCAGGACCTGGTGTTCCCCCACCACGAGAACGAGATCGCCCAGTCCACCTGCGCCCACGGCGCGGGCACCTTCGCCCGCTACTGGATGCACAACGGCTACCTGATGGTGGACGGCGAGAAGATGTCGAAGTCGCTCGGCAACTTCTTCACCGTGCACGACCTCCTGGCCAAGGCGCCGGGCGAGGCGATCCGCCTCACCCTGTTGTCCACCCACTACCACCAGCCGCTCAACTGGACCGACGACGGCCTCGCCCAGGCGAAGCAGACGCTCGACCGCTTCTACGCCGCGCTGGCGCGGGTGGAGGACGTGCCCCCCGGCGCGGCGGCGGAGCCGCACCTCGCGCCGGTGCTCGCGGCGCTCGAGGACGACCTCAACACCCCGGCCGCGATCGCCGCGATGCACGACATCGTCACCCGCCTCAACAAGGCCGAGGCGGCGGACGAACAGGCGGCGCTGAAATCCGCCCTGCTGCAAGCGGGCGAACTCACCGGCCTGCTCGCTTCGGCGCCGGAGGACTGGCGGCGGGGCGCGGGCGTGCCCACCTCTGGGTTGAGCGATGCGGAAATCGACGGAATGATCGCGGCGCGCGCCGCAGCCCGGGCGTCGCGCAATTTCGCGGAAGCGGACCGTTTGCGCCGGATTCTGGCCGACGCGGGGATTCTGCTGGAAGACGGAGCGGGCGGAACCGGCTGGCGACGCGGCTGATGCGGCGGCGGACGGGCGGGTGTCACGCCTTCGGATGAGGCCTGCGGAAAGGCTGGCCAAGCCAGGGGGTGATATGATAGCTAAGACTCAACAAGACTTCATACTTTGGGGTAGGTTGTTGTTTTTTCGCGGGTATATCACGTCCCTCGGGACGGAGACAGAGGGCGTGCCGCGCCGGGCAGACCGGCCGCTCGGGAGATGCCGACCGTGAACACATCGGTCGCGACGCCGGCCCTGCCGGAAACCTCCCTGGGGGGAGTCCGCCGTATCCTCCTGGTGGAAGACGATCTGCTGCATGCCCGCCTTGCCCAGGTGTTCCTCACCGAGGGCGAAGGGGCGATGGCGACGGTTGACGTTGCCGCCACGCTTACCGAGGCGCTCGCCTGCATCGGCGAAAACCGTTACGACGCCATCCTTCTCGACCTCGGGTTGCCCGACGGCCGCGGTCTCGACCTTCTGCGCATCATCCTCTCCGAGGTGCCGGAGGTGCCGGTGCTGGTGCTCACCGCCGAAAGCGACGAGGCGCAGGCCACCGAGGCGGTGCGCATGGGCGCGCAGGACTTCCTGATCAAGGGGCGGCTCGACCGCCGCCAACTGCGCCGCGCCGTCGCCTATGCCCTGGCGCGCAAGCAGGTGCTGCGCACCGGGCTGGCCGAAGGCCTGCTGCAAAGCGTGCTCAACGGCTCCCACAACGCCATGCTGGCGCTCATCCCCTTCGGCCTGGACGGCCAGCCGCGCTGGCGGGTGGCGCTGGCCAACCCGCCCTGCGAGGAGATATTCGGCCGCCCGCCGCGCGACCTGGAGGGCGCGTGGCTCGACGAGATCGCCCTGGCGCGGCCGCTGCCGGGGATTTTCGAACTGCTCGAAGAGGCGTTGCGCACCGGCGCGGTGCGTCAGCACCAGTTGCGCCTGGACGGCGGCGACGGCGCGGCGCGCTGGCTGCTGATGGACGCGGTGGCGTGCGCGGGCGGCGTTTCGCTGACGCTCACCGACATCACCGCGATCAAGGCGCGCGAGGACGAGCTGATGCTGGCGCAGGGCCGCGCGCAGAAGGCCCTGGACGACCGGGTGAGCCTGCTGCACGCCCTGGGGCAGAAGGTGCCCGCCACCCTGGAGCGGATCATGCAGCGCCTCGACGGTTCCGCTGCGGCGCTTGCCGACAGGCGCGACGCCGCGGCCGCCGAGACCGGCCTCACCGCCGCGCGGGCCGAGGCGGCGGCGCTGTTCTCCGAGGTGGAGGCCCTGGTCAATCAGCGCCAGAGCGCGGGCTTCGCCTACCTCGGCGCGGATTACCTCTCGGTGCTGGAAATGTCGCCGGACCTTTCCGCCGTGGTCGGCGCCGCGGACGGCAAGCTCTTGTTCCTCAACGGCGTCGGGCGGCAGATGCTGGGCTTCGCGCCCGCCGCCGATCTTTCCGGCATGTCGCTGTTCGATTTCGTGCCGCCGGACTATGCGGTGCTGTTCGAGGACGGCATGGCCGCCCTGCGCGGCGAGGCCTCCCGCGTGCCGATGCACCTCGGCACCACCGACGGCCGCCTCATCGATGTCGAACTGCTGGCGATGGATTGCCCCGCCGACGGGGTGAAGGAATGGACGGGCAAGGACCCGGTGCTGATCTCCGCCACCGACACCACGCGCCGCAACCGCGCTTCGCGCCGCATCATCGCGCGCGAGGAACAGCTGCGCAAGATCATGGACAACGTCGCCGACGCCATCGTCGTGGTCAACGAGGAGGGCCTGATCGAGACGGTCAACCGCGCCACCGAGAAGGCCTTCGGCGTGTCGGCGCGCGACCTCGTCGGCACCGGCGTCGGCCGCCTGCTCGGCCCGGCGGAGGCGGGGCGGCCGCAGGGCGGGCTGGACGTCTTCCTCAGCGGCGGCTATCCGGCGCGGATTACCGGCTGGCGCCATCACCAGGGCCGCCGCGCCGACGGCGGGCTGTTCCCCATCGAGATCGCGGTGCGCGACCTCAACCTCGGCGAGCGGCACCTCTTCATCGGCCTGATCCGCGACATTTCCGAGCGCGTCTCCTATGAAGAGAACATCCTCTACATGGCGAACCACGACCTGCTCACCACGCTCGCCAACCGCACCAATTTCCACGAGGAACTCGCCCGGGTTCTCGATGCCGCGGTGGCGCGGGGGCGGCGGCTCGGCCTGATGTTCTTCGACCTCGACCGCTTCAAGGCGATCAACGACACCTTCGGCCACCTCGTCGGCGACCGCATCCTCTCGGTGTTCGCGAAGCGGCTGATCAAGGCGCTGGATGCCCGGGCGCGGCTGGTGGCGCGGCTTTCCGCCGACGAGTTCGTCGCCCTGATCGAGGATTCCGGCGGCACCGCCGAGCTTCTGCCGCTGGCTGCGCGGATCATCGAGGCGGTGGAGCGTCCGGTGATCGTGGACAACCACGACATCCGCATCTCCTGCGGCATCGGCGTCGCCGAGTTCCCCGACGCCGGGCCGAGCCCCGAGGATCTGATGCGCGGCGCGGAATTCGCGGTGCGCACCGCCAAGAGCCAGGGCCGCGGTTCGGTGCAGGTCTACGACGAGGCGCTGTCCGCCTCGCTGGTCTACCGCCAGAGGCTGGAAACCGCGCTCGCCACCGCCCTCGACGGCGAGGAGTTCCAGGTCTACTACCAACCCAAGGTGGACTTGCAGAGCGGCGCGTTGATCGGCGCGGAGGCCTTGATCCGCTGGTTCCATCCCGAACTCGGCCTGATTTCGCCGGTGGAGTTCATTCCCATCGCCGAGGAGACCGGCCAGATCCGCGACATCGGCCGCTGGGTGTTGCAGCAGGTCTGCCGCGACCAGTCGGAGTGGCTCGCCCGCGGCGTGCCGGTGGTGCCGGTGGCGGTCAATATTTCCGCCGTGCAGTTCCGCGACGCCAACCTCGATTCCGTGCTGCGCGGCATCCTCGAGGAGTTCGGCCTGCCGCCGGGCCTCCTGGAACTGGAGCTTACCGAGAGCGCCCTGGTCGAGGACATCGACCAGACGGTGGAGACCCTGTCGCGGCTGAAGCGCCTGGGGCTCTCCATCGCCATCGACGATTTCGGCTCCGGCTATTCGTCGTTCGGCTACCTCACCCGCTTCCCGATCGATTCCCTGAAGATCGACCGCGCCTTCGTCTGCAACATCCCGGTCAGCACCAACGACATGACGGTGGCCCGCGCGATCATCGGCATGGCGAAGAACCTCGACCTCAAGCTCGTCGCCGAGGGCGTGGAGACGGTGGAGCAGGCGCGTTTCCTCAAGGATCACGGCTGCGACATGGCCCAGGGCTATCTCTACAGCCGCCCGGTGCCCGCGCCCGCGTTTCTCCGCCTGGTGCAAGAGGGCGTGCCGCGCCTGGTCTAAGGCCCATCGCCGAGTCCCCGGAATTTCTTGAGGTCCGCGCCGATTTGCCGCATTTTCGACGATCCCGCAGGATCGGAAGGCAAGCACTTGATGAGTGGTAATCGGGTTTATCTCTACGACAGCACCCTGCGCGACGGCGCACAGACCCAGGGCGTGGACTTTACCGCCGCCGACAAGGTGGCGATCGCAAGCGAACTCGACCGCCTCGGCATCGACTACATCGAGGGCGGCTGGCCGGGGGCCAACGCCACCGACGACCAGTTCTTCGCCGCGCCTCCCGCCTTCCGCCACGCCCGGCTCGCCGCCTTCGGCATGACGCGGCGCACCGGCCGCAGCGCCGGCAACGACCCCGGCTTCCAGGCGCTGCTCGCCACCCCCGCCCGCGTCGTCACCCTGGTCGGCAAGGCCTGGGAGCATCAGGTCAAGGTGGCGCTCGGCATCTCGATGGAAGAGAACCTCAAGATGGTGGGCGACAGCGTCAAGGCGGCGCTCATCCGCGTCGATGAGGTGATGTTCGATGCAGAGCACTTCTTCGACGGCTACAAGGCCAACCCGGACTATGCCCTCGCCTGCGTCGAGGAGGCCCATCAGGCGGGCGCCCGCTGGATGGTGCTGTGCGACACCAACGGCGGCACCCTGCCGCACGAGATCGGCGAGATCGTCGCCGCGGTGGCCAGGCGCGTGCCCGGCACCCACATCGGCATCCACTGCCACAACGACACCGAGAACGCGGTGGCCAACACGCTCGCCGCGGTGCTCGCCGGGGCGCGCCAGGTGCAGGGCACGCTGAACGGCCTGGGCGAGCGCTGCGGCAACGCCAACCTGATCTCGCTGATCCCCACCCTGGCGGTGAAGATGGGGTTCGAAACCGGCGTCGCCGCGGCGGGGCTGCGGCACCTCAAAACCGTTTCCCACATGCTCGACGAACGCCTCAACCGCGCGCCCAACCGCCACGCCCCCTACGTCGGTGCGAGCGCCTTCGCCCACAAGGGCGGGCTGCACGCCTCGGCGGTGGCGAAGGACCCGGCCTGCTACGAGCACCTCGACCCCGAAACCGTGGGCAACGTGCGCCACGTGGTGATCTCCGACCAGTCGGGGCGTTCCAACATCCTGGCACGCCTCGCCGAGGCGGGGATCGCCGTGGACCCGGACGACCCGCGCATCGCGCAGCTGCTTTCCGAGGTGAAATCGCGGGAGGCCGACGGCCTCACCTACGACGGCGCGGACGCGAGCTTCGAACTGTTCGCGCGGCGCTTCCTCGGCGGCGTGCCGGAGTTCTTCCAGGTGCATTCCTTCCGCGTCATCGACGAGCGCCGCTACAACGCCAAGGGCAAGCTGGTGCACGTCTCCGAGGCGACGGCGCGGGTCCTGGTCAACGATGTCTATTCGATGGAGGCGGGGGAGGGCTTCGGCCCGGTCAACGCGCTGGACGCGGCGCTGCGCAAGGTGCTGGTGCCCGCGTTCCCGATGCTCGGCCGCCTCGCCCTGGTGGACTACAAGGTGCGGATCATGGCGCCGGAACGCGGCACCGCGGCGGTGACCCGGGTGATGATCGAAAGCGCGGATGCCGCCACCGGGGCGCGCTGGACCACCGTCGGCATCTCCGAGGATATCATCGACGCCTCGTTCAACGCCCTGCACGACAGCATCGTCTACTTCCTGATGGGGGCGGCGCGCACCTGATGGCCGGAACCGACCCCTCCCGCGAACAGAGCCCGACCGTGGAAAACGGCGCGGCCCCCAAGGTGATTCTGGTGCGGCCGCAGCTTGCCGAGAACATCGGCATGGTGGCGCGCGCCATGCTCAATTGCGGCCTCGCCGGGATGCGCCTGGTGGAACCGCAGGAGCCGCCCTCCGACCCGCGCGCCCGCGCTTCCGCCTCCGGCGCCGACGTGGTGCTGGAACGCGCCGAACTGTTCCCCGACGTGCGCGCCGCGATCGCCGATGCGCACTGGGTGGTGGCCACCACGGCGCGCCGCCGCGAACAGGTCAAGCCGGTGATGACGCCGCGCGCCGCCGCGGCGGAGATGCGCGGGCGCATCAAAGCGGGGCAGAAGGTCGCGGTGCTGTTCGGTCCGGAGCGCACCGGGCTGACCAACGACGAGGTGTCGCTGGCCGATGCGGTGTGCGAGGTGCCGCTCAACCCCGCCTACTGCTCGCTCAATCTCGCCCAGGCGGTGCTGCTTGTCGGCTACGAGTGGTTCCAGGCGGGGGTGGACGTGCCGCCCTGCGAACTGGTGATGAACGAGACGGCTCCCGCCGCCAAGGACGAGGTGCTCAACTTCTACGCCCACCTCGAGCGCGAACTCGAACTCTGCGGCTTCCTCCGCGTCGAGGACAAGCGCCCGAGCATGGTGCGCAACATCCGCGCCCTGTTCAACCGCGCGGGCCTCACCGAACAGGACGTGCGCACCCTGCACGGCATGGTCGCGGAGTTGGCGCACGGCTCGCTGCGCCGCGCCCGCAAGCTCGGCATCCCGGTGGACAAGCTGCGCGCCGCGCCGCAGCCGCTCTACACCAGCAGGCCGCTGTTCGACAGCGCCTTCGCCGACAAGCTCACCGAGCTGTTCATCTGGCGGCGCGACGTGCGGCGCTTCACCACCGAGCCGGTGCCCGGGGCGGCGGTGACGGAACTCCTGGAACTCGCCTGCCTCGCACCCTCGGTGGGCAACAGCCAGCCCTGGCGCTTCGTCCTGGTGGAGGGCGGAGAGCGCCGCGCCGCGATCCGCAGCAACTTCGAGGCGGCGAACGCGGCGGCGCTGGCGGGCTACGACGGCGACCATGCGCAGACCTATGCGACGCTCAAGCTCTCCGGCCTCGACCGCGCGCCGGTGCAGATCGCGGTGTTCGCCGATCCGGACCCGGCGGAGGGCCACGGCCTCGGCCGCCAGACCATGCCCGAGACGCTGCACTATTCGGTGATCGCCGCGGTGCAGACCCTGTGGCTTGCCGCGCGGGCGCGGGGGCTCGGCGTCGGCATGGTCTCCATCCTCGACCCGGAGACCGCCAAGGCCGCCTGCGACGTGCCGGAAACCTGGGACCTGGTGGCCTACCTCTGCCTCGGCCACCCGGAGGAGGAGCACGCCGACCCCGAGCTGGTGCGCGCCGGCTGGCAGGACCGCATCCCCATGGACCGCGTGGTGTTCCGGCGGTAGAGTGTGGCCGGTTTCGAAAAACCTAAAACGTTGCGAGGGGACTCGGTCCCCTCGCGCTCCCCATAACCCTGGTTTTTGCGCGAAGCGCCATAAGTCCGTGCGGTTGGAGAGAAGGATCGTCTGCCGCTTCGCGGCGAAAACCTAAGGGAGGTTTGGAGGGCCCGCGGCCCTCCAGGCGGGGTGCGGGGCGGCAGCCCCGCGTCGAAGGAAGGACGGCATGATCTATCTGTTCGTCGCGGCGGGAAGCGCGATCGGCGGCGCGCTCCGCTACTGGATTTCGGGGCTGATCTCCCACTGGGGCGGCCAGACCTTCCCCTGGGGCACGCTCGCGGTCAACGTCGGCGGCTCCTTCGTCATCGTCCTCTTCGCCGCGCTCACCGCGCCGGATGCCCGCCTCTACGTGCCGGGCGCGTGGCGTCAGTTCTTCATGGTCGGGGTGTGCGGCGGCTTCACCACCTTCTCGTCGTTCAGCATGCAGACCCTGGCGCTGGCGCAGAACGGCGAATGGGCAAGCGCCGGGATGAACATCGGGCTTTCGGTGGGGCTGTGCCTGCTCGGCGCATGGCTCGGCGGCGCCGCCGCGGCCCTGATCAACGCGTAAAGGAGGTCGCCATGACTCTGCCCAATGCCGCGCTGCTCCTGCGCATCTACCTCGGCGAGGCGGAACGCCACGGTTCCGCGCCGCTGTTCGAGGCCCTGGTGATGCAGGCGCGCGCGAGCGGCCTCGCCGGGGCGACGGTGCTGCGCGGGCCGATGGGGTTCGGCCACTCCGGGGAGCTGCACACCGCGAAGATTCTCGATCTTTCCTCCAACCTGCCGCTGGTGATCGAGATCGTCGATGTGCGCGAGAAGATCGAGGCCTACCTGGAGGCGGTGAAGGACATGCTGGTGAGCACCCTGGTGACGCTGGAGAAGGTGCGCATCGTGCAGTACGGCCAGACCCACCACGAGGTGGAGATCTGAGCCTTTCCGCCGCATTCGGCTTGACATCCGCGTTTTCGCCGCTACTTTAGCGGCCTCACTTCCGGGAACGCGGGCCGGAGGCGCCATCGTGCGCACCTCGGCCCCGCCGCCATCGGCGGCCTACCGGGACAAAAAACCGATAAACGTGAAGGACAATTCATGTCGAAACGTCATGCCTGTAAGCACAAGATCGACCGCCGTCTCGGCGTCAATCTGTGGGGCCGCGCCAAGAGCCCGATCAACAAGCGCGAATACGGCCCGGGCCAGCACGGCCAGCGCCGCCGCAAGCCCACCGACTTCGGCACCCAGCTGATGGCGAAGCAGAAGCTCAAGGGCTACTACGCCAACATCTCCGAGCGCCAGTTCCGCCGCTACTATGCCGAGGCCTCGCGCCGCACCGGCGACACCGGCGAGAACCTCATCGGCATCCTCGAGAGCCGCCTCGACGCCATGGTCTACCGCATGAAGTTCGTGCCGACGATGTTCGCGGCGCGTCAGGTGGTGAGCCACGGCCACGTCAAGGTCAACGGCCGCCGCGTCAACATTCCGTCGTACCAGCTCAAGGCGGGCGACGTGGTCGAGATCAAGGACGCCTCCAAGCAGATGGCCCTGATCATCGAGGCGGTGGAATCCGGCGAGCGCGACCTGCCGGACTATATCGAAGTCGATCACAAGGGGATGAAGGGCACCTACGTCCGCATGCCGAAGCTGGCCGACGTGCCGTACCCGGTCTCGATGGAACCCAACCTGGTGGTCGAGTTCTACAGCCGCTGAGGCGCCTCGACACGCAAACGAAAAACGCGCGGCTCGGGCCGCGCGTTTTTGCTTGGGTGGACATCCGGTCAGTCCCGGGACGGGAACACGCCATCCAGGCAGATGATGTAGCGGCAGCCAGGTATCGGGGATTCGAGCTTCGGCAGGGCGAAGTTCGCGCGTCCGTCGCCGCCGTAGGTCGTGCCGAGCAGCACGAACAGGGCTTGGTTCTGCATGATCGGAAGAAGCCGTCCGTCGCAGTCCAGGTAGCCCCGAGGCGTGAAGTTCCCCGCGAACAGCTTGATCGTAGCCAGATACTCCTCCATGGCCTTCCCCCTTTGCCGGTGATGAAACGATACTGTGCAGATTATTCCCAAGGGTGCGTTTCCTCCAGTCTCTTCGCGTATTAAGTTTTTTCGAGTCATCCGGTTCCCGCAGCGCCGTTCCATGACAACGGACACTTGCATTTCCCGCGGCGCGGGGTGATGTTTCACCGAAGTCATCCTTCCATGAAGGGCATGAACACCATGTCTGGCGAAACGGCGGTTCCTCCGCCGGTCTGCGCCGAGTGCGCGGAAGATCCTCCAAGTCTGCGGCCGGCAACGCCGGCCGATGTCGATTCCCTGGTGGTGCTGGAAAACCGCGCCTTCCCCGGCGACCGGCTGTCGCGGCGCAGTTTCCGGCGCTTCGCTGCGTCGTCGCGCGCGAGCCTGCTGGTGCTGGAGGAGGCGGGCGGCCTGTGCGGCTATGTCCTGGTGCTCTACCGCCGCGGCACCGCGCTGGCGCGGCTCTATTCCATCGCGGTGGACCCGGCGTGCGGCGGACGCGGCTTCGGCGGGCGGCTCCTCGCCGCGGCGGAGCAGGCCGCCTTCGCCCGCGGCGCGGCGGTGATGCGCCTGGAGGCGCGGCCCGACAACGCCGCCGCCCTGGGGCTCTACCGCAAGCGCGGCTATCGCCAGTTCGGCATGGTCGCCGACTACTACGAGGACCATGCCGCCGCCCTGCGCTTCCAGAAGTGGCTGATCGCCGAGCCGCCGGTGCGTCCCGGCCATCCCGTCGTGCCCTACTACCAGCAGAGCACCGAGTTCACCTGCGGCCCGGCGGCGATGATGATGGCGATGGCCGCCTTCGTCCCGCAAACCCGGCTCGACCGCCGCCTGGAACTGCGGCTGTGGCGCGAGGCGACCACCATCTTCATGGCCGCGGGCCTCGGCGGCTGCGAGCCGGTGGGCATGGCGGTGGCGCTGGCCCGCCACGGCTTTGCCGCCGAGGTGTTCGTCAACAGCCGCGAGGTCTTGTTCCTCGATTCCGTGCGCGATGCGGAAAAGCGCGCGGTGATGGCGGTGGCGCAGGAGGACTTCCGCGACCAGGCGAAGGCGCTCAAGGTGCCGGTGCGCGCCCGCGCGCTTTCGCCCGAGGGGCTGCGCGCCGCGCTGGATGCGGGGGCGGTGGTGCTGGTGCTGGTCAGCCAGTACCGCATGCTGCGCTTCCGCGCGCCGCACTGGGTGGCCGCCTTCGCCCACGCGGATTCCCGCATCTTCATTCACGACCCCTGGGTGGAAGCCGACGATCACGAAACGCCGCTCGCCGCCGCCACCCTGCCGATTCCGGAAGACGAATTCGATCGCATGGCCTGCTACGGCAAGGCGCGGCTGCGCGCCGCGATCGTCATCAAGGGAAAACGAACGCTATGACCGACTGGCTCATCCTGGTGGACTCCGCGCGCGACGTGCCGCAGGCCGACACGCCGCACAAGGTGATGACGGTGCGCGACTACCTGGCGCGGCCGCAGCTCTTCCGCAGCCGCAGGCCGACGATCATCAACCTGTCGCGCAACACCGCCTACCAGAGCGCCGGATACTACGCCTCGCTGCTCGCCGGGGCGCGCGGCCACCGCGTCATGCCGACGGTGCAGACGATGCTGGAGCTTTCCCGCAAGGAGCTCTACCGCGATTCCCTGCCGGATTTGGAGGACAAGCTCAACCGCTGCCTCAAGGGCCGCGACGACGTGCCCTCCGGCGACTTCAAGGTGTTCGTCGCCTTCGGCCGCACCGGGTTCGCCGGCCTCGACTCCTTCGCGCTCCTGCTGTTCGACTGGTTCCGCAGCCCGCTTCTGGAAATTTCCGTGGAGGCGGGGCCGTGGCGCTCCATCGAGCGCATCCGCACCCTTTCCATCCACCGCCTGACGCCGGAGCAGAAGGCCTTCGCCATGGAGGCGATGGAACGCCAGACCCAGCGCGGCTGGCAGGTCGCCAAGGGCAAGGCGGCGGCGCGCTACTCCCTCGCGGTGCTGCGCAACCCGCGCGAGGCCCTGCCGCCTTCGAAGAAATCCTCGCTGCAACGCCTCGCCCTGGTCGCCCGGCGCTTCGGCGTGGAGGTGGACCCGATCGAGAAGGGCGACCTCGCCCGCCTCGCCGAATACGACGCCCTGTTCATCCGCGAGACCACCTCCATCGACAACCATACCTACCGCTTCGCCCGCCGCGCCGAGCAGGAAGGCATGCCGGTGATCGACGACACCGTGTCGATGATCCGCTGCACCAACAAGGTCTATCTCAAGGAACTGCTGGAATCCCACAACATTTCGATGCCGCGGAGCCTGGTGCTCAACGGCCGCTCGGCGCTGGAGCAGGCGGAGCGCGAACTCGGCTTTCCCATGGTGGTGAAGATCCCCGACGGCTCGTTCTCCCGCGGCGTGCACAAGGTGGAGGACCGCGCCGCGCTGGAAAGCCTCGCCGCGGAGCTGTTCGCCGATACCGACCTGCTGCTGGCGCAGGAGTTCATGCCCACCGACTACGACTGGCGGGTCGGGGTGCTCGGCGGCGAGCCGCTGTTCGCCTGCCAGTACCTGATGGCGCACAACCACTGGCAGATCATCCACCATCTGGCCGATGGCAAGGCGGTGGAAGGCCGCTACCACTGCGTCGCGGTGGAGGACGCGCCGCCGGAGGTGATCCAGACCGCGGTCAAGGCGGCGCGCCTGATCGGCAACGGCCTCTACGGCGTGGACCTCAAGCAGAACGCACAGGGCGTGCACGTCATCGAAATCAACGACAACCCCAACCTCGATTCCAACATCGAGGGCGCGGTGATCAAGGACGAGCTGTGGAGCCGCCTGGTGCAGTGGTTCGTCGTCCGCCTCGACGAGCGGTAAAAAAAGCTGAAACTTCGCGGGGAGACTCGGCCTCCCCGCGAAGTTTCGGTTTTTCCCCCTAGTTTCCCCGCAGTTCCGATTTCAGGCGTTCGACGTAGGCGAGACGGTCTTCGAGGAGGCTCATGATCGCGGGGGTGGGCTGGGCGATTTCCCGGTCGCCGTCCCAGTCGTGCAGCGGCGTGGCGAATTTTTCCTTTTGCCGGTCCAGGGAATTGCCGGGCTGGAAGTGGACCAGCACGGTTTCCTCGTCGATGGCGCGGCCCTCGGCCAGGGCGGCCAGCACGATGCGGTAGAAGCTGTCCTCGCAGGAGATCTTGAGGAAGTCCGCATGTTCCGGAAAGCCCTTGGCGATTTCGTGCCAGATGCGGCGCACGCAGAGGTTCATCACCGTGGAGCGGTCGAGCGACGGCCCCCAGGAGGGGTGCACCGGCACGTCGAGGCGCCGCCGCGTCCACACGTAGCCGATGCTCCGGTCGGCGAGGAGGGCGGACAGGCACAGGCCGAGGTGCGGCGGCAGGTATTCGTCGTCGGCATCGAGGAAGGCGATGAACGGCGCGGAGGCGAGGCGCACCCCTTCGTTGCGCGACGGTCCGGGGCCGCGGTTGGGGGAAAAGAACGTGGACTTGAAGGTGATGTGGGGCGCCGCCGCGAGCCGTGCGTCCAGCGCGGCGATGGCCGCCGCGGTGTCGTCGGTGGAGGCGCCGTTGACCACCACGATTTCGGTGTGCAGGGGCAGGTTCATCGCCGTGCGCGCGTAGTCCGCGCCGGCCACCGCGCTGTCCACGGCGCGGGCCAGGGTGTCGGCGCAATTGTACGCCGGGATGACGACGGAAATGCGGGGCGGTGTCTGCATGGCATGGCCTCGAACACGGTGCGGAGAGAGGGCGTGCGATCAGCCTAGCGGCGAAAAGTTAAGAGGGGGTTTGCGAGATTGTGGCGGAATTGTGTCGGAAGGGATATGATCCGGCGCAACCGAAATCTTTCCGCCGCCGGAGACCGATGATTCTACGTCCGTCCGAATGCCCGGTGAGCAGCCGGGACGCCTTCGACATGGCGATGCAGGCGTTCATCGATATCGCCGCCCATCCGTTCTGGCTGGGGCGCACCGTGCTGTTGCCCTTCGTCGCGGTGTGGGGGCTCTCCACCCTGCTGCATGTGGCGGGGTTCGGCCTGCGGGAGTCGGTTTGGGGTATGGCGGCGGTGTGGACGGCGCAGGCCGCGGCCTTCGTGCCCTGCCTGCTGGCGTGGAGCCGCATCGGCTTCCGCTCCGCCGGTTCGGAACCCGCGCCGCCGCCCTCGCCGCTGGAGCATGCCGGGCTGGTGCGCGGCCTCGATGTGCTCGTCATCGTCATGGCGGCGGTCGCCGGGCTGGCCGGGCTGGCCGATATCGGGCTGGATTTCCTGACCGTGGATCTGCCGCCGCGCTGGCTCCTGGTGTTCGCGGGCGGGCTGGTGCTGGTGCCGTCCCTGGTGTTCGGCGGCATGCGCCTGCTCGTCGCGGTGGCCGCCGCGGCCGTCGGCTGGCCGATCGGCTATGCGGGGGTGCGGGTGCTCACCGCGCGGCGCGGCGCATGGCTGGCCGGGGTGGGGCTGGTGCTGTTGTGCCTCTATCCGCTTACCGCGCGCAGCGTCGCGGGCATCCGCGAGGTGGTGGGCGGGCCGCTCGGCGGGCTTCAGGGCGCATGGGCGGGCGTGGAGTTCGGCGCGATGGTGGCGCTCACCGCGGTTTGCGGCCATGTGCTGGGGCAGGTTCTGCGCCGCCTGGTGGACGGCGTGCCGCGCGCCGCCGAGGCGTGAGGGGCGCTATTCCTCGGGCTTGGCGGCGATTCCGGCTTCCGCCAGTTTGTCCTTCAACCCCTCGGACTTGGCCAGATCGCGCGCCGCGTCGCCGCCGCCCGCGAGCCTGCCCTTGATGTAGAGATGCGGCAGGTCCGGGCATTCGCCGAAGGCCTTGATCGCTTCCTTGACCTCCGGGTCGTCCACCAGATTGACGCTCTTGTAGGGGATGCCCATGGCATCCAGCGCCTGCGCCACCGCCGCGGCGCGCGCGGTCAGCGGGTACATCGGCGTGCCCTCCATGTAGAGCACCACCGGGTGGGTCTCCACATCCTTGCGGATGCGGGTGAAGGCCGGGGAGGAATCGTCCATGGCGGTATCCCTTTCTGCGTCTCAACGGATGCGCAGGCCGACCATGGCGAGCGCGTCGCGCGGAATCGAGTAGATCGCCAACCCGGTCCAAATACAAGAGAAGGCCCACAGGTGCGCCTGGGTGAAGGGCTCGCCGTAGAGCAGGGTGGCGAGCAGGAACTGCCCGGTCGGCGCGACGTACTGCATCAGACCCATGGTGGAAAGCCGCACCCGCCGCACCGCATAGCCGAACAGCACCAGGGGAACCGCGGTGATCGGCCCGGCGCACACCAGCAGGATGTCGCGGGTCGCGCCGTCGTGGCCGAAGTGGCCGACGCCCTGGTGGTTCAGCCACAGAAGGTAGCCGAGCGCCGCCGGGCCGATGATCAGGCTTTCGACGAACAGGCCGCTCGCGCCGTCCACCGGAATGGTCTTGCGCAGCAGGCCGTAGGTGCCGAAGGAGAGGGCGAGGCTGAGCGCGATCAGCGGAATCTCCCCCGCGCCGACCACCATCACCGAGACCCCGGCGGCGGCGCAGACCACCGCGACGACCTGGCGCGGCGTCATCGTTTCCTTGAGGAAGAGGCGGCCGAAGAGGACGTTGATCAGCGGGTTGATGTAGTAGCCCATGCTCGCCTGCAACAGGCGCCCCTCCGCCACCGCGAAGATGTAGATCAGCCAGTTGGCGGTGATCAGGAGCGCGGTGACGGTGAGGGTGATGAGGGTGCGGCGGCAGCGGATCGCCGCCATCACCGCGCGCCTGCCGTGCAGCAGCCCGACCAGCAGCACCAGGGTCAGCACGCTCCAGACGATGCGGTGCGCCAGAACCTCCGGCGGCGGCATGTCGGCGAAGAGCTTGAGGTAGAGCGGCAGCAGGCCCCAGAACAGATAGGTGGCGAGCCCCGCGGCGATGCCGGTCCGCAGGGCGGCGTCGGCGGTCTGCGGGGCGGCGGACGGCGATGACTCTGACACGATCGGATGATCCAAACGCCGCCCGTGGCGGCCACGCTATGCCATATAGGCCGGAAACCAGGATTCGTGCGCTTTTTTCAGCGCGGCGACGGAAATTTCGTCCGCGCCGTTGACCGCGAGCGCATCGCCGCCGGTAGCGCCGAGCCGCCGCGCCGCAACCCCGGCCTTCGCCGCCGCGGCGAGCACCGCCTCGGCATCCGCGGTCGCGACGACGTAGCGCGCCTGATCCTCGCCGAAGAGCGCCGCGTGCAGATGCGGGCCGGCAACCGAGACGTCCGCGCCGATGCCCGAGGCCATGGCCATTTCCGCCACCGCGACGAGGAGACCGCCGTCGGAGACGTCGTGGCAGGCGGAGACCTGGCCTGCGCGGATCAGTCCGCGCACGAAATCGCCGTTCCTGCGTTCGGCGGCGAGGTCCACCGGCGGCGGCGCGCCCTCGGCGCGGCCCGCCACCTGGGCGAGATACCACGACTGGCCGAGCCAGGAGCCTTCCGCCCCGATCAGCACCAGCGCCTGATCCGGCGCGGCGAAGCCGATGCCCACGGACTGTTCCACATCCGGCATCAGGCCGATCGCGCCGATCGTCGGGGTGGGGAGGATCGCCTCGCCGTTGGTCTCGTTGTAGAGCGACACGTTGCCGGAGACGACCGGGAAGTCGAGCGCGATGCACGCCTCGCCCATGCCTTTGATCGCCTCGACGAACTGCCCCATGATCGCCGGGCGCTCGGGGTTGCCGAAGTTCATGTTGTCGGTGATGGCGAGCGGCGTCGCGCCCACCGCGGTGAGGTTGCGCCACGCCTCGGCCACCGCCTGGCGGCCGCCCTGGTGGGCGTCGGCTGCGACATAGCGCGGCGTCACGTCGGAGGTGGCGGCCAGGCCCTTTTTCGTGCCGTGGATGCGCACCAGCGCGGCGTCGCCGCCCGGGCGGCCCACGGTGTCGCCCATCACCATGTGGTCGTACTGTTCCCACACCCAGCGGCGCGACGAGCCCTGCGGCCCGCCGATCAGGGTGAGGAGCGCCTCGCCCCAGGGGCGTTCGGGCACGTCGGCGGCGGCGACTTCCGGCAGCTTCTCGCCCGGCGTCCACGGCCGGTCGTATTCCGGCGCGGCCTGGGCGAGGGGGTCGATCGGCAGGTCGGCGACGGTTGCGCCGCCCATGGTCAGCACCATGCGCCCGGTGTCGGTGAGGCGGCCGATGATCGAGAAGTCGAGTTCCCACTTGTCGAACACCGCCTTGGCGATGTGCTCCTTGCCCGGCTCCAGCACCATCAGCATGCGCTCCTGGCTTTCGGAGAGCATGATCTCGTAGGGGGTCATGCCGGTTTCGCGCACCGGCACCGCGTCGAGGTCGATCTCGACGCCGAGGCCGCCCTTGGAGGCCATCTCGAACGACGACGAGGTGAGGCCCGCCGCGCCCATGTCCTGGATCGCGACGATGGCGTCGGTGGCCATCAGTTCCAGGCACGCCTCGATCAGAAGCTTCTCGGTGAAGGGGTCGCCGACCTGTACGGTAGGGCGCTTCTCCTCCGAATCCTCGGAGAACTCGGCGGAGGCCATGGTCGCGCCGTGGATGCCGTCGCGCCCGGTCTTGGAGCCGACGTAGACCACCGGATTGCCGACGCCGGAGGCCTCGGAATAGAAGATATTGTCGGTGTCGGCGATGCCGATGGTCATCGCGTTGACCAGGATGTTGCCGTTGTAGGAGGGGTGGAACTCCACCTCGCCGCCCACCGTCGGCACGCCGACGCAGTTGCCGTAGCCGCCGATGCCCGCGACCACGCCCGCCACCAGATGGCGGGTCTTGGCGTGCTCCGGCGCGCCGAAACGCAGGGCGTTGAGGTTGGCCACCGGCCGCGCGCCCATGGTGAAGACGTCGCGCAGGATGCCGCCGACGCCGGTCGCCGCGCCCTGGTAGGGCTCGATGAACGACGGGTGGTTGTGGCTCTCCATCTTGAAGATCGCGGCCTGGCCGTCGCCGATGTCCACCACGCCCGCGTTCTCGCCGGGGCCGCAGATCACCCAGGGGGCGGTGGTGGGCAGGGTCTTCAGCCACTTCTTCGACGATTTGTAGGAGCAGTGCTCGCTCCACATCACCGAAAAGATGCCGAGTTCGGTGATGTTGGGCTCGCGGCCCATGATCGCCAGAACGCGCTCGTATTCCGCGGGGGAGAGGCCGTGTTCGGCGACGATTTCAGGGGTGATGGCAGGCATCGGACGATCCTCGGGGCAGTCAGGACAGGGCGGCGGCGAGCGCGCGGAACATCGGCGCGCCATCGGTGCCGCCCAGAAGCGGGTCGGCGAGACGCTCGGGATGCGGCATCATCCCCAGCACGGTGCGGGTTTCGTTGAGAATCCCCGCGATGTTGCGGCGCGAGCCGTTGGGGTTGGCGGCCTCCAGCGGCGCGCCGCCTTCGTCGCAATAGCGGAAGGCGACGCGGTCTTCGTCCTCCAGGCGGTCGAGCACCGCGGGCTCGGCGAAATAGTTGCCGTCGCCGTGCGCCACCGGAATGCGCACCACCTGGCCCGCATTGTAGCCCGCGGTGAAGTCGGAGGCGGAGGTCTCCACCTTGAGCAGCACGTCGCGGCAGATGAAGGAGAGGCCCTGGTTGCGCATCAGGACGCCGGGCAGCAGCCCCGCCTCGGTGAGAATCTGGAAGCCGTTGCAGATGCCGAGAACCCGCACCCCCTTGGCCGCCTGCGCGGTCACCGCCGCCATGATCGGCGAGTGCGCCGCCATCGCGCCGGAGCGCAGGTAGTCGCCATAGGAGAAGCCGCCGGGCACGACGATGAGGTCGAGGGCGGGCAGGGCGGTGTCGCGGTGCCAGATCATCCGGGGCGCATGCCCGGTGACGCGTTTCAGCGCCACGGCGACGTCGCGGTCGCAGTTGGAGCCGGGGAAGACGATGACGGCGGCTTTCACGTTCGGCGGTCCTTGTCGCAGGCCACGGCGGAAGGGATCAGCCTTCCAGGTCGATGGCGTAGTTCTCGATGACGGTGTTGGCGAGCAGCTTCCTGCACATCTCCTCGACCTGGGCCTTGGCCTTGGCCGGGTCGGCCTCCGCGATGTCGAGCTCGATGAACTTGCCCTGGCGGACGTCGCCGACGCCGGTGAACCCCAGGGCGGCGAGCGCGTGCTGCACCGCCTTGCCCTGCGGGTCGAGGACGCCCTGTTTCAGGGTGACGTGGACTTTGGCTTTCATCTCATTCTCCGGGGCTTCTTTATTGCACGGTTTCCGGACCTTGCAGGTCGTAGGGCGCGCTCTCCGGGATGATCCCCAGGCGCTTCGCCACTTCCTGGTAGCCGCGCTCGACGTTGCCGAGGTCGAGGCGGAAGCGGTCCTTGTCGAGGCGCTCGCCGGTGGCGATGTCCCACAGGCGGCAGTTGTCGGGCGAGATCTCGTCGGCGAGGACGATCTGGATGTCGCCGTTGTCGTGGTAGAGGCGGCCGAACTCCAGCTTGAAGTCGATGAGGCGGATGCCGACGCCGAGGAAGAGGCCGGAGAGGTAGTCGTTCACCCGCAGCGCCAGGGCCATCATGTCGTCGATGTCCTGCACCGCGGCCCAGCCGAAGGCGGTGATGTGCTCCTCGGAGACGACGGGGTTGCCGAGCTCGTCCTTCTTATAGATGTATTCGACGATCGAGCGGGGCAGCGGCGTGCCGTCGGCCAGACCGAAGCGCCGCGCCAGCGATCCGGCGGCGGCGTTGCGCACCGACACCGCGACGGGGATGATCTCCACCTCGCGCACCAGCTGCTCGCGCATGTTGAGGCGGCGGATCAGGTGGGTCGGAATGCCGATCTCCTCCAGCCGCATCATCAGGTATTCGGAAATCCGGTTGTTGAGCACGCCCTTGCCGGTGATGGTGCCGCGCTTCTTGCCGCCGGCGGTGGTGGCGTCGTCCTTGAAGTACTGCACCAGGGTGCCGGGTTCCGGGCCCTCGTAGAGAATCTTCGCCTTGCCTTCGTAGAGTTTCTTCGGTCGTGCCATGGCCGCCACGTTCAGGGCCGCGCGCCGGGCGGAACCTTCGCCCCAGGGGCGCTTTGCGGCTGGGAAAAGAAAGAAGAGCGCGGCCTTTTGGCCGGGGCGCCCAGGTTCGGCTGTTCGTATATCAGCGTTGGGGGGAGAGGACAACGATTCTCGGCCCCGTCCTTGCCGTGCGCCGCCCATGGGCGGCGCAGGCGCAGGGCGGCGGGCGGGGTTTTGCCGCGGAGTCGGCGGGGAGTTAATGAGATTGCTTCTTAGTCACATTTTTTCCTTCACAGGTCCTTGCGGATGGTATATGACTGTATATATCAGAAGTAATAAATGTGAGCCCTAACCCTGGAGGTTCGTCATGCTGCATTTTCTCGTCGCCGTGGAACGCGGCCATGAAGCCCGCTTCGCGATGAGCCAGGAGCTGGTCTACAAGGTCTACACTCGCCGCACCCAACTGTTTGCGGAATGGGCGGCGCGCCTGATGGGGCTGCACGGCGAAAGCGTGGGCGAATATGCGCAGGAAACCCTCGAGCACGTGTTCGGCGATACCGACGCGGCGCGCCTGGTGGCCAAGGTGAAGGGCGATCTCGCCCGCATCGGCGTGGTGCTGGCGAGCGCCCGCCTGGAGGAGAAACTCGCCCAGCTCGAGCGCCGCGCCTGCGGCGACGTGATGGAGGCGATCATCGGCGACCCGGTCGTGCCGGACGCGCGTCGCCGCGCCGCAAAGGCGATCCTCGACGAAATGGAGGGCCGCACCTCCGCCGCCAACAGCGTGCAGGCCATCGACAAGGCGGTGCGCCACGCCAAGAAGGAACTCGCCGCCCAGGCCTCGCGTTTCCACCTGAGCGACCTCTTCCTCGCCGCGATCGGCTCGCAGAAGGCGCACCCCGCCGAATAGACCTGCGTCCGCGTTCCCCTGCGGTTCCGCAAGACCCCGCGCCTCCGGCGCGGGGTTTTCGCATGCGGATATGCTTGAGACGGCGGGGCGGTTGCGGCACACTCCTTCGGAAAGCGGAACGCAATCTCTACGACCGAAGGTGGCAGGGGGTACGGGGATGATCCGATGGAGGCGGATGCTGGCGGTCGCGGCCGCCGGGCTTGGCCTGGCGGCGTGCCAGATGCCGATGGAGATTCCCGAGGTCAAGCAGCGCCAGCAGATCGAGATTCCGATGGGAGAGGAGACCGCCCCCTTCTCCTACGCCGGGGCGATCTCGAAGATTCCGCGTGGCACCACCATCGCCGCCTTCCCCGATATCGGCGGGGTCAAGTCCCTGACCTGCGTCGCCGGACGACATATCAGCCTGGAATGGGGCGGCCGTATCGCCGGCGCCTGGAGCAGCGAAATGAACGAGGTCTTCTTCAGCACCATGAAGGAGTCCGGATACAACGTGCTCGGCGATCCCTCCAGCCTGTTCAACCGCGGCGCGGACCGTGCCCGCGCCCACTACCGGGTCGGCGCGCGCCTCGTGGACATTCGCGGCAACTTCTGCGACGAGATCACCTTCTGGTGGGGCGTGCCGACCAACCGCATCATGGGCGAGATGTACGTCAAGGTGGAATGGGAGGTCTATTCCGAGCCCGAACGTCGCGTCGTCGGCAAGTTCGTCACCGAGGGCCGCGGCGAACAGAAGACCCCCGCGGTCGAAGCCACGGTGCAGGCGATGGGCCTCGCCTTTTCCATGGCGGTGGCGAATCTCGCGGCGGACCCGGCATACCACGACCTGATGCGCGAGGACTCGCGGCGCACGCCGCCCAAGGGGGATGGCGACGCGCGGTTGGAACTGGTCGGCGCGCCGCTGTCGCGCGACGCGATCGCCGACCGGATCGACCGGATTCTCGGCGGCGCGGTGAGCATCATTACACCGGAGGCCCTCGGCAGCGGTTTCTTCATCAGCCGGGACGGCTATGGCCTCACCAACGCGCACGTGGTGGGTGAGGCGGACCATGTGACGTTGCGCCTGAACTCCGGCGTCGAGGTGCGGGCCGAGGTGCTGCGCGTCAAGAAGGCGCGCGACGTCGCCCTGTTCAAGGCGCCGGTGCAGGTGCTGCACCCGTTGCCTCTGGCGCCGCAGGCCAAGCTGGTGCGTCTGGACGAAGTCTATGCCGTGGGCACGCCGAACCAGCTGTCCCTGCAATCGACTGTGACAAAGGGGGTGGTCAGCGCCTTCCGCAACTTCGATGAGCGCGGGGGCAAGCCGGTTTCCTACATCCAGGCGGATGCGGCGATCACCCACGGCAACAGCGGTGGCCCGCTGCTCAACCGTTCCGGCAACGTGGTCGGGATATCGGTGGCGATGATCGCCCCCAAGGACGTGCAGATCGGACTCAATCTGTTCATCCCGATCCAGTCCGCGCTCACCAGCCTGAACCTCGATGTCCGGCCTCCGGCGCGCTAGCCCCTCAGCCGAACACCCGCGCGAAGATCGTGTCCACGTGCTTGGTGTGGTAGGCCATGTCGAAGATCGCCTCGATCTCCGCATCGGAGAGGCGCGCCGCCACGTCGGCGTCGGCCTTGAGGAAGTCGAGGAAGCGGCCTTCGCCCGCCCACACCCGCATCGCGTTGCGCTGCACGATGCGGTAGGAGTCCTCGCGGGAAACCCCGGCCTGGGTGAGCGCCAGCAGCACCCGCTGCGAGAAGATCAGCCCGCCCAGCTGGTTGAGGTTCTTCTCCACCGCGTCGGGATAGATCACCAGCTTGTCGATCACCCCGGCGAGGCGCGCCAGCGCGAAGTCGAGCGTCACCGTGGCGTCGGGGCCGGTCATCCGCTCCACCGAGGAGTGGGAGATGTCGCGCTCGTGCCACAGCGCCACGTTTTCCATCGCGGGCGCCGCATAGGCGCGCACCATGCGGGCGAGGCCGCAGAGGTTTTCCGTCAGCACCGGGTTGCGCTTGTGCGGCATCGCGGAAGAGCCCTTCTGCCCCGGCGAGAAGTATTCTTCCACCTCGCGCACCTCGGTGCGTTGCAGGTGGCGGATCTCCGTCGCCACACGCTCCACGGAACTTGCGATCACCCCGAGGGTGGCGAAGAACATCGCGTGGCGGTCGCGCGGGATCACCTGGGTGGACAAGGGCTCGACGGAGAGCCCGAGCTTGTCGGCGACGTGCGCCTCCACCGCCGGGTCGATGTTGGCGAAGGTGCCCACCGCGCCGGAGATGGCGCAGGTGGCGATGTCCTGCCGCGCCGCCAGCAGGCGCTCCCGCGCGCGCCGGAACTCCGCATAAAAGCCCGCGAACTTCAGCCCCATGGTCACCGGCTCGGCATGGATGCCGTGGCTGCGGCCCATGCACACCATGTCCTTGGTCTCGAGTGCGCGGCGTTTCAGCGCGCCGAGCAGGGTGTCGATGTCGGAAAGCAGGATGTCCGCGGCCTGGGAAAGCTGCACCGCGAGGCAGGTGTCGAGCACGTCGGAGGAGGTCATGCCCTGGTGGACGAAACGGGAGTCATCGCCGATGTGTTCGGAAAGCTCGGTGAGGAAGGCGATGACGTCGTGCTTCACCTCCGCCTCGATGGCGTCGATGCGGGCGATGCGTTCCGCCGTGTAGGGCAGGTTGCCCTTCTCCCACACCGCCTTCGCCGCGGCGGCCGGAATCACCCCCAGCTTCGCCTGCGCGTCGCAGGCATGCGCCTCGATCAGGTACCAGATGTGGAAGCGGTTCTCCGGCTGCCAGATGCCGGTCATGGCGGGACGCGAGTAGCGCGGAATCACGGGCGGAACCTCCGTAGGGTGTGGGCTTGCCGCAAAAATCCGGCGAAGCGGCGGTTCTGTCAAGGCGAAGCGTCGGCTGGCGCGGTTCGCCGGGCCGGATTATGATGGCCGCCATGACGCAGCCAAGCGAGTCCTATCTCCGGGAGATCGTCCTGCTCGCCGATCCGGTGCTCGCGCCGATCCTGGCGCAGACCATCCTGCTCGCCCATCCGCTCGCCTCGCCCAAGGCGCTGATGCGCGCCGCGCCGATCCTCAAGGTGACGCCGCTGTCCACGCTGCCCGAACTGATCGCCCGCTGCGGCGCGCCGCTCGCCGGGGCGCGGCTGTTCGCCTGCGCCACCGAGGTGATCGTGCCGGAGAAGCTGCTCGCCGCGTTTCCCGGCCCGTCCTACAACCTGCACCCCGGACCGCCCGCCTATCCCGGGCGCTTCCCCGCGGTGTTCGCGCTCTACGGCGGCGCGGCGGAATTCGGCTCCACCCTGCACGAGATGACGGGCAAGGTGGACGATGGGCCGATCGTCGCCGTCGATCGCTTCGCCGTTCCGCCGGAGGCCGACCGCGCCGTCCTGGAGACGCACAGCTTCGCCTCGGTGCTGCGCCTGCTCGTGCGGATGTGCGCCGACCTGGTGCGGCCCGCGCCGCTGCCGCGCCTGCCGGGCGAGGCATGGTCCGGCGGCAAGGCGAGCCAGGCGGATTTCGATGCGCTGTGCCGCCTGCCGGAAGGGGTGGACGCGGCGGAATTCGCCCGCCGCTACCGCGCCGTCGGCGAGGGGCCGGAGCATGCGCTGGAAATTTCCCTGTTCGGCCACCGCTTCCGCCTCGACAACCGCCGCGGCGACGCGGTCACCGTGGCGGGCTGCCCGCGCCCGGCGGAGCTTGACGCCAAGGCGGCGGCGACGCACAAAGGAACCGGCGCGCCCCCCGGCGAGGGCGGCGCGGCGGCAGGCTCGGGGAAAGGGTAAGGCTTGGCCAAACCTCAGGACGAAGGCGATATCGGGCAGGCGATCGGCAGCCTGCTGATCATCCTGGGCGTTGCCATGTGGGTGCCCGCCGTCGCCGATTTCGCCGCCGGCCAGAGCGAATGGGCCGCCTTTGCGCTTGCCTCCGGCTTCACCATCTTCTTCGGCGTGATGCTGTTCGCCACCACGCGGGATGCCAGCTTCGGCATCACGCCGCTGCGCCGCGCCTATTTCATCACCGTCGGCGCGTGGCTGATGCTCTCCCTGTTCGGCGCGCTGCCGTTCTGGCTGTCGGAGCAGAAGATCTCCTATTGCGACGCGGTGTTCGAAACCGTCTCCGGCTTCACCACCACCGGCTCCACCGTGCTCACCGGCCTCGATACGATGCCGGTGGGCATTCTCCTTTGGCGGGCGCTGCTGCAGTGGATGGGCGGCATCGGCATCATCGTCATGGCGATCGCCATTCTGCCGATGTTCCGCGTCGGCGGCATGCAGATGTTCAAGCTGGAAAGCTCGGAAAAGACCTCCGACAAGATCTCGCCGCGGGTGCGCAGCATGGCGATCCGCATCGGCTGGGTCTACATCCTGTTGTCCACCCTCTGCGTGCTCGCCTACTGGGCCTGCGGCATGACGCCGTTCGAGGCGGTCATCCACTCGATGACGACGCTCTCCACCGGCGGCTATTCCACCTCCGACGGCTCCATCGGCCACTTCGACAGCCTGTGGCTGGAATGGGCGGGCACGGTGTTCATGCTCGCCGGGGGCACCCCCTTCGTGCTCTTCGTGCTGGCGCTTTCCGGCCGCGGACCGATGGTGATTCTGCGCGACGCGCAGGTCAAGCGCATGCTCGCCACCGCGCTGATCTCCGCGGCGATGCTCACCGTGTGGCTGGTCTTCGCCAACGACTTCGACCCGTGGACGGCGTTCACCAAGGCGCTGTTCAACCTCGTCTCGGTGATGACCACCACCGGCTACGCCTCCACCGATTATTCCCTGTGGGGGCCGCCCGCGGTGGCGGTGTTCTTCTTCATGACCTTCGTCGGCGGCTGCGCCGGGTCCACCGCGGGCGGGCTGAAAATGTTCCGCTTCGAGATTCTGTGGCAGGATATCCGCAAGGAGACCCGCCGCCTGCTCTATCCGCACGGCGTGTTCCCCGACATGATGGCGGGCCGCCCGGCGAGCGAATCCCTGGTGCGCGACGTGCAGGTGTTCGTGCTGTGCTATGCCGCCACCTGCGCCGCCCTGGTTCTGGCGCTGGCGTATTACGGGCTGGACTTCATCACCGCGCTTTCGGGCGCGGCCACCGCGCTCGCCAACGTCGGCCCGGGGCTGGGGCCGGTGATCGGCCCGGCGGGCAACTTTTCCTCCCTGCCCGACGGCGCGAAATGGGCGCTCGACGTGGGGATGATCCTCGGACGCCTGGAATTCGAGACGGTGTTCGTGATGATGACCGCGCACTTCTGGCGCGACTAACGGAGAACCTACCGATGAAAGCGATGATCGTTCCGGTAACCGCCTTTGCGCAGAACTGCAGCATCCTGTGGTGCGAAGAGACGATGCAAGGCGCGGTGGTGGACCCCGGCGGCGACATCGCCGAGGTGGAGGCGGCGGCGAAGCGCAAGGGCGTGGAGATCGTCAAGATCCTGCTCACCCACGGCCATGTGGACCACGCCGCGGGCACCACGGCGTTGAAGCAAATCTTCGACGTGCCGGTGGAAGGCCCGCACGAGGAGGACGCCTTCCTCCTCGAGGCGCTGCCGGAAACCGCGCGCGGTTACGGCTTTCCGCCGTGCGAAAGCTTCACCCCCGACCGCTGGCTCAAGGAGGGCGATACCGTCTCCTTCGGCAACGTCACCCTGGAGGTGCTGCACTGCCCCGGCCATACCCCGGGCCACGTCGTCTTCTTCGACCGCAAGGACAAGCTCGCGGTGGTCGGCGACGTGCTGTTCCAGGGCTCGGTCGGGCGCACCGACTTCCCGCGCGGCAACGCCAAGGACCTCGTCTCCTCGATCCGCAACAAACTCTTCCCCCTCGGCGACGAGGTGATCTTCATCCCCGGCCACGGCCCGCTCTCCTCCTTCGGCGACGAGCGCCGCAGCAATCCCTACGTCGGGGACCGGGCGTTTTAAAATGCCAAAACTTTGCGAGGGGTCTTGGACCCCTCGCGCACCCCATAACTTTTGGTTTTTGCGCGTAGCGCGATAGAGCCATCACGCGGTGTGACGGTTGATGGCCGCTGCGCGGCGAAAACTTATGGGGGGTGTGGGGGGACCGCGTCCCCCCATGAAGTTTTATTTTTTACAGCAGGTTCTTCCGGCGGAAGCTGATGTAGCGGCCGGGGGAGACGACGACGTGGTCGAGCAGGGCGATATCCACGGTGGCGAGGCCCTGCTTGATCTGCTGGGTGGTGTCGATGTCGGCCTGCGAGGGGGTCGGGTCGCCGGAGGGGTGGTTGTGCACCATGATCACGGAATGCGCCTTGAGTTCGAGGGCGCGTTTGACCACCTCGCGCGGGTAGACCGGGGTGTGGTTGATGGTGCCGCGCTGCATCGCCTGGTCGGCGATCAGGCGTTTCTTGGTGTCGAGGAAGAGCAGGCGGAACTCCTCCACATCGGCGCGCGACTGCGCGGCGAGGCAGTAGTCCATCAGGTCGTCCCAGGCGGCGAGCGCGGTGCGCTCCGCGACGCGGCCCTTGAGCAGGCGCACCGCCGCGCCTTCCACCAGTTTCAGCGCGGCGACGGTGGTTTCCTTGACGCCGGGCACGGCCGTCAGGTCCTCCGGCGAGGCGGCGATGACGCCGGCGAAGTCGCCGAAGCGGACGAGCAGGTCCTTGGCCAGGGGCTTGACGTCGCGGCGCGGGATGGCGAGCGCCAGCAGCAGTTCGAGGAGTTCGTAGTCGGCGAACCCCGCCGCGCCGTTGCGCAACAGCTTGTCGCGCAGGCGTTGGCGGTGGCCGAGGTAGTGCGGTTCCGGCGCGGACGTCACCGGCGCTTCGAACAGGCCCGGAGAGGTGTCGTCGCCGCCGCTCATGCCGCCGCTCCGCTCACGCCGCCGGATAGGGCGGCTGGGTGTAGCCCTTCGGCGACAGGGTGAAGATTTCGCAGCCGTCGGCGGTGACGCCGATGGAGTGCTCGAACTGGGCGGAGGCCTTGCGGTCGCGCGTCACCGCGGTCCAGTTGTCGGAGAGGATCTTGGTGTCCGGCACGCCGAGGTTGATCATCGGCTCGATGGTGAAGAACATCCCTTCCTCCAGCCGCAGGCCGTGGCCGCGGCGGCCGTAGTGCATGACGTTGGGCTCGGCATGGAAGGTGCGCCCGAGGCCGTGGCCGCAGAAGTCGCGCACCACCGAGAAGCGGTGGCCCTCCGCGTATTCCTGGATCACCGCGCCGATGTCGCCCAGGGTGGCGCCGGGGCGCACGATGTCGATGGCGCGCATCAGGCACTCGTAGGTCACCTCGACCAGCCGCTTCGCCGCGACGCCGACCTTGCCCGCCGTGTACATGCGGCTGGTGTCGCCGTACCAGCCGTTGAGGATGGGGGTGACGTCGATGTTGAGGATGTCGCCGTCCTTCAGGGTCTTTTCGCTGGGGATGCCGTGGCAGACCACATGGTTGATCGAGATGCAGCACGACTTGGGATAGCCGCGGTAGCCGAGCGGCCCGTTGATGCCGCCGCGCGCGGTGACGAATTCGGCGATCAGGCGGTCGAGTTCCTGCGTCTCCACGCCGGGGACGACGAAATCGGTGATGTAGTCGAGGGTCTCCGCGGCGAGGCGCCCGGCGGCGCGCATGCCCGCGAAGTCTTCGGCGGTGTGCAGGATGATGGTGGAAGCGGAACGGTCCATGAAGCGGGGTAGTCCTTCGGTGTGATGTCCTGGGTTAGCTATAACGCCAGGGGGAGGGCGCGGTCCAGGCTCAAGCCGGTGAGCGCGATCGCGCAGGTGTAGCACAGCGCCTCCACCCCCGCGGCGCGGGCGGCGGCGAACCCCTCCGCATACGCCGGGTCGATGTCGGCGGCCAGGGAAAAACGGTCGCAGTCGGTACGCTGCACCAGGTAGACCATCACCGCGCGGTCTCCGGCGGCGACCGCATCGGCCATCTCGCGCAGGTGCTTGGCGCCGCGCGCGGTGACCGCGTCGGGAAACTCGGCGAGGCCCGGGGTGCGCATCAGGTGCACGTTCTTCACTTCCACCAGGCAGCGCGGGCGGGCGGGATCGGTGAGCTGGATGTCGATGCGCGAGTTCTTGCCGTAGGGCACCTCGCGCCGCAGCTCGGCATAGCCCGCGAGTTCGGGGACCCTGCCCGCGGCGATCGCCGCGGCGACCAGGGGGTTGGGGTGGGACGTGTTGATGCCGACCAGGCCGCCGTCCGTCTCCGCCAGTTCCCAGGTATAGGCGAGCTTGCGCTTCGGGTTGTCGGAGCGCGACAGCCACACCGTCATCCCCGGCTCCTTCAACCCCAGCATCGCGCCGGAGTTGGCGACGTGGGCGGTGACCTCGCTGCCGTCGGCGAGGCGCACGTCGGCGAGGAATCGCTTGTAGCGGCGGAGCAGCACGCCACGGATGAGGGGGGTGGAGAAGGTCATTCGGGTTTCCAGGCGGTAAGCGTCAGAAGATCGACGGTGGCGGCGACGCGCCCGTCGGCGGCGGGGTGGTTTTCGCGGTAGGCGGCAAGCGCGGCGAGCAGCACGGCGCGGGAGAGCGGCGCTTTGCGGCGCTCGGCGAGCGCGTTGGTTTCCCCCATGGCGCGCAGGTCGGCGAGCAGGCGCAGCGGGTCGGCATAGTCGATGGCGATGCGCTCGCGGTCCACCACCGGCTCGGCGAAGCCCGCGCGCTGCAACAGGGAGCCCGCATCCTGCACCGTCAGCATCGGGATGACGCGCGGGCTCACCCCGCCGTCCACCGCCAGTTCGGCGCGGGCGAGGCTGTCGCGCAACTCGTGCAGGGTTTCCTCTCCGGGCAGCATGGCAAGGAACAGGCCGCCCGGCTTGAGCACACGGAACGCCTCGGCGAGGAGGCCGGGCAGGTCGTCGATCCAGTGCAGGCTCATGCAACTCAACACCGCGTCGGCGACGGCGTCGGCGAACGGCAGGGAGTCCTCGTCGGCGACCACGGCGGGGGCGGGGGCGAGCGCCGCCATCGCCGCGGAGGGCTCCACCGAGACCAGGGTGTCGATGCCGCCGCGCCCGGCGCGCAGGCGCGCGAGCTGGCCGGTGTGCGCCCCGAGGTCGAGGGCGAGGGGGAAGGCGCGGCGGATGTCGGAAAGCCGGTCGAGCAGGCGCTCCGCCGCCTCGCGCAGCAGGAAGTCGGGCTCCCGCGCCGGGGCGACGCCGCGCACCGCGCGGTCGCGGCGGCGGCGCAGCAGGGGACGGTCGAAGAGGACTGGCCGGCTGGACATGACCCCCATATGGCGCTTGCCGCGGCAAAACGCAAAGCCGTTCTTGCTTGAGCGGCGCGGCGCGATCGGGCAGACTCGCCTGCCATGACCAGTGCGATGATTTTCCCACGGATTCGGGGTGCGCGGCGCGGCCTGGGGGCGGCGCTGGACCTTCTGTTGCCGGAGCGCTGCCCGGTGTGCGGCGCGCCGCTTCAGGGCGGTTCCGGCGCCGCCCTGTGCCCTGCGTGCTTCGCCGGGCTGCGCTTCCCCGCGCCGCCGCTGTGCGGCCGCTGCGGCCTGCCGCTGCCCGCCTCGGGAAGCTGCGGCTGCGCCGCGGGCGGGGCGATCCGCAGGCGGCGTTTCGCGCTGTTCTACAACGAGGTTTCCGCCGCGCTGATCCTGCGCTGCAAGCACGGTGACCGGCCCGAGATCGCGGGCCGCCTCGCCGCGTGGATGGCGCGCGCCGGGGCGGAGCTGCTGGCCGAGGCCGATTTGCTGGTGCCGGTGCCGATCCACTGGACGCGACTCGCCTTTCGCCAATACAACCAGGCGGCGGAGATCGCCCGCAGCCTCGCCCGCCTCTGCGGCACGCCGTGGGATGCGCGGGCGCTCGCGCGCATCCGCCGCACCCCGCCGCAGGCGCGGCTTCCCGCGCGGGCGCGGCGGCGCAACGTGGCGGGGGCCTTCGCCGCGCGGCCGGGGGCGGCGCTCGCCGGGCGTCGCATCGTGCTGATCGACGACGTGGCGACCACCGGGGCGACCGCCGAGGCCTGCGCGCAGGCGCTGCTCGCCGCGGGCGCGGCCTCGGTGGACCTGTTGTCCGCCGCCGCGGCGGTGCCCGGCGAAACTTGATTTTTTCGGAAAATCCCCTCACATCGGGGACGGCAAACCCGCAACAGGAGAACCCCATGGCCAAGATCGAGATCTACACCACCAAGGTCTGCCCGTACTGCATGCGCGCCAAGGCGCTGTTCAAGCGCAAGGGCGTGGATTTCTCCGAGATCGACGTGTCCGCCGACGACGCGAAGCTGGAGGCCATGATGGCGCGCGCCGGCGGCCGCCAGACGGTGCCGCAGATCTTCATCGACGGGAAGCACGTCGGCGGCTGCGACGACCTCTACGCGCTCGATTCCAAGGGCGGCCTCGACCCGCTGCTCGCTTCCTGAGCGCGATGAGCGCCTTTTCCGTCGCCTGCCTACAGGTCAACGCGGCCGACGACATGGACGCCAACATCGCCGCCGCGCTCGCGCTTGCCTGCGGCGCGGCGGACGACGGGGCGGACCTCATCCTGATGCCCGAAAACGTGGCGATGATGACCTGGGGCACCGAGGCGATCCGCGCCGCGGCGCGGGCGGAGGAGGCGCACCCCGCGCTCGCCGCCTTCCGCGCCTTCGCCAAGGCGCGCCGGGTGTGGGTGCACGCCGGCACCCTGGCGGTGCCGTCGCCCTCCGGCAAGGTGTTCAACCGCACCTATGTGATCGGCCCCGAGGGGCGGATCGCGGCGCGCTACGACAAGCTGCACATGTTCGACGTGGACCTCGGCAACGGCGAAAGCTATGCCGAATCCCTCACCTTCGAGCCGGGGTCCGCGCCCGCGGCGGTGGACCTGCCGTGGGGACGGCTCGGGCTTTCGGTGTGCTACGACCTGCGTTTCCCCCATCTCTACCGCGCTCTCGCCGTGGCGGGGTGCGATTTTCTGGCGGTGCCCGCGGCCTTCACCCAGGTGACAGGGGCGGCGCATTGGCATATCCTGTTACGTGCGCGCGCCATCGAAACCGGGTGCTTCGTCTTTGCGCCCGCGCAGACCGGAACCCACGTCCGGGGGCGCAAGACCTATGGCCACGCCCTGGTCGTCGCCCCCTGGGGCGAGGTTCTGGCCGACGGCGGGGAGGACGTGGGTTACGTCCTCGCGGATATCGACCCGGCGGCGGTGGATGCGGCGCGTGGCAAGGTGCCGTCGCTCGCGCACGGGCGCGACCTGACGGACGTGGTGATCGGCGGGTAGGGATGATCCGGTTCGCCCTCAAATGCGCCTGCGGGCATCGCTTCGACTCCTGGTTCCGCGACAACCGGGCGTACGAGGGCTTGTCCGCCGCCGGGCGCATTGCCTGCCCGGCCTGCGGCGGCGGCGAGGTCGCCAAGGCGCCGATGGCCCCCAGCCTCGCGGCCGCGCGGGAAGAGGGGGCGGATGCCGCCGTGCGCCTGCGCTCCCTGCTGCTCGGCCTGCGCGACACGGTGGAAAGCAACTGCGAGGACGTCGGTTCCGCCTTCGCCGAGGAGGCGCGCAAGATCCATTACGGCGAGGCCCCGGCGCGCGGCATTTACGGCGAGGCTTCCGCCGAGGAGGCTAACGCCTTGGTAGAGGAAGAGATAACTTTTGCGCGTCTGCCGTGGATCTCCCGCGGCGATTCCTAGGCCGCCGTGCCGCTGTATATTGGTTTCTCGATCCATCAGTGCATTGGAATGTATAGTCTCATCCCCCTGTCAATTGGCGGCGCGCTTTGCCGTGCCGGTTTTTTGCGCGCTGCGGCGACGGCCGCGCCATGAAAGTGTCTTGACTTAAGCTTTCCCCCGCATTTTACGACGTAATTATCGTTTTACTCAAAAGTTTCTGTGTTAGACTGCGAGCTTGCCGCTTTTGGACGAGGGCAATCACTGGCGGTGAGGGGGAGAGACGCACGTCATGCGCTGGGGGAATACCTTCCGCCGCAATTCCATCACCTACCGGCAGGGACGGCTGGTCCTCTATGCCGTGCTCACCGTCGGCGGCCTGCTGTTCCTCGTCGAGGCCGCTTTTCTCGCCGCGTCGGAGCGGGACGGGCTGGTGACGCGGCAGGCGCAGATCATCGCCCTGGCCGAGCGCCCCGCCACCTCCGCCGTCTGGGAATTCAACGACCGCCTCGCCGCGGAGACTCTGGCCGGGGTGATGCGCGCGCCCGACGTGCAGTCGGCGATGATCGTCCATGCCGACGGCATGCCGTTCGCCGCCGAGGGGCGGCCGCCCGGCTCCGCGCCCTTGTGGAAACGCCTTCTCGGCAAGCTGATCGTCGGGCCGCACGAGCGCATCGCCCAGCCGTTGTCGATGCCCGGCCTGGTGCCCGGCCAGAACGGCGACACCATCGGCAGCCTGATCGTGGTGTTCGACGTGGCGGCGCAGGCCGACCGCTTCGTCGGCATGCTGTCCGGCGGCCTGGCGCTCACCCTGCTCGGGGTGTTCCTCGTCGTCGCGGTGGTCGCCGTGCTGTTCGACCGCTTTCTCACCCGGCCGATCCTCTCCATCGCGCGCCAGGTGGACGGCGTGGACGCCGAGGATCCGCACGGCTACATGCTGACGGTGCCGAGGTGGCACCTGCATTCCGAACTCGGCCTCGCGGTGCAGAAGATCAACGCCATGCTCATCCACCTCGGCAACGCGCAGCACGCGCTGCGCCGCATGGCGACGCGCGACGCCACCACCAACCTGCCCAACCGCACCCTCACCATCGAGCACCTCGTCGCCATGGCGCGCCGCGCCCAGCCGGGCAGGGTGGCGGCGGTGATGGCGGTGCTGATGGACCGCCTGGACGAACTCAAGGACCTGATCGGCCACGAGGAGGCCGACGAGATGGCGATGGACATGGCGGTGCGCCTGCTCGACGCGGTGGGTTCCGAGGCGTTCATCGGCCGCATCGGCGTGGATTCCTTCGCCGTGGTGATCGAGGACCTGGATTCGGTGACCGCCGCGGTGGACTACGCCAACGGCCTCCTGGAAAGCCTCACCCGCGTCGAATCCGCCGACGAGGTGCGCCCCTCGGTGTGCGTCGGCATCGCGCTTTTCCCCAACGACGGCACCGACGCCGCCGAGCTTCTGCGCAAGGCGGTGGCCGCCACCGCGGGCGCGCGGCGCAAGGCCAACGAGCGCTGGAACTTCTTCGAGGACGGCCTGGCCGAAGGCGCGCACCGCCGCCTGCTGCTGGAAAGCCAACTGCATCAGGCGCTGGAGGCGCGCGAATTCGTCCTCTACTTCCAGCCGCAGATGTCGTGTTCCGGCGAGGTGGTGGGGGCGGAGGCGCTGCTGCGCTGGCGCCGCGACGGCCAGGTGGTGCCGCCCGGCGCGTTCATTCCGGTGGCGGAGGACTGCGGCCTGGTGGTGCCGATCGGCGATTTCGTGCTGGAGGAGGCCTGCCGCGCCTCGGCGCTGTTGCGCGCCGCGGGGGCGAACATGACGATTGCGGTCAACGTCTCGCCGCAGCAGCTCGCCGATCCCGGCTTCGTCGCCCGCGTCGGCGAGACGCTGGCGCGCCACGGCGTGGCGCCGGACCGCCTGGAGATCGAGATCACCGAATACACCCTGGCGATGGAGCGCGGCGCGCTCGCCGACCGGGTGCGCGCCCTGCGCGACCACGGCATCCGCATCGCGCTCGACGACTTCGGCACCGGGTATTCGTCGCTCTCCTACCTGCGCCGCTTCCCGGTGGACGTGCTGAAGATCGACCGCAGCTTCGTCTCCGACGTGCCGAACGACGTGGCGGTGCCGTCCACCATTCTCACCCTGGCGCAGCGCCTGGGAATGAACTGCGTGGCCGAGGGCATCGAGACCGAGGCGCAACGCGACTGGATGGTCGCCAACGGCTGCACCACGTTGCAGGGCTACCTGTTCGCCAAGCCGATGCCGTTCGACGACTTCATGGCGCGCTACGGCCGCCGCACCACCGGCAAGATCCTAAGGCTTCGCCGCGAAGGCCATATAGTTGACGGATAGGTCGCCGCCTTCCCTCCAGGAATCGGAAAGCGGGGCGTAGGTGAGGCCGGTGAAGCGCGGCGGGCTCATCCCGGCGCGTTCGAGGTCGCGGGCGATCTCCGAGGGTTTCACGAAGTCGCGCCAGTCGTGGGTGCCCGCGGGCAGCCAGCGCACGATGTATTCCGCGCCGATCTTGGCGAGCACCAGGCTCTTCATCGTGCGGTTGAGGGTGGCGAGCGCCATCAGGCCGCCCTTTTTCAGCGGCGCGGCGGCGGCGGAGAGGAAGAGCGGCCGGTCGGCGACGTGCTCCACCACTTCGAGCGCCAGCACCGCGTCGAAGCGCCCGGTCTCCGCGGCGAGGTCCTCGGGCAGGGCGACGCGGTAGTCGATGGACAGACGCATGCGCTCCGCATGGTTGGCCGCGGTCTTGACGTTCTTTTCCGAGGCGTCCACGCCGGTCACCGCAAAGCCCAGCCGCGCCATCGGTTCGGCGATCAGGCCGCCGCCGCAGCCGACATCGAGCAGGCTGAGCCCTTCGAACGGCCGCTCGAGCGCCGCATCGCGCCCGAAGTGCGCGGCCAGCCGCTCCCTGAGAATCGCGATGCGCACCGGGTTGAAGCGGTGCAGCGGGCGGAAGGGCCCTTCGAGCGCCCACCAGGTATCCGCCAGGGCCGTGAACTTGGCGATCTCGGCGGGGTCGGCGGAGCCGTGCGCGGCGGCTTCGCGCGCCGCCGGTTTTGCGGATTTGCTCATGTCTGTGCCCTTGCCTAAAAGGATAAGGACCGAGTATGTATAGCTGCCGGTCGTCAGGCAACTCGTTACGAAAGACTTTTTTTGGGAAACCCGGCCGTGCGGCGGCGCGCGCCTCCCGGCAATCAGAGATACCGTGTCATGGCCCGTATTGTCCAAAAGTTCGGCGGAACCTCGGTCGCGAATATGGAGCGTATTCGCAACGTCGCCCGCCTGGTGAAAAAAGAAGTGGATGCCGGAAACCAGGTGGCGGTGGTGCTCTCCGCCATGTCCGGCGTGACCAACCAGTTGGTCGCCTACTGTCAGGAGGCGGCGCCGCTGTTCGATCAGGGCGAATACGACGCGGTGGTTTCCACCGGCGAGCAGGTGACCGTCGGCCTTCTGTCGATCATCCTGCAATCCATGGGGATTTCCGCGCGGTCCTGGTGCGGCTGGCAGATTCCGATCCATACCGACGACGCCCACGGCAAGGCGCGCATCGTCGATATCGAGACCGACGAACTGTTGTCCCGCATGGCGGCGGGCGAGGTGCCGGTGGTCGCGGGCTTCCAGGGCATCGGCGAGGACGGGCGCATCACCACGCTGGGGCGCGGTGGCTCCGACACTTCGGCGGTGGCGCTGGCTGCGGCGCTGGGCGCCGACCGCTGCGACATCTACACCGACGTGGACGGGGTCTACACCACCGACCCCCGGATCGTCCCCAAGGCGCGCAAGCTGCCGCGCGTCACCTACGAGGAAATGCTGGAAATGGCGTCCCTGGGCGCGAAGGTCCTGCAGACCCGCTCGGTCGAGATGGCGATGAAATATCGCGTCAACCTGCAGGTCCTGTCGAGCTTCGAGGACATCCCCGGAACCCTGGTTTGCGACGAGGAAGACATCGTGGAAAAGGAAGTTGTCAGCGGCATCGCCTACAGCCGGGATGAGGCGAAGGTGACCCTGCAGGGGGTCAAGGACCACCCCGGCATCGCGGCGGCCATCTTCGGCCCGCTCGCGGACTCCAACATCAACGTCGATATGATCGTGCAGAACGTCTCGGCGGAGGGCCATACCGACCTCACCTTCACCGTGCCGCGCACCGACCTGTTGCGCGCGCTCAAGGTGCTGGAGGAAGTCAAGAAGACCGTCGGTTTCCGCGATCTCTCCCACAGCGACACGGTGGTGAAGATCTCCGTCATCGGCGTGGGCATGCGCACCCACGCGGGCGTGGCGCAGAAGATGTTTTCCGCCCTCGCCGAGCGCGGCATCAACATCCTGGTGATCAGCACTTCGGAGATCAAGGTGAGCGTCCTCATCGAGGAGGAATACACCGAGTTGGCGTTGCGCGCCCTGCACACGGCCTACGGTCTGGACGCGCGGTAAGCAGGGCCCGGCCGTGCGCCGGGCGGTAACGAGTTGGGAGCGACCGGCCGCGATGAGCAGGACTCGGCAAGCGTATCAGGATCTGGACCGTCTGTGGCGTCGTGGGCGGGAGTTTTTGGGGTGCGAGTGCGCCGTTCTCGGCGGAGCGATGTCCTGGGTGTCCGAACGCCATCTGGTGGCGGCGATCTCCAATGCCGGGGGCTTCGGCGTGATCGCCTGCGGCTCGATGCCGCCGGACCTCCTCGCCGCCGAGATCGAGGGCGCCAAGGCGCTGACCGATAAGCCTTTCGGCGTCAACCTCATCACCATGCATCCGCAGCTCGACGACCTCATCGACGTGTGCGGCGCGGCCGGGGTCGGCCACGTGGTGCTGGCGGGCGGCCTGCCCACCTCCGCGGCGATCAAGCGCGCCAAGGACTTCGGGGCCAAGGTGATCTGCTTCGCGCCCGCCCCGGTGCTGGCCAAGAAGCTGCTGCGCGCCGGGGCCGACGCCCTGGTGATCGAGGGAGCGGAGGCGGGCGGCCACATCGGCCCGGTCTCCACCTCGGTGCTGGCGCAGGAAATCCTGCCGGAGATGGGCGACAAGGTGCCGGTGTTCGTCGCGGGCGGCATCGGCCGCGGCGAGGCGATGCTCTCCTACCTGGAAATGGGCGCCGCCGGGGTGCAGCTCGGCACCCGCTTCGTCTGTGCCCACGAGTGCATCGCGCATCCGAAGTTCAAGCAGGCGTTCATCCGCGCCTCGGCGCGCGACGCCGTGGTCTCGGTGCAGATCGACCCGCAGTTCCCGGTGATTCCGGTGCGCGCCATTTCCAACGCCGGGACCGAGCGGTTCATGGAGGTGCAGCGCTCGGTGATCGAGAAGTTCCACCGCGGCGAAATGGACCAGAAGGCGGCGCAGCTCGAAATCGAGCACTTCTGGGCCGGCGCGCTGCGCCGCGCGGTGATCGACGGCGACGTGGAGAACGGCTCGCTGATGGCCGGGCAGAGCGTCGGCATGGTGACGGCGGAACAGAGCGCGCGGGAGATCATCGACGACATCATCGCCCAGGCATTGGATGCACTCGACGCGCGGAGGACGCACGTCGCCGCAATGCCCGGGGAAATCCAGGGCGCGCTCTGATGCCGGGGGATGCCGCCGCGGTGTCGCGCCGCCTTCTCGGGCGTATCCGTGAGGCGATGGCGCAACCGGGCCTCCCCGAGGACCGGTTGCAGGTCATCGTGCGGATCATCGCCGAGGAGATGCAGGCGGCGGTGTGCTCCTGCTATGTGATGCGCGCGGGCGAGGTGCTGGAACTGTTCGCCACCCAGGGCCTGCGCCCCACCGCGGTGCACATGACGCGCCTGCGCGTCGGCGAGGGCCTGGTCGGCTTCATCGCCGCGCACCCGCGGCCGCTCGCGCTGTCCGACGCGTGGAGCCACCCCAACTTCGCCTACCGCCCGGAAACCGGCGAGGAGCCCTACCGCTCGTTCCTCGGCGTGCCGATCGTGCGCATCGCCCGCGTCGCCGGCGTCCTGGTGGTGCAGACCACGGAGAGCCGTGCCTTCGCCCCGGAGGAGGTGGAAGCGCTCGAAACCGTGGCGATGGTGCTCGCCGAACTCCTGACCACGGGCAACCTGATCGACCGGCGGGAGCAGATTCCGGTGGACGGCACCGCCCTGGTGCCGCTGCGCATCAACGGGCTGAAGCTCTCCGCGGGCCTCGGCGTCGGCGCGGCCTACCTGCACCGCAAGGTCCCCTTCATCACCCATCTGGTCAGCGAGGACCCGGAGCAGGAGGCGAAGCGCTTCGAGGAGGCGCTCGGGCGCATGCATATCGCGCTCGACGAGATGCTCGCCGCCGAGGAGATCGGCAAGAGCGAGTACCGCGACATTCTGGAAGCCTACCGCATGTTCGCCGCCGACCGCGGCTGGATCGAGCGCATCCGCGACCACATCCGCGGCGGCCTCTCCGCCGAGGCGGCGGTGCAGCGCGCCCAGGAGGAAAACCGCGTCCGCATGCAGCAGGTCACCGACCCTTACCTGCGCGAGCGCCTCTACGACCTCGAAGACCTCACCGACCGCCTGATGCTGCACCTCATGGGCCAGGACAGCGCGGAGCGCAAGATTCTGCCGCCGCACGCCATTCTGGTGGCGCGCACCCTCGGCCCCGCCGACCTCCTCGACTACGACATGAGCCGCATCCACGGCGTGGTGCTGGAGGAAGGTTCGCCCTCGATGCACGTCGCGATCATCGCGCGCGCGCTCAATATCCCGATGGTCGCCCGCGTTCCCGCCATCCTCGGCAAGATCGGGGCGGGGGACCCGGTGATCGTCGATGGCGACAACGGCAGCGTGTTCATCCGCCCGAGCGAGGACCTCACCGCCTCCTTCATCTCCACGGTGCGGATGCGCCGCGAGAAGCAGAAGGCCTTCGCGGTGCTGCGCGACCTGCCCGCGGTCTCCCGGGACGGGGTGCGAATCGAACTCCTGATGAACGCGGGCCTTCTCGCCGACATGCCGATTCTCGACCAGGTGAACGCCGACGGCATCGGCCTCTACCGCACCGAGCTGCCGTTCATGGCGCACGCCGAAACCCCGGACGTGGAGGTGCAGACCGCGCTCTACCGCGCGGTGATCGACCAGTCGGGCGGGCGGCCGGTGTGCTTCCGCACCCTCGACGTCGGCGGCGACAAGATGCTGCCCTACTGGCAGAGCACCGGCGAGGAGAACCCGGCGATGGGCTGGCGTTCGATCCGCATCACCCTGGACCACCCGGCGATCATGCGCCACCAGTTGCGCGCGCTGATCCGCGCCTGCGAGGGGCGGCCGCTCTCGGTGATGTTCCCGATGGTCGCCGAGGTGGCGGAATTCGACGCGGCGAAGCGCATTCTCGACCTCGAAATGGACCGCGCGGCGCGGCGCGGCGAGCCGTTGCCGGAGCGCCTTTCCGTCGGCTGCATGCTGGAGGTGCCATCCCTGGTGTTCCAGCTGCCGCAGATGCTGAAGCGGGTGGACTTCCTCTCCGTCGGCTCCAACGACCTCGCGCAGTTCCTGTTCGCGCGCGACCGCGGCAACCAGCGCATCGCCGAACGCTACGACCTCTTGTCGCCGCCGTTCCTCAGCCTGCTCGACCGCATTATCGCCGCCTGCGATGCGGCAGGAGTGCCGTGCTCGCTGTGCGGCGAGATGGCGGCCAGCCCGCTCGACAGCATGGCGCTGGTCGGGCTCGGCTTCCGCCGCCTTTCGGTGACCGGCCCGGCGGTGGGGCCGGTCAAGGCGATGATTCGCAGCATGAACGTCGGCGACACCGAGCGGGTGGTGAAGAAGCTGTTGCAGTCTCCCGCCCATAGTCTGCGGTCGAGCCTCGCCAATTATGCTCTCGATCACGCCGTGCAAATCGCCTGATCCCGCCGATTTTTCAATGCGTTCCAGAGAATGACGGGGTGCCGGAAGGGGTTTCGGGCATTGCAAGGCGGGTGGGTTCCGGACATACTGTGGGTCGCCGACGGTGCGACAGAACGCCGCGGCGCGCTTGCGCATGGGCGCAAGACCATGGGGGAAACCGGACCGGCGAAGGAAGATAGTCTGTGGAACACGACAACATGCCGTCGGCACCGCACGGCGAAGGGGTGCAACAGACGGGACCGGACGCGCCGGTGCAAGGCAGCGTCGGCGGATTGTTGCGGGCCTCGCGGCTCCGGCTGGGGATCGACCTCGGCCTGATCGCGGAGACGCTGCGCATCCGCCGCGTCTATCTGGAGGCGATCGAGGACGGCCGCTACGGCGATCTGCCGGGCGGCACCTATGCGGTGGGCTTCATCCGTTCCTATGCGGAGCAACTGGGTCTCGACCCGGTGGAGCTGGTGCGCCGCTTCAAGATGGAATCCGGAGGGGGCGCCGCGCCGCAGCCGCAGCCGGTGGAGTTTCCGCAGCCGGTCAAGACGCTCGGCCTGCCGGTCGGCGCCATTCTCACCGCCATCGTGGTCATCGCCGCGCTGGTGGGCGGGGCGTGGTATATGTTTTCCGGCGCCGACAGCGCCTCGCTGCTGCCGCGCATTCCCGCCGCGCTGAACGAAAAGGTGGGCGCCGCACCGGCGCCGGCACCGGCGCCGGAGGCCAAGGCCCCGGCCGCGCCGAAGGCGGAACAGCCCGCCGTCGAAGCCGAAAAGCCCGCCGCGCCGCAGGCGGAGCCGCCGAAGACGGAACCGCCGAAGGCCGAAGCGGCCAAACCCGTGCCGAAGCCGGAGCCGCCGAAGCCCACGCCGCTCAAGACCGAGCCGGCCAAACCCGCGCCGAAGCCCGAGGCGGCCAAGCCCGTGCCGAAACCGGAGCCGCCGAAGGCCGAAGCGCCGCAGCCGGAACCGCCGAAGGCCGAAGCGGCCAAGCCCGCGCCGCCCAAGGCCGAAACGCCGCAGCCGGCCGCGGCCGCGCCCGCGCCCGCCGCATCCGCCGTGGAGGCTGCGGGCGAGGTGCCGGAAGCGGCGGAACCCGCGCCGCGCGAGCCGCGGGTCTACGGCGCGGAGAACGCCGACGCCCGCGTCGAGATCGTCGCCACCGGCGAGTCCTGGGTGCAGGTCACCGAGGGCGGAAATCTGGTGCTCACCCGCCTGTTGCACGCGGGCGACCGCTTCAGGGTGCCCAATCGCCCCGGCCTTCTGCTGATGACCGGGAATGCGGGCAACCTCAGCGTCCTCATCGATGGGGCCAAGGCCTCGGCGCTCGGCTCTGCCGGGCAGGTGATGCGCGACGTGGCGTTGGAGCCGGAGCGCTTGCGCGCCGCGCGGTAAACGCCCACTTTAAGGCCATCGTGACACCCGGGTGGTGAGGCCCCATTGGAAAATCCAGAGTACCGCCGGATCGCCCGGCGCAAGACGCGGCAGGTTCGCGTCGGCTCCGTGCTGGTGGGCGGCGGCGCGCCGATTACCGTGCAGTCGATGACCAACACGCTGACCTCCGACGTGGAGGGCACGCTGGCGCAGATCCGCGGCATGGAGGCGGCGGGCGTGGATATCGTGCGCGTCTCCTGCCCGGACGAGGACTCCACCAAGGCGCTCGCCGCGATCGTGCGCGGCTGCTCGGTGCCGGTGGTGGCGGACATCCACTTCCACTACAAGCGCGCCATCGAGGCGGCGGAGGCGGGGGCGGCCTGCCTGCGTATCAACCCCGGCAACATCGGCGAGGCGGCGCGGGTGCGCGCCGTGGTGCAGGCGGCCAAGGATCACGGCTGCTCGATGCGCATCGGCGTCAATGCCGGAAGCCTCGACCGCGACCTGCTGGAGAAATACGGCGAGCCCTGCCCCGAGGCGATGGTGGAAAGCGCGCTGATGCACGCCCGCATCCTCGAGGAGCTGGACTTCCGCGACTTCAAGATCAGCGTCAAGGCCTCCGACGTGTTCCTCGCCATGGCCGCCTACGAGCAGCTCTCCGAGGTCTGCGACTATCCGCTCCACCTCGGCGTCACCGAGGCGGGGGGGCTGCGCACCGGCACGGTGAAGTCGGCGCTCGGCATCGGCTGGCTGCTGCGCAAGGGCATCGGCGACACCATCCGGGTTTCCCTCTCCGCCGATCCGGTGGAGGAGGTGCGCGTCGGCTTCGACATCCTGAAATCCCTCGACCTGCGCCACCGCGGCGTGCGCATCGTCGCCTGCCCGTCGTGCGCGCGGCAGGGCTTCGACGTGCCCGCCGTGGTCGCCGAGCTGGAGCGCCGCCTCGAACACGTCACCACGCCGATGACGCTTTCGGTGCTCGGCTGCGTCGTCAACGGCCCGGGCGAGGCGCGCCACTCCGACATCGGCCTCACCGGCGGCGGCAAGGGGCGGCACAAGATTTTCCTCGCCGGGGTGCCCGATCATGCGGTCGGCACCGACGCGATTGTTGACCATCTCGTCGATCTGGTGGAAAAACGCATCGCCGCAACCAAGGCGCAATGAATTAGCGAAGAAAGGATCAGCGGGGTGTCGTCCCTCCAACCGGTGCGTGGCACGCACGATATCTTACCCGACGAGATGCGGGCCTTCCGCCATGTCGTCGATACCAGTCGGATGGCCGCCGCGCTCTATGGCTTCGCCGAGATGGCGACGCCGGCCTTCGAGTTCTCCGGCGTGTTCGCGCGCACCCTCGGCGATACCTCCGACATCGTCACCAAGGAGATGTACACCTTCTCCGACCGCAAGGGCGAAAGCATCACCCTCAGGCCCGAGAACACCGCGGGCATCGCGCGCGCCTTCATCTCCAACGGGCTTTCCAACGACCTGCCGTTCAAGGCGTTCTACGCCGGTCCGATGTTCCGCTACGAGCGCCCGCAGAAGGGCCGCCAGCGGCAGTTCCACCAGGTCGGCGTGGAGCTTCTCGGCGTCGCCGAGCCGCAGGCCGACGTCGAGGTCATCGCGCTCGGCCGCCACATTCTCGATGCGCTCGGCCTCAAGGGCGCGGTCACCCTGGAGATCAACACCCTCGGCGACCCGGAAAGCCGCGAGGCCTACCGCGGCGCGCTGGTGAAATTCCTCTCCGGCCGCCTCGCCGAGCTGTCCGCCGACAGCCGCGACCGCCTGGAGCGCAACCCGCTGCGCATTCTCGATTCCAAGGACGAAGGCGACCGCGCGGTGATCGCCGGCGCGCCGCTTCTCGGCGAATACCTCAACGCCGCCTCCAAGGCCTTTTATGAGGAACTGAAGAACGGTCTTCTCGACCTCGGCCTGGATTTCATCGAGAACCCGCACCTGGTGCGCGGGCTGGACTATTACGGCCACACCGCCTTCGAGTTCACCACCGACGCGCTCGGCGCGCAGGGCACGGTGATGGCGGGCGGCCGCTACGACGGCCTGGTCAAGCTGATGGGCGGGCCGCAGACCCCCGGCGTCGGCTGGGCCGCGGGGGTGGAACGCCTCTCCATGCTGCTCGCCGAGCCGCCCGCCGAGGGCCGCCCGGTGGCGATGATCCCGGCGGGCAACGACCCGGTGATCAAGCGTGAGGCGATGATCCTCTCCGAACGCCTGCGCCGCGCCGGCTTCGCCGTGGACATGGCCTTCTCCGGCAACATGGGCAAGCGCATGAAGCGCGCCAACAAGCTCTCCGCCAAGGTCGCGGTGATCCTCGGCGAGGACGAGCGGCTGGCCCGCGCCGTCACCCTGCGCGACCTCGATTCCGGCGAGCAGGCCACGGTGTCCCTCGACCGCCTGGAGGAAACCCTCGCCCGCATGCTGGTCAATCTGTCGGAGGATGCCTTCGGTGGCATTTGAGGAGACGCTGGCGCAGGTGGTCCGCCGCTTCGAGGAAGCGCAGGGCCGCCTCGGCACCGATCCCACGCTCGACCCGAAAACCGTCGCCGCGCTCTCCCGCGAGGTCGCGGAACTCGGCCCCGTGGTCGAACTGGCGGAGGCGCTTTCCAAGGTCCGCGCCGACATCGCGGAGGCGGAAGGCCTGCTTCACGACGCCGCCGCCGACCCCGACATCAAGGCCCTCGCCCAGGAGGAACTCCTGGAGGCCAAGGCCAGGCTGCCGGAGATCGAGGCGGAGCTGCGCCTCGCCCTCCTCCCCAAGGACGCGGACGACGTGCGCAACGCCATCCTCGAAGTGCGCGCCGGAACCGGCGGCGAGGAGGCCGCGCTCTTCGCCGCCAACCTCTTCCGCATGTATCAGCGCTATGCCGCCGTCCGCGGCTGGCGCGTCGAAATCCTCGACCTCAACGAGACCGGCATCGGCGGCATCAAGGAAGTCGTCGCCTCGGTCTCCGGCACCGGCGTGTTCGCCCGCCTGAAGTTCGAATCCGGCGTCCACCGCGTGCAGCGCGTCCCCACCACCGAGGCGGGCGGCCGCATCCACACCTCGGCCGCCACCGTCGCGGTGCTGCCGGAAGTCGAGGAGGTGGACATCGAGATCAGGGACGGCGACCTGCGGATCGATACCTACCGCTCCCAGGGCGCGGGCGGCCAGCACGTCAACACCACCGATTCCGCGGTGCGCATCACCCACCTGCCCACCGGAACCGTGGTCGCCTGCCAGGACGAACGCTCGCAGATCAAGAACAGGGCGCGCGCCATGACCGTGCTGCGCGCCCGCCTCTACGAACAGCAGCGCCAGGCAAAGGACGCCGTGCGCTCCGCCGACCGCCGCGCCCAGGTCGGCTCCGGCGACCGGTCGGAACGCATCCGCACCTACAACTTCCCCCAGGGCCGCGTCACCGACCACCGCATCAACCTCACCCTCTACAAGATCGACCAGATCATCGACGGCTCGGCGCTGGACGACGTCATCGACCCCCTGATCGCCGAAGACCAGGCCAACCGCCTCGCCGCCCTGGAGGCGCAATGACCGCCGCCCCGGAGGCGGGGAGGAAAACGCCGGGGCTCCGCCCCGCGCCCCGCCGGAGGGACTCGTCCCTCCGGGCCTCCCGTATCGTCTGTCCGAGGGGTGGAGACCATCCCCCGGACAGGCAAGTTATGGGTTCCAAGGGTCTGAGACCCTTGGTGGGGTCCAGGGGTGAAACCCCTGGCCTTGTCGTCCCCCGTTTCCGGAGCATCGCTCATGGCTGACCTCGGGACGGTGCTGCGGACGGCGACGGAGCGGCTGCGGGCGGCCGGGGTGGAGGGGCCGCGGCGGGATGCGCGGCTGCTGGCGGGCGTGGTGCTGGGTTTGGGCACGGCGGAGATGGTGGCGCATCCGGAGCGGCGGCTGACCGCGGCGGAGGTTGCGGCGGTGGAGGCGGCGGTGGCGCGCCGCGCGTCGCGGGAGCCGGTTTCGCGCATCCTGGGGGAGCGGGAGTTCCGCGGCCTGCGGTTCGCTTTGACCGCGGATACCCTGGACCCGCGGCCGGATTCCGAGGTGGTGGTGGAAACCGCGTTGCGGCTTCTGGAGGGGGTTGCCGCGCCGCGGGTGCTGGACCTCGGCGCGGGCACCGGCTGCCTGCTGCTGGCGGTTCTGGCGGAGCGGGCGGATGCCGCGGGCGTCGGCCTGGACGCCGCGCCGGGCGCGGTGGCGGCGGCGGCGGCGAACGCGGCGGCGCTGGGGCTTTCGGCTCGTGCGCGTTTCGTGTGCGGCGACTGGCGCGAGGCGGGGTGGGCGGCGGCGCTCGGCGGGCGGTTCGACCTGGTGGTGGCGAATCCGCCCTACATTCCGGACGCGGAGATCGCGGGCCTCGCGCCCGAGGTGCGGGAGTTCGAGCCGCGTTTGGCTCTGGCGGGAGGCGCGGACGGGCTTGCGCCGTACCGCATTCTCGTGCCCGCCCTGGCGGAATTGCTGGCGCCGTGCGGCGGCGTGGTTTTCGAGGTGGGGCTCGGCCAGGCGGAAGCGGTGGCGGCGATGCTCGAAACCGCCGGAATGGCCGGTGTGGGGGCGTTCGCCGACCTCGGCGGGGTGGCGCGGGCGGTGGCGGCGCGGCGGGCCCGACGCGAAAAAACCATACGATAAATGAAAAAAGCGGTTGGAAAGCGCCGCCGATGCGATTAGGTTTCAGACGTTCGCGCGTGGGGGCCGGTACGGATTACCGAGCAGGGGTCGGGTCCGTTGGGGCCTGGGCAGGCCGCCCGGGGACCCCGTCAGGCATCGTGGGATCTGCGCCGTTCGATGAGACCTTTGAACAGATTTATTCCGTGAAGCCGGACCCCTTGCAGGGTCTCACGGGGGATGAGCGCCATGGGCTGCGCATCCGGCCGGATACGTCCGGCAGACGGCAAATTTCGTATTTTCGTCCGGGGATACTCCCGGCGTCGCGCGGCGGCTGGCCCGTCAGGCGCATTGTGGTGAACTCTCGCGGTTAGCTCAGAGATTATGAAACAACATCCGAATCAAAAGCCCCGTCCGCGGGGTCGCACGCCCAACCAGCAGCAGCAGCAGCAGCGCAAGGGCAACGGCTCTTCGCGCAACCAGACCTTCGACAGCAACGGTCCGAGCATCCGCATCCGCGGTTCGGCGCATCAGGTGATGGAAAAATACCTGGCGCTGGCGCGCGATGCGGCGGGGCAGGGCGACCGGGTGCTGGCGGAGAACTATCTGCAGCATGCCGAGCACTACTTCCGCATCATCCAGAACAGCCAGCCGCGTCCGCCGCGGGTGCTCAACCCGGCGGCTGCCGACGGCGCCGACGGGCCGCAGCCCGAGATGACCGACGAGGACGGCGACGACGAAGCGGCGGAAGCCGCCGACGAGGCGACGGTGGAGGTGATCCGCCCGGCCGCCCCGGAGGCCGCCGAGACCGAGGAGCCGGAGAGCGTGGCGGTCTGAACGCCGCGCCGCCGGGCGACGAAAAGGCCGCCCCCGCAAGGGGGCGGCCTTTGTTTTGCAGGGACTTGCGAGGACCGCAAGGAGATGTCCATATGGAACGGTGAAACCGCAAGCTGCCGCAACGGGGCTTGTGGGAAGTGTCGCCACGAGAGGGACGGAACATGGACATCGAAAAATTCACGGAACGCTCGAAGGGGTTCCTTCAGGCGGCGCAACAGACTGCGATCCGCCTCGATCATCAACAATTCCTGCCGGAGCACCTGCTCAAGGCGCTGCTCGACGACGGCGAGGGTCTGGCCGCCAACCTGATCCGCGCCGCGAAGGGCAAGCCGGAGACGGCGAAGGCCGAGGTCGAGGCCGCGCTCGCCAAGGAACCGAAGGTGGAGGGCGGCTCCGGCCAGGTCTACACCGCGCCCGCGCTGGTGCGTCTCCTCGATGCGGCGGAACAGGCCGCGGCCAAGGCCGGGGATTCCTACGTCACCGCGGAGTATCTGCTGCTTGCCCTGGCTCTGGCCGAGGGCACCAAGGCCGCCGCGGCGCTGAAGCGCGCCGGGGTGACGCCGCAGGGGCTCAACGCCGCGATCGCCGGGATGCGCAAGGGCCGGGCGGCCAACTCCGCCAACGCCGAGGACCAGTTCGAGGCGCTGAAGAAGTACACCCAGGACTTCACCGCGCGCGCCCGCGACGGCAAGCTCGACCCGGTGATCGGCCGCGACGAGGAGATCCGCCGCACCATCCAGGTGCTGTCGCGCCGCACCAAGAACAACCCGGTGCTGATCGGCGAGCCGGGCGTCGGCAAGACCGCCATCGTCGAGGGCCTGGCGCTGCGCATCGTCAACGGCGACGTGCCGGATTCCCTGCGCGACAAGAAGCTTCTGGCCCTCGACCTCGGGGCGATGGTGGCGGGCGCGAAATACCGCGGCGAGTTCGAGGAGCGCCTGAAGGGCGTGCTCACCGAAATCCAGTCGGCGGCGGGGGAGATCGTCCTGTTCATCGACGAGATGCACACCCTGGTCGGCGCGGGCGCGGCGGAAGGCGCGATGGACGCCTCCAACCTGCTGAAACCGGCGCTGGCGCGCGGCGACCTGCACTGCGTCGGCGCGACTACCCTGGACGAATACAGGAAGCACGTGGAGAAGGACGCGGCGTTCGCGCGGCGCTTCCAGCCGGTGTTCGTCAGCGAGCCGACGGTGGCCGATACGATTTCCATCCTGCGCGGGATCAAGGAGAAGTACGAGCTGCACCACGGCGTGCGGATTTCCGACTCCGCCCTGGTCGCCGCGGCGACGCTGTCGGACCGCTACATCTCCGACCGCTTCCTCCCCGACAAGGCGATCGACCTGATGGACGAGGCGGGCAGCCGCCTGCGCATGCAGGTGGACAGCAAGCCGGACGAACTGGACGAGGTGGACCGCCGCCTGGTGCAGCTCAAGATCGAGCGCGAGGCGCTGAAGAAGGAGAAGGACCCGGCGTCGCGGGAGCGGCTGGAGAAGCTGGAAGGCGAGCTTGCCGACCTCGAGGAGCGCTCCGCCGAGCTGACCGCGCAGTGGAAGAGCGAGCAGACGACGCTGGCGGATTCCACCAGGATCAAGGAGCGGCTGGAGCAGTCCCGCATCCAGGCGGAACGCGCCCAGCGCGAAGGCCGTTTCGAGGAGGCGGGCCGCCTGCTCTACGGCGAGGTGCCGAAGCTGGAAGCGCAGTTGCGGCAGGCCGAGGGCGCGGCGAACGCGCGCATCCTCGACCAGGTGGTGACCGAACGCCACATCGCGCAGGTGGTGGCGCGCTGGACCGGCATTCCGGTGGACAAGATGCTGGAAGGCGAGAAGGAGAAGCTGCGCCACATGGAGGCGGAGCTCGGCAACCGGGTGATCGGCCAGGCGGAGGCGGTGAAGGCGGTGGCGAACGCGGTGCGGCGCGCCCGCGCCGGGTTGCAGGACCCCAACCGGCCGATCGGCTCGTTCCTCTTCCTCGGCCCCACCGGCGTCGGCAAGACCGAACTGACCAAGGCGCTCGCCGCGTTCCTGTTCAACGACGAAGCGGCGATGGTGCGCATCGACATGTCGGAATACATGGAGAAGCACGCGGTGTCGCGGCTGATCGGCGCGCCGCCCGGCTATGTCGGCTATGACGAGGGCGGCGCGCTCACCGAGGCGGTGCGGCGGCGGCCCTATCAGGTGATCCTCTTCGACGAGGTGGAGAAGGCGCACCCCGACGTGTTCAACGTGCTGTTGCAGGTGCTCGACGACGGCCGCCTCACCGACGGCCAGGGCCGCACCGTGGACTTCGCCAACACCCTGATCGTGATGACCTCCAACCTCGGCGCGGATATCCTCGCGGCGCAGCCGCCGGGCGAGGACTCCGGCGTGGCGCGCGACCAGGTGATGGCGGTGGTGCGGTCCGCCTTCCGCCCCGAGTTCCTCAACCGGCTGGACGAGATTCTGCTGTTCCATCGCCTCGCGCCGGAGCACATGGGCGGCATCGTGAAGATTCAGCTGGAACGCCTGGAACAGCGGCTGCGGGAGCGCGACCTGGAAATGGAGGTGAGCGACGCCGCCCGCGTCTGGCTGGCGGAGCGCGGCTACGACCCGGTCTATGGCGCGCGGCCGTTGAAGCGGCTGATCCAGCGCACCCTGGAGAATCCGCTGGCGATGTGTCTGCTGGCGGGCGCGGTGGGCGAGGGCGACACGGTGCGGGTGGACGCCGACGAGAGCGGGCTGCTCATCGCCGGGCGTCCGGCCTCGGCCTGGCTCGAATGACCGGGGAGGACGCCGCGCTTCCGGTTCCGGCGGGGGGGATTTCTCCCCCCGCCGTGGTGCTGTCGCGGGCCGCGGCGGAGGCGCTGCTGCTGCAGGCGGCGGCGCGTTACGTTACGGCGCGGCGGCAGCGCATCGCCCCCTTCATCGACCGCCACTTCAGCTTCCGCGGCAGCCTCGCGCTGCACCGCCACGCGCTCGGGCCGGACCTGTTGCGCGCCCCCTACAACCTGATGGTCTCCCTGCCGGAATTCGCCCTGCGCCGCTCCGGCGCGGCGGCGGCGTGGGCCTGGGGCAAGAGCGGGCGGCGGCCGCCCGCCCTCGTGGCCCGTGCGGCGCGGGCGCGGCTGGCGCTCGACACCGATGTCGGGCGGCGGGTCAACCACCTGTTGATGACCGAACTGCTGGAACTGCCGGTGAAAGACGCCACCGGCCGCGTGCTCTCCGCCCGCGACGCCCTGGCGGTGGAGATTCTCGCCGATCCGCGCCTCGCCGCCGGGGTGCGGCAGGTGGAGCGCCTGGTCGCCGAGCGCGCCGATTCCCCCGAGTTCCGCGCCGCGGTGGCGCGGGTGCTGGCCGGAGCCGCGGCCGGGCGCGCCGCGATGGCCGAGATGGCGCTACAGGCGGGCGCGCTCGGCCTCGGCGCGGGGGCGTTCCACGCCTTCACGCCGGGGGTGCTGAGCCTCACCCCGATGGTCTCCGCCGCGCTGGCCAACGGCCTGGCGATTTCCGCCTTTCCTCTCGGCGGCGCGATCGGCGGCTGGTGGTATGCGGCGTTTCCCGCCGCGGCCACGCCCTTCCTCACCGCGGCCACCGGCGGCGCGCTTCTTTTCGCGCTGGCTTCCGCCGGAGCTCTGGCCGGGGTCGCGGCGGACCCGGTGCAGCGCCGCCTCGGGCTGCACCGCAAGCGCCTGGAGCGCCTGGTCGAGGGATTGGCGCGCGACCTTGCGCCGGAGGAAGGCGCACACGCGCCGCTGCCGCCGCTGTTGGCGGATCATTACCTGCCGCGGCTTCTCGATCTCGTCGATCTGATCAACGGGTTGGCCGCGCTGCGCTGAGGAAAGTCCGTGGCGGGGCGGATGCCCCGCCGGAACCCGTTCACGATACGGTGGCGACCTTCGCCGCCACGAAGTCCGCGGCGTAGGCCTTGAGCCGCGTCAGGCAGGTGCGCCAGCCGTAGTAGTGCTTGGCGAGCATGGCGCGCACCGCGTCGGTGACCGGCGCGGGCCAGTCCTTGTGGGTGATGCTGACCTGGGTCTGGTCGCCCACCTGGCGCAGGTGCAGGTGCACCGTGGTGGAATAGTTCCAGGCGTCCTCCCGCCAGGTGACTTCCAGCAGGTGCGGCGCGGCGACCTGGCGCACCGTGCCGAAGGCGCGGCTCTGGTGTCCCTCGGGAGAGGTCCAGAGCTCCTCGAAGGCGCCGCCGGGGTGCAGTTCGATCGCGACGTAATCGCCCCACCACTTGGAGATGTGCCGGCGCGAGGTCAGCAGCGCCCATGCGGTCTTGACCGGAACCGGAATGGTATCGGAGATACGCAAAAGGCCGATGCCGGTGTCGATGGTGACGCCGCCGGTCTTGGTGCTGGTCATGGTGCCCTCCCTGGTATGGACGGACCGATGACGGAAACGGAGCGAATCGGGTGCGGCCGCAAGGAGCAACTCCGTCCGCGATCTCGTCCTGGGTAGGTTCTGGCCGCATCCCGAGACCGCTTGACTACATTTTACGCGCTTTCCGCCCCCGGCCCAAGCGCGAACGCCCCCGTGAGGGGGCGTCGGCAGGAAAATTCGCGGAAGAAGGGTTCAGCGCGTCGCCGACTCGGCGGCGGCGGCGGCCACCTTGCTGTGGCCGGAGAGCTGGGCGAAATCGCGGTCCATGCCGGTGCGCAGCTTGCCGAAGAGGCGCAGGTCCTCGCCCTTCAGGGTGCGGCCCGACGGCATCTTGATCTTCAGCGGGTTGACCTGGCGGCTGTCCACCAGCACCTCGTAGTGCAGGTGCGGCCCGGTGGTGCGCCCGGTGTTGCCGGAATAGGCGACGACCTGGCCCTGGCGCACCCGGCTGCCCGCGTGAATGCCGCGCGCATAGCCGGAGAGGTGGCCGTAGGCGGTGGAATAGGTGCCGGTGTGGCGGATGCGCAGATAGTTGCCGTAGCTGCTCCACGGCCCCGCCTTCTCCACCACGCCGTCGCCCGCCGCATAGACCGGGGTGCCGACCGGGGTGGCGAAGTCCACGCCCTTGTGCATCTTGGAGAAGCCGAGCACCGGGTGGTTGCGCAGGCCGAAGCCGGAGGAGATGCGCGCGCCGTCCACCGGGGTGCGCAACAGCGCCTTGCGCACGCTCATGCCCTTTTCGTTGTAGTAATCGACGAAGCCCTGGCGGTCCTCGAAGCGGTAGAGGCGCAGCGTCACGCCGGAGAGGGTGAGCGCGGCGTAGTCGATCTCGCCGTCGCCGACGGTGGTGCCGTCGGGCAGGGTGCGGCGGTCCACCATCACCTCGAAGGAGTCGCCCTTCTGGATGTCGCGCTGGAAATCGACGTCGTAGGAGAACAGGCGGATCAGCTGCTGCAGCGCGCCCGCCGACATGCCGGAGGCCTCGCCCGCGGCGAACAGGCTGGAGTTGATCACGCCGGAGAAGGCGTGGGTCTCGGTGGTGATCGGGTCGTGTTCCTCGTCGGCGGAGAAACTGCCGTCGTCGCCGCGGGAGACGATGCTGCGGCGGCCGGGCTCGGCCTCCACCTGCAGGCGGGAGAGGGTCACCGTGCCGTCGGGGTCGGCGACCACCACCAGCGAGACATCCTGCCCCGGGGTGAGGCGGCGCGGATCGAACACCTTTTTCAAGGCGGAGATCGCCTCGTGCGCCTCCTGGCGGGAGACCGCGCTGCGGTCGAGAATCTGCCCCAGGGTGTCGCCCGGCATCACCGTGAGGGCGACCTCGCGCTCCTGCGGGCCGGCGGGCGCGGCGGCGGGAGTGATCGTCTCGTCCGGCGCGGCGCGGCGGCGGGCGGGTTCCGGCAGGTATTCGCTGCCGCCGTAGAGAAAGGCGCGGGGGCCGCCGAACGAGGCGGCGCCGTCGAGCGGCGGCGGAGTCATCAACGCCGCCGCGGAGACATCGTCCTTGCGGTTGACGGTCGCCTCCGACGGGCCTGCGGTCATCGCCGCGGCAAGGGTCAGGGCGGAAATGCCGACGATGAGGCCCATCGCCAGCAGGTGCCTGGGTTCGATTCGCCGTGGGGTTCCCACGGCGGTCCGGTGGTCGTCTTGCATCGGTTCCCTCGGTCCGTGTCCGGGCTTCCGCCGGACAAGAGCACGTCCGTTGATACCGCAACCCATAGTGGGCGGGAAGCGAAAAAGGACAAAACGTGCCGTCAAGACTGTATCCAACCGTCATCATGCCCGATGCGACTCGAGTCGTCAACAGGCAGAGAGTCAGGGGAATCAGGGAAATAAAGCCGATTCTTTGAGTCGGAAATTCGAGTCTTCCGGTACCGGCTTGTCAATGCGTCGCGGAGACGGGAAGGGGCCGCCCGCCGGGCGGCCCCCGCATGCGCTCAGATCGACTGGATCATGCCGCCGTCGATGCGGATCATGCCGCCGGTCATGTAGCCCGCGGGCACCCCGGCGAGGAAGGCGCACACCGAGGCGAACTCCTCCACCGTGCCGTAGCGCTTCATCGGGATGCCGGCGGCGGACTTGGCGCGCGCCTCTTCCACGGTGCATCCGGTGCGCTGCGCCGCGGCCTGGTCCAGCTCGGCGACGCGCTCGGTGCCGATGCGGCCGGGCAGCACCACGTTGACGGTCACGCCGTCGGCGGCGACCTCGGTGGCCAGCGTCTTGCAGAAGGCGGCCACCGAGGCGCGCAGGGTGTTGGACATGGCGAGCGTGGGGATCGGCTGGATCACGCCGCTCGAGGTGATGGCGACGACGCGGCCCCATTTCTTTTCGCGCATGCCGGGGACCAGGCCGTCGATGATGCGGATGATGCCGAGCACCATGCTCTCGAAGAACTTCTGCCACTGCTCGGGGGCGACCCCCAGCGCGCCGGAGGGCGGCGGGCCGCCGACGTTGGCGATCAGGATGTCCACCCCGCCCAGGGTCTTGACCGTGGCGATCAGGGATTGTACCGAGGCCGCGTCCGCGAGGTCGAGGCCGACCGCGGTGGCCGAAACGCCATGCGCCGCGGTGTGCGCGGCGGCGTCGGCGCCGAGGCGCTCGGCGTTGCGCGCCGCGAGGATGAGGTCGCAGCCTTCCGCCGCGAGTTTCGCCGCGATGCCGCGGCCGAGGCCCCGCGACGCCCCCATGACCAAAGCGCGTTTGCCTTTCAGACCCAATTCCATCATCGTTCTCCTGTCCACGTGGCGCCCGTCCGGCGCGTCCGCCTCAATCCGGAAGACTCTTATGGCCGAAATCTGCTCGTCCCTGATCGTAGTGGATCATCCGCTGATCCGCCACAAGCTCACGTTGTTGCGCTGCAAAGACACCCCGACGCCGCTTTTCCGCGCCCTGATGAAAGAGGTGGGGTGCCTCTTGACCATCGAGGCGACGCGGAGCCTGCCGCTCGAAGAGGTGGACATCGAAACCCCGGTGCGCGCGGCGCGTGGCGTCCGCCTCGCCGCGGTGCCGCTGGTGGTGCCGATTCTGCGCGCCGGGCTGGGGCTCGCCGACGGCGTGCTCGCCGCGATGCCGGAGGCCGATGTCGCCCACGTCGGCGTCTACCGCGACGAGGAAACCCTGCACCCGGTGGAATACCTGGAACGCCTGCCCAGGGACGTGACCGGCCGCCCGGTGTTGGTGGTGGACCCGATGCTCGCCACCGGCAATTCCAGCGTTTACGTGATCAAGCTGCTGCTCGCCCACGGCGCGTCCGTCGGGTCCATGGTGTTCGTCTCCCTGGTCGCCGCGCCGGAAGGGGTGAAGACGCTCGCCGCCGCCTATCCGGGGCTGCGCATCGTCACCGCAGCGCTGGACGAGGGGCTGAACGACTCGGCCTACATCGTGCCGGGCCTCGGCGATGCCGGCGACCGTCTCTACGGCACACTGGAGCGTTGAAGGCCGCAGGCATTGACAACCGACCCTGCGCGTCGTCACATCTTTAGTTAGATGTGGGAAGTGTCGGGTACGCCGTGGGGGGAGGAGCCGCCCCGCGACGGTTTTGCGTGCCGGAATGTCCGGCGAACGCCCCGGCTTCCCAGGGAAAAGGATGGGCAGGGATGAGCACGACGCAACGTGTCTCTTCTCCGACTTTCGGACCGGCCGCGACGACTCGGGTCGCGAACGCCGGACGGAACGTTGCGTCCGTTTCCTTCCAGCGGGTTGACGATCTCGGCGGGTCCAATGCCCTCGGGGCGCAGGAGCAGTCGATTCGCTATGACGACGGCTACCGGCCGCCGGGGCAGGGGCAGCGCCGCGACCGCGACGGCAGGCGCGCGGCGGAGTTTTCCCGCTATGCCCAGGTCAGCCATCTCGACGAGGTGCTCACCGCCTACGACTGGTCGCCGGACGCCACGCTGCTGCCGGTCGAGGTGATGCGCGGCGTAGGGCGCTACGAGACCAACATGCGGGTCATCTCGGGCATCGAGAAGGTCGGCGGCGAGACCTACAACCGCCTGTTCTGAAACGGCGCTCCATTTTCTCCCGAAGAGACTTGGCGAATCGGCGCGGATGCGGCCATGATGACGGCGCGCGTTTAGTCCGAGGGAGCCGCCGATGCCGAAAACCGCCGTCACCTCCACCTTCGACGTGGTGATCTGGCTGACCGACCGAGCCCTCAACGATGGGGAATACCTGCAGCCGGTGAAGCTGCACCGCCTGCTCTATCTCGCCCAGGCCTATTTCGCCGCCGCCTACCACGGCGAGAAGCTGATGCCCGCCACCTTCATCGCCGAGGAAAGCGGCCCCGTCGAGCCCGACGTCTGGCGAGTCTATGCGAGCGGGCGGCCCTACATCGAGAGCGTGCCGCCGCCGGAGCGGGTGGCGCAATTTCTCGACAGCGTGTGGCGGCGATTCGGCGCCTATTCGGCGGATTACCTCACCGATCTGGTGGCGGCGCAACCGCCCTACCTGGGGGCTCTGGCCGACGGTTTGCGCGGCGAAATCCCGCTGGCCGCGATGGCCGCATTCTACGGCCGCGCCCGCAGCGAGGCCCCCGCCACCGCCGCCCCTGCGGTGGACGACGTGCTGCGCCCGCGCACCATGGTCAGCGCCCGCGGACAGGCGGTGACGGTGCGGCGTTGGACGCCTCGCCCCGGAAAATCGCCGAAATGACGTTCGGATGGGGAGGTTTCCACCGCCCCTACGCGAACGAGTGGGCGAGAAGCGATACATTTTTCCGAATCGGTCTTTTCCCGTTCCGGGGGTTCGTGCATACTGATTCGTCACCTGCGTAGCGGAAAGAGATTTGGGTTCCCTGGGGGTGACGGGGAGTACGCATCTCCTCGGAAACAGGGTGAATAATCGTCAGCGGTATGAGAAAAATCCTGCCATCGTTCGTGGCTCTTTTGATTGGCGGAGCCTGCCTTCTCGATCCGTTCGCGGCCAGCGCGGCGGAACAGGTGGCGTCTGCCGCGGGGGGACACGCGCCGCATATCGACGGATCGGAACTCGGCCTGCTGTGGGCCGTGCCGTTCTGCGCGATGTTGCTGTCGATCGCGTTGTTCCCGCTGATTCTGCCGCATTTCTGGCATCACAACTTCGGCAAGGCGTCGCTGTTCTGGGCGCTGTGCTTCCTCGTTCCGGCCTATTTCGAATTCGGCTTCTCCACCGTCCTGTTCGAGGTCCTGCACTCGATCCTGCTGGAATACCTGCCGTTCATCATTCTGCTGTTCTCGCTGTTCACCGTGGCGGGCGGCGTGCGTCTCACCGGCTCGCTGCACGGCTCGCCGATTCTCAACACCGGCATCCTCGCCGCCGGCACCTGCCTCGCCAGCTGGATGGGCACCACCGGCGCGGCGATGCTGCTGATTCGGCCGATCATCCGTGCCAACGAGCACCGCGAGCACAAGGTCCACATCATCGTCTTCTTCATCTTCCTGGTCGCCAACATCGGCGGCGGTCTGACGCCTCTCGGCGACCCGCCGCTCTTCCTCGGCTTCCTCAAGGGGGTGAGCTTCTTCTGGCCGACTCAGCACGTGCTGGTGCCGCTTCTCACCACCGCGGCGATCCTGCTCACGCTGTTCTTCGCCATCGACACCTGGTTCTACCGCCACGAGGGGCACGAGGCCCCGGAAGGCGAGATGGAGGAGAAGATCGGCATCGAGGGCAAGGTCAACATCCTTCTGCTCGGCGGCATCGTCGCCGCGGTGCTGATGAGCGGCCTGTGGCCGCACGACTACCGATTCGCCCTGTCGGTCTATCACGTGCCGCTGGAGATCCAGAACGTCGCCCGCGACGTGCTGCTCCTCGTCATCGCCTACCTGTCGTGGAAGCTGACCAGCCGCGAAAGCCGCAAGGCCAACGCCTTCAACTGGTTTCCGATCATCGAGGTGGGCAAGCTGTTCTTCGGCATCTTCATGACGATCATCCCGGCCATCGCCATCCTCAAGGCCGGGACCCACGGCGCGCTCTCGCCGGTGGTGCATGCGGTGACCGACTCGGCGGGCGAGCCGATCAACGCCATGTACTTCGTGCTCACCGGCCTGCTTTCCTCGTTCCTCGACAATGCGCCGACCTATCTGGTGTTCTTCAACACCGCGGGCGGCGATGCGCACGTTTTGATGGGCGAGGTGGCGACCCTGATGGCGATCTCCTGCGGCGCGGTGTTCATGGGCGCCAACACCTACGTCGGCAACGCGCCGAACTTCATGGTCAAGGCGATCGCCGAGGAACGCGGCGTGAAGATGCCGAGCTTCTTCGGCTACATGGCCTGGTCGTTCGGCATTCTCGGGCCGGTCTATGCGCTTCTGATCTACCTGTTCTTCCTCTGAGGCTCATGCCGCGGCGATGAAAAAAGCCCCCGGAAACGGGGGCTTTTTCGTGGGAGGCCGGCGGCCTAGTGCGCCATCAGGATCGGGATGTTGGCGCTGGAGAGCAGGCGGCGCGTGCCGCCGCCGAGCACCAGTTCGCGCAGGCGCGAATTGCCGGAGCCGCCCATCACGATCATGTCGGCGCGCGACTCGCGGGCGTATTCCAGCACCCGGCCCTCCGCCGCGCGGGCGCCGTGGCGCGGCGCGCGCACCGCAGGCTCGATGCCGTGCAGGCGCAGGGTGTTGGCGATGCGCTCCAGCGACAGCGCCGCCTCCTTGCCGCCCTCGCGGGAGACCAGGGTGACCGACTCGGCTTCCTGCAGGAAAGGAATGGCGGAGCGCACGGCGCGCGAGCATTCCACGGTTTCCTTCCACGCCACCAGGACGCGGCGGCCCAGCACCATGCGGCGCTGGCCGTGCGGCAGCACGATCACCGGGCAGCTGCCGACCATGGCAAGCTGGTCCGGCAACTCGGCGAACAGCATCTCTTCCAGGTTCTGCGGGTCGCTCTGGCTGACGATGGCGAGGTCGTGATAGTGCGACAGCTGGGTCAGCACCTTGATGTGCTCGCCCTCCACCATGGTCCACTCGTAGCGCACGTCGTGCAGCTTGCACCACTGGCGGAACTCGTATTCCACGGTCTTGGATTTTTCCGCCGCGATGTCCTCCACCTCGTTGGTGTAGGCATAGGAATAGGTGCGGCCATCGGCGGTGGGGCTGCGCACCGGGCTGGTGATGAAGACGACGCTCAACACCGCGTTATGCCGACAGGCAAGATTGTAGGCGACGCGCAGGCGAGTCATATATTCCTCGTCATTGGCGAGATGAACGAGGATCGATCTGATGCTCATACCGAAGCGTTCCCTACTTTGGGCCTCCGACCACGGATCCATGCCCGGGGCCGGGGACGCTATTCCGGCGGAACGGGAAAGTCAACAACCAGTCTCGTCCAAGGTGTCGTGCGCACTTTTCCGACCCGACCGATACGTGCGCTTTCAAGGCATTGATACGCACCGCAAGCCGACGGCGCAACGAAGCGCCTTCCTAGAATCGAAGGTATCTTTCGGCGGGGCTTGATGCAATACCGGCGGTAAAAAAATCGCCCTGCCGGAAGGGAGAGACGGGTTTTCAGTTCAGGGACACCACGTAGCGGTCGATCGGCACCTGGCGGCCGATCAGGTTCTGCTTGAACAGGTATTCGGCGAAGCGCACATAGCGCGTGCGGTCCACCGCCAGGGGGCGCAGCGCGAGGCGCGGCAGGGTGTCCCGCCAGGCGCGGCGGTTGACCTCGGTGTTCAGACCCTTCTCGTAGGAGATGAACGCGGCCCAGGCCTCCTTCGGGTGATTGACGATGAAAAGACCGGCGCGCTCCACCGAGTCGAGGAAGCGCCGGATGCGCGGGTCGCCGAGGCGCTGCTGGTGGGTGATGTAGATCAGCTCGTCGTAGACCGGCACGCCGTTTTCCTCCGGATAGAAGGCGCGGCCCGGGTGCTTCTCGATGTCCATCTGGTTGAGTTCGAAATTGCGGAAGGCGCCGATCACCGCGTCCACCTGATGGGAGAGCAGCGCGGGCGAAAGCGAGAAGTTGACGTTGATCAGCGTCACGTCCGAGAGCTTCAGCCCATGGCTCTGCAGCATGGTGCCGAGCAGCGCGTCCTCGAATCCGGAGATCGAATAGCCGACCTTCCTGCCCTTGAGGTCGGCGATCTCCTTCACCGGGCCGCTCTTCAGCACCACCAGGGAATTGAGCGGCGTTTCGATCAGGGTGCCGATGCGCACGATCGGCAGGCCGCCTTCGGCCAGAAGGTGCAGCTGCGGCTGATAGGTGAGCGCGATGTCCGCCTCCTTGGCGGCCACCAGCTTGGGCGGCGCGTTGGGGTCGGCGGGGGCGATCAGCTCCACGGCAAGCCCGGCGTCGCGGAAGAAGCCTCTCTGCTGCGCCACGATGATCGGCGCGTGGTCCGGGTTGACGAACCAGTCGAGCATCACCCTGAGGCGTTCCGGAGCCTGCGGCTTGGCCTTGGCGGCGGAGTCGGCGGCGAGCGCCGGGCCGGCGGCGGCTGCGGCGATCGCGCCGAGGCCGGAGAGGAAGCTGCGGCGGGGAAGGGCCGGGATCATGGTCTCATGGGTTCCGCTGTCGAGGGGGGAGGAGGTCATGGCGAAGTCTCCAGGCTATCGTGCGCCCAGGGCAGGGCGCGGTGCAAGAGGAGGCCGACGCCCGCGTGCAGCAGCACCGCGGCGGCGGCGAGAAGGACGAGGGCGGCGAACATCAGGGGCACCTGCATGCGGGCGTTGGCGTGCAGCATCAGAAAGCCGAGTCCCGCGCCGGAGCCGACCCACTCGCCGACCACCGCGCCGATCGGCGCCACCGCCGCGCCGACCTTGAGGCCGGAGGCGAGTCCGGGCAGCGCGGCGGGCAGGCGGATGTGGCGCAAGACGGCGCGGCGCGGCGCGTTCATCGTCGCGGCGAGGTCGAGGAGTTCCGGGTCGGTGCGGCGCAGGCCGTCGTAGAAACCCGATGCCACGGGGAAGAAGATGATCAGCGCCGCCATCGCCACCTTGGAGGCCACGCCGTAGCCGAGCCACAGCACCAGAAGCGGCGCGATGGCGAACACCGGCAGCGCCTGCGTCGCCACGAAAAGCGGCCACAACCACAACGCGGCGGGCCGCGAGAGCGCCAGCCCGAGCGCGGCGAGCGCGCCGAAGCCGCCGCCGAGGACGAGGCCGAGGACGATCTCGGCGAGGGTGATGCCCGCGTGATGGGCGAGCAGGGCGGTGTTGTCGGCGAAGGCCGCGGCCACCGCCCAGGGCGGCGGCAGGATGTAGTCGTAGCGGCCCGAGGCGGCCCAGGCGAGGCTCCATGCGGCGAGGGTGGCGGCGAGAAGGACGAGTCGGCGGATCATCGCGCGGCCTCCGCCGGGGCGAGCGCGCGCAGGATCGCCGCCTGCGCCGCCAGCACCTCGGGGTTGTCGGCGGGGCGCGGCCACGCGCCCTCCGGCAGGGGAATTTCCGTCGCCGTGGCGGGGCTGCCGTTCAGCACGAACACCCGGTGGCCGAGGCGCAGCGCCTCCAGCGGGTCGTGGGTGACGAAGATCACGGTGCGCCCGGCGAGCACCCGGGCGGCGAGGTCCTGCAAACCGAGGCGGGTGAGCGGATCGACCGCGGAGAACGGCTCGTCCATCAGCACCACCGGGCGGTCCTCCATCAGGGTGCGGGCGAGCGCGACGCGCTGCCGCTGCCCGCCGGAGAGGGTGTCCGGCAGGTCGGCGGCGCGCTCCGCCAGCCCCACGGCGGCCAGCAGCGCGTGCGCGCGGGCCTTGGTGCCCGCCGCCTCGCCGCGCAGCCGCGCGCCGAGGCGCACGTTGTCGAGCACCGAGAGCCAAGGGAGCAGCAAATCGCGCTGCGCCATCCAGGCGAGTCGGCCGGAAAGCGGCGCGCCGTCCTCGTCGCCGATCGCCGCGCCCGGCGCAGGCGCAAGTCCGGCGACGACGCGCAGAAGCGTCGTCTTGCCGACGCCGGAGGGCCCGAGAATGCCGGTGAACCGCCCGGCCTCGGCGCGGAAGGAAAAGTCCTCGAACACCGGCACGCGGCCGAGCGCCAGAGACACGGCGGACACGCAAATGCCGGGCGGCGGGGAGGAGAGGGCGGATGGGGCCGGTGTGTTCATCGGGCTTTCACGTCCCTACGCCGGTGCGAACCGGATCAGGTTCCCGGGGTCGCCTCGAAGAAGAGGCCTCTCAGCCGCTTGGCGGCGGCTCCCCCCGTGAGGGTGCGCGGGCGCTTTTCCCGCGCGGCTCATCCCTGTATGGTGCCGGGCGGGACCACGGTCAAGGGCGACGGCATGGGCAAGGCGATCGGGCTGCTGATTTGCGCGCTGCTGCTGGCCGCGCCGCTGCCCGCCGGCGCGGCGGAGACGGCGCGCCTGCGCATCGAGGCGGCGCATCCGGTGGTGCTCTCCGTCGAGATCGCCGACACCCCGGCGGCGCGCGCCACCGGCCTGATGCACCGCGACGCCCTGGCCGCGGGGCGCGGCATGCTGTTCGACTACGGCCGCCCGGTGATGGCGCGGATGTGGATGAAGAACACCCGGATTCCGCTCGACATGCTGTTCATCGACGCGGACGGCGTCATCCGCCACATCCACGCGATGGCGCGCCCCTTCGACGAAACCGTGATCGCCACGCCGGTTGCGGTGCGCTGGGTGCTTGAAATCGGCGGCGGCCGTGCCGATGCTCTTGGCATCCGGGCGGGCGACCGGGCTCGCCGCGAAGGCGGCCCGGCAAAGCCCTGAAAAGCGTTGCCTTGCGGCGGGGTTGCCCATATTTTCCAAGCCACGGGGTGTAGCTCAGCCTGGTAGAGCGTCGGCTTTGGGAGCCGAAAGTCGTAGGTTCGAATCCTATCACCCCGACCATCCGCGGGTGGGATCATCAGGAAAGGAAACGCCATGGCGAAAGCCCGGATCTTCAAACCGGCCAAGACCGCGATGCAGTCGGGACGCCGCAACACCGCGAAATGGGTTCTGGAGTTCGAACCGGCGGAACGGCGCGTCAACGACCCGCTGGTCGGCTGGGTCGGTTCCGGCGACACCCTGGCGCAGGTCCGCCTGACCTTCGACACCCGCGAGGCCGCCGTCGCCTTCGCCGAGAAGGAAGGCCTGGCCTACGAGGTGGAGGAGCCGCAGGCCCGCCGCCTCGTCCCCAACAATTATTCCGACAATTTCGCCGCGTCGAAGTGGAATTGATGCGAGCTTTTCCGCGCCCTTAGCTCAGTTGGATAGAGCACTCGCCTTCTAAGCGAGCGGTCGCTGGTTCGAATCCAGCAGGGCGCGCCACTATATCCCTCCTTCATGCACCACTCATGAAGGACGCGCTCCATGACCTCCTCCAAGATCGCCCTGATCACCGGCGGCAGCCGCGGCCTCGGCCGCAACGCCGCCCTGCACCTCGCCCGCGCCGGGGTGGACATCGTTCTCACCTATCACAGCCGCCGCGCCGAGGCGGAAGCGGTGGCGGCGGAAATCGCCGATTCCGGCCGCAAGGCGGCGGCCCTGCAACTCGACGTCGGCGAGAGCGCCGGCTTTCCCGCCTTCGCGCAGGCCCTCGCCGCAGCGCTTGCCGAAACCTGGGGGCGCAAGAGCTTCGACTTCCTGGTCAACAACGCGGGCATCGGCATCAACGTGCCCTTTGCCGAAACCACCGAGGCGCAGTTCGACCAGTTGATGAACATCCACCTCAAGGGCGCCTTCTTCCTCACCCAGGCGATGCTGCCGCTGATCGAGGACGGCGGGCGCATCGTCAACCTCTCCAGCGGGCTCGCCCGCTTCTCCCTGCCCGGGTTCTCCGCCTATGCCGCGATGAAGGGCGGCATCGAGGTGCTCACCCGCTATCTGGCGAAGGAACTGGGGCCGCGCCACATCCGGGTGAACGCCATCGCCCCCGGCGCGATCGAGACCGATTTCGGCGGCGGCGCGGTGCGCGACAATGCGGAGATGAACCGCGCCATCGCGGGGGCCACCGCGCTCGGCCGAGTCGGCCTGCCGGACGACGTGGGCGGCGCCGTCGCCACGCTGCTCATCGGCGAGACCGGCTGGATCAACGGCCAGAGGATCGAGGTTTCGGGCGGCGTGTTCCTGTAAGGGCAGGGCGGGCGGGCGCAGACTTTTTCTTGGCGCTTGCCTGGAATGATGCTATTTATCCGTATAAATTAGCTTCCGTACCAGGCTTCCGATGCCCCAGCGTCCGCCCCGCCGCCGCACCAAGCTCTCCGACATCATCGTCGAGGACGTGAAGCGCCTGATCGTCGCCCAGCGCCTCAACCCCGGCGACCGCGTGCCCAGCGAGCGCGACCTCATCGCCACCTACGGCTGCTCCAAGGGCACGGTGCGCGAGGCGCTGAAGGCGCTGGAGGTGGAAGGCCTGGTCTACACCCGCACCGGCCCCGGCGGCGGCGCCTACCTCGCCGCGGCGGACAGCGCCCCGGCGGCGCGCATGCTGCGCAACTTCCTGCACTTCAACCATATCGACGGCGCGGGGGTGTACCAGATCCGCAAGGTGGTGGAGCCGGAACTCGCCGCCGCGGTGGTCGGCCGCCTCACCGATGCGCAATACGTGGCGCTGGAGGCCAACATCGCGGCGTGCAGCCGCGTTCCGGAAAGCGAGGAAGAACAGCTGCGCCGGCGCGTCCTCGAACTCGACTTCCACGATATCCTCGCCGATGCCTGCCCCAATCCGCTGCTCGCCTTCGTCGGGCGCTTCCTCAACGACATGCTGCGCGACCTCGTGGTGCTGAAGCAGGCCTACAAGCCGGAACGCCGGCAGTTCGGCGAGGCCAACGTCGATTACCACCGCTACCTGATGGCGGCCTACCGCGCAGGCGATGCCGACCGGGTGCGCGCCCTGATGCTGGAGCACATGCGCGATGCGGAGCGGCACATGACCGCCCTGGAGGGCGAGGCGGCCAATTCGTTTTTGATGGCTCTGCCCCGGCCCTAGGGGCTTCGAAGAAGGCAAGAAAAGATGTCGCATGCCCTGTCCAACCTCTCGGTCGATGGCGGCCGCCTGTGGCGCTCCCTGATGGACCTGGCGGAAATCGGCGCAACCCCCAAGGGCGGCGTCGCCCGCCTCGCGCTCACCGAGCTGGACGGCGAGGGCCGCAGGCTGTTCGTCCGCTGGTGCGAGGCGGCGGGACTTGAAGTCGAAATCGACGAGATCGGCAACATCTTCGCCCGCCGCGCCGGGAAGAACCCCAGCCTGCCGCCGGTGATGATGGGCAGCCATATCGACACCCAGCCGACCGGCGGCAAGTTCGACGGCTGCTTCGGCGTGATGGCGGGCCTGGAGGTGATGCGCACCCTGAACGACCTCGGCATCGAGACCGAGGCCCCCCTCGAAGTGATTGCCTGGACCAACGAGGAAGGCTCGCGCTTTCCGCCGTGCATGATGGGCTCCGGCGTGTTCATCGGCAAACTCGGCCTCGCCGAAACCCTCGCCAAGACCGACGAACACGGCCTCTCCGTCGGCGCGGAACTGGCGCGCATCGGCTTCGCCGGAACCCGCAAGGCCACCGGCCACCCGGTGGGCGCCTACTTCGAAACCCACATCGAGCAGGGCCCGGTGCTGGAGGACGAAGGCAAGACCATCGGCGTGGTCATCGGCACCCTCGGGCAGAAGTGGTTCGACCTCACCCTGACCGGAGTGGAAGCCCACGCAGGCCCCACGCCGATGCGCCGCCGCAAGGACGCGCTGCTCGCCGCCGCACGGGTGGTCGAGGCGGTGAACGCCGCGGCGCTCGCCTCCGGCGGCCATGCCTGCGGCACCGTCGGCTACATGCGCATCCACCCCAACTCGCGCAACGTCATCCCCGGACGCGTCGAGATGGGCCTCGACCTGCGCCACTGGGAGGCGGAAAACCTCGACGCGCTCGCCGCCGCGGTCACCGCCCGCGTCGCCGAAATCGCAGAGCGGACAGGCGTGACCGCGGAACTCACCCCCACCGCCGACTTCCCGCCGCTCTCCTTCGACCCGGAGTGCGTCGCCTTCGTCCGCGCCGCGGCGGAACGCCTCGGCCTTCCCCACCGCGACATCGTCTCCGGCGCGGGCCACGACGCCACCTTCATCGCCGAGGTCGCCCCGGCGGGAATGATCTTCGTCCCCTGCGAAAACGGCATCAGCCACAACGAGGCGGAAAACGCCGAACCGGAACACCTCGCCGCCGGAGCCTCGATCCTGATGCACGCCGTCCTCGCCCGCGCGGGGGTGGTGGCGGCGTAGGGAAAAACAGGCCGGGCGCCGCCCGGACCCGCAAGGGGACTCGGTCCCCTTGACCCCGTAACTTCTTGTCAGAGATACAAGCCCCGGCCTTGTTTTACTTCGGCGGCAGCGGCGCGAGAGCGTCCAGCACGGTGCCGGGGGTGAGGAGTTCCGGCAGCAGGGTGGGGGTGGCCCGGCCCGGCGCGTAGAGGGCGTAGGCGGGCACGCCGTTGCGGCCGAGTGCGGCGAGCGCCTTGCCGATGTCCGGGTCGCGTTGCGTCCAGTCGGCGGTGAGGCGGGCGACGTTCTTGTCCTTGAAGGCTTTCAGTACCGCGGCGTCGGCGAGGGTGGTGCGCTTGTTGACCTGGCAGGTGAGGCACCAGGCGGCGGTGAAATCGACGAACACCGGGCGGTTTTCGGCGCGCAACGCGGCGAGGCGGGTTGCGGAATAGGCGTCTGCGGCGGCGGCCTGGGCGGCGGGGTGGCGTTCCACGGTGACGGCGGCATAGACCAGGAGTGCGGCGACGACGGGCGCGGCGACGCGGCGCGCCTTCGGCATGGCGATGGCGAGGATGACGGCGAGGACGACCAGGGCGGCGGCGGTGAGTCCCTCCATGGCGGTCTGCTGCGCCAGCACCCAGGCGAGCCAGGCTGCGGCGGCGAACATCGGCCAGGCGAGGATGCGGCGCAGGCGCTCCATCCATGCGCCCGGCTTGGGCAGCAGGCGGGCGAGGCCGGGGGCCCAGCCGAGGGCGGCGAAGGGCAGGGCGAAGCCGATGCCGAGGGCGGGAAACACCGCGAAGCCGAGGAGCGGCGTCTGCACCGCGGCGAAGCCGAGCGCCGCGCCCATGAACGGCGCGGTGCAGGGGCTGGCCACCGCGACGGCGAGCAGCCCGGTGGCGAAGGGGCCGCGCGCCGCGGGCAGGCGGGCCTGCGCCGCGGCGGGCAGGCCGCCCATCGGCAGGATGCCGGAAAGGTCGAGCCCGACCAGCAGCATGAGGACGGCGAGGACGAGGACGACGGCGGGGCTTTGCAGCTGGAAGCCCCAGCCGACCGCCGCGCCGCCTGCGGCCAGCGCGGCGAGCAGGCCGCCGAGGGCGGCAAATCCTAAGATTGCGCCCGCGGCATAGAGCGCGCCGTCGCGGCGCGCCGCGGCGCGGCCCGCGGGTGCGGCGGCGAGGTGGGCGACGTGCAGCACCTTGAGCGCGAGCACCGGGAAGACGCAGGGCATGAGGTTGAGGAGCAGGCCGCCGAGCAGCGCGAGGCCGAGGGCGGCCACCGCGCCGAGGGCGGGGGCTGCGGGCGGCGGCGCGGGTGCGGGCGGCGCGGCGAGGGAGAACAGCGCGGCCTCCGCCGAGGGTGTGGGCGCGCCCGCGGCGGCGGGCAGGGCGAGCGTCAGGTCCGCCGCGCCGGGAACGCAGATCTCCTTGCAGGCGAGCCAGGAGACGCGGGCGCGCACCGCAAACGGCGCGGCGGCGGGCACGGCGCGGGCGGTGAACAGGGCGGAGCCGGAATAGCCGTAGGTGGAAAGCCCCGCCTCGTCGAAGCGGCGGTGCGGCGGGTAGGCGAGATCGCCGACGCTCGCGCCGGGCGGCAGGACCCAGGCGACCTCGGTGGGCAACCCGGCGTCGCCGGGATTCTTCGCATAGATGTGCCAGCCGGGGGCGAGGCGGAATTCCACGCCGAGGTCCACCGGGGTTGCGGCGCGGACGTCGGCGGATGCGGCGATCAGGCGCACCTCCGCCTGATCGGTACGGGCCGTGGAGGCGGCCTGCGCCGGGGCGGCGAGGCCGCCGGCGATAAGGAGGAAAAGCAGGGCTTTGATGCAATTCATCGGCGGAGGTTTCCATGTCCGCGGCGGTGCGTCAATGCCGCATAAAAAAAGGCAGCCGGTGTTTGAGACCGGCTGCGAAGTGGACCCTGAGAGAGGAAGGCTGAACACTGTCAGTCCACCTGCAATGCACATGGGGGTCCCCCGGACGAAATCAAGAATTATCAAAAAAAAATCGCCTGACGTTTGGAAGTATGGAAATGTTTGTAGATAACCTTGAAAAATTTATGGAGTTTTCCTTCTGCCGGAGCGAAGGAACGCGGCGCGGTTGTTTCAATGGGCGGAGGTGAAAAAAATCTAGTCTCTGGTGTCGTCGGGTCCGGGCGGCGCGGTAAGCAGGTCGGCGGCGTCCGGCGGCTCCTCGGCGATGACGACGACGCGGTTTTCCGTTTCCGGCGGGCAGGCGGGCAGCGGCGCGGCGGGATAGGCGACATGGCGCACCCCGTGCAGCGCCCACAGGCCGCCGTCGGCGCAGCGGGCGATGCCCTTGAGGCGCAGCACGCGGCCGCCGTTGAGCGCCAGGAACAGGCGGATGCGGCTTTCCAGCGCGGCGCGCGGCCAGCCGGGGGCGAGGGGCAGGACGGTGGCGGCGATGCCGTCGCGGTGGTCGTGGCCGTGGTGGTGGTCGTGGTGGTGCTCTTCCGCTGCGGCGAAGGCGGCCGCGCGCGCCGGGTCGAAGCCGCCGCAGAGCGCCTCCGCCGAGGCATCGCCCCAGCGCATCGGGATGATCTCGGCCAGGGGGTTCAGCGCCCGCAGGCGGGCGGCGAGGGCTTCCTCCGTCGCCGCATCGATGCGGTCGGTCTTGGAGATCAGCAGGCGGTCGGCGACGGCGGCCTGCACCCGCGCCTCGTTGCGTTCGTCGAGGTGCGCCGCGCCGTGTTCGCCGTCGATCACCGCGACGATGCCGTCGATGCGGTAGACCGCGGCGAGCACCGGCTCGCGCAGCAGAGTGGCGAGGATCGGCGCGGGGTCGGCGAGGCCCGAGGTCTCGACGACGAGGCGGCCGAACTCCGCGATCCGGCCGCGCACCCGCTTGAAGTGCAGGTCCTTAAGCGCGTCGATCAGCTCGCCGCGCAGGGCGCAGCAGACGCAGCCGGTGGAGAGCGTCACCACGTTGCCGTCCACGGCGCGGATCAGTGCGGAGTCGATGCCGATGTCGCCGAACTCGTTGACCAGCACCGCCGATCCGGCGAAACCGGGCCGGGCGAGCAGGGCGTTGAGCAGGGTGCTTTTTCCCGCGCCGAGAAACCCGGTGATCAGGGTGACAGGAAGGCGGGGATCGGCGGCGGGTGCGGGCATCGGCGGAATCCTGTACCGTGGGTTTCCGAAGTGGGGGGCGGCGGCAATGCCGTCAAGGCGCGGTTGACGCCTTTGCGGCTTCGCGCCGATACTGCGCCGGAGCGGGTGAAAAGGAAGCGGTGGATGAGCGTGCGCATGCGGTTTTTCCGGTTGGCTCTGGCCGCGGTTCTGGCGCTTGCGCCTGCCGCGGCGCGGGCGCAGGAGGCGGGCAAGGATTCGTCGCTCACCCTTTCCGACGTCGCGGAGGACCTGGGGAGCCTGTTCTCGTGGTTCGACCGGCAGTTGGAGAAGGGGGCCGCCGCCTCCCGCAACCCGGACAAGCCGCAGACCGCGCCCGCTTCTCCGCCGCCGCAGGCCGCAACCCCGGCGGAACCCGAAGCCGAACCTGCGGCCGAGCCTGCGGCCGAACCTGCGGCGAAGCCCGCCGAGGCGGTGGGGCCGGAGAACGCCGGGGGCCTCGGCTCTCTGCTTTCGTGGTTCGACGAGCAACTGGAGAAGGGGGCCATCGCCTCCCGCAATCCGGACAAACCGCAGGCCACGCCCGCGCCGCCGCCGCCCGAACCCGCCGAAAAGCCGGCCGAAAAGCCCGTGGCCAAGGCGGCTGCGGTTCCGCCGCCGCCCGATTTCGTGCCGCCGCAGGAGCCGATCGTGCTCACCGACCGGCCGGACGCCGCCAAGGGCAAGGGCGCGGCGCGCGGCCTGCTGGTCGCGCCGCTCAAGCCGTAGGCTTTTTCCCGTAGAGGTCCTCTTCGGAGATTTGCGGCTCGGTCAGGGTGACCAGGCCGCCCGCCTGCCATTCGCGGAAAAAGCAGCTGCGCCGCCCGGTGTGGCAGGCGACGCCCTTCTGGTCCACCAGCAGCAGCAGGGCGTCGCCGTCGCAGTCCGGGCGCAGCGCCACAAGCGCCTGTACCTGGCCCGAGGTCTCGCCCTTGCGCCACAGCGCGCCGCGCGAGCGCGACCAATAGCACACCCGCCCGGCGGCCAGGCTCTCGGCGATGGACTCCGCATTCATCCAGGCCATCATCAGCACCTCGCCGCTGTCGAACTGCTGGGCGATGGCGGGGATCAGCCCGTCCGCGGTGAAGCGCAGCTCGGCGAAGAGCGGCGCGAGGGTTTCGTCGGTCATCGCGTCCCCGCTCAATAGATGAAGGCGTTGAGCCGTTCGAACCCGGCTTCGAGGTCGGCGATCAGGTCCTCCGGGTCCTCCAGGCCGACGTGCAGGCGCAGCGTCGGGCCGTCGGCGTTCCACAGCACCGTGGTGCGCACGATGCCGGGCGTGGTGTACATGATCAGGCTTTCGAAGCCGCCCCAGCTGAAGCCCAGCGAGAACAGCTTGAGGCTGTCGATCATCTGCACCATCGCCTCTTCCGGATAGGGTTCGAGGATCACCCCGAACAGGCTGCTCGCCCCCAGGAAATCGCGCGCAAAGACCGGGTGGCCCGGGTCGTCCGGCAGGCCGGGGTGCAGCACGTGCGCCACCTCGGGGCGGCCTTGCAGCCAGCGCGCCACGGCGAGGCCGTTCTCCTGGTGCTGCTTCATCCGCGCGCCGAGGCTGCGCAGGCCGCGCAGGCCGAGGTAGGCTTCCTCCGCGCCCACCGAATAGCCGTATTTCACCGCGGTGGTCTTGATTTGCGGGTAGAGTTCGGCGCTGGTGGTGACGGTGCCGAGCATCGCATCCGAATGGCCGACGATGTATTTGGTCGCCGCCTGGATGGAGATGTCGATGCCCTTCTCGAACGGGCGGAAGAACACCGGCGAGGCCCAGGTGCAGTCCGCCGCCACCAGCGCGCCCTTGGCGTGCGCCACCGCGGCGATGGCGGGAATATCCTGCATCTCGAAGGTCAGCGAGCCGGGGGATTCGCAGAACACCAGGCGGGTGTTGGGCTTGAACAGCGGCGCGATGTTTTCGCCCGCCAGGGGGTGGAAGTATTCCACCGCGACGCCGTTCTTCTTCAGGATGTCCTGGCAGAAGGTGCGGGTCGGGCCGTAGACGCCGTCGGACACCAGGATGTGGTCGCCCGGCGCGGTGAACGCGGTGAGCGTCGCGGCGATGGCGGCGAGGCCCGAGGGCAGGGCGATGGTGCGTTCGCCGCCTTCCGCCGCGGCCACCGCCTCCTCGAAGGCCATGGTGGTCGGCGTGCCGATGCGGCCGTAGTAGAAGCTGTTGAGGTGGTCGCCCTGGGCGTCCGCCATCGCCGCCATGGTCGGGAAGGTGACGGTGGAGACGTGATACACCGGCGGGTTGACGCTCCCCGAGAAGTAGGGGGAGGTGCGTCCGGCATGGGTGAGCAGGGTGTCTTTCTTCATCGGGTTCCTCAGGGTTTCGGTCCGGTGGCGACGGGAACGTCGGAATTGCCCCATTCCTCCCAGGACCCGTCGTAGACCGCAACGTCGGTCTTTCCGGCGAGGAAGGCGGCGAAGGCGACGACGCAGGCGGTGACGCCGGTGCCGCACATCGCCACCAGGGGCGTGGAGTCCAGGGGCGCGCCCGCGGCGGCGAAGATCGCACGGATCTCCTCCGGCGATTTCACCGTCTTGTCGGCGTTGAAGAAATTCGCGTGCGGCAGGTTGACCGCGCCCGGCACATGGCCGAAGAAGCGGCTGGCCCGCGGCTCCGGCGCGGTGCCGGCATAGCGCTCCGCGGCGCGGGCGTCGGCGAGCACCGCGGTCTTTGCCGTGAGGTTGTCCAGCACCTCGGCCATGGGGACGACGCGCGGGCCGCCCTCGCGCGGCGTGAAGTGCCGCCAGTCGCGCGGCGCGAGCGGACGCTCCGGGCCGTCCTCCACCGGGTGGCCGTCGGCGATCCACTTCGGCAGGCCGCCGTCGAGCACCGCCACGTCCTCATGCCCGCAGGCGCGGAACATCCACCACGCCCGCATCGCGGCGGAGCCGCCGCCGTTGGCGTCGTAGACCACCACCTTGAAGCCGTCGCCCGCGCCGAGGCGGCTCACCTTGGCGAGAAAGGTCTCCGGCTTCGGCATGGCGTGGGAAAGCTTGCTCGCCGGGTCCACGACGTCGTTGATGTCGAAGAAGCGCGCGCCGGGGATGCGCGCCTCGCGGAAGCATTGCTTCGGATCGCGCGGATCGGTGGGAAGGAAGCTGGTGGCGTCGAGGATGACGATATCCGGCGCGTCGAGCCGGGCGGCAAGCCAGTCGCCGTCGATCAGGGCTTCGCAGGCGGTCATCGCGTGTCCTTTCCGGTCTGCCACGCGGCGCGCAGCCGCGCGTGGTTGAGGGCGAGCCATTGCAGGACGATCAGGGTGCTGGCGTTGTTCACCGATCCGGCTTCGAGCAGGCCGATGGCGTCCGCCGCGGACATGGAGAACACCCGGATGTCCTCGTTCTCGTGGGCCAGTCCGGCATATTCCGGCGCTTGCGAGGCGTCCACCTCGGCGCAGTAGAGGGCCAGGGTTTCCGAACTGCCGCCGGGGGTGCAGAGGCTGTGCGCGATGAATTCCAGCCGCCCGACGGCGAGGCCGGTCTCTTCCGCGGTTTCGCGGCGCGCCACTTCCTCCGGGGTTTCCCCGGGTTCGATCATCCCCGCGGCGGTCTCGATCAGCCAGGGGCGCCACCCGGCGATCAGCGCGCCGACGCGGAACTGCTCGATCAGCACCACGCGGTCGGAAACCGGGTCGTAGGGCAGGATCGCCACGGCGTGGCCGCGCTCGAACACCTCGCGGGTGAACGGTTCGCTCCAGCCGCCGCCGAAGGTCTGCTGCCGCAGGGTATAGCGGTTGACGCAGAAATAGCCGTGATAGAGCGACTCGGTGTTCAGGCACTCCGCCTTTTCCGGCGGGCCCTTGCGCAAAAGCGGGCCGGAGTTGAGGCAGACGATGCTCTTGAGGTGGCGCGGCGTCATGATTGTCCTGCGAGGTGACGAGTCGAAACGCTCCACCCTAGAGCATATTCCGCTCGAGTGGAACCGCCTGCACCGGAACGGTTTCGCGGTGCGACCGCGGGTTTCGCCCCGCCGCGGCGGGTGCGTCCCCCGGGTTGGGCTGCGGCGGTATTTTTGCGTCCCGTCAATTTTATCGGGTTGACAGGCGGCGCGATCGGACTAATTCAGAAACTGTACCGTTTTGGTCCTGTATCTGAGAACGATTCGCAATCGCGACTGTAAAAGACGAGGAAAGGCGGGCGCTCCGGCGGCTGCGGCAAGGCAGGGAATACCCGATGCTGAGAGTCAACAAATTGACGGATTACGCGGTGGTGGTGCTGTGCGACCTGGTGCGCGGCGAACGCCTGCGCTCCGCCGCCGACCTCGCGGCCTCTTCCGGCGTGCCGTTGCCCACCGTCTCGAAGATTCTCAAGCAGCTCGCCCGTGCCGAGATTTTGCAGTCGGCGCGCGGCGTCAATGGCGGTTACGGCTTCGCCCGCCTGCCGGAGACGATCTCGATGGCGCAGATCATCGAATCCCTGGAAGGCCCGATCGCGGTGACCGGCTGCGTCGAGGACTCCGGGGCGTGTTGCAGTCTCACCGACCAGTGCCCGATGAGCGGCCACTGGAACGCCGTCAACGTGGCGATCCGGCGCTCCCTGCACGAGGTGCGGCTGATCGACATGCTGCCCGAGGCGCGCTTCATGGACCACGACGATCTGATCAAGGGCATCGCGGCGCGTCACGCCCCGGCGATGCAGGCTTCTTAAGGAAAGGCAAGAAGGTATGGTGTCCACAATCGAAACCGTCGAAACGGTGCATGAGTTCACCGGGGCCTACAAGTACGGCTTCGTCACCGACATCGAGATGGACGTGGCGCCCAAGGGCCTGACCGAAGACACCATCCGCTACATTTCGGCGAAGAAGGACGAGCCGGAGTGGCTGCTGGAATGGCGGCTGAAGGCGCTCACCCTGTGGCGGAAGATGGAGGAGCCGACCTGGGCCAAGGTCGATTACCCGAAGATCGACTATCAGGACCTCCACTACTACGCCGCGCCGAAGAACAGGAGCGACGGCCCGAAGTCGCTCGACGAGGTGGACCCGGAGCTGCTGGCGACCTATGAGAAGCTCGGCATTCCGCTCAAGGAGCAGGAAATCCTCGCGGGCGTGGTGGCGGTGGACGCGGTGTTCGACAGCGTTTCGGTGGCCACCACCTACAAGGCGAAGCTGGAGGAGAAGGGGATCATCTTCTGCTCCTTCTCCGAGGCGGTGCACCGCGCCCCCGAACTGGTGAAAAAGTACCTCGGTTCGGTGGTGCCGCAGGGCGACAACTACTTCGCCTGCCTCAACTCGGCGGTGTTCTCCGACGGCTCGTTCGTCTACATCCCCAAGGGGGTGCGCTGCCCGATGGAGCTGTCCACCTATTTCCGCATCAATGCGCAGAACACCGGGCAGTTCGAGCGCACCCTGATCATCGCCGAGGAGGGGGCCTACGTCTCCTACCTCGAGGGCTGCACCGCGCCGCAGCGCGACGAAAACCAGCTTCACGCCGCGGTGGTGGAGCTGATCGCGCTGGACGATGCGGAGATCAAGTATTCCACGGTGCAGAACTGGTACCCCGGCGACGCCGAGGGCAAGGGCGGCATCTACAACTTCGTGACCAAGCGCGGCGCCTGCCGCGGCAAGCGCTCGAAGATCTCGTGGACGCAGGTGGAGACCGGCTCCGCGGTGACCTGGAAGTACCCGAGCTGCATCCTGCAGGGCGACGATTCGGTGGGCGAGTTCTATTCCGTCGCGATCACCAACAACGCGCAGCAGGCCGACACCGGCACCAAGATGATCCACATCGGCAAGAACACCCGCTCGACCATCGTCTCCAAGGGCATCGCGGCGGGGCGGTCCGACAACACCTACCGCGGCCTAGTGCGCGTGCTGGCCAATGCGGAGGGCGCGCGCAACTACAGCCAGTGCGACAGCCTCCTCATCGGCGACAAGTGCGGCGCCCACACCGTGCCCTACATCGAGAGCCACATGCCGATTTCCACCATCGAGCACGAGGCGACGACGGCGCGGATCAGCGACGACCAGCTGTTCCTCTGCCGCCAGCGCGGCCTCTCGCCGGAGGAGGCGGTGGCCCTCATCGTCAACGGCTTCTGCAAGGAAGTTCTGCAAAACCTGCCCATGGAATTCGCCGTCGAGGCGCAGAAACTGGTGGGCATCAGCCTGGAAGGCAGCGTCGGCTGACGGCGCGGGAAGGAGTTTGAGAGCATGAGCAAGGGTTTGATCGTTACGGATCTGCACGTCAGCATCGAGGACAAGGAAATCCTCAAGGGCGTCACGCTCGCCGTGGAGCCGGGCAAGGTGCACGCCATCATGGGCCCCAACGGCGGCGGCAAGAGCACGCTGGCGCACGTCATCTCCGGCCGTCCGGGCTACACGGTGACCGGCGGTTCGGTAAGCTTCGACGGCCATGACGTGCTGGAGATGGAGCCGGAGGAGCGCGCCGCGCTCGGCCTCTTCCTCGCCTTCCAGTATCCGGTGGAGATTCCCGGCGTCACCAACACCACCTTCCTCAAGACCGCGGTGAACGCGCAGAGGAAGGCGCGCGGCGAGGCGGAGATGGACCCCATGGCGTTCCTCCGGCTGTTGCGCGAGAAGGCGAAGCTGCTGTACCTGCCCGACGACATGCTGAAGCGCCCGTTGAACGTCGGCTTCTCCGGCGGTGAGAAGAAGCGCAACGAGATGCTGCAAATGGCGGTGCTGGCGCCCAAGCTCGCGATCCTCGACGAGACGGATTCGGGGCTCGACATCGACGCCCTGCGCATCGTCGCCGAGGGGGTGAACGCGCAGCGCGCGCCGGACCGCTCCTTCCTGGTGATCACCCACTACCAGCGCCTGCTCGACTACATCGTGCCCGACGTGGTGCACGTGCTCGCCGACGGACGCATCGTCGAGACCGGCGGCCCGGACCTGGCGAAGCAGCTGGAAAAGACCGGCTACGCCGAGTATGCCGGCACGGCGGCGTGAGGGAGGAGGCGATGAACCATATCTCTGCCGCTCCCTTCCTCGAGGATCACGCGCATCTCGCCGCCGCGCTGCCCGGCGGCGGGCCGGTGGCGGCGTTGCGCGCCGCCGCCGCCGCCGCCTTCCGCGACCAGGGCCTGCCGCACGGCAAGGTGGAGGCCTGGCGCTACACCCGGTTGAAGGATCTGGAAAGCACCTCGTTCGGCCGCGCCGCGCCCGCTGTGGTGGCCGCCGCGCCGAGGGGCGCGGGCCTGGCGGTGGAGGCGGTGCGCATCGTCCTGGTCAACGGCCGCTATGCCGAACACCTCTCCACGCCGGGCCTGCCCGCCGGAGTGACGGTGAAAAGCCTGTGCGCCTGCCTGGAGGCGGGCGACGCGGAAGTGCTCGCGGCGCTGGACGGCGGGGCGGATTTCGCCCAGGCGCCGATGGCTGCGCTCGCCAGCGCCTGGCTGGAGGACGGCGCGGTGCTCTCCGTCGATGCGGCGGTTGCGGTCGCGCCGATCGTCGAGGTGGTGGCGCTCGCCGTCGGGGATACGCCTGCGATGTCGTTTCCCCGCCTGCTGGTGCGCCTCGGCGCGGGCGCGTCGCTGACCCTGGTGGAAACCTTCACCGGCCCGGCCGAGGGCGTCTATGCGGTCAACGCGGTGAGCGAGATGGTTCTCGGCGCCGGGGCCGCGCTCAAGCACTATGTGTTGCAGGCGGAAGGCAAGGCCGCCACCCACGTTTCCCTCGGCCGCTGCGCGGTGCCGGAAAACGGCCGTTACGAGGGCTTCGTGCTGCAACTCGGCGGCAAGACGGCGCGCCACGAGATGCGCCTGAAGATGGTGGGCGCGGGCGGCGAGGCGCAGCTCAACGGCGCCTACGGGGTGCGCGGCGAGGCGGTGTGCGACACCACCACGGTGGTCGATCACATTGCGCCGGAGACCACCACCGACCAGGTGTTCAAGGGCATCCTCGACGGCAGGAGCAAGGGCGTCTACCAGGGCCGGGTGCAGGTCTGGCGCGATGCGCAGAGGATCGTCGGCAACCAGCTGCACAAGGCGCTGCTGCTCTCCCGCGCCGCCGAGGTGGACTGCAAGCCGGAGCTGGAGATCTATGCCGACGACGTGAAGTGCAGCCACGGCGCCACGGTGGGCGAACTCGACGGCGACCAGCTGTTCTATCTACAGGCGCGCGGCATCGACGCGGTGACGGCGCGCGCCCTGTTGATGCGGGCCTTCATCGGCGAGGTTCTGGACACGATTTCGGACGAGGCGGTGCGCGCGGCTTTCGCGGCGCGGGCCGATGCATGGCTGGACGCGGAAGGAGCGAAGCGATGAACGGTCCCCTGGGGGAAATCACCACGGTCGCGGGCCGCAACAGCTTCGACGTCGCGGCGGTGCGCCGCGACTTCCCGATCCTCTCCATCCTGGTGCACGGCAAGCCTCTGGTGTTCCTCGACAACGGCGCCTCGGCGCAGAAGCCGGAAGCGGTTCTGCAAGCCATGGACACGATGTACCGCACCTCCTACGCCAACGTGCACCGCGGCATCTACGCGCTCTCCGACGCCGCCACCGGCATGTACGAGGCGGCGCGCGAGACGGTGCGCCGCTTCCTCGGCGCGGCGGACGCCTCGGAGATCGTCTTCACCTCCGGCGGCACCGATTCCCTCAACCTGGTGGCGCGCTGCTGGGGGCAGAGCTTCCTCAAGCCCGGCGACGAGGTTCTCGTCTGCGAGAGCGAGCACCACTCCAACATCGTGCCCTGGCAGCTCGCCGCGGCGGCCACCGGCGCGGTGGTGCGGCCGATCCCGGTGACCGACGCCGGGGTGTTCGACTTCGACGCGTTCACCGCCATGCTCTCGCCCAAGGTCAAGGCGGTGGCGGTGGCGCACATGTCCAACGTGCTCGGCACGATCATGCCGATCAAGCGCATCGCCGCCGCGGCGCACGCGGCGGGCGCGATCGTCGTCGCCGACGGCTGCCAGGGCGCGGTGCACCAGACCGTGGACGTGCAGGACCTCGACGTGGACTTCTACGCCATCACCGGCCACAAGATCTACGGCCCCACCGGCATCGGCGCGCTCTACGGCAAGCGGGCGCTGCTCGACGCCCTGCCGCCCTACAAGGGCGGCGGCGACATGATCGAGACCGTCTCCTTCGAGCGCAGCACCTGGGCCGAGCCCCCGGCGCGCTTCGAGGCGGGCACGCCGATGATCGTCGAGGCGATTGGCCTCGCCGCCGCGATCGATTATATCGAGGGTCTGGGCCTTGCGCGCATCCACGCGCACGAGGCCGAGGTTCTGGCGCACGCCACCGACCTGCTCGGCCGCATTCCCGGCGTGCGGATCGTCGGCACCGCGCCGGACAAGGGCGGCGTGCTCTCCTTCGTGGCGGAGGGCGCGCACCCCGCCGATATCGCGACGCTTCTCGATCAACGCGGCATCGCGGTGCGGGCGGGGCACCACTGCGCCCAGCCGCTGATGGTGCGGATGGGGGTTTCGGCGACGACGCGCGCCTCGTTCGCCCTCTACAACACCCTGGCCGAGGCGGAAGCCCTGGCCTCAGGGGTGGAGCGCGCGCTGGCGATGTTGCGGTGACAGGTATCGGGTAGGGTCAGGACATGACGGAAGGCAACCGGTTTTCGATGAATGAATTCGTGCCCGAGGCGGAGACCGCCCCGGAAGAGACCGCAGACGCGGAGACCTGGCGCGACGAGACGGACGACGGCGCGGACGCGCTCGCCGATGCGCTGGCGGGCGACGACCTGGTGGGCCGCGCCGGCATGCCGCTGCAACCCGGCATGCCCCCGGTGGACTCCGACGAGCCGATCGTCGCCGCCCTGCGCGAGGTGCACGACCCGGAAATCCCGGTCAACATCTACGACCTCGGGCTGATCTACGACATCCTGCGCTCCGAGGACGGCGACGTGAAGATCCGCATGACGCTGACCGCGCCGGGCTGCCCGGTGGCGGGCGAACTGCCGGAGGAGGTGGCGCTCACCGTTTCCCGCGTGCCCGGCGTCGGCATCGTCGAGGTCTACCTGGTGTGGGACCCGCCATGGACCCCCGACTGCATGACCGAAGCGGCGCGCATGCTGCTGGACTACTTCTAAAATCCGGGGGCGCCGCCCCCGGAACCCCCGCCAAGGGCCGTAACGCCCTTGGAACCCACATGCTTTCGGTTTTTGCGCAAAGCGCGATAGGATTGCCGCTGCGCGGCGAAAACAAGTTAGGGGATCAAAGGGTCCACGACCCTTTGCGGGGTCCGGGGCCGCGCCCCGGTCTGGTTTTTCATGAGGACGTGACGGAATGGAAGCGGCGGCGGAGTTGGAGGACCTCAAGGAGACGTTCGGGTTCCTCGACGACTGGGAGGAGCGCTACGCCTACATCATCGACCTGGGCAAGGGCCTGCCGCCGATGGACGAGGCGCTGAAGACCGAGGCGACCAAGGTGCGCGGCTGCACCAGCCAGGTGTGGATGGTGGGGCGCGAGCACGCCGACGGCGAGGGGCGGGTGCGCCTCGACCTCACGGCGGACAGCGACGCGCACATCGTGCGCGGCCTGATCCGCATTCTCCTGATGCTCTATTCCGGCCGCCCGAAGGCGGAGATCGCGGCGATCGATGCGGAGGACTTCCTCCACGGGCTGGGGCTCGACCAGCATCTGTCGCCGAGCCGCCGCAACGGCCTGTTCTCGATGGTGGAGCGCATCCGCGCGCTGGCGGCCTAGGAGAACAGCGGCGCGACCTGCCTGGCGATGTCCTGAGGCACGGTTTCGCCCCTGCCGAACAGGTAGCCCTGGGCGAAGTCGATGTCGCAGGCCTGGAGGAAGGCCATCTTCTCCTTGCTGTCCACCATCTCGCCGATGGTTTCCACCTTGAGTTCGCGGCAGAACGAGCCCATCGCCTTCATGAAGGCGCGGCCGCGCACCGTGCCGATGGTGTTTTCCACCGCCACGCCGTCCAGCTTCACCACGTCCACCGCCATCGCGGAGAGATAGTTGAAGCTTGCCGCGCCCGCGCCGAAGTCGTCGAGGCAGATCGGCACGCCCTTGCCGCGCAGGTGCTGGATGTAGAGGTCGGCGCTTTGCAGGTCCTCGACGCGGGAGGATTCGGTGAGTTCGAAGATCAGGCGGTCCTTGAGCCAGGGCTTGGCCTTGAGGAGGTCGTCGATGCGCTCGCGGTAGCCGGGGTCGAGCAGCGACTGCCCCGACATGTTCACCGCCATGCGCAGCTTGTTCTTCCTGGCGTTGGTTTCCAGCCACTCCACGGTCTTGAGCATCACCGCGAAGTCGAAGCTGGAAATCAGGCCGGTCTCCTCGGCGAAGCAGATGTAGCGGTAGGGGGATTCGCCGAACTTGCCCTGGAAGCGGCTCAGCACCTCGTAGTGGTGCACCGCGCCGTCTTTCAGGCTGACGATCGGCTGGAAGACGATGGCGAAGTTGGAGTGCTCCACGACGTTGCGGAACAGCGTCACGGTTTTCACCGCCTCTTCCGCCAGCCCGGCGAAGTTGGCGTTGAGGGACGAGAGGGTGAGCCCCTGGCCCGCGCTTTCCTTGAACTGGTTGATCGCGAAGACGATGCCCTTGGCCATATCTTCGGCGGCCACGTCGTCCTGGCCGGAGATGGTGGCGGTGCGCACGTCCACCTCGTTCTGCCGGGTGATCGCGGCCAGCAGGTCCGCGAGTTCGCCGCGCAGGGCTTCGATGTCGGTGGCCTCGGAGTGCACCAGGGCGTACTTGCCCAGCCCCATGGTGCCCGCCTCCTCCTGCGAAAGCGCGTGCGCATGCAAAAAGGAACTGATGGCGAGGCGGATGTTGCGCTGCTCGCCGCGCCCCATCTCGCCGAAGAGGCTTTGCAGATCGGGGATGGAGATCAAGGACAGCTTGGCGTCGCGCCGCCGCGCCAGGGCCTCGTTGGCCATATCGCAGAAGGAGTCCGCGTCGCGGAAGCCGTCGGCGTAGCCGAGCGCCTGTTCCAGGTAGGCGTTGGGCATCAGCTTGAGGGCGAGGAAGAAGCGTCCATCCCGGTGCGCGGCGTCGGGCGCGGCGTAGTAGCCCGCGATCTGGCAGACCTGGCTGCGGCCGCCGGTGCGTTCCAGCGAGATGTAGAGGTCCTGGATGCGGCCCAGGGTTTCCCGCGCGCGGTCCAGAACGGTGCGCACCACGGTGCGCGCCGGTCCGCCGGCGAGGTCGAGGAAGTTGCGTCCGGCGAGGCTTTCCGGCGCGGCGCCGAACATCGCCTCGGTCAATCCTCCGGCGAAGAGGATGTGGAAGGAGTCGGAAATTTCAAAAAGGATTTCCCCCCAGCAGAAGGATAGGGAGACGAAGCGGTCGCGTGCCGATTTTTCGACTGGAGACACCAGTACCTTCCCCCAAAAGGCGGACGGATGAAAGGCTTGCGGAGGTCCTTCCGCGGCTCAAGCGATCCGTTCCAACCTTATCAACGCGGCGGAACCAAGCCAATACAAAAAGGAATATCCGCCACTGCCGCGTGTGGGCAGCTCCGGGCGCAAACGAAAGGGCGGCATGCTCCCGGCGCGCCGCCCGTTTTTTTGGGAATCTTCGGATTGTTCTCAGCGTCCGGCGAAGCCCAGAAGGGAATCGATGTCGAGGAGGATGAGCAACTCTTCCTCCAACTGGATGACGCCTGCGGAAATGCTGCGCCAGCGCTGGTCCAGCGTCGTCGGGTTGTTCTCGATGCGTTCGGTCGGCATGCTGATCACCGCGCCGACGGAATCCACCTTGAGGCTGTAGAGTTCGGCGCCCTGCTCGACGGTGACGCACATCGGCTCCGTGCCTTCCGGCGGCGGCTTCAGCCCCAGGCACTGGCGCACGTCCACCACGGTGACGATGCGGCCGCGCAGGTTGATCGCGCCGGCGATCTCCGAGGGCGCAAGCGGAATATGGGCGATCTTTTCGGGGATCAGGATGTCCTGCACCCGTTCGACCGGAATGCCGAACAATTGCTTGGCTACGTAGATGGTGACGAAAACCTGCTCGTCGGTTTGCGCCGTCGCGATGCCGTGGCGTCCCGGTGTCGTCGTCGTCAGCTGATTCATCTTAACAGGGCCGTTTCGGTTGGAACGGAAGAAACGCGCCGCCCTCGGCGCTCGACATTCCCCTGATTACCCGATACTGCCGGGATTTTGTCAACCGGAAAGCTGGAAACCCATTGGTTTTCCGCGGTTTTGCGGTGTGCGTGCAGGGCGGTGGCCGTGGCGGAATTGACGATACGCCCGGTTTTCCGCCGCGCCGGCGTGCAAAAAGTGTTGCCTGACATCGCGGCCTGTGCATTGATTCGCCGCAAGCGGAAAACCGCACGCGGTTCCCAATGGAACCCGATCCTCTCCTGTGGTGAAGCAAACACGGCAACGGCGCCTGCACCGGGCATTCCCCGGTGGGCGTCTTTTTGATGAACGGAAGAAACGGGAACGAGGAGACTCTTGACCATGCAGATCGAACCGCCCTATGCGCTGTTTTTGGGTGACGCGCCGGACCAGTTGGCGGCAAAAACGGCGGACGGCATCGCCGCCTGGCGGCCGGATTGGTGCCTCGGGCAGATCCGCCTGCCCGATTGCAAGGCCGATCTGAAGATCGCCGAGTTGACGGTGGAGGAAGCCGCGGCCAAGGGTGCGAAGACCCTGATCGTCGGCGTCGTCAACCGCGGCGGCATCATCGGCGGCGCCTGGCTCGCCACCATCCTGAAGGCGATGGACCTCGGCATGGACGTGGCCGCCGGCCTGCACCAGCGCCTCGCCGACGTGCCGGAGATCGCCGCCCACGCCAAGAAGCTCGGACGCAAGATTTTCGACGTGCGGCATCCGCCGCAGCACTTCGCGGTGGCCTCCGGCAAGCCGCGCTCCGGCCACCGTCTGCTCGCCGTGGGCACCGACTGCTCGGTCGGCAAGATGTACACCGCGCTCGCCCTCGAGAAGGAAATGCTGGCGCGCGGCATGAAGGCCGATTTCCGCGCCACCGGCCAGACCGGCATCTTCATCGCGGGCGGCGGGGTCTCGGTGGACGCGGTGGTCGCCGACTTCATCTCCGGCGCGGTGGAGTGGCTGACGCCCGCCAACGAGGCCGACCACTGGGATGTGGTCGAAGGGCAGGGCTCGCTGTTCCACGCCTCCTACGCCGGGGTCAGCCTCGGCCTGTTGCACGGCGCGCAGCCCGACGCCCTGGTGCTCTGCCACGATCCGGTGCGCGATCACATGCGCGGCCTGCCGGACTACCGCCCGCCCAACATCAAGCCGTGCATGGAGATGAACCTCGCCTGCGCGCGCGTGGTGAACCCCAGGGCGCAGTTCGTCGGCATCTGCCTCAACACCTCGGCGATGGCCGCGGATGCGGCGGCGGTGCTGAAGGCGGACCTCGCCAAGACCTTCGGCCTGCCGTGCGTCGATCCGCTCAAGGACGGCGTGGGCGCGGTGGTCGATCGTCTGGCCGTCCTCTGAGGGCCGGGGCGATGTGGGTGCTCGACGTTCAGCACGAGAGCTGGCCGATCGCCGGGACCTTCGCGATCTCGCGAGGGTCCCGCACCATCGCCGAGGTGGTGGTGGCGACTCTCACCGACGCGAAGAGCGGGCGGCGCGGCCGCGGCGAGTGCGTGCCCTATGCCCGCTACGGCGAAAGCGTCGAAGGGGTGATCGCCGCGATCAAGGCGATGGCCCCGGCGCTCGCGAGCGGCCGGGTGGACCGCGCCGCGTTGCAGGCGGCGATGCCCGCGGGTGCGGCGCGCAATGCGCTCGACTGCGCCTTCTGGGACCTGGAGGCGAAGGAACGCGGCCGCCCGGTATGGGAGATCGCGGGCCTGGATGCGCCCCGGACCGTGGTCACCGCCGAGACCCTGAGCCTGGACACGCCGGAGAAGATGGCCGCCGCCGCCAAGGCGAAGGAGGGCCGCCCGCTCCTCAAGCTGAAACTCGGCTCCGAGGGCGCGCTCGACCGCGTCGGCGCGGTGCGTGCGGCGCGGCCGGACGCCGCCCTCATCGTCGATGCCAACGAGGCGCTGCCGCCCGCCGAACTCACCGCGACGCTCGCCGCGCTCGCCGACCTCGGCGTCGCCATGGTGGAACAGCCCTTGCCCGCAGGGGAGGACGGCCTGCTCGCCGAGATCGGCTCCCCGATTCCGCTCTGCGCCGACGAATCCTCCCACACGGTGAAGGACATTCCGCGGCTCGCCGCCCTCTACGACATGGTCAACGTCAAACTCGACAAGGCTGGCGGCCTCACCGAGGCGATCGCCATGGCCAAGGCGGCGGAGGAGGCGGGCCTCAAGCTGATGGTCGGCTGCATGGTCGGCACCTCGCTCGCCATGGCGCCAGCCTTCCTGCTGGCCTCGCGGGCGGCCTACGTCGATCTCGACGGGCCGGTGATCCTCGCCAAGGACCGGGAGTTCGGCCTCTCCTACTCGCGCGGCCACGTCTCCCCGCCGCTGCCCGACCTCTGGGGCTGAGCCGGGAAAGAAAAAACATTGCGAGGGGACTCGGTCCCCTCGCGCACCCCATAATTTTTCGTGTTTGCGCGCAACCGTCACGCCACGTGATGGTTCCATGGCGCTGCGCGCAAAAACCAAAAGTCATGGGGGGTATGGGGGTGCCGAGTCCCCGGAAAGTTTTGGTTTTTCGTCAGCCCCGCGCGGCGACCGGCAAATAGGCGGGCGGGGCGGGGCGATAGCGCACCGCGTGGCTTTCGTGGAAGGCCTTGACCAGGGAGCCGAGCTGGAGGTTGCGGGTTTGCATCGCCTCCACGAGGTCGAGCGACATCGCCGCGGCCGCCTCCGCCTGCGCCGCTCCGGCGAGCGACTTCGCCACGCGCTCCGCCACCGCATAGAGGTTCTGGATTTCGAACAGGTCGGCGGCCATGAACGCCACCGCGGATAAGCGGATGCGCTTCTTCGGCGGATTCTGCACGTGGAAGGAATAGGCCGCATCCTTGCCGCGGCGGCGTTCGATCACCGCGCAGCGTACGCCGTCGGAATTCTCGTTCATCACGATCGCCGCCTGGCTGTCGTGGCGCAGCCGCACCTGGCGCACGTCGATGAGCCGCGGCGCCAGCCGCTTCAGCAGCATTTCGGTGACGTCGGCGCCCTTCGCCTCTTCCTCCACCAGGTCGATCGCCTGGGCGTTCTCGTACGAGGAGAACAGCTTGATGCCGTTGGCGTAGAGGGAGAACCAGCTTTCCGGCATGTAGGCGCGGTCGTAGTCGGAGAGCGCGTCCCCGCTCAGCCGCCCCCAGCCGAGCAGTTGGAAGGCGGCGGGATCGGCCTTGAAGGAATCGAGGATCATCCCGGAGAGGCGCAGGGTGGAGGGGACGTTCTGGCCGCGCACCACGATGCGTTCGGTCTGTTCTCCGGCGCGCAGGGCGAAGGTGACGCGGTTGGCGCGGATGGCGAGCTTGGCATAGGGTTCGAGGTCCGGCCCCGGGTGCGCGCCGTCGAAGAACAGGGTCTTCTCGCGGTAGAGCGTGAGCGAGCCGATATCCAGAGCCATGATGCCCGTTCAGGTGAATGATACGGTTCCCCCCGCCGCGCGATACGCGCGAGGCGGGGGGAGTATAGACAAATATTCGCGCATGAATAAGCGCAAACGTTTTGTCACAATTTGAAGATCAGCGTCGATCCGGGCGCGAGCTTGCGGCATTCGCCGCGCACGCAGATGGTCACCGGCTCCGACCAGGAGGAATCGGCGTTGACGCAGATGCGTTCCTCGTTCATGTCGAGGGACAGCCAGTTGCCGTGGAAGCGCAGCTTGCACTTCAACTGCTTGATCTTGTCCTGGAACACCGGGTCGAGGTTGAGGATGCCGTCGCTGATCCGCGCGCCGGTGAAGCCGCGCTGGAACATGTCGGCGGTGCCCGACATCATGCCGAGGTGGATGCCTTCCCGCGTCGTGCCGCCGAGGATGTCGGTCAGGTCGGCGCGCAGCGCGGTCTGCATCAGTTCCCAGGCGCGCGGGTCGTTGTTGCGCACCAGAATCCAGGTGTGCACCAGCGGGCTGAGGGTGGTGCCGTGGCTGGTGCGCGCCATGTAGTAGTCCAGCGTGCGGCGGTAGTGTTCCTCGGTGAAGTCGTAGCCGAGGCGGAAAAGCAGCGCCGACAGCTCGGACTCGCTGAACAGGTAGTAGAGCATCAAGACGTCGGCCTGGCGGCAGACCTTGTAGTGGTTGACGTCGTCGCCTTCGGCTTCGAGGATGCGGTCGATGCGGTAGATGTCGCCGTGCTTGGCGCGGTAGGCGTCGAGGTCCAGTTCCTTCAGGGTGTCGAAGCCCTCGAACTGGCTGATCACGCCGCCCTCCTGGAAGGGCACCGCCATTTTCAGGCTCATGTCGGTCCAGGTTTCGATCTCGTCCTTCTGGATGTCGAGCTTGCCCATCAGCTCGCGCAGGTAGATGTCGTCGATGATGTCGAGCACGGTGAGCACCGTGTCCATCAGCCAGGCGACCATCACGTTGGTGTAGGCGTTGTCCTTCACCCCGGTGTGCGGCGCATCCTCCGGGAAGCCGTGGTGGAACATGTCCGGCCCCAGCACGCCTTCGATGTGGTAGCGGTCCTCCGCCTCGTCATAGGTGGCGAGCGAGGCGAAGAAGCGCGCGATCAGGACGATGATCTCCGCGCCGCGCAGGCCCATCCAGCGGCGGTCGCCGGAGGCCATGAAATAGTGCCAGACGTTCCACGCCACGGTGAGGTTGACGTGGCGCTGCCGCCGCGAGTTGTCGGGGGTCCATTGGCCGGTCGCCGGGTTGTAGTGCTCGGGCTTGGATTCCTCGCGTCCGTCGCTGCCGCTCTGCCAGGGGAACATCGCGCCGCGGTAGCCTTCGAGTTGCGCGTTGAGGCGCGCCCGGCCGAGGCGGAGGTAGCGGTATTCCAGCAGCGCGCGGGAAACGATGGGGATGCGGAAGGTGAGGAAGGGGAGGATGAACACCTCGTCCCAGAAGATGTGGCCGCGGTAGGACTCGCCGGTCCAGCCGCGCGACGGCACGCCGACGTCGAGGTCGAGCGTGTGGTTGGAGGCGGTCTGCAGCAGGTGGAAGATGTGCAGGCGGAGAATCCTCTGCTCCTCGTGCAGCGAGGGGTGCAGCACGATGTCGCAGCGTTCCCAATAGTTGTTCCAGGCGCGGAAGTGGGTCTGCAACAGCGGCGTGATGTCGCGGCAGCGGTCCAGCGCCTCGCGGGCGGCGAGGCCCGCCTCGGAGATCGCCTTGTCGCGCGAGGTGTAGATGGTGCAGATCTTCTCCACGCGGATCGGTTCGCCGCGGTGGACCTCCACCGGGATCAGCGCCTCCACGTAGCCCGTTTCGGCATTGACGGTGACCGCCGCATCTTCTTCCCACACGCCGTTGCGGAAGATCCGGGTGCGCGCCGCCATGCCGGCGCGCAGGCGGCTTTGCGACGAGCGGGTGATCAGGCAGATCATCTTGTCCGGGCTCAGAATGCCGGAGAACTCGCCGCTCCAGATGTATTCCAGATGCCGGGAGGCGAGGTGGCCGTAGCGCGGCACGCATTTGTTTTCCACCTGGCCGTCGAGCGCGGAGCGGAACTCCACGGTGCCGGACCAGTTGTGCGCCACCAGGGTGAGCTCCTGCGCCGCGTGGTGCGGCCAGCCCATGTGGACGAAGCGCCGCGCCGTCAGCGTGGTTTCGCGGTTCTTGTCGTGGCGGAAGCGGACGGCGTGCCTGAGCATGCCCTCGCGCATGTCGAGCGTCTGCTCGAAGGAGAGAATCTCGACCTTGTCGAGATCGAACCACTCGCCGCCGTCGATGCGGAAGGTGAGGGACAGCCAGTTGGGGAAGTTGACCAGGTCTTCGGTTTCGACCTCGTGGTCGCCGACCTGGGAAATCAGGCGGTTGTAGCCGCCTGCGACATAGGTTGCCGGATAGTGGGTATCGTCGGCCTTCACCCAAGGAAAGGCGCCGCGGGTGCAAAAATAGCCGTTGCCCGTCGCGCACAGCGCCTCGCGCAGGCCTTGTTCTTTGGGATCGTAATGATCGTAGACAAGGCTCCATTCGCTCATGATCGTCTCCCGTGCATCGTCGTCGCGCGGGGATCAGACTACAGCGTTTCTACGGGAAGTTTCCAGAGTCGCGGGATGCTTTTTGCCAAAAAAAGATCGCATCAGCCGTCGCGCTGTGCGGCACGGCGGGCGAGATACTCCTCCAGCTTCTTCTGCCGCCATGCCGCGGCCTCGGCGCGGGCCTCGGCGCGCTGCCGCTCCACCGCCGAATTGTCCGCGACTCGCACCGGCCCGGCTTCGGCGCGGGCGGCGCGCGGCGGCGACGCGAAGGCGCGCCCGGAGGCGGCTTCGGCGAGGAAGTCGCGGTGGTTGGCGGCGACGCGGCGCTCGTAGGCGCGTCCCCGCTCCGCATCGGCGGAGTGGTAGTGGCGCACCGCCTCGGACCAGCCGTTCTGCGCGCCGCGCAGGTCCTTGAGGAAGCGCGCGGCATAGCGCACGTTGGCCTCCGGCTCGAAGGCCTCGGCGAGGGAGGAGAAGGCGTCCGGGTGATACTTCAGGTTGATCTGCATGCAGCCGACGTCGATGTTCTCCACCCCGGCGCGCTGCAGGCGCTTCACCTCGGCGATGGCGGCCGCCTTGGTGGGAAAATACTGCCCCTCGCCACCGGAAGTGACGGTCCACGGCCAGGCAACTTTTGCCTTGGTGGCGGGGTCGGTGCGGCCGCTCTCGGTGATCGCGATGCTGCTCAGAAGGTTGGCGGGCAGGCCCTCGGCGCGGTTGACCCGCTGCGCCGTCTCGATGCAGGTTCCGGACCAGCCGTGTGCCGACAACGCATTGAACACGCACAGCAAAGCCGCCAGCCCGAAGGCCCGGAGAAGGAAGGGTGCGGTGCGGTTTTCCGAATGCGCCATCTCGGCTTTCCGTGGTTTTCGTGGCGGTCCGCGCGCGGCGTGCGCCGGGTGCGGTCCGCCCCCGGTCTCGCAAGCCGGATGCCAAACGCCGCGGCCTCCGGATTCCTCTGGCGTTCGGGGCTGCCGCCCTGTTAAATCGGGATCGGCGCGGGAGGCCGCGGCATACCGGGGAAGATCGTGGGCAGCGACACCGTAGACACTTCGACAGACGCCGCGGAGGCGCGGCAGCCGTCGTTCCTGCGCCGCTTCGCCGATCTCGCGATGCCGTTCTGGTCGTCGGAGGACGGCTGGCGCCACGTCGGCCTGGGACTCGCCCTGGTGGCGCTCACCGTCGTCCAGGTGAGCATTCCCATCGCGCTGAACATCTGGAACGAGAAGCTCTTCGACGCGCTGGAACAGCGCGCCATGCACAGAGTCGAGGTGCTGATCGGCGTGCTCGGCCTGATCATCCTCGGCAGCGTGGTGGTCACCACCACGCATTTGCGGGTGAAGCGGCGCATCCAGGTGGCGTGGCGGCAGTGGCTGACCTACCGGGTGTTCCGCGACTGGATGTCGGGCGGGCGGCAATACCTCATCAACTTCGTGCCCGGCGAACACGACAACCCCGACGGCCGCATCGCCGAGGACATCCGCATCACCACCGAATCCGCCATCGACCTGGCGCACTCGCTGTTCTATTCGCTGCTGCTGCTGATCAGCTTCACGCAGATCCTCTGGACCCTTTCCGGCGCGGCGCTCACCACCTTCGGCGGGCTGGAAATTCCGCTGCCCGGCCATCTGGTGTGGATCGCCGTCGCCTACTCGGCTTTGGGCGCGGTGGTCGCCTGGGCGCTCGGCCAGCCCCTGATCCGCGCCGCGGACCGCCGCCAGACCGACGAGGCGAACTTCCGCTTCGGCCTGGTCCACGCCCGCGAGAACGCCATGGCGATCGCGCTGCTGCATGGCGAAACCGGGGAACGCCGCCACTTCCGCAGGCTGTTCCGCCGCGTCGTGCAGGCCTGGGACGGCCAGACCTGGGCGCTCATCAAGCTGATGTACTTCTCCTCCAGCTGGTCGGTGCTCTCCATGGCGTTCCCCTTCGTCGTCGCGGCGCCGCGCTACATCACCGGGGCGATCACGCTGGGCGTGCTGATGCAGACGGCGCAGGCCTTCGGCCAGATGACCGCGGCGCTCTCCTGGCCGATCGACAATCTCTCCGGCGTCGCGGAATGGCGCGCCTCGGTGGAGCGCGTGCTGCGCCTGGTGGACGGCATCGGCCTGGTGTCGCGGCGGATCACCGCGGGCGGCCACGACGGCATCCGCATCACCCAGTCCACGGAGCCGGAACTGGTGTTCTCCGACGTCGAGATCGCCGACGCGGCGGGCGCAACGCAGATCGCCCGCTTCTCCAGCGCCGTCAAAGTGGGGGAGCGGGTGCTGGTGACCGGCGACCCCGGCGCGGCGGTGAAGCTGTTCAAGGTGGCGGCGCGGCTGTGGCCGTGGGGCCGGGGGCGGGTGCTGCTGCCCGCCGGGGGCTCGATCTTCTTCATGCCGCGCCGTCCCTACCTGCCGATCGGGCCGCTGCGCAACGCCATCGTCTTCCCCGAGGTGCCGAATGCGGACCACGACGCCGCCCTGCGCAACGCGCTGATCCGCGTCGGCCTGCACGACTTCGCCAACCGCCTCGACGACGTGGAGAACTGGGAACAGAACCTCGCCGTCGGCGAACAGCAGCGCCTCGGCTTCGCCCGCCTGCTGCTGCACCGCCCGGACTGGATCTTCATCGAAGAGGCGACCAACGGCCTCGACCGCGATGCGGAACGCCAGATGATGGAACTCGCCGTCGCCGAATACCCCAAGGCCGCGATCATCACCATCAGCCACCGCTCCAGCATGCAGGCCTTCCACGCCCGCCGCCTCACCATGGTGCGGGTCAACGGCTTCGCCGTGGTCGAGGACTGCCTGCTGCCGTAAGGGAAAGCCAGGCCAGGGGCGCTGCAAGGGGACTCGGCCCCCTTGACCCCCTAAGTTTTCCGCGCGAAGCGCCGTAAATCTGCGGTGGTTGCCACGAGGGTCATGATTGCCGCGGCGCGGCGAAAAAAGTTAGGGGGAGCGCGAGGGGACCGAGTCCCCTCGCAACGCTTTGGTTTTTACTTCGCCTTCGCCGCGGTGATGAAGCTGCGGTACCAGGCGTAGCTGTCCTTGGGCGTGCGCTTTTGCGTGGCGTAGTCCACATGGACGAGGCCGAAGCGCGGGCCGTAGCCGCTGCCCCATTCGAAGTTGTCGAGGAGAGACCAGACGAAGTAGCCGCGCACGTCCGCCCCTTTCTCCATCGCCTCGCGCATCTTGGCGGTATAGAGCTCCAGGTATTTCACCCGGTGCGCGTCGTGCACCTTGCCCGATGCGTCCGGCGCGTCGAGGTGGCCGCCGCAGCCGTTCTCGGTGACGACGACGGGCAGCTTGTAGGTCTTGCACAGGTCGATCAGCTCGTCGCGGAAGGCATCCGGCCACACCGCCCAGCCGATCTCGGATTTCGGCGCGTCGTCGGGTGGGCTGCCCCAGGCGAAGCCCCAGGTGGAGTCCGGCTCTTCCTTGGCGAAGATCGGGCCGTAGTGGTTGAGGCCGAAGAAGTCGATGGGGCGGCAGATCTGCGCCATGTCGCCGCCCTGCACGTAGGGCTCGATCGCCTCGCCCAGGATCGGCGGGTAGCAGCCGAGGAGCTGCGGGTCGGGGAAGGCGAGGTTCCAGTGCTCGTGCAGCAGCGCGGCGGCGGCGCGGTCGGCGTCGGTGTCCTTTTCCGGCCAGACCGCCTGGCGGTTGTGCACCGCGCCGATGGCGGCGCCGGGCACCAGGGAACGGATGACGTCCACGCCCATGCCGTGCGCGCGGTTGACGTTGTGGATCACCTTGAGGTGGGTGTCGCGGTCGGTGATCCCCGGGGCGCTCCAGTCGATCGCGTAGCCGAACAGGGTGAACACCGCGAACTCGTTGAAGGTGATCCATTTCTTCACGCGGTCGCCGTAGCGCCTGGCGGCGAGCGCGGCGTAGTCGGCGAACCAGCCCGCGCTGTCGCGCACCGCCCAGCCGCCGATGTCGTGCAGCGCCTGCGGCAGGTCCCAGTGATAGAGGCAGAGCCACGGCTCGATGCCCGCTTCCAGCAGCGCGTCGATCAGCCGGTCGTAGAAGGCGAGGCCCTTTTCGTTGGGCGCGCCCTTGCCGCGCGGCAACACGCGCGGCCACGCCACCGAGAAGCGGTAGGCATCCAGCCCCAGGCCGGCCATCAGGGCGATGTCTTCCGGGTAGCGGTGGTAGTGGTCGCAGGCGACGTCGCCGGTGTCGCCGCCGCCGATCTTGCCCGCGATGCGGCAGCGGGTGTCCCAGATCGAGGGTTTGCGCCCGTCCTCGTCGTGCGCGCCCTCGATCTGATAGCTGGAAGTGGAGACGCCCCAGGTGAAATCCTTGCGCCATCCGGCGGCGGTTGCGGTCATGCCGTTCCTCCCTTGATGCTGCCGATAATTGACTGTAATCGTTAGGCTTATCCAACGCAAGAGAGAGCGGGGGCGCGGCCTGCCGGGCCGCACCGCCGATACCGGGAAACATAACGCCGCGCTGGGCGCGCGGCGTCATCCGGGGCTGGAGGAGGACTGGCGGCCTTGGTCAGGCCGACATCTTCAGGTTGAGCTTCGCCCACACCGCCTGCAACGCGGCGACCAGGGCGTCCATCTGCGCGTCGGTGTGCAGCGGCGTCGGGGTGATGCGCAGGCGCTCGCTGCCGCGCGGCACGGTGGGATAGTTGATCGGCTGGATGTAGATGCCGTGTTCTTCGAGCAGGAGGTCGCTCGCGCGCTTGCAGCGCGACGCCTCGCCGACGAGCACCGGCACGATGTGGCTGTCGGTGACGATCACCGGCAGGTCCGCGGCGCGCAGCTTCTGCCGCAGGGTTTCGGCGCGCTCCTGGTGGCGCTCGCGGATCTCGTTGTGTTCCTTGAGGTGCCGGATGCTGGCGCGGGCCCCGGCGGCCACTGCGGGCGGCATCGCGGAGGAGAAGATGAAGCCCTGGCCGAACGAGCGGATGAAGTCGATCGCCGCCTTCGTCCCGGCGACATAGCCGCCGTGCACGCCGATCGCCTTGGCGAGAGTGCCCTGGATGAAGGTGATGCGCGCCGACTGGCCGTCGCGCTCGGAGACGCCGCCGCCGTGGCGGCCGTACATGCCGACCGCGTGCACCTCGTCGAGGAAGGTCATGGCGTTGTACTTCTCCGCCACGTCGCAGATCTTCTCGATCGGGGAGATGTCGCCGTCCATCGAATAGACGGATTCGAAGGCGACCAGCTTCGGCGCGTTGGCCGGCGCGGCGGCGAGCAGCTCTTCCAGGTGGGCCACGTCGTTGTGGCGGAAGACCTGGCGCGGCGCGCGCGAGTGGCGGATGCCCTCGATCATCGAGTTGTGGTTCTGGGAATCCGAGAAGATGATGCAGCCGGGCAGAACCGCGCCGAGGGTCATCAGGGTGGTCATGTTGGCGGTGTAGCCGCTGGTGAACAGAAGCGCCGCCTCGGTGCCGTGCAGGCTCGCCAGTTCCTGCTCCAGCAGCACGTGGTAGCGGTTGTTGCCGGAGATGTTGCGGGTGCCGCCCGCGCCCGCGCCGCAGGCGTCGATCGCCTCGTGCATCGCGGCGATCACCACCGGGTGCTGGCCCATGCCGAGGTAGTCGTTGCTGCACCAGACCACGATGTCGTTGGTGCCTTGCGGCGTGTAGTGGGTCGCCTCGGGGAAGTGCGAAACGTGGCGCATGATCTCGGTGAAGACGCGGTACCGTCCCTCCGCCTTCAGGCCGGAAATCTTATCCTCGAAGAACTGTGCGTAGTTCATTTGTCGCATCTTCCTCCGGCGGCGGTGCGTGCGGCACGGCCATTGCCCCAGGCGGCGAGGGGCGGATATCGATGAACGGTCGTCCCGTCCGGGTGGACGGGGTATAGCTCATAACCTGGGACCGGGGCTAGTGTAAATCCACACCCCCGATGCGGAAAAAACCGCACTTTTCCGCGGAAGGCCACCCTCGGCGGCGCACCGCGGGAGATGCGCCGCCGAGCGGGTGGAACGGCGATCGGGCAACAGCGAAACTATACAGGCTTTCCCCGAGGGAGGGAAAGCCCTTGCAGCGCCGGGAAGCGGCGCTTCAGAGCGGGATGACGTCCACCGCCTGCAGGCCCTTCGGCCCCTGCGCCATGACCAGGCGCACGCGCTGTCCCTGTTGCAGCTCGTTCACGCCGTGCTGCTGCAGCGTGCGCGCATGGACGAACACGTCCGGCCCGCCGCTGTCGGGAACCACGAAGCCGAAACCCTTGGAAGTGTTGAAGAACTTCACGGTTCCCTCGGCCTCGCTGCCCTGCGCGTCGGCCTCGGCGTTCTTTACCGCGGAAACCGCCTTGACCTGAAGGCCGCGCGGACCGTCGCCGATTTCGCATTCGACGACCGCGCCCTGCGGCAGATTGCGGAACCCCAGGGGTTCGATCGTCGAAATGTGCAGGAACGCATCGGGAGAGCCGTCGCTCAACGTCACGAACCCGAACCCCTTGGTCGGGTTGAACCATTTCACCGTCGCCGTAACCATAACCTCTAGCCCCACTGCCTAAACCGCCGCCACGACCGGTTCCATCCGGGCCCTTGCCGCCTAGCGCATCGCTCCCACGGCGAAGTCGTGCCCCACCTCGGCGTTTTGATCCGGTGGAATTCTTTTTTTCCCAGTCATGCCACCCTAAGCTACGAAGTATGCCTCCAACACCTTGCAACGAGAAAGAAATTTTGATGTTTCCAACGAAAATACCGCCAAAAAAACGACTTTTGGCGCACTCGCGTGGGTAATCATCGGCAATTTTTACCATTACGCAGTGAAACGATCGGCGAATCGAATGGGAGAATCAGCGCCGCCGGAACAGCGGCGCGGCGTCCAGCGCGCGGCAGACCTCCGCTGCCTCCTCCAGGCCGAAGCGCAGCCGCCGCAGGTGCCAGCCCATGGCATAGCCCGCCGCGGTGGCGGTGGCGGCGTCCTCGCCCGCGGTTTCGGCGATGAGCTGCGGCAGGTTGGCGATGTCGTTGAGGCTGCCGAGAATGTCCTGCAATGCCGAGAGGTTGCGCAGGTAGAGGCGCATCGGCTTGTCCGGATAGAGGGACTGGAAGAATTCGGAGGCGTAGCGCAGTTTCTTGGCGGCGATGCGCAGGGCGTGGCGCTGCGGCGCGGACTGCGCGCAGAGGCGCTTGGCGCGGCGCTTCACCGCATGGTGGCGGCGGCCGAGCACGGCGTCGGCGAAGGAGGCGAGCGCCTCGCCGCGCTCCTCCTGCGCGGCGAGGACGAGGCGGCGGCCGAGGCGCAGCAGCAGCAGCGCGGTTTCCGGCGCGGCGATGCGGCCGCGCGCCGCGGCGAGAAGCTCGGCGCGGCGGGTTTCCAGCAGCGGCAGCAGGCGGCGCAGGGTGAGGGCGACCTCTTCCGGGGTCTCCGGCGCGGCGTTGATCGGCGCCAGGCCCTCGCCGATCAGCACGTCGAGGTCGCGCACGCGGCCGAGAACCAGCGCGAGATCGCGGAATCCGGCGTGGAACTCGGCCAGTTCCGCCTCGGGCAGAAGATCGGCGAACAGCGCCAGGGCGGCGCGCATGCGGCGGCAGGCGATGCGCATCTGGTGCACCGCCTCGGTCGCGCCGCAGGCCTCGAGGCTCGGCTGGTTGGTGAGGAAGTGCGCCATGGTCTCGCTGAGGATCTGCGCCATGGCGCGGGGCAGGGGGGTATCCGCCGGCATCGACGGCAGAGAGGCGCGGCGCGGCTGCGGCCCGCCGCCGTGGGAGAGGGTGTAACCGCGCTCCGCCTTGCTCTGCCAGCCGAGGACGAGGGGCAGGGCGCGCGCCAGGTCGAGCGCCAGGTCGAAGACGTGCTCCGCCGGGCCGCCCTTCCATTCCAGCTCGATCTCGACGAGCGGCGTCTCGGCCACGGCCGTGCCCTCCTCGTCGAAGGCGCGGATGATGCCGATGTCCACCGCCAGTTCCACCGAGAACACGCCGTTGGACAGCAGGGCGTCGGTGCGCTCCATGTCGCTTTCGAAGAGGCGGCGCAGGGACTTGCGGTGCGGCGCGAGAATTTCCGCCGCCTCGCCGTCCCAGGCCGCGAGATCGGGCGCATCGGAGGAAAGCGGCGCTTGCCATTCCTGGCGGTGGAACAGGCCGCCCTCGACATGGCCCGCGGTCTTGAGGTGCTGCTCGTGCTTTTCGCCGCAGGAGCGCACGCGCAGCGCGCAGCCGTATTGCATCAGGGCGTCGTCGGGGGTGTCGTAATAGGCGGTGCGGATGCGCCGCACCCGCGGCGTGCCGGAAAACAGCGCCTTGACCGCGGGTTGCCGCCAGACGCGCCGGGCCGTCCGCGCATCGGTCAGGAGTTTCAGCTCGACTTCGTTTTGCGGCGCTTCGTCGTCCGCACCGGGTTCGGCCATGGCACCCCTCGATCCAGGGCGGATTGCGGCGGTTTCGCCGCACCCCCGCGGATGATAGGCCAACGACGCCGCGCCTCCAACCCCGGAATCGCGCTTTTTTGTGACAGATTGCTTTCAAAATCAGTATATTGACCGGAATGAGGATTGCTTCGGGGCAGGGGAACGGTCACACTGCCCCGGTCTGGGTGTGGATGTGGAGTCTTCGCAGGCATGAACGGACGTTTTCACCGCAAGGGAAGCCCCGGCCGCCGCGCCGGGCGCATGGTCGTGATTTCGGGACTCGCCGCCGTCCTGCTGGCCGCCTGCGGCCCGCAGAGCAACCCGCAGACCTTCCTCGACAGCCTCGGGCCGAACCCCGAAACCATGGCCGACCAGGCGTTCGCGGCGCTCGCCCGCGGCGACTTCGGCACGGCGGAACAGGACGTGGAGGCCGCGCTGAAGCGCGATCCGCGCAACCCCTATGCCCTGCTCGCCGGCGGCATCCTCTACCAGAACACCAACCGCCCGGTGCGCGCCCGCGCGATGTACGAGGAACTGCTCTCCCTGCGCCCCAACAAGATGGCCGCGGTGGGCGGCTGGGACCGCATGCAGGTTCAGCCGATCGCCGAGATCGCCGCCGCCAACATGCGCCGCGTGGATGGGGAACTGGCCCGCACCGGCGCCTGGCAGGCCGCGTCTCCCTATGCCGCCGCGCCCGCCGCCGCATCCGGCCTCGCGCCGGTGGCGTCGCCGCGCGCCATGGAACCCGCCGCCGTGCCCCGGGGCGCGGTGCAGACGATGCCGTTTTCCGGCGATGCGGCGCGGCCGGTGCAGGGGCTGGACGCCCGCACCCGCGCCGTCGCCGACCGCTTTCTGGTGCTGCGCAAACTGCGCGACGAAGAACTGGTCACCCCGGCGGAATACCAAGCGCGCCGCGCCGCCAACATCGGCGCGCTGCTGCCTCTCACCGAATCTCCGCCCGCCAAGGGTCTGGAGCGTCCGGTTCCGGCCCTGGACCAGGTGGTGGAACGCCTGAAGTCCTTGCAGCAGGCGTTGCAGACCCGGGCGATCACGCCGCGCGAGCACGCCATGGAGCGCGAACTGATCCTCGACGCGCTGCTGCCTGCCAAGCCGGCCGCCCTGGCCGCGCCGGAGGCCGCGCCGCGCGATCTCATCGCCTCGGCCGACCGGGTGCGCCAGTTGGAGCACCTGCGCACCATGGGGCTGATCACCGAAGCCGAACAGAAGGCCGAGCAGAAGGCGGTGGAGGGGGCGATGCGCGCCCCCGCCGATGCAGCTCCCGCCGAGGGGGCTGCGGGTCCGCGCATGCTGATTCCCGGCGGGGCCTCCGCCGCGCCGCTGCCTGGGCAGGTCTCGGTGCATCTCGCCTCGTACCGCAGCATGGCGCAGGCGCAGGCGGGCTGGACCGACGTCCGCCAGAAGTTCCGCCCCCAATTGGCGACCCTCGCGCCCGACATCCGCAAGGCCACGGTGAAGGGGAAGGGGGATTTCTACCGCCTCTACGCCGGGCCGATTTCCTCCCGCGCCGAGGCGGACAAGGTCTGCCGCGCCCTGCGCGCCAAGCGGCAGTTCTGCTCCGTCAGCGCGGAGTGACGCGCCTCAGCGCAGCGGCGAACGGCTGACCCCGCCCGAAGGCGCTCCGCCATAGGAGGAGGAGCCGCCGGTGCCGGTATTGGGCGACACGGTGACGGAAACGCTGGCGCCGTAGAACCGGCTCTTCTGGATCTCGATGGTGGAGACGCGGCTGCCGCGTTGATAGCTCATGATGCTGCGCTCGCCGCGGATGACGGTGAGTTCGGTCCAGCCGAACTTCGGCATCTCCGCCTTGTAGAGGTCGAACACCTGGGCCGGGTCGGTGCTGGTGGAATAGACCAGGCGGCCGGTCCACGCCTCGGAGGCTCCGAGCAGCAGGCTGCGGTCCATGTCCATGGAGGCGCCGCTCGGCACCGGGATGTCGCTGAACTGCGCGAAGCTTGCTACCGGCGGGACGGTGGCGCCGCTCTCGCTCTTCGGCGATGCGGCCAGATCCTGCCCGGAACACCCCATCAGTCCGAAGCCGAGCAGCAGTCCGGCGCCCAGCATGATGATGCGCAGGAAGGCTGTGTCCATCGTCTTTGTCCTCTGTATGGCCGACCCCATGTCTTCATAACACCTTGCCGGGGATGACGAAACCGCTTTGTCCGGAAGGCCCGCGGCGCGCCGCGGCGGGCGGTGGAAATTTTTTCACACCGCCTTCAAAAAAGTGTTTGACGGGTTGTGGTGTAGGGCTTAGAAGGTGGCCTCCCGACGCGAGGCGGAGTTGACCGGCAGGTTGGCTGGCGTTTTGAGTTGGGGAATTCCCGGGCGGTTTGGCTTGGGATTTATGTTCTTTGACATTGTGGATCGGAAGGAAGAAGGGATACGCGGGCGGCG
>JAQAZG010000013.1 GCA_027864655.1 Oleispirillum naphthae
CTCGTCTCTGGTCCATCATCGACACATGCTTCCAGGGCATCACAACGCTCCCGCATCGTTTGCCCAAATGTGTCAGATATGTCCCCGAACAGGTGTCAGATATCTACCCGGTCTATACAGGGCAAAGCCCCTGGACTGGTTCTATGCTTCACCCCCGTAGCGCCTGGGCCGGGGGCTCGCGGTAGGCGAGCGCGGCGGGCAGGGCGGCGAGCAGGGCGGCGAAACCGGCGAGGCCGAGGGCGAAGGGCACGTCCTCGGCGGTGAAGCCGACCGGCAGGACGATGCCGTTCTCCGCGGCGAAGGCGGCGGCGAGCGCCTGGGAGACGGCGTAGCCGATGGCGAAGCCCGCGGCGATGCCGGTGGCGACGAGGGTGAAGAGTTCCAGCCAGACGATGAGGAAGACCGCGCGGCGCGGCGCGCCGAAGGCGCGCAGGGCGCCGATCTGGCGCTTGCGCTGGGCGACGTGGATCACCGTGACGAGGACGAGGGAGGCGGCGACCAGGGCCTGCGCGCCGACGGCGATGGCGAAGAGGATGCGCCGGGCGTCGCCCATGGTGGCGTAGAGCGCGGTGAGCACCTCGGCGGGGAAGACCGCCTGGGTACGGTCGCCGCGGTAGTCCTGGCGCAGCTTGTAGGCCGCGGCGACCGACCTGGGCTTGACCAGGATGGCGGGCAGGCCGGGGGCGTCCTCGGCGTCCCAGTGCTCGGTGAGCGGCGCGTCGGCGTCGATGCCGTGGTGGTGCTCGTGTTCTTCGTGTTCGTCGTGTTCGTGCTCGTCGTGGTGGCCGAGGCCGTGGACGTGCCAGACCGCCTGCACCGGCACCAGGATGGCGCGGTCCCAGGCGGTGCCGGTGGGTTTCAGATGGCCGACCACGCGGTAGCGCACGTCGCCGTGCCGGTGGCCGCCCGCGCCGGGCCGGCCGTGCACCGGCACGATCTCCGCGCCGAGCGCCAGGTCCACCGCCGCGCCGGTCACCGCCTCGCCCTCGCGCGCAAACATCCGCCCGGCGGCGAAGCCGCGGCCGGTTTCGGCGACCAGGGTGGTGGTGGTGCCGACGATCGGGTTTCCGGCGTAGAAGTCGCCGAAGCCGATCGGCGCGGCCCAGGCGACGCGGGGATCGGCGGTAAGCTTCGCCAGGGTTTCGCCGGACACCAGCGGCAGCGGCGCGGGTTGCAGGAACACCGCGGAGAGGACGAGTTGCGTCGCGCTGCCCGGCGCGCCGACGATGAGGTCGAACTTGGCGGCGGCGCGTGCGCTGCCGAGGCGGAGCGCGCGCTCCTGCAGACTCACCGCGACGCCGAGCGCGGTGGCGAGCGCCACCAGCAGCACCACGACGAGGGAGCCCGCCCACAGGCGGCGGAGGTCGGCGAGGATGAAGCGGATCATGATGCGGTCTCCGTGTCCTCGGCGATGCGGCCCGACGCCAGGGTGATCCTGCGCCGCATCCGGGCGATCAGGCGCGGGTCGTGGGAGATCACGACGAGGGTGCCGCCCTCCGCCTCGGCAAGGTCGCAGAGCAGGTCGCCCACCGCCGCGCCTGCCGCGGCGTCGAGGCTGGCGGTGGGTTCGTCGGCGACGATCACGCCGGGCTTGCGCAACAGCGCGCGCGCCACCGCGACGCGCTGCATCTCGCCGCGGGAAAGGGTTTCCGCCCTTTGCTCCGGCCGCGAAAGGCCGACGCGCTCCATCAGTTCGCGGCCGCGCGCGACGCAGGCGGCATCCGCGGCGCGGGCGAGGCGGGCGGGCAGCAGCACGTTGTCGAGCGCCGAGAGGCCGGGGAAGAGATGGAAGTCCTGCATCACCAGGCCGACGTTGGCGGCGCGCCAGCGGTCGCGCGCGCCCTCGCCCAGGGGGGCGATGTCGGTGCCGTTCCAGTCGATGCGTCCGGCATCGGCGCGGGCGAGGCCGGTGATCAGGTTGACCAGGGTGCTCTTGCCGGAGCCGGATGCGCCGGTGACCGCCAGCCGTTCGCCCGCGGCGACGGCGAGGCGGTCCACCGCGAGCACCGGCGCGGCGAGGCCGGGGAAGCTGACGGAAGCGTTTTCCAGGGTGAGGGCGAGCATGAGATCACACCGTGCGGTAGGTGGCGTCGCGCAGGCGCAACAGGCTGAGGAAGCCGGTCTCCGGGTCGGTCCAGGAGCCGTATTCCAGCTTGCCGGTGACCTCGATCACCTGGCTCGGCTGCACGAAGGTTTGTTTCTTGCCGAGGTAGACGACGACGATGTTGTCCGGCCAGTCGGCATCGGAGGAGCAGAACGGGCAGAGCGCCATCGGCACCGAGGTGAGCACGAAGAACTGCGCCTCGGCCTTCAACGGCGGGGCCATGAAGCCGAGCATGGCGATGCGCTCTCCGGCGAGGCGCTTCACCTTCTCCGAGAACTCCAGGCCGAGCACCCCGACCTTGCCGTAGAGCTCCGCGAAGGTCAGCGTCTCCCGCGCCGCCGCCGGAACGGCGGCAAGGGCGAGGGGCAGGGCGGCGATCAGGCGCAGCGCGGCGCGGCGGGAAAGGGGCATCGGGTGATCCGTCCGGTCGGGGCGGGACGGCCCGGAAGTCCGGGCCGTCCGTCGCCGGGGTTGGGTTACTTGCCGAGGGCGAACACGTCGGCGAGGACGCGGTAGACGTCGCTCTCCTCCATGTAGCCCTTGAACGCTTCGGCGCCGGGGCCGCTCGCCTGCAGCACCACGTCGTCCACCGCGTGCACCGCGGTGCTCTCGAACTTCGGAATGTTGCCGATGCGCAGCACCGCGCCGGGCACGTTCTTGTAGGCCTCGTTGGCGACGTAATCGCCCTTCTCGTTCTTGATCGTCGGGGAGAAGGAACCGTCCATCTTCGGGCGGAAGGTCTCGTAGTGGTCCGGGAAGTCGGCGGCGAAGATGGCGAGGCGGCGGGAGACGTCCACCCGGTCCGGATAGAGGTCGTGGTTCTTGTCCTCGTAGTTGGGGAACCCGGCGCCGTCGTAGATGCCCACCTTCTCGCGCATTTCCGTGCCCGGCTTGTCGTCGTCGATGGTGCCGATCACCGAGATGCCGTGGGTGTGGTCGCCGGTGACGACGATCAGGGTGTCGGGGTGGGTCTTGACGAAGGCCCGCGCCGCGCCGATCGCCTTGTCGAACTCGATGGTATCGACGATGGCGCGCTCCCAGTCCATGGGGTGCGACATCTTGTCGATGGAGGCGCCCTCGACCATCAGGAAGAAGCCTTCCGGGTTCTTCGACAGACGGTCGAGCGCCGCCTGCGTCATTTCCACCAGGCCCGGCTGGTCGGGGAAGGTCTTCACCGTGTCCTTCTTCAGGAACAGGCGGTCGAGCGCCACATCCATGTTGCCGGTGTGGTAGAGGCCGAGCAGCTTGCCGCTCGCGGGGGCCTTCTCGAGTTCGGCGGCGCTGGTGGTCAGCGCGTAGCCCGCGTCCTTGAACAGCTTGATGTAGTCCTTGCCGTCCTTGCGCTTGGAGCCGGGAATGCCCTTGGCGAGGAAGTAGGCGGAGCCGCCGCCCATCAGCACCTCGGGCTTCACGCCGTAGAACATGCCGACGATGTCCGCCTTGTCGGCGCGGCGGCGGGTGTGGGAGACCACCGCCGCCGGGGTGGCGTCTTCCACTTCCGAGGTGGTGACCACGCCGATCGACTTCTTGGTCGCGCGGCGCAGCGCCTCGGCGATGGTTTCCACCTTCGGGTCGTCCTGGCTCGGCGGAGTGCGGTCGGCATAGACGCCGAGGGCGTTCACCGCGCTCTTGTGGCCGGTCATGTAGGCCGACATGGTGTTGGCGGAGTCGGTGGCGATGGAGCCGGTGGACGAGGTGCCGATGAACGCCATGCGGTCCAGGTCGTCCATGTAGAGGCGGCCGTTCGCCTTGCCCTCGGTCATGCCGCGCGACATGATGCGCGCCGCGGTGCGGTGCGCCACGGAAAGCCCGTCGCCGAGGAAGAAGATGATGTTCTTCGCCTTCGGCTGCGCCGCGGTGGCGTAGACGTCCCAGGCGACGCTCCTGGTCTCGCCGCCCGCCTTCACCGCCACGGTGTATTTGCCGGGCTTGGCCAGCGTGACGCCGCGCAGGATCAGCGCGGAGCCGAGCACCTTGCCTTTCTTGTCCGTCTCCTCGGGGACGAACTGCGCGGAGCCGCCCAGCGCATCGGCATAGGAGGCGCCGTTCACCGTGACCTTGAGGTCCTTGGGCGAAACGACGCTGTCCAGCTCGACTTTGAAGTCGAAGGGGGAGTTGACCAGGATGGTGGCGCGGTCCAGCGGGTAGACGGTGGCCGCGTGGGCCGTGCCGCAGAGAGCCGTCGCCGCGGCCAGGGCTGCGAAAAACCTGCGCATGGGAACCTCTTTCACGGGAATGGGAAAAACCGAACCGTGAGAGTGTAGGGGAACCCACGCCCGCCAGATGATGACGTTTGCGTGATGTTTGCGGAGATATTCTCCCGCTATTTCAGGCAACTATATGGCTTCTACGGGTCGTTCCAGTCCCGCCGGAAGGCCTTTCAGGGCTTGGCCGGGGCGGGCTTTTCCGTCTCCGCCGGGGCGGGGAACTCCAGGAGTTCGATGTTGCGCCGCACCTCTTCCAGCAGGGGCGAATCCTCCGGCAGAACCAGCAACGCCGCCTTCCAGTCGGCGCGCGCCAGATCCGGGCGCTTCTGCAGGCGGTGCACGATGCCGCGCTCCAGCCGCGCCTGCGGATTGTCCGGCTCCGCCTTCAGCGCCGCGTCCAGGTCCTGCAGCGACAGGTCCGGCGCGTCGAGATAGCGGTAGGCGGAGGCGCGCATCACCAGCGCCTCCACGTTCCCCGGGCGGAGCTTCAGGGCCTCGTTGAGGTCGTCCACCGCAAGGCCGTAGTTCTGCGCCAGGGCGCGGATGCGGGCGCGGCCGATCCACAGGTCCGCATCCCTGGGGGCGATCCGGATCGCCGAACTCTGCGCGGCGTGGGCGCGCGCCCAGTCCTTCGCCGCGCTCCACGCCTGCGCCGCCTGCGCCCACATCGCGGCGCGCGTCGCCTCGTCCTGGCTGCTCTTCCGCGCCAGGGCCTCCAGCCGCTCCGCCGCATCCGCCGCGAAGCCGAGCTTGAGCAGCGCCGCGGCGGCGCAGTGCTTCGCCGGTTCGCCGCCGCCGAGCGCCGCCCAGGCGTCCGCGTCGTCGAAGGCGTCCTTGGCGCTGGCGTCGATCTTCGCCATGCACGCCGCATAGTGCGCCGCATCCGCCTTGCGCGCGGCGACCGCCGCCGCCGTCGGCGGCTTGGCTTGCGGCTTTTTCGCCTCCTCCGCCGGGGCGGACGGGGCGATGCATTGAGCCAGGGCGAAAAGGAGTGCTACCCTGGCGGACCGGCGCGAAAGGAAGGAAAGCGACATCGTGACGACGCCTCATCTGTTGATCTTCGGTCTCGGTTATACAGGCTTGCGCCTGGCGCGGGAATGCCTCGCCGCGGGCTGGCGCGTCTCCGGCACGGTGCGCGGCCCGGAAAAGGCCGCCCGCCTCGCCGCGGACCGCATCGCCGCCTATCCCTTCACCCCCGGCGAAACCCTGCCGGAAGCGGAACTCGCCGCCGTCACCCACGTGCTCGACACCACGGTGCCGGACGCCGCAGGCGCCGCGCCGCTGCCGGAAATCCTCCGCCTCTCCGCCGCAGGGGTGCGCCCCGTCTGGGCGGGCATGCTCTCCTCCACCGCCGTCTACGGCGATTGCGCCGGACGCTGGGTGGACGAAACCGCCAGGCCCAACCCCGGCTCCGCCCAGGGGCGCGCCCGCCTGCTCGCCGAAACCCAGTGGCTGACCTGGGGCGCGGAAACCGCAACCGCAACCCATATCTTCCGCCTCCCCGGCCTCTACGGTCCCGGCCGCTCGGCGCTCGACGCGGCGCGCGACGGCACGGCGCGGCGCATCCATCGCGCGGGCCACCGCACCAGCCGCGTCCACGTGGACGACGTGGTCGCCGCGCTGCGCCTCTCCATGGCCGCCCCCAGCCCCGGGCGCATCTACAACGTCGCCGACGACGAACCCGCCCCCAACGCCGCGGTGGTGGACTTCGCCTGTGCGCTGCTGGGCGTCGAACCGCCGCCGCTGGAACGCTACGAAGACCTCGCGCCCACCGACCCGCGCCTGCGCTTCCTCAAGGAAAGCCGCCTCGTCTCCAGCGCCCGCCTCAAGGCGGAACTCGGCTGGACGCCGCGCTACCCCTCCTACCGCGAGGGCCTGCAAGCCGCGTTCGCGGAGGGGTGAAACCACACCTTCGCGGGGGAGGTCAGGCCCCTCCGCACCGGGTGTTTCCCCATCAGATTTTCGTCCCCATGGGAATCCTGTATGGCGGCGCTCTCCGGGGGATTCCCCGTTTTCATGCATCACGTGAACGCAACGGGCCCAGGCGCCGCTCCGTGTGGCGTTAGAATCCGCTTTCGCGTTGCAGAAGGGCGATCAGGCGGCGATGAAAGTGGGCGAGGAAGCTTTCCCGCTCCGCGGTGATGACGGCGGTTCCCGTCATCGCACGGGCGACCGGCGGCGCACCGGGAGCGGGGGCCAGGCGCACGATATAGACCGCTTGCGCCGGGGTTTCGACGCCCGTGGCGTCGCGGTGCACCTGCAACGGTCCGCCGGTGGTGGAGGATACATAGGGGTCGGAGAGGGCACGCATGCCGGTTTCGTCGATTTCGGAGACGACGGCGGAGACCGGTGGGTACAGGCCGTCACCGGGGAAGAAACGGGCTGTTGCGCCGGTCTTCAGGCGCGGCATGTCTTCTTCCCGCACATAGGCGCGGAGGATTCCCGCTCCGGGCTCGACGATGGCGAACAGTGTTTCTCCCCTCTGCACCCAGCGGTCGCCACGGCCGTCGGCATCGCTCAACCCGGCTTCCATATCGGTGACGATGCCTGCGTGCGGCGCGGCAAGGCGCAGCCGCGCCGCATCCTCGGAAAGATTCTGCAACACGCGGGCCTGCGATTGCAGGCGGGCATCGGTGACCAGGGTGAGGCGCAGATCCTGCTGTACGCCCAGGTCGGCGCGCTGGATCGTCATTTCGGCGAGGCGGCGTTCCGTCTGCATCAGGGTGAAGGCAAGTTGCGGCGCGACGATTTCGCCAAGAGGCGCTCCGGCGGCGACGACTTGTCCCGGACGGACGGCCAGACGTTTCAGGATTCCCCCTTCCGGGGCATAGATCGGGGTATAGGTCGCGTCCAGCACCGCCGGCGCGGTGACGGAATGCCGCCACGGCAGGAACAGAAAAGCGGCGCCCCCGCACAGCAGCACGGCGACAAGCCGCAGCGCCTTGCGGTTGCTGCCGATTTCCCGGCGTCGGCGCCACCAGTGACGGAACTCCCTCAGGATCGGCGCGAGGAGGAAATAAATCACCTCGACGGCGAAGAGGGCGATGCCTGCCAGTTTGAAGAACAGGTGATAGACCGCCAGGGCAATGCCTGCGTACAGGGTGAAACGATAGATCCAGATGGAAAAGGCGAAAATCCGCAGCAATGGCCGGGGCGTTTCCGGCGGCGGATCGTTGATGCCGAAGAGCGTGCGCCGCAGCGTCCAGCGGCCGATTGCGTGGGCGCGGCTTTCAAGATTGGGTTCTCCGATCAGGTCGGAGAACAGGAAATATCCATCGAAGCGCATCAGGGGGTTGAGGTTGACCAGGAGGCTCAGAATCCAGGTCGATGTGGAGAGAAGGAAGACGATCCCCCGGCCCGGCCCGTCGGGAAGCAGATTCCACAGCAGCAGGCCGATGCAGGCGATGGCGAATTCCACGGCAATGCCTGCCGCGCCTACGGTCAGGCGGTCGCGGCGGCGCGGCAGTTTCCAGGCGTCGGTGGCGTCGGTATAAAGAACCGGCCAGAACACGATGAAGCAGACACCGATGGTGGGCACCCGGAGACCATGCGCCTTCGCCGCATAAGCGTGTCCCAATTCATGCAGGGATTTCACTGCGGTTATCGTCAGGGCATACGCGGCGAAACCCTCGAGGGACAGGAAACGGGAAAACGTGGAGAGGAAGGCATCCCACTGACGAGAGGCGAGAAACAGTCCGAACAAGCCCATCGACAGAATGACCGTCAACGTGGTCCGCCCACCCAACCAACGCACCCAGGGCAGAGTGGCGGCAAGGAAGCGGTCGGGGCGCAGCAGGGGAATTTTGAACGAGATATAGCCGTGCAGCAGGCGGGCGAAGGGGCCGGGTTGGCGCAGGACGTGGGTGACGAAGGCGTTTTGTTGCAGGGCATCGCCCTCCACCAGATGATGCAGGCGGAGGAAGGCAAACAGGGTTTCCACCTCGGCCTCACCGGTCGGGTGGGCGAAGCGGCGGCTCGCTTCGGCGGCGATATGTGCGGCGGGGGAGCCGTCCACCAGTTGCAGCAGGTCGGCCTCCACCCCGCCGATGCGGAAAAAGCGGTTGGCCGCCGCGTCATGCAGAGTCCAGGCTGTGGCGCCGTCGTGATCCGGTTCGGCCGGATAAAGGGACAGATCGCGCCGCAGCCGGGGCGGCGGCGGCATCTGACGGACGGTTGCGTCCGCAACGGCGGTGGCGGGAGCCTTCACCATTGCAGCCACGGCCTCGCCGCCGCCCAGGGCCGGCGGAACAGATAATAGAACAGGCTGACCTTCCGGCCGAACACGCGTGCCGTGCCGCGCAGGCCGATGCGCGGCGGCGTGGTTTCCGTGAAGCCGGCTGTGGCGCGATAGGCGAGCGGTCCTTCGGGGGTGTGCTGTGCCTGGAAGTCCATGTCGTCCAGGGTTGCCGCCAATGGAGCGCCGGGATCGGTGTTGAGGAACAGGTCGATAGGCGCGCCGCGTTGCAGCGGGATGTTGTCGTGGATGGGAAGCCACGCCTCCAGAAGCACCGTCTTCGGGTTGGCCAGGGTCATGATGCGTTCGCCCAGGGTTACCGGCTTGCCTTCCAGGCGGTTGACGTCCGACAGGATGATCACTCCGTCGGCTGGGGCGCGCACGTCGATACGCGCCAGCAAGGCCTGTTCATAATCCACCTCGGCGATTTTCTGGACGATCTGCGCCGCCAGCACCGGCAGACGCGCGGAGGCCTGCGGGTCGTGTCCGGTGCTTTGTTGCGCTTGGCGGTATTCCGCCTGCGTCACTTCCAGTTCCTGTTGCGCCATGGCGAGTTTGGTGCGCAGGGCGCGGTCGTCCAGGCGGAAGAGAGGATCTCCGGTCTTGACCTCCTGGTTGGGCTTGACCAGGACCTTGCTGATGACGCCGTCCAGGGGGGCGCGCAGAACCAGGGGGTCGCGGGGAACCACCTCGGCAGGGGCGAGGACGCTCAGGCGCACCGGCAGGAGGAGGACGAGCAGCGCGGCGGCCAGGGCGCCGATCGCCCAGCGGCGCGAGCGGAAGGGGCGGCGTAGCCGCCAGCGTCCCGCCGCCGCAAGCACCAGGAAGACGTGCGCCGCGGCCTCGGCGATGCGACCGACGATGCGGATTTCTTCGTCTGTCCAGGGGGTGGCGCGGGCGACCAGAAGGCTGCCCAGAGGGTTTCCCCGTCCGTCGAGCGGCGCCCACAGAATTTCCGCGGGAAGAAATTCCCGCGCCGATTCCGCCAGTTCCACGGAAAGGGCGGAGAGTTCGACGCGCCGCGGCGCGCAGGGATCGCCGCCGTTGCGCAGATGACGGCACAAACTTTCCACAAAAGCGGTGAACGGAGCGCCGTGAGCGGGTTCCGGCAGGCCGGAGACGCTTTCCACGCGGCCACCCGCGCCGGTATTGCGCCACAACAGGGCGATGTCGGTGGAAACGATCAGGCGGATGTCGTTGACAAGGGAAAAACCCAGTTCGGCGATCGTCGCCGCCTGCCGCAGGCGGCTTTCCAGCAGCAGCAGATTGGCGAGACTGCGAAGCTGCGCGTCGCGAGGATCGGGCGCTTGGGTCATCGCGATATCTTGGCTGAGGGCAGGGAAAGCATGCCGCTCATCCCCGGCATCAGTCCCTCGGGCGGGTCGATCAGGCGGCCGATGATGCGCACTGTCTGGCTGACCGCATCCACTTCGCCGGTGGTGCGTTCGATTTCACCCGCGACGACGGCGCCGGTCTCGTCGATGCGGATGGCAAAGCGGCTGCCGGGTTTCAGGGAATCGATCCAGAGGGACGGCACCGCCGCCTCGACCTGCAATCCCCTGGTATCCACCAGACGCAGCAAGGGGGTCCCCTCCGCCACGTACTGGAAAGCCTGCACGGCCTTTTCCGTGACGACGCCTGCGAACGGCGCCTTGATCGCGCAGTTGCGTTCCACCGCGACGATACGGCTGATCTCGGCGTTGGCGATCGCCAGTTCGGCGCGGCTGAGTTCGAGGTCGAGGCCACTGACGTTCTGCATGCGGGACAAGCGTTCGTTGACGTGGAATTTGGCGGCCGCGGCCTCGGCGCGCGCCTTGGCGACATTGTGGGAGGCGGTTACCGCGGCGCAGTCGAAACGGGCGAGTTCCATTCCCTTGACGACGGTTTTTCCCGGTTCGACCGGGATGGATTCCAGGCGGCCCGCCATGCCTGCCGCCAGGATGGTGTGGTGGCGCGGCCGGATCTGGCCGCGAATGGCATTCCCCGGCCGTTCCGCCGCCGCCGTTCCGGAAAACCCGCTCGGATATGGCGTCAAACCGGCGGGATGGGCGACGGGCGGCACGGGCAGCGGCGCATCGGGGGCGACCGTGCCGCCGGCCAGCGCGGGAGTTTCCGCGCAGGCGCCGCCCGGAAGGCCGCAGACGGCGGCAAGGACGATTACGGCGCGAAGAAGAGGACTGTTCATGTCGTCGATGCCGATGGCGTGACCGGAGTTCCCTCCGCCGTGGGTGATGCGAGATCGGTCAGCGCGCCGTCGGTATAACGATCGAATTCCGCACCGATGTGTGCCGCCAGATCGTCCACCGAATGATGCTGATAGTCGTCGGGGATCGGATGCACGCCCAGGGATTGCAGGAACAGGGCGAAGGCGTCCTGAGCCTCGGCATAGGCGAGGGAGGAGGTGACGCGGGAGCGCAGGCCGCGCATGCGGTTCTTAAGGTCGGCGATGCCGCTGGTCGCCTCGCTTTCCAGGGCCTGGGCGCTCAACTGGACGATGTCGCTGTCCAGATTGTCCAGCTTCTGCGCGCGGTCCAGGCGCGCCATGGTGTCGGCATAGCGTTGCCAGGCGAGGTGCACTTTGGTGATGACCGCCATGTGGGTGGCAAGGCGGCGCGCCTGGGCCACCTGGGTGCGGGCTTCGTTGTTGTCGGTGATGTCCGGCAGGCTCAACACCCGCATGATGTTCCAGTTGACCCGGGCTCCGGCGGTCTCCCAGTTGTTGCTCCAAAGGAAGCTGTTGCTGTCGTAGGTGATGCTTTTGAAAAGCTCGACCCCCGGCATCAGCCGCAGAAGGGCCTTGCGGGATTCGTCGCGGTCCACCCGTTCCTTGTAGATTTCCGCCGTATAGTCGCTGGAGTTGACCAGGGCGCGGTCCTCCATGCGCGGAAAGTCCGGCTGGAAGAAGGGCAGGGGCGGCAATTCGGCGGGAATGTCGAGGGAGACGTTCTTGTCCGGACGCAGGTTGATGAGCTGCGCCAGATCGGTCTGCGCGGCGCTTGCGGATTGGCGCAAGGCCTCCAACTGCTGGCTGATCTCCATCAGCGCGCGGATGTCTTCCAGCGTCGCGAGAGGCGCTCGCAATTGTTCCGACCGGATCTGTTGCAGGGCGACGAGGGCCGTCGTGGCGCGTTCCTGCAATTCGTCCACTTCCGGGGTGATCTGCTGCATCACGGCGGCGCGCCAGAAACTGGTGCGGACTTGTTGCACCAGTTTCTCCATGGTCTTGCGGCGCGCCAGGGTGGCGACCAGAAAGCGGTTGGACTCCTGGCGCGCCTGGAGATAGCTCACCCCGAAGTCCAGAATGTTCCAGGAGAACCGTGCGTCCACGGTCCAGCGGGCGCGGTCCTCGGAGTACGACGGCACCAGGGACTGCTGGTGGGTGATGACGTTCTCGCTGGACGAGGCATTGAAATTGTTGCGGTCGGTATAGGAGCCGGTACCTGCCAGGACCGGCAGCATGTCCATTTTCGCCAGTTCGAAGCTGCGCTGGGCAAGCGCCTGTTCCATAAGAAGCAGGCGGTGTTGCAGGTTGAATTTTACCGCACGCGCCATGGAGTGCGGCAGGTCCAAGGGACCGGCGAGCGGCTCCTCGGAGTCCGCGATCGTCTTGGCATCGGCGCCGACTGCGTCGGCGATTTCGGCAGGCGACAGCGGTTCCGGCTGCATCGAGCATCCGGCCACCGCGGCTAAGGCCATTGCGGCGAGCAGTATCTTCTTCATCAAACGCTTTCCCCCATTGGTTGGTCCGGCTTTGCCGCGGACTCGATATCTTGATCTTGTCGTCAGGTCGTTTGGTTCAGGGCGGCCAGATCGGCCAGCAGAGCCTCCCGCTCGGCGATGAATGCGTGGCGTCCCGCCGCGGCCAGTTCCAGGCCGGGGGCGTGCCGCGCGGGCGTGTCCAGCTTGCTGCGATGCCGCTCCTGGGGCGATTCCGTGGGCCGGTCGGGTGGGGGAGGAGTCTGGGGAAGCTGCCCCGTGGAACGGTTCGTTCCCGCGTGGTCGGTGAAGGTGACGTGGAAGGTGGCGGCCGCACGGTTGCCCGCGCTGTCGCGGCCGGTGACACGGATCTCCACCGCGGGGATGCCGTGATTCCTGGCGTAGTCGGTGTCCACCACGAAGCGGCGGCTTTCCTTGTCGAAAGTGATGAAGGAGGGCAGCTGCGAACCGTCGGCCTGGGTCGCCTCCACATGGATCATCGCCACCGGATCGGAATGCACGAACGCGTTCGGTGGAATGGCGAAGGATTGCAATCCCTCGGGTAGAACGCGGTCCTGCAACTCGAGGGCCAGTTGGATCGGGTTCTTCAGCGCATCGCCGATGAAGCGGCTGTCGTCCAGCAACGGCAGGGCGCTGAGCCGTTCTGCCCTGAGCGCCGCGTCGTTGTACGAAAGTCCCGAACCGTCGCCGCCGCCGCCGTCGCTGCCGGTCAGCGTCCTGACGCTCTGGTCCGACGGCGCAAGGGGGGTGGGGGTGGGATCGGGGATCGGCGGCGTCGGCGTCGGCGTCGGCGTCGCGACATGGGTGCTGGCGCCGGTGATGGCGATGGTCAAGGTGGCGGAGGAGGTGCCGCCGAAGCCGTCGCTGATGGTGTAGGCGAAGCTTTCCGCCGCCGACTGGCCGCCGCCCAGGGCCGAGAATGCCGATCCGTTGCGGTTCAGGGCGTAGGTGTAGGTTCCGTTGGCGTTGATCGTCACGGTGCCGTAGGTGCCGTTGACCGATGTGCCGACGTTGCCGCCGTCGCCGTTCACCGAGATCACGGTCAGGGTATCGCCGTCGGGGTCGGTGTCCGTTCCCGTGCCGGCTGTCCCCAGGGTGACGCTGCCGGTGAGCGAGGAGGTGGAGCTTTCGCCGTCGATGCGGTTGGTATCGTTCACGGCGGTCGGCGGTCTGTTGTCGGACAGGTGGATGCTGCCGCTCAAAAGGTTGGAGTCGAGAGACGTCGGCCCCCCCGCCAGGGCGTCGTTGTTGCCGTCGTTGAGGACGATGCGGAAACTCCGGGTCATCGTCGATCCCGACGACGTGGGGTCGGCGCTGCTGCTGTGGTACTGGATGGCGTTCAGGATCGTCGCCACGTTGGCGGCCGTAGCGTCGGCGTTGAGCGTGATGACCAGGGGGGCGCCGCCGCCGCCGCCGACCGAGGCGATGCCCGTCAGCGCGGGATTGTCGAGGTCCAGGACGTCCCCGGCGATGGCGTCGGTCAGGGTGACGGTGATGGTGCCGCCGCCGAAGCTGCTGACGCCGGAGAGTCCCACGTCCACGTCGGAATCCGACGCGCCGGTCAGGAGGAAGCCGGTGGAGGTGCCGCCGCCGGTCAGGGCGGTGACGGTCAGCAGGGTGGAGGACGCGGAAATCGCCGGGGCATCGTTGACCGGGGTCACGCCTGTGGAGAGCGCGGCGGTGTTGGACCAAGTGCCGGTGGTTCCGGTGCCGCTGCTGATGTCCGCTGAGGCGGAGAAGACCTGCACGCTGTCCGCCAGGCGCACGGTCAGGCCGCCGGGGGTGCCGTTGTAGTCGGCGACGGGAACGAAGCGGATGCCGGCGGTGGTCGGCAGGACCAGGGCGGCGGTGTCGTTCATGCTGCTGCCGATGGTCACCCAGCCGGAGCCGGTGTCGTATTGCCAGACGCCTTGCGTCGTGGCGTCGGCGGTGTTGCCGACGATGGCGACGCCGCCCAGGGCGGTGGAGGCATCGCCGCCGCCGGAGACGCCGCTCCGGTTGTCGGTGGCGTCGGAATAATGGGTGCCGAACAGGGCGGACACGGTGCTGCCCGCCGGTGAGGCGGTATCTTCGGCGATGTCGGCCAGGGTGGTGGCGCTGGCCACCGGGCGGTCGTTGACCGCGGTGACGGTGGGGGTGAGGGCGGCGGTGGCGGACCAGGTGCCGGTGGCGCCGGTGGCGCCGCTGATGTCCGCGGCGGCGGAGAACGCCTGCACGCTGTCGGCGAGGCGCACGGTCAGGCCGCCGGGAGCGCCGAAATAGTCGGCGACGGGAACGAAGCGCAGGCTGGCGGTGGTCGGCAGGATCAGGGCGGTGGTGTCGTTCAGGGCGGCGCCGATGGTCACCCAGCCGGAGCCGGTGTCGTATTGCCACACCCCCTGCGTCGCGGCGTCGGCGGCGTTGCCGACGATGGCGATGCCGCCGAGCGCGGTGGCGGCATCGCCGCCGCCGGTGATGCCGCTCCGGGTGTCGGTGGCGTCGGAATAGCTGCTGCCGAACAGGGCGGAGACGGTGCCGCCCGCCGGTGAGGCGGTATCTTCGGCCACCGAAAGGGTGGTGGTGGCGGCGGTCGGGGCGTCGTTGACGTTGGTGACGCTGGTGCCGATGGTCACCGCGGCGGCGGACCATGCATTGGTGGCGCCGGTGCCGCCGTCGGCGGAGAGGTTCTTGGTATCGGCGGCGGCGGTCGAGGCGGTGATCGCGGTGCTGCCGTCGGAGAGGCGGACGCTCAGCGTGCCGGGGGTGCCGAAATAGTCGGCGGCGGGGACGAAGCGGATGTCGGCGGAGGCGGCGAACACCAGGGCATTGGTGGCGGACAGGCCGGAGGCGGGGATGTCGATCCAGCCGGAGCCGCCGTTGACCTGCCAGGTGCCCTGCGCGGCGGTGTAGTTGCTGGAGCCGACGATGGCGACGTAGGAAAGCGCGGTGCTGGTGTCGCCGCCGCCGGAGATGCCGCTCTGGTTGTCGGCGGCATCGGTGTAGTGGCCGCCGAGCAGGTCGGCGAGGGTGGCCGAGGCGGTGGCGGTTCCCTCGGTGGTGGCGGCGATGGTCTCCGACCCGCTGGCCACCGGGCGGTCGTTGACCGCGGTGACGGTGGGGGTGAGGGCGGCGGTGGCGGACCAGGTGCCGGTGGCGCCGGTGGCGCCGCTGATGTCCGCGGCGGCGGAGAACGCCTGCACGCTGTCGGCGAGGCGCACGGTCAGGCCGCCGGGAGCGCCGAAATAGTCGGCGACGGGAACGAAGCGCAGGCTGGCGGTGGTCGGCAGGATCAGGGCGGTGGTGTCGTTCAGGGCGGCGCCGATGGTCACCCAGCCGGAGCCGGTGTCGTATTGCCACACCCCCTGCGTCGCGGCGTCGGCGGCGTTGCCGACGATGGCGATGCCGCCGAGCGCGGTGGCGGCATCGCCGCCGCCGGTGATGCCGCTCCGGGTGTCGGTGGCGTCGGAATAGCTGCTGCCGAACAGGGCGGAGACGGTGCCGCCCGCCGGTGAGGCGGTATCTTCGGCCACCGAAAGGGTGGTGGTGGCGGCGGTCGGGGCGTCGTTGACGTTGGTGACGCTGGTGCCGATGGTCACCGCGGCGGCGGACCATGCATTGGTGGCGCCGGTGCCGCCGTCGGCGGAGAGGTTCTTGGTATCGGCGGCGGCGGTCGAGGCGGTGATCGCGGTGCTGCCGTCGGAGAGGCGGACGCTCAGCGTGCCGGGGGTGCCGAAATAGTCGGCGGCGGGGACGAAGCGGATGTCGGCGGAGGCGGCGAACACCAGGGCATTGGTGGCGGACAGGCCGGAGGCGGGGATGTCGATCCAGCCGGAGCCGTCGTTGACCTGCCAGGTGCCCTGCGCGGCGGTGTAGTTGCTGGAGCCGACGATGGCGACGTAGGAAAGCGCGGTGCTGGTGTCGCCGCCGCTGTGGGCGGTCTGGTTGTCGGTGGCATCGGTGTAATGGCCGCCGAGCAGGTCGGCGAGGGTGGCCGAGGCGGTGGCGGTTCCCTCGGTGGTGGCGGCGATGGTCTCCGACCCGCTGGCCACCGGGCGGTCGTTGACCGCATTGACGGTGACGGCGATGGTTTTGCTGCCGGTCTGCGCGCCGCCGCCGCCGCTGTGGCCCAGGTCGTTGATGCTCACCGCCATGGAATCGCTGCCGAACCAGTTGGCGGTCGGCGTGTATTTCAACCCGGCGAGGGCGCTGTTGAGGTCGGCGAGCGTGCCGGTGAGGGTGAGGGTGGCGGTTCCCGATCCGGTGACCGTCAGGCCGGTGGAAGACGCAAGGGACAAGGCCCCGTGCGAGACGGTGACGGTGACGGTCTCCTGTTCGCCGAAGGCGTCCACGTCGCCGACCGAGACTCCGGCGATGGTGACGGAGGAGTCCTCGTTCACCGAGGCGGCGGCCGGGGCGGTGATCGTGGGCACGTCGTTGGCGGCGCTGCTGGCGATGGGGATGATCTTGGCGGCGGTGAGGCCGCTGGCTCCGGCGACGCTGCTGCCGTCGTTGAGGTCGTCCACGGCGACGGAGAGGTTGACCGCGGCGTTGCTGTCCTGGTTGGCCGCGGAGGCGAGGTATGTCAGGCCGTTGAGCGCGGTGTTGATGGCGCCGATCGTCCCGGTGATGGTGATCGAGCTCGATCCGTCCGCGCCGCCGGAGATGGTGATCCCGGCGGTGCCGCCCAGGGTGAGGGTGCCCTCCGGCACCGACACCGTGACCTGCGCCGTATCGGTGAAGGTGGTCTGCCCCACGTCCTTGGCGTCGCCGATAGTGATGGCGTTGCCGTTGGCGGCGGAGAAGGTGACGCCGCCGGTGGAGGTATAGAGGGTGCCGTCCGGACCGTCGATCGTCGGCGTGTCGTTGACCGGCGTCACCGTAATGGCGACGGTGGCGCTGTCGGTCTGCGCCGCGCCGCCGGTATTGCCGTTGTCGCTGAGGCTCAAGGACAAGGTGTCCGTGCCGTTGTAGTCGGTGCTGCCCTTGTAGGACAGGGAGGCGAGCGCGGCGTTGAGGCGGGAAACGTTGCCCGACAGGGTGACCGTGGACGTGCCGTTGGCACCCGCGGCGACGGTGATTCCGGACAGGGTGCCGAAGGTCAGGGTGCCGTTGAGCACCGAAACGGTCAGGGTCTCGCTGCGGTCGAAGCCGTCGGCGTCGGCCACCGACAGGCCGGCGAGGGACAAGCCGGTGTCCTCGGCCACCGTTTGCGCCCCGAGCGAGGTGATGACCGGCGCATCGTTGCTGCCGGATGCGTAGATGCTGATCGATTTGCTGACGGTGTCGAAGTCGGCGTTGGGGGCGGAGCTGTCGCTGTTGGTGGCGCCGCCGTTGGCCTCTCCGCTGCCATCGTAGAGGCGGTCGTCCACCGTCACCTGCACGGTCAGCTGTTTGTCGAGGTCGCCCGCGGGCAGGACCGCCGACAGGGTGGAGAGAGCCGCCTGCACGTCGGCGATGGTGCCCTCGATCACCAGGGAGGTCGTGGTGTCGCCGCCGTTGGCGCCGGAAACGAAGGTCAGTCCATCGGTGGCGCCGAGGCCCCACGTCGCGCCGTCGGCGTAATTCACGCCTTCGTCCAACAGCGACACCGTCACCCGCACGTAGTCGGTGACGAGGCCGTTAAGGGCGGTGTTGCCGGGCAGGTCGGGGTCGCCGATGGTGATGATGCCGGACAGGTCGATCGTGCCGCTGCCGCTGACCGACGAAGTGGAGAGCGTCAGCGTCGGCTTTTCGTTGACCGGCGAGGTGACGGAAATCTTGAAGATGTCGGGGCTTCCGGCGTCGGCCTGGCTGCCGTCCTGGTTCAAGGTGCCGACCGCCGCGATTTCTCCGGCGTCGGTGTTGACGGTGCCGTTGGTGCCCAGGTTGTCCTTCACGCTGTCGCTGACGACGAAGGTGAAATTGTCGGAATAGTGTTCGCTGCCGTTATGGGTATAGGTCAGAAGATCGGCGTCGATGTCGGCCTGGGTGAAGGTGCTGCCGATGCCCAGAGCCTGGCCGTTCAGGTACAGGGTGCCGTACTGGGTGGCGGTGACGATGCGGTACTGCACTTGGACGGCCGTGTTGTCGGCGTCGGCGGCGGTCAGCAGGGAACCGGTGATGGTGCCGCTGCCGCCTTCCGAGACGGTGAGAATCTGGTTGGCCGGGGTCTGGGTGTCGCCGTTCTGGTCGATCAGGTAGTATCCGGCGCCCTGGTTCTGGGCGGGATCGTCGGGGCTGGTCGGCACGATGGGGGCCTGGTCCAGGCGCGCCACCTTGATGCCGACGGTGGCGGTGGAGGAGGAATGGCCGCTCGCCGCGCCGTAGTCCGAGGCCGTCACCGCGTCTGCCGCCGTGGAGAAGGGATTGCCCGGATTGGCGAGGTCGTCGCGGGTGACGATGACGAAGCTGTCGGTGAAGGCGGAGGATTGGGCGCTGCCGTAGTTGACGTAGCGCAGGCCGCTGATGCAGTCGTCGGCGGTTCCGACGGTATCGACGGCGGCGGTCAAGAGCGTCATCGGCAGCCATTCGCCGACCGTCAGGTTCACCCAGGCGGCCCCGTCCCAGCGTTGCAGGGTGCCGTTGTCGGGCAGGTCGGCGACCTGGAAATACAGGAAGTCGGTGGTGCCCTCGCCGACGCGGTTGCCGGCGTCCACCGCGCCGCCCGAGGTGACCGCGCCATCGGCGTCGGACAGGCGGATCGCCAGGGTCGAGGCCCCGGCGGTGGCGGTGGCGACGCCCGCGATGGTGTAGCTGCCCGCGATGGCGACGGTGGAGCCCTGCGGCACCGCCGCGAGGGTGGCGCCGGTGGCGCCGGGCGCATCGTTGACCGGCGTGGTGACGAAGCCGAGGCTGCCGGCGAAGACGCTGGTGTTGCCTGCGCTGACGTTGAAGGACAGGGTGCTGGAAAACACCTCGCCGCCGTTGTGGTGGAAACGCACGGAACCGGCGTCGATGTCGGCCTGGGAGAAGGTGGAATAGGCGGGCAGGGCAGTCCAGGCGCCGGTGCCGGAGTTGTAAAGCTCGATGCTGCCGTTGGCGGGCAGGGAGGTGATGGTATAGACCGTCTCCGCCGCGGGAACCGTGTAGCTGTCGTCCTGCGAGGTCAGGACGTAGGTCAGGTTGGCGGAGGCGATCACCTCGGTGGCGTCGGTGGCCGAGCCGTCGGCGACGGGAACGTCGGAATTGCCCTCGGCCGTTCCGGAAACCGTTGAAATCGTCGAACTGCCGACTTTCAGGTCGCCGACATAGGCCGGGTCCGGGGCGCTGGGTCCGTCGCCGCCGGTATAGCTGCCGTTCAGGGTCAGGGCGAAGGTCAGGGTCTGCAACGTACCGTCCGGGTTGGAGACGCCCGCCGCGCGGTCGGCGGTCGGCCACGGCTGAAAGGTGGAGTCCCGTACCTGGAAAGTGAATGAATCCGTCGTTGTCCCCTCGGGAAGGGAGACTTCCTCGATATAGCGGACGTGCCCGGAGTCGATGTCGTTCTGGGTGAAGCGGCCGCCGACGCCCAGGGTATGCCAACCGCCGTCGGCATAGATCTGCACCACGCCGTAATCGGGGATGTCGGTCAGGGTGTAGACCAGTTGGCTGGCGTCGGTATCGACGTCGGTGACCTGCAACACGGCGGTGGTCAGGGTCACGCTGTCGCCGCCATCGACGCCGGCGCCGGTGTTGGCGACCAGGATCGGATCCTGGTCCACCGCTTTGACGGTGACCGAAATCTTGGTGTCGGTGCTGGTGGCGGCCGCCACGTCGCCCTCGCCGCCGCCGGCGTCGGTGGCCGAGATGATGAAGCTGGGCGAGGGGGACCCCGGCGCGCTGCCGTTCTGTAAAAAGCGCAGGCTTCCCTGCACCGCGCCGGTGACGGTGGTCCCGGTCAGAACAACGTCGGTTCCGGCGTCGTAGCTGCCGTTGTCGTTGGCATCCAGATAGACGGCGGCGCCGCTTTTCAGGAAGGTATAGGTGGTTCCGGCCGCCAGGGTGACGTCGGTGGCGGCGTCGTAACTGCCGTTGCCGCCCACGTCCAGGTAGAAGGTGCCCTGACCGGCGGCATCGACGCCGGAGATGACGATCTTCGTCATTCCGTTGCTCTGGTCGTAGGCGTCCGCGTCGCTGATCGAGATCGAAGAGCCGACGGCGGTATCGGAGGTGCCGGCGGTAAGGTCGGTGACGCTCTGCCAGACCGAAGGCGAGCCGCCGATCGTCGGCTTGACGTTCTTCGGCGTCAGGGTGACGGCGATCGTATAGGGGCCGACGTCGCCGCTGCCGCCGCCGTCGTTCACCGTCACCGTGAAGCTGTCGGAGGTGGTGGCCGCGTTGTCGGGATTCACGTCCGAGCCGTTGGGGGTATAGACGAGCAGGCTGATCTTGTCATAGGTGATCACCGTGCCCACCACCACCGCCGACCCGTTGTAGGTCAGGGTGCCGTTGGTGGGCAGGCTGGTGATTTTGACCGCCTCCTGCGAGGAGATCTGATTGCCGGTGGTCAGGTCCGGGTCGCTGAGGTTGAAGTTGGCGGCGGTGCAGCCGACCGGAGAGGTGCCCTCCTGCACCGTCAGGGCGCTGGGGACGAGGGTCGGGCTTTCGTTGACCGAAGTGACGCGCACCGCGACGTTCAGGCTGTTGCTGTTGCCGTCCGTATCGGCGGCGTAAAGGGCGATGCGTTCGGTGCCGTTCAGGTACTGGGTCGGGACGTAGATCAGATGCGACAGGGCGGTGGTGATCGCCGAGGCGCTGCCGGTAATCGTCAGGTTGCCGGTGTCGGAGCCGGTGACGGCCAGTCCGGCGGCGGCGGTGTCGTAGACGCCGAAGGAGAGCGTGCCGGTATCCGCGCCCGAGCTATAGGTGCCCGAGGCATCCGTGGCGTGGACCGTCACCGTCATCGTGGTGGCGTCGGCGTCGCTGACCGACAGGCCGCTGAAGGTCAGGCTGGAACCGTTGCTGCCGGTGTTTTCGTTCAGGGTGCGGGTGGAGGTCGCGGAATCGGCAAGGACCGGCGCGGTGGTGACGCGCACCGCGACATTCAGGTCGCCGGTGTTGCCGTCGGCATCCGCGGCATGCAGGGCGATGCGTTCGGTGCCGTAGACGTTGGAATTCGAGGTGTAGGTCAGATGGGTGAGCGCGGTGTTGACGTCGCTCAAAGTACCGGAAACCGTCAGGGTCGCGGTGGCGGCGCCGTCGATGGTCAGGCCGGCGCCGGTATAGCCGTCCAGGGTCAGGGTGCCGGTGTCGCTTCCGGAATCGTAGGTGCCGGTGGCGGTGGTGGCATGCAGCGTCACCGTCACCGTGTCGCTGTCCGCGTCGCTCAGGCTGAGGCCGGAAATCGCCAGAGTGCCGCTTTCGATGATGGTGCGGGTGGAGCCATCGGCATCGGCGACGACTGGGGATGCGCTCAACAGCCCGTCGTAGGCATCCATTGCATCCCGAGAGAGGATGGAAACCGGTGCGATGACGCCGGTCGCGGCTTCCAGCGTCCAGTTGCCGCCCGCCGTTGTGGAACCGGTATCGTCGGTGGAGGCGGCGACGTCCGCTCCGGTCAAGTCGGCGATGCGGTGGATGAAGGCGTCGCCCGCCGCGCCCTCCGCCACGTCGCAGGCATAGATCAGGATGTCGGCGCCGCCGCTCAAGCCCGCGGCCCACGCCGCCACCGCTTCCCCCGACGCGCCGCCCAGGGATTCCATGGTCAGATGGTCGGAACCCAGGGTCAGCTCCCCGGCGCCGCCGTGGGCGAAGATCGCCAGGGTGGCGACGTCGTCGCCCGTCCCCAAAAGCGACTGGATGACGGCGGCGCCGTCATCGTCGGCGCCGATCATCACCACCTCGGTTCCGCTGGAGAGCCCGGCAATGATCTGATCCGCATTGGCGACACGGGAGTCGATGACCGCAACGCTGCGGTCGGAGGAAGCCGTTCCGGAGTTTTCCGGCGATGTGGCGGTCGAAGCCGCCGCTTCCGTGGCGGTGGGGGGTTTGTTCGGGTCGGCGGCGGCGACCGTTGCAACTCCCGCGGCATCCAGGAGGATGCGGGGTTCCAGGGCCAGTAAGCGAAGGTGCGTCAATGTTTTTCCCTCACGCGCCACATATTAAAATAAACTAATCTAGCATTCTCTGACATATTTCATTTTTGTTAAGGTACGGCATCGAAATGAAACAATAAATCTACCATATAAAAAAGTATTCTTGAGAAGAATGGATTTCAAGGCGTTTTTGATCCATTCGATTTGACCTGCTGCCGATTCGGTGTGCGCGAGCTTCATCGCCGGCCGAAGGGCGACGGCAGGCGCGCCATGATCGCGCCGAACGGTTTGGATCGGCGGTTCACTGCGGAGCGACCGAACCAGAAAGGAATTGCCGGTTTCGCCCGTTATCCGGCGGCGGCCGATCTGTTCTCACGCCGTGCCGTGCGGGCTCCGCCGTGAAGCGCTCCTGCCATAGCGCATCCTCTTCCCGACCGGCCGATGACGCGCCGTCACACTCCGGGATCAACCATCTGGAAGCGTTCCGCCATCAGGGCGTCCAGCGTGCGGGTGAGCAGCAGCAGGTCCTGGGTGCGCGACAGGCGGTGGTCGCCGTCCTTGACCAGGGTGACGGCGACGTCCTCGGAGTCCAGGCGGTCGGCGAGGGTGAGCGCGGTTCGCCACGGCACCGAGGCATCGCGCATGCCCTGGAGGATGCGCACCGGCCCGGTGAACCGGATGGATTTGCGCAGCAGGAGGTTTTTCGCGCCGTCCTCCATGAGGATGCGGCTGACCGGATAGGTTCCGTCGTCGTCTTCGAGGTGGACCAGGCCGTCGCGGTCGAAGGCGCGGATGTCCTCGGGCGTCATCGCCGGGCGGATGGTGTCCTCGGTGAAGTCCGGCGCGGGGGCGATGCCGATCAGCGCCTTGACCCGGTCCGGCCGGGCGAGCGCGGCGAGCAGCATCACCCAGCCGCCCATGCTGGAGCCGACGAGGATGAGCGGGCCGTCGGTGAGCCGGTCGATCACCGCGAGGGTGTCGTCGCGCCAGAGGCCGACGCAGCCGTCGGTGAACGCGCCGGAGCTTTTGCCGTGGCCGGACATGTCGAAGCGGAGGAAGGAAAAGCCGGTGAGTTCGGCGTGCGCGGCGAGATGCGCCGCCTTGCCGCCCTCCATGTCCGACATCAGACCGTGCAAAAAGATCACAGTCGGCGGCGGAGTGTCACCGGCGGGGCACACGACCCGGCGATAGGCGATGGACGCGCCATCGCTGCGTGGTAATATCCCGCGTTCGTCGCGGCCTGACATCGGGTCCGGCACCATTGAGTTTTATCCGTTTGGTTCAAGATCAAGGAAGGCTCGGCAGTGTCCAGCGAGTCTAAATCTAGCAGCCGGAGCGAAAGGGGCCAAGGCGCTCCGGCGGTTTTGCAGGTTCTTCCCCGTCTGGAGACCGGCGGCGTCGAGCGCGGCGCCATCGAGATCGCCGAGGCCCTGCGCGATGCGGGCGCGTTGCCGGTGGTGGTGTCCGCCGGAGGCGCGCTCGAGCGCGAACTCGAGCGCATGGACGCGGTGCACGTGCGCCTGCCGGTGCAGTCGAAGAACCCCCTGGTGATGTGGCGCAACGTCGCGGCGCTGGAGCATGTGATCCGCCGTTACGACGTGAAGCTGGTGCATGCGCGCTCCCGCGCCCCGGCGTGGAGCGCCCGCGCCGCGGCGCGGCGCTGCGGCGTGCCCTTCGTCACCACCTTCCACGGCACCTACAACCGCGGGCCGTTCGGCATCAAGGGGCTGTACAATGCGGTGATGGCCTCGGGCGACCGGGTGATCGCGATCTCGCAGTTCATCGCCCGCCACGTTCAGGAATTCTATAAGACGTCGCCGGAGCGCATCCGGGTGATTCCGCGCGGCGTGGATCTCGACCGCTTCGATCCCGCCCGCGTCAGTCCCGAGCGGATGATCAAGCTTGCCACCGAGTGGCGTCTGCCGGAGGACGTGCCGGTGGTGATGCTGCCCGGGCGGCTGACCCGTTGGAAGGGGCAGCACGTGGTGATCGAGGCGCTGGCGCGCCTGGGGCGGCAGGACATCCGCTGCCTCCTGGTCGGCTCCGACCAGGGGCGCTCGGCCTATCGCGCCTCGCTCGAGCGCGCCATCGCCGACAAGGGCCTGCAGGGCGTGGTGCACATCGTCAACGGCTGCCACGACATGGCGGCGGCGTATCTGCTCACCGACTACGTGATCTCCGCCTCCACCGATCCGGAGGCGTTCGGCCGCGTCATCGTCGAGGCGCAGGCGATGGGCCGCCCGGTGATCGCCACCCGCCACGGCGGCGCGCTGGAGACGGTGACGCCGGGAGAAACCGGCTGGCTGGTCGCGCCCGGCGACCCGGCCGAGCTGGCCGAGGCGATCGCCACGGCGCTGGCGGTGGGCTCGAAGGAGCGCGCCCGCATGGCCGCGGCGTGCCAGGCGCAGGCGCGCGGCACCTATGCCCGGCAACTGATGTGCGACAAGACGCTGGACGTCTATGCCGAACTGTTGCAGGGCGCGGACGAACCGCCGCGATGACCGGCGGGCCGCGCATCCTGGTGATCAAGCTCGGGGCACTCGGCGACGTGGTGCAGTCCTTCGGGCCGCTTGCGGCGATTCGCCGCCACCATCCGGATGCGGCGATCACGGTTCTCACCACCCGGCCCTATGCCGCGCTCTATGAAGCGTGTCCGGACGTCGATGCGGTGTGGATCGACCGCCGCCCCAGGGCGCATCAGGTGGGCGGCTGGCTCGATCTTCGGCGGCGGCTGCGCGGCGGCGGCTTTTTCCGCGTCTACGATTTGCAGACTTCGGACCGTTCGTCCGGCTATTTCCGCCTGATGCGCGGCCTCTGCCCGTGGGGGCGGCGCAGCGTGGAATGGTCGGGGATCGCCGCGGGGTGTTCGCACCCCCACGCCAACCCGGACCGCGACCGCATGCACACCGTCGAGCGCCAGGCCGAGCAGCTGCGCATGGCGGGCATCGCCGATGCGCCGCCGTCCGATCTTTCCTGGCTTGCCGCCGAGGTTTCCGGCCTTGCGCCTGCGGGGCGCTTCGTGCTGCTCGCGCCCGGCGGCGCGGCGCACCGTCCGGGCAAGCGCTGGCCCGCGGAGCGTTACGGCGAACTGGCGCGCCGCCTGCTGGATGCGGGGGTGACGCCGGTGCTGCTCGGCACCCGGGCGGAGGAACGCGAGATCGCGGCGGTGACCGCCGCCGCGCCGGGGGCGGTAAGCCTGATCGGGCGCACCGGCTTCGCCGAGATCGCCTCCCTCGGGCGGGCTGCTGCGGCGGCGGTGGGCAACGACACCGGGCCGATGCATCTGCTCGCGGCGGTGGGCTGCCCCTGCGTGGTGCTCTATGCGAAGGACTCGGACCCGGCGCTCTGCGCCCAGCGCGGGCCGAAGGTGAGGATCCTGCGGCGCGAGGCGCTTTCCGCCCTCGCGGCGGAGGAAGTTTGGGCGGAATTGGCGGAATTGGCGGAATCGGCGGATCTCCCCGATCACGACGGTTGACAGGACCGGGGGCGGGTGCGCATTTCATGGGGTTTCGAAAGGACCCTGGTGGGTAACGAAGGATAGATGATGGTTGCGATCACGCTCCCGGACGGTTCGGTCCGGTCCTACGGCGGCCCGGTGACGGGCTTGGATATCGCCCGCGACATCGGCGCGGGCCTGGCCAAGGCTGCCCTCGCGATGCGGGTGGACGGCGCGCTTCTGGACCTCACCCGAACTTTGACCGCGGACGCCGGGGTCGCCATCGTCACCGCGAAGGACGCCGAGGGGCTCGAGCTGCTGCGCCACGACGCGGCGCACGTGATGGCCGAGGCGGTGAAGGAGCTCTACCCCGACACCCAGGTCACCATCGGCCCGGCGATCGAGAACGGCTTCTACTACGACTTCGCCCGCGAGACGCCGTTCTCCCTCGACGACCTCGCTCATATCGAGGAGCGGATGCGCGACATCGTGGCGCGCGACGAGGCGATCGTGCGCGAGGTGTGGGACCGCGACAAGGCGGTCGCCTTCTTCGAAAAGATGGGCGAGGCCTACAAGGCGGAGATCATCCGCGACCTGCCGCAAGGCGAGACGATCACCCTCTACCGCCAGGGCGCGTTCATCGACCTCTGCCGCGGCCCGCACCTGCCCTCCACCGGCAAGCTCGGCACCGCCTTCAAGCTGATGAAGGTGGCGGGCGCCTATTGGCGCGGCAACTCCGACAACGCGATGCTGCAGCGCATCTACGGCACCGCCTGGGCCTCGGCGAAGGACCTGGCGGCGCACCTGACGATGCTGGAGGAGGCGGAGAGGCGCGATCACCGCCGTCTCGGCCGGGAGATGGACCTCTTCCACTTCCAGGAGGAGGCGCCGGGCGCGGTGTTCTGGCATCCCAAGGGCTGGACGCTGTTCCAGAACCTCATCGCCTACATGCGCCGCCGCCAGGATGCGGCGGGCTATGTGGAGATCTCCACCCCCGAGGTGATGGACCGCAGCCTGTGGGAGACCTCGGGCCACTGGGCGACCTTCCGCGAGCACATGTACACCACCGAGACCGAGGACGGCCGCACCTACTGCATCAAGCCGATGAACTGTCCCGGCGGCATCCTCGTCTACAAGCAGGGCATCACCAGCTACCGCGACCTGCCGCGCCGCATCGCCGAGTTCGGCAAGGTGCACCGCTACGAGCCCTCGGGCGCGCTGCACGGGCTGATGCGGGTGCGCGCCTTCACCCAGGACGACGCCCACATCTTCTGCACGCCGGAGCAGATGGAGGCGGAGTGCCGCACCGTGGTGCGCCTCATCCTCGACATCTACAAGGACTTCGGCTTCGAGAACGTGTCGATCAAGTTCTCCGACCGGCCGGAAAAGCGCATCGGCGACGACGCCACCTGGGACATCCTGGAAGGGGCTCTCAAGGGCGCGCTCGAGCACATGGGCTTCCCCTACACGCTCAACCCCGGCGAAGGCGCGTTCTACGGGCCGAAGCTGGAATTCGTGCTGAAGGATGCGATCGGCCGCGACTGGCAGTGCGGCACCCTGCAGGTGGATTTGAACCTGCCGGGCCGCTTCGGCGCGACCTATGTGGGCGAGGACGGCGAGAAGCACATGCCGGTGATGCTGCACCGCGCGCTGTTCGGCTCGCTCGAGCGCTTCACCGGCATCCTCATCGAGCACTACGCGGGCAAGCTGCCGCTGTGGCTTGCGCCGGTGCAGGCGGTGATCGCGCCGATCGTCTCCGACGCCGACGCCTACGCCTGCGAGGTGCGCGACGCGCTCAAGGCGGCGGGCCTGCGGGTCGAAACCGACTTGCGCAACGAGAAGATCAACCTGAAGGTGCGCGAACACTCGCTCGCCAAGGTTCCGGTCATCGTCGTGGTCGGCCGCCGCGAGGCGGAAAACCGCACCGTCGCCTTGCGCCGCCTGGGTTCCGAGGCGCAAGAAGTCCTTGCGCTCGATGAGGCGCAAGCTAAACTCAGGGCGGAGGCGGCGCCTCCGGCCGGCGCGTGAGCCGTCCGGAGCGCAATCGGACCTTGCAGACAGGATGCGGCGCCTGGGGCCATGGCCCGGGGCGGCGTGGTGTTGTGGCCCGCGCGCCGCAGCATGAGGGGAAGGCTTCGCCCGCCGGGCGCGGCCTTCGGGTAAACCAGAAGGGAGGCGATTCATAGCCAGGGCACCAGCAGGCGCCGCACCGTCCCGGGAGGGACCGCGCGTCAACGAAGAAATCACCGCACAATCCATCCGCTTGATCGACGCAGAAGGGGAACAGGTCGGGGTCGTGAGCCGCGATGAGGCGCTCAACCGCGCCTTCGCGGCCGGACTGGACCTGGTCGAAATCTCGCCGAACGCGGAACCGCCGGTTTGCAAGATTCTCGATTACGGCAAGTTCAAGTACGAAATCCAGAAGAAGCGGGCGGAAGCGAAAAAGAAGCAAAAAGTCATCGAGATCAAGGAGATCAAGGTCCGCCCGAACATCGATGACAACGACTACAACATCAAGATGCGCAGCGTCCGCCGCTTCCTCGAGGAGGGCGACAAGGTCAAGGTCACGCTTCGCTTCCGCGGGCGCGAACTGGCGCACCAGGAACTCGGCGTCAAGGTGCTCGACCGCATCCGCGACGAGGTTGCCGATCTGGCCAAGGTCGAGCAGTACCCGAGGATGGAAGGGCGGCAGATGATCATGGTGATCGCGCCGCGCTGATCCGGGGGAAGGGGAGCATGCCCCGCCCCGTCCGGATCGGCTTTCGGGCGGTGCGGGGATCGAGGTTGCCATGGCAGATGTCTCTGACCCGCGCGTCGTCGCCGCTCTCGGCGCCGCGGTCAAACAGATCGAATCGGCGATCGCCGATACCGAGAAGGGCGTCAACCGCATTCTCGGTCTGGTCGAGCTGTTGATGGACCGTGCCGACAAGGATGCCTTCCTCAAGCTGGAAGGCATCATGGAGGCTTGCGCCTTCCAGGATCTCACCGGCCAGAAGCTGCGCAAGGTCGAACGCCTGCTCGAACACCTGCAGACCAAGACGATCATCAAGGTTCCGGGCGCCGTGGACTTCGCCAAAGCGCAGGCCACCAGCGCCGAGAAGGACGTGCAGCCCGCCGCCGCGAGCAAGGGTCTCTCCCAGGAGGAGGTGGACCGCCTGCTCAAGGGGATGTGAGTCAGGCGCTCATGCTGGGGCGCGACGAGACCGCGGCGTACCAGCGCGCCAGCGCCGGCAGGCCCTCGGGCATGGCGATGCCGGAGCGCTTCGCCGCGAAGTCGATGGCCACCACCGCGGTGATGTCGGCGAAGCTGAAGCTCTCTCCGGCGACGAACCGCGTCTCGGCGAGGCGCGCGTCCAGATCGGCGAAGAAATCCGAGAGGCGGGCGCGGGCGCGCTCCGCCAGTTCCGCAATCTGCGCATAGTTGCGCGGCCCGGTGATGGCGCGGTCCTTCAACGCCGGGTTGGCGTTGCGCAGAAGCTCCATGCCGGGGAACAGCCCTTCCAGCTCCACGCGGCGCTCCCACATGGCGGCCACCGCGCGTTCCAGCGGCGTGCGGCCGAAGAGCGGCGGCTCGGGGTGGGTTTCCTCGATATAGCGGCAGATCGCCGGAACTTCGCCGAGGGCGGTGCCGTCGTCGAGCACCAGGGTCGGCACCACGCAGCGCGAGTTGATCGCGCGGTAGGCCGGGGTGAGCTGCTCCCGCTCGGCAAGATTGACGGCGATCTTTTCGACCGCGATGCCCTTTTCCGCCAGGAAGATGCGCACGCGGCGGGGGTTGGGCGAGGTGTGGGAGTCGTAGAGCTTCATGGCGGCATCCTTTGCGCTGCTGTGGCCGTTCCCCCGTTCGCCAGACTACGTGAGGCCGCGCGCAGCGGCAATGCGGACGACGCCGGTTCTACATCCAGTATTTCCATAGCTCCTGCGGCAGATGGCGGACGGCAAAGGCCGAATCCGCAGAGAAGAGCAGGGATGTCAGGGCTTCCCTGAAGATCGGCGAAAGGGCGGCATGGCTGCCCTCGTGAGGCCGCACCTGCGGGGAGTCCTCCATGAGGTGCTCGCGGAGGATGTTGCCCACGGCGGTGGCCAGGCGCTTGTCGCTGATCGTGGAGACGGCCCGCATGACCTTGTAGACGTCGGTATTGATCGTCTTGTTTTGGAACGAGGAAAAGTCCTCGCGCCGGAAGGCGACGTGACCGTCGAAAAACAGGTTCAGCCGCGCGACGAAGGCATCCGTATCCGCACGGAGCATTTCGTAGGGGAGAATGGTCGTCTCGGCGCCTGTTTCGAGCAGACGTTCGACGACTCCGGACCAATTGATCGGATTGTGCACCCATTGCTCGATGAAGGTGCAGAAGTCGTCGGCGCAATGTCCCGTGCCGACGCTTTGCAGGTACCACGATTCCAAGAACGGCAAGAGGTGCCGCACGATGAACAAGACTTTGACCTCGTATCCATGACGGCGCAGGCCTTGGATCAAGGTGGCGGTATGGGGCATTCCCGGGAAGAACGCTCTGTTATGAAGCGGCGGAACCGACAGAAGCTCCTCCGAAACGATCAGCGGAGCGTCGCTGTCTTCCTGGAGAAAGTCGGCGATGAACTCGGGGGTGAAGTCCCGCCGCTTGTGCGGCAGGAAGAAAACATGGTGGTCGAACTCTTTAAAGAAATGCGTCTTCCGGAATGTGTCCGGGGTTACGGCCGTGGGGCACCTGCTTTGCAAGACGGCTTGCAGGGTCGTGGTCCCGGTTTTGGGGGAGCCGATGTGTAGGTAGATTGTCTTCACGGGATTTTCCTCCTGCCTGTGGCGGGCCGGTATCGAGTGCGAGGAACAGGCGGCAACCTTCGCTTTTCCAGCAAGAAACGTGGCGGCGGCGCAGAAACTGGCGTACGAGTCCTCTTGCATTTTCGCCCTATTTCCGCTAGGAAACCTCCCTTCCTGGGCGATGTCCCGGGATCAAGGGCGGAACGGGCGCGCCGCGAGAAGCGGCAGGGCATGCCCGCACGCCGAAGCCAACACCCAACTAAGGACGTTGAAATGCCCAAGATGAAAACCAAGAGCGCGGTGAAAAAGCGGTTCAGCGTGACCGGCACCGGCAAGATCAAGGCCAACGTGGCCTACAAACGCCATGGTCTCTCCAAGCGCCCGCAGCAGATGAAGCGGCAGGCGCGCGGCTCGTTCGTTCTGTGCGACGCCGACGCGATCATCGTCAAGAAATTCATGCCGTATGCGTGATTGAACCGGATCGGGAGACTTAAGACATGGCTCGAGTTAAACGCGGCGTCACCACGCACGCCCGCCACAAGAAGGTTCTGAAGCTCGCCAAGGGCTATCAGGGCCGCAATTCCACCTGCTTCCGCGTCGCCATCGAGAAGGTCGAGAAGGGGCTGCAATACGCCTACCGCGACCGCCGGGCGAAGAAGCGGAACTTCCGCGCGTTGTGGATCCAGCGCATCAACGCGGGGGTGCGGGAGCACGGCTTGATCTATTCGCGCTTCATCGACGGCCTGAACAAGGCCGGGATCGCGCTCGACCGCAAGGTCCTCGCCGACCTCGCGGTGCGCGAGCCGGAAGCGTTTGCTGCCTTGGTCGGCCAGGCCAAGGCGGCTTTGGAACAGGCGGCCTGAGGCCCCTTCGGGCTTCGCCATCTGTTCGGAAAAACCGTTAGGCTGAGGGCCGTTCCCCCGGAACGGCCCTCTTTTGCTTGGGAAAAACCGCGCGAGGTTTGAAGGACGATGGACACTCTGGCGAGTTTGCGGGACGAGGTTCTGGCCGCGGTCGGCGCGGCGGGGAGCCTCGCCGATCTGGACGAGGTGCGCGTCGGCGCACTGGGCAAGAAGGGCCGCCTCACCGGCCTGATGAAGGAACTGGGCGGACTCGACCCCGAGGCGCGGCGGATGCGCGGCCAGGCCTTGAACGTGGTCAAGGACGAGGTGGCCGCCGCCATCGAGGCACGCAAGACGGACCTCGAAGACGCGGCGCTCGACGCCCGCCTGGCGCAGGAGGGCATCGACGTCACCCTGCCGCCGCGGCCCGACGGCGTGGGGACGATCCACCCGATCAGCCAGACCATGGACGAGGTGATCGCCATCTTCGCGCAGATGGGCTTCGCCGTCGCCGAGGGTCCGGAGATCGAGGACGACTTCCACAACTTCACCGCCCTCAACATCCCGCCGGAGCATCCGGCGCGCCAGATGCACGACACCTTCTATCTGCCGCCGCATGCCGACGGCACGCGCCACCTGCTGCGCACCCATACCTCGCCGGTGCAGATCCGCACCATGCAGGAGCAGGCGCCGCCGATCCGCATCGTCGCGCCGGGGCGGACCTACCGCTGCGACTCCGACATGACCCACACCCCGATGTTCCATCAGATCGAGGGCCTGGTCATCGACAGGAGCACCCACTTCGGCCACCTCAAGGGTTGCCTGATCGAATTCGTCGAGACCTTCTTCGAGGTCTCCGAGGTGCCGGTGCGCTTCCGCCCGTCGTTCTTCCCCTTCACCGAGCCCTCGGCGGAGGTGGATATCGGCTGCTCCCGCAAGGGCGGCGAACTCACCATCGGCGCGGGCGACGGCTGGCTGGAAATCCTCGGCTGCGGCATGGTGCACCCCAACGTGCTCATCGCCTGCGGCCTCGACCCGGCGGTCTACCAGGGCTTCGCCTTCGGCATGGGGATCGAGCGCATCGCCATGCTGAAGTACGGCATTCCCGACCTGCGCACCTTCTTCGATGCGGATTTGCGTTGGCTGAAACACTACGGCTTCGTGCCCTTGGACCTGCCGACCGTGACCGGAGGACTCAGCCGATGAAATTCACCCTTTCCTGGCTCCGGGACTACCTGGAGACCGACCTGCCGCTCGCCGAACTCGCCGACGCGATGACCGCGCTCGGCCTCGAGGTCGAGGGCATCGAGGACCCCGCCGCGGCGCTTGCCGACTTCATCGTCGCCGACGTGGTCACCTGCGTCGATCATCCGGATTCCGACCACCTGCACCTGCTCTCGGTGAACACCGGCAGCGAGACGTTGCAGATCGTCTGCGGCGCACCCAACGCGCACGCGGGGATGAAGGGCATTCTCGCCCGCGTCGGCACCCGCATCCCGGCCACCGGCGATGTGCTGAAGACCGGCAAGATCCGCGGCATCGAAAGCCAGGGGATGATGTGCTCCTTCCGCGAACTCGGCCTCGGCGAGGACCACGCGGGCATCGTCGAGCTGGAGACCGATGCCCCCGCCGGAACCCCGGTGGCCGAGGTGCTCGCCCTCGACCCGGTGATCGACCTGTCGATCACCCCCAACCGCGCCGACTGCCTCGGTGTGCGCGGCGTTGCCCGCGACCTCGCGGCGAAGGGCCTGGGCGCGTTCAAGGATGCGCCGGTGCCCGTGGTGCAGGGCAGCTTCGACAGCCCGGTTTCCGTCGCCCTCGACTTCCCCAAGGGGGAGGAAGGGGCCTGCCCGATGTTCGTCGGCCGCTTCATCCGCGGCGTGAAGAACCGCCCCAGCCCGCAGTGGTTGCAGGACCGCCTCACCGCCGTCGGCCTGCGCCCGATCTCGGCACTGGTGGATATCACCAACTACGTTTCGCTCTCCCGCGCCCGCCCCCTGCACGTGTTCGACGCGGACAAGATCGCGGGCGGCGCGCTCACCGTGCGCCTCGCCGAAAAGGGCGAAACCGTCGCCGCGCTTGACGGCCGCACCTACGAGATGGAAGCGGGCATGGTGGTGATCTGCGACGCCGCGGGCGCGCAGAGCATCGCGGGCGTGATGGGCGGCGAGCCCACCGGCTGCACCGAAGACACCGTCAACGTCTTCGTCGAGTCCGCCCTCTTCGACCCGCTGCGCGTGGCGCACGCGGGCCGCACCCTGCAAATCGATTCCGACGCGCGCTACCGCTTCGAGCGCGGCGTGGACCCGGCCTCGGTGGCGGACGGCGCGGAACTCGCCACCGCGCTGATCCTCGAATTCTGCGGCGGCACGGCCTCGCATCCGGTGGTCGCGGGCGCGGTTCCCGGTCCGCGCGCGGCCATCGCCTTCCGCCCCGAACGGGTGAAGACCCTGGGCGGCCTCGACGTCCCCGCCGCCGAGATGGCCGACGTGCTCGCCCGCCTCGGCTGCGCCGTCGCGGTGGACGGCGCGGCGCTGACGGTCACCCCGCCCACCTGGCGCGGCGACATCGCCGCCGAGCACGATCTGGTGGAAGAGGTGCTGCGCGTCGTCGGCTACGACAACGTGCCCGCGGCGCCGATGCCGCGCGACCCGATGCCCAAGGTGGTGCTCACCGATGCGCAGCGCCGCCGCGGCTGGATGCGCCGCGCGCTCGCCGCGCGCGGCCTCACCGAGGCGGTGACCTTCTCGTTCATGGACAGCCGCGTCGCCGGGGCCTTCGGCTGGTCGGACCCGATGCTCAAGGTCGATAACCCGATCTCCTCGGAACTCGACGTGATGCGCCCCTCGGTGCTGCCCAACCTCGTCTCCGCCGCCGCCCGCAACGCCGCCCGCGGCATCGCGGATGCCGCGCTGTTCGAGATCGGGCCGCAGTTCGACGGGCCGGAGCCGGGGCAGCAGCGCCTCGCCGCCGCCGGGGTGCGCACCGGCAAGACCGGGCCGCGCCACTGGGGCGCGCCGCCGCGTGCGGCGGATGCCTTCGACGCCAAGGCCGACGCCTTCGCCGCGCTGGAGGCCGCGGGCGCGCCCACCGCCAACGCGCAGGTCCACCGCGACGCCCCCGCCTGGTACCACCCCGGCCAGTCCGGCACCATCAAGCTCGGCCGCACCGTGCTCGCCGCCTTCGGCGCGCTGCATCCCGGCGTGGTCAAGAAGCTCGGCCTCAAGGGCCGCGCCGTCGGCTTCGAGGTCTACCTCGACGCCATCCCCGCGCCGAAGAAGAAGGCCAACCGCACCCGCCCGCTGCTCAAGGTCTCGCCCTATCCGGCGGTGGACCGCGACTTCGCCTTCGTCGTCGATGAAGCCGTCGAGGCGGAGCGCCTGATCCGCGCCGTCACCGGCGCGGACAAGGCCCTGGTGCAGTCGGTCTCGGTGTTCGACGTGTTCGCCGGTCCCGCCCTCGGCGCGGGCAGGAAGTCCGTGGCGCTCGCCGTCACCCTGCAGGCGATGGACCGCACCCTCAAGGACGAGGAAATCGAGGCGGCGGCGAAAACCATCGTCGCCGCAGTGGAAAAAGCCACCGGCGGCGTGCTGCGGGCGTAGAACAAAAACGTTGCGGAGGGACTCGGTCCCTCCGCGCCTCCCCTTAGTTTTTCGCCGCGAAGCGGCAGATGAGCAGCCTGTGGCAACCGTCGCAGGCTTATGGCGCTTCGTGCAAAAACAGGTCATGAGGCCTGGGGACGGAGTCCCCAGCGAGGTCCGGGGGCAGAGCCCCTGGCCTGGTTTTCCCCTCGCGTTACCGCTTCACCGCCACCACGTCGATGGTGGCTTCGGGATTGGTGCGGCGGGCGCGGTAGGCGTCCACCGGGTCGGTGGCCCAGCGCACTCGGCCGCCCTGGCTGATGCGGTAGGCGAAGCGCGGCCGTGTGTCGAAGGTGGGCGCGCTGTCGCACACGCGATGGCAGGCGACGCCCTCGTGTCGGTACATCGCGAGCTCGTTGTCGTAGGCGTTGCGTCCGCAAACGTAGATACGGTTCTGTCCCATCGTCATCATGGCCGGGTCCTCCCTGCCTTTGGACATCCGGAATATTTGTCCGGGTGCCCGTCCTGGTGTTTCCTGAATTATTAAATATGCGCACTCTGTGCGTTTTTCAAGTGCAAAATGCGCACAAGGTGCGTATGGTGGACATCTGGACGATTTGTCTGGTCCGGGGGCCGGAAATATAGAGGAGACGGCATGAAAATGGATGCGAAGCAGTTGAAGGCCTGGCGCAAGAATCTCGGCCTGTCGCAGAAAGAGGCGGCAGAAGCATTGGGGCTGAAGCGCCGGATTTTTCAGTATTACGAAAAGGGCGAGCGCGACGGCGAGGCGGTGAAGGTGCCGAAGACGGTGCGGCTCGCCTGCTGGGCGCTGGCGCACGGGGTGACGGACTACCTCGGGCCGGAGCCCGCCGACGACAAGAAGAAGGCGGAAAAGCCGAAGAAGCCGGAAAAGCCCGCCAAGTCCGAGAAGGCGGAGAAGAAGGCAGAAAAGCCGGTGGAGCAGCCTGCCGCGCCTCCGCCTCCGCCTGCGCCGGTTCCTGCCGCGCCGGTCGCGGCCAAACCCGCGCCCGCGCCCGCTCCCGCGGCGGCCAAGCCTGCGGCGAAACCGGCGGCCAAGTCCGCGGCGGCCAAGCCCGCCGCGAAGCCCGCGGCAAAATAGGCGGGGCGACGCAATCCGTTGCCTTGCGGCGGGTTTCGCCCTATGTTCCGGCCTGCGAGGGTGGCGATGCCCGCCCTCGCGGCCAAGCAACATCAGGATGCCCGCCTGCCCATGACCGATCTGTCGCACATCCGCAATTTCGCGATCATCGCGCACATCGACCACGGCAAATCGACGCTTGCCGACCGCCTGATTCAAACCTGCGGCGGTTTGAACGAGCGCGAGATGAAGGAGCAGGTGCTCGACTCGATGGACATCGAGCGCGAGCGCGGCATCACCATCAAGGCGCAGACGGTGCGCCTCGCCTATACCGCCAAGGACGGCCGCACCTATCAGCTCAACCTGATGGACACCCCCGGCCATGTGGACTTCGCCTACGAGGTCAGCCGTTCGCTCGCCGCGTGCGAGGGCTCGCTTCTGGTGGTGGACGCCTCGCAGGGGGTGGAGGCGCAGACGCTGGCCAACGTCTACCACGCCATGGAGGCGAACCACGAGATCGTGCCGGTCCTCAACAAGATCGACCTGCCCGCCGCCGAGCCGGAGCGCGTGCAGGCGCAGATCGAAGAGGTGATCGGTCTCGACGCCGCCGATGCGGTGATGATTTCCGCCAAGACCGGACTCGGCATTCCCGACGTGCTGGAGGCGCTGGTGCACCGCCTGCCCGCGCCGACGGGCGAGCGCGACACGCCCCTGAAGGCGCTGCTGGTGGACAGCTGGTACGACAGCTACCTCGGCGTGGTCATCCTGGTGCGGGTGAAGGACGGCGTGCTGAAGAAGGGCATGCGCATCCGCATGATGGCCAACAACGCGGCCTATCAGCTCGACAAGGTGGGCGCGTTCACCCCGAAGATGGTGGAGGTGGAGAGCCTCGGGCCGGGCGAGATGGGTTTCCTCATCGCCGGGATCAAGACGGTGGCCGACTGCAAGGTCGGCGACACCATCACCGACGACCGTCTGCCCGCCACCGCGCCGCTGCCGGGCTTCAAGCCCTCGGTGCCGGTGGTGTTCTCGTCGCTGTTCCCGGTGGATTCGGGCGACTTCGAGCAGCTGCGCGAATCCCTCGGCAAGCTGCGCCTGAACGACGCGAGCTTCCAGTACGAGCCGGAGACCTCCGCGGCGCTCGGCTTCGGCTTCCGCTGCGGCTATCTCGGGCTGCTGCACATGGAGATCATCCAGGAGCGCCTGGAGCGGGAGTTCGACCTCGACCTGATCACCACAGCGCCGAGCGTCGTCTACCGCGTGCACATGACCAACGGCGAACTGCGCGAGCTGCACAACCCGGTGGACATGCCCGAGCCGACGCAGATTTCCGAGATCGAGGAACCCTGGGTCAAGGCGACGATCCTGGTGCCCGACGAGTACCTGGGGTCGGTGCTGCAACTCTGCACCGAGCGCCGCGGCATCCAGGAGGAGCTGACCTACGTCGGCAACCGCGCCATGGTGGTCTACCGCCTGCCGCTCAACGAGATCGTCTTCGACTTCTACGACCGGCTGAAGTCGATCTCCCGCGGCTATGCCTCCTTCGACTACGAGGTGGCGGATTACACGGCCTCCGACCTGGTGCGCGTCTCCATTCTGGTCAACGGCGAGGCGGTGGACGCGCTCTCCTTCATCGCGCATGCGAGCCAGGCGGAATCCCGCGGGCGGCAGATCTGCGAGCGCCTCAAGGACCTGATCCCGCGCCAGTTGTTCAAGATTCCGGTGCAGGCGGCGATCGGCGGGCGGGTGATCGCGCGCGAAACCATCTCCGCGATGCGCAAGGACGTCACCGCCAAGTGCTACGGCGGCGACATCAGCCGCAAGAAGAAGCTTCTCGACAAGCAGAAGGAAGGCAAGAAGCGGATGCGCCAGTTCGGCAAGGTGGACATTCCGCAGTCGGCCTTCATCGCAGCGCTCAAGATGGGCGACGAATAAGCGCCCGGCGCGGGCGAAAGGGAGCCGATGCACGCGCGTATGGTGAGATCTCTGGTGGTGGTGGCCGCCGTCGCGGCGGCGGCGGCGGGGCTTGCCGCCCTGCCCGCGGTGCGCGCCGCGGGCGCGGGCCCGGCGCTGGTTCTGGTGCTCACCATGCTGGCGCTGTGGGCGACCGGGGTGCTCGCCGAGTACCTCACCGCGATGATCTTCTTCACCGCCGCGATCCTGCTGCACATCGCGCCGCCGGAGGTGGCGTTCTCCGGCTTCGCCTCCTCCGCCTTCTGGCTGATCTTTTCCGGCCTGTTCGTCGGCATCGCGGTGAACGAGACCGGCCTCGGCGACCGCCTGGCGCGCCGCCTGTTGCGCCTCTTCCCCACCGGCAGCTATGCCGGGGTGGTGGCGGGCAACGCGGCGCTCGGCGTGGTGATGGCCTTCATCATGCCCTCGGCGACCGGGCGCATCCTCTTGCTGCTGCCGATCTATTCCGCAATCGCCGAGCGTTTGGGCCATGCGCCCGGCGGCAAGGGGCATTCCGGCCTGGTGCTCGCGGGGCTGTTCGCCACCTTCTTTCCCGCCTTCGCCATCCTGCCCGCCAACATCCCCAACGTGGTGCTGATCGGTTCGGCGGAGGCGCTCGGCCTGCCCCTGCCGGATTTCGCGGGCTACCTCTTCCTGCACTTCCCGGTGCTCGGGTTCCTGCGGGTGGTGCTGATCTCGGCGATCGTCATCGCGCTCTACCGCAGCGCACCCACCGCGCCGCCCGGCGACGAGGCGCGCCTGCCGCCGATGACGCGGGCGGAGTGGCGGCTGGCGACGATTCTGGCGCTGGCGCTGGCGCTGTGGTGCACCGACCGGCTGCACGGCATTTCGCCCGCCTGGGTCGGCATGGTGGCGGCGGTCGCCTGCCTGCTGCCGGGGGTGGGCGTGCTGAAGCCGGAGGTGGTCCGCAAGATCAACACCGCCTCGCTGCTCTATATCGCGGCGATCATCGGCGTGGGAACCCTGGTCGGCGTCTCGGGGATCGGGCGGCTCGCCGCCGACGGCCTTCTCGGCCTGCTGCCGCTCGAGCCCGGCAACCCGGCGCGCAACTTCGGCCTGCTCTCGACGATCGCCGCGCTCACCGGGGTGATCGCCTCGCAGCCGGGGATTCCGGCGGTGCTGACGCCGCTCGCGCGGGATTTCGCCGCGGCCTCCGGGCTGCCGGTCGCCACCGTGCTGATGACCCAGGTGGTGGGCTTCTCCACCGTGCTGATGTCCTTCCAGGCGCCGGCGATGGCGGTGGCGGTGCAGGCCATGGGGCTGCCCGTGCGCGAGGCCAACCGCCTGTGCCTGATCGTCGCACTGGCCTCGGCGGTGCTGCTGTGGCCGCTCGACTACCTGTGGTGGGTGGCGCTGGGACTGTTCTGAAAGATCAATGCAGGGAGAAGCGCATCGAGGCTTCGCGGTACTCGGCGCGCTTGCGGCGCGGGCGGCAGGCGAAGATGAGGGCGCAGCCGAACGCCCCGATCACCGTCCAGGCGGGCCAGGCAAGCAACATCGCGCCGAGCGCGTCGGACCAGCCGGCATGCGCCGTGGCGGCGAATTCCGGCGACCGCCCGGTGAGCAACGTCCAAATATCCACTGTGGCGATGCTGTCGTATTCGCCGGTGCCGAGCGCGACGACTGCTTCGGCGGAAGCGGTCAACGCGGCCATGACGATGAGAACCCAACCGAAAACGCGTCCGAGAGTCATCGAAAACCCCAGTCTTCCCCGAGAGCTGCAGTCAATTGTTATTTGTTTGGGATAAATTTGCCGCGAAACGCGCAAGGATTCAACACTTTTTTAATGCATTCCATCAAACGACTTCATTCCGTCACGAATGCGACGGCGGTGAATTGAGGGCTTGCATTCGTCGGGGAGGTTGGCTAGAAACGACGCCTCGCATCGACGAGACACTGTGGAGGGGTGGCCGAGTGGTTTAAGGCGCACGCCTGGAAAGTGTGTGGGGGAGAAATCCCCTCGCGGGTTCGAATCCCGCCTCCTCCGCCATTAAAAAAGGGTTCCTTTGCAGGAACCCTTTTTTAATGGCGGAGATCCGCGGGGTTTCACGACCCCGCCTTCCCCCATTCGGTTTCCCTTCCGGAGGTCATGGAAGGTGTTTCCTGCGATGCGCAGTCAATTGTTAATTGTATTTCTGGAAATTTTCTGAAATTCTCGTCCAAGGGGCCGTTCCAGGCCTCGCGTTATCGGGGGAAGCGACAAAACGAAGATTTCGGGGCGACCGGGCGTTCGAAGGCCCGGCGCGCCACATGGGGGATGGAGGATGACGCCTCGCGCCGCTTGGGCGGGTGTCGTATCGCGGATCGGGCCTTTTCTGCGCGGCTGCTTGCCGGTCTCGGCCGCTCTGCTGCTTGCCGTGCTCAACCCCATGGGCCTGCGGCAGGCCACCGATGCGGAATCGCGCACCCTCTATGCCAGGCTCGCCGCTCCCTTCTACTCCGCCGCCGGGCAGGCGGAAATCGCCGTGGTTCTGATCGACGACGAAACGTTGTCGGCAATGGGCGAATCCTTTCCCCCCTCGTTCGGCATGTACGGCGCTCTGGTGGAGACCGTGGAGATGGCGGGGGGGCGAGGCGTGTTCTTCGACCTGGCTTTCCTCGACAAGCGCGGCGCTCCCGGTTCGTTGGAGGCGTTCGCCGATACGTTGTCCCTGCTGCCGGTGGTCCTGGGAGCGCCGAAAACCGCGCTGGATGCGTCGCAGTGCGGTAGGCCGGGATTGACCAACCTCGCTCCTTTGGCGGCACGTGCGGCGGAGGAAGCCCACGTAAACATCGCACAGGATTCCAGCCAGGTGTTCCTGCGCTCCACGGATCCGTGCCGTCCCGGCGGACGCCCGGCTGCGGCTGCGGCGCTCTATCGCATCTGGTGCGCGGGACGGAGCGATTGCAGTGTGCCGGATGATGCCGCGCCCATGGCGGTGCGCTGGGGCGAGGCCTTTCCCGCAGGGTATGCCGCGGCGCATCCCGGATTGCACGGCCTGGACGCGGTCTGCCCGTCGGCCGCACACCGGTTGTTGCGGAGCGCGCGGATTCTGCTCGGCGAGTTGGGCTATGGCCTGGGCGGAGAACAGAGCCTGCGTCTGCCGCCCCTGTGTTCCTATCATCCGGTCTTGAAGGCGGAATGGCTGCTGGCCCCCGACGGCACGCATGCCGATGCGCGTGCGGTGATGGACCTGCTGAGGGAGCGGATGGTGCTGATCGGCGGGTCCCTGTCCGGCGAGCAGGATATCGCCCATTCGCCGGTGTTCGGCGATGTCCCCGGGGTTTACGTGCATGCCATGGCCTTGGACAACCTCATGACCCTCGGCTCCCGGTATTACCGCCCATGGCCGGGCCTGTGGGGCGGGCTGGGGTGGAACGACCTCATCGAGGTGCTTTTGCTTGCCCTTTTCGGCTGGTGCGGCAACTGGCTGCGGCATCGCTATCGCCGGGGGCGGCAGGAGGAAAACGCCTGGAGGAACGTGCGCGCCGCCGCGCTCGTCGCCGGACTGCTGCTGCTGGCCGGGCTGGTCGTGGGGTTGGGAACGGTGCTGGCGTGCGTCGAGGTGTTGCGTTTCGAGCCGATCAACTGGGTCGGACTGTTTCTGGCGTGTTGGGTGATTGCGTATCCGATGGTGGTGGAACTTCTGGAAAGAGCGGCGGCCTGCCCTCGGGGCGGGTGGCGGCGGAATGGCCGGGCGGCGTGATGCTTCCGCGGCCGATAAGGGGGAAAGATGGGATACTTCAAACAGGCAAGCGCGGCCGTGGGGCTGGCGCTGTGGTTGGTGAGCAGTGCGCAGGCCGGGGAAGCCGTTCTGGTGAAGGCGTATCATCCCGATGGCGAGGGACGGGTCCTCGCCTACGATGACGCGGGCAAGCGGATCGGCAAGATCCCGGTGGGGACGCTGCCGAAGCCGGAATTCGAGGCCGCCGGTTACGATGCGAGAAGCCGCCGGGTGAAGGTCCATGCCGCCGACGGCGATGTCTGGCTGCTGGCGATCCAGGTGGAGACCTCGGTCCGTGTACATGACAAGACCGATTGCGACCTCATCAAGAACATGTCCCTCAAACAGGCGGGCAAGTCCTCCTCGGACGGCGCGCCGCGCATCGTGCGCGGCCTGGGCGACGGGGGGTGCCGATGATGCGGCGCGGATATGCACGGGCTGCGGCATCCTGTCTGCTGCTGGCGCTGCTGGCGGGATGCAAGACCACGGAAAACCTGGTGAAGGAGATCAGCGGCGAGCAGACCTATGAGGGGTTTTCCGGCCGCTTCATCGAGGTGGCTCCGTCGCGCCTGATGAAGGACGGTGGCGAAAGCCCGATGATCGCCGCGGCCGAGGCCCTGGGCGGGCGGCTGGCGGGCGCGGACATGACCTACGGCCTGGGCGGCAAGGTGCGCCGCGCCGAGGGGGAGGGGGGCGTCCGGGTGGAAGGCGGGGAGCCGCTGGAAGACTACATGGTGCGGATTCTCGGGACGCTTCTGGAGCCTTGGCGGGAGGAGCGCCCTGATCTGCAGGTACGGCTTACGCCCGATCTCGACTTTCGGGCGGAAACCGACAAGGACGGCGTGATCACGGTGTCCCTCGGGGTGTTCCTCCAGTGCGAGAGCGAGGACGAACTGGCCTTCATTCTGGCGCACGAGGCCTCTCACGCGCTGTTGCGGCATCACGAGAGCAACCGCTACAACGAGGCGCAGAAGCGGCTGACCGACATCACCGCGAATACCCTGGCGGTGGTGCTGAGCAAACGGGATTCCAAGAATGCCGACAGCCGCACGCTCAACCTGAATGCCTGGGGCATGGTCGAGGCCTACCAGGTGATGCAGACGACGATCTTCGACCCCGCCTGGAACCGTGAGCAGGAAGACGAGGCCGACCTTCTCGCCGTCGATCTGATCACCGCGGCGGGCTACAACAACTCGGTCTACCAGATCGTGCTGGAACGCCTGCACCTGGCGGATGAGCGCCGCGCCGCCGAGCAGGAGGCGGAGCGCAAGGAAGTGGAAAAGCGCATCACGGCGGTGATGGAGAGCGGTCATGTCGTGGAAGGTTTCGGCATGGCCCTGAACCAGATGTTCAAGGCGCCGACGGCGATCGTCGGCCATGTGGTCGCCGAGGCGGGGAGTGACCATCCCTCGGCGGAGGGGCGTGAAAACAACCTGACCGGATACGTGGTGCGCGAGATCGACACCCTGGGCGACAGCGCCGCCTTGCCGCTCCGGGTCGATGCCTATGAGAAGCAGATCCTGCACGGCAAGGGCGGCAAACTGCTGGCCAAGCACGTCTATGTCCAGCGGGCGGGCGTGCTGATCGAGGAAGGCGATCTCGCGGCGGCGCGCAAGCTGTTGCTGGGGCTGTTGAACGGCCCGAAGGATACCAACGCGGTGGTGCGCTACAAGCTCTACCAGCTTTATGAGAAGGAAGGCAGCCCGGACAAGGCGATGGCCAACCTGGAACTCGCCGCAAAGGACCGCCGGGCCCCGGTCAAGGTCTTCACCGCGCTGATCGAGGCGCACGGCCGGAACGGCGATTGGCAGCGCGCGCTTGCCGGCCTGGATGCGATGGATGCGCGCTTCGGCCGCCGCCGCGGCAATTTGCCGTTGCGCCTGGAGTTCCTGCTGCAGGATGGACGCCTGAAGGAGGCGCAACAGGTGATGACGGAATGCCGGGCCAGCCAGAACCGGGATACGGTGGCGGGCTGCAATGCCGCCTGGTCGCAACATACCAAACCGTCGATGCGCAAGGCGTCGCTCTGATATCCCGAGCCTCCCTCGAGGGGTGAAACGCCGCGTCCGCGCGGCGTTTCGCATCTCCGCCGGTTCAATCTTCCTGCGCGAGGATTTCCGCGACGATGGGCGGGAGGGCATCGCGCCAGGAGCGGGCCTCGACGCCGAGGGCGCGTTCGGTTTCCGCGCTGTCGAGGGCCGAGTTGCGCGGGCGGGGCGTCGCCGTGGGGTACTCCGCGGTGGCGATCGGCAGCACCGCCGGGCGGCGGCCCCATACCGGCGCGGCGCAGTCGAAGATCGCCTCGGCGAAGCCGTGCCAGGTGGTCGCCTCCCGCCCTGCGAGGTGCCAGGTGCCCCACGGCAGGTCGTCGCCCCGCGCCAGGCGGGGGGCGAGCGCGGCGAGCGCGGCGGCGAGGTCGGGCGCGGCGGTGGGGCAGCCGGTCTGGTCGGCGACGACGCGCAGCTCGTCGCGGTCCGCGCCGAGGCGCAGCATGGTGCGCACGAAGTTGCGGCCGCGCGCGGCATAAACCCACGAGGTGCGGAAGATCAGGTGCTTGGGGCAGGCGGCGCGCACCGCCCGCTCGCCCGCTTCCTTGCTGGCGCCGTAGACGCCGAGCGGCGCGACCGCGTCGGTGCGCGTCCATGCCCCGGTCTTGGAGCCGTCGAACACGTAGTCGGTGGAGAGCTGCACCATCGGCGCGCCGCGCGCCGCGCAGGCGGCGGCGAGTTCCCCCGCCGCCTCGGCATTCACCGCGAAGGCGAGAGGGGCTTCGCTCTCGGCGCGGTCCACCGCGGTGTGGGCGGCGCAGTTGACCACCGCATCGGGGGCGAGCGCGGCAAGGGCGGCGGCGAGGCCGCGCGGGCGCGCGAGGTCGAGAACGCCGCGACCGGCGGGCACGAAGGTCACGCCGGGGATCGGCGGCAGCGCCATCAGGCTGCCGCCCACCTGCCCCGAGACCCCGGTGACGACGATGCGGAAGCTCATGGCGCGGCGTCCAGCCCGAGGCGCTCGCCGCGGTAGCTGCCGTCCAGCACGCGCCGCCACCAGGCACGGTTGCCGAGGTACCAGTCGAGGGTGCGGGCGAGGCCGGAGGCGAAGTTTTCGCGCGGCCGCCAGCCCAGTTCTTCCGAAATCCGCGAGATGTCCATGGCGTAGCGCAGGTCGTGGCCGGGGCGGTCGGCGACGAAGGCGATGAGTTCGGCGTGCGCCTTGCCGCCGGGCAGCGGCGCGCGCGCGTCGAGCAGGGCGCAGAGCGCGCGCACCACCTCCAGGTTGGTCTTTTCGCAGGCCCCGCCGATGTTGTAGGTGCGGCCCGGCACGCCCTTCTCCAGCACCAGGCAGAGCGCCTCGGCATGGTCTTCCACATAGAGCCAGTCGCGCACGTTCGCCCCGTTGCCGTAGACCGGCAGGGGCTCCCCCGCCAGGCCCTTGAGGATCATCAGGGGGATCAGTTTTTCCGGGAACTGGTAGGGGCCGTAGTTGTTGCTGCAGTTGGTGATCAGCACCGGCATGCCGTAGGTTTCGTGCCAGGCGCGGGCGAGGTGGTCGGAGGCGGCCTTCGAGGCCGAATAGGGGGAATTGGGGCGGTAGGGGGTGTCCTCGGTGAACAGGCCCTCCGCCCCCAGGGTGCCGTAGACCTCGTCGGTGGAGACGTGGAGGAAGCGGAACGCCGCGCGCCGCGCCGCGGGCTGCCCCAGCCAATAGGCGCGCGCCGCGCCGAGCAGGGTGGCGGTGCCGACGACGTTGGTGGCGACGAATTCCATCGGTCCGTCGATCGAGCGATCGACGTGGCTTTCCGCCGCCAGATGCATCACCGCGTCCGGCTTGTGGCGGTCGAAGACCGCCGCCACCGCCGCGGCGTCGCGGATGTCGGCGACCTCGAGGATGCTGCCGGTGTCCGCCACGTTGTCGAGGTTGGCCGCATAGGTCAGCGCGTCGAGGTTGACCACCGCCGCCCCCGCCGCGCAGAGCCGCCGCACCACCGCAGAGCCGATGAAGCCGGCGCCGCCCGTCACCATCACCTTCATCTGCGTTCTCGGCCTCCCTGGGTGAAATCCGGAATCCGCGCTGCGCCGAACGCCGGGAGGGCGCGGTCCTTCGCGGAAAGCGCCGCCGCCTCCGCCGCTACCGGCCAGGCGATGCCGAGGGCCGGGTCGTTCCACAGGAAGCCGCCTTCCGCCTCGGGGGCGTAATAGGCATCCACCTTGTAGATCGCCTCGACGTTCTCGGTGAGGGTGCAGAAACCGTGGGCGAACCCGGCGGGGATGAACAACTGCCGCCAGTTCTCGGCGCTCAGCTCCACCGCCAGGTGGCGCCCGAAGGTGGGGGAGCCGCGGCGGATGTCCACCACCACGTCGAGGATAGCCCCGCGAGTCACGCGGATCAGCTTCGCCTGGGCGTGCGGCGGGGCCTGCCAGTGCATGCCGCGCACCGTGCCCCTGGCCGCGGACAGCGACTGGTTGTCCTGCACGAAATCGGCGTCGATGCCCGCTTCCGCCCATTGCCGCCGGTTGTAGGTTTCGGAAAAAAACCCGCGGCCGTCGCCGAAGCGGCCGGGCTCGACCACCAGGACGCCGTCGAATTCCGTGGGCATGATATTCATCGGCCTTCCTCCATCGGCGGGAGCGGTACCCGCGCCGCGCGCACCGCGGCGTCGCAGGCGGGCCTTCCGGCGAGGAAGGCCCAGGTGCCGCAGAAGCGCGCCGCGTGCCGCCGCGCCTTGGCGCGGCAGAAGATCAGGCCGTAGCCCAGCGCCTTCGCGCCGTGGCGCAGCAGCAGCGGCAGCGCCAGCGGCGCGGCGCGGCGGTGGTATTTGCGCTCCACATGCAGGCGCGACCACGCCATGTGCCATTGCTTCAGCCGGTCGATGCGGGGGCTGGGGCGCGACGAGCCGCCGCCCGCGTGCGTCACCCGCGCCTCCGGCACGTGCACCAGAGACCACCCGGCGCGGCAGGCGCGCAGGCACAGCTCGGTGTCCTCGTAGAACAGGAATATCTCGGGGTCGAAGCCGCCGAAGCGGGCGATCGCCGACATCCGCAGCAGCATCACCGCGCCCGAGACGAACCCGGCGCAGAGGTCGCCCTCCGGCACCAGGCAGGCGTCGGCGCGCTTGCGGCGGCATGCCGCCTGCTCGAACAGGCCGAGGTTGTGGGAAAGCTCCACCTTGCCCTCGGGGGTGAGGAGCGCCGGGCCGAGGATCGCCGCGTCGGGGTAGCGGTCGGCGGCTTCCACCAAGAGGCGCACCGCCTCGGGCTCCATCACCGCGTCGGGGTTGACCAGCAGGGAGAACTCGGTATCGAGCCGCGCCAGGCCGCAGTTGCAGCCGTTGCCGTAGCCCAGGTTGACGCGGTTCTCCACCACCTCGACGCCGGGCAGGGCGGCGCGCGCCACGGCCACGGTGTCGTCGGCGCTGGCGTTGTCCACCACCACCACCCGCGCCAGACCGGAAAGCGGCGGCAGGCTGCTCTTCAGCACCGCGCCGCTGTTGTAGGCGACCACCACCGCGCCGACCCGCGAAAGGACATCCCCGGCCGTCATTTGCGCCCGCAGACCAAGAACTGCGGGGCGTAGAATTCCATCATCCGTCCCCCCGTCAGCCGGTTCACCACCCATTTCAGCCGCCAAGGCTTCATGCGTCCCAGCGGCTGCACGGTTTCCACCGTCAGCCCCGCCCCCGCCACCAGCGCCACCGCCGATTTCCGGGTAAAGAATCGCAGATGGGTGCGGTCCAGTATGCCGCTGTCCCGGTATTCCCACCGCCCGCGCAGGACGAGGTCGCCCAGGATGTGGTAGTCCCGGATATTTGGCAGGCTGACCAGAAGAAGGCCTCCCGGCGCCAGGAGCGAGGCCATGCGCCGGGCCATGGTCCAGGGATCGACCAGATGCTCCAGGACGTCCAGGCATAGTACCGCGTCCAGGGATCCCTCCTCGATGTCGAACTCCATGCTCTCCACGTCGCCGATCCAGACCTTGTCGGCCACCTGCCGCGCCTTTTGGGCGGCGGCGGCGACGAATTCGGCGCCGCCCGCCCAATCGCACAGCCCCTGCTGCTTCAGGAAACCGAGCGTGGCGCCGCTGCCGCACCCGATTTCGAGGATCCGGCTGTGCGGCTTGAGATAGGGCGCGACCTCGCGACGGACATGGTCGTGATAGCCGTTTTCGGCGGGAAGATCGGGCTTCATGCCGGACACTGCGCGTCTCCCTCGGCGAGGACGCGCCGCAGATAGGCGGCGAGCGAAACCGGGGCGGCGGCGGCCAGTCGCTGCAGCTGTTCCGCGCCGATATAGCCCTTGCGGTAGGCGATCTCCTCCAGGCAGGCGATTTGCAGGCCCTGGCGCATCTCCACCGAGTGGACGAACTGCGAGGCCTGGATCAGGCTTTCGTGGGTGCCGGTGTCGAGCCAGGCGAAGCCGCGGCCGAGCTTCACCACGTCGAGCGCCCCGTCCGCCAGATAGGCGGCGTTGATGTCGGTGATCTCCAGCTCGCCGCGCGCCGAGGGCTTGAGGCCGGCGGCGATGTCGAGAACCCGCTCGTCGTAGAAATAGAGCCCGGTCACCGCCCAGTTGCCGACCGGCGAGGCGGGCTTCTCGACGACGCGGACCGCACGGCCGTCGGGGCCGAAATCGACCACGCCGTAGCGTTCCGGGTCCGATACCCAATAGGCGAACACCCGTGCGCCCGCGGTCATCGCCGCGGCGTCGGAGAGAATCTCGACGAGGCCGTGGCCGTGGTAGATGTTGTCGCCGAGGATGAGGGCGGAAGGGCCGCCGCCGATGAAGTCGCGGCCGATCAGGAAGGCCTGCGCCAGACCGTCGGGGGAGGGCTGCACCGCATAGTCGATGGAAATCCCCCACTGCGCGCCGTCGCCCAGCAGGCGGCGGAACAGCGGCTGGTCGGCGGGCGTGGTGATCAGCAGCACCTCGCGGATCCCGGCCAGCATCAGCGTGGACAGGGGGTAGAAGATCATCGGTTTGTTGTAGACCGGCAGCAGTTGCTTGCTGACCACTTGGGTGACCGGATGCAGGCGGGTTCCTGCCCCTCCGGCAAGCACGATTCCCTTCATTTTTTTACCCTCACGCGCTGCCGCGCGTTCCCCTGTTTCCTCGGGGCGGGACACTAACACAAAGATCGTCTGCCGACAAACCGGCCCTTCGATTCCGTGCGGGGCCCCTGTCCCTGCGGCAGTTTCTTTGCCGCGGAGTCGCGTTTCGGCTGGACATCAAGGTTCGTTCGGCACAAAAAACACGGGGTTGTTTGTAAGATTCATTCGCCGCCACGAACCGGAGCTATAGCTAAATGTCCAAAGTCAAATTCCATTCCGGGGAGAACCTGCCCCTGGAATTGCATAAGGTGCGCATTGTCCAGAAGCTCAATCTGGTCCCGATCGAACGTCGCCTCGAGGCCGTCCGCGAGGCGGGCAACAACACGTTCCTGTTGAAGAACCGGGACATCTTCCTGGACATGCTGACCGATTCCGGCGTCAACGCGATGAGCGACAAGCAACTGGCCGCGATGATGGAATCCGACGACAGCTATGCCGGTTCCGAGACCTTCACCAAGCTCCAGACGAAAATCAAAGAACTCTTCGACATGGACTACTTCCTGCCGGTGCACCAGGGCCGCGCGGCGGAGAACATTCTCTCCCAGGTGTTCGTGAACGAAGGCCAGGTGGTGCCGATGAACTACCACTTCACCACCTCCAAGGCGCATATCGTGCTGAACGGCGGGCGGGTGGAGGAACTGGTCTGCGACGAGGGTCTGAAGGTCACCAGCGACCACCCGTTCAAGGGCAACATCGACCTCGACAAGCTCGCCGCGCTGATCGCGGCGGAAGGCACGGAAAAGATCGCCTACGTGCGCGTCGAAACCGGCACCAACCTGATCGGCGGCCAGCCGCACTCGTTGCAGAACCTGGCCGACGTCAGCGCGATCTGCCGCAAGGCCGGCATCATGCTGGTATTCGACGCCTCGCTCTTGGCCGACAACCTCTATTTCATCAAGACCCGCGAAGCCGCCTGCAAGGACCTCTCGATCCGCGAGATCACCCGCAGGATCGCCGACCTCACCGACATCATCTACTTCTCGGCGCGCAAGCTCGGCTGCGCCCGCGGCGGCGGCATCTGCACCAACAGCTTCGACGCCTACATGAAGATGCGCGAGCTGATCACCCTCTACGAGGGATTCCTCACCTACGGCGGCATGTCGGTGCGCGAGATCGAGGCGATCGCCGTGGGCCTGGAAGAGACCATGGACGAGGACATGATCTGCCAGGGGCCGCAGTTCATCGAATACATGGTGAACGAGCTGGAGAAGGCGGGCGTGCCGGTGATCACCCCGCCGGGCGGCCTGGGCTGCCATCTGGACGCGCTGCGCTTTCTGCCGCACCTGCCGCAGTCGCAGTACCCGGCGGGCGCGCTGGCCTCTGCGGTGTTCCTGGTCTCCGGCGTGCGCGGCATGGAGCGCGGCTCGATCTCGGAACAGCGCAACCCGGACGGCAGCGAGATCTATTCCAACATGGAGCTTTTGCGCCTCGCCCTGCCGCGCCGCGTGTTCACCCTGTCGCAGGTGAAGTACGCGGTGGACCGCATCATCTGGCTCCATGAGAACCGCGATCTGATCGGCGGACTGACCTTCGTCGAGGAGCCGAAGATGCTGCGCTTCTTCTTCGGCAAGCTGGAGACGGTCGGCGACTGGCACGCCAAGCTGCTCGCCAAGTTCCGCGCCGACTTCGGCGACAGCCTCTAAGCATCGTGCGCCCCATCCCCGGAGCCGTTCCGGGGGTGGGGCTCACAGGGCCTTCCTCAGCATCGCCAGTTCGATGCCGTCCACCAGGGCGGCGGACAGCCCGTCCGCGAAGGGGAAGGGCCGGGTCTCGCCGGTCGGAACATAACCGCGCCGGACGTAATAGGCGATCAGCTCGGGCCGCTTGTTGACCACGGAGATCAGCAGGGCGGTCGCGCCCCAGGTTTCCCGCGCGCGGGCTTCCACCTCCGCCATCAGGGCCTTGCCCAGGCCGCCCGCCTGCAAGGCGGGGTCCACCGCGAGCATGCCGAAATAGACCTCGGTGGCGCTTTCGCGGTGGAGATAGGCGCACCCGGCGAGCGCATCGCCGAGGCAGCAGAGCAGAAGCAGGGACTCCGCGGCGCGCATCATCTCCAGAACCGCGGCCGCATCGGTGCGGCGGCCGGACAAGAGGTGGCCTTCGCCGGTCCAGCCCGATGCGCCGCGGTAGGCGGCGTTGACCATGCGGGCGATCGCCGGGGCGTCGGCGGGGCGGGCGGCGCGGAAGCGCGGTGCGGGTTCGGTCATGGCGGCATGCGGCGCGATGGAAGCGGGTGAGGGGCGGAGCATGGGCGCACCGCCCGCGCGGTGTCAAGCCGCCGCCCCACTCTCAGACCCCGATCTCCTCGTTGAACAGCAGCTTCCAGGCGGCGCGGTAGGCGACGATCCGGCGCGCCGGTTCGGGCAGGCGGTCGAGGAAATAGCGCAGGTTGCGCACCCAGTCGTCGAGGCGGTCCATGCGGTCGCCGCCGATGTCGAGCGCGGCGAGGAAGCGGTAGGGCTGCTCGGCGATCAGGGCGCTCCACTCGGGGCGGATGTCGCCGCCGTCGGTCCACACCCGGGCGTGGCGCTGGCCGCTCGGCTTGTAGATGCCGTAGGGGCCGCCGAAGGCGGTGTCGATGTAGAGGTTGGGGAACCGCGCGAACAGGCCGCGCAGGTAGTCCGGGGTGTAGAGGGTGGAGCGCTCCTTGTAGCGGATCTGCGCGAGGTGGCACCAGATCACTTTCGCCTTGGGGTGGCGCGCCAGCATCGCCTCCAGCGGCGGCAGCAGGCGGTCCTCGATCTCGTAGTGAATCTGGAAGGGAATGCCGGTGGTCTCGGCGAAGGCGAACAGGCGCTCGCCCGCCGCCCCGTCGATCGGAATGTCCACGTCGCGGTGGGTTTCGTTGCGCTCCGCCTGGCGCGGCGACATGTAGTGGCGGAACTCGAACTCGCCCATCAGCGGGTAGCCGTGGGCGAGGATGTAGCGTTCGTTGTCGTCGAGGAAGCGCTCCTGGTTCTTCGTCCAGGCCGGGTGCACGCCGCCGTTGCCGGTGGGGTAGAAACGGTCGGGGTAGAGGCGGATCAACTCGAAGACGTGGTGGCTCCAGGTCTCGCCCTTTTTGACCAGCCGCCCCGGCATGTCGGGCGAGAACGCCATCACCGCGACGCCGGTGCGGTCCATCTCGCGGACGAAGTCCTCGAGGTCGATCTTCCCCGGGTCGTAGGAGCTTTCGATGTCGAAGATCGGCAGCTTGCCCGCCGCGCGGATCGCCGCGATGCGCTTGAGGTAGCCCTCTTTCAGCGCCGCGATGCCGAAGCGCCCGGTGGGCGCCTCTTCCGCCGCGCGGGCCGCCCATGCCGGAAGGACCGCGCAGCCCGCGGCCAGGCGCAGAACGCAACGCCGGGTCAGCATGATCGAAACTCCTCCCGCCGGATGATGCCGCGACGCCCCGTCCGGGACTCTAGCACGGCGGCGCGGGCGAAGCCATCGCCGCCCATTGGTGTAGGGGCGCGGCGTTTTTCGGTGGATCATTTTCTGTCGTTCCGCTATGCAGAAACGCCGCCGTATGCAATGTATGGCGTCCCGGAATATGCCGATTCGTGCGCGGTCGCGCCGATCCCGGAAAACACGGTTGTGCGGAGGAACTCCCTTGAACAAATGGATGATAAGCGCCGTCGTCGGGCTGGGACTGGCCCTGACCGCGGCCGATGCCGGCGCCGCCACGGTGCTGCGCCTGACCTCGCAGATGCCCGCGAAGCACCACGTCGGGCAGAACCTGCTCGCCTTCAAGGCGGAGGTGGAAAAGGAATCCAAGGGCGATCTGAAGATCGAGATCTACCCGGCCTCGCAGCTCTACAAGGATGAAGAGACGCCGCAGGCGGTGTCCACCGGCGCGGTGGACATGGGCTCGGTGTCGCTCGCGCAGTTCGCGGGCACGGTGCCCGCGGTGGACGTGTTCTACGTGCCCTTCCTCTTCGACACCGAGGCGCGGGTGCGCGCCGCCACCGCGCCCGGCAGCCCGATCCGCACCGAGCTGGACGCGGCGATCCTCAAGACCGGCACGCGGGTTCTGTGGTGGCAGGCGTTCGGCGGGTCGATCCTCATCACCAAGGGCTTTTCGGTGCACATGCCCGATGACCTCAAGGGCAAGAAGGTGCGCGTCTTCGGCAAGACGCTGGGCAAGTTCATCGAGGCGGTGGGCGGCGCGCCGACCATGCTGTCGGGGTCCGAGCAGTTCCTCGCCTATCAGCGCGGCACGGTGGATGCGGGGATGACCGGCATCACCACGGTTCCGGCGCGCAAGCTCTATCAGGTGACCGACGGCCTGACGGTGACCAACAACGCCGACGTGGAGTTCATCGTCATCGTCAACGAGAAGGCCTGGCAGGGCCTCACCGCCAAGCAGCGCGCGATCATCGAGACCGCGGGCCGCAAGGTGGAGGCGTCGCTGCGCGACGAGGTCTCCCGTCTCGAGGCCGATGCGCTCGCCATCAACAAGACCAAGATGAAGGTGGTGGAACTCACCGACGCGGAGCGCGCCGCCTGGCGCGCCGCGACCAAGCCGGTGATCGCCGAGTTCGTGCAGTGGACCGGCCCGATCGGCCAGAAGCTGATCGACGAAGCGCTGAAACTGAAGTAAACAAACTTCCGTTCGCGGGACGGGGCGGGCTGCCCCGTCCCGCCGATTTTTTGCGGTTGGGCTCATGCTGGCGTTCATCGACAGGATTTCCGCGTTTTGCGGCCGCATCGCCGCAGGGCTGTTCTTCGTCATCGGCCTGCTCATCGCCTATGAGGTGACGGCGCGCTACGTGTTCACCGCGCCGACGCCGTGGACGGAGGAGATCTCCCGCTTCCTGCAAATCTGGGCGACCTACCTCGCCGCCGCCTTCGTCCTCGCCAACCGCGACATGATCGTCATCGACTTCTTCACCAGCCGCATGAGGCCCGGCCCGCGCCGCCTGTGCGCGACCGCGAGCCTTCTGGTGGTCGCCGCCTTCTGCCTCGTCGCCATGGTCTACGGCATCGAGATCGTCGCGGAGTCCGTGGCGCAGAACCGCCACACCTCGACCATGCTGGGGGTGCCGCGCTGGATGACCGAGGCGGCGGTGCCGCTGGGCTGCGCGCTTCTCCTGGCGCAGATCGCGGCGGAGATGGTGCGCCTGTGGGTCCGGGGGGCGGAGCGATGACCACGGCTCTTCTGCTCGCCGCGATGGCGGTGCTGCTCGCCGTGGGCGTGCCGGTGGCCTTCGCGCTCGGCGGTCTCGGCCTCGCCATGCTGGTCTCCGCCGGGATGTCGCCCCTGATCGTGCCGCAGGGGCTCTATTCCACCACCGACAGCTTCGTGCTGCTGGCGGTGCCGCTGTTCCTGCTGATGTCCAACATCCTGTTGAAGGGCGGCGCGGGGAAGAGCCTGTTCGCCGCGGTGCAGAGCTGGGTCGGCCATTGGCCGGGCGGGCTGGGCATCGCCACCGTGCTCTCCTGCGCGGTGTTCGCCGCGATTTCCGGCTCCTCGGTCGCCTGCGCCGCCACCATCGGCACCGTGGCGATCGGCGAGATGACCGGCCGCGGCTACGACAAGCCTTTCGTCTACGGCCTCCTCGCCGCGGGCGGCACGCTCGGCATTCTCATCCCGCCGTCGATCCCGATGATCGTCTACTGCGTGCTCACCGACGATTCGATCTCCGACATGTTCCTCGCCGGGGTGGGGCCGGGGCTGGCGCTCTCCGCCCTGTTCATCGTCTACAGCTTCCTCTACGGCAAGTTCGGCAAGGGCTGCGTCCGCGCCCCCAAGGCCGACTGGCCGACGCGCCGCGCCGCCACCCTGCGCGCCCTGCCGGTGATCGGCGTCGCCGTGGCGGTGATCGGCAGCATCTACCTCGGCATCTGCACGCCGACGGAATCCGCCGCCATCGGCTTCATCGCCTCGCTCGCCGTGGTCGGCGTCGGCCGCTCGATCACCCGCGAGGGGATGCAGGAGGCGGTGATGGACTCCATGCGCACCACCGTCACCATCTTCCTGATCATGGCCGGGGCCACGGTGTTCGGCAAGGCGATCACCCTCTACCAGATTCCGCAGGAGGTGGCGCAGCTCGTCTCCGAAACCGTCACCTCGGTGGGGCCGTTCGTCTTCGTGGTGTGCTGCGTGCTGCTGGTGATGGGCTTCTTCCTCGAATCGATGTCGATGCTGATGATCATGATGCCGGTGTTGCAGCCCGCGCTGGCGGACATGGGCATCGACACCATCTGGTTCGGCGTCATCTTCATGATGATGATCGAGTGCGCCCTGATCACCCCGCCGGTGGGGCTGAACCTCTACGTCATCCAGGCGGTGGCGAAGTCGCCGATCGAGCAGGTGATCAAGGGCGTCTGGCCGTTCATCCTGATGCTGTTCCTCATCGTCGTGGCCACCTACTTCATCCCCGGCATCGCCCTGTTCATTCCGTTCAAACTTTAGAAGGCGGCCGAGAAACCTGAATCGGGGGCTTCCAATCCCGGAAGTCTTGGGTAGACTGTGCCCGCCCGAGGGGGCAGGCCGGGGCGCGATCGCGCCCGTCCGGCAGATCCGGAGGAACAAGCATGAACAGGGCACTTATCGGCAAGGCGATCGCCGCCGCTTTTGCGGCCTGCCTCGCAGCCACGGGGGCGCAGGCGGCGACCCAGATCACCCTGAAGTCGGCCAAGACCACGTCCTCGTACTACATGATGATGGTGCAGCTCGCCGAGATGATGAAGACCGCGAGCAAGGGCGCGATCATTCCCACCGTCGAGGAGAGCCAGGGTTCGGTGCAGAACGTCAAGGAATCGTTCGTGCGCCCCGGCAACTTCCTGTTCACCTCGCCGCCGAGCCTCATCGCCTCCGCGCGCGAGGGCAAGAAGCCCTTCGAGGGCCAGGCCCACGACACCGCGCGCGCGCTGTTCCCGGTTCCGGGCATCACCGTGCACTTCGTGGTGCGCAACGAGACCGGCATCACCTCGATCCCCGGGCTCGCAGGCCATACCTTCGTTTCCGGCGGCAAGGGCACCTTCTGCGAGAAGAGCGTGGACAAGGCGCTCACCGTTCTCGGCCTCGCCGGCAAGGTGAACGTCGAGGCGGTGGAACTGCCCGCCGCCAGCTCGGCGATGCGCAACGCCAAGATCGACGGCTTCGCCACCTGCTCGTCGCACCCGACGCCGCAACTCGTCGAGCTTGCCACCACCAACGAACTGACCATCCTGTCGTTCACCGACGCCGAGCGCGCCGCGATCATCAAGATGAACCCGATGTACGCGCCGCTCACTCTGCCCGCGGGCACCTACAAGGGCCAGGACAAGCCGGTCGCCACGCTGGCGATGCCGGTGGGCGCCTACGGCACCGCCAAGATGGACGACAAGACCGCCTACACCATCACCAAGACCTTCTGGGAGTGGAAGGCGAAGCTCGCCGCCGACAATCCGTGGTGGAAGGGCGTGACCAAGGACGTGGTGCCGCTCCTCGGCGCCAAGGTCCATCCCGGCGCCGCCAAGTATTATGCCGAGATCGGACTCAAACTGCCCGACTCCATGAAGTGACATGACGATCGAGACCACCGCGGGGCGGATGATCGACCCCGATGAAGGACGGTACATTCCCGCCGATGCCCCGCTCGCCCGTCCCCTGCGGCAGATCGCCGCGGGGGAGTGGGCGTGCCTGGTCTTCGGCATGGCCACCGTCGCCTTCCATCTCTACCTGGTGTTCGCCGGGCTGATCCCCGCCCTGGTGGCGCGGCCGCTGCACTTCATGCTGGCGGTGCCGTGGATCTTCTTCCTGCTGCGCGCCCGCACCGCCTTCGAACGGCGGCTCGGCTATGCCCTGGGCGGCGGCGGCTTCCTCGCCGCGGCCTGCATCGCGCTCAACGAGGACATGCTGGCCGACCAGTACGGCTCGCTCGACGGGGCGCTGCAAATCGTCATCGCCTCGGTGCTGATTCTCTCGGTGCTGGAAATGGCGCGCCGCTCGGTCAAGGCGGTGCTGCCGGCCATCGCCTCCCTCGCGCTCGCCTACGGCTTCTTCGGCCACCTCATCCCCGGCACCTTCGGCCACGGCGAGCTGCCCTTCGACTATATCCTCGGCACCCTGACCATCACCGAGGGCGGCGTCTGGGGGCCGATGGCGGAGGTCTCGTCGGAGACCATCGCGCAGTTCGTCATCCTCGGCTCGTTCATCTCCGCGGGCGCGGCGGGCACCGGCTTCATGGCGCTCGCCATCCAGCTCGCCGGGCGCTTCCGCGCGGGCGCGGCGAAGGTGGCGGTGCTCTCCAGCGCGATGTACGGCACCATCTCCGGCGTCGCCGCGGCCAACACCGCCTCCACCGGCATGGTCACCATTCCGGCGATGAAGCGCCTGGGCTACCCGCCCGCCATGGCCGCGGCGGTGGAGGCGGTGGCCTCCACCGGCGGGCAGATCATGCCGCCCCTGATGGGCGCGGGCGTGTTCGTCATGGCGCAGCTGCTGCACACCGACTACCTCAGCATCATGCAGGCGGCGACGCCCTCGGCGTTTCTCTTCTTCTCCACCGTATGGTTCGGCGTGCACCTCTTCGCCCTGCGCTGGAACCTCACCGGCCTGCGCCGCGAGGATCTGCCGGGCTGGGTGGTGGTGGCGCGCACTTTCCCGTTCTTCGCGGTCCCCTTCGCCATGCTCACCTACATGCTGGCGTTCACCGGCTTCACCGCCCCCTACGCGGCGGCGATGGCGACGCTCGCCACCGCGGTGCTGCTCGCCGCCGACGGCTACGGCGAGGTCCGCCTGCGCCGCTGGCTGCACCGCCTGTGGACCGCCTGCGTCGAATCCGGCCGCCAGGTCGCGGCGATCGCCGCCATCCTGCTGTGCGCCAGCCTTATCGTCGGCGTGTTCAACATGACCGGCATCGGCGTGAAGATCACCTCGCTGATCCTCTCCGCCTCCGGCGGCAACCTGTGGATCGCGCTGATCCTCACCGGCATGGCCGGGCTGGTGCTCGGCATGGAGCTGCCCACCACCGCCGCCTACATCATCACCGTCGCGGTGGCGGGCCCGGCGCTGGTGGACCTCGGCCTGCCTGAGCTCTACGCCCACCTCTTCGTCTTCTGGTACGCGCTTCTCTGCACCATCACCCCGCCGGTGTGCGGCAACGTGTTCATCGCCGCGGGCATCGCCAACACTGCGTGGCTGCCGGTGGCGTGGCGTTCGATGCAACTCGGCATCGGGCTGTTCATCCTGCCCATGGGCTTCGTCGCCAACCCGTCGATGCTGCAGATGGGGAACGCGCCGCTGCTCGCGCTGGCCGCCAGCCTCAAGGTGGGGCTCGGCGTCTGGCTGTTCTCCGCCGCCGCGATCAATCCGCTGCGCCGCTGGTGGGTCACCCCGCTCGGCGCGCTGGCGGGCGGGGTTCTGATCTTCGGCTTCGGGATATGATGGGAATGTTCGCAACCCTTTCGCTTGCCGTCGGGCTTTCCGTCGATTCGCTCGCCGCCGCGCTCGCCACCGGGGTGGCGCTGCGGCGGCCGCGCCTGGCCGATGCGGCGCGCGTCGGCACCGCCTTCGGTCTGTGCCAGATGGCGATCGCCCTCGCCGGGATCCGCCTCGGCGTCGCGCTGGTGCGGGTGGCGAGCGCCTGGGACCACTGGATCGCCTTCATCCTGCTCTCCGCCGTCGGCGGCCAGATGGCGGTCAAGGCGCTGTCCGGCGGCGCGGCGGAGCCGGTGTGTCCGGCCTGGCCCGCGCTGCTCGCCATGGGGGTGGGCACCAGCATCGACGCGGGCGTGGTCGGCGTCGGCCTGGGCATGACCGAGGTCGATGCGCCGTTGACCGTCGCGGTGATCGGCCTCGTCACCTTCGGCTTTTCGGCGGTGGGGGTGCTGTTCGGCTGCCGCGTCGGCCGCCGCGCCGGAACCGCGGCGCAGGTGGCGGGCGGCCTGGTGCTCGCCGCGCTGGGGGGGCGCATTCTCGCCGCCCACCTGCTCGCCTGATCCCGCCGGGGTTGCGCTCCACGGGGGAGACTCCCCACTCTTTAAAGGGACCCCCGCACCCGAAAGTCCGCTCATGCCCCACGCCTCGCCCCTGATCTCCACCATCGTCGTCGGCATCGGACTCGCCTTCGTCTTCGGGGCGCTGGCGGCGCGCCTCAAGGTTTCGCCGCTGGTCGGCTACCTGCTCGCCGGATTGGTGGTCGGGCCGCATTCGCCGGGCTTCGTCGCCGACCAGACGCTCGCGCCGCAGCTCGCGGAGATCGGCGTCATTCTGCTGATGTTCGGCGTCGGCCTGCATTTCTCCTGGAAGGACCTGCTCTCCGTGGCGCGCGTCGCGGTGCCCGGCGCGCTGGCGCAGATGCTCGTCGCCACGCTTCTCGGCTCCGCGCTCGCCTTCGCCATGGGGTGGACGGCGGGCGAGGGTGTGGTGTTCGGCCTGGCGCTCTCGGTGGCCTCCACCGTGGTGCTGCTGCGCGCCCTGCAGGAGCGCCACATCTTCGATTGCGAGCGCGGCCGCATCGCCGTGGGCTGGCTGGTGGTGGAAGACGTCGCCATGGTCCTCGTTTTGGTGCTGCTGCCGGTGGTCGCGGGCGCGCTCGGCGGCACCGCGCCCGCCACCGCCGGGGACTGGCTGGCGACCCGCCTCGGTCTCGGCTTTTCCGGCGTTCTCGCGCTCACCCTCGCCAAGGTGGTGCTGTTCGTCGCGCTGATGATGGGCGTCGGCCGCCGCGTCATTCCGGCGCTGCTGCACGTCGTCGCGCACATGGGCTCGCGCGAGCTGTTCCGCCTTGCGGTGCTGGCGATCGCCCTCGGCGTCGCCTTCGGCGCGGCGCAGCTGTTCGGCGTGTCGCTGGCGCTCGGCGCGTTCTTCGCCGGCATGGTGCTGAGCGAGTCCGAACTCAGCCAGCGCGCCGCGGAGGAGACCCTGCCGCTGCGCGACGCCTTCGCGGTGCTGTTCTTCGTTTCCGTCGGCATGCTGTTCGACCCCTCGGACCTGTGGCGCAGCCCGGGGCCGATCCTCGGCGTGCTGGTCATCGTCATGCTCGCCAACGGCCTCACCGCGCATTTCGTCGTTTCGCGCCTCGGCCAGCCGCCCGCCACCGCCTGGATGCTTGCCGCCGGGGTGGGGCAGATCGGCGAGTTCTCGTTCATCCTCACCGAACTCGGCATCCGCCTCGGGCTGCTGCCCGAGCATGCCCGCGGCCTGGTGCTCGCCGGGGCGATCCTCTCCATCCTGCTCAATCCGCTCGCCTTCCTCGCCGCGGAACGCCTGCAGGCCCGCGCCGAGGCGCGCCTCGGCCCGCCGCCCGAGCCCGCCGCCCCCGGCACGCCATCGCCGGAACCGGCGCGGACGGCGCTGCCGCGCACCGAGCTTTCCGGTCACGTGGTGGTGGTCGGCGGCGGCGCGGTGGGCAGCCGCATCATCGCGGAACTGGTGGCGCGCGATGTGCCGGTGCTGGTGATCGAGGAGTCCGACATCAAGGTGGAGAAGCTGCGCGCCGAAGGGGTGGCGGCGATCCTCGGCAATGCCGCCGACCCGGAGGTGCTGGCCGCCGCCAACCTCGAAGCGGCGCGCCAGCTTGTGGTGGCGATCCCCCAGGCGTTCGAGGCGGGGCAGGTGGTGGTGCAGGCGCGTGCGGTGAGCCCCGGCCTCGCCATTCTGTCGCGCGCCTATTCCGATGCGGAAACCGAGCGCCTGCTGGAATTCGGCGCCGACCGGGTGATCACCGGCACCCACGAGGTGGCGAAGGCGCTGACCCGCTACCTCGCGCCGGTGGAAGCGGCGCCTCCCGCGGCCGAACCCGAGCCGGTGACCGACGGCGCCAGCATTTAAAAACTTCGCGGAGGGGCTCGGTCCCTCCGGAACTCCCATGACTTTTGGTTTTGCGCGCAGCGCCACAAGCCTGCTGTCGATAGCCGCTATGTGGCGAAAAAATTAGGGGGAGCGCGAGGGGTCCAAGACCCCTCGCAAAGTTTTTGGTGCTGCTACCGGCAGCGGCCGCCCGGCGCGCGGCAGTCGGGCTGCTGTGGCTGGCGATGCTGCATCTGCGGCTTCTGCTGCTGTGGCTGGCGATGTTGCACCTGCGGCTGCCGCGGCGGCTGCGGCTGGTGATGCTGCATTTGCGGCTTCTTCACGTAATAGGGCTGCGGCGCGTGCCGGTAGCTGTCGCGCTGGTGGTAGAAGCGGCGGTCGCGGTAGTGGTTGTCCCAGTACGAGGCGAGGTCGAACACCAGGAACGGCGCGCCGATCTGCACCGAGACCACCGGCGGCCCGCCCAGGGCGCCGCCGATGTAGCGGCCGGAAACCCAGCCGCGCAGCGGCCCGGAGGCGACGTCGCACCACGAGCCGCCCGCGAGGCAGCCCTGAATGGCGAGCGGGATGCCGGGCGGCATCTGTGCGAGCACGGGATAGCCGGTGCCGGGCCCGGCGCGCAGGTTGACCCCGGACAGCGTGTAGCCCTCGGCCGCCCAGGCGGGAGCGGCGGCGAGCATCAGGCATCCGAAGGCGGCGGCAGGAAGGTATTTCATCGTCGGGACTCCTCGGTGTTCTCCCCTTCCCCCGCGATATGGGGCAAAGGCGTGGCGGCGGGCAATCCCGGCGGGCGCAAAGGTTCCGTAAGGATTGCGCGAAAAAACCGTGAGGGGGGGGAATGGCGCGCCCGAGAGGATTCGAACCCCTAGCCTTCTGATCCGTAGTCAGATGCTCTATCCAATTGAGCTACGGGCGCCTGCCGCCCGCGGTTGCGGGCAAGGGCGACTGAATACGCAATTTCCGACCCCCGCGCAAGACAAAAAACAGCCTTTCGTCACGGAGCCGCGGCGGCGCGTCCGAAGGCGGCGAGGCGCTCGCGCCGCCTGGCGCGCAGGAGGCCGCCATCGACGTGGCGCAGGGTTTCGAGCCGCGCCAGCAGCGCCGCGCCGATCTCCCGCGCCGCGGCGAAGGGCTCGCGGTGCGCGCCGCCGCGCGGCTCCGCGATCACCGCGTCGATCACCCCCTGGGCAAGCAACGCGGCGGCGGTGAGGTGCAGGGAGTCCGCGGCGGCGGAAAGCGTGCGCGCAGCGTCGCCGCCCTCGGGCCAGAGCGCCGCGGCGGCCTCCGGCGTCACCACCGAGAGGCAGGCGTGCTGCAGCATCAGGGGCGCGTCGGCGCAGACGGAAAGCGCCGCCGCGGGCCCGGCGAGCGCGCCCGTCGCCACCGAGACGAGCGGCACGCGCAAATCGAGCGCGGTCTCCAGGCAGGCGCGCAGGGCGGGTCCGGCGTCCTCCGCGGCGGGCGCGGCGGCGGCGATCAACACCGCGGGCAGGCGGAAGCGCTCGGCGAGGCGCAACAGGCGCGCGGTCTTGCGCAGGCCGGAGGCGGCGGGGCGGGGCGCGCCGTCCTCGGCGCGGTCGTGGCCGATCAGCACCACGCCGTGGTCCTTGATCCGCGCGATGCCGCCCGCGACCAGCGGGTCGTCGCCCTCGGCGCGGTCGCCCGCAAGCTCGATCAAGCCGCGGCCGAGCACGCGGATCACCTCGCGCGCGCCGGGGCGCTCCGGGTGGCGCGCCACCTGCACCGTCTGCCACGGGGTGAGGCGGCCGTAGAGGGCGTCGAGCTGGCGGTCGATGCGGGCCTTGAGCCGCGCCTCTTCCTCGCCGCCGCCGCCGCCGTGGCGCAGCTCGGCGAGTTCGGCTTCCAGGGCGGCGACGGAGTCCTCGAAGTCGAGAAACAGCATGCCCTTCCTCAAGGTTCCAGCGGTTCGGAATCGGGAAACGGCCGGCGCAGGTTGCTGGCGATCGCGGTGTATTCCGGCGCGTTCTCCGGCGTCAGCACGCCGTGGCGCAGGCAGAAGTCGAGAATCACCAGGGGCACGTTGAACTTGAAGTCGTCGGTGCGGGCGAGCGTTTCGAGCACGCGCGCCACCGGCCACAGTTCGAAGGCCTCGCACTCGTCGTCGCCGGGGGTGGGGACCACGTCGCCGGGCATTTCCAGGTCGTAGCAGAAGAGGGTGTCGGGCTTCAGCCCCTCGGGGGTGGAGAAGCAGTAGCGCACCAGCCCCACCGGCGATGCGCGTTCCGCCAGCGCGCGCGGCAGAGAGGCCTCTTCCGCGCATTCCTTGATCAGGTTCTCCTTGAGGGTGAGGCGCGCCGGCTGGCCGCCCGCCACCATGTTGTCGAGCTTGCCCGGGGCCACCGCCTTGTCGCGGGCGCGCCGCGCCACCCAGAGGTGGATGCCGTCGCCGCGCCGCACGAAGCCGTTCAAATGCACGCCGAAGGCGCGCACCCCCATCGCCACCGAGGCGCTGCGGTCGATCGCGCAGGCCACCGGGGCGCCCCACTCGGTGGTCACCGGGTAGAGTTCGCCGCGCAGCGGCCGGATCTGCCCGGTGCGCGCCAGCGCCTTGGCCACCGCGGCGAGCGCCGCGGTGCGCGCCGCGGTGGTGCGGCAACTTTCGGCGAAGCGCCAGATCGCGCCGTCGCGCACGAAGTGGCGGTCGAGACTCGCCATGGCCTCCTGCGCCGCCGCACCGGGCCACGCGAGGCGCCGGTACTCCGCAACCAGAGGGCTCACCCGCGTCAGATTGCGCACGTTGCAGGCCGAAACATGACGAAAAAGGCCGGGACCGAACAACATCAGCCGTCTCTTCCTTTATGTAATAAAGGCACTTCCCGCATCGCGCCGGAACGCCCGCGGAGAGGCAGTGTGACGCGCCCGGAAGCGGTTGTGAAGAGCCGCCGCAAAAAAGCCGCGGGTTCCGTAGACAGCCTCGGCTTTTCGGGTATAATGCCGCCGCTTGCGAACGACCGATAAGCCGGAAAACCGGCGGGACGTTCGACCTTCAATAGGGGAAATTCACAATGGCCGTTAAATTCGAACAGTCCCGGGCTGCCTGGGAACAAGCCGTCACGAAAGACCTGAAGGGCAAGACCTGGGAGTCCCTGGTCCGCGATACGCCCGAAGGCATCAAGATCAAGCCGCTCTACACCGCCGAAGACCTGGAAGGTCTGGAACACCTCAACACCTTCCCGGGCATGCCGCCGTTCACCCGCGGCCCGCGCGCGTCCATGTACACCGGGCGTCCGTGGACGATCCGCCAGTACGCCGGTTTCTCCACCGCCGAGGAATCCAACAAGTTCTACCGCGCGAACCTGGCCGCCGGTCAGCAGGGCGTGTCGGTGGCCTTCGACCTGGCCACCCACCGCGGCTATGACTCCGATCACCCGCGTGTGGTCGGCGACGTCGGCAAGGCCGGCGTGGCGATCGATTCCATCGAAGACATGAAGATTCTCTTCGATGGCATTCCGCTCGACAAGATGTCCGTCTCGATGACGATGAACGGCGCGGTGATCCCGATTCTCGCGGGTTACATCGTGGCCGGCGAAGAGCAGGGCGTCGATAAGAAGGTGATGGCCGGTACGATCCAGAACGACATCCTCAAGGAGTTCATGGTTCGTAACACCTACATCTACCCGCCGGCTCCGTCGATGCGGATCATCTCCGACATCATCGCCTACACCTCGGCGAACATGCCGAAGTTCAACTCCATCTCGATCTCCGGCTACCACATCCAGGAAGCCGGCGCGACTGCGGTGCAGGAACTCGCCTTCACCCTGGCCGATGGCCTGGAGTATGCCAAGGCTGCCGTCGCCACCGGTCTGCCGGTCGATGCGTTCGCGCCGCGTCTGTCGTTCTTCTTCGGCATCGGCATGAACTTCTTCATGGAGATCGCCAAGCTGCGCGCCGCCCGCTTCCTGTGGGCGCAACTGATGAGCCAGTTCAATCCCCAGAAGGCGGATTCGCTCGCTCTGCGCACCCACTGCCAGACCTCCGGTTGGTCGCTGGCGGAAAAGGACCCGTACAACAACGTCATCCGCACCACCCTGGAATGCCTGGCGGCGGTGCTCGGCGGTACGCAGTCCCTGCACACCAACGCGCTCGACGAAGCGATTGCGCTGCCGACCCCGTTCTCGGCCCGCATCGCCCGCAACACCCAGATCGTCGTCCAGGAGGAGAGCCGCGTCTGCCAGACCGTCGATCCGATGGCCGGCTCCTACTACGTCGAAGCCCTCACCGGCTCCCTGATCGCCGAAGCCCAGAAGCTGATGGACGAGATCGCGGAACTGGGCGGCATGGCCAAGGCCATCGAGTCCGGCATGCCGAAGCTGAAGATCGAGGAGGCCGCGGCTCGCCGTCAGGCCGCCATCGACCGCGGCACCGAAGTCATCGTCGGCGTGAACAAGTACAAGCAGAAGGAAGAGGCGCCGATCGACATCCTCGAAGTCGATAACACGGCGGTTCGTGAATCGCAGGTTGCGCGCCTCAAGCAGATCCGCGCCACCCGCGACGAGAAGGCCTGCCAGGCGGCTCTCGACGCGATCACCAAGGCGACCGAGAGCGGCGAGGGCAACCTCCTCGACCTGGCCGTCACGGCGACCCGCGCCCGCGCCACCGTCGGCGAAATCTCCACCGCCATCGAGAAGGTGGTCGGCCGCTACAACGCCCAGATCCGCACGGTCTCCGGCGTGTACGGCGCGGCCTTCGAAGGCGATGCCGAGTTCGACGCCCTGAAGAAGGACATCGACGTCTTCGCCGAGAAGGAAGGCCGTCGCCCGCGTATGCTGGTCGCCAAGATCGGCCAGGACGGTCACGACCGCGGCCAGAAGGTGGTGGCTTCGGCCTTCGCCGACCTGGGCTTCGACGTCGATGTCGGGCCGCTGTTCCAGACCCCGGAAGAGGCCGCGAAGATGGCCGTCGAGAACGACGTGCACGTCGTCGGCTTCTCCTCGCTCGCTGCCGGTCACAAGACCCTGGCTCCGGCTCTCATCAACGAGATGAAGAAGCTCGGCGTCAAGGATCCGGTGGTGTTCGTGGGCGGCGTGATTCCGCACCAGGACTACGACTTCCTGTTCAAGGCGGGCGTCAAGGCCGTGTTCGGCCCCGGCACCCACCTGCCGACCTGCGCCCGCAAGGTGCTGGACATCCTGAACGGCGCTCCGGCCGTCGCTGCCGAGTAATCGGTTCCGGCAACGGAGTGGTAATGAGCACCGGGCTTCGGCCCGGTGCTTTTTTGCGCGGAGGTGACCCCCGTCACTGCGCCGCCGTGCGGCAGATGCGATTCTCTCGCAAATTCCGGCACGGAGGCGCCATGGGACGCATTCTCGGCGAAATCGCGGTTCTGGTCCTGGCCGTACTGCTGTCCATTGCAGTGCTCGGACCCGCGGCACGCGTCGTCATCGCCGGGTTGCACCCCTCACCGCTCGACACCGCCTTCCTGGTTCTCGGCATGGTCTACGGCATGGTCGCGCCGATCGGCTATTTCCTCGTCGAGACCGCCCTGCGCCGCGCCTTCGTTCTCTTCGCCGCCGCCGCCGCCGCTTGTGCGTTCGCCGCCGCCTCCTTCCTCTTCGAGACCCACCGTCCGGCCGCCGCGTTCGCGGTGCTTGCCGCGCTTCTCTGCGCCGGGATGGCCGCAGGGTTGATCGGCGCCGCGGTGCGCCGCCGCCGCGCCGAGGCGATCGCCGCGGTGGAGGCCGGAACCGTGGCGGTGATCGTCGAGGCAGCGCGCGCCGGGAGCCACGGCAGCGCGGAGATGCGCCAGGCGGCGCTGCTCGCCGAGCGCCTTGCGCTCGCCGCCGCCTGGATGGCGGCGCGCGAGGCCGAGAGCGGCCCCGGCGTGGCGCCGCGCATCGACGCGGCGCTGGCGCTGCTGCAGGCCGACCTCGCGGTCAACACGGTGATCGCCGCCGCACCCTTCGCCGCCCGCCTGATCGGCGAGATGCGCGCCCGGTTGCGTCCCACCGCGCGCGCCGCCATTTCCCGCACCCGCCACGGCGCGTCCCTGGGCTTCTCCGAACCGCTGCGCCAGGCCCCTTGACCCCGCGAAATCCCGCCGGAATCCTAGGAAAACTCTTGGACCCGCTTCCGAACGTGCTACACTCGCGCGGCCGTTAGGAGCGCATGACGTCGGCTGCGGATATGAGTTGGTTCTGGAACGGCTTGCTTCGATTGTTCATGTCGAGGGAGGCGTGCGAGAAAATGGACGCCTATCACGCGGCGCAGCGGCGACAGCCGCGCGGGGAAGCGCTGCGAACCGTCTCGCCTGAACCTGCGCCGCCCGGACCGCAGTCCGATAAGGACTTGGTCGAGGCGGTGGACGCCGCGGTGACGCGCATCGCTTTGGCGGAGGGTCTCGACCGGACGGAAGGCCTCCCGCGCCAGCGGGAAGGCGCCTCGCCGCCCGTGGGGCGAGCCGAGTTGATTCGTCGAGCCATGGCTCTGCACAAAGAAAAACAATCGGTTCTGGCCGAACTCGACGATCAGACGCGGCGCAAACTCGCCGCGGCGGCGATGCAGGCCTTCTTCAACGGGAAGTCCAAGACATAAGGGGGAAGTAACAGTGACGACGCTCAATACGACGCGGATGGTGACGCGGCCGTCGGGGCCGCAGTACGACGTCGAAGAACTCTACGAGGGCGTTCTGGCCGGGAATACCCGCGCGCTCGCGCGGTCGATCACCCTGATCGAATCGCAACGCCACGATCACCGGGAGGTCGCCGACCAGCTCCTCACCAAGCTGCTGCCGCATACCGGCAAGTCGCTGCGCATCGGCCTTTCGGGGGTGCCGGGCGCGGGCAAGTCCACCTTCACCGAGGCCTTCGGCACCTACGTGACCGAACAGGACCACCGCATCGCGGTGCTCGCCATCGACCCTTCGAGCCCCAAGACCAAGGGCTCGATCCTCGGCGACAAGACCCGCATGGAACACCTCGCCACCAACCCCAACGCCTATATCCGCCCCACGCCCTCGGGCTGCACGCTCGGCGGCGTGGCGCGTCGCACCCGCGAGGCCATGCTGGTCTGCGAGGCGGCGGGCTACGACATCATCCTGGTGGAGACCGTGGGCGTCGGCCAATCGGAAATCGCCGTGGCGCAGATGACCGACGTGTTCGTCCTGGTTCTGGTGCCGGGCGGCGGCGACGAGTTGCAGGGCATCAAGAAGGGTATCGTGGAGCTTGCCGACGTGCTCGTCGTCAACAAGTGCGACGGCGACCTGGAACGTGCCGGCGACCGCGCCAAGGGCGCCTACCAGAACGCCCTGCAACTGCTCTATCCGTCCAATTCCAAATGGATTCCGCCGGTGATGAAGGTCTCCTCGCTGGAATCCCGCGGGATTGACGAAGTCTGGGAAACCTTGGAGGATTTCAAGGGCGTGATGCTGGAGGCCGGTCTCTTCGACAAGCGCCGCATGGCGCAGGCCCGCGACTGGATGTGGTCGGAAGTCGGCGACAACCTGATGGAGGCGCTGCGCGCCCACCCGGCGGTCAACGCGATGATCGGCGATCTGGAAGGCGAAGTGGCGCATTCGCGGGCGACGCCTTCGGCGGCCGCCAAGGCGATGATGGAGGCCTTCGTCAAGGGCAGCTACCGGCCCTGAATCCGGGCCGGCGGAGGAAAGACCAGGATGGGAAAGACCCCGACCAAGACCGAAGTGGACATGCTCAAGTACGAACTGCTGGGCCTGTTCGAACACATCCAGAAAATCCGCCGCGAGATCGCGGCGATCCGTCGGCCGGGCGATTCCGAGGACCGCTTCGAACAGATGAGCGACGAACTCGACGCCATCGTCGAACATACCGAGGCGGCCACCAACACCATCATGGAGAACGTCGAGGCGATCTCCGATCTCGTCGCGGAGGCCCGTGAAAAGGCTCGGAATCCCGAGGTCTCCGCGGCGCTCGCCAAGGTGGACGAACACGCGGGCGAAATCTTCACCGCCTGCTCGTTCCAGGACATCACCGGCCAGCGCATCACCAAGGTGGTGCGCTCGCTGAAATTCGTCGAGGAACGGGTCAACTCCCTCATCGGCATGTGGGGCCGCGATGCGCTCGCCGCGCTCAAGGGCGAGGACGCCAAACCGGCGGACGCCGATGCGGCGCTGCTCAACGGGCCGCAACTGGCGGGCCAGGGCGTCTCCCAGGACGATGTGGACCGCCTGTTCGGCGGCGGCGGCGATGCCGCCGCGCCCTCCGGCTCGGCGTCGCAAAGCGACATCGACAAGCTCTTCGGCTGAGCGCGGTTTTTGCTTGACGCACAAGGGTCCGCCTTGTAGAACCACGCCTCTTGCAGGCGTTTTATGATTTCGGAAGGAATGTGTCATGGCTCGTCGTTGCGCCATCACGGGTAAGGGTGTGCAGACCGGCAACAACGTCAGTCACGCCAATAACAGGACGCGCCGCCGCTTCCTGCCCAACCTCCAGGAAACCTCGCTGATCAGCGAAGGCCTGGGCGTGCCGGTGCGTCTGCGCCTCTCCACCAATGGCCTGCGCACGATCGAACACAACGGCGGTCTGGACGCCTTCCTGCTGTCCACCGCGGACGTGAAGCTGCCGGAAGAGGCGCTCAAGGTGAAGCGCCGCCTGAAGAAGGCCCTGGCCGCGAAGGCCGAAAAGGCCGCGTAAGCAGGCCGCACGGCGAAGACGGAAACGGGCGCCCCTCGGGGCGCCCGTTTCGTTTGTGCGGAGGGCCGGGCCAGGGGCGCTGCCCCTGGACCCCGCAAAGGGCCGGGAGGCCCTTGTGCCTTACGACCGTCACGCCGCGTGATGGCTCTATCGCGCTGCGCGTAAAAACCAAGGTTATGGGGGGTGTGGGGGGGCCGAGTCCCCCCCGCGACGTTTTGGTTGTTCAGAACACCCGGCCCGCGCGGGTATTGGGGTCTTCGTCGAGGAAGAGGCCGGTGAGTTCCTTGAGCATGGTGCCCCCCAGTTCCTCCGCATCGACGATGGTGACGGCGCGGCGGTAGTAGCGGGTGACGTCGTGGCCGATGCCGATGGCGGTGAGCTGCACCGGCGAGGTGGCCTCGACCCAGGCGATGACTTCGCGCAGGTGGCGCTCCAGGTAGACGCCGGTATTGGCGGAGAGCGTCGAGTCGTCCACCGGCGCGCCGTCGGAGATGACCATCAGGATGCGGCGGTGTTCGCTGCGCGCCATCAGGCGGTGGTGCGCCCAGAGCAGGGCCTCGCCGTCGATGTTCTCCTTGAGGATGCCTTCGCGCAGCATCAGGGCGAGGTTGCGTTTGGCGCGGCGGTAGGGGGTGTCCGCGCCCTTGTAGACGATATGGCGCAGGTCGTTGAGGCGGCCCGGGTTGGCGGGGCGGCCGTCCTTTTCCCATTGTTCGCGGGCCTTGCCGCCCTTCCACGCGCGGGTGGTGAAGCCGAGGATCTCCACCTTCACGCCGCAGCGTTCGAGAGTGCGGGCGAGGATGTCGGCGGAGAGCGCGGCGACGGTGATCGGCCTGCCGCGCATCGAGCCGGAATTGTCGATGAGCAGCGTCACCACGGTGTCGCGGAAGTCGGTCTCGTGCTCGATCTTGAAGGAGAGGCTGTGCGTCGGCGCGGCGACGATGCGGGCGAGCCGCGAGGCGTCGAGGATGCCTTCCTCCTGGTCGAACTCCCAGGAGCGCAACTGGCGCGCCATCAGGCGGCGCTGCAGGCGGTTGGCGAGCCTGGCGATGACGCCCTGCAGCGGCAGCAGCTGGCGGTCGAGGAGCTGGCGCAGGCGGGCGAGTTCGACCTCGTCGCCGAGTTCGGCGGCGGGGATCTCTTCGTCGTAGGCGGTGGTGTAGGCGGCGTAGCCGCGGGCGGCGCCGGGCGGCGCGAAGGGGTCGTTGCGGCGCTGTTCCGACGGCCCGCCGGGCTGATCGGCGCCGTCGGCGTCCATCATCAGGCTTTCGTCGTCGTCCATCACCAGGCTGCCCGAGGCGTCCGCCGCCTCCTGCGCTGCGGCGGAGGCGGAGTCCATTTCCGAGTCGCCCTTTTCGCCGCTGCCCTGCTGGGCGTCCGGCGGCGCGCCGTCGCCGTCCTCGGCTTCGGCGTCGGCATTGTCGTCCGGGGCGGGGTCGATTTCCGGCTCGATATCCATTTCCGCCAGCAATTGACGGGCGGCGCGGGCGAAGGCGGCCTGGTCGGTGAGGGTGGCGCGCATCGCATCGAGGAGGCGGTCCATCTCCGGCTCGGCGGCGCTTTCCCACAGTTCGGCGATGTGGGCGGCGGGCGGCGGCACGTCGCCCCCAAGGAAACGGGCGAGCGCCGCGCAGTGCAGCGCCTCGGGCACCGGCACGTGGTCGGGCTTGAGCGCGGCGTGCAGACCCTGGGCGCGCAGGGTGCCGTCCAGCGCGGCGGCGAGGTTGTCGTGCACGCCCGCCAGCGCCAGCGCGCCGAGCGCCTTGGTGCGCGCGCTTTCCAGCGCGTCGAAGGCGCGGGCGGCGTCCGGCCCCAGGGGGGTGAAGCGGCCGTGAATGCGTTCGTTGTGGTAGCGCAGGGTCAAGGCCGCGGCGTCGGCGATGCCGCGCAGGCGCGGCACCAGGGCGGGGTCGAGGTGCCCGGCGGGCACCGGCAGCTGCACATGCTCGCCCGTCACCGCGGCGGCGTTGCCCGGCGAGAAGCCGACCTCCACCTCCGGACGCCCGGCGATGGCGCGCACGCAGCCCGCGGTGGCGCGCTTGAAGGTTTCGACGAGTTCCGCGTCGTCGGGCGGCAGCGCGGCGGCCGGGCTCATGGCGTCACGCTTGCCGCGACGAAAGGGACAGCGCCGGTGCGGTGAACGAGGTTTCCGGCAGGTCCTGGCCGATGCAGCGCTGATAGTATTCCGCCACCAGCGGGCGCTCCGCCTCGTCGCACTTGTTGAGGAAGGTGAGGCGGAAGGAGAGCGCGGTGTCGCCGCCGAAGATCTCGGCGTTTTCCGCCCAGGTGAGCACGGTGCGCGGGCTCATCACCGTGGAGACGTCGCCGTTGATGAAGCCCGAGCGGGTGAGGCCCGCGACCCCGACCATGGCGGCGAGCAGCTTGCGCCCGTCCGGCGTGTCGTAGGCGGAGAGCTTGCGCAGGACGATCGCCTCCTCGCGTTCCGGGGTGAGGTAGTTGAGGGTGGCGACGATGTTCCAGCGGTCCATCTGGCCCTGGTTGATCTGCTGCGTGCCGTGGTAGAGGCCGGTGGCGTCGCCCAGACCCACGGTATTGGTGGTGGAGAACAGGCGGAAGCACGGGTGCGGCTGGATCACCGTGTTCTGGTCGAGGAGGGTGAGGCGGCCTTCCACCTCGAGCACGCGCTGGATGACGAACATCACGTCGGGGCGGCCCGCGTCGTACTCGTCGAACACCAGAGCCATCGGGCGGCGCAGCGCCCAGGGCAGGATGCCCTCGCGGAATTCGGTGATCTGCTTGCCGTCCTTCAGCACGATCGCGTCCTTGCCGATGAGGTCGATGCGCGAGACGTGGCTGTCGAGGTTGATGCGGATGCACGGCCAGTTGAGGCGGGCGGCCACCTGCTCGATGTGGGTGGATTTGCCGGTGCCGTGGTAGCCCTGAATCATCACGCGGCGGTTGTGGGCGAAGCCCGCAAGGATGGCGAGCGTGGTGGTGGGGTCGAAGCAGTAGGTGTCGTCCACCTCCGGCACGTGCTCGGTGCGCTCGCTGAATGCCGGGACCGAGAGGTCGCGGTCGATGCCGAAGGTTTCGCGCACCGAAACGGTGGTGTCCGGCAGGTCCGGGGCGGCGGGGGTGAACTGCTCCTGGGTCATTTTGGGTTCGGCTATCCGTTGTTGTCAGACCGCGGTTTTCCTTGCGCCGCCGTCGATGTGGCGCAGCAGGATGGCGTGGGCCTGGTTGATGATCTTCAGACGTTCCTCGGCGGCCTTGTCGCCGCCGTGACGGTCCGGGTGATGTTCCTTGACGAGATCATGGTAGCGTATTTTCAGGGCTTGTCGCGTCAATGGGAAGTCCAAGCCTAAAATTTCCATGGCGTGGCCCGGCGAACCGGGGGGCGCTTTGGGCTTCTCGCGGGTGTTGGCGGCGGCCTCGGGGCCTTCCTCGAACACCGAGAAGGGATCGCGCACGTGGGCGCGTCCGGCGTGGAAGACGCGCGCGGAGGCCCCCGCCTTTTCACCCAGGCGCCAGGTCGGGCGCTGCCAGACGGTGTCGCAGCGCAATTCGCTCTCGATTTCCATCTGGCTCAGGCCCGCATAGAAATCCCAGGACTGGTTGTACTCCCGCACGTGGTCCAGGCACAGCCACATATAATCCGAGAGGGAGCGGTCGCGCGGCGCGCGGTACACGCCGGGGCGGGTGCAGCCCGGATGTTCGCAGGCGGGCGCGCCGCTCTCCGGGCGGTCGCCGAGGTAGCGCTTGCTGCGTCTGGTCGGTTTCATGACCACACTATGCGCATTCGATTCGCCCGGCGCAAGGCGAGTCCGAGCGAAATGCTGCGCGCAACGGCGTCGGTATGGGTGGACATGCACGGGATACTGGCGCTAATACAAGAGGAGTTCCGCGGAGTCGCCGGAGGGGATGCCGGTTGGTGCGGACAATGCCGGAGAAAGCCGCAAGCCGACTTTCCGGCACGGTGAGAGGGGGGAGCGCCGGGGCATGCCGCTTCGGCGAAGGGCGGTTTTTGCAGTCATAAACGACAATCAAAACACGTCATTTCACCTCTCTCTTAACTATATGGTTGCAAGACGGAGCGCCGATATGATTATCTATCGGTGCCGATAAAAGCGAAGAATGACGGATCATGAACACGCTATCGAACAGAAACGTTACCGTGAATGGTCGTCGCACCAGCATGCGTCTTGAGCGGGAGATGTGGGAGGCGTTGCGGGAAATTTGCCGGAGGGAGGACATGACCGTGCATGAGTTGTGTTCCCTGATCGACGACCGTAGGGGGCTTTCGAGCCTGACCGCGGCTACCCGCGTCTTTATCCTGATGTACTACCGCGCAGCCGCTACCGATGAAGGGCACCTCACCGCGGGCCACGGCCAGAGGGTGAATCTGCATCTTCTCGATCGCTTGGGCATCGATTTGAGCGGCAGGGAGTTCCCCTCCGCCCAGTAATGGTACGGCGCGCCGGGGCAGCGGGGCGCCGAGTTCAGGTAGGGGTGGCTAGTCGTTTCCGGGCTTCGGGTCCCGGGCGAACTCGGGCCACTTCAGGCGAACCACCGGTCCGTCGGCGCGCAGCGCGTGACAGGTGTCGATGATCGCCGGACGCCGCGGGGGCAGTCCCGCGGCGTCGCGGGCGTCGTTTTCCTTCCAGCGGACTTCGTGCAGGGTCTGGAAGGCGGTCGCCGCCACCTCGCTCAACAGTTCCAGAACATGGGTGCACCCCTTGGCGCCGCCGATGATGCGCCGCGCCTCGGTCATGAAGCCTTTGCCGATGGAGAGCCCCGCGAGTTTTGCGGCAAGCGGCGCGGCGAGCGGGCAGATGGCGAAGGGGGCGTTGCCGATTTCCGCCTCGGCGGAGAGAATCTGCGCCGAGTCGTCCACCACCAGGCGCAACCGCATGCCGTGCAGCGGCACCCCCGCGGGGATCGGCCCCTGGTCGCCCTCGCGGTAGGTTTCGGACTTGGTGTCGGCGAATCCGCCCTCGATTTCCCACAGGCCATCCTCGCGGGCGTAGCCGGTGCAGACGATGGTGCGCTGGTGGACGAGGCGGCGCGGCGAAGGCGGCGTCAGGGGCATGGGGCGGGGACTCTGCGGCCGGGGTGCCGCCCGCCGCAAGGCGGCGGACGGCAGCGGGTTACATCGGCAGGCCGAAGATCATCGCTTCGCGCTCGGTGAGGTCGTGCTCGAGTTCGTTTTTCATCGCGGCGAACACGTCGCGGATCGACATCATGCCGACCAGCGCCTCGCCGTCCATCACCGGCAGGTGGCGGATCTTGCGGTCGCGCATCTTGGTGAGCGCGGAGGAGAGGCTTTCCGCCGCCTGCACGGTGATCGGATCGCGGGTCATGATGTCGGCGACGCGCACGCGGTCGGCATCGGCGCCGCCAGCGATGATGCGGAACACCAGATCGCGTTCCGACAGCACGCCGACGAGTTGGCCGTCATCGACGACGGTGACCGCGCCGATCTCCTTGTCGGCGAGGTACTGCGCGGCCTCGCGGGCGGTGGCGGTGCTGGGCAGCGTGAAGAAGACGCGGTCCGCGAGCACACTGGCAATGGAACAGGTCATGGTGTGAGGCTCCCAAATTGACGACGCCCCGGGTTCTTGACGGCCCGGTCGCAGGTTTGACAAAGACCATGCGGGGGAGGCATTCGACCCGCCGCCGCGCGGTCCCCCGCGCGGCTTCCTCCGTCAGCGCCCGTCCTCTTCGGGGGGCGTGACTCGCAAACTGATCAGGCGGTTCTGCTGCCGCCGCAGAATCTCGAAACGGAAGCCGTGGAAGCGGAAAACCTGCCCCGGCTCCGGGATGCGCTGGCTTTCGTGAATCACCAGTCCGGCGACGGTGGCGGCATCCTCGTCGGGCAGCGACCATTCGAATTCGCGGTTGAGATCGCGGATCGTCACGTCGCCTGCGACGATGAAGGAGCCGTCGGCCTGCGCCCGCACTCCGGCAATGACGATATCATGTTCGTCATCGATGTTGCCGACGATTTCCTCGAGAATGTCTTCCAGGGTGACGATGCCCAGGAGCGAGCCGTACTCGTCCACGACGATGGCGAAGTGCTCGCGCCGGGTGCGGAAGGACTGCAACTGGTCCAACAGCGAGGTGGTGTCGGGAATGAACCACGGCCTGCCCGCGACCGCCGCGATGTCGAGTTCCGTCACCGGACCCTGATGCGCCTGCACGGCGCGGAACAGCGCCTTGGCGTGCAGCACGCCGACGATGTTGTCCGGGTTGTCGCGGAAAAGCGGAATGCGGGTGAAGGGGCTTTCCAGCACCGCGGCGATGATCGCCTCGGCGGGGGTGTCGAGGTCGATGGTCACCAGGTCGCGGCGATGCGTCATCACCTCGCCCACCTCGACGTCGGCAAGCTCCAGCACGCTTTTCAGCATGGCGCGCTCGTGGCGCACCTCTTCCTGCTCCTCGGTGTGCATCTCGATCGCGCCGCGCAGCTCGGTGAGGTGCTGGGCCAGGGATTTCTCCGCCTCCTTGACGCCGCAGAGCTTGAGGATGACGCCGATCACCGCATTCAGGCCGAACATCACCGGCGCGAGCACGCGGGTGAGCGGGCGCATCACCGGGGCGACGGCGAGCGCCAGGGCGTTGGCGTTGCGGATCGCATAGGTTTTGGGCAGAATCTCGGAAAAGATCAGGACGATCAGGGTCATCCCCAGCGTCGCATAGGCGATGCCGGTCTGCCCGAACCAGGAGATCAGCACGCTGGTGGCGAGCGCCGAGGCGGCGATGTTGACCGCGTTGTTGCCCAAAAGGATGGTGCCGATCAGGCGGTCGCGGTGGCGGTCCATCTCGTTGACCAGGGCGGCGCGGCTATCCCCCTGCTTCTGCATCTCGCGCATCAGCGGCCGCGAGGCGGCGGTGAGCGCCGTTTCCGCGCCGGAGAAGAAGGCGGAGAGCAACAGCAGCACGAAGATCGCGGCGAGGCTCCAGATCATCGGCCGGGCTCTCCCGCCAGAGCCTCGGCGAGCACCGCGCGCACCGCCTCGGGCGGCGCCTCGGGGGTGAGCGCCGCCGCGCCGATGTCGCGCGCCAGCACGAAGGTGATGCGCCCGCCTTCCACCTTCTTGTCGCCCTGCATGGCGTTCCACAGGGCGTCCACGGTGAAGTCCGCGCCGATCTCCACGGGCGAGACCGGCAGGCCGACGCTGCGCAGATGCGCCGCCACCTGCGCCGCGCGGCCGGGCGGGCAAAGGCCGAGCCTCTCGGACAGCGCGAAGGCCAGCACCATGCCGATGCTCACCGCCTCGCCGTGGCGCAGGCGGTCGCCGAAGCCGGTGAGCACCTCGAAGGCGTGGGCGAAGGTGTGGCCGAGGTTCAGAAGCGCGCGCGGCCCGCTTTCCGTCTCGTCGGCGGCGACGATCGCGGCCTTGGCGCGGCAGCTCTCGGCGATGGCGGCGGCGCGCGCCTCGGCGCATACCGCGGCGGGCACGCCCGCGCCGCCGATCACCTCCGCGCCGTGAATCTCCAGCCACGCCCAGAACTCCGGGCGGTCGATCAGGCCGTACTTCGCCATCTCGGCATAGCCTGCGCGCAGTTCGCGCAACGGCAGGGTGGAAAGCGTGTCGGTGTCGGCGAGCACCAGGCGCGGCTGGTGGAACGCGCCGATCAGGTTCTTGCCCTGGTGCGCGTCGATGCCGGTCTTGCCGCCGACCGAGCTGTCCACCTGGGCGAGCAGGGTGGTCGGCACCTGGATGAACGGGATGCCGCGCAGCACGATCGCCGCGGCGAAGCCCGCAAGGTCGCCGGTGACGCCGCCGCCGAGGGCGACCAGCGTGGTCTTGCGCTCCACCCGTGCGTCCAGCAGTTCGCCCAGCAGCGCCTCCAGGGTGGTGAGCGATTTGCTCTCCTCCCCCGGCGGGATCAGCGTGGCGGCGTGCGCGATGCCCGCGGCGGAAAGCGAAGCCGCAAGCGGCGCGAGGTAGTGCGCGGCGACCGTGGCGTCGGCGACGATGTGCACGCGCGGCTGCGGCAGCAGCGGGCGCATCGCCTCGCCGGCGCGGGCGATCAGCCCGGGGCCGATGAAGATCGGGTAGCTGCGCGCGCCGAGATCGACGGATACGGTTTCAGGCTGGGTCATCGCGCTTCGCTCTCCCGGTTGGTCCACCAGGCGTCGATCGCCGCGAGAACCCGCGCCAGGGTGTTTTCGGAGGGTTCGTTGCGGGTGTCCACGACGACCTGCGCCTCGGCATAGAGAGGATAGCGCTTTTTCATCAAATCCCCCAGAATCGCGCGCGGGTCTCCGGTCAGCAGCAGCGGCCGGGTGGCGCGCCCGGCGGTGCGCAGGACCAGAAGGTCGAGCTCGGCGCGCAGCCACACGCATACCGCACGGGAAAGCAGGGCGGCCCGCGTGGCGGGATCGACGAAAGCGCCGCCGCCGGTGGCGAGCACGCAGGGCGGCCCGTCGATCAGCCGCGCGATCACCTTGCGCTCGCCCTCGCGGAAGGCGGCCTCCCCCATGGTTTCGAAGATGTCGCGGATCGGCCGTCCGGCGGCGCTTTCCACCTCGGCGTCGGAATCCAGGAAGGGCCGTTCCAGCACGCCGCCGAGGCGGCGGCCGATGTGGCTCTTGCCGCAGCCCATCAACCCGACCAGGGCGATGGTGCGGGGTATGGCGGCGACGCGGGCGGCAACGGGGTCTGACATGGCCTTTCGGAACGAAGCATGAAAAAACGGCGCCGTGCGGGGCGCGTTGAACGCGCGCGGGCAAGAGGCTACACTGCCCGGCGCGCGCCGCTACTGTAGCGGAATTCACCGTGTTGTCACGCGGAACGGTGCGGTGCGGACGAACGGGTTTTTCTCAAGGAGAAGGTTGCCGTGGGGCTTATCGTGCGCTTGGTTCTGATCGTCTGCGTCCTCGCCGTTGCGGGGGGCGCGGTTTTTCTGGCGACCTGGGACATGCCCGCGCCGACGGCGCGGGTGGAAAAGGCGATCCCGGCGGATCGCTTCAAATAATCGCGGCTCCGGCCACAGGGGGGGACGACCGATGACGATGCGGGTTTCATGGTGCGTCGCACTGGCGGCGGTTCTCGCCGCGGGAACGGCGCACGCGCAAAGCCTCGGCGGCGACGCGCCGATGCCGCTGTTCCCCTCTTCCGGCGCGCCCCCCGCGCCGTTGCAGGTGCAGATCGCTCCCTCGGGGATTTCCATCGGCGGCCTTTCCGACGTCGATCCCGAGGCGGTGGGCATTCTCTCCGCTTCCGCCGCGGAGCCCTGGCGGCGCGACCTCGGCACCCAGGTGTGGTTCGGCCAGGACCGCCTCGCGGTGCTCGCCGGGCTCAAGACCCTGCCTGCCGCCTCCGTCTCCGCCGCGGCGCGCGGCATGGCGCGCCAGCTTCTGCTCACCGCCGCCGCGCCGATGAGCCTTTCCGGCACGCCCGCGACTCCGGGAGTGCTCGCCGCGGCGCGCCTGGACGCCCTGATCGCCGCAGGCGACGCCGAGGACGCGCTGGCGCTCGCCGCCCTGGTGCCGCGCAGCGTGCAGAGCGAGGCGGTGCAGCTTGCCGTCGCCCGCGCCGCCTGGCTGAAGCGCGACGTGAAAGCCGCCTGCGCCGGGGTGGAAGAGGGGTTGCAGCGCTTCGACGCACCGGTCTGGGGCAAGATGAACGCCGCCTGCGCCGCCGCCGCCGGAGCCACCGACAAGGCGCGGCTTTCGGTCAGCCTGCTCACCGATCTCGGTGCGGTGGACGAGGCCTTTGCCCCGGTCGCCGACCGCATCCAGGGCCGGACCAGGCTCTCGCTCGCCGAACTGCCCGCGAGCATCGGCGTGTTCGAGGCCGGCGCGCTCGCCGCGCTCGACGCCAAGTTTCCCGAGGGCCTGCCGCTTGCCGCCAAGCCCTGGCTCGCCCGCCTCGCGGTGCCGAAGGACGGCACGGTGGGCGACGGCGCGCTCGCCATCGTCGAGGAGGGGCTGCGCCGCGGCGCCATCCCCGCGGCGGAGGCGCAGGCGGTGCTGGAGCGCGTGGCGTTCCCCAAGGCCGACGTCGAGGAGGCCAAGGCGCTCAAGGCCGATGCCGCCACGCCGCGCGGCCGCGCCCTCTATTGGCAGATGCTCAAGGCCGCGCCGTCCGCCCCGGCGCGCGCCGAAATCCTCGCCCGCATGCTCGCCCCGGCGCATGCCGACCCGGCCCTCTGGCCGGTGCTTTCTGCGCTGCTGGCGCAGCCGCTCGCCGATCTCTCCACCGAACCGGCGGCGGCCTGGCTCGCGGGCGACGCGGCGCGCGCCGCCTTCTGGAACGGCGATTGGACGGTGGCGAAGCGCTGGGTGGAACTCGCCGCGCGCAACGGCGGAGGCTCCGACGCGGCGCGCACCGTCTCCGGGAACCTCGCGCCGCTCGTCGTGCTGGTCGATGCGCCCGCCGCGGCGCAGGACCGCGCACGCATGGCGGTGCCGACGCTCGCCGTCTGGCAGAAGCTGGAGGAAGCGCGCGGCGTCGCGCCCGCATCCCTCAAAACGGTGCGCGACCGCCTGCTCGCCCTCTACCGCGTCTTCTCCCTGCCGGCGTCCGATGCCGACTGGCGCGCCGCCCTGGCCGACCCGGCGGCCCCCGCAGCGGCCCCGGCGGCCTCGCCCGTCCTCGCCGCCGCGACGCTGGACGCGGCGCAGAAGGGCGCTCTCGGCCGCACCCTGATGCTCGCCGCGCAGCAGCTCGACGCGGGCGACGGCAAGCCGGTCTCCGCGGCGGCGGCGGACGGCGTGGCCGCCGCGCTGCTCGCCGTGGGCGCGGCGGACTGGGCGAAACGCGTCGCGGTGGAGAGCCTGATCGCCGCAGGGTACTGAAATGGGCCACGAGGCCGAGCGCTTCCTCGAAATGATGCGGGCGGAGCGCGCCGCCTCGCCCCGCACCGTCGATGCCTACCGCCGCGACCTCGCCGACCTCGCCGCCGCGCTCGCGCCGCGCTCCCTCGCGGGGGCCGGTGGCGCGGACCTCAAAACCTACCTGCGCGGCCTGATGGCGCGCGGCTTCTCGCCGCGCACCCAGGCGCGCCGCCTCTCCGCCATCCGCCAGTTCTACCTTTTCCTCCAGGCCGAGGGCGAACGTGCCGACAACCCCGCCCGCCTCCTCGACTCCCCGCGCATCGGCCGCCCGCTGCCGAAATACCTCAGCGAGGGCGAGGTGGACCGCCTCATCGCCGCGGCGCGCGCGCTCCCCGGTCCCTCCGGTCCGCGCACCGTCGCCCTCCTGGAAGTCCTTTACGCCACGGGCTTACGCGTTTCCGAACTCGTCGGCCTGCCGTTCTCCGCCGTCGCCCGCAACCCGGAGGTCCTGCTCGTCATGGGCAAGGGCCGCAAGGAACGCGCCGTGCCGCTGACCCCGGCGGCGCGCGACGCGCTCGCCGCCTACCTGCCGCACCGCGCCGAAACCGCCCGCGGCCTGCGCGGCGGCGGCAAATGGGCCTTCCCCGGCCCAGGGCGCAGCGGCCACCTCACCCGCGACGCCTTCTACAAGATGCTCAAGACCCTGGCGGCCAACGCAGGCATCTCCCCCTCCAAGGTTTCGCCCCACGTGCTGCGCCATTCCTTCGCCTCGCACCTCCTCGCCCACGGCGCGGACCTGCGCGCGGTGCAGAGCATGCTCGGCCACGCCGATATCGCCACCACCCAGATCTATACCCACGTCCTGGAAGACCGCCTGCGCAGCCTCGTCGAAACCGGCCACCCCCTGGCCGGGCTGAAGCTGAAGCTGTAAAACCAGGCCGGGCTCCGCCCGGACCCCATAACTTCGAGTTTTTGCGCGTAGCGCGATAGAGCCATCACGCGGCGTGACGGTTATGGCCGCTTACGCGGCGAAAAACCGGTTATGGGGTCATGGGGCCTCCCGGCCCCTTGCGGGTCCAGGGCGGAGCCCTGGCCTGGTTTTTACCCCGCCCACCCGATCAGCGCCTTTACCTCTTCGGGCGTTGCGCCCGCGTCGCGCAGGCTGGACAGCGTCGGCGCGCCGGTGCGTTTGGCGAGGCGGTGGCCGGAGGCGTCGGCGAGCAGACGGTGGTGCCGCCATTCGGGAGTGGGGAGGTTGAGGAGGTATTGGAGGAGGCGGTGGACGTGGGTGGCGGGGAGGAGGTCTTCGCCGCGGGTGACGCAGGTGATGCCTTGCGCCGCGTCGTCGAGGGCGACGGCGAGGTGGTAGCTCGCCGGGGTGTCGCGGCGGGCGAGGACGACGTCGCCGAAGATCTCCGGCGTGGCGGTTCGGCTGCCGCGGTCGCGGTCGTGCCAGGCGAGGCGTGGGGCGCGGGCGAGCGCCTTTCCCATGTCGAGCCGCCAGGCGTGGGGGGCTCCGGCGGCGATGCGGCGGGCGGCCTCCTCGCTGGGGAGGCCGCGGCAGGTTCCGGGGTAGAGCGGGCCGTCGGGACCGTGGGGGGCGGAGGCGGAGGCGGCGATTTCACGGGCGATGTCGGCGCGGGAACAGAAGCAGGGGTAGAGCAGGCCCTCGGCCTTGAGGCTATCGAGGGCGCGGGCATAGGTTCCCATGCGTGCGGACTGCCGCCACACCGGGGCGGGCCAGGCGAGGCCGAGCCAGGCGAGATCGGCGAAGATGCCTTCGACGAAGGGTTCGCGGCAGCGGGTGGAATCGATGTCCTCGATGCGCAGCAGGAAGCTGCCCTCGGGACCCGCCTCGCGCGCCGCGAACAGGGCGGAGAGCGCGTGCCCGGGGTGGAGCGGACCGGTGGGGCTGGGGGCGAAGCGGGTGGTCTCGGCGCGGCGTGTCATTGCACCGGCATAGCCGATTTTCCATCGGTATCGCAACGGCCTGCGGGACAGGTGCGACCGTCACAATCCTGTGATGCAAGATCAAGGGGTTTCTGCTATATCTGGACACCAGATGTCGTGCCCCATGTGGCGACATGGCGTGCGGCTTTCCGACCGTAGGAGGTTCCGGTGACCTTCGATGGGGATTTCGCCCCGGCCCTGGTGCTGAATGCGGACTTCCGTCCGCTGAGCTATTTTCCGTTGTCGCTTTGGTCCTGGCAGGAAGCGATCAAGGCGGTCGTGTCCGATCGGGTGCAGGTTCTCTCCGAATACGACACGGTGGTGCGCTCCCCCAGCCAGTCGATGCGTCTGCCCAGCGTGATCGCGCTCAGGGACTACGTGCCCACGGTGCGGCGTCCGGCGTTCACCCGCTTCAACGTGTTCCTGCGCGACCGCTTCTGCTGCCAGTATTGCGGCCGGCGTTTCCCCACCCAGGACCTGACTTTCGACCACGTGATGCCGCGTTCCCGCGGCGGGCGGACGAGTTGGGAAAACGTGGTCACCGCCTGCCAGTCGTGCAACCTGGCGAAGGCGGACCACCTGCCGAACCGCCCCGGCTTCCGCCCATGGCGCATGCCCGAGATGCCGACCACCTTCGAATTGCAGGAAATCGGCCGTTCCTTCCCGCCGCACCACCTGCACAAGAGCTGGTGCGACTTTTTATACTGGGATACGGAACTCGAGGATTAGCGCCGGTAGAATCAGCTCAGGGGCGCTGCCCCCGGCCCCCAACTTTTTTCGCCGCGCAGCGGCAGACAACCGCCACGCCGCGTGATGGCTTTATCGCGCTGCGCGCAAAACCGAAAGTTAGGGGGTGCGCGAGGGGTCTAAGACCCCTCGCAAAGTTTTGGTTTTCAGCCTAGCCCCGCGGGTAGAAGCGGCGTTCGCGCCAGAGGCGGCGTTCCGAGGCGAGGATCAGGCACAACAGCGTCAGCCCGGACGAGGCGATCAGGTTGTAGGCGGTGAGCGACAGGCCGAAGAGGGTCCACGGCACCGCGTCGCAGCGCACGGTGGGTTTGACGGAGAGCGCCTTTTCCATGTCGGCGAGGGTGAGCGTGGCGGTTTCGCCGGTGCAGCCCTGGCTGCCCGCCCACCAGGCTTGCTCCACGCCGACGTGATAGAGGGCGAGCGCCGCGCCCGCGGCGAAGATCGCGGCGCAGATGAGGACCACGGTGCGCCGCCGCGCCGGGGCGAGCGGCATTGCCGTGCCGAACAGGGCGAAGCCGGTGGTCAGCGCATAGGGCACCCGCTGGTAGGTGCAGAGCACGCAGGGGTCGATGCCGAAGACGTATTGCATCACGAAGGCGGCGGCGAGGATGCCGAGGCTGGTGACGGCGAGGAAGAGGCAGACGCGGATATCCGGGGAACGGGGCATCGGGCTTTCGGGGTTGAGGTCAGACCGCCAAATACTTAAGGGCGACGAACCCGCCGATCAACAGCACGAAGAACAGGGTGGCGAGCTTGCCGAGGTGCGCCTCGATGAATCCGCGGATCGGATCGCCGAACTTCCACAACAGCGCGGCGACGAGGAAGAAGCGCAGCCCCCGCGCCAGCACCGAGGCGATGGCGAAGACGAAGGGGTTGAGCGCGGTCAAGCCGCTGGCGATGGTGATCACCTTGTAGGGGAAGGGGGTGACCCCCGCGCCGAAGACGATCCACGCGCCCCAGTGATTGTAGAGCGCCTGGAAGGACTCGAACTTGTCCATGTAGCCGTAGAAGGCGAGAATCGGCCGCGCCACCTGGTCGAACAGGAACAGCCCGATGGCGTATCCGGCGAAGCCGCCGATGACGCTGGCGACGGTGCAGACCAAGGCGATGCGCCAGGCGCGGTGCCGTGCCGCCAGCACCATGGGGATGATCAGCACGTCGGGCGGAATGGGAAAGACCGAGCTTTCGACGAAGGCGACGACGGCGAGCGTCGCCATGGCGTGCGGGGTGGCGGCTTGCGCCATGGTCCAGTCGTAGAGACGTCGCAGCATGATGGCCTTCGCGGCGGAAAAAACCGGCTCGTGTGTAGCAGGCGGCGCGGGGCGCGTCTACAGGATCAGAAGAGGACGCGGCGGATCATGTTGAGGCCGACGATCAGCAGCATCGCGCCGACCAGGGTCATGAAGCGCTCCTGCGGAATGCGGTCGCGCAGGCGCTTGCCGATCGCCATGGCGCAGCCCACCACCCCCCATCCGGCGGCGGAGAGCGCCCACACCGAGGGCGGCGCGAAACCGGAGACCGCGAGGCCGAAAAACAGCGGCGCTTCGCCGACCAGGAAGATCACGCCCATGGTGCGCACGAAGGCGGTCTTGTCGAGGCGCAGGCTGAACAGGTAGGGCACCACGGTCGGCGCGAAGAAGCTGCTCATCCCGCCGACCAGGCCGGAGACGAGGCCGATGGCGGGGCGCAGCCGCCGGTCCACGCCGGAGGGGATCGTGGGCTTCCACCCCGCCAGGGTGGACACCGCGAACAGGCTGACCAGGCTGCCGAGGATGATCGCGGCATAGGCGGTGGGAATGGAGGTGATGAGCAGCGCGCCGACGGTGCTGCCCAGGAACATCGGGATCAGCAGCGCGCGGAAGGCGGCGGCGGTCTCCAGCAGGCTGCCGCCGACGCGCGCCTGCAGGAAGTTGGCCCCCATGATCGGCAGGATCATCGTGGCGATGGCGGAGCGCGGGTCGATCACCGTGGAGATGATCGGCACCGCGATCATCGGCAGGCCCATGCCGACGGTGCCCTTGACGGTGCCGCCGACGGCGAAGGCGAGTGCGATGACGGCGAGGTCGGCGGCGCTCAGGTCTCCGAAGAGGAAGTCCACGGGGTTGTCTCCAGGTTTTGGATCAGGGCGTCGAGCAGCCGCACGCCGAAGCCGCGCGGTCCGCCGCGTTCCTGTTCGGTTTCCGCGGGCGCGTCGGCCGCGCCCGCGATGTCGAGGTGCGCCCACGGCGTTTCCGCGGCGAAGCGGGAGAGGAAGCCCGCGGCGTGCAGCGCGTCGGGCGCCGTGCCCCAGGCGCAGTTCTTGACGTCGGCGATGGTGGAGGAGAGCGCGTCGTCGTCGGCTCCGGGCAGCGGCAGCCGCCACACCGGCTCGCGGCTCGCGGCGGCGGCGGCGGCGATGCGCGCGGCCGCGGCGTCGCGGTTGGCGAACAGCCCGGCGTGCCAGGCCCCGAGGGTGCGCACCACCGCACCGGTCAGCGTGGCGAGATCGACCATCAGGAAGGGGGCGAACGCCTGCCGCGCATAGGCCAGCGCATCGGCCAGCACCAGGCGGCCCTCGGCGTCGGTATCGACGATTTCCACGGTGGAGCCGTCATGCGCGGCGATCACGTCGCCGGGGCGCGCGGCATTGCCGGAAACCGCGTTTTCCGCCACCGCCAGCAGGCCGACGACGGGCAGCGGCGATTTGCGTTCCGCCGCGGCGCGCACCGCGCCGAGCACGGCGGCGGCCCCCGCCATGTCGCCCTTCATCTCCTCCATGCGGTCCGCGGGCTTGATCGAGATGCCGCCGGTGTCGAAGACGATGCCCTTGCCGACCAGCGCCAGCGGCGCGGCCTTGGGGTCCGCCCCCGGCCAGGCGAGCACGATGAGGCGCGGCGGCCGCGCCGAGCCGCGCCCCACCGCGTGGATCAGCGCCAGGCGGCTTTCCAAAAGCGCCTCCCCGGCGATGGTGGAGACGCGCACGCCGAGGGGGGCGAGGCTCTCCGCCGCCGCCTGCATCTCGTCGGGGCCGAGGCGGTTGGCCGGTTCGTCGGCGAGGCGGCGCGCCCACAGCGCGGCCTCGACGGCGGGGCCGAGTCTTTCCCACGCGGCTTCCGCCGCGGCGGGGTTGGTGGAGAGGATCACCGCCTCGCGGGGGCGGGCGGCGGGGTCGGCAAACGGGTCCTTCACCCGGCTTTTCAGCGAGAGGCGCGGCTCGACGCGCAGCGCCAGCCCGGCGGCGAGCGCCGCCGCGGTCTCGGGGAAGAGGTCGGCATCGACGAACACCCGGCGCACCCCGGGCCGCGCCGCCGCCGCGCCGATGCGCCGTCCCAGCGCCTCCGCCGCCGCGGCGGTGAAGTCCGCCGGGTTGCCCAGGTCCGCCGCGCCGGTGAAGCCGCAGGGACCGATCGCGGCGGGGTGGAGAAGGCCGCCCGGCGCGGGTTTCTTCGGCACGCCTGCGGGGCGCGCGGCGGAGCCGCGCACCGCCGGGCGCTTGCGTGTCCCGGCGATCCAGGCGTCGGCGGCGCCGAGGGGAAGGGTCCGCCACGGCGCCGCGTCGTTCCGTCCGGCGAAGCGGATGCGGATCATTTCCGGGCTTTTCTCGCCGGAGCCTTGGGCGCGGGGGCCGCCTCATAGGCGGCGGCGATAAGGCGCTCCAGCAGGCGCACGCCGAAGCCGGAAGCGCCCTTCGGCACGGTGCCCTTGGCCTTCTTGGTCCAGGCGACGCCCGCGATGTCGAGGTGCGCCCAGGCGGTGCCCTCCCGGACGAAGCGTTGCAGGAACTGCGCCGCGGTGATCGCCCCTGCCTCGCGGCCGCCGGTGTTCTTCATGTCGGCGATGTCGGAGTCGATCTGCTTGTCGTAGGCCTCGCCCAGCGGCAGCCGCCACAGCGGTTCGCCCACCTCGGCTCCCGCGGCGGCGAGCGCGGCGGCGAGCGCGTCGTCGTTGGAGAAGAGCCCCGCATGCTCGGAACCGAGCGCGATGACGCACGCCCCGGTGAGGGTGGCGAGGTCGATCACCGCCTTGGGGTGGAAGGTCTCCTGCACGTACCACAGCGCATCGGCGAGCACCAGGCGGCCCTCCGCGTCGGTGTTGATCACCTCGATGGTCTGGCCGGACATCGAGGTCACCACGTCGCCGGGGCGCTGCGCCGCGCCCGAGGGCATGTTCTCCACCAAGCCGAGGATGCCGACCACGTTCACCCGCGCCTTGCGGCGGGCGAGGATCTGCAACAGGCCGGTGGTCACCGCCGCGCCGCTCATGTCGGTCTTCATTTCTTCCATGTTGGCGGCTGGCTTGATCGAGATGCCGCCGGAGTCGAAGCATACGCCCTTGCCGACGATGGCGACCGGCGGTTCGTCCTTTTCGCCGCCCTGCCAGCGCAGCACCACGAGCTGGGAGTCCCGCTCCGAGCCCTGGCCGACGCCGAGGAGCGCGCCCATGCCGAGCTTGGCCATCTCCTTCTCGCCGAGCACGGTGACCTCGACGCCGTCCTTTTCCAGGCCCTTGGCGACCTTGGCGAAAAGCTCCGGCGAGAGCACGTTGGCGGGTTCGGAGACGAGGTCGCGGGTCAGGCCGACGCCGTCGGCGACCGCCGACATCGGCAGGAAGGCGGTCTTGGCGGCGGCGAAGTCGTCCAGCCGCACGGTGAGGTCGGAGACGCTGGGCTTGTCTTCCGGCTTCTGCCTGGTGCGGTAGAGGTCGAAGCGGTAGGAGGCGAGCGCCGCGCCGAGCGCCGCGTGCGCCGCGAGCATGGCGGCGGAGGCCTTGGTCTTGGCGATCGCGTCCACGGAGATGGTCAACTCCGCGGCGCGGGCCTTTTCCGCCGCCGCCTGCGCCGCCGCGCCGAAGGATTCCATGCGGCGGGCGTCGATTCCCTCCGCCTTGCCGAGGCCGATCAGCACGATGCAATCGGCGGAAACCCCGGCGGGGGCGACGACGGAAAGCGTCTGCTCCGCCTTGCCGGAGAAGCGCGCCGCGGCGATGGCGCGGGTGAGCGCGCCGCCGCAGGCTTCATCGACGGTCTGGGCGCTGGGGGTGAGGATGCCGGTCTCGAGAACGCCGACGGCAAGGCACCCGGCTTTCGGCAGTCCGGGCTTGGCGAAGGTGACTTTCATGCGGAAGATTCCTTAAGACAACGGGCGCGGAAGCGCCGCGGAAGGTCGATGGTTTCGATATTGCCCGGAACCGCATGCGGTGCAAGGCATTGCTCAGGTTTTTCGGCACGGCCGGCGGCGGATAGGCATCTCCACGGGTTCGCGCCGCCGCCCCCAGGTGCCGGGCGGTCCGTCGAAGACGCCGGGCAGGCGCGTGCCGCAACGCACGCAACGGCCGGAAGCGTCGAGGCCGTAGCCCTCGATCTCGTACCAGTCGCGGCGGATCGCCGCCGCGCCGCAGCCGGGGCAGAACGTGGCGTCGCCCTCCGCATCGTGGACGTTGCCGGTGTAGACGAAGCGCAGGCCCTCGGCCATGGCGATGCCGCGGGCGCGGGCCAGCGCCGCGGGCGGCGTCGGCGGCACTTGCATCATCCGGTGGGCAGGGTGGAAGGCGGAGAGGTGCAGCGGCACGTCGGGGGAAAGCTCGGCGGCGATCCAGGCGGCCATCGCCGCGATCTCCGCGTCGGAATCGTTGTGGCCGGGGATGACCAGGGTGGTGATCTCGAGCCAGGTCGCGGTCTCGCGGGCGATGAAGCGCAGCGCCTCCTTCACCGGGGCGAGGCGCGCGCCGCAGACGCGGGCGTAGAACGCCTCGGTGAAGGCCTTGAGGTCCACGTTCACCGCGTCGAAGGCGGGGAAGAATTCCGCCGCCGCGGCGGGGGTGATGTAGCCCGCGGTCACCGCCACGCTGCGCACCTGCGCGGCGCGGCAGGCGGCGGCGACGTCGAGGACGAATTCCAGCGCGACGATCGGCTCGTTGTAGGTCACCGCGACGGCGCGGCAGCCCTTGTGCGCCGCGGCATAGGCGATGTCCTCCGGCGTCACCTCCGGGCTCAGGCGTCCGGTTTCCCGCGCGCGGGAGATCTCCCAGTTCTGGCAGCAGGCGCAGGCGAGATTGCACCCCGCGCCGCCGAAGGAGAGAATCGGCGAACCGGGGAGGAAGTGGTTGAGCGGCTTCTTCTCCACCGGGTCGATGCAGAAGCCGGAGGAGCGCCCGTAGGTGAGAAGCTCCATCCGCCCGCCCGCGTTGGCGCGCGCGAAGCAGGCGCCGTGCCCGCCGGGGGCGATGACGCAACCGCGCGGGCACAGATCGCAGGCGATGGAGCCGCCCTCGCCGGTCGGATGCCAATAGCGGGCCGCCGACATGATTCCCTCCCGCGGCATGGAATGCTAGAGTGATAAGACTTACTTTATAGCCGTTTATTATTCTTGAAAACGGATTGCCGCCCCGGTTTGCGGGGCGCGGAATGCATTCACGGAGGCTGCCAGGCATGAACCAGCATGCATTGCGGGTGCGTCCCGCCGCCGTCGCCGGCATGTTCTATCCCGAGGACCCCGAGGATCTGCGCCGCGAGGTGGCGGATTATCTCTCCACGCCCGAGGCGGCGGCGGAGGAGGACCTGCCCAAGGCGGTGGTGGTGCCGCACGCGGGCTACCGCTATTCCGCGCCGGTGGCCGCCGCGGCCTATGCCCGGCTCGCGGCCGCGCGCGGCAAGGTGCGCCGCGTCGTCCTCATCGGGCCGACCCACCGCGTCGCGGTGGCGGGCTTCGCGCTGTCCAATGCCGAGGCGTTCGACACGCCGCTCGGCCCGGTGGCGGTGGATACCGCCGCGGTGGACCGCCTGGCGCAGCGCCCGGATGCGGTGCGCATGGACCTGGCGCACGCGCAGGAACACTGCCTGGAGGTGCAGCTTCCCTTCCTCAAGGAGACCCTGGGCGAGGTTTCCATCGTGCCGGTGCTGGCGGGCCAGGTGTCGCCCGAGGCGGTGGCCGACCTGCTCGCCGGGCTGTGGGGCGGCCCCGAGACCCTGATCGTGGTGAGCTCCGACCTCTCGCATTATCTGTCCTACGACGATTGCGTGACGCTTGACGCGGTGACCACCCACGCCATAGAGACGATGTCGCCGGAAAAGATCGACCGCCCGCAGGCGTGCGGACGGCTGCCGATCGCCGGCCTCCTGCTCTGCGCCAAGGCGCGGGGGATGTCGGTGAAGACCCTGGACGTGCGCAACTCCGGCGATACCGCCGGGCCGCGCGGCCAGGTGGTGGGATACGGGGCCTGGGCGTTTTTCGAGGGGAAGATGGAACAACCGCTGACCGAAACCTACGGCGAGGAGATGCTGGCGCTGGCCGACGCGTCGATCCGCCACGGCCTGGACCACGGCGCGCCGCAGCCGCTCAACTTCGACGCGGTGTCGCCGGAGCTTCTGGAATACGGCGCCACCTTCGTCACCCTGCACCGCGAAGGCCGCCTGCGCGGCTGCATCGGCACGATGCGCACGGCGCGCACCATCGCCGAGGACATCGTCGCCAACGCCTTCGCCGCGGCGTTTTCCGACTCGCGGTTTCCGCCGCTCACCGCCGAGGAGATGGACGGCCTCGACATTTCGGTCTCGCTGCTCGGGCCGCTGGAGCCCATCGACTTCACCGACGAGCACGACCTCGTGGCGAAGCTCGACATGGGCGTCGATGGGCTGGTGATCGCCGACCACGGGCGGCGCGCGCTGTTCCTGCCGCAGGTGTGGACCCAACTGCCGGACCCGGTGGTGTTTCTCGCGCAGTTGAAGCTCAAGGCCGGGCTGCCGCTCGCCGAAAGCCCGACGCTGCAGGCGTGGCGCTTCCGCGTCGATGCGGTGGGCCGCGACGCCTGATGCCCGCACCGCTTCCGGCCGATGACGCGGTCATCCGCGCGGCGGGGGAACGCCTCGCCCGCGGCGAACTCGTCGCCTTTCCCACCGAGACGGTCTATGGCCTCGGCGGCGACGCGCGCAACGACCGCGCCGTCGCCGCGATCTTCGCGGCGAAGCGCCGCCCCGCCTTCAACCCGCTGATCGCCCACGTGCCGGACCTCGCCGCGGCGCTGCCGCTGGCGCATTTCTCCGCTGCGGCGCGGACGCTCGCGGAAGAGTTCTGGCCCGGGCCGCTCACCCTGGTGCTGCCGCGCCGCGACGGCTGCGGCCTTTCCCACCTGGTTTCCGCCGGGCTTGCGAGCGTCGCCATCCGCATCCCGGCGCATCCGGTGGCTCTGGCCATCCTCTCCGCCGCGGGCTGCCCGGTGGCGGCGCCCTCGGCCAATCCCTCCGGCCGGGTCAGCCCGACGTGCGCCGGCCACGTGGCCGAGGGCCTGGGCGACGCGGTGGCGATGATCGTCGATGGCGGCCCCTGCGCGGTGGGCGTGGAAAGCACGGTGCTGGACATGACCGGGGGTGCTCCCCATGTGCTGCGTCCCGGCGGGGTGACCGCGGAGGCGGTGGCCGCCGTCCTCGGCGTGGCGGTGGGCTTCGCGCCGCCGCCCGCGCCGGACGGGCCGCTGCTCTCGCCGGGGCAGATGGCCAGCCACTACGCGCCCGGCCTGCCGGTGCGGCTCAACGCCGCGGCGGCGGAAGCGGGCGAGGCGCTGCTGGGCTTCGGGCCGGTGGCCGGGGCGGCGCTCAACCTCAGCCCCGCGGGCGACGTGGTGGAGGCGGCGGCCAACCTCTTCGCCATGCTTCGGGCGTTGGACGGCGGGCCGTATCGTGGTATTGCGGTGTCTCCGATTCCGGACGCCGGGCTCGGAGTCGCGATCAACGACCGGCTGATGCGCGCGGCGGCGCCGCGCCCCTGATTCATAGACGTTTTCGAGGTCCCCGAATGAGCCAGACCGCCCTTCTCGCGGCATTGAAGTCGATTGTCGGCGAGGCCAACCTCCTCACCGCCGCCGCCGATATGGAAACCTACATCAACGAGGAACGCGGCCTGTTCCGCGGTTCGCCGCTGGCGGTGGCGCGCCCCGGCACGACCGAGGAAGTCTCCGAGGTCGTTGCGGCCTGCGCCGCGGCGGGGGTGGCCATCGTGCCGCAGGGCGGCAACACCGGCCTGGTCGGCGGCGGACTGGCCGACGGCGAGGTGATCGTCGCCACCGGACGGCTCAACCGCATCCGCTCCCTCAACCCCGAGGACTTCACCATGACGGTGGAGGCGGGCTGCGTGCTGGAAGACATCCGCAATGCGGCGGAACGGGCGGACCGGCTGTTCCCGCTGTCGCTGGGCGCGCAGGGGAGCTGCCAGATCGGCGGCAACATCTCCACCAACGTCGGCGGCATCAACACCCTGCGCTACGGCACCGCGCGCGACAACATCCTCGGCCTCGAGGTGGTGCTGCCCGACGGCCGCATCTGGAACGGCCTGCGCGCCCTGACCAAGGACAACACCGGCTACTCCCTGCGCAACCTCTTCGTCGGCGCGGAGGGCACGCTCGGCATCGTCACCGCCGCGGTGCTCAAGCTCTATCCCAAGCCGGTGCAGATGGAGACCGCCTTCTGCGCGCTCGAAAGCCCCGAGGCGGCGCTGGAACTGCTCGCCCGCGCGCGCCGCGCCAGCGGCGACCAGGTGGCCGCCTTCGAGCTGATCTGCCGCGACGGGGTGCGCCAGTCGGTGACCTATCTCGAGGGCGTGACCGACCCGCTGGACGCGGAATACCCGTGGTACGTGCTCACCGAGTTCACCTCCGCCAACCCGGAGGAGCCGCTGCGCGACACCTTCGAGGGCTTCCTCGGCGATGCGCTGGAGGACGGCGTGATCCTCGACGCGGTGCTCGCCGAAAGCCTGGAGCAGCGCCGCAGCCTGTGGCGCATCCGCGAGGAACTGCCGGAGGCGGAGAAGTACGAGGGCGGCTCGATCAAGCACGACATCTCGGTGCCGGTGCGCTCGATTCCGGAATTCATCCGCCGCGCCACCGCCGCGGTGCTGGAGTTCATGCCCGGCAGCCTGCCGGTGCCCTTCGGCCACGCGGGCGACGGCAACATCCACTTCAACGTCACCCAGCCCAAGGGCATGCCGGTGGAGGAGTTCTTCACCCACTGGCACCCGATGAGCCGCATCGTCTACGACATCGTGGACGAACTGAACGGCTCGTTCTCCGCCGAGCACGGCGTCGGACGCTTCAAGATCGAGTACCTGGAGCGCTACCGCCCGGAGGTGGAACTCGACATGATGCGCCGCATCAAGGCCGCCCTCGACCCGCAGAACACGATGAACCCCGGCGCGCTGTTCGGCCCGCCGCTGGAATAAAACCAAAACGTCCTGGAGGGTCGCGGACCCTCCAGACCTCCCGTAACCTTGGTTTTTGCGCGGAGCGCCATAAGACCATCACGCGGCGTGACGATTGCCTGCCGCGACGCGGCGAAAAACAAGTCATGGGGAGCGCGAGGGGACCGAGTCCCCTCGCAACGTTTTAGCTTTTCAAAAATTGGTTGGTTTAAACCGCGATCATCGCCTGGCCGTCGCCGCCGTTGCCGAGCGGCGGGTTGACCGCGGCCTGCACGCCTTCGCGCAGCGCCAGGGCCACCGCCTGGGTGCGGTTGGTCGCGCCGATCTTGCGGAAGACGTTGCGCAGGTGGGATTTGATGGTGATCTCGGTGAGGCCGAGGACGCGGGCGATTTCCTTGTTGGAGGCGCCGCCGACGAGTTGGGTGAGAATCTCGTATTCGCGCCGGGTGAGGGCGGAGAGCGGCGAGCGGTCGTGCGGCGTCGCCACGGAGTCGGGGTCCGCCTGCGACTGGATCGATTCGTTGGCCAGAACCTCCGGCGGATAGTAGGGCACGCCGCACAGGATGAGGCGCAGCGCATGCATCATCGCGGTGCCGTTCAGCGACTTCGGCAGATAGCCGGAAACCCCCAGGCGCATCGCCTCCAGCACGTCGGTGCGGCTGACCCAGCCGGTGACGATGACGACGCGGGTATTGGGGAAGGCGCGTCGCAGCCGCAGCACGCCGTCGGTGCCGTCCATCCCCGGCATCCGCAAGTCGAGCAGCACCAGGTCGGGGTGTTCCGCCGCGATCGCGTCGTGGGTCGAAGGATAGTCGCAGGATTCGAGAATCTTCACGTCGTCGCCGATCTTCGACACGAAAGGCTTCAATCCGTCCCGCAACAGCGCATGATCGTCGGCGATCAACACTTTCATCATGCGTTCTCCTTATCGGTTGGTGCGCGATCCGCGCGGAGAAGGATCGGAGTTTTACGATTCCAGAATGATACCCAAGTTGATTTTGAGCAAGCATCCGCTTAACCCGCAACCGCCGGATCCGGATGGTTTTACGCCAGAGAGCGCAGGGTTTCGGCGAGTTCGCGCAGACTGACCGGCTTGCGCAGGATCGCGTCCACGCCGTTTTCCAGCTCCGCCAGGGCCTCGCGGTCGCGCAGCGGCTGGCCGGTCATCACCACCAGGCCGATGTGGGGGTATTCCGCCGCCGCCTCGGCGATGAGCTGGAAGCCGTCGCCGTCGGGCATGCGCAGGTCGGTGATGAGGATGTCGATGTGGGTGGCGGCCAGCACCTCGTGCGCCTGCCGCCCCGAGGCGGCGGTGAAGGCGGTGTGGCCGGACTTCTTGAGGAAGGCGGCGATCTCGCGGGTGGCGAGTTCTTCGTCGTCCACCACCAGCACCGCCATCGGCGGCGTTTCCGCGGCGGCGGGCGGCGGCGCGGCGGCTGCGGCGGGCGGCGGCGGCTCGACCGGGGTGTCGAGGCGGGCGGGCAGCGCCACGCGGAAGCGGCAGCCGCCCTCGGGGCGGTTTTCCACCTCGATGCGGCCGCCCATGGCGGTGACCAGGCCGAGGCTGATCGAGAGCCCGAGCCCGGTGCCCGCGCCCTCGGTCTTGCGGGTGAAGAAGGGGTCGAAGAGGTGCGGCATGTCCTCCTCGCGGATGCCGGTGCCGGTGTCGGCGATCTCCAGGCGGATTTCCGCGGCCGCGCCGCGCGGCGTCTCGATGCGCGCGGAGAGGACGATCTCGTCGGCTCCGCCCGCGCGCGCGGCGCGGCGCTCGACGATGGCGTCCACCGCGTTGTTGAGGAGGTTGATCAGCACCTGCTCGGCCTGGCGCGCGTGGCCGAGCACCGGCAGCGGCGCGTCCGGCAGGTGGCGGGCCACCGCGATGCCGCGGTTGGCGCATTGCGGCAACACCATGCCGAGCGCCGCCTCCACCGCGTCCCTGAGGTCGAAGCAGCGCCGAGGCCCGGCGTCGCGGCGGCTGAATCCCTGCATGTAGTCGATGGTTTCGCGCAGGCGGTCGGACTGCGCGCCGATGATCTCGAACTTGGCGCGCATCGCCGCGGCGTCGCCGTCCTCCAGGGACAAGAGCGCGCTTTCCGCGGCGAGGCGGATGACGTTCAAGGGCTGGCTGATCTCGTGCGCCAGCGAGGCGGACATCTCGCCGAGCAGCGCGAGCTTGGAGGCGTGGCGCAGCACCTCCTCCATGCGGCGGCGTTCGGTGACGTCCTCCACCACCATGAGGAAGCCGCCGTCCTCGCCCATGCGGGCGAGCAGGAGGCGCGCGTGGCCGGGTTCGCAGCCGCCGCGGACGAGGCGGCTTTCGCCGTCCACGGTGCGCAGTTGAGGCTCGCGGGCGAGGCGCTCCATCATCTCGGCGATCGGCGGGGTCGCCTCCGGCAGGCGCGCCTCGGCGCTTTCGTCCTCGCCGAGGTCCGCCCCGGCGAGGACGCGGAACGCCGGATTGGCGGAGAGGATGCGCCCCGCCCCGTCGAGGGTTAGGATGCCGAAGGGGGTGCTCTCGATGATGCTGCGGAAGCGCCCCTCGCTGTCGCGCAGGCGTTCGCTGGCGCGGCGCAGGTCGGTGACGTCGGTGATCACCGCGAAGTGGCCGGAGACGCCGCCCTCTGCGGCGCGCAGGGGCGCGGCGGAAACCAGGGCGAAGCGCACCGCGCCGCCGACGCAGACGAGCGGGATTTCCACGGCGCGCGGCGCCGCGGCGGAGAACAGGGCGGCGAGGCGCTCGCGCTCCGGCGGCGTGGTGAGGTCGGCGAGCGGGCGGCCCAAGAGCGCCATGTCGCCGCTGCCGTACCAGGAGAGGAAGCGCGGGTTGGCATAGACGATGCGGCGCTCGCGGTCGAGCACGATGAGGCCCTCGGTGATCGTCTCCACCAGCAGGCGGTAGCGGTATTCGCTGTCCTTGAGCGCGCCCTCGCGTTGGCGCTCGGCGGTGACGTCGCGGCAGGTGACGAGGTGGCGTCCGGCGGCGATGGCGGTCTCCGCGATGCGCAGCGCGAGGCCGCCGGAGAGGGCGAGCAGGCACGGCGCGGCGGTTTCCGGCGCGGCGCGGCGATGCGCCAGCCACGCTTCGGCGGCGCCGCCGGAACGGCCGATCGCCGCCGCCGCCTCGAGATTTTCGGCGAAGGTGAGCGAGCGCACCAGAGGCACCCCGAGCAGCGCCCACGCCCGCGCGAAGGCCGGGTTCCAGGCGAGGATGCCGTCCTCGGAGTCGAGCACCAGGAGGCCGTCGTCGAGGCTGTCGAAGGCGAGGGTGGCGGCGGAATCGGTGGCGGCGGCGGGCCTGAGCGGGCGCATGGGAGGTCGGCAATCCTTTGCAATGGGCCGAAAAACCATAGCACGCGGCGGCGGCGCGGTCATCGCCGCGCGCCGGATTGGCCGGATTCGCCGTTTCGCCGCGCCGCCGCCGGTCGTATGCTGGTCTTACGGACTTCTTTTCGCAGGCGGAGGCTTGCCATGACGACTCGCAGAGCGCTGTTTCCTGGTCGGCCGGGGGTTTGTTCCGCGGCGGAAGGCGGCGGCGGCCGGGTGGTGGTGCCCATCGCCACCGCGGAGCGCCGCGCCGCCGCGCCGTCGGAGCACCGCGCCGACGTGCTGGTGGCCGGCGCCAATCCGCTGTTGAACGCGCTTGCGGCGCTGGCGGAGGTGCGCGCCGGGCGGCGCGTCATCGTCGCGCCGCTCGCCGATGCCGACGACTGGCCCTACGATCTCGGTTTGCAGGCCTCCTTCCACCGCTTCGTCGATGCGGCGGCGGAGACGCTTTATGCGCTCTCCCCCAGCCGCCGCCTGGACTTCCGCCACTCGCCGTTCCCCCGGGCCGACCGTGCGCTGCTGTTCGCGCGTCTGCGGGAGCGCCGCCGCCGCATCCTCGATGCCGACGTGATGCGCCTCGCGGCGGGCAGCCGCCTCGCCTGGGACGGCGAGGACGGCGGCGCGGTGCGGCTGCTGCTGCGCCCGCCCGCCGGTTTTCCCGCAGAGCCGGACCCGGTTTCGGAGAACGCCGCGATGCTCGCCGCGGCGGAGGCGGACTGGGGCTTCGACATTCCGCGTGCGGTGTTCGGCGGGAAGAGCCGTGCGTCGCGGCGCGTCCTCGCGCGGATGGTGGTGGTCACCTCGGCGGGAGCGATCGCCGCCGCTCCGGAGAAGGGGCCGCGGATCAAGAACCTGGGTTCGGCGTGCGGCGCGCACCCCGACGACGCGGCGCGCGAGGGCTCCGCCTTCGACGACGTGCTCGCCGCGATCTCTCCGGTGGCGCTCCCCGAGGGCTAGGGTTCGATGCCGTAGCGTGTGCGGAACATCTCCACCACCTCCGGATCGGCGGGCGGCGGCGTGGTCTCCACGTCCTTGCCGAGCACGTCGAGGATCGTCTCCAGCGCCTGGATGCGGCCGTGGAGCTTGTGCTCGGCGGAGATCACGTGCCAGGGCGCGGCCTCGGTGTGGGTCTTTTCGAACATCTCGGCGATCGCCTCCTCGTAGGCGGGGCGCTTGTCGCGGTTGCGGATGTCCTCGGCGGTGAGCTTCCAGCGCTTGTGCGGCTTCTGCAGCCGTTCGGTGAAGCGGGCGAGTTGCTCTTCGGGGGAGATGTGGAGGAACAGCTTGACGATGCGCGCCCCGTCGTCCGCCAGCATGCGCTCGAACTCGTTGATCTCCGCATAGGCGCGCTGCCATTCCTCCTTGCGGGCGAAGCCCTCCACCCGTTCCACCAGGACGCGGCCGTACCAGGTGCGGTCGAAGATCGCGAGGTCGCCCTTGAGCGGCAGCTTCATCCAGAAGCGGTAGAGGTAGTGCCGTCCCTGGTCGTCCGGGTTGGGCGCGGCGATCGACCAGACGTGGCAGTGCCGCGGCTCCAGGCGTTCGTTGAGGCGGCGGATCACCCCGCCCTTGCCCGCCGCGTCCCAGCCCTCGAAGGCGACGATGGCGCGCCGGCCTTCGTGCAGATAGCGCTGCTGCAGGGCGAGCAGCTTGAACTGCAGTTTGGAGATCTGGCGCTCGTACTCCTCGACGGTATCCACCGCCGCGGAAAGGTCCACGTCGGCGAGGGAAGGGGTCTTGCCGTTCTTATGGGATTTCTTCTTTCCGGACATCGGGGGTCCTCGGGTGGTTTTTGCCGCGAGCGGCCATTATGTGGCCTATCGGCGCGAAGTCAAAATCCGGGCATGAATTTTCAGCGTCCGCGCACGATCCGCTGGATTCGGGCGGGCAAGTGTGACAAACACTCAAGATGTTGCGGGCAGGCGCGCGGCGGCAACCGCCGCGGACGATCTTTCGCCCCCAGCCTTTTCGAGTGGGATGTCGGGACGCCCCGCCCGGCCGTCAGGTGGGCTGGCGGCGCCTTTCCGGATTTGGGCTTCTTGTGACATTGCGGATGACCGCCCGTTGCGGGGATGCGCGGGCGGCAAACAAACGGGAGGAAGGACTATGGCGGTACGGGTTGCGATCAACGGGTTCGGCAGGATCGGGCGGCTGGTGTTCCGCGCCCTCGTCGAATCGGGGCGCACGGATATCGAAGTCGTGGCGATCAACGATCTGGGTTCCGCCGAGGCCAATGCCCACCTGGTGAAGTTCGATTCCGTGCACGGCCGCCTGCCGGAAGACGTTTCGGTGACCGGCGACGTGATGACGGTGGGCAGCCGCAAGATCAAGGTGGTCGCCGAGCGCGACCCGTCGAAGCTGCCGTGGAAGGAACTCGGCATCGACATCTGCATGGAATGCACCGGCATCTTCACCGACCGCGACAAGGCGAAGGTGCACCTGGAGGCGGGCGCGAAGCGGGTTCTGGTCTCCGCTCCGTCCAACGGCGCCGACCTCACCGTGGTCTACGGCGTCAATCACGACAAGCTGACCCGCGATCACCTGGTGGTCTCCAACGCGTCGTGCACCACCAACTGCCTCGCGCCGGTGGCCTATGTGCTGCACAAGGAATTCGGCATCGAGCGCGGCTTCATGACCACGGTGCATGCCTACACCGGCGACCAGCGCCTCGCCGACACCCTGCACAAGGACCTGCACCGCGCCCGCGCCGCGGCGATGTCGATGATTCCCACCACCACCGGCGCGGCCAAGGCGGTCGGCCTGGTGCTGCCGGAACTCAAGGGCAAGCTCGACGGTTCGTCGATCCGCGTGCCGACTCCCAACGTCTCGATGATCGACTTCAAGTGCGTGGTCAAGACCGCCGCCACCATCGAGGCGATCAACGCCGCGATGGAAGCCGCCGCCGCCGGGCCGCTTGCGGGCATTCTCGCGGTCAACGGCCTGCCGCTGGTCTCGGTGGACTTCAACCACTGCGCCAACAGCTCGACCTTCGACCTCGCCGAGACCAAGGTGATCGAGGGCACCTTCGTGCGCGTGCTGTCGTGGTACGACAACGAATGGGGCTTCTCCAACCGCATGCTGGACACCGCGGCGGCGATCGCCAAGCTGATCTGACCTGCGGCGCCATGGTTGCGTCTGCGGCCGCGCCTTGCCGCGCGGCCGCGGGCGGCTTTCGGAACGGGCAAGAAACGCGGGGAGGAACCGGAGATGGCCTTCAAGACACTGAGCGACATCGCGGTGCGCGGCAAGAAGGTATTCGTGCGCGCCGATCTCAACGTGCCGGTGAAGGACGGCGTGGTCACCGACGCGACGCGCATCGACCGCTCCGCCGCCACGATCTCCGAACTGCTCGCCGCCGGCGCGGCGGTGATCGTCGCCTCCCACTTCGGCCGCCCGAAGGGGCCGGAGGCGAAGTATTCCCTCGCTCCGGTGGTGGCGCCGCTCTCCGCCGCCCTGAACGGCGTGGCGGTGGCCTTCGCCCCCGATTGCGTCGGCCCCGAAGTGGAAAAGCTCGCCGCCGCCTTGAAGCCCGGCGAGGTGCTGCTGCTCGAAAATCTGCGCTTCCACCCCGAGGAGGAAAAGAACGACCCGGCCTTCGCCGACGCGCTCTGCCGCCTTGCCGACATCTACGTCAACGACGCGTTCTCCTCCGCGCACCGCGCGCATGCCTCCACCGAGGCGATGGCGCATCGCCTGCCCGCCGCGGCGGGCCGCCTGATGCAGGCGGAGCTCGAAGCGCTCGCCGCGGTGCTGGAAAGCCCGAAGCGCCCGGTCGCCGCGGTGGTGGGCGGGGCCAAGGTCTCGACCAAGCTCGACCTGCTGGGCAACCTCATCGCCAGGGTGGACACCCTGATCATCGGCGGGGCGATGGCCAACACCTTCCTCGCCGCCAAGGGCATTCCCGTCGGCACGTCGCTGTGCGAGACCGAGATGCTGGATACCGCGCGCGAGGTGATGCGGGCGGCCGAGGACAAGGGCTGCGACCTGGTGCTGCCCGCCGACGTGGTGGTCGCGCCCGCCTTCGCCGAGGGCGCGCCGTCGCAGGTGGTGGCCGCGGATGCGGTGCCCGCCGACCGGATGATCCTGGATATCGGGCCGGTGGCCGCGCGCACCGTGATCAACCGCCTGGCGGAGAGCAGCACGCTGCTGTGGAACGGGCCGTTCGGCGCCTTCGAGATCAAGCCGTTCGACGCGGGCACCAACGCGGTGGCGCGCGGCGCGGCGGACCTTACCGAAAAGGGCATGCTGGTGTCGGTGGCGGGCGGCGGCGACACCGTCGCGGCGCTGATCAACGCCGGGGTGGCGGAGCGGCTGAGCTACGTTTCGACGGCGGGCGGGGCCTTCCTGGAGTGGCTGGAAGGCAAGACCCTGCCGGGCGTCGCGGCGCTTGGCTAGGCACCCCGGGCGAGGCCGCGCGTGACCGGGGCGTCCGCGGGCGGCACGATGTCGGCAGCCGAGATGGCGGCGCGTCTCGAAGGCACCAACATCAGCCCCCAGACCTTCCTCGCCACCGACTACCTCAACCACTTCAACGAGGTGGTGATGCTGCTCGGCATGCTGGGCGACATGCCCGAGATGTTCGAGGACGTCGCCGCCTGGGCGCCCAAGAGCTACGCCGACCACTTCCGCGACAGCAACTTTTCCGACCGCGATCTCGCCATCGCCGCCTACGAGATGGCGCCCGCGCGCTACCGCCGCCCCTTCGACGACACCATCGCCCAGGCGGAGCGCGTCGTCGCCCGCTCGGTGGCGGAGATCGGCTGCGCCATCGACGCCGGGGAAACCGGCCGGGCGGCGCTCCTCGGGGAAAGCGCCTCGCGCATCCTGCAGAAATTGATCGATGTCGCCTCCGGGATCATCCACGGCTCGGAGAAAGGGATGTCGCAGGCGGAAGTCGATGCCTTCATCGGCGGCCCATGATCCCCGCTTCGCCAAAGAATCCTTCCGGGACGGGATTTCCCGTGTCATTCTCGGTTGTCGCGGGGTAAGGCTTTGGATACACTGCGGCGGGTGGAGTTTCACGGTACAGGGGGACACGTGCCGGTCCGGGACTTCGCTTCTGCTACTTAAAGGGATACCGAATTCGGAGCGGGCGGAACGCTCGGGGATCATACAAAAAGGTAGTTCGGGACGATGGCCTTCTCGCAAATCCGGGTTTTGTTGATTGGCTCAGCCATGCTTCTGGGCGGCTGCTCCTTCTCTTCCGATTCCTTGTTTCCCTCTCTGGGGGGTGGAGACAAGCCGGAATCGGCTTCCGACAGCATGCCGGAAGGCGCCAGAGGACCGGCGCTGGGCACCACCAACTTCGAACCGGGCCCGGTTACGCCGGGTGCGCCGACGGGGACCTTCGTCGGCCGTAAGGTTCAGGCGTTCCGCGGCGATCTTGCCGCGCTCAAGGCGATCATCAGCCAGCGCAACGCCACCTTGCAGGGGCTGCGGTCGCAGACCTCGCGGTCGGCCGGCTCCTATCATGAACTGGTCGGCGCGATCAACACGCGGTTGCAGGTCGGTTCCACTCCGGGCAACCCGATCCTCGTCGCCAACTGGCGCAAGGCCCAGGAACTCCTCAACGGCATGACCGCCGACGTGGCCAAGCTGTCGCAGCTGTCCACCGAGGTTTCCTCGGACTCCGCGATGGCGGCCTACCTGCTGGACTCGGTGCGGGCCTCCTATTCGCTCTCCGGCGCGATCGAGGAAGACCATCGCCAGCTCCGCGTGCTCGAGGACGACACCAACCAGACGGTGGTGCTGATCGACCGCCTGCTCAAGGAGCTCAACGGCGACATCTCCCGCCAGCAGCAGTACATCGCCAACGAGCGCGCCAATCTCAACGTGCTCTCCGCCTCGGTGCAGAGCGGCCAGATGTACGGCAGCGGCGTTGCCGCCTATGCCTCCCACAGCGGGGCCGAGGCCACCGCGCCGATGCGCCTGTCGCCGCTCAATCTCGCCGACCGCCGCCCGCTGGTGGTGATCCGCTTCGACCGCGCCAACGTCGCCTACGAGCAGGCGCTCTACCAGGCGGTGCGCGACGCGCTCGACCGTCGCCCGGATGCGCGCTTCGACCTCGTCGCGGTGTCGCCGTCCGCGGCCTCTCCGGGACAGACCGCGCTTGCCTCCAATGCGGCGCGCCGCAATGCCGAAAAGGTGATGCGTTCGCTCTCCGGCATGGGCCTGCCCGCCGACCGTGTCGAAATGTCGGCGACCACCAGCGCCCAGGCGCGCGGCAACGAAGTGCACCTCTACATGCGCTGATCCGCGGCTTCATAAAAAGTTTGAAAACGGTGCCTCCGGGCGCCGTTTTCGTTATTGTGTTTGACCCGCAGGCGCGCAACCGGATGAGGACGACGAAGGTGGCGGACAAGGACTACACCGGCAGCCGGTACATGGGCATCTCCTGGGACATGTTTCACCGCGATGCGCGCACGCTTGCGGCGCGCCTGATGCCGCGCGGGCCGTTTTCCGGCATCGTGGCGATCAGCCGCGGCGGCCTGGTGCCCGCGGCGGTGGTGGCGCGCGAGCTCAACCTGCGCCTGGTGGATACGCTCTGCGTGGCGAGCTACGACGACCGCGTGCAGGGCGACGACGCCCTGGTGCTCAAGGCGCCCGCAGGCGACGGCGAGGGCTGGCTGGTGATCGACGACCTGGTGGATTCCGGCCGCACCGGCAAGGTGGTGCGCCGCCTGCTGCCCAAGGCGACCTTCGCCACCGTCTACGCCAAGCCGCAGGGGCAGGCGCTGGTGGACGAGTTCGTCGTTGCGGTGGACCAGCACATCTGGCTGCTCTTCCCCTGGGATGCGGAGATGCAGCCCTCCCCGCCGCTCGCCGGGGCATGAAAAACCGGGCCGGTCTTGGGGAAGAACCGGCCCGGATGAAGGGGAACGAAGAATCCGGAGGCAATATCTGGACGGACGAGCCGCCGGATTCTGCGAAGCCGTTGTTCAAGGCTTCGGCGGCGAAAGTGCATGGGTTTCGCCCGCAACGCATTGCGTTCCGTCAATTTTTCCCGGGGCGCTCACGATTTATTGCAGGACTGTAAAAATCCGTGAATTGCAGGGGAAAAAAGTGCTTGCATCGTCCCTAGGGCATTGGTACATAGGCGCCTCACCGCTTGCGGGGGTGTAGCTCAGCTGGTTAGAGTGCCGGCCTGTCACGCCGGAGGTCGCGGGTTCGAGCCCCGTCACTCCCGCCACTTTCCCTCCGGGGAAGCGCCGCGGACACGAAAAAACGGACCGCCTTTCGGTGGTCCGTTTTTCGTTGCGCGGCGCGGCCTTACGCGATGCGCTTGGCGACGATCTTCTGGTAGAGGCCGCCGAAGCTGGTGGACTTGGTCCAGGAGAAGCGGGCGCGCCGGTCCGACGTCGCGTAGTCGGCGATCTCCTTCTTCCACAGGGCGAAGGTGAAGGGTTCCAGCCACCACGCGACGAACGCCATCACCGGCCACAGCGGCTGCCACCACGTCATCTTGTGGTAATCGACGAACACCGCCTTGCCGCCCACGTCCACCTGGTCGAGCAGGCGGTTGATGATGGCGACCTTGTAGTCCTCCGGCACCTCGTGCAGCAAGAGGAAGCTCACCGCCACGTCGTAGGGGCCTTCGATCGGCTCCGCGGCGTTGGCGCGGCGGATGAACAGATTCTTGAGGGCGTGCAGGCGGCGCTTCTTGCGCAGGCCGTAGAGCTGGATGGTGGAGATGTCGGAGATCGTCACCGGCCCCGGCGCCGCTTTCTGCGCCATGTCGATGCAGAAATGGCCGTAGACGCTGGCGGGCATGTAGACGCGGTCGCCCGCGGCGATCTCTTCGAGCACGCTCCGCATCAGCGCCCCGTCCTGGTACCAGAGAATCTGCGCGACCACCCACTGATGGTCGAAAACACGCCGCACATAGGGCGCGACGTAGGCCCAGGTGTAGACCTCGCGCAGATAGCGCGGCACCGGCAGGCGCCAGCGCTCGCGCGCGGCGTGGGCCTCGCGGTCCGCCTCGGTCTGCGAATCGACGACCAGCGTATCGGCGAAGTCGGACAGCAACGGTCGGGCATCCATGATGGGAAACCTCCACTCGGGATAGGACGAAGCCAGCGGCATTCCTGCCGTTTCCGCCGCAAAAAGCCCCCAGGCGGATGGCGCGCATGCCGGTCTGTCGGCACCACCGGTCCGGCGCTCTCGCGGCGTCTTGAAACGGGGCTGAAAAAAACTGCACTTTAGTAGCGGCTCACGCGCGGCTAGGCAAGGTTTCTCTTGCGCGGCGTTCGAAGGCGGCGATCATCGCCTCCACGTCGTCGGGGCCGAAGCGGCAGAGCAGCGCCTGCAAGGTGCGCGAACGCATCTCGCACAGGAAGTCGAGACTGATGAAGCTGCCGGTTTCCTGGCGGCGGAAGCGCCACAGGATGGTCAGGCGGCGGAACGGCGCCTGGTTCGCGGTGATGTCGATCGCCTCGAACGGGTGCAGCGTGGTGAGGGTGCGGAAATGCTGGCGCATGAAACGCATGCGCACCGTCTGTTCGGTGCCGTAGGCGTTTTCGCTGCGCGCGATGATGCGGGCGGTCACCCAGCCGGGAACGAATTCGGGATAGCGCTCGACATCGGCGACGAGGTCGAAGACGTCCTCGACCGCGAACGGCAAAGGCCTGTGAACGGCATATCGAAACATCGACGCCCCGCGTGTTGTCCCCCCGGTTGATCCTAGGGCGGAAGGGTGGGAAACGGCAACCGAAGATTGCCCGTTCGGGCAGGACGGGATTTCCCCCTTGCCCCGGAGCGCGAAAATGCGGACAGTCCGCCAGACGAAAACGAACCGGAGCGCGGCTCCCCAGAGTGGATGCGTATGCCTGACTTCACCGATGCCGTGACGACGCGGCGGACCTTTGCGATCATCTCTCACCCCGATGCCGGCAAGACCACGCTGACCGAAAAACTGTTGCTGTTCGGAGGCGCGATCCAGGCCGCGGGCGCGGTGAAGGCGCGCGGCGACGCGCGGCGGGCCCGTTCCGACTGGATGAAGGTGGAGCAGGAGCGCGGCATCTCGGTCGCCTCCTCGGTGATGACCTTCGATTTCGCGGGCTGCGTGTTCAACCTGCTGGACACCCCCGGCCACGAGGACTTCTCGGAGGATACCTACCGCACGCTGACCGCCGTCGATTCGGCGGTGATGGTGATCGACGCGGCCAAGGGCATCGAGGAACGCACCCGCAAGCTGTTCGAGGTCTGCCGTCTGCGCGACGTGCCGATCGTCACCTTCATCAACAAGATGGACCGCGAGGCGCGCGACCCCTTCGACCTCCTCGACGAGATCGAGCAGACGCTGGCGCTCGACGTCACCCCCGCGTCGTGGCCGATCGGCATGGGGCGCGATTTCCTCGGCTGCTACGACCTGTTGAAGGACCGCCTGGCGCTGCTGCACAAGAAGGGCCGCGGCGAACTGCCGGATCCGGGCGAGGTGTGCGAAGGCCTGGAAGACCCCAAGCTCGACGCGCTGCTGCCCGATTACGCCGTCGCCACTTTGCGCGAACAGGTGGACATGGTGCGCGGCCTGTGCCCGGAATTCGACCTCGAATCCTATCGCGAAGGCCACCTCACGCCGGTCTACTTCGGCTCGGCGATCAACAATTTCGGCGTGCGCGAGCTGCTTCAGGGCCTCGCCGAGATCGCGCCGTCGCCGCGGCTGCAACCCGCGAGCCCGCGCCCCGTCGCGCCGGAGGAGGAGGCGGTCACCGGCTTCGTGTTCAAGATCCAGGCGAACATGGACCCCAAGCACCGCGACCGTATCGCCTTCGTCCGCCTCGCCTCCGGCCACTTCCGGCGCGGCATGAAGCTGACCCACCTGCGCACCGGCAAGCTGCTCAACCTGCACAACCCGGTGCTCTTCCTCGCCCAGGACCGCGAACTGGCGGAGGAGGCCTTCGCCGGCGACATCATCGGCATTCCCAACCACGGCAACCTGCGCATCGGCGACGCGCTGACCGAGGGCGAGGCCCTGCGTTTCACCGGCATTCCCAGCTTCGCGCCGGAACTGCTGCAGAAGGTGCGGGCGCTGGACCCGCTGAAGGCCAAGCACCTCGGCCGCGCCCTGCAACAGCTGGCGGAGGAAGGCGCGGCGGCGGTGTTCAAGCCGCGCATCGGCGCGGACTGGATCGTCGGCGTGGTCGGGCAGTTGCAATTCGAGGTGATGGCCGACCGCATCCGCACCGAATACGGCATCCCCGTCGTCTTCGAGGCGACGCAGCTCTACACCGCACGCTGGGTCGCCGCCGACGATCCGCTACAGCTCAAGCGCCTGATCGACGCCAACGCCGTGGCCATCGCCGACGACCACGACGGCCAGCCGGTGTTCCTCGCCCGCAACGCCTGGCACCTCGGCAAGGCGGAGGAGGAGTTCCCCAAGGTCCGCTTCCTCAAGACGCGGGAGGCGGTGCTGTGACGACGCTGCGGCCCGCCGTCCTCCTCGACCGCGACGGCACCATCAACGTCGATCGCCACTACCTTTCCGATCCGGCGCAGATGGAACTGCTGCCCGGCGCGGCGGAGGGCCTCAAGCGCTTCGCCGCCATGGGGTATGCCCTCGTCGTCGTCACCAACCAGTCGGGCATCGCCCGCGGCTATTTCGACGCCGCCCGCCTGGAAGAAATCCACGCCCGCCTGACCGAACTCCTCGCCGCCGAGGGAGTCGCCCTCGACGGCATCTACGTCTGCCCGCACGGCCCGGGCGACGGCTGCGCCTGCCGCAAGCCGCTGCCCGGCCTCGCGCTCGCCGCCGCCGCCGACCTCGGCCTCGACCTTGGAAAAAGCGTGGTGATCGGCGACAAGGCCGCCGACGTCGGCCTCGGCCGCGCCATCGGCGCGAAGGCCGCGATCCTGGTGCGCACCGGCTACGGCGCGCACCAGGAGGCCGAGGCGAACGCCGACTTCACCGCCGATACCCTCGACGAGGCCGCCCTCTGGCTCGCGGGGGAGCGCGAGGCGTAAAAAAACCAGGCCGGGCCCTGCCCGGACCCGCAAGGGGCCGGGAGGCCCCTTGACCCCATAAGTTTTTCGCCGCGCAGCGGCTATCGCCCGTCACGCCGCGTGATGGTTCTATGGCGCTACGCGCTATGGGGTCTGGGGCCCGCGGCCCCGGCGGGTCCAGGGCGGAACCCTGGCCTGGTTTTTCCTCTGCAACGGCCGCGGGGCAGCGGTGCGCGATGCGGGGGGTGTTTTTATCGGCGAAACTTGGTATACGAAAAGCGGGGAGACGACCGTGCGCCGCATGCGGCGTGCGGCGCATGCGGGCTGGAACGGCATGAACGGCAGGGTTGTCGCGTGATGTCCAGTCAGTCTTCTTTTCCGTCGGCGTCCTCGGTATTCTGGGATGCCGCCAAGTCCTCCTATCTCATCGTTCTCACGTTCGTGGTGATGTTCATCGGCGTCGGCCAGTTGAGCGCGCGCGCCGGGCTCGACGCGGTGCAGACGATGCTGATGACCACTTTCACCCTGGCCGCACCGGCGCAGGCGGCGGCGATGTCCATCCTGCTGTCGGCGGGCGGCGCGGCGGGCGGCGCGTGGATCACCGCGCTCACCGCCGTGGTGCTGATCAACCTGCGTTTCGTGGTGATGGTCGCCTCGGTGATGGCGCGGCTGCCGCGGATGTCGATTCCGCGCACCGTGGCGACGCTCGGGCTGCTCTCGGCCAGTTCCTTCGCCGTGGCGTTTCCGCGGCTGGTCAACGACCCGCCGAAGCGGCCCGCGCTGTTCGTCTTCTTTTTGTGTTTCCTCTGCTGCACCTCGGCGGTGGTGGGCTCGGTGCTCGGGCATCACATGTCCGGCACGGTTTCGCCGCTGCTCGGCGCGGTGCTGGGCGCGGTGATTCCCATCTATTTCGCCACCCTGCTCGCCAACCAATGGAAGGAGCGCATCCTGATGCTGAATGCGGTGGCGGGCGCGGTTCTGGTGCCGATGGCAGCGCCGGTTCTGGGCAGCACCTCGCTGCTCGTGGTGCCGCTCGCCTTTGCCGCGCTCACCGTGGCCCTGCGCCGGAGGCCCGCCGATGACTGACATTCTGGTTCTCGCGCCCTGGCAGGCCTGGGCGGTCGCGGGTGGGGCGGGTCTCGCCACCGTCGCCCTGCGCGTCGCGCCGATCCTGGCGCTGCGCAACATCGGCAGCGGCTGGTTCCGCGATATCCTCGACCGCACCGGCTTCGGCATCATGGGAGGCATCGTGGCGCAGACGGCGCTGCGCTCCGGCCGCGCGATGTTCGCCGCCGATCCGTCGCTGCAGCAACTCGGCATGCTGTGGGCGGTGCTGGCGGTGCTGCTGACCTTCCTGCTGTCGGTGCGCTTCAAATGGAAGCTTCTCGCCACCTTGAGCGGGCTCGGCTTTCTCGCCCTCGGCGGGGTGGTTTTCGGGGCGTGACAAATCCGGGTTGACACCGCGCGCGGCGGCGGCTTTGCTCCGGGGAGATTGCGACTCCCGCGACGAAGGAACCCGAGATGACAGAAACGCCTAACGAGACGCCCGCGATCGTCCCGGTGATCCTCTCCGGCGGCAGCGGCTCCCGGTTGTGGCCGCTGTCGCGCTCGGCGTTTCCCAAGCAGTTCCTCAGCCTCGCCGGGATGCACACGATGATCCAGGAGACGGCGCTGCGCGTCGATGTGCCGGGCTACGGCGCGCCGCTTCTGGTGAGCAACCGCGAACACCGCTTTCTGCTGGCCGAGCAGATGCGCGAGATCGGCGTCGCGCCGCGCGCCATCCTGCTCGAACCCGTGGCGCGCAACACCGCCGCGGCGGTCGCCGCCGCCGCCGCGGTGGTGGCGGAGGCCGACCCCGCCGCGCCGCTGCTGGTGCTGCCTTCCGACCACGTGATCGACGACGTGCCCGCCTTCCACGCCGCAGTGGCGCGCGCCCTGCCGCTTGCCCGTGCGGGCGCTCTGGTGCTGTTCGGCATCACCCCGGACTACCCCGCCACCGGCTACGGCTACATCCGCGCGGGCGCTCCGGCGGGCGCGGGCTTCGCCGTGGCGCGCTTCGTCGAAAAGCCGGATGCCGCCACCGCCGCGGCCTATCTTGCCGAGGGCGGCTATTCCTGGAACAGCGGCATGTTCCTCTTCCGCGCCGACGCCATTCTCGCCGCGCTCGCCGAGCATGCGCCGGAGGTGGCGCAGGCCGCCGCCGCCGCCGCCGCCGCGCGCCGCGCCGACCTCGACTTCGAGGTGCTGGACGCCGATGCGTTTTCCGCCGCGCCGTCGGTCTCCATCGACGTCGCGGTGATGGAAAAGACCGACCGCGCCGTGGTGGTGCCCGCCGCCCTGGGGTGGAACGACATCGGCGCATTCCCCGCCCTGTGGGAGCGCGCGGACAAGGACTGCAAGGGCAACGCGCTTCTCGGCGACGTCGCCGCTCTGGATACGGAGGGCTGCTACATCCGCGCCGGGGAGCGCCTGGTCGCCGTGGTGGGGGTGAAGGACCTGGTGATCGCCGAGACCGGCGACGCGGTTCTGGTGGCGGCGAAGGACCGCGCGCAGGAGGTGGGCGATCTGTTCAAGCGCCTCGCCGACGCCGACCGCATCGAAGCGGAGCAGCCGCTCCTGGTGCACCGGCCGTGGGGCACCTTCAAGAGCGTGGACGCGGGCGACCGCTTCCACGTCAAGGAGATCGCCGTCTCGCCGGGCCGCCGCCTCTCGGTGCAGCGCCACCACCACCGCGCCGAGCACTGGGTGGTGGTGGAAGGCACCGCCCGCGTGCTGCGCGGCGAGGAGTGGATGATGGTCTACGAGAACCAGTCGGTGTTCATCCCCATCGGGATGGTGCATTGCCTGGAAAATCCGGGCAAAATCCCGCTGCGCCTGATCGAGGTGCAGTCCGGCGCCTATCTCGGCGAGGACGATATCGAGCGCCTCGACGACGTCTACGGCCGCGCCGTGCCGGAACCAACCTGAGGGAGACAGAATGTCCTGCATCGTCGCCGGCGCATCCGGCCTGGAAACCTATCTGCTCGCCTGCGCCGACCGCATGCGCGCCGCCGCCACCCTGGAGCTGGAGGCCGCGTTCAACGCCGCGGTGGAGGCGATCTCCGCGGCGCTTTCCGCGGGCAGGCCGCTCTTGATCTGCGGCAACGGCGGCTCGATGGCGGATGCGCAGCACATCGCGGGCGAACTGGTGGCGCGCTTCCTCCTCGACCGCAAGGCCCTGCCGGTGATCGCGCTGGGGGCCAATGCCGCCACGCTGACCGCCTGGGGCAACGACATCGGCTTCGCCGGGGCCTTCGCCCGCGAGGTGGAGGCCTTCGGCGCGGCGGGCGGCGTGCTGCTGGCGATTTCCACCAGCGGCAACTCGCCGAACATCCTCGCCGCGGTGGAGCAGGCGAAAACCATGGGCATGACCACGGTGGCGCTCACCGGCGGCAGCGGCGGCAAGCTCGCCCCCGCCTGCGACATCGCGATCTGCCCGAAGGCGGACGGCGCCGCGGCGATCCAGGAACTCCATACCCCGATCTTCCACCGCCTGTGCGAACTGGTGGAAGCCCGCTGCGCCGGGGCGTGACGCAAAAACGTTACGAGGGGTCGCGGACCCCTCGCGCTCCCCATGACTTTTGGTTCTTGCGCGTAGTGCGAGAAAGCCATCACGCGGCGTGACGGTTGATGGCCGCAGCAAGCTGGGGGAGGTCCGGAGGGTCCGCGACCCTCCGGGCGGGGTACGGGGCGGCAGCCCCGTTGTCCATCGCGCTTATGGCGCCGGACGGCCTGGTTTTTAGGACAATGCCACTGACCTGATTTTCCCCGGAAGATGCAGATTTTCTTAAGCTTTTTCGGTAAAATTTTTTTCTTTTTTTGCAAGGCCGGTGGGGGTAAAGGCAGTAAACTCGAGTCGTTCGAGACCATTGAGGACGTGTCCCGGCATGGGCGAGCGCGAACACGAGGCCGATTCGGAACCCTTACAACCTCTGCCCTCTGCGGCGGAGGCGGAGACGGTTTTGCGGTTGCCTCGGGCGCGGCTGTTCGCCTGGGCCGACGGCGTGCGCCGCGCCCGCATGGGCGATGCGGTGTTCCTGCGCGGCATCGTCGAGGTTTCCAACGTCTGCGCCAACGACTGCCTGTATTGCGGCATCCGGCGGTCCAACGCCGCGGTGCGGCGCTACCGCATCGGCGCGGAGGAGGTTTTCGCGGTGGCGCGGCGCATGGCGGACTGGGGCATGGGCACCATCGTGCTGCAATGCGGCGAACGGCCCTCGCCCGCGGGCGACCGCGATCTCGGCACGCTGATCGCCCGCATCAAGGCGGAGACGCCGCTGGCGGTCACCGTTTCGGCGGGCAACCGGCCGCGCGCGGTCTATGCGCACTGGCGGGACTGCGGCATGGACCGTTACCTGCTGCGCTTCGAGACCTCCGATGCGGAGGTTTTCGCCCGCGTCCACCCCGACTGCACGCTGGCGGAGCGGCTGCGCTGCCTCGCGGACCTGCGCGGCCTCGGGGTGCAGGTGGGCAGCGGCTTCCTCATCGGCCTGCCGGGGGAGACGCTTTCCCGTCTTGCGGCCAACATCCTGCTCTGCCGCGACCTCGACCTCGACATGATCGGCATCGGCCCGTTCATTGCGCACCCCGGCACGCCGATGGCGGGGGCGGAGAACGCCTATGCGGGCGATGCGGAGATGCCCTTCGTCGCCCTGGCGGCGCTGCGCCTGTTCAACCCGGATGCGCACATCCCCGCCACCACCGCCTTCGACGCGGCGTTTCCCGGCCGCGGCCGCGACCTCGCGCTGCGCCGCGGCGCCAACGTCTACATGCCCAACGTCACGCCGCAGGCCTACCGCGGCGACTATCTGCTCTACCCCGGCAAGCCCTGCGTCGATGAAGCGGCTTCGGTGTGCGCGCAGAGCGTGCCCGCGCGCATCCGCGCGCTGGGGCGCGGCCTCGGCGCGGGGCGGGGGGATTCGTTCAAAAAGGGCGGCCGTGCGGCCGCAGAATGTGGAGAGGTGAGATGTCCGGAGTGAAGGAGTTGCAGACCGCGAACTGGCTCGACGAGGGCCGGATCTTCGCCGCCCTGGAAGGCTGCGGCGGCGAGGACGCGGGACGGGTGGCGGAGGTTCTCGCCAAGGCGGCGGAACTCAAGGGCCTGAACGGCGACGACGTGGCGGCGCTGATGGCGGTGACCTCGCCCGCGCTGACCGAGCGGCTGTTCGACGCGGCGAAGGCGGTGAAGGATGCGATCTACGGCCGCCGCGTGGTGTTTTTCGCGCCGCTTTATTTCTCCAACCTCTGCCACAACGAGTGCGTCTATTGCGCCTACCGCCACAGCAACCGCGAGCTCAAGCGCCGGGTGCTCTCCCAGGAGGAGATCGCGGCGGAGACCGCCGCCCTGATCGACCAGGGGCACAAGCGCCTGCTGCTGATCGGCGGCGAGGCGGCGAGCGGCAAGGACTTCGACTACATCCTCGAATCCATCGCCACGATCTATGCGGTGAAGCGCGGCAACGGCGAGATCCGCCGCCTCAACGTCAACATCGCGCCCCTGGCGATTCCGGAGTTCGTCGCGCTCAAGGCCTCCGGCATCGGCACCTACCAGATATTCCAGGAGACCTATCACCGCGAAACCTACAAGGCGGTGCATCCGGCGGGGCGCAAGGCGGATTTCGACTGGCGGGTCTCGGCGATCGACCGCGCCATGGAGGCGGGCATCGACGACGTCGGCATCGGCCCGCTGCTCGGGCTCTACGACTGGCGGTTCGAGACCCTGGCGCTGATGCAGCACATCGCGCACCTGGAATCGGCGTTCGGCGTCGGCTGCCACACCATCAGCGTGCCGCGCATGGAGCCCGCCGTGGGGTCGGAGATGGCCTCCCACCCGCCGCACGCGGTCTCCGACGCCGACTTCAAGAAGCTGGTGGCGATCCTCCGTCTCGCGGTGCCGTACACCGGCATCATCCTTTCCACCCGCGAGGGGCCGGAAATGCGGCGCGCCGCCTTCGACCTCGGGGTGTCGCAGGTCTCCGGCGGCAGCCGCACCAACCCCGGCGGCTACACCGAATCGATTCACGAGGACGCGGCGCAGTTCCTCCTCGGCGACCACCGCCCCCTCGACGAGGTGATCCGCGATGTCGCGGCGCTCGGCTACACGCCGTCGTTCTGCACCGCGTGCTACCGCCTCGGCCGCACCGGCGCGGACTTCATGGACCTCGCCAAGCCGGGGCTGATCCGCACCCACTGCGCCCCCAATGCGCTTTCCACCTTCCTCGAATACCTCATCGACTACGCCACGCCCGAAACCGTGGCGGCGGGCGAGGCGCGCATCGAAGCGGAGCTTGCGGACCTGGAGCCCCAGGTGCGCACCATCGCGGAGCGGATGATGGCGAAGGTGCGCGCCGGTGAGCGCGACGTGTTCTGTTGAGGCGGCGATGAGCGAAACGCGGATCGAGCGGGATTTCCTCGGCGAGATGGCGGTGCCCCGGGCGGCCTATTGGGGCTGCCACACCGCGCGCGCCGTGGCGAACTTTCCGCTCGCCCTGCGTCCGCCGCATCCGGAACTGGTGCGCGCGGTGCTGACGGTGAAAGAAGCCTGCGCCCGCACCAACCGCGACCTCGGCCGCCTCGACCCGGCGGTGGCGGACGCGATCGCCGCCGCCTGCGCCGAGGCGCGCGACGGCCCGCTGTTTGCGGAGATCGTGGTGGACGCGCTGCAGGGCGGCGCGGGCACCTCGCTCAACATGAACGTCAACGAGGTGGTGGCCAACCGCGCCGAGGAACTGCTGGGCGGGCAACGCGGCGCCTATCGCCTGGTCCATCCCCTCGGCCACGTCAACCTCCACCAGTCCACCAACGATGTGGTGCCGACCGCGCTCAAGGTGGCGGCGATCACCCTGCTGCACCGCCTGGAGCCGGAAATCGCGGCGCTGCAAGGGGCCTTCCAGGTCAAGGAGGGGGAGTTCGCCGGGGTGGTGAAGATGGGCCGCACCGAGTTGCAGGACGCCTGCCCGGTGGGCTTCGGCGCGGAGGTCTCGGCGTGGGCGGAGGCGCTCTCCCGCGACCGCTGGCGGGTGTTCAAGTGCGAGGAGCGGCTGCGCGTGGTCAACCTCGGCGGCACCGCGGTGGGCACCGGCATGGCCGCGCCCAGGGACTACATCTTCGCGGTGGTGGAGACGCTGCGCGAGATCACCGGGCTTGGCCTGGCGCGCGCCGAGAACCTGATCGACGCGACGCAGAACGCCGATCCCTTCGTCGAGGTCTCGGGCATTCTCAAGGCGCACGCGGTCAACCTGTTCAAGATTTCCTCCGACATGCGGCTGCTCTCCTCCGGGCCGAAGGCGGGCTTGGGCGAACTGCGCCTGCCGCCGCGGCAGGCGGGCTCCAGCATCATGCCGGGCAAGGTCAACCCGGTGATCTGTGAGGCGGTGGGCCAGGCGGCCTTGCAGGCGATCGCCAACGACACGGCGGTGACCCTGGCGGCGCAGTCCGGCCAACTGGAGCTCAACGCCTTCATGCCGTTGCTGGCCGATGCGCTGCTCGGTTCGCTGTCGCTGCTCGCCGCGGCGTGCCGCATCTTCCGCACCCATTGCGTCGAGGGCATGACCGCCGACGCCGAAACCTGCGCGGCGATGGTGCGCGGCTCCTGGGCGGTGGCGGTGGCGCTGGTCGGGCCGCTCGGCCACGACATCGCCTGCGAGGTGGCGCTTGCGGCGCAGGCGAGCGGCAGAAGCGTGGTCGAGGTGGTGCTCGCCCGCGGCCTGATGGACGAGGCGGCGGTGCGCCGCCTGCTCTCCGCCGAGAGCATGGCCGCGCTCGGCCACGAATAGGGGAAGGGATCATGGAAGACACCCCGAAGGGACTGCGGCTGCACATCGGCGTGTTCGGGCGGCGCAACGTCGGCAAGTCCTCGCTGGTCAACGCGCTGATCGGCCAGGCGGTGTCGATCGTCTCGCCGACGCCGGGCACCACCACCGACCCGGTGGAGAAGGCCTTCGAGATTCAGCCGCTGGGGCCGGTGCTGTTCATCGACACCGCGGGGGTGGACGACGAAGGCGCGCTCGGCGCGCTGCGGCGGGAGAAGACGGAGAAGGTGCTGGACCGCGCCGACCTTGCGCTGCTGGTCGCCGGGCCGGAGCCTCTGGGGGATTTCGAGACGCAGCTGATCGTGGCGTTGCGCGCCCGCGGCGTGCCCTTCCTCGTCGCCTTCAACAAGGCCGACCTCGCGCCGCCGCCCGCCGCCGATCTCGCCCGCCTCGCGGCGGAGGGCATTCCCGCGCTGGCCGTCTCCGCGCTTTCGGGCGAGGGCATCGCGGCGCTCAAGGCGGCGCTCGCCGCGCGCGTCCCCGAGGGGCGGGTGGTCACGCCGCACCTTCTCGGCGACCTCGTGCCGCCCGGCGGCGTGGTGGTGCTGGTGGTGCCGATCGACTTGGGCGCGCCGAAGGGCCGCCTGATCCTGCCGCAGGTGATGGCGATCCGCGACGTCCTGGACAGCGACGCCTTCTGCCTGGTGGCGAAGGAGCGGGAGCTGCGCGCCGCCTTCGCCGGCCTTTCCCGCCCGCCGGACCTGGTGGTGTGCGATTCGCAGGTGGTGCTGAAGACCGCGGCGGACACCCCGCCCGGCGTGCCGCTGACCACCTTTTCCATTCTGATGGCGCGGCTGAAGGGCGACCTGGCGCGCCTGGCGGAAGGCGCGGCGGCGATTCACCGCCTGCGCCCCGGCGACCGGGTGCTGATCTCCGAGGCGTGTTCGCACCATCCGCTGCCCGACGACATCGGCCGGGTGAAGATTCCCCGCTGGCTGCGGCAGTATGCGGGCGGCGGCATCGAGGTGGATGTGGTGGCGGGCGGCGACTTCCCGCAGGACCTGTCCGCCTATGCGCTGATCGTCCACTGCGGCGCGTGCATGATCAACCGCAGGCAGATGCTGGCGCGCATCGAGGCGGCGCGGACAGGTGGTGTGCCGATCACCAACTACGGCGTCGCGATCTCCCTGGTGCAGGGGGTGTTGCCGCGGGTGCTCGGGGTGTTTCCGGCGGCTCTCGCCGCCTATCGCCGCGCCCTGCCGCCGGAGGGTGGAGCGGCGGCGGTGTGATTGGCCGACGCCGCGGGGTAGGGGTGTTTTCGGTATGAGGCGGGTTTGCGTTGTGTGCGCTTCCGCGCCGTACCGGGGTGTGACAATCTGAACGAGTCGGCGGTTTGGGGAAGTACCGCTGTTAATGCCGGAGCCGCTTTCGTCCGAACGGGTGGGCGTGGCGTCCGGCCATACAGGGAGGGTCTTGTGACACAAATCGCTTACGGCTTTTGGGACGGCGAGGTTCTCGACAACCGCAAGGGTGGCTCGGGCCTCCCCGCGGATTTTGCCGAGCCGCAAAACCTCGATACCTTCGACGACGGCAACGCGGTGCGCGCCTTCATCGGCGACCGCGGATTTTTCGTGATGGACGAGCAGGTCAGCCTGCTCGACGCCTTCCGCCAGTATCTCGACCGTGCGGCGGGGCAATCCTGCGGCAAATGCACGCCCTGCCGCGTCGGCACCGGGCTGATCCGCGACGCGCTGGACGCGCTTTGCCGCGGCGAGGAAGGCGCGCTCGACCTCGACGGCATCGCGGGCATGGCGCGCCACATCACCGACACCGCGCTCTGCGGCCTCGGGCAGACCTGCGGCGGCGCCCTGATCGCGGCGATCGAGAACTTCCGCGACGTCGTCGAGGCGGAGATCGCCGCCGCCCCGGCGCCGCGCCAGCACGGCATGAGCTACGTCACCGCGCCGTGCATGGAGGCCTGCCCCTGCAAGATCAACGTGCCGCGCTACATCGACTACATCAAGGACGGGCGGCCGGAGTATTCGCTCGGGGTGATTCTGCAGAAGGTGCCGATGGCGGCGACCTGCGGCCGCGTCTGCGTGCGCTTCTGCGAAATGGCCTGCCGCCGCAACCTGGTGGACCAGGCGGTGGGGATCAAGACGCTGAAGCGCTATGTCGCCGATTTGCAGAGCGGCCCCAACCCGCTGCGCTTCGCCTCCGACCAGATCCGCACGCCGCTCGGCCCCGAGATGCGGGTGGCGGTGGTCGGCGCGGGCCCCGCCGGGCTGTCGTGCGCCTATCATCTCCTGCTGCGCGGCTACCATGTGGACATCTTCGAGGCGCTGCCGGAGGCGGGCGGCATGGCCGCCATCGGCATTCCGAGCTACCGCCTGCCCAGGCACGTGCTGAAGACCGAGACCGAGACGCTTTCCGCCCTCGGCGGACGCTTCCTGTTCAACCGGGTGATGGGCCGCGACTTCACCACCGACAGCCTGTTCGCGGACGGCTACCTCGCGGTGTTTCTCGGCCTCGGCTGCCAGGAGCCGGTGCTCCTCGGCGTTGCGGGCGAGGATCCGGCGATGCGGGGCTACGAATCCGGCATCGGCTTCATGCTCAAGGTGCACGACCACATCGCGGGCACCCGCAAGACCGAACTGGCGGGCGACGTGGTGGCGGTGGTGGGCGGCGGCAACGTCGCCATGGACTGCGCGCGCTCCGCCCTGCGCATGGGCGCGGCGGGCGTGCACGTGATCTATCGCCGCACCCGCGAAGAGATGCCCGCCGACAAGTCGGAGATCGAGGCGGCGGAGGAGGAAGGCGTGGTCTTCCACTTCCTCACCAATCCGGAGCGCGTGCTCTCGGCGGATGGCCGGATCGTCGGCCTCACCCTTGTGGGCATGCGCGTCACCGAGCCCGACAAGAAGGGCCGCATGGGGGTGGAACCCGTCCCCGGCAGCGAGAGCGACTTCGCCTGCGCGCACCTCGTCGCCGCGATCGGCCAGCAGGTGCAGGCCGACGCGCTTTCCCAGGAGGAACTGATCGGGCTCAACCGCTGGAAGTGCGTCGCCGCCGACCCCGGCAGCCTCGCCACCTCGCGCTCCGGCGTGTTCGCCGGCGGCGATTGCGTTTCCGGCCCGGGCACCCTGGTGCAGGCGATGTCCCACGGCCTCAAGGCGGCGCGCAACATCGACGATTGGGTCCAGCACGGCCGCATCCGCTTCTTCCCGCGGTCGCGCATCCGCCAGATGGTGAAGGACAACCACATGCTGGCGGCAAGCGACATCAAGATCCCCATCCTCAACGAATACCGCGTGCACCACCCGGAACTGGAGCCGGAAATTCGCAAGCACACCTTCGACGAGGTGGAGCAGACGATCGGTCAGGAGGAGGCCTACCGCGAGGCCAGCCGCTGCCTGCGCTGCTATCGCATCTATTCGGTGGTCACCCAGCAGCCTGTCCCGGAAGGAGCGGTGTGAGATGACGACGAAGCAAACCCCGGCCGCCGCCGTTGCGGTCAGCGCCACCATCGACGGCGTCACCGTGCGCGCCGAAGCCAACGAGACGATCCTGCACTGCGCCCGGCGCTACGGCATCCACATCCCGTCGCTGTGCGAACTCGACGACATCGACCACGCGCCCGGCACCTGCCGCATCTGCCAGGTGGAAATTCTCGGCGACGGCGGCGGACAGGCGCACCTTGCGCCGTCGTGCATCACGCCGGTGGAGGAGGGCATGGCGGTGATGACCCACTCGCCGCGCGCCCGCGCCGCGCAGCGCCTGCAGGTGGAGCTGATGTTCGCCGACCACAATCTCGATTGCGTGGTGTGCAAGCGCCACGGCAATTGCGAGTTGCAGGACGTGGCGCGCGTCGTCGGGCTCGACACCAACCGCTTCCGCGACCCCGCGCGCATCGCCGCGCGCCACGTGGACGACACCTCGCCCGCGCTGATCCGCGACATGACGCGCTGCGTGCGCTGCCAGCGCTGCGTCACCGTCTGCCGCGAGGGCCAGACCGTCGATGCCCTGGTGATGACCGGCTTCGGCCAGGAGCTGGAGGTGGGGCTGAAGCACGGCCTGTCGCAGACCGAGTCCACCTGCGTCTCCTGCGGCCAGTGCGTTCTCGTCTGTCCCACCGGCGCGCTCGGCGAGCGCGAGGAGATCGACACCGTGGAGGACTTCCTCTACGACCCGGGCATCGTCACGGTGTTCCAGTTCGCCCCGGCGATCCGCGTCAGCGTCGGCGAGGAGTTCGGCCTGCCCGCGGGGGCCAACGTGCAGGGCCAGATCGTCGCGGCGCTGCGCAAGCTCGGCGCGGACATCGTGCTCGACACCAACTTCGGCGCCGACGTGGTGATCATGGAGGAGGGCACCGAGCTTCTGCGCCACCTGGTGGAGAAGAAGCGGCCGACCTTCACCTCGTGCTGCCCGGCGTGGATCAACTTCGCGGAACGGCACTATCCGGCGATTCTGCCCTACCTCTCCTCCACCAAGTCGCCGCAGCAGACGGTGGGGGTGATCGCCAAGACCTACCTGCCGCAGAAGATGGGCCTCGACCCCAAGGCGATCCGCGTCGTCTCGATCATGCCGTGCACCGCGAAGAAGGACGAGCGGGTGCGCCCGCAGCTTTCCCTCGACGGCACGGACGAGATCGACGTGGTGCTCACCACCCGCGAGTTCGTCCACCTGCTGGGCCGCCGCGGCATCGACCTTTCGGCGCTCGAACCCTCCACCTACGACAACCCCTACATGAGCGCGTTCTCCGGCGCGGGGGCGATCTTCGGCACCACCGGCGGCGTCATGGAGGCGGCGGTGCGCACCATGTACTACGTCGTCACCGGCCGCGAGATGCAGCCGATCGAACTCGGCCAGTTGCGCGGCTTCGAGGGGGTGCGCACCGCGACGGTGGACATCGGCGGCGACATCGGTCCGGTCAAGGTGGCGATGTGCCACGGGCTGAAGTCGGTGCGCGGCATCGTCGAGGCGGTGCTCGACGGCACCGCCGACCTCGACTTCATCGAGGTGATGGCCTGCCCCGGCGGCTGCGTCGATGGCGGCGGCTCGTTGCGCTCCAAAAAGCAGTACCTGCCGCACGCGCTGAAGCGCCGCGAGACGCTGTTCTCCATCGACCATGTCGCCAACGTGCGGCAGTCGCACAACAACCCGCAGGTGCAGGAACTCTACAAGAGCTTCCTCGGCAGCCCGTACTCCGAGCTGGCGCACCAGTTGCTGCACACCTACTACACCGACCGCCACGTCGAGATGACGCGCTCGGTGAAGGACATCTGGGACAGCATCACGATGAGCACGGTGATCTACTGAGTCCCGCAAACGAAACGCCCCGGCTTGCGCCGGGGCGTTTTCGTATGGGCGTTGCGGCTCACTTGCCCGCGGGCAGAAGCTTGGCGAAGTCGGCGTCGAGCCGGTCGAGCGACGTGTCGATCCTGGTGCGCTTCGCCTTGATCCAGGCGTCCTGCTCGGCGAGCTTTTTGTTCGCCTCCTTGAGCATGCGGTCGAGTTCCGCCGGCTGCGGCCCGCCCGCCGTGGCGCGGTTGGCGACGATGGCGACGGGGTCGAGCGTCGCGCGGAATTCCGCCTCGCTCATCGGCAGGCTGCCGGACTCGTGGTAGTCCTTCACCGCGGACTTATAGATGCGCTGCGCCTCGGCATAGGGGAAATCCAGCGGCTTGATGCCGTTCTTCTTGGCGTAGTCCACCACCTCGGAGGCGAAGTGGTGGCCGACGCGGAAGGGCAGCTTGTACTTGCGCATCAGCACGTCGGCGAGCTCCTGCGAGGCGGTCCAGTCGCTGTTCAGTTCCTCGAGGGCGCGCTCGGGGCTGACCACCAGCGAGTTGAGGATCGTGTCCCAGCCCTGCAGGAACTTCATGGCGCTCGCCACCATCGCGGAGTTGTCCTTCACCTCCTTGGGGTCGGGCATGCCGGGGGTGATGTTGTGCATGCGCAGCACCGGCCCCATGGCGAGGCCGATCGCGGTGGAGGCGTCGCGGCGGGTGTTGTTGAGGATGCCGGGGTTGCGCTTCTGCGGCATCGCGGAGGAGACGTAGGTGGTGTCCTTGCCGACCTTGAGCAGAATCCACGGCCGCGGCTGGGCGTACTGCACCATCATGTCTTCGATGAAGTTGCCGGTGTGCAGCGCGATGCCGGTGATCACCGAACCCACCTCCACCGGCTCGTCCATCGAGGAGATCTGCGAGGCGTCGTAGGCGTTGTCCACGACCGCGGAGAAGCCGAGGTAGTCGGCCATGCGGGCGCGGTTCAACGGCCAACTGGTGCCGTTGAGCACCGTGGTGCCCATGGCGCAGCGGTCGATGCGGGCATAGGCCTGGCGCAGGCGCTGCGCGTCGCGCTCGATCCCGGCGAAGTGGCCGAGCAGTTGGTGCGCATAGCTGTTGGGCTGCGCCGCGACGCCGTTGGTGTAGTTGGGGACGATGGTTTTGGTGTTGCGCTCGGCGAGCTTCACCAGGGACTTCGCGGTGGTGTTGAGCTGCGCGGCGAGCGCCAGCATCTCGTCGCGGAGGATGGCGGCGCGGTAGGTGGCGTGCATGTCCTGGCTGGAGCGCCCGGCGTGCAGGAGCGTCACCTCCGGCCCCGCGGCCTTGATCAGGTAGGGCTCGAAGCGGATCACCGCGGAGGGGCGCGGCCCGCCCGGCTGGTTGCCCGCGCCGATCACCTTGGCGATGCCCGCCGCGATCTTCGGCGCGAGGGTTCTGTCGAGCAGGCCCTCGTCGGTGTTGATCACCGCGGTGGCCTTGTTGATCTCGCCGAGCCAGAAGAATTCGTCACGGGTGGCGGGGGCGTCGGCGGCGAGCGCCGGGAGCGCCATGGCGGCGGCCAGCGCCAGGACGGAAGCCGTGGGAACGAGAGTGCGCACGATCGACATGAGAGGTCCTCCTTGCGTTTGGATCTTGAAGAACGTCGATTTGCCGGGGGTGGTGCCTTCGTCGTGTCGGACGTTATCCTCCGTGGTTGGAGAGCAGGGTTTCGAAGTAGGCGATGGTGCGGGCAAGCCCTTCGCGCAGCGTCACCGCGGGGTGCCAGTCGAGCACGTCTTCGGCCTGCGCGATGTCGGGCTTGCGGCACTTCGGGTCGTCGGCGGGCAGCGGCTGGAACACCAGCTCGGAGGACGAGCCGGTCTCCTCGACGATGATCTCGGCGATCTCGCGGATGGTGTATTCGCCGGGATTGCCCAGGTTGATCGGCCCGGTCACCTCCGCCGGGGTGTCCATCAGGCGGACGAACGCCTCGATCATGTCGTCCACGTAGCAGAAGCTGCGCGTCTGGCTGCCGTCGCCGTAGATGGTGATCGGCTGGTTGTTCAGCGCCTGGACGATGAAGTTGGAGACGACGCGCCCGTCGTTGGGATGCATGCGCGGACCGTAGGTGTTGAAGATGCGCGCCACCTTGATCTCCAGGCGGTGCTGGCGGCGGTAGTCGAAGAACAGGGTCTCGGCGCAGCGCTTGCCCTCGTCGTAGCAGGCGCGCAGGCCGATCGGGTTGACGTTGCCCCAGTAGTCCTCGGTCTGCGGGTGGACCAGGGGGTCGCCGTAGACCTCGCTGGTGGAGGCCTGGAAGACGCGCGCGCCGACCCGCTTGGCCAGCCCCAGCACGTTGATCGCGCCGTGCACGCTGGTCTTGGTGGTCTGCACCGGGTCGTTCTGGTAGTGGACCGGCGAGGCCGGGCAGGCGAGGTTGAAGATGCGGTCCACCTCCACATAAAGCGGGAAGGTGACGTCGTGGCGCATCGCCTCGAAGTCCGGATGCCCCAGCAGGTGGCGGATGTTCTGGCGCGAACCGGTGAAATAGTTGTCGGCGCAGAGGACCTCGTGGCCGTCGGCGAGAAGGCGGTCGCACAGGTGCGAACCGATGAACCCGGCGCCGCCGGTGACGAGGTAACGCATGCTCTTTCTCCGCTTTGCTGCGAAGCGAAAACCATAGCACCGGTCGCCGGGAAAAACCCAAAACTTTCCGGAGGGTCGCGGCCCCTCCGGCCCCCCTAACTTTTTGTTTTTCGCCGCGAAGCGGCAGCCCTGCCGGCAACTACTTGCGTTCGTCCACGACGTGGCGCAGCAGTTCGGCGAAGGCGGCGAAGCGCGCCACCTCCTCGAAGCCTTTGCGGTCGAGAATCAGGTAGACGGTGGTCTCCTCGTCGTAGACGTAGAGGTCGTCCTCCGAGCGGCCGATCAGCAGGCGGCCGTGCATCTGGTCGAATTCGGCGTGGTAGGTCTCGTTGATCTCGGTGAGCGCGGGCACCACCGAGCGGTCGTGCGCCAGCACGATGTGCTCGCTGCCGAAGATCTCGATGCCGTTCCAGACGAAGCCGTTGGCCTCCGCCAGGAAGGCGGCGAAGTCGCCGGGCAGGGTGGGCGAGTCGCAGTCCTCGAGCACTTCGTCGAGGAACGCGAGTTCGTAGGTATCGGCCCTGGGCGCGATGAACGGCGCCCGGTCCTGCAGACACAGAAGTGTGCGCATCGGCATGGCCCACCTCCCCCGGATGACAACGGTCGCTCCGCAGTATATCACCGATGCGCCGCCGCCGCGCGGCGAAGATTTTTCCCGCGCGGGGGGTGCTTTTCCGCCGCGCCTGCCCCATGATTGAGAGAGGCCAACCGAAGAGGTTTCTCACGATGTTCAAACGTCTGTTCGGTTTCGGCGTCGGCGCGCTCGCCACGCTGACCGCGGCGTGCGACGGCGCGCCGATGACGCAGCAGGTCTACTACAAGGAGCACGGGGTGCTCTCGTCCCTGCAATACGCCGCCTCCGAGGGCCCGCTCCTGGTGCGGGTGTTCGGCAACCCGTTCGTCACCGGCCAGGACTTCCTCGACAAGCTGGTGGCGTCGGAGATGGAAAAGACCATCACCTATATCCGGGGTGTGCACCTCACCACCGATCCGGCCGCGGCGCGCCGTCCGGAATACCGCGTGCTCATGGTGCTCGGCGCGCACCGGGCGCAGGACGGCGAGGCGCTGTGCCGCGGCGAGGAGCCGAAGCTCGACCTCTCGGCGGACCCGATCCGCACCGTCGCGGTGTTCTGCCGCAAGGACGAGCGCCTCTCCGAGGTCACGGGGTCCATCGCCGCCGCCGCCGCGCCGGATACCGAACGCTTCCGCAACTGGATCGGTCAGATCGGACGGGATCTTCTGGTGCCGGGGTAGTTGAGCTCTGGCTGATCCAGGCTCCGGATGATTGATCTCCGCCCTGGACCGCACGGCCAGAGCTTTCTCAACCTTTCTTCCTTCCCGCCGGTACCGTCTCCGCCTGCGTCTTGACGCAGGCGGAGACGGCGGCCACTCTGTTTCGGTTTCCGGTTTTTCCGACGGGCCTCATGAGCATCGATCCCACGATCAAGTCCCTGGGCGACACCGCCCTTTCCATCGAATACGGCGAGGCGATCGATCCCGCCGTCAACGCGCAGGTGATGGCGCTCTACGCCGCGCTCGAAGCGGCGCGCGCCGAAAACGCGCTGACCGGCGTGGTCGAAACCGTGCCCTCGTTCCGCGCGCTCGCGGTGCACTACGACCCGCTGCGCATCGACCGCGGCGAACTGGTGGAGCGCCTGCGCCCGTGGATCGCAACCGCGCGGCCGGATGTGCGCAGCGGGCGCGCCTGGGCGCTGCCCGCCTGCTACGAGGGCGCGGACCTCGCCCCCGATCTCGGCGAGGTCGCCGCCGCCACCGGCCTGACCCCGGAGGAGGTGGTCGCCCGCCACACCGGCGTGGAATACCCGGTCTACATTCTCGGTTTCGTGCCCGGCTTCGCCTATCTCGGCGGCGTGCCGGAAGCGCTGCGCCTGCCGCGCCGCACCAGCCCGCGCACCGCGGTGCCCGCGGGCTCGGTGGCGATCGCGGGCGAGATGACCGGCGTCTACCCGCTGGAAAGCCCCGGCGGCTGGCACCTCCTGGGGCGCTGCCCGGTGCCGATGTTCGACCCCGGCCGCGAGCCGCCGGTGTTTCTCGCGCCCGGCGACACGGTGCGCTTTGCCGCGATCTCCCGCGCCGAGTACGACTCCCTGCGCACCGCCGCAGAGACCGGCGGCTTCGACGTTTCCATCCTGCGGGCGGGGGGCTGAACCATGGCGCAGATCAGGATTCACCGTCCCGGGCCGCTCACCACGGTGCAGGACCGCGGGCGCTTCGGCTTCCAGGCGCTCGGCATCCCCACCGCGGGGGCGGCGGACGGCTTTTCCTTCCGCCTCGGCAACCGCCTGCTCGGCAACCCGGACGGCGCGGCGGCGCTGGAATACTGGGTGATCGGGCCGGAGGTGGAAGCCCTCGACGCGCCGGTGCGCCTCGCGCTCGCCGCGGGCGGCGGCACGCTTACCCGCGCGAACGGCGACCGCCTGGCGCTGCCCGCCTGGCGCACCGTCACCCTGTTTCCCGGCGACCGCATCGCGCTCGGCCCCACGGTGGGCGGCGCCGCGGGCTATGCCTGCTTCGCCGGCGGCGTGGACGTGGCCCCGGTGATGGGCAGCCGCTCCACCTACGTGCGGGCGAAGCTCGGCGGCTTTGCGGGCCGGGCGCTCAAGACCGGCGACGTGCTGCCGGTCGGCGTGGAGGTGGAGGCCGCGGGCGGCGAGCGCGCCCTGTCCGAGTCGCCGGTGGACGGAGAGGGGCCGTTCCGCGTCGTCCTCGGGCCGCAGGACGACCGCTTCGACGACGCGGGGGTGGAGCGCTTTTTCACCGAGATCTACAAGATATCGCCGCAGTCCGACCGCATGGGCAAGCGTCTGGTCGGCCCGCCGCTCACCTTCGCCCCCGGCAGGGGCGGCGCGGACATCGTCTCCGACGGCATGGTCGCCGGCGCGATCCAGGTGCCCGGCTCCGGCGAGCCGATCATCATGCTCGCCGACCGCGCCACCGTCGGCGGCTACGCCAAGATCGGCGCGGTGATCTCCGCCGACCTGCCGCGCTTCGCCCGCCTCAAGCCGATGATGGAGGTGACCTTCGCCCGCGTCTCGGTGGCGGAGGCGGAGGCCGCGGCGCAGGCCTTCGAAATGCGCCTCGCGGAGCTTGCCGCCGCCGCCGTCGCGCTGGATTGAGCACAAGGAGCTGCCGTCATGGCCAAACAGATCAATCTCAACGCCGACATGGGCGAAAGCTTCGGCGCGTACTCCATCGGCAACGACCCGGCGATGCTGGAGGTGGTCTCCTCCGCCAACGTCGCCTGCGGTTTCCACGCGGGCGACCCGCTGGTGATGCGCGAGACCGTGGGGCTGGCCTTCAAGAACGGCGTCTCCGTCGGCGCACACCCCGGCTTCCCCGATCTCCAGGGCTTCGGCCGCCGCCGCATGAACATGTCGGCGAAGGAGGTGGAGGCGATCACCATCGTGCAGATCGGCGCGTTGCAGGCGGTCGCCGCCGCGGCGGGCGGCAAGGTCACCCACGTCAAACCGCACGGCGCGCTCTCCAACATCGCGGCGGTGGACGAAGACCTCGCCGCCGCCATCGCGCGGGCGATTGCGGCGGTGGACCCCGGGCTGATCTTCCTCGCGCCCGCCTGCTCCGCCATGGCGCGCGCGGGAGAGGCGGCGGGGCTTGCGGTGGCGATCGAAATCTTCGCCGACCGCGCCTATGCGCCGGACGGCCAACTGGTGCAGCGCGGCACCCCCGGCGCGATGATCCACGAGCCGCAGGCGGCGCTCGACCACGTGCTGCGCATGGTGCGCGAACAGGCGCTGTTTCCCCTGGCGGGCGGGCGCATCGACACCCCGGTGGACAGCATCTGCGTGCACGGCGACGGCCCGGTGGCGGAGGCCACCGCCCGCCTGGTGCGCGAGGGCCTCGCCGCCGAGGGCTACGCTGTGCTGCCGCTGCCCGCGATGGCGCGGTTCGCCTGAGGCGACGGCAATGGCGAAAACCACTCCGGCGACCCGCGCCCTCGATGCGGCGGGGGCCGCCTATGCCCTCGTCACCTACGACTACGACCCCGGCGACGAACGCGTCGGCCTCCAGGCCGCCGCCGCCATCGGCGCGGACCCGGCCCGCGTGTTCAAGACCCTGATGATGGAGGCGGACGGCAAGCCGGTGTGCGTCGTCATCCCCTCCGACCACGAGGCGTCGCTGAAAAAGGTCGCCGCCCTGTTCGGCGCCAAACACGCCGCGATGATGAAGCCCCCCGCCGCCGAACGCCTCACCGGCTACCACGTCGGCGGCATCAGCCCGCTCGGGCAGAAGCGCAGCGTGCCCACCGCGGTGGACGAAACCGCGCTCGCCTTCGACGCCGTCTTCGTCAACGGCGGCCAGCGCGGCCTCCAGGCCAAACTCGCCCCCGCCGAATTGATCCGCGCGCTTTCGGCCAAGGTGGCGGATATGTTGGGGCAGTAGGGAAAACAAAAACTTTCCGGAGGGACTCGGTCCCTCCGGGCCTCCCATGACTTTTGGTTTTTGCGCGGAGCGCGAGGGGTCCAAGCCCCTCGCAACGTTTTGGTTTTCCCGGCATCTGGGATACCCTGCGAAAAAGCGGATCAGCGGACGGGGGCGCGGCATGATGCCGGATGTTTTGTGGTGCACCAGTTTGCCGTCGCGCGGCGACCGCGCGGCGCAGGCGCGCCGGGTGGCGAGCTGGGGCGGGCATGTGGTGTCGTTCAACGATGCGGAGGAGGCCGCGGCCTTGGGGGATTGCGGCGTCGAGCGGGTGACGGTGAGCCGCAGCGGCCGCCGCGTTCTGGGCAAGCCGGTGCCGTTTCTCGCCGATATTTTCGATTATCAGTACGGCACGGACGCGCCGGTTCTCGGCATCGTCAACGCGGACATCGCCTTCGACCTGACGGAGGCGCAGCGGCGCTGGCTGGTGGAGGAGGCGGCGCACGGCCTGGTGTGCATCCGCCGCACCGACGTTCCGGACGAGGCGACGCCCCTGGATGCGGGCACGCAGCTGCCGCAAGGGTTCGATGCCTTTCTCTACGGGCGGGATTTGCTGCCGAACCTGCGCGCCGAGGGCTTCTGCCTCGGCATGCCGTTCTGGGATTTCTGGCTGCCGGTGGTGGCGACGCTGGCCGGGCACCCGGTGTTCATGGTGACCGCGCCGGTGGCGCGGCATGTGGAGCATGCCGTGGCTTGGGATTCCTCGGCCCCGGTGTTCATGCACGTTTTCCTGCAGGCGGTATTGTCCGCCGCGTCGTCGTCGGCCGAGCCTTTGCCCGCGGCGCTGCTGTCTCACCAGTTGGCGGCCTACCGCGCCCTGGTCGATCTGGCGGGCCGGGAGGAGGCGGTGGCGCAGGTTCTGGCGCAGGTCTACGACGACTTCCAGAGCCGGGTTCTCGGCGCGGTGGCGGTGCTGGCGAAGCAGGTGGAGACGATGCCGGTCTGAGGCTTGACGCGGCGCCCCTTTCCCCCCACATGTAAAGACCGCGCCGCCTTCGGTGTGGCTCTCCCCGGCTTTTCCCGAAGCGTCCGAACTTTTGCAAAAAAGTGTTTGACGGTGTTGTTGTGAGGGCTTAGAAGGTGGCCTCCCGACGCGAGGCGGAGTTGACCGGCAGGTTGGCAGGCGTTTTGAGTTGGGGGCATTCCCGGGCGGTTTGGCTTGGGATTTATGTTCTTTGACATTGTGGATCGGAAGGAAGAAGGGATACGCGGGCGGCG
>JAQAZG010000014.1 GCA_027864655.1 Oleispirillum naphthae
ACCTGCCGGTCAACTCCGCCTCGCGTCGGGAGGCCACCTTCTAAGCCCTCACAACAACACCGTCAAACACTTTTTTGAAGTTTTTTCGTCGGTTCCAAAAAAGCGGGGATTCGTAAGGCCGGACCTTGGATTATAGCACATTCTCGCCCTCCGCCAGGAAAACCCGACTCGGTGCCCCGACCCCCATCCCCTGGTGGCCGGGCTCCTGCCGACACCCATCCTTTAGGGGCGGCCCGCTCGGGTGGTTCCGCGGCGCGCTCAGGCGCGGCCGAATCCGGGGATCGCCAGGCCGCGTTCGAGGCGGCGCAGCACCAGCGTGGCGACCGACACCAGCGCCAGATAGTAGAGACCGACCACGAAGAACACCTCGGTGAAGCGGAAGGTCTGGCTGGCGACGATCTTGCCCTCGCCGGTCAGCTCGACGCAGGTGACGACGTAGGCGAGCGAGGAGTACTTGATCAGGTAGATGATCTCGTTGCCGATGCCGGGCAGCGCGCGGCGCACCGCCTGGGGCACCACCACCCACACCAGCGATTGCAGGGTGGAAAAGCCGAGCGCCTGCGCGGCGAGGAACTGGCCGCGCCGCGTCGCCTTCAGCCCGCCGCGGATGTATTCCGACTGGTACGAGGCGGTGCACAGGGTGAAGCCGATCACCGCCGCCGTGTAGGGCTCGAAATAGATGCCGAGGTTGGGCAGGCCGAAATACAGCACGAACAGCTGGCACACCAGCGGCGTGCCGCGGAACACCGCGACGAAGCCGTCGCCCAAACGCCTGATCCACGGCGCGCCGTAGGTGCGCGCCGCGCCGAGGACGACGCCGAAGACCAGGCCGAACGCCACCGAAGGCACGATCAGCTTGAGGCTCATCCAGAGGCCCTGGTTGAGCATCGGCACCACCTCGGACCAGACGAAGCGGAGGCTCTCGTTCATTCCGCGCCCCCGCTTTCGAACTCCGCGAGGTGGGAGCAGAAGTCCAGCGTGCGGCTGCCGCTCTCGATGTCGAGCAGCATCTCGGGCGTGCCCTGCTCGATCACCCGGCCCTCCTGCATGAACAGGATCTCATCCGCCATCGAGCGCACGAAGCCCATCTGGTGGGTGGCCATGATCATCGTCATGCCGGAACGCGCAAGCTCGCGGATCACCGTCAGCACCTCGCCGATCAGCTCCGGGTCGAGCGCCGCGGTGGGCTCGTCGAGCAGCATCACCTGCGGGTCCATGGCGAGCGCGCGGGCGATCGAGACGCGCTGCTTCTGTCCGCCGGAAAGCTCCGCCGGGTAGAGCTTTTCCTTATCCGCCAGGCCGACGCGGGCGAGCTCCGCGCGGGCGCGGCCCTCGGCCTCGGCGCGGGAGAGCTTCTTCACCTTGCGCAGCGCCAGCGACACGTTGTCGAGCGCGTTGAGGTGGTCGAACAGGTTGTAGTCCTGGAAGATCATCCCGACCTTCTGGCGGTAGGCGTAGAGCGGCTTGCGCTGCCGCGGGTCCACCGCCTGCCCGGCGAGGCGCACCACCCCGGCATCCGGCACGTGCAGGAAGTTGAGGCATTGCAGCAGCGTGCTCTTGCCGCCGCCGGAGGGGCCGATCAGCACCTTCATCTCGCCCTTGCGCACCGAGAACGACACGCCGGAGAGGATCGGCTTGCCGCCCAGGGCCTTGCACAGGCCTTCGACTTCGAGGATCGGAGACTGGGTCATCGGCTCAGCGGGCCTCCTGGTTGCCGAAACCCGGGACCGCGACACGGCGTTCCAGCGCGCGCAGGGCGCGCACGCCCACCCAGGTGAGGATGAAATAGATGCCGCAGGCGGCAAGAGAGAGCGCCAGATGCTGGTAGGTGCGCGTCGCCACGAACTGGGTGCGCGCCATGATCTCGGTGGCCCCGAGCACGAAGGCGAGCGCGGAATCCTTCAACAGGATGGAATACTCGTTGGACCAGCCGGGCAGCGAAAGGCGCAGCGCCTGGGGCAGCACGATGCAGCGGATCGCCTGCCTGTCGGACAGGCCGAGCGCGCTTGCGGCGCGGAACTGGCCGCGCGCCAGGGAAAGAATGGCGCCGCGGAAGATCTGCGACTGGTAGGCGCCGCTGGTCATTCCCAGGACCACGGTGGCGGCGGTGAGCGCGCCGATATTCCACTGGAAAAGCTGGAACAGGCCGAAATAGAACAGGAACAGCAGCACCAGGATCGGCACGCCGCGGAAGAACCAGACATAGAGCCCGGCCGCGGCGCGCAGCGGCGCGGGGCCATAGACCTGCGCCACCGCCATCGGCAGGCCGATGATGAGGCCGAGCCCCATGCCGCCCACCACCGCCACGATGGTCAGGCCCGCCCCACCGATGAGGTAGGGGATCGCCTGGAGCAGGACCTCGATCGCCTGGTGCATGCCGCTTGCCGCCGTTTCGTCACATCTTCCCGCGCGGTGTTTATACCACTCGGGCGAAAAATCAAAGGCGCGGTTTGCGCCGCGCCTTCGATCGCCTTGCGGAGCGGGTCCGCTCAGGGCTTGTACTTCGCCTTCAGCTCTTCCCACTTCGGGCTGGCCTTGAGCATCTTATAGCCCTCGTTGAGCTTCTTCAGGATCTCGGCATCGCCCTTGCGCACCGCGCAGCCGTAGTTCTCCGGATAGCCCATGGGCCCGGCGATCTTCACCGCGACGCCGTTCTTGATCGCGTCGTTGGCCGGGGCGTCGTTCATTCCCGCGGCATCGACGCGGCCGTTCAACAGGTCGCCGAGGATCATCTGGGCGGAGCTGTACTGCCGCACCGTGAAGTTCCACTCCTTGTGCTTCTTGGCGTTATCGGAGAGCCACGATTCCTCCGCCGTGCCCTGCTGCACGCCGAGCTTCTTCTTGCCGGTGAGAATCTGCTCCGGCTTCAGCTTGGAGTCCTTCTTCACCACATAGACGTTCTGGGTGGACCAGTAGGGATCGGTGAAGTTGACCTGCTGGGCGCGCTTTTCGGTAATGCCCATGCCCGAGCAGATGAAGTCGATCTTCTTCGCCATCAGGCTCGGAATGATGCCCTCCCAGGCGACCGCCTGGTGCTTCACGGTGAAGCCCATCTTCGCGGCGATCCAGTCCACCGCCTCGACGTCGAAGCCCTTGGGCTTGCCGTCGGTATCGACGTAGGCGAACGGCGGAAAGGCCGCGTCGATGCCGTTGATCAGGGTTTCGGCGCGCGCCGGAACCGAGGCCAGAGCCGCCGCCGCGACCCCTGCCAGCAGAAGGGAGGTCAGTTTCGTCATCTTGCACCCCTGTCGATGATCCGTAAGGAGCGGACGGAGAACCGGAAACTCCCCCCGATCCGCGATTTCGCGGCTCAGACTACCTCCGGCCAACCGCGGAGTCCATGCTCCGATGTCGCGGTTCTGCAACACGTCGCTTGCAGGGAGGGGGGCGGCGGGTTACCTCCTAGGCAGGACTGGACGAGGAGGGGTTCCGATGCGCATGGAAACCGAGGTGAAGCTCGACTACAAGGACGTGCTGATCCGCCCGAAGCGATCGCGCCTGACCTCGCGCTCCAACGTGGATCTCGCCCGCACCTTCCGCTTCCCGCATGCGGAGGGCACCTGGACCGGCGTTCCCATTCTCGCCGCCAACATGGACACCGTGGGCAGCCTGGGCATGGCCGCGGCGCTCGCCCCCCACGGCCTGATGACGGCGCTGCACAAGTTCTACGCCCCCACCGATTATGCCGACTGGCTGCTGCAACAGGCGGCGCTGCCGCCCGCGCCGCCGCCCGGCCTCGCGCCCGCGGACAGCATCTTCCTCTCCTTCGGCATCACCGGCGCCGACATCGAAAAGCTGCACGCCACCGCGGCGGACCTGCGCGCCCGCACCGGCGCGCCGCCGCGCCACATCTGCCTCGACGTCGCCAACGGCTATTCCGAGCGCTTCGCCCAGGTGGTGGCGAAGGTGCGCGACGCCTATCCGCAGGCGGTGCTGATGGCGGGCAACGTGGTCACCGGCGAGATGACCGAGCAGCTCGTCCTCTCCGGCGCGGACATCGTCAAGGTGGGCATCGGGCCGGGCTCGGTGTGCACCACCCGCAAGCTGACCGGCGTCGGCTATCCGCAGCTCTCCGCGGTGATCGAATGCGCCGACGCGGCGCACGGGCTGAACGGCCTGGTCTGCGCCGACGGCGGCTGCACCGTGCCGGGCGACATCGCCAAGGCGTTCGCCGCGGGCGCCGACTTCGTGATGCTGGGCGGCATGCTGGCGGGCCACGACGAGGGCGGCGGCCGGGTGGTCACCCGGCGCTTCCTCACCTGGGAGATGGACGAGAAGAACGAGCGCATCCTGCGCGAGGAGAAGACCGTGGAGTTCTACGGCATGAGCTCCGAGGCGGCGATGGACCGGCACTACGGCGGCGTCGCGGACTACCGCGCGAGCGAGGGCAAGCGCGTGGAAATCCCCTACCGCGGCGCGGTGGCGGCCACGGTGCAGGAGATCCTGGGCGGCCTGCGCTCCACCTGCACCTACGTGGGCGCACTGCGCCTCAAGGAACTGTCGAAGCGCGCCACCTTCGTCATGGTGAGCCAGCAGATCAACCCGGTGTTCGACGGCCGTTGACGCAGCCGCAACGCGTGCATGCGGGAGCGCCCTCCCGCCGATGTTGTCTAGACACAACGTCACGAAAGCTTCACCCGCAGCCTCCGGCGCCGCAGGATAATGTCCGCACTGTTCGTCCACCCTTTCCAGGACCAGCAAGGCGACCCTCATGCGCGTGCCCGCCCCTCACGACCCGGCGATGCCCGGAGCCGCAAGGCTCTGGCGTTTCGGCATTCGCGGCAAGATGTGGGCGACCTTCGGGGCGATCGCCCTGATGGTGATCGGCACCACCCTGGTGTCGTGGTCGAGCTACCGCGAGACCAACGATTCGATGACGCGCATCGTCCACCGCACCCTGCCGCTGATGACGCGGCTCTCCGCGCTCGCCCAGATGTCGCAGAAGATGCTGGCGCTCACCCCCGCGGTGCTGATGGCCAACGACATCGCAGGCATCGAGCGCGCCGCCGCCACCTTCGCCGCCGCGCAGGTGCGCTTCGCCGAGGCGCTGACCCAGCTCGAAAGCGAGGCGGCGCTGCGCCCCGATCTCGCCGCGATGCGCGCCGACGCGGAGCGCATCGACACCGACCTGTCGCTGCTGCTCTCGGCGCAGCGCCAGCGCATCCGCCTCGCCGCCTCGTTCGCCGCGATCAGCGACCAGGTGGACGTGCTGCACCAGGAATACCGCATGCTCGCCGATATGGGCAGCGCGTCCCTGCCGCGGGAGAGGCAGTTCCTGCTCCTGGTCAACCGCGTCCTCGTCGGACTGGCGGAGGTCTCCCGCATCGCCACGCAGGATGACCTGGACGAACTTCAGAACCGCCTGCGCCCGGCGCACGAAACCATGCGCCTGCTGCTCAACCACCCGGAGATGCAGCCGATCCTCCAGGGGGCGGAGCACATCGAACGCCGCCTCGATGGCATCGCCTTCGGCGAAACCTCGCTGTTCGCCCTGCGCGGACGCGAGATCATGACCCGCGACATCGCGGCGCTGCGGCTTTCCGGGATTTCCGAGGCGGCGCGCAGCCTGGAGGGCAACATCAACCGCCTGCTCGACCGCATGGGCGAGCAGACCGTGGCGGAACGCGCCGAAACCGCAGAAAAGCTGGACCGCAGCCAGTCGCTCCTGATGATCCTCGGCTTCTTCAGCAGCCTCGGGTCGCTGGCGCTCGCCTTCCTCTACCTCGGCCACGGCGTGCTCGACCGCCTCGCCCGCCTGGGCGCGACGATGCGCCACATCGCCGCGGGCGACCTCGCGCACCCCATCGACACCACCAGCCGCGACGAACTGGGCGACATGGCGCGCGACCTCTCGGTGTTCCGCGACGCAATGGCGGAGATCAACCACATCGCCTCCCACGACATGCTCACCGGACTGGGCAACCGCGCGATGCTGGACGCGCGCATCTCCCGCCTGATCGCCGAACGGCGCGGCGGCAGCCTGTTCTATTTCAACCTCGACGGCTTCCGCGAGATCACCGAGACCTTCGGCCACGCCACCGCCGACGACGTGCTGTGCACCCTGGCCGACCGGCTGCGCTTTCTGGTGCGGCCGGGCGACGTGGCGGCGCGCATCGCGGGCGACCGCTTCGTCGTCGCCGCGCCCGACCTCACCGACGAGGCGGACATCGCCGCCTGCGCGGCGCGCCTGGCGGCGGAACTGCGCCGCCCGATCCGCATCGAGGAACTCGACCTGGAGATCGACCCCTTCGCCGGCATCGCCCGCTTCCCGGGGGACGGCGCGGGCTCCGAAGTGCTGCTGCACCGCGCCGACATGGCGATGCGCGCCGGGCTGGAAGACCGCACCCACCGCGACGCGGCGCTCTACACCGGCGAGATCGGCGAGGCGGCGACGAAGCGCAAGGAAATCCGCAGCGACCTCAAGAGCGCCATCGAGCGCGGCGACTTCATGCTGCATTACCAGCCGAAGATGCGCATCCTCACCGGCCGCATCGAGGGCGCGGAAGCCCTGGTGCGCTGGAACCATCCGGAAAAGGGCGCGATCAGCCCCGCCGACTTCATCCCTCTGGCCGAAAGCAGCGGCCTGATCCTTCCCCTCGGGCGCTGGATTCTCTATGATTCCTGCCGCCAGGCGCAGGAATGGGCGGAAAACGGCACGGCGCGCCTGCGCATCGCGGTGAACATCTCGCCGGTGCAGTTCCTCCGCGACGACATGGTCGAAGCGGTGCGCCGGGCGCTGGACGACACCGGGCTCTCCCCCGACCTCCTGGAACTGGAGATCACCGAGGGCGTGATGCTCCACCACGAGGAAAACGTGGCGCGCCGCATGGCCGCCCTGCGCGACATGGGGGTGCGGCTCGCCATCGACGACTTCGGCACCGGCTACTCCTCGCTCAGCTACCTCAAGAAGCTGCCGGTCGATACCCTGAAGATCGACCAGGCGTTCGTGCGCGCCATCGAACCGGGCAACGACGACGCGCGCATCTGCACCGCGATCATCGGCCTCGCCCACGACATCGGCCTGGAAGTGGTGGCGGAGGGCATCGAGTGGCAAAGCCATATCGACTTCCTCAACGCGGAAAGCTGCGACCTCGGCCAGGGCTACTTCATCAGCCGCCCCCTGCCCGCGGAAAAGATGGAAGGCTTCCTCGAAACCTGGAAGGCGGAACGCCTCTCCCTCCGCCCGGTCGAAGCCGCCATCGGCCCGCCGATGTAGGACGAACGGGGCTGCCGCCCCGGCCCCCGCCTGGGGCGATGCCCCAGGCCCCCTTCTCTTTGTTTTACGCGCGCAGCGCCATAAAACCATTCCTGGGCAAGGACCGGACTTATCCCGCTACGCGGAAAAACAAGTCATGGGGTCAAGGGGCCTCCCGGCCCCTTGCGGGTCCAGGGCAGAGCCCTGGCCGAGTTTTACACCGTATCGAACAGGCCCGGCGGGGCGGCCTGGCGGCGCACCACGCGGCGCAGGGCGATGCTGGTCTGGATACGGGCGACGCCGGGCAGGCGGGAGAGGGTTTCCTTGTGCAGGCGCTCGTAGTCTTCCGCATCGCGGGCGACGACGCGCAAAAGGTAGTCCGCCTGCCCCGACATCAGGTAGCAGTCCATGATCTCCGGGCAGCCCTTCACCGCCGCCTCGAAGGCGGTGAGATAGTCCTCGGTCTGCCGGTCGAGGGTAATGTGGACGAAGATGCTGAGCTTGTGGCCGAGCGCCGCCTCGTTGATCAGCACCGTATAGCTGCGGATCACGTCCTTCGCCTCCAGCGCCTGGACGCGGCGCAGGCAGGCGGAGGGCGACAGGTTCACCCGCGCCGCCAGATCGACGTTGGTGATGCGCCCGTCTTCTTGCAGGGTGCGCAATATTTTTACGTCGATAGCATCGAGCATCGGGACATTCCATTGCAAGAGATCGCCGGAAACGCAATTTCCTTCGAAAATATGCCGCCGCCGCGCGCCTCTTTGCAAGGATTTTCAGCCCCCTCCGGGCTATACTCAGCGGATCGTTTTTCCCCTGAGGGATCAATATCATGCGCATCGGCGTCCCGACTGAGATCAAGAACCACGAATACCGCGTCGGCCTTGCCCCCGCGGCGGCCCGCGAACTCGTTCATCATGGCCATGAGGTGCTGGTCCAGGCCGGCGCAGGGCTGGGCATCGGCGCCGCCGACGCCGACTATGCCGCCGCCGGTGCGAAGCTGCTGCCCGATGCGGCGGCGGTGTTCGCCAAGGCGGAGATGATCGTCAAGGTCAAGGAGCCGCAGCTCGCCGAATGCAGGATGCTGAAGCCCGGCCAGGTGCTGTTCACCTACCTGCACCTCGCCCCGGACCCGGAGCAGGCGGAGGCCCTGATGGCCTCGGGCTGCACCGCCATCGCCTACGAGACCGTCACCGCCGCCGGCGGCAGCCTGCCGCTCTTGGCCCCGATGAGCGAGGTGGCGGGCCGGATGTCGATCCAGGCGGGCGCGCACCATCTGGAGAAGGCGCAGGGCGGCCGCGGCGTGCTGTTGGGCGGCACCCCCGGCGTGCAGCCGGGCAAGGTGGTGATCCTCGGCGGCGGCGTGGCGGGCACCAACGCGGCGCACGTGGCGGTCGGCGTCGGCGCCGACGTCACCATTCTCGAAAAGTCCCTGGCGCGCATCCGCCATCTCGACGAAGTGTTCAACGGCCGCGTGCGCACCGTCTATTCCACCGTGGACGCGGTGGAGACCCTGGTCTCCACGGCCGATCTGGTGATCGGCTCGGTGCTGATCCCCGGCGCGTCCGCGCCGAAGCTGATCACCCGCGCGCTGTTGAAGAAGATGCTGCCCGGCTCGGTGGTGGTGGACATCGCCATCGACCAGGGCGGCTGCCTCGAGACCAGCCGCGCCACCACCCACGACGCGCCCACCTTCGTCGAGGAGGGGGTGATCCACTATTGCGTCGCCAACATGCCGGGCGCGGTGGCGCGCACCAGCACCATGGCGCTCAACAACGCGACCCTGCCCTATGCCCTGGCGCTTGCCGACAAGGGGTGGAAGACCGCGCTTGCCGACGACGCGGGGCTGAAGGACGGCCTCAACGTGCACGCCGGCAAGATCACCTTCAAGGCGGTCGCCGAAGCCCTTCGCCGCGAGGCCGATTACCGCGCGGCGGATGCCTGCCTCGCCTGAGGCTCCACGATCTGCGGCGGGCCTCCCCCGCGCGCAAAGGCCAGTCCGGAGGCCGGTATGTCCGGACCCCGGCGACCCGGCCGAAAGGCCGGACCACGCCGCCGGTGTCGGTTGGTACGAGTTTCATTCCACAGGATAGACTGGCCCGCCGCGTTTGCGGCGGGCCTCTTTTTTCGCCGGTTGACGCGGCGGCGCATCCCCCGTATGGAAGCGGAATGAACACGCGCACCGTCCCCTCCATCGGCATCGTCAGCCTGGGCTGCCCCAAGGCCCTGGTGGATTCCGAACGCATCCTCACCCGCCTGCGCGCCGAGGGCTACGCGGTGTCGCCGTCCTACGACGGCGCGGACGCGGTGATCGTCAACACCTGCGGCTTCCTCGACAGTGCGCGCGCCGAATCGCTCGCCGCGATCGGCGAGGCGATGGCGGAAAACGGCCGGGTGATCGTCACCGGCTGCATGGGGGTGGACGAGCGGACGATCCGCGACGCCTTCCCCGGCGTGCTGGCGGTCACCGGGCCGCACCAGTACGAGGCGGTGGTGGCGGCGGTGCACGCCGCGGCGCCGCCGGACACCGATCCGCACACCGCCCTGGTGCCGCCGCAGGGGGTGCGCCTGACGCCGCGGCATTACGCCTACCTGAAGATTTCCGAGGGCTGCGACCACGCCTGCGCCTTCTGCATCATCCCGCAACTGCGCGGCCCCCTGGTCAGCCGCCCGGCGGCCAAGGTCCTGGCGGAGGCCGAGGCCCTGGTGGACGCCGGGGTGCAGGAGCTGCTGGTGATCTCGCAGGACACCTCCGCCTACGGCCGCGACCTCGGCCATGCCGCCTCCACCTGGCGCGGCCGCCCGGTGCGGGCGCACGTCGTCGATCTGGCGGAGGCGCTGGGAGACCTCGGCGTATGGGTGCGCCTGCACTACGTCTATCCGACGCGCGAGGCCGACGACCTCATCCCGCTGATGGCGGAGCGCCGCATCCTCCCCTACCTCGACATCCCCTTCCAGCACGCCAGCCCCGCGGTGCTGCGCGCGATGCGCCGCCCCGGCGGCCACGACCGCCTGCTGGAAAAGATCCGCCACTGGCGCGAGCTGGCGCCGGATCTCGCCCTGCGCTCCACCTTCATCGTCGGCTTCCCCGGCGAGACGGAGGCGGACTTCCGCGCCCTGCTCGACTTCCTGGAGGCCGCGGAGCTCGACCGCGTCGGCTGCTTCAAGTACGAGAACGTCGCGGGCGCGCCCGCGGGCGCGCTTGCCGGGCACGTGGCGGAAGAGGTGAAGGAGGAACGCTGGCACCGCTTCATGCAGGCGCAGCAGGAGGTCAGCGCGCGGCGCATGGCGGCCAAGGTGGGCCGCCGCATCGACGTGATCATCGACGAGGTGGACGCCGAAGGCGCGATCGGCCGCTCCAGCGCCGATGCGCCGGAGATCGACGGCGCGGTGTTCTTGAACGGCGACACCGGGGTCGCCGTCGGCGACATCGTGGAAGTGGAAATCGAGCACGCCGAAGACTACGACCTCTGGGGCTCCCGTCCCGACGCCTGACCGCATCCCGTAAAAAACAAAAGACTTTAACCAAAGCAGGGGTTGCCGCGATGACGCGCATCCCCACTTGCTAACAAATCGGCCAGGGTTTTGCCGAATTTCGGCCCATTCAGGCGCCGTACACGGAATGTGTGCGCGACTTCTTTCAAACCCGGGAGTGAAACATGATGATTCGCAAGGGATCGATAATCGTCGCCGCGGGAGCCATGCTCCTCTCCGGCTGCGCCAACTGGGATGTGGACGGCACCGCCGCGATGTCCGACAAGGGCGACGCCTTCGCCAAGGCGCTGCACAAGGAATACATCGAGCGCGCCAAGTTCGAGGTGCACGAGGCGGACTGGATTTCCGTGGACTTCTTCACCAGCCGCGCCAAGCTCGCCGCCGAGGGCATGCCGCCCGCGCCGCAGATGCCGTCGGAGCGCTCGCTGCAGAAGGACATCCCCGAGATCAACGCCGGTTACGCCAAGCTGGCGAGCGCGCTGTCCGCCGGGGCCTCCAAGGTATCGCCGGTCGCCTGCGCCAAGTCGCAGGCCTGGCTCGAGCACTGGATGGAACAGGCGGAGGAAGGCCACCAGGCCAACGACATCGCCTGGACCCGCGGCGAGTTCATGAAGGCGATCCCGGACTGCGTGGCGAAGGCCAAGCCGATGGCCGCCGCGCCCACCCCCGCCTTCCACATCTACTTCCCGTTCGCCGGTTCCTCGCTGACCGATGACGCGAAGAAAGTGATCGCCGACATCGTGTCGTTCTTCTCCGCGGAGAAGCCGAAGGCGGTCAACCTCGCCGGTCATACCGACACCATGGGCAGCGACGCGCTGAACATGAAGCTGGGGCAGAAGCGCGCCGACGCCGTGGCCAAGGCGCTGAAGGCGAAGAAGGTGAATCCGGTCTCCATCACTTCCTACGGCGAGACCAACCTGCCCAAGCCCACCGCCGACAACGTGAAGGAACAGGAAAACCGCCAGGTCACCGTGACCTTCACGAAGTAAGGCGGCGCCCTTTTGCAAAGACCGAGGCCCGGAGCGATCCGGGCCTCTTTTTTTCAGTCTGCGGCAAACCGCGCCCGCCAGGCCTCGACGAGGAAACGGGCGATGGAATCCCGCCGCGGCAGGCGAATCTCCGCTTCTTCCTCGCCCCATTCCGCGGCGGCGGCCAGATCGGCGGCGGAGAACCAGCGCGCGTCGGTGACCTCGACACGGTCGGGCGTGGGCACGGCGGCCTCCGCCATCGCGGAGAACCCCAGCATGATCGACGAGGGGAAGGGCCATGGCTGCGAGGCGCGGTAGACCACCTCGCCGACGGCAAGCCCCACCTCCTCCCACACCTCGCGGCGCACCGCCTGTTCCAGGGTCTCGCCGATCTCGACGAAACCCGCGAGGGTGGAATAGACGGCATTGGGGAAGCGCGCGTTGTGGGCCAAGAGGCAGCGCGGCACGCCGTCCTCCCCCACCGACTCCACCAGCATGATCACCGCCGGGTCGAGGCGCGGATAATGGATGCGGCCGCACGCCTCGTTGAGGCACAGCCTGGCATGTCCGGCCTCGCGGCTCGCCGTGGGACTGCCGCACGCGCCGCAGAAGCGGTGGGTGCGCTGCCAGTGGCAGACGCCGCGCGCGGTGGCCAGCAGCGCCGCCTCGGCGGCGGGCAGCAGCCCGGCAAGGCTGCGGATGTCCGCATAGTCCCCGGCGCCGAAGGCGGCGACCTCGGGGTCGAAGGTGGAGACGTCCACGGCGAAGGCCAGCTCGCCGCCCTCCACCCCGAGCAGGATGCCGGGCGATCCGGTCTCGCCGCCGCCCTGCAACAGGCCGCGCGCCGCCTCTCCGGAGAGAAACGCCGCGCGCGGGCCGCCGCCGGGCGGGGAGAAAACCAGATTGCGGTCGCGCCACACCGGCGCGACGCGAAAGCGCCCGGCCGCCACCTCGGCGGCGAGGAAGGCGTCGTCGAGCCGCCGTTCCGAGGCGCGGTCGAAAGTGCCGCCGGTATAGCCGATCTGCCAGCCGCGTTCGGTCATGGGAGTCTCCGCGTTGCGTCCCTACCTCCTACCCCCATGTCGGGAAGGCGACAAGCTCCCTAGCAGCATTGCAGTTCGATTTCCTCCAAAAGCATCCGTCCTTCCCCCGCATCGTCCTCGAAAATCTCGGCGAGGTACATCACGTGCGAGCACACCAGATAGAGCGCGTCCGGCCCCTCGCCCGCCCCCTCGGCCAGCGCCCGCGCCGCATCGGCGAAGCGCCGCCAGAACGGGTTGGCGAGGCAGTCCCCCGCCGCGAGCCGCGCCAGAGCCAGCGGCAGCAGGCGCGCCGCCATGCCGTCGCAGTCGATGTTGCAGAAGCTGACGTAGCGGTCCGCCGCCGCCGTTGCGTTTCCCCGGCCGTTCATCGGGCACCCATCGTTCACTCGCCTGAAAAAACCGGCCAGAGCCTAAGCAATATCCGGACCAGCGACCAAAAAAGCGCCACTTCCTCCCGCCCGCGCCCGCCGCACGCCCGAAAACCCGTCCTCGCCGGATGGCCCCGAACTTGCTAGGGTGAAGTATCGGAAGTCCCGGAGGTTCCTGGTGGCCCAGCCTGCCTTCTTCGACGAAATGCACAGCGGCGGCGGCGTGCGCGCCCCGTATGGGCGCTACGCCGACTGGCTGCACTCCACGCCCGCCGAGGCCCTGCAGCAGCGCCACGACCAGGCGAACTCGCTGTTCCGCACCGTCGGCATCACCTTCAACGTCTACGGCGAGGAAGGCGGCACCGAGCGCCTGATCCCCTTCGACATCGTGCCGCGCATTCTCGCCGCCGAGGAATGGGCGATCGTCGAGGCCGGGGTGATCCAGCGCGTCAATGGGTTGAACGCGTTTCTCCACGACGTCTACAACGACCAGGAAATCCTGCGCTCCGGCCTGATCCCGCCGGAAATGGTGCTCACCAACTCCGCCTTCCGGCCCGAGATGCTGGGCCTCAAGCTGCCCAAGTCGATCTACGCCCACGTCGCCGGCGTGGACATCGTGCGCATCGACGACAAGACCTTCACCGTGCTGGAAGACAACGCCCGCACCCCTTCCGGCGTCTCCTACATGCTGGAGAACCGCCAGGCGATGATGCGGCTGTTCCCCGACCTGTTTTCCGCCTATGCGGTGGCGCCGGTCAGCCACTATCCCGAGCTTCTGCTCGACACCCTGCGCGCCGTGGCGCCCAGGGAGGTGGACGACCCTGTGGTGGTGCTGCTCACCCCCGGGCAATACAACAGCGCCTATTTCGAGCACGCCTTCCTCGCCCAGGAAATGGGCATCGAGCTGGTGGAGGGGCAGGACCTCTTCGTCGATGACGGCGAGGTGTTCATGCGCACCACCCGCGGGCCGAAGCGGGTGCACGTGATCTACCGCCGCATCGACGACGACTACCTCGACCCGCTGACCTTCCGCCGCGAGTCCACCCTCGGCGTGCCGGGGCTGATGGCGGCCTGCCGCCTGGGCCGCGTCACCGTGTGCAACGCGGTGGGCGGCGGCATCGCCGACGACAAGGCGATCTACAGCTACATGCCGGAGATCATCCGCTTCTACCTGGGGCAGGAGCCGATCCTCAACAACGTGCCGACCTACACGCCGCGCCGGGCGGAGGACCTTTCCTACGTGCTCGCCCACCTGCCGGAACTGGTGGTGAAGGAGGTGCACGGCTCCGGCGGCTACGGCATGCTGGTCGGCCCGGCGGCCTCCAAGGCGGAGATCGAGGCCTTCCGCGCCAAGCTGATCGCCGAGCCGGACCGCTTCATCGCGCAGCCGACGCTGGCGCTCTCCACCTGCCCCACCTACGTGGACGCGGGCATCGCGCCGCGCCATGTCGATCTGCGCCCCTTCGTGCTGTCGGGCAAGAAGACCATGGTGGTGCCCGGCGGCCTCACCCGCGTCGCCATGCGCAAGGGCTCGCTGGTGGTCAACTCCTCGCAGGGCGGGGGCACGAAAGACACCTGGGTTCTGGAGAAGCCGCATGCTCGGCCGCGCCGCTGACAACATCTTCTGGATGGCGCGCCATGTGGAGCGCGTCGAGAGCACGGTGCGCCTGTTGCGCGCCACCGAGCTCAACGCCCTCCTCACCGCCTCCGCCGGGGACGGCGGCGGCGAGGACGAGGCGATCTGGGCGCGGCCGCTTCTGCTCACCGGGCGGATGGACGACTTCATGGTCCGCTACGAACAGCTCTCCAGCGGCCGGGTGATGGCCTACATGCTGTTCGACCGCGACAACCCGGCAAGCGTCAAATCGGTGCTGGAGCGCGCCCGCGAAAACGCGCGCGCCACCCGCCATCTCCTCACCAACGAGGTCTGGGAGAGCCTCAACCACACCTGGATCGCCATCCGCGACCAGCACTACGTGACGATGCAGCGCACCGCCGTGGCCGACCGCCTGGACTGGCTGCTGGAGCGCTGCTTCATGTTCCGCGGCGCGCTCTTCGGCTCGATGCGCCGCGACGAGAGCCTCCGCTTCGCCAACATCGGCATGTACCTGGAGCGCGGCGACCATACCGCGCGCCTCTTGGCCGCGCAGCCCGACCGCGCGGGCGCCGCCGCCGACCCGGCGGCGCAGATGCGCGAATACTACGAGGGCACGGCGCTGTTGAAGGCGCTGGGGTCCTACCGCGCCTACCGCGAGACCTTCGCCAGCAACCTCGATTTCGGGCGCATCGCCGAGCTGCTGATCCTGCACGCCACGGTGCCGCGGTCCCTGCGCGGCTGCATCGACGAGGTGGCCGAGACGCTGCGCATCCTCAACCCCACGGCGGAAAGCCTCAAGGTGGCGCACGAGCTGCAATACCGCCTACAGACCGTCCAGATCGGCCATGTGCGCCGCGTCGGCATGCGCGCCTTCCTGCTCGACTTCTGCAAGGAGCTGGACGAAATCTCCGACCGGATCCGGCACGACTTCATGATGGTGCAGTGAGGCGACATGCGGCTCCTGATCAATCACGAAACCGTCTACTCCCTCACCCACGCCGCCACGCGCAGCGTGCAGTACCTGCGGCTGACGCCGCGCGTGGACCGCTGCCAGCGCGTCGAATCCTGGTCGATTTCCGGCCCCGAGCACCTGCGCGCCTGGACCGACGGCTACGGCAACACCGTGCACGTCGCCTCGGAAACCGCGGCGCACGACGCGCTCACCATCCGCGTCTCCGGCGTGGTGGCGACGCGCGACACCGCGGGCGTTCTGCCGCTCGACGACGGCCTGCCGCCCGGCATGTTCCTGCGTTCCGGGCCGCTGATCGCCGCCTCGGCGGAGATCGCCGCCTTCGCCGCGCCGTTTGCCGGACTGCGCGCCGAAAAGGGCGAGATCGCCGCGCTGCACGCGATGATGAGCGCCCAGGCCGATGCGGTCGCCTTCGAACCCGGAACCACCACCGTGACCACCACCGCGGCGGAGGCGTTCGCCGCCAAACGCGGGGTGTGCCAGGACCACGCCCACATCTTCATCGCCGCCTGCCACGCGATCGGCTTGCCTGCGCGCTATGTTTCCGGTTATCTGGCTGCCGGGCAGGGCGATGTCGCCACCCACGCCTGGGCGGAGGTCTACATCCCCGGCCTCGGCTGGGTCAGCTTCGACGCCGCCAACCGCCAGTCCGCCACCGAGGCCTACGTGCGCCTCGCGGTGGGGCCGGACTACGCGGCGGCCGCCCCGGTGATCGGCATGCGCACCGGCGGCGGCGGCGAGGAGATTGCGGTGCGCGTGCAGATCGAACAGATGCAGAGTTGAGCGGAGCAGGTTGCGGATGAGTTATTGCCTGGGCATGCGCCTCGACGCCGGGCTGGTCTTTCTGTCGGACTCGCGCACCAACGCGGGCGTCGATTCCATCGCCACCTTCCGCAAGACCTTCCTCTTCGACGGACGGGACGACCGCGTCATGGTGCTGCTCTCCGCGGGCAACCTCGCGGTCACCCAGGCGGTGATCAGCCTGCTCACCGAGCGCCTGAACGACGGCGAACCGGCGAAGAGCCTCTACGAGGCGGCCAACATGTTCGACGCCGCGCGCGTCGTCGGCGCCACCCTGCGCGAGGTCAACGACCAGTACGGCCCCTCCCTCGCCGCCCAGGGCGTGGACTTCTCCGCCACCTTCATCTTCGGCGGGCAGATCGCGGGCACGCCGCACCGCCTGTTCCACATCTACGCCGCGGGCAACTTCATCGAGGCGACGGCGGAAACCCCCTACTTCCAGATCGGCGAAACCAAATACGGCAAGCCGATCATCGAGCGCGTGCTGCGCCCGGAAATGCCGCTGCTCGACGCCTCGATCTGCGGGCTGATCTCGTTCGATTCCACCATCCGCGCCAACCTCTCGGTCGGCCCGCCCTTGGACCTCACCATCTGCCTGCGCGACACGCTCAAGGTGGACATGCGCCACGTCCTCGGCCCCGGCGACGCCTATTTCGAACGCCTCGGCCGCGTCTGGGGCAACGGCCTGCGCTCGCTTTTCCTGTCGCTGCCCCATCCGGAATGGGCCGACGAGCTGGACGCCATCGCCCTGCGGGCCGACCGCGAGGCATGAAAAAACGGGGGAATTTCCCCCGTTTTTGCGTTTTGGCCGTTCGCGGACCGCCTATGCCTGGGGAAGGATTCCCTCCTCCTTCCGGAACGCGATGTTCGAGCGCGCCGGTTTCCTGAATTCGATGACGAACAAGGTCACGCCGATGACGATGGCGCCGGTGGTGACCTCGAACGACGGCATCAGGGACAGGATCATCAACCCGAAGAAGGCCACCCGCTTCCACCACACCAGAGGCTGCTTGATGTGGCCGATCATCGCCGCGGCGACGAACAGCACCGCCGCGACGCCGGAAACGATCGCCAGGGCGACATTGGTTTTGTCCCCCTGCAGCAGGTAGGCGTTGTTGTAGAGGAAGAAGATCGGGATGATGAAGGCGATGATGCCCAGCCCCATGGCGGTGAAGCCGGTCTTGTTGGGCGGCGCGCCCGAGATCGAGCTTGCGGCATAGGCGGCGAGCGCCACCGGCGGCGTGATGTTCGACAGGATCGCGTAGTAGAACACGAACATGTGCGCCGAAATCCCGGTGAAGCCGAACTTGGTCATCACCGGCACGCACAGCGCGGCGGCGAGGATGTAGGCGCTGGTCGTCGGCAGCCCCATGCCCAGGATCACCGACACGATGATGATCAGGAACACCGCCACCAGGGGTTGGGACCCCGAGAGCAGGGTGATCGCGCCGACGAACTTGAAACCGATGCCGGTCATCGCGACCGAGCCGATGACCAGCCCGGCGGCGGCGCAGGCGATGCAGATCATCACCAGGTTCTTCATGCCGATGTAGAGGGCGTCCATCACCTCGCGGAGGAACATCCGCCCGCCGGGGTTGAACATGCTGACGCCCCAGGCGGTGACGATGCTGAGGAAACCGGCCATCATCGCGCTGTTGCCGCCGAACAGGAACGCCGCCAGAACGACGATCGGAAGCGCCATATAGCTCTTCTTCAGGACCGCGCCCTTGTTGGGGATGTCCTCGTCGTCCATGACGCGCATGCCGGACTTGATCGCCATGAAATGCACCATCATGAACACGGCGAAATAGTAGAGCAGGGCCGGCAGCAGCGCGGCGGTGATGATGCCGGAATACGGCACCGCCAGGAAGGCGGCCATGATGAAGGCGCCTGCCCCCATCAGGGGCGGCATGATCTGCCCGCCCGCGCTGGCCACGGCCTCGACCGCGCCTGCGAAATAGGCCGGATAGCCGATGCGCTTCATCAGCGGAATGGTGAAGGCGCCGGTGCTGTAGACGTTGGCGACGGCGGAACCGGAAATCGACCCGAACAGGCACGAGGCGATCACCGAGATCTTCGCCGGGCCGCCCATCGCACGTCCGGCGAAGGCCTCGGCCAGGGATTTGAAATAATCGCCCAGTCCGCTTTTCTCGACGAAGCCGCTGAAGATCAGGAAGATCGCGATGAAGGTCGCCGAAACCCCGAGCGGCATGGAGAAGATGCCTTCGTCCGACAGATAGATCTGCTCGACGACCTCTTCGAAGCCGAAGGGCGAACTCCTCATCACGCCGGGGTAGTACTGCCCCAGGTACATGTAGGAGGTGAAGAAGAACGCCAGAATCGTGAGCGGCCAGCCGACGGTCCGGCGCGTCGCCTCGAGCAGGGCGAGCAGCAGCACGACGCCGAGGACGATCTGGGTCTGGGTGAGGGGATCGACCTGCCGGATGCGGGTGGAGATCTCCTCGTAATAGATGATGCCGTAGATGCCGGGCAGAACCGACATCCCCGCCAGGATGAAATCGTAGAACGGGATTCTCCCCGCCAGGCCGGGACTGCCCTTCCTGATCGGATAGAGAAAAAAGGCCATCGGCAGCAGCAGCGTCAGATGGATGGTGCGCTGCAGATAGGCCTCATAGCTGCCGAAATAGGCAACGTAGAGGTGAAAAGCACCTACTACTACAAGGTAGTAGTAGGTGATCTTCCTCTGGAATCCAGAGAGTTCCCTCATTTTCCGGCCTTCGCGGCTTCATTCCAGAACTTCCTTGCGCCGGGGTGAATCGGCAGCTTGGACTCGCTGTTGGATTTGGCCGTCATCGACCCGAAATCCTTGACCGCTTCGCTCAGGCCCTTCTGGTTCTTCAGCATCGCCTTGGCCAGTTCATAGGCCAGGCTGTCGGGAAGATCCTTGCGGATGACGATCGAGGTGAAGTCGCCGATGGTTTCGACCGGCGCGGTGACGCACTTGTACGCGCCGCCGGGCTTGACCGTGTAGGTATAGGTCTTGAACTTGTTTTCCATCGCGGCGAGCGCCTTCTTATCGACCGCCAGCAGCTTCACCTTGGTCTGGCTTTCGATGTTCATCACGATGGCCGCGACCTCGCCGACCGAGAAGGCGAACACGTCGATATGATTATCCGAGATCAGATCGGCGCCGTCGGAATAGGAGGCGTATTGCACCGCGCCGCCCCAGGATTTGATCGCGTCGCGGTAGTCGATGCCGTAACCGGTGTCGAACAGATGGGCGATGATGAATTCGCTCGAGGTGCCCGGCTTCAAGGTGGCGAAGCGCACCGGAATCTTCTTTTCGACGAGGTCGCCGAGATCCTTGATGCCGTTCTTGTCCAGGAAGTCCTGGCGGGCGATGAAATAGGTCACCTGCGGGTAGGCGTTGGCCAGCACCGCGACGTTGGTGGTCTTCTGCTTGAAGGGGGGAATGCCCGCATCCGCGGCGCTCTGCAGCGACGCGACGGAGAAGCCCATATCGCCCTTGGAGCGATCGATGTTGATGATGTTGGAGACGCCGCCGCCGGTGCCGCTGGTGACCTGAACCACCTCATGCGACCACATCTCGGAGAGCGCGCCGCCGAGGGCGAACCAATTGCCACCAGGAGGTCCGGCCAGGAAACGCAGGCCGTCCGGCCACCCTGCCTTGTCCGCCGCCCAGACATTCCCGCTGAACAGCACGGCCAAGGCTGAGATGGCCAAAGCTTTAAACGCTTTCATATTTTCCTCCTTGACGATTTTCGACAGAAACCTCTTACTCTTCTTGTTATTAAAGACAAAAAATTGTCTCACATTCGCCTTTGATTTTCCATGTTTTTCATTAATTTTCCAGGCTTCCCACCCATTCGCCGTATTTCCTCGCCGACCCACCCGCAAAGGGGTTGGGTCCACCCCCGTCTTGCCGTAAAAAGGAGGGGGCCGCCGCAGCCGGAGGGGAAAAACCATGGCGTTCCGGTTTTTCTCCGCCCGGTGAGGGGACTCACAGAACCCGCCGCGCGGGTGTCCGATACTGCCGCGGTTTCCCTTTCCGGATGTCCTGCCATGTTCCGCTCCCGCCTTTCCGCCGCCGTCTTCGCCGCCTGCGCCTGCGCCGCCGCGCCCGCCTGGGCGGGCACCGTCTCCGCGCAGATCGAGAACGACCGGGTGGCCAACACCGACCGCCACTACACCCACGGCACGCGCTTCGACTGGGTCTCCGACAAGACCGAGGGCGGCCCGGAGTGGGTGCGCGAGGGGCTGGATTTTCTCTATCCTCTGGCCGACGTGCGGGCCGGGCGCATCGGTTTCGCCCTCGGGCAGAGCATCTTCACCCCCGAGAACACCGCGACGCGCGCGCCGCAGCCGCACGACCGGCCCTATGCGGCGTGGCTCTATGCCGGGGCCTCGGTGCATGCGGAGACCTCGCGCCGCGTCGGGGCGCGGCGTCTCGACACCCTGGACTCGGTGGAGCTGGACCTCGGCATCGTCGGGCCGCAGGCCTATGGCGAGGACATCCAGAACGGCTTCCACGATCTCATCCGGGTGGACCGCGCCATGGGATGGGACAACCAGTTGAAGAACGAGCCCGCACTGGCGCTGTTCTTCTCGCGCACCTGGCGGCCGCAGGCGTGGGAGGCGGCGGGTCTGGAGGCGGACCTTCTGCCGCAGCTCGGCGGCAGCCTGGGCAACGCCTACACCCATGCGGAGGGCGGCCTGGTGCTGCGTTTCGGCCAGGGGCTGGATATCGACTACGGGCCGACGCACATCCGCCCCTCCTCCACCGGCATCGCGGCGGTGGAGCCCTCGCGGGATGTTTCGTGGTATCTGTTCGCCGGGGCGGCGGGGCGCGCCGTGGCGCGCAACATCTTCCTCGACGGCAACACCTTCGTCGATGGGCCGAGCGTGGAGAAGAACCCCTTCGTCGCGGATTTCCAGCTTGGCGCGATGCTCGCGCTCACCGGCTACCGCATCACCTTCTCGCAGGTCTTCCGCACCCCGGAATTCAAGGAGCAGCATGGCTCCGACCGCTTCGGCTCGCTCACGCTGTCGGCGCGATTCTGATGATCTCGCCGCGCCCGGCGATCTCCACGCGGTTGCGCCCCTTGGCCTTCGCCTCATAGAGCGCCTCGTCGGCGGCGCTGAAGGCCTTTTCCAGGGACTGGCCCTCGGCCCACAACGCCACGCCGAAGCTCGCCGAGGCGGTGAAGCTGCCGTTCGCCACCGCGATCGGCGTGGCGGCGAAGCGGGCGCGCACCCGCTCGGCGACCGCGGCGCCGTTCTCGGCGTCGGAACCGGGAAGCAGCAGGGCGAACTCCTCGCCGCCGATGCGGCCGAGCGCGTCGGAGGGGCGGATCATCTCCTGCATGATGCCGGTGAACACCTTGAGCACCGCGTCGCCGGTGGCGTGGCCGTAGCTGTCGTTGATCCGCTTGAAGTGGTCGAGGTCGCAGATCATCAGGGAGACGGCATAGCCGCTGCGGCGGGCGCGCCCCGCCTCCACGGCGCAGCGCTCGGTGAAGGCGCGGCGGTTCATCGCGCCGGTCAGCGGGTCGGTGGTGGCGAGGCGGTGGAGTTCGCTTTCCTTGCGCTTGCGCTCGGTGATGTCGGAAAACGCGGTGTAGATCAGGGTGTCTTCCTGTAGGCGCAGAACGGTGGTGGCGCCCTGCACCCAGCGGATGTCGCCGTCGGGCCGCCGCATCCGGGCCTCGCGCTCGTCGATGAAGCCGCGGGTGTTGAGCTCGGCGAGCAGCGCCGCGTACTGTTCGGGCGATTCCCAATAGTCCGCCGCGGGCACGCCGACCAGTTCCTTGATCGCCCGGCCGAAGAACTTGGCCGCCGCCTGATTGACGTAGGCCACCGTGCCGCTCGCGTGGCCGGTGAGGATGACCGGGATCGGCGAGGCGTCGATGATGGTGCGCAGCGCCGCCTCGTTCTTCTGCAACGCCTGCTCGATGCGCTTGCGCTCGGTGATGTCGGCGAAGGCGGCGAACAGCATCGGCTCGCCGTCCATCACCACCCGCGCCCCGGAGAACAGCACCCAGCACTTGCGTCCGAAGACGGTGTTCATGGTGATCTCGAAGTTCTCGATGCGGCCGTTGTCGGTGAGGTAGCCCTTGAGCTCCTCGCTGAAGGTGGGGTCGGCGTAGAGGTCGAAGACGTTGGTGCCCGCAAGCTTCTCCGGGTCGATGCCGAAAAGGGCGAGCGCCTGCGGGTTGGCCTGCACCGCGCGGCCGTCGAGGCGCGCCAGCACATAGGGCACCGGCAGGGAATCGAACACCCGGCGCAGCTGGTCGCGGGAGATGCGCAGCGCCTCGCGGTTGTCGCGCAGCAGCGACAGAGCCTCCGCCTGGCGGCGCTCGCGCGCCACCGCCAGCCACACCATGCCGAGGAAAACCAGGGGGGCCACCGCCATCAGCCCGGTCAACGCAAGCAGGCCGAGGCGCAGCATCGCGCCGTCGAACCGGGCGAGCAGCGGCGAAAGCCCGCCGTCGAAACTCAGCACCACGGCGAGCAGCGAGAACGAGGACACCGAGAGCGCCAGCGCGAGGACGAGAGAGATGCGGCGCACCAGGGCGCGGCGCGGCACCGCACGGCCCGCGTCAAAAGCCGCGGCGGCGTCGCTCATAGTATCGCTCTCCTGCCGCCCGATATCGCGCATGTCGTTCAAGCCGATCCTCTTCCCCCGCTCATGAAGAGATGCGCCAGACTTACCTTAGAGCAAATAGCGGCGCGCAAAGCCGCCGGTGCGGCAAAACCCCTTAGAGGTGTGTTGTTATAGACCCGACCTTGGAGCGCGTCCAAGTTTATGAAACGCAACCCCAGGGGGGCGGCGGGATTTTTCCGCCGCGAATCGGCATCAGGATTCCGCGTTGCGCGCCACCTCTTGCAAAAACGTGTCCAATACCATGTTGGGGCGACCGCCCTTCCTCACAATGACCGCATAACGCGTGCGGTAGCCGGTGATGTCGGGGCGAATCGGGCGCATGCGCCCGTCGGCCACCCATTTCGCCGCCACGTGGTCGGGCAGAAAGCCGACGTAGAGCCCGGTGAGGATGAGGAAGGCGATGCCCTCGCGGTCGGTGGCGGTGGCGGCGGAACGCATCCGCTGCAACAAGGGGGCGATCTCCGCCGCCTGGGCGTGGGCGGGCATCACCGCATCGCAGCGGGCCAGCGCCTCGATGTCGATCTCCGCGTCGGGGCGGGAGAACAGGGGGTGCTGCGCGGCGCAATAGAGGTGCGCCTCCTCCTGGTAGAGCTCCTGGTAGTCGAGACCCTGCAAGCGCCGCAACTCGGGGATCACGCCGACGTGCAGGCGGCCGTCGAGCACCCCCTGCTCGACGTCCGAGGGCGGCGCCATGCGGATCCGGATGACCACGTCCGGGCCGTCCTCCTTCAAGGATTTCAAGGCATTGGTCACGCGCATCCGCGGCATGGTGACGAGGTTGTCGGTCAGCCCGATGGCCAGTTCGCCGGTCAGGCGCCGGTGGATCGCGTGCACCTCGGCGCGGAAGCTCTCCACCGAGGTGAGCAGGCGCACCAGCGCGTCGTAGACCCGCCGCCCCTCCTCGGTCAGCGCGAACCCGGCGCGCCCGCGGCGGCACAGGCGTAAGCCCAGGCGCTTTTCCAGGTCGGTCATCGCCAGGCTGACCGCCGAACGGGTGACGTTCAGCTCCGCCTCCGCCTGGGCGAAGCCGCCGCGCTCCACCACGGTGCGGAACACCCGCAGCAGCCGCAGGTCGGCGTCGCCGACCGATCCCATGCGGAAGGCCGAAGTGCGCGCCATCAGTTAAGCATCCTCTTAAGTTTGCGTTATTCGTTTTGGATTTATCAAAACTAGCGCCGCCGCTACCCTGCCTCAAGATTTTTCCGGGAGCCGCCCGCCCGAGAGGGCCTGCGCGCGCCTTTCCCTGCCCTGGAGCCCGCGATGACGATGACCATGCCCAACGACCTTTCCGCCCACTGGATGCCGTTTTCCGCCAACCGCTTCTTCAAGGCGCACCCGCGCATGATCGTCAAGGCGGAGGGCTGCACCTTCACCACCTCCGACGGCAAGACCCTGGTGGACGGCCTGTCCGGCCTGTGGTGCTGCGGCGCGGGGCACAGCCGCAAGGAGATCGTCGAGGCGGTGTCGCGCACCGTCGCCGACCTCGACTACGCGCCGGGCTTCCAGGTCGGGCATCCGCTCGCCTTCGAACTCGCCTCCCGCATCGCGGCGCTGACCCCGGGCGACCTCAACCACGTGTTCTTCTCCAACTCCGGCTCCGAGGCCGCCGACACCGCGATCAAGATGGCGCGCGGCTATTGGAAGGTGAAGGGCGAACCCGCCCGCACCAAGGTGATCGGCCGCATCAAGGCCTACCACGGCGTCAACTTCGGCGGCATGAGCGTCGGCGGCATCGTCGGCAACCGCAAGATGTTCGGCGCGGGCATCGACGCCGACCACCTCTCCCACACCCTCCTGCCGGAGAACGCCTTCTCCCGCGGCCTGCCGGAAAAGGGCGTGGAACTGGCCGAACAGCTGGAGGAACTGGTCGCCCTGCACGACGCCTCGACCATCGCCGCGGTGATCCTCGAGCCGTTCTCCGGCTCCGCGGGCGTCGTCGTGCCGCCCAAGGGCTACCTGAAGCGCATCCGCGAAATCTGCGACAAGCACGGCATCCTGCTGATCTTCGACGAGGTGATCTCCGGGTTCGGCCGCACCGGCCGGATGTTCGCCGCGCAGACCATGGACGTCACTCCGGACATCCTCAACGTGGCGAAGGCGATCTCCAACGGCACCATCCCGCTGGGGGCCACCATCGCCTCGGAGACCATCTACAACACCTTCATGGACAACGGCGGCGCGGACTACGCCATCGAGTTCCCGCACGGCTACACCTATTCCGGCCACCCGGTGGCCTGCGCCGCGGGCCTGGCCACCCTCGACATCTTCCAGAAGGACGACCTGCTGGCGAAGTGCCGGGCGCTGATCCCCTACTTCGAGGATGCGATCCATTCCCTGAAGGGCCTGCCGCACGTCGAGGACATCCGCAACTTCGGCCTCGCCGGCGCGGTGCAGGTGGCGGACATTCCCGGCTCCCCGGCGAAGCGCGCCTTCGAGATCTTCCAGAAGTGCTGGGACCGCGGGGCCTATGTGCGCTGCGGCGGCAACACCCTGCAATTCGCCCCCGCCTTCGTCGCGCAGACCTCGGACATCGACCGCCTGTTCTCCATCGTCGCCGACGCCCTGAAGGCGCAGGCGTGACCCCCACCGCTCAGACCATACGGAACCCAAGCCCATGAAAATCTACGGCCATTACATCGGCGGCCGCGCCATCGAATCCTCCGCGCAGCGCCAGGACGTGTTCAACCCCGCGCTCGGCAAGGCGGTCGCCCAGGTGGCGCTCGCCTCCGCCGCCGAGGTCGGCGCCGCGGTGGAAGCCGCAAACGCCGCCTTCCCGGCGTGGGCCGCCACCCCGGTGGCGAAGCGCGCGCAGGTGATGTTCCGCTTCAAGAATTTGCTGGAGCGCGACGCCAAACGCATCTGCGCCGCGATCTCCGAGCACCACGGCAAGACCATCGACGACGCCATGGGCGAACTCATCCGCGGCATCGAGGTGGTGGAATACGCCACCGGCGCGGGCGAGATCCTCAAGGGCGAGCACTCCAAGAACGTCGGCCCCGGGATCGACGCGTGGAGCGAGTTCCAGCCCCTCGGCGTGGTCGCGGGGATCACCCCGTTCAACTTCCCCGTCATGGTGCCGATGTGGATGTTCCCGATGGCGATCGTCTGCGGCAACAGCTTCGTCCTCAAGCCGTCGGAGCGCGACCCCGGCGCGGCCCTGATCCTCGCCGAACTGCTGGAGGAGGCGGGCCTGCCCGCGGGGGTGTTCAACGTCGTCAACGGCGGCAAGGAGGCGGTGGACACCCTGCTCTCCCACCCGCTGGTCAAGGCGGTGAGCTTCGTCGGCTCCACCCCGATCGCCGAATACATCCATAAGACCGGCGTCGCCAACGGCAAGCGGGTGCAGGCCCTCGGCGGCGCGAAGAACCACGCCATCGTGATGCCCGACGCCGACCTCGACGCCGCGGTCACCGCGATGATCGGCGCGGCCTACGGCTCGGCGGGCGAGCGCTGCATGGCGATCTCGGTCGCGGTGTGCGTCGGCGACGCCGTCGCCGACGACCTGATCGCCCGCCTCAAGACCGCGATCGCCAAGATCAAGGTCGGCGCCTACACCCAGGACGGCATCGACATGGGCCCGGTGGTCACCGCGCAGAGCCTAGAGCGCATCGTCGAATACATCGGCAAGGGCGTGGCCGAGGGCGCGGAGCTGGTGGTGGACGGCCGCGGCCTCACCGTGCCGGGCTTCGAGAACGGCTACTTCGTCGGCCCCACCCTGTTCGACCGGGTGCAGCCGGGAATGCGCATCTACACCGACGAGATCTTCGGCCCCGTCCTCTGCGTGGTGCGCGTCGAGACCCTGCACGAGGGCATGGCGCTGATCGACGCCCACGAGTTCGGCAACGGCACCTGCCTGTTCACCCGCGACGGCGAGGCGGCGCGCTACTTCACCGACAACATCCAGGTCGGCATGGTCGGCATCAACGTGCCGCTGCCGGTGCCGGTGGCCTACCACAGCTTCGGCGGCTGGAAGCGCTCGCTGTTCGGCGACCTGCACATCTACGGCCCGGATTCGGTCCGCTTCTACACCCGGCGCAAGGCGGTCACCCAGCGCTGGCCCGCCAGCGGCATCGAGGAGAAGACCCAGTTCGCCTTCCCCAACATGGCGCGCTGAGCCGTTTCAAAACCAAAACTTCGTGGGGGACCTCGGCCCCCCACGCCCCCCCTTCGGTTTTTCGCCGCGCAGCGGCAGGCAACATCTCTATTGCCGCCGCACGGTCTTATCTCGCTACGCGCAAAAAACAAAAGTCATGGGGTGCGCGAGGGGTCCAAGACCCCTCGCAACGTTTTGGTTCTACGGGCCTCTAGGGCTGTGAACGTATCCCCAGTTCGTCGATGCGCGCCCGCAGGTAGAGCTCGATGAAGTTGCGGCTCAGCTTCGAGAGCGTCGCATGCCGGGGCATCGACAGCACCAGCGGCACCCGCCGCCCGGTGAGAAGCGGCCGGAAGGCGATCCCCTCGCTGCAGATCGAGCGCACGGTGAATTCATCGACCAGAGCCATGTCGTAACCGGCCCGCACCAGTTCCACCGCGGTCAGCACCGCCCGCACCTCCATGTTCGGCGCGTGCCGTTCCTCCTGCTCGATGAAGACGTCGCGCATCACCGAGCCGATGGCGGTGTCCTGCGGGTAGGAGACGAACATCTGCCCCCGCATGTCGCTGAGAAGCACATGAGACTTCTCCGCCAGCGGATGGTCCGCCCGCATCACGCACATCACCTGCCCGGAACAGAGCACCGTGGATTCCACCACCGGATGCGGCAACCGGCAGATGGTCAGGCCGAAGTCCGCCGCATCGGAAACCAGGTCGGCGAGCACGCGGTCGTTGGAAACCGTATCGAAGCGGACGAAGGCGTTGGGATTCTCCCGCTTGAAGCGGGTGAGAATCGGCGGCAGGAAGGTGTTGCCCAGGCTCGGGTTGGACACGATGCGCACCGTCCCCGCCACGCCCAGGCGCAGGTCGCGGGCGAGGTTGCCCGCCATGGCGAAGGCGGCGAAGACCTTTTCGGACTCCTCGTAAAGGGAATGCGCCTCCCGCGTCGGCCGCAGGCGGCCGCCGCTGCGCAGGAACAGGGGAAAGCCGAGCTGCGCCTCGAACTGCTTGAGGAGGTTGCTGACCGCCGGTTGCGAGATCAGCAGAATCTTCGACGCGCCGAGGGTGGACCCGGCGCTCATGACGGCACGAAAAACCTCGAGATGACGCAGTTTCACGATTATTACCTCACCCTATAACCGTCCCCACGCAGGCGCGCGTCCGATTTTTCACGCTTCCACGCCCGGACGCATGGGGCTTGCGCCTTTCCCCGGCGCCGGGGCGCCCCGACGATACGCCGCCCGCGCCGCTCCGGCGCGCTGTGGCTCCTAAAATAAATCGTTGAATTACAATGTGCTATAGTGCGATTTCATAAGAAATTTATGCTATAAGCCGGGGTTATTATAATGGCCCATTTTTTGATTGGTCACAAAAAATAAAAGGTGAAAAGAAAGGCATGAGCGGCGCACGCTGGAACCAGTGACTGAATTATGTGCAACTGCGCCGTCCCGAATTCCGATCCAAGCCATACAGCGAAGGGAGCCCCCCTTATGAAGATCAAGACTTTCCTCGGCTGCGCCGCCTGCGCGGCGGGCCTGCTGCTCCTGCCCTTCCGTGCCGAAGCCCTCACCCTGACCTATGCGACCAACACCGCGCCCACCGGATTGCGCGGCATCGCGGAAAAGATGTTCCTGGACGAGATTTCCACGCAGTCCGGCGGCGCGATCAAGGTGCGCGCCTACTGGGGCGAATCCCTTCTCAAGGGAAAGGAAATCCTCAAGGGCGTGTCCGACGGCGTGGTCGATATGGGGCACGTCAACACCGCCTACTATCCGAAGCGCCTGCTGCTCAACAGCGGGCTGATGATGTTCCCGCAGGGACCGACCGAATACGCCGGCATGATGAAGCTCTACGACCGGCTGTTTCAGGAAATTCCCGAGCTTTCCAAGGAAATCGCGGGCTTCAAGCAGCATATCGCCTACTTCTACGCGGTGAACCCCTACGGCGTCGCCTTCACCCGCCCGGTGACCGGCCTCGCGGGGATGAAGGGCCTGCGCGTGCGCGTCTCCAGCCGCTGGTATCTGTCGGTTCTCGAGGCGATGGGCGCGACCCCGGTGTCGGTGCCGTGGGGCGACTGCTACATGTCGCTACAGACCAAGGCGATCGACGGCGTGATGACCAACTACGACTCCATCCACCGCGTGAAGCTGGACGAAGTGGCGCCGCACCTTCTGGTGATGAAGGAGCTCTGGCTTCCCACTCCCTACCTCCTGACCATCGGCGACAAGGCCTGGAACCGCCTCTCCGCCGAGCAGAAGGCGACGATCGGAAAGGCCGCCGCGGTGTCGCGGCGGAAGTTCACCAAGCTCTACGGCGAGATGTTCGACGAGGTCATCGCCACGCAGAAGAAGGCGGGCTACACCGTCACCTTCGCCTCCAAGAAGGACATCGCCACCTGGGTCGCCTCGCCGCAGAACGAGGCGAACAAGAAGCAGTGGATCGTCGAAGCCAAGGAACTCGGCGCCGCCGATGCCGAAGCCATCCTCGGCAAGATGGGCAAGATCGTGGCCGACGCCGTCGCCGCGGAAAAGTGAGTGCGGGCCGGACGCCCCCGGGGAGAAACCTTTCCCCGGGCGCTCCGGACGAACGCGGAGCCTATGATGCGCGATTACTTCCTCAAGCTTAACCACCTGCTCGCGGAATCCTGCGGCTGGCTGCTTTCCGCCGTCACCGTCCTCATCGTCATCGACTTCGTGGCGCGGGGGCTCGGGCACCCGATCTTCGGGGTCTCGGAGATGGCGATGTTCTCGATGGTCTGCGCCGTCTACTTCGGCCTCGCCCACTGCGAGGAAACCGACAGCCACGTCCGGGTGGAAGCGGTCCTGATCCGCCTTCCCGTCCGCGTGCAGCGGGCCTCCATGACGATCTGCCACCTGCTTTCGGTCGTCACGGTGTTCGGCGTGGCCTATGCCGTCGGCCTCAACGCCCTCGGTTCCTTCCTGGAGCACGAAGCGGTCTCCGGCCCGGTGCCGCTGCCGATCTATCCGGTCAAGTTCGCCATCACCCTCGCCCTGGTGGTCTACGGCATCCAGGTGGTCCTCAACACCATCGAGTGGATCCGCTCGCCGCGCGCCTTGAGCGTGTCCTGAGCCGCCTCCGAACAAAGAGTAACCGTCATGGACCTTGATTTCACGACCGTCGGCGCCGTCGCCATCGCGGCACTGCTCTTCCTGCTGGGCATGGGGCTGCCGATCGGCATCGACTTCCTCCTCGTCGGCGCCTGCGGCGTGGCGCTGCTGCTCGGCCCCGAGGCGATGGTCTCGCTCGCCGGGGAGACCATGTACAGCGCCATCGCCAGCCCCACCTTCTGCGTGCTGCCGCTGTTCATCCTGATGGGCGCCTTCGCCGCGCGCGGCGGCTTCGCCGAGAGGGCCTACCGCAGCATCCACGTCATCGCCGCGCGCGTGCCCGGTTCCCTGGCCATCGCCACCTCCTTCGGCAGCGCGGTGTTCGCCTCCATCTGCGGCTCCTCGCTGGCCACCGCCACGGTGTTCGGCAAGATCGCCTACCCGGAGATGAAGCGCTTCAAATACGACAAGTCCTTCGCCCTCGGCAGCATCGCCTCCTCCGGCACCTTCGCCTGCATGATTCCGCCCAGCGGCATGTTCATCCTGTTCGCGATGTTCACCGACCAGTCGGTGGGGCGCCTGTTCATGGGCGGCATCGTGCCGGGCATCCTCACCGCGGTCACCTATGCCGCGTCGATGTACCTCCGCGCGAAGCGCACCCCCGCGCTGGCGCCGGTGGTGCCCGAGGAACTGACGGTGCGCGCCGCCGACAGGGCCCGCGCCGTCATCGACATCTGGCCGATCCTGCTGCTCTCCGGCATCGTCATCGGCGGCATCTACAGCGGCCTCTTCACCTCCACGGAGGCGGGCGCGGTGGGCGCGGTGGGCGCGCTCCTCTTCGGCATCGTCTACGGCAACCTCAAGCGCGGCTCGGAAATCCGCGCCGCCCTGCGGGAATCGGCGCACACCACGTCGATGCTGTTCTTCATCATCGTCACCGCCCTGTTCTTCAGCCGCTTCCTCGCGATCACCCGCATTCCCTTCGACCTCGCCGACTTCCTGCAAGGCTGGGCGGTGCCGCCGATCGTCATCCTCGGCTGCATCTTCCTGCTGTGGATGATCCTCGGCATGCTGATCGTGCAGGCGGCGGTGTTCGCCCTGACCCTGCCCATCCTCTTCCCCGTGGTGGTCAGCCTCGGCTACGACCCGGTGTGGTTCTGCGTCGTGGCGATGAAGCTGAACGAAATCGCCGGGGTGACCCCTCCGGTGGGGCTGAACGCCTTCGGCCTCGCCGGCGTCGCCGGTTCCGAGGTCAAGGTCGAGGACGTCTTCCGCGGCATCTGGCCGTTCGTCCTGTGCGACCTCATCGTCCTCGTCCTGCTGATCCTTTTCCCCAACATCGTCCTGTTCCTGCCGAACGCGATGATGTGATTCACGAAATAGGCAAGTGACATGCGCAAAACCTACGACCTGATTCTCCGTGGCGGCCACCTCACGGACCCGGCCAACGGCCGGGACGGCCTCTTCGACATCGCCGTCGCCCATGGAAAAATCGCCGCCGTCGCCCCGGAAATCCCCGGCGCTCGGGCCCTCGAAGTGATCGACGTGCGCGGCAAGCGGATCCTCCCCGGGCTGATCGATACCCACGTCCACGTCTCGCCCTGGATCGGCGGCGGCTGCGGCCACAAGATGCTGGCGCTCGCGGGCGTGACCACCGCGCTCGACATGGCGGGCCCGGTGACCGGAGTGATCGACATCGCCGCCGCCCACGGCGTCGGCCTCAACATCGCCTGCATCAACTACGTCCGCCCGAAGGACACGGTCTCGGGCGAAGACCCGGACACCGCCGAACTCGCGGCGTACCTCGACAAGAGCCTGAAGGACGGCGCCATCGGCCTGAAGATTCTCGGCGGCCACTATCCGCTGACGCCGGAAGCCTCCGCCCGCACCATCGCGGCGGCGAACGCGCGCGGCGCCTACGTCGCCTTCCACGCGGGCAGCCTCGCCACCGGCTCCAACCTCGAAGGCGTGCGCGAGGCGTTCCAGCTGATCGGCGGCGGCGCCTGCCACCTCGCCCATGTCGCCAGCTATTGCCGCGGCCAGGTGCTCGACGCCCCGGCGGAAGGCGAGGAGGCGCTCGCCCTGCTCCAGGCGCACCCCAACGTCTATTCCGAGTCCTATCTGGCCACCATCAACGGCACCAGCGGCGAGATCGCCAACGGCGTCCCGGGCAGCCGGATGACCCGCAAATGCCTGGAGATCGGCGGCTTCTCCCCCGACGAGGCGGGGCTGGAAGCGGCGATCCTCGCGGGCTGGTGCCAGGTCAACGCGGAGGACGGCGGCCTCATCGGCCTGAGCGCCGGGCCGGATGCGGTGGCCTACTGGCGGAACCGCAAGACCGACGTCACCGTCAGCTTCCGCGTCAACCCGCCGGAGCCGCGCCTGCGCATCGCCACCGCCAAGCGGCCGGACGGCAGCTTCGCGGTCGATTCCATCAGCACCGACGGCGGCGGCATCCCCCGCAACGTCATCCTGGAATTCGGCCTCGCCCTGGTGAAGCTGGAAACCCTGACGATGCGGGAATTCGCCGTCAAGACCAGCCTCAACCCGGCCAAGGCCCTGGGGCTGAAGAACAAGGGACACCTCTCCGAGGGGGCCGATGCGGACATCACCGTGGTCGATGCCGCCGCGATGAAGGCGGCGATGACCATCGTCGGCGGCCAGATGGTGATGTTCAACGGCCTCGTCCTCGGGCGCGGCAGCACCATCATCACCACCCCCGAGGGCGCCGCGGCGGTGCGCGGCAAGGGACTCGCCGCCCTGGTCGTCGATCCCGCGGCCACCCCCTTCCTGCGGATGCGCCCCTAGACGCAGCGGTTCCCACCGAAAAACCGGCGGAGCGGCGAAGCGCGCTTCGCCGGTTTCGCGTCCGCGTGCTACTCTTCGCGTTGACCCAGCCACCGCGAGGCGCGCTTTTTGTCCGCTCCCTTCTCCTTCGACATGCTGCTGACCTTCGCCGTGCTCGCCGGAGTGCTGGCGCTGTTCACGCGGGATGCGTATCCGCCGCACCTCGTCGCCATGGGGGCGCTCGCCGTCCTCCTCGCCGCGGGGGTGATCGACACCCCCTCCACCCTCGCCCTCTTCGGCAACCCGGCCACCGCCACCATCGCCTGCATGTTCATCCTCAGCGCCGCCCTGGAGCGCACCGGGGTGATCGACCTCTTGGGCCGCGGCATCATGGCGCTGGCGGAAAAACGCCGCTTCGGCGCGGTGGCGGCGCTGATGGCCGGGGTGGCGGCGGTCTCCGCCTTCATGAACAACACCCCGGTGGTCATCGTCATGGCGCCGGTGGTCATCGCGGTCGCCCGCCAACTCCAGGACAGTCCGTCGAAGTACCTGATTCCGCTGTCCTACATGGCGATCCTCGGCGGCACCTGCACGCTCATCGGCACCTCCACCAACATCCTCACCGACGGCATCGCCACGGCGCAGGGGATGGAGCCCTTCAGCATGTTCGAAATCTCCGGCCCCGGCATCGCCATGGCCGCCGTCGGCGCGCTGTTCCTCGCCACCATCGGACGCCGCCTGTTGCCCACGCGCGACACCCTGCAGGCCGAGATTCTGGCGGGGGAGAAAGGCCCGCACAAGCGCTTCCTCGCCGAGGCGGTGGTGCCGCCCGGCTCGCCCCTGATCGGCAAGACCCTCAACGAGGTGCGCTTCAGCAGCGAGGCGGACTACGAAGTCCTCGACCTCATCCGCAACGACAGCGGCGCGCGCAACAACGGTTTCGCCAACCTGATGCAGGCGGTGCGCGAGCTGCGCGGCGCGCCCACGGCGGCGGAACCGGCGCGCCCGCGATCCACCCTGCGCGACATCCCGCTGCAGGCGGGCGACCGCCTGGTGTTCAAGACCGATCAGGAGGAACTGCTGGAAATCCGCGAGAGCACCGGCATCTCCTTCGAGACGGGGTCCTACGCCGCGCTCCCGGCGCGGGAGACCACGCTGGCCGAAGGGGTGATCGGCCCCAACTCCCGCTTCGCCGGGCAGACCCCTTCGGAACTGCGGCTGCGCCGCCGCCACGGCAGCTACATCCTCGCGGTGCACCGCGACCAGCGCAACATCACCGCCAATTTCGATTCCTTCCGCCTGCGCCACGGCGACGTGCTGCTGCTGGAAGGCCCGCAGGAGGAAATCGACCGCCTGTTCGCCCAGGAGGACGTGCTGCCGATCACCCAGGTGACGCACCGCCCGGTGCACAAGGTCAAGGCCGCCATCGCCACCGCTGCGGTGCTCGGCGTCGCCGGTCTCGCCGCGCTGGAGGTGATGCCGATCGCCGGGCTCGCCATCCCCGGCGCGATGCTGGTCATCCTCACCGGCTGCGTCTCGCCGGGAAAAGCCTACGAGGCGATCGAATGGCGCATCCTGATGCTGATCTTCGGCATGCTCGGGGTCTCCCTCGCCATGGAGAAATCCGGCGCGGCCCGCCTCGTCGTGGAAACCGCGGCGAACCTGGTGCAGGACTTCGGGCCGCTCGCGGTGCTCGCCACCGTCTACTTTCTCACCTCGCTGCTCACCGAGGTGATGAGCAACAACGCCACCGCGGTGCTGATGACCCCCATCGTCATCGGCGTGGCGCAGCAGACCGGCATCGAGGCGCGCCCCCTGGTGGTCGCGGTGATGCTGGGCGCTTCGGCCAGCTTCGCCACCCCCATCGGCTACCAGACCAACACCTACGTCTACAACATCGGCAACTACCGCTTCGGCGACTTCCTGCGCATCGGCGTGCCGATGAACCTGTTGATGCTCGTCGTCGCGGTCGCGGTGATCCCGCTGTTCTGGCCGTTGTGAGAAAACCAAAACTTCGCGGGGGACCTCAGGCCCCCCGCACCCCCCATAACCGGTTTTCCGCCGCGCAGCGGCTATCGACCGTCGCGCCGCGTGATGGTTCTATCGCGCGCCGCGCAAAAACCAGTTATGGGGTCTGGGGACCGAGTCCCCAGCGGGGTCCAGGGGCAAAGCCCCTGGCCTGGTTTTCTCCTCTACCGCGCGGAGCTGATCGAGACGATGGCGGCGGAGGTGGCGTCCACGATGAGTTCGCGCGGCGCGCCGGTTTCGTCGTAGAAGGTGATGACATAGACCCACTGCCCGCCGGTGCGCAGCAGCTTGGCGCCGCCGACCTCGCCGTCGATCACCGGCATCACCCGGTCGAGAATGGCGGAAAGCGGCATCACGTCCTGGCCATCGGGCAGGGCGGCGGTTTCGCGCTCCGCCGCGCCCGCCGCCGATGCGCCCAGCATCGCCAGTCCCACCAACGCCCCGCACGCGCCCTTGATCATCGCCCGGTCCGCCGCAGCCGCAGAAGGGCGTATGTTATGCCTGCTCCAAACTTCAGTCGAGCGTCATGCGATAGCGCCGCACCGCGATGAACCCGGCGACGAAGAGGAAGGCGGCGATGGCGGCGAGGTCGGGGGCGATCGCCTCCCAGCCGCTGCCTTTCAGCAGGATTCCCCGCACGATGCGCAAAAAGTGGGTGAGCGGCAGCGCCTCGCCGATCACCTGCGCCCACTCCGGCATGCCGCGGAAGGGGAACATGAACCCCGAGAGCATGATCGACGGCAGGAAGAAGAAGAACCCCATCTGCACCGCCTGCAACTGGTTGGCGGCGACGGTGGAGAAGGTGTAGCCCACCGCCAGGTTGGCGGAAATGAACACCACGGTGACGGCGGAGAGCAGCGTCAGGCTGCCCATCATCGGCACCGCGAAGATCAGCTTCGCCGCCGCCATGATGAACACCACCTGGAGGTAGCCGATGGCGACGTAGGGCAGGATCTTGCCGAGCATCACCTCGAAGGGAGAGAGCGGCATGGCGAGCAGGGTCTCCATGGTGCCGCGCTCGCGCTCCCGCGTCACCGCGAGGCAGGTCATGATCACCATGGTCATGGTCAGCACCACGCCCATCAGGCCGGGCACGATGTTGAAGGTGGTCTCCCCCTCCGGGTTGTAGCGGCGGTGCACCCGCATCTCGAAGGGCGCCTCCCCCTGCTTCAGCCCGGCGAACGGACCGGCAAGTTCCCGCGCCGCCGCTGCCGCGGCAAGGCGGTCGAGCGCGGAAAGCGCGTTGGCGGTGGCCGCGGGGTCGGTGGCGTCCGCCTCCACCAGCAGCGCCGGATGCTCGCCGCGCAGCACCCGGCGGGAGAAGTCCGCCGGAACGGTGACGACGAACTGCGCGTCGCCGTGGGCGAAGGCATCCTCCACCGCCGCCTCGCCGTCGGGAATCAGGGAGACGCGGAAATACTGCGAGGCCTGCATCGCCGCGATGACGGCGCGCCCCACCGGACCGGCATCGGCGTCGCGCACCGCGGTGGGCAGGTGCTTGGGGTCGGAATTGATCGCGAAGCCGAAGAGCAGAAGCTGGATCAGCGGAATCCCCACCATCATGCCGAAGGTCGGCGGGTCGCGCCGGATCTGCACGAACTCCTTGGAAATCATCGCGAACAAACGCGCGCAGGAGAAACAGCGGTTCATGCCGCGCCCTCCGCCATGTTGTCGCGGCTGCCCGCCATCAGGTGGATGAAGGCGTCCTCCAGGGTCGGCTCCTCCGGCTCCCAGTCCACCCCCTCCGCCGCGCAGAAGGCGGAAAGATCGGCCGCCAGCGCCGCGCCGCCGCCGCCCGCCACGTGGATCACCGCGCCGAAGGCGGTGGCGGTCTCCACCGCGGGCAGCGCCTTCACCCGCTCGATCAGGCCGGGGCCGCCGCCCCGCACCGCCGCGGCGGCAAGGCCGGAGCCCGCCACCACCTCCTCCACCGTGCCGTGGGCGAGCAACCGCCCGTAGGCGATATAGGCGATGGCGTGGCAGCGTTCCGCCTCGTCCATGTAGTGGGTGGAGACCAGCACCGTCATCCCCTCCGCCGCGAAGCCGTGGATGCGGTCCCAGAAGTCGCGGCGCGCCTGCGGGTCCACCCCGGCGGTGGGTTCGTCCAGCAGCAGCAGGCGCGGCTTGTGGAGGATGCTCGCGGCGAGCGCCAGGCGCTGCTTCCAGCCGCCGGAAAGGTGCCCGGCAAGCTGATTGCGCCGCGCCGCCAGGCCCATCCGCTCCACCGCCTCGGCGACGCGGGCCTTGCGGTCCGGCACGCCGTGCACGCGGGCGGCGAAGTCCAGGTTCTCCGCCACCGTCATGTCCTCGTAGAGGGAGAAGCGCTGCGTCATGTAGCCCGCCTGGCGCTTGATCGCCGCGGCGTCGCGCCGGATGTCGAGGCCGAGGCAGGTGCCCTCCCCCGCGTCCACCCGCAACAGCCCGCAGAGCATGCGGATGGTCGTGGTCTTGCCCGAGCCGTTGGGGCCGAGAAACCCCATGATCCGCCCCTCCTCCACCGAAAGGTCGATGGAATCCACCACGGCGCGCCCGCCGAAGCGCTTGGTCAGGCCGGTGACCGCGATGGCGGCGGTCATTTCCCCGCCCCCTGCGGCGGCAGTATGGTCACCGGCTGGCCGGGACGCAGCCGCAGCGCGGTGGCCGTATCGGGCCGCAACTCCACCAGGAAGGCGAGCTTCGCCGCGCCCGCCCGGGAATAGAGCACCGGCGGCGCATAGGCCGCCTCGGCGGAAACGAACGACACCGCCGCCTGCGCCCCCTCGCCGCAGGCGTCGCAGCGCAGGGCCGCCTGTGCCCCCGCGGGCAGGCGGGCCAGCATTGCCGCGCCGAGATAGGCCCGCACCACCACGTTGCCCGGCGGCAGCAGGCGCACCACCGGCTGCCCGGCGGCGACCACCTCGCCGGGGTGGAAGAACACGTCCTCCACCCGCGCCGCCCGGGGCGCACGCGCGGTGCGCTCATCCAGCGCCCAGCGCGCATGCGCCAGCGCCGCCTGCGCCGCGGCCTCCGCCGCCACCGCGGAGTCCGCCGCCGCCGTGGCGGAATCGAGCTTCGCCTTCAACTCGGCGGAAGTTCCCCTGAGACCGCGCTGACGCAAAAGCTCGATATCCGCCAGCCGCCGCGCCGCCTGCGCTTCGGCGAGCTTCGCCTCCGCCTCGGCGAGCGCCGCTTCCTCCGCCCGCGCATCGAGGCGGAACACCTCGGCCCCCGCGGCGACCGCATCGCCGCGCGCCACGGCCACCGCCTCCACCCGCCCGGCGGCGGGCAGGCCGAGATCGACGAAGTCGCCCTCCACGTAGCCCTGAACGCCCGGTTCCGCCTCCGGCCCGAAGCAGCCGGAAAGCGCCAAGGCCGCAACCCCGGCCGCAACCCCGCGCAGCAGCATCGCCCTCATCTCCCGCCCTCCGTCCGCAGGCCCCGCCCGATCACCTTGAACATGTCCTCGGCGAACATGCCGGTGGGCAGGGGCCGGTTGAGCACCCGGCCGAGGCCGTGGTTCCACATCGACAGCGTCAAGATCGGCGCAATCGCGATGAACGGCGTCAACGGCCCCAGATCCGCCGCGAACTCGCCCCGCGCCTGGCCGCGCGCGATGATGCCGGAAACCACGGTCAAACCGCGCGACACCACCTCCTTGACATAGAACTCCGCAATGTCGGGAAAATTCCCCGCCTCGGACAAAACGATGCGCGGAATCGCCCCCGCCGCACTGCCGCCGACCATGCGCGCCATTTCGGTAATCACCCGGCGCAGCAGCTCCTCCGAGGAGCCGTCGAAGGCCTGCGCCATCGCCTCCAGGCGCGATACCGTGGTCAAAATCGTCTCGCGCACCGTCGCCTTGAAGATCTCCGCCTTGGTCGGGAAATACAGGTACACCCCGGCCTTCGACAACCCCGCCCGCGCCGCGATCTCCTCCACCCGCGTCGCGGCGAAGCCCTTCTCCGCAAACAACGCCAACGCCGCGGCGATGATCTCGCCGGGCCGGTCCTCCGGGCGCTGCGTCCAGCGTGGCATGCCGTACCCTCATAAACTAACTGACTGGTAAGTTATATAACGATCGGAGATGAAAAACAAGGCCGGGCTCCGCCCGGCCTTGTTTTACGTCAACCGGAAGGGGATGGTGACGCGGAAGGTGAGCGCGGTGCGGTGGAGGTCGTGGGGGAACGGCGGGAACCTGCGCACGCGGTGCAGCAGGGCCTTGGCCTCGCGGTCGAGGACGCCGTGGCCGCTTTCGGCGACGAGGCGGCTTGCGAGGATTTCGCCGTTTGCGGCGACGGAGAACTCCACCTCCACGTCGCCCTGGTATCCCATGCGGCGTGCGACGTCGGGGTATTTGCGGCTCTGCCACAGCGCCTGGAAGACCAGGAGCTTGTAGCGGCCGAGCGGCGTGCCCGCGCCGATGCCGCCGCCGCCGAGGCGTCCGCTGATCACGCCGCCGCCCTGCCCCGCCTCCCCGGCGAGGCCTGCCGCGCCGCCGTTGCCCGCGGAGGATGCGGCGGCGGAGGCCGGGGCCGCGGGCGGCGCGGATTCGGGGGCGGGCTTGGGCGCGGCGGCCACCGGCTTGGGCTGCGGCTTCGGCTTGTGCTTGGGTTTGGGCTCGGGCTTGGGCAGGGCGGCCTCGGCCTTTTCCACCGGCTTGGGCTTGGGCGGTTCCACGTCCTTCGGCTGCGGCGCGGGCGCGGGGGCGGCCTTGGCCCCGCCGCCCGCCGCCGCTGCGGTATTGCCGCCGAAGGCCGCGAGTTCGAGGGAGAACGCCCCGGCGGGCATGTCGTTGACCGGCGCGCTGCGCAACAGCGCAAGACCCAGCGCCGCCCCGGCGTGCAGGCCCAGGGTGAGCATCAGGGAGGCGGACCACAGCCGCATTTCCCCGGCGGCGATCATTCCGCCTTCTCCAGGCCGACGAGGGCGACCTTGAGGTAGGCGGCCTCGCGCAGGCGGTCCATCACCGCCATCAGGGTGGCGTAGTCCACCGCCTTGTCGGCGCGCAGGAAGACGCGGGTATCCTTGGCGCCGCCGGTCCTGGCGTCGAGCGCCGCGCCGAGGCCGGAGAGCGCCACCGGCGCATCGCCCAGCAGCACCGAGGAATCCGCCTTCACCGAGACGAACAGCGGGTCTTCCGGGCGCTTGGCGGGCTGCGCGGTGGAGGACGGCAGGTCCACCGGCACGTCCACGGTGGCGAGGGGGGCGGCGACCATGAAGATGATCAGCAGCACCAGCATCACGTCGATGAACGGCGTGACGTTGATCTCGTGGCATTCCGCCAGATCGTCTTCGTAGAGCGCGGCCATTATTCCGCGGCCTCCTGGAAGCTTTGGCCGCGGCGGTCGAAGTCGCGGCTGACGATGCCCTCCACCGCCGCCGAAATGTCGGCGAGCTGGGCGCGGTAGGCGGCGATGGCGCGGGCGAGCGCGTTGTAGACGATCACCGCGGGGATCGCGGCGATCAGCCCCATGGCGGTGGCGAGCAGCGCCTCGGCGATGCCCGGCGCGACCACCGCGAGGTTGGTGGTGTGCGCCCGCGCGATGCCGACGAAGCTGTTCATGATGCCCCAGACGGTGCCGAACAGGCCGATGAACGGCGCGGTGGCGCCGATGCTGGCGAGGATGCCGGTGCCGAGCGCGATGCGCCTGCCCGCCGCCGCCTCGGCGCGCGAAAGCCGGGTGGAAACCCGCTCCTTCAGCCCGCCGCAGGGCGACCCGGCGGAGAGCCGCACCTCGGCGGCGGCGGCGGCGACCAGCGCGGCGGCGGGGCCGGGCGCGGCGGCGCGGTCCGCATCGGCGAGGCTGCGCGCCTCGGCGAGCATCGCCAGCGCCGCGGCGGCGGCGCGGCGGCCGCGGCGGATTTCCACGGTCTTGGCGATCGCCACCGTCCACGTCGCCACCGAGGCGAGCGCGAGGCCGATCATCACCAGTTGCACCACGATGTGGGCGTTGACGAACATCGTCCACGGCGAGAGATCGTGCGGCACCGCGATGACCGTGCCGGTAACTGTGGTTTCCATGAGCCTTCCCCCTTTTTCAGACCGCGGCGCGCAGGCCGGAGCCGCCGCTGACTTCCCACGGCAGCACGTAGAGCCCGCCGCCGTGGCGTCCGACATGCACGGTGACGCCGTAGGCGGCCTCCAGCAGGCCGGGCGTCAGCACCTCTTCCGGCGTGCCGTCGGCCATCACCCGGCCGCCATGCAGCAGCACCAGGCGCGCGCAGAAGCGCGCCGCAAGCGTCAGGTCGTGCAGCACCACCACGACGCCGCGCCCCTCGGCTGCGAAATCGCGCAGGGTTTCCATCACCTGCAACTGATAGTGCGGGTCCAGCCCCGCCACCGGCTCGTCGGCGAGCAGCACCTCGGGGCACCCGGCGAGCGCGCGGGCCAGCATCACCCGCACCCGCTCGCCGCCGGAAAGGTCGGTCACCGGGCGGCGGCGCAGGTGCGCGACCCCGGTGGCGGCCATGGCGCGCTCCACCGCCGCGGCATCCGCCGCGCCGGGGCGGCCGAAGCGGCTGAGGTGCGGCGTGCGGCCGATCGCCACGACGCGCTCCACGCTCATCGGCCAGGAGCACGGCGATCCCTGCGCCAGATAGCCGACGCGGCGGGCGAGCGCCTGCGGCTCCCACGCGGCGAGCGCCTGCCCGCCGAAGCGCGCCTCCCCCGCGGCGGGGGGCAGGAATCCCATCATCGTCTTCAGCAGCGTGGTCTTGCCCGCGCCGTTGGGGCCGATCAGCCCGGTCACCCCCGCGCCGCCGAGCGCCAGGTCGATGCCGCGCAGCACCGGCCGCCCGGACAGGCTCACGGCGAGGTTTTCGACGGAGAAACCGGCGGGCGGCGGAACGGGAAGGATCGTCGTCATGGCGTTTTCCCTCACGGCGCGTGGCGGCGGGTGTTGAGCACGAGGACCAGGAAGAACGGCGCGCCGATCACCGCGGTGAGCACGCCGAGCTTGAATTCCGGGTCGGTGGAGATCAGCCGCACGCCGATGTCGGCGGCGAGCAGCAGCGCCGCGCCGCCCAGCGCGCTCGCGGCGAGCAGGCGGCCGGGACGGTGCCCCACCAGGGGGCGCAGGATGTGCGGCACGATCAGTCCGATGAAGCCGATGCTGCCCGCCACCGCCACCCCGGCGCCGACCGCGAGCGCGGTGCCGACGATGAGGGAATAGCGCAGGCGGGTGAGCGAAACGCCGAGGCTGGCCGCGGTGTCCTCGCCGAGGGTCAGCGCATCGAGCGCACGCCCGCAGGAAAGCAGCATCGCCCACCCGGCAAGCGAGAACGGCAGCGCCAGGGCGGCGTGCCGCATGCTGACGTTGGAGAGCGAGCCCATCAGCCAGAAGACGATCTCCAGCGCCGAATGCGGGTCGGGCGAGAGGTTGATCGCGATGGAGATCAGCGCCCCGGCAAGGCTGGAGAGCGCCACCCCCGCGAGGATGATGGTGAGCACCCCGGGGGTGCGCCCGGCGAGGCCGAACAGCAGCAGGATGGAGATCACCGCCCCGGCGATGGCGAAGAGCGGCAGCGCCAGGGGAAACATCGCCGCAAAGCCGTAATAGAGCGCGATCACCGCGCCGAGCGCGGCGGAGGAAGAGGTGCCGATCAACGCGGGCTCGGCCAGCGGATTGCGCAAAAGCCCCTGCAAGGCCGCGCCGGAAAGCCCGAGCGAGGCCCCCACCACCGCGCCGAGGATGGCGCGCGGCAGGCGGATATCGCGCAGGATCACCGAATACGGCCCGGCATCCGCACCGAACAGGGCGGCGAAGGCGCGCCCCGGCGGGATCGCCACCGGCCCGACGCACAGCCCCGCGGCGAACAGGCACGCGATGACCAGCGCCAGCGCGGCGAGCAGCCCACCGTAGGAGAGGCGCAGCCCCGCCTTCCCGCCGCGGTCCATGGACGCATCCAACGCTTGTTCCACCGTCACCCCCCGCGCCCTCCGCGCGATCGACGCTGCACGAAGCGGGCCCTGACGGCCCGCCGCTTGCGTGGGGAGATGCGATGAAGGGAAAACCGGGTCGGGAAAGGCGGGTCTTGCGCCATGCCGGAAACACGGTTCCCCCGTGCCTCCGCACGCAAGAAAACGACTCCCGGCAGGTCTCCTGGCTCGCGGGTCGGTGCGTCGGATCGGCCTTCCCAGTTTCCCAGTGGCGTAATTCGATCCTGGCTCGCCGCTTACAGTTACGGAGGCAGCTTCGGCCTTGGCGCGCCGCGAGGCGGCGCAGTCCGCACCGAATTCCCTTTTCACCCGGACGCGCGCGAAACCTCCCACGCGGAGCCGGGAACCGAGGCGTCCGGTTTACCGGCTGCGGCGGGGGGATGTCAAGGGCGGCGACGTTACACTGTTGCGCATTTTTCCGCCTCGGCGGCCCTCGCCGCCTTGGCCGGTGCCCCTGGGCTGCCAGGCAGGCACCAGGTGCGCCTTGCCTGGGCCGATCAGGTCGGCGCGGCCCATGGCGACCAGCGCCTCGCGCAGCATCGGCCAGTTCTCCGCGTCGTGATAGCGCAGGAACGCCTTGTGCAGGCGGCGCCGGCGCAGCCCCTTGGCGGTGGCGACGCCCGGCGCGCCGGCGCGCCTCACCGGGGCGAGCGGGTTGAACCCGGTGTGGTACATCGCGGTGGACAGCGCCATCGGCGCGGGCAGGAAGGTCTGCACCTGATCGACGCGGAAGCCGTTCTTCTTCAGCCACAGGGCGAGATTCAACATGTCCTCGTCGGTGGTGCCGGGATGGGCGGCGATGAAATAGGGAATGAGGAAGAAGTCCTTGCCCGCGGCCTTCGCCGCGGCCTGGAACTGCGAACGGAAGCCCTCGAAGGTTTCGATGCCGGGCTTCAGCATCAGGTCGAGGGTGCCCTTCTCGGTGTGCTCCGGCGCGATCTTGAGGTAGCCGCCGACATGGTCGGCGACCAGGGCGCGGATGTAGGCCGGGCTCTTCACCGCAAGGTCGAAGCGCACGCCGGAGCCGATCAGCACCTTCTTCACCCCCGGCACCGCCCGCGCCTTTGCATAGAGGCGGATCAGCGGCCCGTGGTCGGTGTTGAGGTTGTCGCAAATTTTCGGGTAGAGGCAGGAGAAGCGGCGGCACAGAGCCTCCGCCCGCGGCGAGGAGCAGCCCAGGCGGTACATGTTGGCGGTGGCCCCGCCGAGATCGGAGATGTGGCCGGTGAAGGCGGCGTCGGTGTCGCGGATCGCCGCGATCTCGCGCAGGATCGACTCCTCCGAGCGGCTCTGCACGATGCGGCCCTCGTGCGCGGTGATCGCGCAGAAGGCGCAGCCGCCGAAGCAGCCGCGCAGGATCGCCACGGAATGGCGGATCATCTCCCACGCCGGGATGCGCGCATCGCCATAGGCCGGGTGCGGCGCGCGGGCGTACGGCAGGTCGAACACCGCGTCGAGATCGGCGGTGGAAAGCGGCAGCGGCGGCGGTGCGACCCACACCGCGCGGCCGCCCTGGAACTGCATCAGGGCGCGGCCGTTGCGCGGGTTGCTCTCCAGGTGCGCGATGCGCGCCGCATGCGCATAGAGCGCGCGGTCCGCCGCCACCGCGGCGAAATCGGGCAGCAGCAGCGCGGTCTCCGCATCGCGCGGCGGGCGCTCGCGCGGCGGGGCTTCGTCGGGCAGGCGGGTCTCGTCGATCAGCGTCACGCCCTCCGGCGGCGCGTCCGCCGCCACCGCGACGCCGCGCACCTGCCGCAGGTCCCCCACCCCCTTGCCGGAGGCGAAGCGGTGCGCGATTTCCGAGAGCGCGCACTCGGCATTGCCGTAGACCAGGGCGTCGGCCTTGGCGTCGAACAGCACCGAGCGCCGCACCTTGTCGGACCAGTAGTCGTAGTGCGCGAGGCGGCGCAGCGAGGCCTCGATGCCGCCGATCACCACCGGCACGTCCTTGAACGCCTCGCGGCAGCGCTGCGCATAGACGATCGCCGCACGGTCCGGGCGCTTGCCGCCCTCGTCGCCGGGGGTGTAGGCGTCGTTGCTGCGGATGCGGCGGTCGGCGGTGTAGCGGTTGACCATGGAGTCCATGTTCCCCGCGGTGACGCCGAAGAAGAGGTTGGGCTTGCCGAGCGCGGCGAACGCCGCGGACGAGGACCAGTCCGGCTGCGCGACGATGCCGACGCGGAAGCCCTGCGCCTCCAGCACCCGGCCGATCACCGCCGCGCCGAAGGAGGGATGATCGACATAGGCGTCGCCGGTGACGATCACCACGTCGCAGGAGTCCCAGCCGAGCGCCGTCATCTCGTCGCGGCTCATCGGCAGGAACGGCGCGGGACCGAAACGGTGCGCCCAGAACTTCCGGTACGAAAACAGGCCTTTTTCCGCCGCCACGCGACACATCCTTTCGCCCTGCGCCGCGATCTCTCCGACAAGACGGGCGCCGCGGGGTTTATAGCGTAAAAATATCGTAAGGGAGAGTCATCCGTATGCGATTCCGATTATCGAGACCGGACGGTCTATGTATACTGTCGCGCGCTGCCCCCCTTGGAACGGAAACCTCATCGTGATGCGACGTTTCGGATACCGCCCGGGCCTCTGTGCGGCCCTGATCGTTCTCGGCATGTCCTGCGCCGCCGCGCCCGCCGCCGCCGCGCCGCAAGGCCGCCAGGCGGTCGCCGCGCCGGTGGTGGCGGCGCAGGCGGAGCGCCGCGACGTGCCGCGCCTGGTGCGCACCTACGGCAGCGTGCTCGCCTCCGCGACGGCGCAGATCAAGTCCCTGGTCGAAGGCCGGGTGCTCGAGGCGTTCTTCACCGAGGGCGACACGGTCAAGGCGGGAGACCTGCTCTTCCGCATCGACCCGCGGCCCTTCCAGGCCGACCTGGAACAGACGCAGGCGGTGCTCGCCCGCGACCAGGCGCAACTCGACAAGGCGCGCCTCGAACTCGTCCGCCAGAAGGACCTGAGCAAGCGCGGCGTCGCCTCGGCGCAGAAGTTCGAGCAGGCGCAGGCCGAGGCCAAGGCGCTCGCCGCCACCGTGGCCGCCGATGCCGCGATGGTCGCCAACGCCAGGCTGAAGCTCGGCTACACCGAGATCCGCGCCCCCTTCTCCGGCAAGACCGGGCCGATCCTCATCCACCCCGGCAACATCGTGAAGGCCAACGGCGACACCGCGCTGGTGACGCTCTCGGCGATCGAGCCGGTGCGCATCTCCGTCACCGTGGCGCAGCAGCAGCTGCCGACCCTGCAGGCGCGCATGCGCGAGGGCGGCACCGGCCTGATCGTTTCCATCCCCGGCGACGCCGCGCCGCCGATCACCGCGCGCGTGGACTTCGTCAACGCCACGGTGGATTCGCGGAGCGGCACCATCGAGGTGCGCGCCACCGTGGAAAACCGCGACCATCGCCTGGTGCCCGGCCAGTTCGTCTCCGCCTCCCTGGTGCTGGAGACCTTCCGCGACGCCGTCGCCATACCCTTCGAGGCGATCAACACCGGACAGGAAGGCCCCTACGTCTACGTCGTCGGCAAGGACGGCAAGGCCGAGGTCCGCCCGGTGACCGTGCTCTATGCCGATGCGGGCGTCGCCGCGCTGGGCGCGGGCGTCGAGGCCGGAGAGCAGGTGGTGACCGACGGGCAGTTGCGCCTCGCCCCCGGCGTGCCGGTCGTCATTGCCGCCCCTGCGGCCGGCAAGGCGCAGAAATGAGCGTCGATCTGTTCATCCGCCGTCCGGTCGCCACCACGCTCCTGATGGTGGCGCTGGTGATCTTCGGCATCATCGGCTACCTCAAGATGCCGGTGAGCGAGCTGCCCGCCGTGGACTTCCCCACCATCACGGTGACCGCCGACCTGCCCGGCACCGACCCGGAGACCATGGCCTCGGCGGTGGCGACGCCTCTCGAAAACCAGTTCTCGACGATCTCCGGCATCGATTCGATGACCTCCACGTCGAGCCAGGGACGCACCCGCGTCACCATGCAGTTCTCGCTCGACCGCGACATCGACGCCGCGGCGCAGGACGTGCAGGCGGCGATCTCCTCCACCCTGCGCAAGCTGCCCGCGGACATGACCACGCCGCCCGCGCTGCGCAAGGTCGATCCCGGCAGTTCGCCGATCTACTACATCTTCATGCGCTCCAAGACCCTGCCGATGTCCACGGTGACGCAGTATGCGGAAGGCCAGCTGGCGCGGCGGCTCTCCACGATCAACGGCGTGGCGCAGGTCAACGTCTACGGCTCGCAGAAGTACGCGGTGCGCCTGCGCATGGACCCGGACGCCATGGCGGCGCGCGGCCTCGGCATCGACGAGGTGGCCGCCGCGGTCTCCGCCGCCAACGTCAACCAGGGCACCGGCTCGCTCTCCGGCCCCACCCGCACCGCGCTGATCCACACCCGCGGCCAGCTTCTCTCCGCCGCCGCCTACGTGGACCAGGTGATCGCCTACCGCGACGGCGCGCCGGTGCGTTTCGGCGATCTCGGCGAGGTGGTGGACAGCGTCGAGAACGACCGCCTGGGCAGTTGGGTGGACGACGAGCGCACGGTCACCCTCGCGATCCAGCGCCAGCCCGGTTCCAACACCATCGAGGTGGTGGAGGCGATCAAGGCGGTGCTGCCGGAGTTCGAGGCGCAGTTGCCGCCGAGCCTGGAGCTTTCGATCTTCTACGACCGCAGCCAGACCATCCGCGCCTCGATCGAGGACGTGCAGTTCACCCTGGTGCTCGCCGCGGTGCTGGTGATCATGGTGATCTTCGTGTTCCTGCGCAGCGCCTCGGCGACGATCATCCCCTCGCTCGCGCTGCCGATCAGCATCGTCGGCACCTTCGCGGGCATGGCGGCCTTCGGCTTCTCGCTCGACAACCTGTCGCTGATGGCGCTCACCCTCTCCGTCGGCTTCGTCGTGGACGACGCCATCGTCATGCTGGAAAACATCGTGCGCCACCGCGAGGCGGGGGAGCGTCCCTTCGAGGCGGCGATCAAGGGCGCGCGCGAGATCGCCTTCACCATCGTCTCGATGACCGTCTCGCTCGCCGCGGTGTTCATCCCGGTGATGTTCATGGGCGGCATCGTCGGCCGCCTGCTCAACGAGTTCGCGCTCACCATCGTCATCGCCATCCTGGTCTCCGGGGTGATCTCGCTGACCCTGACGCCGATGCTGTGCAGCCGGATGATCCGCGCCGGGCACCAGAGCCACGGCGCCCTCTACCACCGCCTCGAGGCGGCGTTCGAGCGCATGCAATCGCTCTACGAGGTCTCCCTGCGCTGGAGCCTGGCGCACCCGCGCGTCATCTTCGGCGCCTTCGTGGCGAGCCTGGCGCTCTCCGCCCTGCTCTTCGTGATGGTGCCCAAGGACTTCCTGCCCTCCGACGACACCGGCCGCATCTTCGCCTATACCGAGGGTTCCTCCAGCACCTCCTTCGACGAGATGGTGCGCAACCAGAAGCGCGCCGCCGCGATCGTGCGCCAGGACCCGGACGTCGCCTCGGTGATGATGTCGGTCGGCGCGGGCGGCTCCCGCACCGGCGTCAACTCCGGCATCCTGATCATCAGCCTCACCCCCTACGAGGACCGCTCCGCCACCGCCGACGACGTGGTGCGCCGCCTGCGCAGGGCCACCGCGGAGATTCCGGGGATCAAGGTCTACATGCAGAACCCGCCGGTGATCCGCATCGGCGGCTCGCTCAGCAAGGCGCAGTACCAGTACACCCTGCAGGACCTCGACCTCGGCGCGCTCTACGGCGGCGCGGCCAGGCTCACCGAGGCGCTCTCCCACGAGCACGGCTTCTACGACGTCACCAACGACATGGACATCTCCGCCCCCACCGTCTCGGTGACGGTGGACCGCGAGCGCGCCGCCAAGCTCGGCGTCACCGTGCTGCAAATCGAGGATGCGCTCGCCTCCGCCTTCGGCACGCGGCAGGTCTCCACGATGTACACGCCGAACGACCAGTACCAGGTGATCCTCGAACTGCTGCCGAAATTCCAGAGCGAATCCTCGGCGCTGGAGCGCCTCTACGTGCGCAGCAGCAACGGCGCGCTGGTGCCGCTCACCGCGGTCACCACCATCGCCCCCGGCGTGCTGCCGCAGACGGTGAACCATCTCGGCCAGTTGCCCGCGGTCACCGTCTCGTTCAACCTCGACCGCGAGCTTTCCCTCGGCGAGGCGCTTGCCCGCATCCAGGAGGTGCAGCGCGACATCGGCCTGGCCGGCACCACCCAGACCAGCTTCGAGGGCACCGCCAAGGCGTTCAAGAGTTCGAGCCAGGGCCTCGGCCTGCTGCTGCTGCTCGCCATCTTCGTCGTCTACATCGTGCTCGGCATCCTCTACGAAAGCTTCATCCACCCGCTGACCATCCTCTCCGGCCTACCCTCGGCGGCGGTGGGCGCGCTGCTCACCCTGGAGCTCTTCGGCGTGCCGCTCAGCCTCTACGCCTTCGTCGGCATCATCATGCTGGTCGGCATCGTCAAGAAGAACGCGATCATGATGATCGACTTCGCCCTGGAGCAGGAGCGCAGCGCCTCCCTGCCGCCGGAGCGGGCGATCGTGCAGGCCGCGCTGGTGCGCTTCCGCCCGATCATGATGACCACCATGGCCGCCCTGATGGGCACCCTGCCGATCGCGATCGGCATCGGCGCGGGCGCGCAGGCGCGCCAGCCGCTCGGCCTCACCGTGGTCGGCGGGCTGATCCTCTCCCAGGCGCTGACCCTCTACATCACCCCGGTGATCTACATCTACCTCGACCGCATGGGCGCCTATTTCCGCCGCCTGCGCCGCGGGAACGCCGCCGGCTGATTCCCGCGACTCGGGAAACGCTTTTTCGCGATTCCCGCCATGGCCGCGCCTATGCGGAACGGCAAAGCCGCCGCCGCATTCCGGGCAGGCCGCCGATTCGCTCCCCCACCCGACCGGGGGGCGGCAATTGGGTTGAAACCCCGGCGGTTTCCTGTCTAAATGTTGGGCCATGTCAGGCACTTCGGGGGACCCGGTGCCCGGCAACGAGACTCCGACAGCAATAGAACAGGGTGGAACCTATGAAGCGCCTCACAAGCATTCTCGGCATGTGCCTTTTGGCCATGACCGCATCCGGCCCGGCTATGGCCGCGGCCAAGGTCGTCATCAAGCTCGGCCACATCGCGGAACCCGTTCACCCCTACGGCAAGGGCGCCGACCAGTTCGCCAAGCTCGTCGCGGAGAAGTCGGGCGGCGAGATCGAAGTCAAGGTGTTCCCGAACTCCCAGCTCGGCAACCAGAAGGACCTGATCGAAGGCCTGGTCTTCGGCTCCGTCGATATGGCTCTGGTCGGCACCGCGGTGCTCGGCCAGTTCCAGCCGCAGATTTCGCTGTTCGACCTGCCGTTCCTGTTCGAGGACCGGCCGCACGCCTACCGCTCGCTCGACACCGTCGGCATGGAGATCGGCAAGGGCCTGGAACCGCGCGGCATCAAGCTGCTCGGCTACATGGAAAACGGCATCCGCCACATGACCGACAACCTCCGCCCGATCAAGACCCCGGCCGACATGAAGGGGCTCAAGATCCGCGTGATGACCAACAAGATCTACGTGGAAATGATGAAGGCGCTCGGCGCATCGCCGACCCCGATGGCGTTCAGCGAACTCTACTCCGCGATGCAGCAGGGCACCGTGGACGGCCAGGAGAACCCCTCCGCCCACATCTACACCAAGCGCTTCTTCGAAGTGCAGAAGTACGCCTCGCTCACCGCCCACGCCTACGCGCCGGAGCCGGTGCTGATCTCCATGATCACCTGGAAGAAGCTTTCGCCGAAGCAGCAGAAGGTCGTCCAGGACGCCGCCAAGGAATCCATCGCCTGGCAGCGCAAGGTCTCCGAGGACGAGGACAACGATTACTGGAACAAGATCAAGGCGACCGGCAAGATGGAAGTCCTCACCGTGGACCGCAAGCCGTTCATGGATGCGACCAAGCCGGTCATCGCCATGTTCGCCAAGACCGTCGGCCAGGACAACATCGACAAGGTCAACGCCCTGCGCGCCAAGAAGTAATGCCTAAGGCATTATAAGAAAACGCCTTTTCCTGGCCCGGACACGGCGTGTCCGGGCCATTTTTCCGCCCTGCTTCCGACACAATTTTCAGCGATGTCTATGCCTCCGGAAATCACGGGGGCACACGGGTATGGACGGGCTGTTCAAGCTGCTGCGCAAGGTTCTCTACGGCATCTCGGTGGCCGCGATGCTGGTGATGCTGGCGATCATCTTCATGCAGGTGATCACCCGCTACCTCCTCGGCTTCACCTTCGAGTGGTCGGAGGAACTCGCCCGCTTCCTCTTCGTCTGGGCGGTCTTCCTCGGCTCCGCCCTGATCATGGGCGAGGACGGCCACCTCGCCGTCGAGCTGCTGCCGCGCCTGCTGGCGGGCAGCAAGCCGGGCTTCGTGCTCAACGTCTTCATCAACCTCTGCGGCTACGTCTTCATCTTCCTCCTGATCACCCAGGGCTGGAAGATGACCGAGACGATGAGCTTCCAGGAGGCTCCGGGCCTCGGCATCCCGATGAGCTGGGTCTACATCGTGATGCCGGTCTCCGGCGTGCTGATGCTGCTCTACCACATCAAGGACAGCCTCAAGATCCTCCGCGCGATCCGCGAACCCAAGGCATAAGGGGCATACGATGGAAACCGTTCTGGTCCTGCTTTTCATCGGCCTGGCGCTGATCGGCGTGCCGGTCGCCTACGCCCTGTGCCTCTCGGTGTCGTTCGTCCTGGTCTATTACATGGACCTGCCGCAGGTGCTGATCCTCAACACCATGTTCTCCGGCATCGACAGCTTCTCGTTCATGGCGGTGCCGTTCTTCATGCTCGCGGGCGCGTTCATGTCCGCGGGCGGCGTGACCAAGCGCCTGGTCGGCGTGGCGCAGGCGATGGTCGGCTCGTTCACCGGCGGCCTGGCGCAGGCGGTGGCGGTGGCGGGCATGTTCTTCGCCGCGATCTCCGGCTCCTCGGCGGCGACCACCGCGGCGATCGGCTCGACCATGGTCGGCGAGATGGAGCGCAAGGGCTACCGCCGCGAGCTCGCCACCGGCATCGTCGCCGCCTCGGGCACCGTCGGCATCGTCATTCCGCCGTCGATCACCTTCGTCGTCTACGGCGTCATCGCCAACGTCTCGATCGGCGACCTGTTCATGGGCGGCGTGCTGCCCGGCCTGCTGATGGGCCTGGCGATGTGCGGCATGGGCTGGTACATCGCGAAGAAGGAGGGGATTCCGCCCGAGGGCAACTTCTCCATCGTCAAGCTGTTCCTCACCCTCAAGGAAGCCTTCTGGGCGCTGATGACCCCGGTGATCATCATCGGCGGCATCTACGGCGGCATCTTCACGCCGACCGAGGCGGCGGCGGTGGCGGCGGTCTACGGCATCGTCGTCGGCCTGTTCATCTACCGCGAACTCAAGCTCGCCGACTTCCCGGAGATCGTGTTCAAGGCGGTGATCGGCTCCACCCTGATCATGTTCCTGGTCGGCGCGGCCAAGGCCTTCGGCTGGCTGATGACCAACCTGCAGATCCCGCACCACGTCGGCGCGGCGGTGGTCTCGCTCACCACCTCGCCGGTGATGTTCATGATGATCATGAACGTGCTGCTGCTGGTGCTCGGCACCCTGGTCAACGCCTCGGCGGCGGTGGTCATCCTCACCCCGATCTTCCTGCCGGTGGCGGAGAGCCTGGGCATCGACCCGCTCTACTTCGGCGTGATCATGGTGGTGAACCTCGCCATCGGCTGCATCACCCCGCCGGTGGGGCTCGACCTCTTCGTCGCCTCGGCGATCACCAAGGTGCCGCTGGAAAAGGTGATGAAGGCGACGCTGCCTTACCTCTTCGCCCTCATCGGCGTGCTGCTGTTCATCACCCTGGTGCCGTCGATCTCCACCTTCCTGCCCAACGCGCTGCACTGACGCAACGGCGCATGCAACGACGCGAAAACGGCCCCCCGGGGCCGTTTTTCTTTGCCTGCGCCCACCCGCCGATGTGCCGCAATTATGTTGAAAATCTGTCTATAAGGTGTCTAAATACCGGCGCGCGCGGCCAGGGCCGCATTGCCGCCGGAAGGGCGGCGCGCGCCTGCGCGGCTGCGCCTGCGCCCGACGCACCGGGGATTGGGGAAACCGGTGGGTCGCCCGTCTCCTCCCGAGCTCGCGCCTGAGAAGGGGCCGATACAAAATGGACAGTCTGTTCAAGCTGCTACGCAAGGTTCTCTACGGCATCTCGGTGGCCGCGATGCTGGTGATGCTGGCGATCATCTTCATGCAGGTGATCACCCGCTACCTCCTCGGCTTCACCTTCGAGTGGTCGGAGGAACTCGCCCGCTTCCTCTTCGTCTGGGCGGTCTTCCTCGGCTCCGCCCTGATCATGGGCGAGGACGGCCACCTCGCCGTCGAGCTGCTGCCGCGCCTGCTGGCGGGCAGCAAGCCGGGCTTCGTGCTCAACGTCTTCATCAACCTCTGCGGCTACGTCTTCATCTTCCTCCTGATCACCCAGGGCTGGAAGATGACCGAGACGATGAGCTTCCAGGAGGCTCCGGGCCTCGGCATCCCGATGAGCTGGGTCTACATCGTGATGCCGGTCTCCGGCGTGCTGATGCTGCTCTACCACATCAAGGACAGCCTCAAGATCCTCCGCGCGATCCGCGAACCCAAGGCATAAGGGGCATACGATGGAAACCGTTCTGGTCCTGCTTTTCATCGGCCTGGCGCTGATCGGCGTGCCGGTCGCCTACGCCCTGTGCCTCTCGGTGTCGTTCGTCCTGGTCTATTACATGGACCTGCCGCAGGTGCTGATCCTCAACACCATGTTCTCCGGCATCGACAGCTTCTCGTTCATGGCGGTGCCGTTCTTCATGCTCGCGGGCGCGTTCATGTCCGCGGGCGGCGTGACCAAGCGCCTGGTCGGCGTGGCGCAGGCGATGGTCGGCTCGTTCACCGGCGGCCTGGCGCAGGCGGTGGCGGTGGCGGGCATGTTCTTCGCCGCGATCTCCGGCTCCTCGGCGGCGACCACCGCGGCGATCGGCTCGACCATGGTCGGCGAGATGGAGCGCAAGGGCTACCGCCGCGAGCTCGCCACCGGCATCGTCGCCGCCTCGGGCACCGTCGGCATCGTCATTCCGCCGTCGATCACCTTCGTCGTCTACGGCGTCATCGCCAACGTCTCGATCGGCGACCTGTTCATGGGCGGCGTGCTGCCCGGCCTGCTGATGGGCCTGGCGATGTGCGGCATGGGCTGGTACATCGCGAAGAAGGAGGGGATTCCGCCCGAGGGCAACTTCTCCATCGTCAAGCTGTTCCTCACCCTCAAGGAAGCCTTCTGGGCGCTGATGACCCCGGTGATCATCATCGGCGGCATCTACGGCGGCATCTTCACGCCGACCGAGGCGGCGGCGGTGGCGGCGGTCTACGGCATCGTCGTCGGCCTGTTCATCTACCGCGAACTCAAGCTCGCCGACTTCCCGGAGATCGTGTTCAAGGCGGTGATCGGCTCCACCCTGATCATGTTCCTGGTCGGCGCGGCCAAGGCCTTCGGCTGGCTGATGACCAACCTGCAGATCCCGCACCACGTCGGCGCGGCGGTGGTCTCGCTCACCTCTTCGCCGCTCGTCTTCCTGTTGATCATGAACGTGCTGCTGCTGGTGCTCGGCACCCTGGTCAACGCCTCGGCGGCGGTGGTCATCCTCACCCCGATCTTCCTGCCGGTGGCGGAGAGCCTGGGCATCGACCCGCTGCACTTCGGCGTGGTGATGGTGGTGAACCTCGCCATCGGCTGCATCACCCCGCCGGTGGGGCTCGACCTCTTCGTCGCCTCGGCGATCACCAAGGTGCCGCTGGAAAAGGTGATGAAGGCGACGCTGCCTTACCTCTTCGTGCTGATCTGCACACTCGTAGTGATCACCATGGTGCCGGCGATCTCCACCTTCCTGCCCAACGCGCTGCACTAGGCAGGCGCACCCCGGAAAAAACGGCCCCTCCGGGGGCCGTTTTTGCGTTCAGCGGCGCAGCAGGCGCAACGCGTTGGCGGTGACCAGCACCGTCGCCCCGGTATCCGCCAGCACCGCGGGCCACAGCCCGGTGATGCCGAGCACCGTGGTGACCAGGAAGGCGAGCTTCAGCCCGATGGCGAGCGCGACGTTCTGGCGGATCGTCGCCATGGCGCGGCGCGCCAGCAGGATCATCGCCGCGACGTCGCCGACATGGCCGTGCAGGCTGGCCGCATCCGCGGTCTCCAGCGCCACGTCGGTGCCGCCGCCGAAGGCGATGCCGACGTCGGCGGCGGCGAGCGCCGGGGCATCGTTGATGCCGTCGCCCACCTTGACCACGTGCGCGCCCTGCGCCTGCATCTCGCGCACCGCCGCCAGCTTGTCCTCCGGCAGCAGCCCGGCGCGCGCCTCGATGCCGAGACTGTCCGCCAGCGCCGCGGCGGCGGCGGGCACGTCGCCGGTGAGCATCACCACCCGCGCGCCGATCGCCTTGAGCGCCGCCACGCCCGCGGCGGCGTCCTCGCGCGCCTCGTCCGCCGCGGCGATCAGGCCGAGGATGTCTCCGCCCTTGCGCACCAGCGAGACGGTGCGCCCGCCTTCCGCCAGGGTCTGCGCGGCCGCGGGCGCATCGGCCCCCGGCGCGCCGAAGAACGCCTCCACCCCGTCCACGCGGCCGGAAACGCCGCGCCCCGGCAGCGCGGCGAGGTCCGCCACCGCGGCGGGAGCCACGCCCTCCGCCGCCGCGGCGGCCAGCACCGCGCGCGCCATCGGATGGGTGGAGCCGAGCGACAGCCCGGCGGCGAGCGCCAGCACCTCCGCCCGGCTGCCCGCAAGCGCCGCCACCTCGGCGACGGCGGGACGGCCGCGGGTGAGGGTGCCGGTCTTGTCGAAGGCCACCGCATCGGCGCGGGCGAGGCTTTCCAGCACCGCGCCGCCCTTGATCAGCAGGCCGCGCCCCGCCCCGGAGGCGAGCGCCGCGGCGAGCGCCGCGGGGGTGGAGATCACCAGCGCGCACGGGCAGCCGATGAGCAGCACCGCAAGCCCGCGGTAGATCCAGGTGGTCCAGTCCGCCCCGGCGAGAAGCGGCGGCAGCACCGCCACCGCCGCGCCGGCAGCGACGACGCAGGGGGTATAGACGCGGGCGAAGCGCTCGACGATGCGCTGCACCGGGGCCTTGCGCGCCTGCGCCTCGCGCACCAGGCGCACCACCCGCGCGATGGCGTTGTCGGAGGCATCGGCGGTGACGCGCAGGCGCAGCACCCCCTCGCCGTTCACCGTGCCCGCATAGACCGCATCGCCCGGGCCTTTCGGCTTGGGGCGGGATTCGCCGGTGAGCGGGGATTCGTCCACGCCGCTCATGCCGTCGATCACCTCGCCGTCGGCGGCGATGCGTTCCCCCGCTCCGGCGACGATCACCTGCCCCGGCGTCAGGGAGGCGGCGGCGACGCTGCGGGTGCCGCCCTCCTCTTCCAGCAGCGCGGTCTGCGGCACCAGCGCCACCAGGCGTTCGATCCCCGCCTGGGCGCGCCCCGCCGCAAGGCTTTCGAGAATCTCGCCGACGAGGAACAGCAGCACCACGGTCGCCGCCTCGCCCACCGCGCCGATCGCCACCGCGCCCACCGCCGAGATGGTCATCAGCATTTCGATGGAGAACGGATTGCCGCGCCGCAGTTCGGCCAGAACGCGGCGCAGCACCGGGTAGAGTCCCACCGCCATCGCCGCGACGAAGGGCCAGCCGCCCGCCGCGGGCCACAGCCGCCCCGCCACCGCCGCGGCCTGTAGCGCCGCCGCATAGACCACCGCCTCGCGCAACGTGCCCTCGCGCCACAGGGCGGCAAGCGTGCCGCTGCCGCCGTGGCCGTGATCGTGGCCGTGGTCGTGTCCGTCCTCGGGGCCGCCGCAGCAGACATCCTCGTCGCGGGTGGGGCCGTACCCCTGGCAGCACAGGCAAGACATGGCGAAATCCCTCGCATATTCCTATCTCTGTTCAAACTACGATCTCTAGCGGCTGGAGATGCAAGAGGAGATTTCGCACATGGATCTGGTGCCGATCGGCTGGCTGGCGAAGGAAAGCGGGGTGAAGATCCCGACCATCCGCTATTACGAGGAGATCGGCCTGCTGCCGCCGCCCGCGCGCAGCGAAGGCAACCGCCGCCTCTATCCGCGCGAGACGGCGCGGCGGCTGCGCTTCATCCGGCATGCGCGGCAGCTCGGCTTCGAGATCGGGGACATCCGCCGCCTCGCCGCCCTGGCGGGGGATCCGGGCAACCCCTGCGGCGAGGCGCATTCCATCGCCTGCGCGCGGCTGAACGACATCGAGGACAAGATCGCCCAGCTGGCGGCGCAGCGCGAGGAACTGCTGCGGATGATCGGGCAGTGCCCGCACGGCTGCGTCGGCGACTGCGGCGTCATCGAGATCCTCGACGATCACGCAAAATGCCTGCACGACTCCCATTGACCTTCACAACGCGCGCCGGTTGCATGATATCCTGAAGGACGCGCCAACAAGCACGGACCCCCGCCTTGACGCACACCGACCGCCTCCTGCTGATCGACGACGAACCCAACGTTCTGGAAGGGCTGCGCCGCATGCTCGGGCAGCACTATGCGCTCAGCTTCGCCTGCGGCGGCGAGGAGGCGCTGCGCCTGCTGGAGACCGAAGGCCCCTTCGCCGCGGCGGTCTGCGACTTGCGCATGCCGGGGATGCACGGCCTCGACGTGTTGCGCGAGATGCGTCTGCGCGCCCCCGCCACGGTGCGCCTGGTGCTCTCCGGCACCGCCGACCTCGACGCGGCGATAACCGCGGTGAACGACGGCGAGGTTTTCCGCTTCCATACCAAGCCGGTGCCCACCGACGTTCTGCTCGCCTCCATCGCCGCGGCGGTCGAGCACCACCACCACAACGCGACCCCGGCGGCCGTGCCGAAAGTGGCGGAAGATTTCGCCCGCGCTCTGGCCGCGGGGGAGATGCGCCTCTACGTGCAGCCGCAATACGACATCACCCGCGACCGCGTACACGGCGCCGAGGCGCTGGTGCGCTGGCAGCACCCGGCGCGCGGCCTGCTGCCGCCCGGCGCGTTTCTCGCCGAGGCGGAGGCGGCGGACGCCATTCCGGCCTTGACCTCCTGGATGCTCACCGCCGCCTGCACGGCGGCGGCGGCGTGGCGGCGCGAGCTTTGCCCGGATATCACCATCGCCGTCAACATCACCGCCAACGACCTTGCCGATACGGATTTTCCGGCGCGCGTGCGCGCCGCGCTCGCCGCGGCGGCGCTGCCCGCCGCAGCGCTGGAACTGGAACTGGTGGAGGGGGCGGCGCTCGATGCCGAAACCGTGCCGCGCGGCGCGCTCGCCGCGCTGACCGCCATCGGCGTGACGCTCAGCCTCGACGACTTCGGCACCGGCTATTCCGCCTTCGGCCAGTTGCGCCGCCTGCCGGTGAAGAAGCTGAAGATCGACCGCATCTTCGTCGCCGATGCCGCCACCGACGCCAGCGCCCTGCGCATCGTCGAGGCGATCGTCTCGCTGGGGAAGGACCTCGACCTCTCGGTGATCGCGGAAGGCGTGGAAACCCCGGAGCAATCCGAGGCGCTGCAACGCGCCGGCTGCAAGATGGTGCAGGGCTTCCTCATCGCCCGTCCGATGCCGGCCGAGGACTTCCCGGCCTGGTACGAAGCCGACATCGCCCGCCGCGCCTAAACGGATTTCGCCTCCATCGGCAGCCTCACCACGAAACAGGCCCCCCGCCCGGCCGCGCCGGGGACGAGGGACAGGCTGCCGCCATGACGCCGCGTCACCACGTCGAAGCTGATCGCAAGGCCCTGCCCGGTGCCCTTGCCCGCCGGTTTGGTGGTGAAGAACGGGTCGAATATCCTGCCGCAGATTTCCGGGGGCACCCCCGGCCCATCGTCGGATACGCGGATTTCCGCCATGTCGCCGTCGCGCCGGGTGGAAACCGTGATCAGCCCCAGGCCGGAGCGTCCCTCCGCTTCGATCGCCTGCGCCGCATTGACGATCAGATTCAGCAGCACCTGGCTGATATCGACGGCGTGGCAGGGCACGTTGATCGGCCCTTCGGCCAGATCGGCGTCGAGCCTGGCGACGTGCTTCCAGATATTGGTGGTGACGAGACAGGTGTTCTCGACCAGATGGTTGAGGTCGGCCAGGGACTTGCTCTGGCCGCCGGGGTGCGAGAATTCCCGCATCGACTGCACGATGTGGGAAACATGGGCGACGCCGTCACGGGATTGACCGATCGCGGCGGGCAGTTCCTCCATCAGGAACGCGGCGTTGCCCTCGTCCAGCAGGCGCTGCGCCTCGGCCCTGGGAATGCCGCGCTCCGCATCGGCGGCGGCCGCAGCGCCGCGCAAACCATCCAGAATGCGCACCACATCGGCGAGGGAATCCTCGATGAAACTCAAATTGTCGCCGATGTATTGGATCGGCGTGTTGATCTCGTGCGCAATGCCCGCCGCCAGGGTCCCCAGCGCTTCCATCTTCGATGCCTGATAGAGCTGGCTTTCCAGCTGGCGGCGCTGGGTGTTGTCGGAAAACACCAGCACCGCGCCGACCAGCCGGTCTTCGCGGAACATCGGCGAGATCGTGTAATCGACGGGGAATATCTCGCCGGTGCGGCGGCGGAACATGCCGTCGATCACCCGTTGCGGACGGCCCTCCCGGATCTTCAGGGCGACGCTGCAAGCGTGGTCGCCCTCTTCCATATCCACCCCGGCCGGATCGACATACGCGCACAGGCAGCATCCCTGGAGGGATTCCGCCGTACCGGCCCCCAGCATCCGCGCCGCCGCGGGGTTCGCCAGGGTGCAGCGGCACTCCATGTCGGCGGCGATGATTCCCTCATCGGTGGCCTCCAGCAACAGGCGCAGGCTCTCTTCCCGCTCGCGCAGGGCGGATTCGGCCCGCTTGCCCGGGGTGATGTCCAGCATCACCCCGATCATGCCGCGCAGGTTGCCCGCCTTCGAGCGGAACAGCGCCTTGTGGAAACTGATGTCGCGGATGCTGCCGTCGGCATAGCGCATCTGGGTTTCGTAGATCTGGGTGCCGCCCTGCGCCAACAGATCGCGGTCGGCGCGGTCATAGGTTTCGGCCAAGTGGCGCGGCGCGATATCGTAGACCGTCTTGCCGACGACGTCTTCCGCCGGACGCCCCAGGTACGCGGCGAAAGCCGCGTTGCAGGCACGGTAGACCAGGTCCTCGTCCTTGAAGAACACCGGCGCGGGAATGGCTTCCATCACCGCGCGAAGAACGTCGAGAACGTCATCGCCGGGGCCGGGCGCGGTGGACGCGGAACGGGAGGAGGGGGCGGCGGTTCCCATCTTTCATACCGGTCCGTCGTCGTCGAACACCGCGATGGAATCCGTAATGCGCTTCACCCGCGCGAGGTTGCGCAGGCTTTCCACATGCGCCTCGGAAATCTGCACCAGGGCGGAGAGGACGAGGCGGCCGTCGAGGGTCGTCACGTCGGCGGCGAGCACCATCTCGGGCAGCAGCAGGGCGGTGGCGAGGGTCTTCACCGGGCGGGCGCCGTGGGCGTGGTCGGTGCTCACCTCGAGCACGCCGCGCACCCGCTCGAACAGCGCGGGGTCGAACTGCGAAGCGCGCAGGCCCAGGGTCTCGAAATCGGCGCGCGTCGGCGAAACCCCGGCGGCGACGTTGGACAGCTCGGTGAGAATCTTCAGCACCCGCGCGTCCAGCGGAATGTCGGAGCCCTTCGGCCCGTCCTCGGGGAAGCCCGAACCGTCGAAGCCGCGGTGCTGCAAGCCGACCACCTTCGCCACCCCGGCGAGGCGCGGAATGTGCGCGATGACGGTCTTCGCCGCCCCGGGGCTGTGGTCGAGCATCCGGCGCTCGACGGCGGAGAGCGGCTGTTTGGCGTGCAGCTTGGCGATCACCTCCGGCGGCACCGAGAGCAGGCCCACCGGCCCCAGCATCGCCGCGATCTCGATCTGCCAGCGTTGCGGCAGGTTGAGCGCGGCGGCCACCTTGCGCGCCCAGCCGCGGATGCGCGTGGCGCGGCCGAAGGCGAGCGGCGAGGCCATCGCCAGCATGTCGATCAGCACCTTGACGCTGCCCGCGAGCGTCTTTTCCAGAAGCTCGCGCTCCGCCATCACCAGGCGGTACTGTTCCAGCGCCGCGCCGAGCCCCGCCTCCATCAGCTCCGGCGGGCACGGCTTGGTGAGGAAGCGGAAGATGCTGCCGTCGTTGATCGCGTCGATGGCGGTCTGCATGTCGGCGTTGCCGGTGAGCATCAGGCGCACCGTGTCGGGCGCGGCCTCCTTGATCTTCGCCAGGGTGGCGACGCCGTTCATCCCGCCCATGCGCATGTCGCACACCACCACCGCGGGCGCGGGGCCCGCGGCGATGCGTTCCAGGGCCTCCTCGCCGCTGGTGGCGGTCTCCAGGTTGAACTTGCCGCGGTACTGCCGCTTCATCGAGGAGAGCAGGTTGACGTCGTCGTCGATGAGGAGAATGGTCTCGTTCATTTCGACGGCCCCGCATCCTGTTCGACGATCTCGGCCATCCACTTCTTCACCTTCGCCTCCATGCCGAGGCGGCGCACGTAGTCCACGTCGAGGTTCACCGGGCGCAGGAGGCGCCTGCCCAACGGCCAGCGCGGCCCGAACGCCCGGGCGAGGTGGACGCAGGTGAGCGCCGAGCGGTCGGCGTGGACGCAGACCGAGGGCCTGTTCTGGTAGAGCACCGCCTCGATGATCGCGTCGTTGAAGCCCCAGAGTCCGAGGAGATAGCCGCCGAGGTCCGCCTGCGAGGCGCCGAACATCTCCTTCTCCAGCGCGCTGAGGTCGCCGCCCTGCTCGGCGCGGGCGAGCACCGCGCGCGCCTTCGCCGGTTCGGCGTCGAGGAACACCAGGGTGCCGATCGCCGACAGCATGCCGGCGCAGAACGCCTGGTCGCGCATCCCCTCGACCAGCCCCTCCTCGCGGGCGAAGCGCCGCGCCAGGCCGCCGACGGCGAGGCCGTAATCGTCGAGGTCGCGGATCAGCGCCGACATCTCGGGCGAGGTGTCGAACTGCCGGAAGATTCCCACCGAGAGCACCAGGGCGCGCACCGTCTCCAACCCCAGCAGGCGCACCGCCTGGAACACGTCGTGCACCGGCGAACCGAGGGAGAAATAGGCGGAATTGGTGATCCGCAGAACCTCGGCGGTCATCGCCACGTCGGCGGAGATCATCTCGGCGATGGTGCGCATCGACGAGGCCTCCCTGCGCATCTCCCCGGTGAGGCGGACGTAGAGGTCCGGCGGCGAGGGCAGGTTGTGCAGGCTGGCCGCCAGGGTGCGCAAGGGCTCGCTGCGCAGCACGCCGCGCAGCGCCAGGGTGCGGTCGAGCAGGGCGACGATGTCCTCGGTGTTGCACGGCTTGGCGAGGTACTGATGGGTCGGGCCGATGGTGCGCAGCACGCTCTTTTCCTCGGTATAGCCCGAGAGCACCACCCGCACCGTGCCGGGATAGCGCTTTTCCACTTCGGAGAGCAGGGACGCGCCGTCCAGCTCCGGCATGCGCATGTCGGAGACCACCACGTCGAAGCCCTTTTCCTCCAGCAGCCGCAGCGCATCGAGGGGACTGTCCATGAAGGTGATGTCCCAGTCCTCGCGGTGCTTGTGCAGGATGCGGCGCAGGCCGCGCAGCAGGTTGACGTCGTCATCGACGAACAGGATCGAAAGCTTCATGCGGTTTCTCCTTGCTTCTCCGGTCCGTCCCCTTCCGCGCCGATCGGCAGGCGCACCACGAAGGTCGCGCCGCCGCCCGGCGTATCCTCGACGGTCAGGCTGCCGCCGTGCTTGTTCACCACCACGTCCATCGAGATCGCCAGCCCCTGCCCGGTGCCCTTGCCCACCGGCTTGGTGGTGAAGAACGGGTCGAACACCCGCTCGCGCAGGGAATCCGGAATGCCGGGGCCGTCGTCGGCGATGCGGATCTCGGCGAAGCCGCCGTCGCGCCGCGTGCCGATGCGGATCAGCCCCTTCTTCTCCCGCCCCTCCAGCGCCTGCGAGGCGTTGACGATCAGGTTCAACAATACCTGATTGATGTCGGCGGGGAAGCACAGGATGGCGGGAAGGTCGGGATCGAGGTCCTTCTCCACCGCCGCGGTGTGCTTCCACTCGTTGGTGGTGACGATGAGGGTGCTTTCGAGCGCGCGGTTGAGGTCGGTCATCACCTTGGCGCTGCTGCCGGGGTGGGAGAACTCCTTCATCGAGCGGACGATCTTCGCCACGTGTTCGACGCCGTCCAGCGACTGGCGCACCGCGGCGGGCAGCTCTTCCATCAGGTAGGGGATATCGGCCTTCTCCACCGCCGCCTCGACGCGCTCGGCAAGGCCGGGCACGCCGGCGGCGAGGCCGCGGATTTCCTTGCAGGTTCCGGCGACGGTGGCCATCGCGCCGTCGAAGAAGCGCAGGTTGTCGCCGATGTACTGGATCGGCGTGTTGATCTCGTGCGCGATGCCCGCGGCGAGCTGGCCGACGCTCGCCAGCCGCGAGGCCTGCATCGCCTCGCGCTGCGCCTCCTTCAAGGAATCGATGCTGCGGAACGACACGACCACGGCGCGCCCGCCGCCCTCCTCGGCCAGTACCGCGCAGGCGTAGGCGACGCTCATCCGCTTGCCGGCAGCGGGCAGCAGGATCTGCGCGTCGTCGTCCACCTGCACCGCGTTCTCGGCCAGCGCGCGGCCCGGCGGCCCGGCGCAGCAGGCAACCTCCGCGCCGTCCTCGACGAAGCGCAGCACCGCATCGAGCCGGCGGCCGAGGAGGTCCGCAGTCTCCAGCGTGTGCGCCGCCGAGGGGTTGGCGAAGAGGATGGCGCCGTCCCCGTCCACCAGCAGCACGCCTTCGAACAGGTTGGAGGTGATGCCCTCCAGGCGGCGGCGGTTCTCTTCCACCTCGCGTTCCGCGGCGGCGAGCGCGGTGACGTCGGCGGAAGCGCCGCGGTAGCCGAGGAAGGTCCCGTCCTCGGTGAAGAACGGCTTGCCGCTGGAACGGACGAACAGCTCCTTGCCGTCGGGCCGCGCCACCCGGTAATCGAGGCCGCGGAAGGGTCTGCGCCGTGCGACCGCCTTGGCGTAGACGACCCACTGCGCCGCATCCTCCTGGGTGCGGGCGGCCTTCGCCAGTTGCAGGCGCGAGCGGCCGAGCACCTGCTCCGGGGTGAGGCCGGTGACGGCGTAGAAGCGCTCCGACAGCATGGTCAGGCGGTCATGCGCGTCGGTCTCCCAGAACCAGTCGGAAGAGGACTCCGCAATGTCGCGGAAGCGCTGCTCGCTCGCCGCGAGCTTGTCCACCTCGGCCTGCAGGGCGCGGCGGCTCTCCTTCTCCAGGGCGGCGCGCTCCTCCGCCAGACGGTCGAGCGCCTGCGCATTCCGCTTGAACACGCCGACGGCGCGCAGCATCGCGCCGACCTCGTCGTCGCGGTCCGCCGGCGGCACTTCCACCGCCTTGTCGCCGTCGGCGAGGCGTTGCATCACCTGGGTCACCCCGGTCACCCCGGCGGAAATCCTGCGGCTGAGCAGCACCGTCATCGCGATCGCCACGGCGAACACCGCCGCCACCGCCGCGGCGAAACCGGAAATCGCGCGTCGGAGACCGGCCGCCGAGGCGTCGCGCAGGCGCTCGCGCTCCTCCAGCAGAAAGGATTCCCAGTCGCGGATCGCGGCATCCACATCGGCGTAGCGGCGCTCCGCCTCGGCAAGCTGGGTCAGCGCCATGCCGGCATCGGTGTCCAGCATCGCAAGCACGTCGCGCGCCGCGGCCTCATAAAGCCCGGCGGTGCGCCGCACCTCGGACAGCAGGGGCACCTCGGAAAGGTCGGTCATCCCCTCTTGCCCGGCGAACACCGAAACCAGGACCTGCACGCCGTCGAGACGTTGCGCCGCCTCGCGGCTCAGCCCGTGGGAGATCGCCGCGTCGGCGCCGATGCTCTGCCAGGTGATGGTGCGGAAAAGCGCGAGATCGCTCTGCACCATCATCATCCGCAGGGTGGAGAGGCGCTGCTCGCGCGCCGCCACGGTGGTCAGCATGTCGGCGGCGGCCTGCCGCTGCTCGACGATGACGCGGTACGACAGCAGCCCGGCCAGCAGCGCCGCGGCGACCACCAATCCCGGCGAGACGAGGAGTTTCCAGCGCAGGGGCCAGTCGCGGAAACGCACGAACACGGTCGATATCCTCCGGAACAGGGTCCCATGACCAATCGGCGAGCAGCGGACAACCTATACGAAGTCTACGGGCTCTTCTCCACCGCCGCCAGACGGGATTTCACGCCGCGGCGCGGCGCAGCGGCGGCGCGGGCGAAAAAGACGATTGAAATGAAGAGGGCTCCCGCGCCATGCTGTCGGTCGCCGCATCCGTCCCCCGGGCGGGCGCGCCGGTATCGCCGCGTTGCGGGTTTTTCATGTCGTTGTCCCTTTCCCATCTGGCGTTTCTCGTCGGCACCGTGGCCGCCGCCTTGTTTCTCGGCCTGCGCGCCGGGCGCGGCGCCAAGACCGCCGAAGGCTTCAGTCTCGCCGGGCGGTCCTCGGGCGTCGCGGTGATCGCGGGCGGCATCGCCGGAACCGTGATCGGCGGCGCCGCGACCATCGGCACCGCCCAGCTCGCCTATAACATGGGGTTGTCCGCCTGGTGGTTCACCCTGGGCTCGGGCATCGGATTCATCCTGATCGGCAAATTCTACGCCCGGCCGCTGCGCCGCTCGGGGTTGGAGACGGTGTCGCAGTTCCTGGTGGCCGGCTACGGCCGCGGCGCGGGGCCGATCGCCAGCCTCGCCTCGTCCTTGGGCATCCTGTTTTCCGCGGTGGCGAGCGCGCTCTCGGCGATCCCGATGTTCGGCGCGCTGTTCGGGCTGTCCACCCCGGCGTCCGCCGGGCTGATCGTGCTTCTGGTGGTCGGCTACGTCGCCTTCGGCGGCATGAGGGGCGCGGGGGTGGCCGGGCTGTTCAAGCTCGTCGTGATCTGGCTCACCCTGTTCGCCGCGGGCGTCGTGGCGCTTGCCCAGCTCGCCGCCCTGCCGGACGCGGCGGCGCGCTTTCCCGCGTTTCCGTGGTTCAGCCTGTTCGGCCGCGGCCCCTGGCAGACCTGGGGCAACCTGTTCTCGCTGATCGTCGGCATCATCTGCACCCAGACCTACATCCAGGCGCTCTATGCCGCCTCGGACTCGCGGACCGCCGCCATCGGCGCCTACGCCGCCGCGGCGATCACCATTCCGGTGGGGCTGCCCTCGGTGGCGATCGGCATGGCGATGCGCGCCGCCCATCCGGAAATGCCGCCGATCCTCGCCCTGCCGATGTTCCTGCTGGAGAACATGCCCCCCGCCATCGCGGGCATCGGCATCGGCGGACTGATGCTCTCGGTGGTCGGCTCGATCGCCGGGCTGACGCTCGGCATCGGCACGATGATCTCGCGCGACATCGGCCAGGCGGTGCTCGGGCTTTCCCGCGACCGCGACATCCTGCGCCTCAACCGCGCAAGCGTGCTCGTCGTCACCGCCATCGCCGCGCTCATCGCCGCCACCCACCTCGACAGCTACGTGCTGGACTGGAACTACATGTCGATGGCGCTGCGCGGCGCGGGCATCTTCATTCCCCTGTCGCTGGCGGTGTTCGCGCCGAAGCGCCTGCCCGCCGCCTGGGCGGTGGCCTCGATGGCCGCGAGCACCCTCGCCGCGATGGCGGGCAAGCTGGTGTTCGCCTGGCCGGTCAACCCGCTCTATGTCGGAGTCGCGGTCAGCGCGGCGGTGGTCGGCGCGGGTCTTCTTGCGGCGCGCGCGGCGCGCCCAAGCGGCAAGGACGTTTCGCCGGGGGAATGACCCCCCGTCTTGACCGCTGCGCGGAACCCCCGTAGCCTTGCGAACATTCGCTTTTCGCGCGGGAAGGGATGTCCGCGCAATCCGTGCATCCGGCACTACGGAGCGACGATGGGGGAAACCGCGGGTCATCGCCATGCCGCCTCGCGCTTCGGCATCAGCGCAAAGCTGTGGCTCGCCTTCGGCGCGGTCGCGGCGATGACGGTTCTCGCCAGCTTCGTCGCCCTGCGCACCTTCGACATCGCGGGCGGCGCGATCGACAAGATCGCGCAGCGCCGCCTGCCGGTGATGGTGGCGCTCACCCGGATGACGCAGCAGGGCAACCTTTTGCTCGCCACGGTGCCGTCGTTGATCTACGCCCCGTCGCTGGAGGCGCTGCAAACCAACGAACGCAACGTCGCTGCGGCCGAGGAGGCGTTCATCACCGCACAGGCCGAGGCGCACAAGGCGCTCGCCACGGTGAGCGGCACGGGCATCGACGCGGTGGGCGAACTGTCCTCGCGCATCGGCGCGCACCTGCAGATCCTGCAATCCGCGATGGAACACCGCTGGATGCTGATGGAGCAGCAGCAAGCCCTCGGCGAGCGGCTTCAGAACTCCGCCCTGGCGCACAAGCAACCGGCGCTGGCCGGAATCTCCGGGCACATCCCGCATGCGCCGCTGCAGCACCTGCCGATGCTGACGGAGGGGATACCGAACATCGTCCCCGAGGGCTCGCCCGAAGCCGCCGACCTGCACCGGATGATCGCCCTGCGCCGCGGCGAGATTTCGATGCTGACCATGGCGACCAGTCAGCTCGACCACATCCGCCGCCTCGGCGGCATGCTCGACGCGGAGACCGGCCGCCTCATCGAGTCCTGGCAGTCCTCGGGCGCGGACGACCGCACCGAGGTGATCGCAAGCCTGAAGAACGGCCGCTCCATCCTCCTCGTCACCAGCGGCACCGCGGTGCTCGCGGCGCTCGGCATCGCCTGGTTCTATGTCGGCCGCCGCGTCACGCGGCGCATCTCGGCGCTCACCGCGAGCATGCTGACGATCGCGGACGGCGACTACGACGCGCGGATTCCCGAGGGCGGCAACGACGAGGTGACGCGCATGGCGAGCGCGCTCGCGGTGTTCCGCGACGCGATGCGCCGCCTCGCCCTGCTCGCCCGCTGCGACCCGCTCACCGGGCTTCTCAACCGCAACGGCCTTGCCGAACGCGGCGACGCCCTGCTCGCCGCGGGCGGCGCGGGGGCGCTGATCTATCTCAACCTCGCGGCGTTCAAGGACATCAACGACACCTTCGGCCACGACACCGGCGACCGCATCCTGGTGGAGGTGGCCAACCGCCTGCGCGCCGTCGCGGGCGAGGCCTGGATGCTGGCGCGCCTCGGCGGCGACGACTTCGCGGCGCTGATCCCCGGCTGCGACGCGGCGGCGGCGGAGGCGCAGGCGCTGCGCATCCAGGCGGCGCTGGCGCAGCCGCCGGACGACAGCCCGGTGCCGGACCTGCGCGCCGCCATCGGCATCGCGCTCTATCCGCGCTACGGCGCCGTCACCGCCGCGTTGTTGCAGCACGCCGACATGGCGATGAACGTGGCGCGCACCGCCGCCGAAGCGTCGCTGCGCTTCTACGAACCGGCGCTCGGAACCGCCGCGCTGCACCGCAAGGCGATTCGCGCCGAGCTGCGCAAGGGCCTGGACGAAGGGCAGTTCCGGCTGGTCTACCAGCCCAAGGTGGAAATCGCGAGCGGCCGCGTCGTCGGCGTGGAATCGCTGTTGCGCTGGACCCACCCGGAGAAGGGCGCGATCCCGCCCGCCGATTTCATCCCGGTGGCGGAGCGCTCCGGCTTCATCCAGGCGCTGGGGGCCTGGGTGCTGGCGGAATCCTGCCGCCAGGCGCGGCTCTGGCGGGACGAGGGGATCGCGCTCTCGATGGCGGTCAACTTCTCCGCCTCGCAGTTCCTGCGCGCCGACGTGGTGGCCGAGGTGGAGCGCGTGCTGGCGGAGACCGGCCTGCCGCCGCAGCATCTGGAGATCGAGATCACCGAAAGCGTCTTCCTGCGCGGCGAGGCCGAGGTGCTGCAACGCCTGCGCGAGCTGCGCGCCTTCGGCATCGGCCTGGCGCTCGACGACTTCGGCACCGGGTACTCCTCGCTTTCCTACCTCAAGCGGCTGCCGGTCTCGTGCCTGAAGATCGATCAGTCCTTCGTGCGCGACATGTTCTCCTCCGCCACCGACACCCGCATCACCGCCGAGATCATCCGCATGGCGCACGAACTCGGCCTCACCGTGGTCGCCGAAGGCATCGAGGAGGACCGCCAGTTCGCCTTCTTCCGCGATGCGGGCTGCGACATCGGCCAGGGCTTCCTGTTCGCCCGGCCGATGGAGGCGCAAAGCCTGGCGCCCTTCCTCGCCGCGCGCGGCGCGGCCGGAGCCCCGCGATGCGGCGCCTGATCCTCGCCGCGCTGGCGCTCTGGTGCGCCCTGGCCGCGCCCGCCTTCGGCTTCTCCGCGGCGGTGCTCTACAACGTCGGCGGCAAGCTGGACAAAAGCTTCAACGAATCCGCCTTCCACGGCGTCGCCGCGGCGCGGGCGGAAAAGCACCTGCGCATCGCCGAATACGAGCCGCAGGGAAACGCCGACCGCATCCCGATGCTGCGCCTCGCCGCCGCCTCCGCCGACATCGTGGTGGCGGTGGGTTTCGCCTACCGCGACAGCCTCGACCTGGTGGCGCGCGAATATCCCAAGACCCGTTTCGCCATCGTCGATGAGATCGTCACCCTGCCCAACGTGCAGTCGATCCGCTTCCGCGAACAGGAAGGGGCCTTCCTCGCCGGGGTGGCCGCGGCGCTCGCCTCGAAGAGCCATCTCCTCGGCTTCGTCGGCGGCATGGACAGCGCCCTGGTGCGGCGCTTCCAGGCGGGCTACGAGCAGGGCGCGCGCCAAGCCGACCCGCGCGCCCGGGTGCTCGCGCGGATGATCGGGCCGGGGGTGGAGGCGTTCTCCGATCCGGTGGCGGGCTTCCTCCTCGCCGAAGAGGAGATCGCGGCCGGGGCCGACGTGCTGTTCGCCGCGGCCGGGGCCTCCGGCCTCGGCGTCTACCAGAAGGCGGCGGATGCGGGAAAACTCGCCATCGGCGTGGACTCCGATCAGACCTATCTGTTCCCCGGCACCATGCTGACCTCGGTGGTGAAGAACGTCGGCGCGGCGGTGGCGCACGTGCTCAAAGCCGCGGCGGAGGGCGCCTGGAGCAACGGCACCAAGAGCTTCGGCCTGAAGGAAGGCGGTCTCTCCCTGGCCTTCGGCCCGCACAACGCGGCTCTGGTCTCCCCCGCCATCGCCGCCGCGGTGGAGGCGGCGCGCCTGGCGATCGTCGAGGACCGCCTGCGCGTTACGGAAACGCCGTCCGCCGCCGTGCCGTCAGCGATCCGCGGCGACTTCTGAAACTCCGCCAAAAGACCGGAAAAGTCGCATCCGCACGCCAATCACAATTGCGAGTCGGTGAAAAGACCCAACCCCAGGAGTCTCAGTCACGATTGCAATTCAACGTGGGAGTTATTTATCGGCGCCCCGTTTTTCGTGCTCTACGATGGTATTCTATTCTTGAACCATTCCCAATCAGCTTGGTAGCGCGCGGTTATCGCACCGCAATCGACCAGGTTTTCTATAGGCATACGCAACATTCCTGAAAATGTGACAAACACTTCCTGAATTTATATTTGAAAATCACCTTCCGCTTATATGAACATCACCGCCTCACCGATAAAAAACCAAAAAACCGCTCCGAATCTTCCCTGGGCAGAGGCACATCATGACGTTTCTCAAGAACCTGCGGCTTCCCGTGAAGCTGTACACCAGCGCTGCGCTGATCATCGGCCTGATTGCGGTGATGGCGTTCTCCTCCTGGTCCGCCTTCCAGGATATCGGGCGGACCTTCCGCTCGGTGCGCGGCACGGTGGAACTCTCCACCCTGGCGCAGACCGCGCAGTTCCAGATGGCGAACGCGGGCTACGGCAACCTCGGCGTCTCCAAGGCGCAGACGGAAAAGGATCTCTCCGCCTACGAAACCGCCAGCGGCAAAGCGCGCGCCGCGGCGCTCAAGAGCATCGGCGCGGCGGTGGCCGCCGCCGACGCGGCCGGCCGCGAACTGCTTGCCGCGATGCAGGCCAAAGTGTCGGATTACAGCCGCCTCTCCGACGAGGGCATGGCGCTGCGTCACGACTACCTGAAGGCGACGAGCGCCATGACGCAAAGCGAGCCCGCGCTCGACAAGGCGGCCAACACCGCCATCGACGAAAGCCTGGAGAGGAAGCTTCCCCTCCTCACCGGCCCGCTGCTCACCGCACAGCGCCAGCTTGCGGTCTCGCGCGACGCGATGAAGCGCTTCCTCCTCACCAACGCCGAGGCGGATGCGGCGCAGCAGAAATCCGCCCTCGCCACCGCGTGGGCCTCGGTCAACGTGGCATCGGCGGCAGCCAAGGGCGGCAGCCTCGAAGGCGCGCTCGCCGACGTCGGCAAGGCGATGACCGCCTACGGCAACGCGGCGAAGGCGGTGATGGACCTTGCGGAGCGCAGCAACGGCCTGTGGTACGGCCAGGCGCGCGGCGTGCGCGAAGCGATGAACGCGGCGACGGAAAAGACGGTGGATCAGCTGCTCTCCGCCGGACGCGCCGACATCGCCGCGGCGGTGGCAAGCATCGCCGCCGCCTCCTCGCTGCTCGCCGGGGTGGCCGCCCTGGTGCTGGTGGTGGTGATCGCCCTCAACGCGCTGACGGTGCGCCTGGTGGC